>CAYWTR010000044.1:0-2393 GCA_964461255.1 uncultured Fibrobacteraceae bacterium | reverse complement strand
GGTCGGTCAGGTCGTCGGCGGGCACGTAGATGGCCTGCACCGAGGTGATCGAGCCGGCGCGGGTCGAGGTGATGCGCTCCTGCAGCTCGCCCATCTCGGTGGCCAGGGTAGGCTGGTAGCCCACCGCCGACGGCATGCGGCCCAGCAGCGCCGACACTTCCGATCCAGCCTGCGTGAAGCGGAAGATGTTGTCGATGAACAGCAGCACGTCCTGGCGCATGACATCGCGGAAGTGCTCGGCCATGGTCAGGCCGGACAGCCCCACGCGCAGGCGGGCGCCCGGGGGCTCGTTCATCTGGCCGAACACCAGCGCCGTGTTCTTGATCACGCCCGACTCGTTCATCTCCAGCCAGAGGTCGTTGCCCTCGCGCGTGCGCTCGCCCACGCCGCAGAAGACCGAGTAGCCGCCGTGCTCGGTGGCGATCGAGTGGATCAGCTCCATGACGATGACGGTCTTGCCGACGCCGGCCCCGCCGAACAGCCCGATCTTGCCGCCCTTGGCGTAGGGCGCCAGCAGGTCGACGACCTTGATGCCGGTCTCGAAGATCTCGTTGGCCGAACCCTGCTCGGTCAGCGGCGGCGGCGCGTGGTGGATGGGGGCGCGCTTGTCCGGCTCGGGCAAGTCGCCGCGGCCGTCGAGCGTCTCGCCGAGCAGGTTGAACAGGCGGCCCAGGCACTGCGAGCCGACCGGTACGCTGATCGGCTGCCCCGTGTCGAGGGCCTTCATGCCGCGCACGAGGCCATCGGTCGACGCCATCGCGATGCAGCGCACCACGTTGTTGCCGATGTGCTGCGCGACCTCGGTGACCAGGTCGATGCCCCGCTCCTTGTCCGCCACGCGCACGGCGTTGAGGATGGCGGGCAGGTGGTCGGAGTCGAACTCCACGTCCACCGTCGGCCCGATGACCTGCACGACCCGTCCGTAATTCTCGGCCATTGTCGTCTCCTCCGGCACGGCGATCCTAGAGGGCGTTGGCGCCGCCCACGATCTCGTTGATCTCGCGCGTGATCGCCGCCTGCCGCTCGCGGTTGCGCCGCAGCGTCAGGTGGTCGATCAGCTCGCCCGCGTTCTCGGTGGCCGCCGACATGCTGGTCATCCGCGCGCCGTGCTCGCTGGCGTAGGCCTCGCAGAGCGCGACATAGGCGCGGTTGCGCAGGTACAGCGGCAGCAGCACGCGGTACAGCTGCTCCTTGTCCGGTTCCCACAGGTAGTCGGCCGCCGGCCCCGCCTGCGCGGCGGGGGGCGCGACCGGCAGCAGTCCGGCCGCCGCCGGGCGTTGCGTCAGCGTGCTGACGAAGCGCGCGTACACCAGCTGCACGTCGTCGAACTCGCCGGCCAGAAACGCCGCCTCGACGCGGTCCACCAGCTGGCGCGCGCGCTCGGCGCTGGCCTCGCCGCCGAAGTCGGCGTGCGCGGCGAACATCGTGTGGCCGCGCTTGGCGAAGTAGTCGCGCGCCTTCTTGCCGACGGCGTAGACCGCGGCCGCGATCCCGGCCTCCCGGTCCGCCTTCAGCGCCGCCTGCGCGATCTTGATCACGTTCATGTTGTAGGCGCCGCAAAGCCCCTTGTCGGACGTGACCACGATGTAGAGCCGCCGCTGCACCGGCCGGGCCTCGAACAGCGGATGGTCGCCGGCCCCGCCGGCGGCCAGCTGGCCCAGCAGGTCGGCCAGCTTGGCGGCGTAGGGGCGGGCGGCGAGCAGGCGGGCCTGGGCGCGCCGTAGCTTCGCCGCGGCCACCATCTTCATGGCCTTGGTGATCTGCTGCGTCGACTTGACGGAGCGGATCCGCTTGTTGATGGTCTTGATGCCGGCGCCGGCCACTCGTCAACCTCCCGCTTCGCCCGACTGCGCCGCGGCGCGCGCCTAGGCGCGGCGTCCCGCCTTGAATTCCTCGATGGCGTGCTTCAGGTCGGCCGTGGTGTCGTCCGCCAGCTGCCCGCTCTGCCGGATGCGGTGCAGGATGTCGCTGTGCTTCTGCTCCATGAAGGCGTAGAAGTCGACCTCCCAGCCCGCGATCTGGTCGATGGCGACGTCGTCCAGGTAGCCGTTGGTGCCGGCGAAGATCACCGCCACCTGCTTCTCCAGCGGCAGCGGCTGGTACTGCCCCTGCTTGAGCACCTCGACCATGCGCTCGCCGCGGCGCAGCTGGTTCTGCGTCGCCTTGTCCAGGTCGCTGCCGAACTGGGCGAACGCCTGCAGCTCGCGGTACTGCGCCAGGTCCAGGCGCAGGCGGCCGGCGACCTTCTTCATCGCCTTGGTCTGGGCGTTGCCGCCGACGCGCGACACCGAGATGCCGACGTTGATGGCGGGCCGCACGCCCGAGTAGAACAGGTCGCCCTCGAGGAAGATCTGGCCGTCGGTGATCGAGATGACGTTGGTCGGGATGTACGC
>CAYWTR010000043.1:0-3859 GCA_964461255.1 uncultured Fibrobacteraceae bacterium | reverse complement strand
GCCGACCCAGACGCAGGTCCAGGGCCGGAAACATTCTTCGTGGAAGAACTGAAGGGCTGCCGGGCGCCTCAATTCCCGCCGTCGCCGGCCGATAATCACAACCGCCTGGGTCTGCGGATCGAACGCGCCATACCGTTTGGGGTGAGCCATGGGCTGCATCGAGCAGATGCTCTACGGCGGAGGGTTGGTCGTCAACGCTCGCCAGGTTCTGGGACGGACCCCCGGTGTCACGCCGGATATCGCCGCGGAAACCGTGCGCCGGGTCGAGGAATGGGGGCTGGATCACGCAGGCGATATCGGCACGCCGGCCCTGTTGTGCTGGCCGCTGGCCGCGGCGGGAGCGGCGGCGGCGCCGGATGGCCTGTTCGCGGTGCTGCGAGTCGCCTGCGGCGGGGCCCGCGTCACCTGCCACGCCCTGGTGCTCAGCGGGGCCGACTACGGCGCCTACGGATTCAATCCCTTCCGGGTCGAGAAGGAAGGACTGTTCCTCGAAAGCTGGGCGCCCGGGCTGATGATCGAACGCCGCGAGTGGCAGCCATCATCGTTGGCGCCGCTGGTCGCCCGTCTGCCCGATGCCCAGGACGCGGAGCTGATCGACGAGGCCCTGCGGCAGTACTTCGAGCGGGGGCGTCTGATCATGCCCCTGGCGCGCGCGGAAGCGGCCAGCGATCGCTTCTGGGCGCTCTTTCTGGCCAGCCTGCCGATGGTCCACAAGCGACGCCTGACCTTCGCCTCGTTCGCGCCGCGGGACGGCAGCGATTACACGCTCGCCGCCATCGCGCGGCCGGGAGCAAGCTACCGGACCTGGTGCAACGGCTTGACGGCGTCGGTCGGCCGCCCGTTGCCCGCGCAGCTGGAAACCTACTTGCGCGATGTGCGCCGCTGCCTGGCCGGCGGCGATCTGATGGGGGTCGAACGGCTCAGCCGCGCTCTGGAAGGCGTTGGCGGATCCGCGGGTCGCCGGCCCGCAGAGCGCCCGCAGGCGATCGCGGCGACCATCACCACCAGCGCCGAGCCGGTCGAGAGCGACGCGCTCTGGCGTCGCGCTCGCGAGCCCTCGGGCGCCGGCTACGAAGAGGAGATCATCGCCGCGAATCGGCCCGCCGGAGCGAGCGGCGGCGCCTCCGCAGCCATGTCCCGGCCGGCGGCCAGGCGAGGCGGCGCTGGCCGGAGCGAGCCAGCTTCGGGCCGGAGGCGTCTCGGCCTGGGCGCGGGTTTGGCGATCGCGCTGGCGGTGCTGGCGGGGGCGGCATGGCAATGGCATGCGCGACGACCAGTTGGGACCGGCGTCCCAGCGCCGGCGGCCAGCCTGCGCGCCGCGCGGCAAGCGCCCACGCCGGGGGCGGCGATCGAGACGTTGGCCGAGACGAGGGCGGAGCCTGGCGCGGCGGCGGCGGAGGGCGTCCCCGACATCCGCCGCCAGCCTTCGCCCGAGGCCGCGAACGAATCGGACATCGGCGCGATCTACGCCGGCGAGTTGGATGCCTACGCGCGCGCGGTCGCCGCGGCTGGCGGTGCGGCGAAGGCGAGACACCAGGCGGCCGAACGGGCGCTCGCGGCGTTGCAGATGCGCGGCGGGGAACAACTTGGCCGGGAGGCGCGCGTCTATTGCGCCGCGGTCGCGCAGGGGATCGGCGCTCCGGCACAGCCGGACAGGGAGGCGGCGGCGGCGCAGCGGCAGGCGGCCCAGGGTTTGCTGTTGGCGCGCGAATTGCGGCGGCTGACGCTGGCGGGGGTGGCGCTGCGCAGCGACGATCCCTGGCGCGATCTGGGCGGGCTCGACGCCCGCGCGCTGCAGGCGCGCTGGGATTCGCTGGCGCAGAGGGCACCGGCGGCGCTGGCGGCGGCGCAACGGGGCTTCGGCCTGTCGGGCTTGCTGGCGGAGGTTGAAAGCGCCGCCCGCGCCGCCGGGGCACGCGCGGCTCTGGCCGGGCTGCTGGCCAGGCCGCACCGGGACGAGAGCTGGGTGGCGGCGCTGGAGACGGCGGCCATGGATGTCGGCCACGGGGACTTGCCCCGCGCGGACCTCATCTACCGCGATGCGGCCTTCGCGCTGGTGCGCCTCAAACGCGCCGAGCAGATGGCCCGCTTCACCGAGGCCGCCTACCGCACGCGCTACGTTGAAGAGGACTGGTTCCCGCCCGTGGTGCGCGAGGCGTTGACCGACCTGCGTCGCGATCTGGCGTCGGGCGACATCGCCCTGGCGCCGCCCCTGGCGCTGGCCCACGTGCAGCTGCACGACGACCTGGCCGCGCTCCGTGCGCGCATAGCCGCCGCGCCTGAAGTGCAGGCGCTGGGCGAAGCGTTCGCCGCGCTCGACCGCAATCCGGCCGCGGCGTTCGACCCCGAGGTCTACGGTCCGCACGTGGCGCGGTCAGGGCTGGCCGCCGCCGCCGCTCTGCTGGTCCAAGGCCGCCGACCCGAGGCGGTGCCGTTGCGCTTCTTCCCCGGCGGCGATCGGCGCGGTGCGCTGTTGCTGCTGGATCGCCTCGGGGCAGGCGCGCAGCCCGGTCATTGGCGCGAGATCGCGACCGCCGCACAGGATCCCTTCTTGAAGGCCTGGGCGATGCGGCTGGCGGGCGCTGCTGAGGGGACCACGGTCGCCGGCGGTTCGCCGGCCGCAGCGGGAACGCCCTTGGCGCCGCCGGCGGAGCCGCCGCCGGCCGATCTCTTCCAGGAGGAGTTCCTGGCCATCGCGCGAGCGACGGAGGCCCTGAACGCTCAGGCGCAGCGCGGCCAGGACTGGAGCGAATCCTTCCTGGCGCTGCGGCTGCGGCTGGAGGAGTTCCGCGGCCGCCATCGCGTCCAGCCGAGCACCACGCCAAAGCGGCGCGAACAGCTGGCGCGCCTGGACCACCTGGCGCAGGCGCTGGCCGCGCCGCTGCCGCTGCGATTGGAGTGGATCAGCATCACGGTCGCGTCCGACCTGATGACGGGGGCGGGCGAAGTCTATCTCGATCTTCTCGATGCGAAGGGGGAACTGCTGCTGCGCACGCCCGCTGTCGCCCTCGGGCGCACCGGGGGCGAGGGCGAGGCGTGGCGCGGCGAGCGCGCGCTCCGGGCGGAGCTGGCGGTGAGCCCGGCCCAGCCCTTGCGCGCCGTGGTCAGGCGCGTGGCCGACAGCCACGTGCTGGGCGAGGCCGTCTACGATGACACGCCGGCCGGTATGGCGCCTGGCGCTCTGGGCAGGGCGCGCGCCGCGACGGCGGGCGCCGCATCCGGAGGCGCGGAGCCGATCACCGTTTCCTTCCGCCTGGCGGACTGGGTCTGGCATCGCCTGACGCTGCCCGACCCGCGGCAGCCGCCGCGCCTTTCGGCGGTCACGTCCGCGGCGCAATGAACATGCGCCATCCTCCGGCGTGATCCGCTGAACGCTACCGACCGCGTCAGGCGATCGCAACGGCGCGGAGTGGCTCGCGCGGTCCATTGAACGCAAACTTCACATGAGCGCTGGCGTCCAAGGCTTGCACTTGTTACCCAAGCCGCGACCGGGCGATTTCAGAAGTTGTTGCAGTTACATGATGTGCTGCTCCCAGGGCATGCGCAGCAAACGGTGGGTTGACTGCCTGTGACCCGCTTGGATAGGGCGGTTCCCAGGGCGGCGATACCATCAGGTCAATATAGCGCTGTCTGCTCGATACGTTGTTGTGTCGTCAGCATTGTCTCCGGCACCGTCAAACGAGTGGAATGAAATGACATAACGCGACCGTCGCTGCCAAACGAGAATGCCTGCAATCAAGCGGGATAGAATGGCAAACGACCGCCGATATCCCGTGCGCGCGACAACGGTGGCGCGGCGCTCGGCATGGCGTCCGTTGTTATTGTTTCCCGGCGACGTATGTGATACAATCCCACTGTT
>CAYWTR010000042.1:0-6655 GCA_964461255.1 uncultured Fibrobacteraceae bacterium | reverse complement strand
CAAGAACGCATGGCAGGACGGCGACAGTCAGACCAGATACAATTTCGACGGCACATACAACGGGAAGCTCGGGGCGACCCCCGCCGGTGCCCCGAGCCCGTCCCGGCTCCGAGTCGAAACTCGTCGCCGGTTCCCGTTGGATTTCACCCGCGAGACGATCCTCGCCAGGGGCAGGTTGCGCGGCGCGCCGGTGACAAGGCAAGATGCGGAATCCGCCGGCAGCCTATGCGCTCCTCCGAGGGCAACGACCCTCGCGGGTGTTGTGAGTTGCGCGCGCCGAATCGCCTCTCGCCGCGAACGACAAGCGCCCAACCGCTCCCGGCGATCGTCCGAACGATTCGGACGCCGGAACAATAGTATGGACACAAGTGTCACGATATCATCACGGTCGGGTATATTTTTTAATTCTAGTCCTTAAGCCGTGTTGCGGCGGTATATAATGAAAGTCTGCCCGGCGGCGAAGATCGCGACTAGACCTCGCCCCGGCTTCCAGCGAGCCATTCCCTGGGGGGACACGCCTTGAGCGGCAACTGCCAACGCATTCTGATGGTCGAGGATAACCAGGACCTGGTTGACGTGGTGTCGACGCACCTGGAGACCGAGGGATATACGGTCTCGGCGGCGGCTGACGGCGCTAGCGGGCTGGCGGCCAGCATTTCCGGGCCCTGGGCGCTGATCATCCTCGATTGGATGCTGCCCGGAATGTCCGGCCTGGAACTGCTGCGGCAGATCAGGGCTGTCGACGATCATACTCCGATTCTGATGCTGACCGCGCGCGGCGAAGAGGCCGACAAGGTGTTGGGTCTGGAGCTGGGCTGCGATGACTACATGACAAAGCCGTTCAGCCTGCGGGAGTTGGTGACGCGCATCAAGGTGTTGCGCCGGCGATTGGAGCGTGCCGCCGAGCTGGCACGTGGGGGCGAGGGTGCGCAGGCCCTGGTGCTGGGACCTCTGGTCATCGATCGCGGCATGCGCAAGGTGACTGTCGATGGACGGCTGGTGCAGTTGACGGTCAAGGAATACGACCTGCTCTTGACTCTCGCCTTGCGGCCGGGCCGCACCTTCTCGCGGCGGCAGCTGCTCGATCTGATCTGGCACCAGGACAGCGACGTCTACGAGCACACGGTCAACACGCACATCAATCGCCTGCGCGGGAAGATCGAGCGCGACCCCAACCGTCCGCGTCTGGTGCTGACCGTCTGGGGCATCGGCTATCGATTCACCGAGGATTTCTGAAAGGCAGAGACCATGGCCCTGCCCCGCTTCACCAAGACCCTTCATTTTCGTCTGTCGCTGCTATTCCTGGGGCTGCTCGCCCTGTTGGCGGTGGTTTACATCCTTTGGGTCGAGGCCACGGTCCTGAAGGTGCACGAGGCGCCGGGCGCGGAGGAGTGGTACGAACGCATCGCCCGGACGGAGATCGACAGCCTGGCCGCGCTGGTCGCGCCTTTGATGCCCTCGACCGAGCCGTGCGACAGCATACTCGCCGGTTATGCGCCGCGGGTTGATTACTTCGACGCCGAGCTGACGCTGGTAGGAGCGGACGGCATGGTCCTGTCGTCGACGCGGCCGGACAGCCTTTCGCAGATTCTGCGCCAAGTCGCGCCCAGTTTGCTCGATGCCATGGCCGCGCCGGGATGGGATTTCGACTCTTACCCGAATCCATATGACATCGACGCCTACGAGAACCGGATCTTTGCGGTCGCGCGCATCGTGCCGCCGACGCCGGCCGTCAGGGAGGACGGGGCGACGCCAGCGCTGGGCTATCTGGTCGGCAGCTTCCGCCCGCTGAACATCGTGGAAGGGCAGGTCGAGAGGTGGCACCGCTTCCTGGCCTTGCAGGCAGGCGTTGTCATCGTCGTCTTCGCCGCGATCGCCTTCCTCGTGACCATGGCCTACGTCAGCCGCCGGCTGCGCGCGCTGTCGCGCGGGATGGCGGAGTTCCGCGAGGGTGATCTGCAGCGAAGATTCGGGGCGCGGGCGGCCGACGAGCTGGGGCAGCTGGAGCGTGATTTCAACTCGATGGCCGACCGCCTGTCCGACCTGATCGGCAGGCTGCGGCAGTCCGAGGAGTTTCATCGCCAGCTCGTCGCCAATATCTCGCACGACCTGCGCACGCCCCTGGCCAGCCTGCGCGGCTACATCGAAATACTCGACCTGCCCGAGCACGATCTGCCGGCTGCGCGTCAGGAGCGGGCGTTGCGCGCGATCAACGCGAACCTGAGCCTGCTCGAACGCCTGGTGGACAGCATGCTCGATCTGTCGCGGCTTGACGCCGGGCAGGCCGGGATACGGTCCGAGGCGTTCCCGCTCGCCGAGTTGTGCTACGAGGTGCTGGCGCGCTGCGAGGCGATCGCTGCCGAGCGCGGGGTGAGGCTGGACTGCCGCGCCGCACAGCCGCTGCCGGACGTGCTGGCGGATCCGTTGCGCATCGGACGTGTCCTGCAGAACCTGGTCGAAAACGGCATCAAGTTCAACCGGCAGGGCGGTGAGGTCGTGATCAGCGCGACGGCCGCAGCGCAGGCGATCGAGATCGCCGTGAGCGACTCGGGCTGCGGCATCCCGCCGGACGATCTGCCGCGCATCTTCGAGCGGTTCTTCACCGGCGATCCCAGCCGCAGCGGACGGGAGCACGGCGTCGGGCTCGGGCTGGCCATCGCCCAGCGCATCATCGAGGCGCATGGCGAGAAGCTGGAGGTCACCAGCCGCGTCGGCGAGGGCGCGATCTTCCGTTTCCGGCTGCCGCGCGCCGACGCGCAGCCGGGGACCGCCGCCCCTGGCGGCCAGGCCGCCTAGCGCGGAGCGTCCGTCTGCGCCGGACCGGGGGCGGCGTCCCGCAGCTCCCGCGCCACGCCGATGCCGCCCAACGCGGCCAGCACCAACAGGGCCAGCCCGACCGCCGTCTGTCCCAACAGCAGCTTGCCGATGCCGAAGGTCAGACCGTAGACGGCAGCCACTCCGCTGGCCCAACCGATCAGACGCCGCCGCGACAGGCCGTCGCTGGCCACTCCCGGGCAGGCGCGCGCCACGGGGGCCCAGGCACCGCCGGGGCGCACGCGCCGATAGAACGCCGCCAGGCGTTCCGCGCTCACCGGCCGAGTGGCGAAGGTGACTGCAAGCCAAGCCGCCAGAGACGCCGGCACGATCAGCAGCGCCTTGTGGTGCGGCTCCAGCGCCAGCCCGGCGATCACCGGCGCGGTCTCGAACAGGCGATAGCTCGCGCCGGCCTGGACGGCGGCCAGCACTTCGAGACCGACCGCCGCCGCGACCGAGGTCGCCAGCGCGGTGATCTCGCTCCAGGCGTTGATCCGCCACCAGAACCACCGCAGGATCAGCACCGGGCCGATGCCCGCCCCCATGGCCCAGACGAACAGCCAGGCGCGTCCGATCGACTCCAGCCGGAAGGCGATCAGCACGGCCAGGGTGATCATCAGCGCCGTGCAAATCTTCGAGGCGAGCACCAGTTCCTTCTGAGCCGCCCGTGGGCGCAGGAAGCGGCGGTAGATGTCGTGCACCAGATAGCTGGCCCCCCAGTTCAGGTGCGTGTCAACGGTCGACATGAACGCGGCGAAGAACGACACCAGCAGCAGGCCCAAGAGGCCGGGGCCGAGCACCTCGACCATCACCAACGGGTAGGCCGCCTCGGCCGTGGCGCCGACGGGCAGGACCGGCAGCAGAACCAGGGAACAGAGCGCGGTCAGGATCCACGGCCAGTAGCGCAGGGCGTTGTTGGCCACCACGAACCACAGCGTGGCGCCGCGGGCATGCCGTTCGTCGCGCGCGGCCGACATGCGTTGGATGAGGTAGCCGCCGCCGTCTGCGTTGTGCGACGCCCACCACATCACGGTCACGAACACCAGGAACTTGAAGAAGTCGTCGTTCAGCCCCAGGCCGCCGCCGGGGATCATTGCCAGCACGCGTTCGCCGTGGTCGGGTAGCGCGGCCAGGCGCGCACGCAGCTCGGCCAGCCCGCCCACCCGCGCCACCGCGCCTGCCGCCAGTGCGGTCGAGCCGATCATCGCCAGCACGAACTGCACCAGATCCGTCACGACCACGCCCCAGAATCCCGCCACCAGCGCATAGACCAGGACCACGGCGGCGCCGGCGACCACGGCCGTTTCGGGATGGATGCCCAGCAGCACGTGCAGAACTGTCGCCATGCCCTTGAGCACCCAGCCGAGCACGATGAAGTTGTACAGCAGCGCGAAGTAGGCAGCCTTGAATCCGCGCAGCGCCGCGGCAGGCCGACCCGAATAGCGCAGCTCGATCAGTTCGTTGTCGGTCAGAACGCGCGCGCGGCGCCAGAAGCGGGCGAACAGGAAGACCGCCAACATCTGGCTCAGAACGTAGTGCCAGCCGAACCAGTTGTACCAGATGCCGTGGTTGCGGATGAAACCCGTCACCGCGAGCGGCGTGTCGGCGGCGAAGGTCGTGGCGACCATCGATGTGCCCAGCACCCACCAGGGCAGCGAGCGCCCCGACAGGTAGTACTCCTCGGTCGAGGACGAGGCCCGCCGCCGGAAGGCCAGGCCCACGCCGATCGCGATCGCCGCGTACGCGGCCACGACGGCCCAATCCAGCAGGTGCAGCCTGGCGATCACGGCGGCCTCCCCGCCGCCGCGCCGGTTCGGCGTCGCGGCGACCTCCCCAGGTTAAGGGATGGCCGGGGCGTGTCAATCAACGCGCGCCGGACGGTAGGGGATCGTCGCTGCCCGCGCGCGCCGGGCGGCCCGGCTGCCTTCCCAAGGTCGCCGTCAGAAGCTATCATGCCTTCCGGCCGGATCGAGAGCGGACGCGAGCCACAGCCGGCAGATCGCGCGACAACCGCTCACCGCCGCCGGGCGCGACGCCCCGCCCTGGAAGGAGGCTGCCATGACCCTCGGCCTTGAGCCGGGCACGTTGTTGACCGGACTGCTCGTCTTCGCGGCGCGCGTGGCCGACGTCTCGCTGGGCACGCTGCGCACCATTTCCATCGTGCAGAGCCGCACCCGCACGGCGTTCTTCCTCGGCCTGCTCGAGATCACGATGTGGCTGGCCGTCATCGCCACGGTGCTGCAGAAGGTCTCTACCCAGCCCATCCTCGGTCTCTTCTACGCCCTCGGTTTCTCCTTCGGCAACGTGGCCGGCATCTGGCTTGAGAAACGGCTCGCCTTCGGCGACATCGTTCTGCGCGTGATCTGCGCGCACGGCGGCGCCGAGCTGGCACAGGACATCAGGGCCGACGGGTTCGGCGTGACGGTTTTTCACGGGGAGGGCATGGCGGGGCCGGTGATCGAGCTGTTTATTGCCTGCCGGCGGCGCGATCTGCAGGCCATCCTGCGGCGCGTGCAGCGGCAGGCGCCCCAGGCGTTCTATATCACCGAACCGATCGGGGCGGTGCACAAGTTCAACCGCCCCATGATGGCTCCGTCCACTGGCTGGCGGTCGATCGGCAAGAAGAAGTAGCGCGGGAGAGGCGGGGATGGGCAAGAAGAAGGACAAGTCGTTGTGCAAGTGGGGCGAAGGCGAATACCTGGACGACGACCGCTATGCGGACATCGTCCGGCGGCCCCAGTGGGCCTGCAGCGATTGCGGCCGCGTCGCCGACGACCGCAAGTGGCTCTGCAAGCCCACGCGCCTGCCCCGCCGTGACTGAGCGCGGCGCGGCGGATCACCCCTGCCGGCCGCGGGCGGCCAGAAACCGTCGTTCGACGTCCGCCCAGTCCACCACGTTCCACCACGCCGTCACGTAGTCGGCGCGCCGGTTCTGGTAGCGCAGGTAGTATGCGTGTTCCCAGACATCGCACATGAGCAGCGTCACGGGGCCGGTCAACTGGCTGTTCTGCTGGCCCGTGAACGCCAAGGTTTGCAGGTGGCGCAGCATCGGATGCCAAGCCAGCACGCCCCAACCGTTGCCCTCGACGCGGACGGCGGCCGCCTGGAACTGCGCGCGGAAGGGGTCCAGGCCGCCGAAATCGCGTGAGAGCTGGTGCGCCAGCTCGCCCTCGGGACGCGGCTTGACGCTGGCGGCCGGACCCATGTTGCGCCAGAAGATGCTGTGGTTGACGTGCCCGCTGCCGTGGAAGGCGATCGCGAGCTGGTGCTTGGCGATGTCGGCATGGTCTCCCGCAGCGCGAGCCGCGGCCAGGGCCTGCTCCGCCGCGTTCAGGCCCGCGACGTAGGCGGCGTGGTGGCGCTCATGGTGCACGCGCATGGTCTGGGCGTCGATATGCGGCTCCAAGGCGTCGTGGGCGTATGGCAACGGCGGCAGGATGTGCCCGCCGGCGGCGGGCGGCTGCTCGCCGGGATCGTCCGGCGCGGCCGCCGCGGCGGCCCGCGCCTCCGCCGCGCTCAGCAGCGACGGCAGCCCGGCAGCCAGCATCCCTCCCACACCGATGGTCGCCCCCAGGAATTCGCGTCGGGAAGGCATATGCTTCTCCTCGGACGTTCACGGCAATTGGTTTTGATTATCCCGATCATTCAACGTCAGCCAAGATATGGGTTGTGCCGCGAAGATTGTGTCCGGATCGGCCGGGTGACGAATCGCCTTATCGTGCTTGAGCTTGCCATTGCAGAGTCCGATCCTCCAGTTCCGGACCTTCCCGAAGCCAACTCATTGTGCCGAAATGGATTGTGCGGTTTTCCTCGCCGGCGACATCCTGCCGGAAACAATCTT
>CAYWTR010000041.1:0-9064 GCA_964461255.1 uncultured Fibrobacteraceae bacterium | reverse complement strand
GGCCTGATGGACAGCTTCGCCACCGCCGTGTCGATCATGCTGCAGTACGGCGTGCCGCTGGAGGTGCTGACCTCGAAGTTCAGCCACATGCGTTTCGAACCCAGCGGCGTGACCAGCAACCCCGACATCCCCATCGCCAAGTCGGTGATGGATTACATCTTCCGCTGGATGGAGCTGAAATTCGGAGGCGGCGCCGCCGGCGAACAGGAGAGCGCCGCGGGCGACGGCCGCGACGCGGAGCGCGCGCCGTCCGCCCGGCGGGCCGGCTGGGGGCGCGACGACGGAGAGACGGGCCCCGCCCGCATCACGCTCGAGGAGACCGAGCGGCACATCTTCCAGACGCAGGCGGACAGCCCGCCCTGTCCGGAGTGCGGCTCGGTGATGGTCCGCAACGGCAGTTGCTACAAGTGCCTCAACTGCGCCTCGACGAGCGGCTGCTCGTGAGGCCGTGATCCGCGGGGGGAGCCCCGCGGCGCTCATCGCCTCCCCGGGACGGGGAGGGCGGTGGGCGGGCGCCTGACGACGGATCGTGGCGGGGTCAGGGATGTCCCCGTGACCTGCCCACCAGGCCGGACCGGCCCCAGGTCGGTCCGGCCGCTTCGTGTCGCGATCCCGGCATTGGTTGCGCCGCGTTCCGGTCCTGGGCTACACTGGCGCCGGACAAGGCGGCGCAGAGCGGGACCGCGCGCTGGCGGGACACGCCGCCCGCCCGCGGTCACAAGGAGGCAGAGACGTGACACGCAGGACGCTGGGCCGCGCGACCGCCGCCGCGGCGCTGCTGGCCGCCGCGCTGGCGCTGGCCGCGAGCGCCGCTGGGGCCGCCCCCGACTGGAACCGCCGCGACGACCCGCTCTACGAGGGGATCGGCTTCCACGCGGGGAAGATCGGCGGCGTCGGCCTGTCGATGAAGTTCCCGCTGAAGTGGTGGCTGTACGGGCAGGCGACCGGCGGCATCTGGCACACCGCCGACAACAAGCGCCACAACTTCGGCTTCATGGGGCAGTACATCCTGCGCCAGGACTCCACCCTGCGCCTCTACCTGGCGGCCGGCTTCGGCTACTTCTATCACAAGCAACGGGAGAAGTTCGCCGACGCGCCCGACCGCTGGACCAAGGACGATTCGTGGAACACCGGCTTCGGCGTCGGCGTCGAGATGCTGCGCACCGAGCGGCTGTCGCTGCAGATCGAGGGCGACTTCACCCACCAGGGCGACGACGACTCGATCATCTTCTTCCCGCAGGTGGGGGTGTACTACTACTTCTGACCCGCCGCCGTCACCGAGCCTCTGCCTTGCCGAACAGCGGCTCCAGCTCCTCGGCCCCCGGCGGCGGCGTCAGCAGGCTGACGACGACCAGCGCGCCGATCGACACCAGCGCCGCCGGATAGATGCTGGGGACGCCCCACGGATCGCCCCCGCGCAGGATCTGCGGGAAGGCGTTGGGCACGATCAGCTCCAGCAGCAGCGTGGTCAGCGCCCCGGCGACGATCGAGGTCAGCCCGCCGGCCCTGGTGGCCCGCTTCCAGGCCAGGGCCGCCAGCAGCGCCGGCGTGATCGCCACCCCGTACATCGTGTAGGCGAAGTACGAGTAGCGCAGCACCGAGATGCGCGCGTGCAGCACCGTGGGGATGAAGATCATCAGGAAGGCGCAGACCCCCAGGATCACCACGCAGACCTTCTGCAGGGCGACCATGCGCGCCTGGTCGGCGTCGGGCCGGATGAAGCGCTGGTAGATGTCGCGCATGATGTTGGTGGTGGGCGACAGCAGGTAGTTCATCCCCGTGGAGATGACCACCGCGCAGGCCGCGCCCAGCAGCAGCAGCCCCACCAGCAGCGCCACGCCGCCCCGGCCGGCCATGTCGCGCGCGGCCTGCAGCACCACCGCGGCCGGGTCCAGACCGGCGCGCGCGCCCGCCACGGCGGCGGCGCCGGCGCCGGCGGGGAAGGCGGCGTCCAGCCGCTGCCGCAGCGCCGCCAGCTGCTCCGGCCGCACCGCGCCCTCGGCCGCCGCCTGCGCGGCCAGCGCGGCCGCCCGCTCGCCCGCGTCGCCGGGGACCAGCGCGCCCGCCGCCGCTTCCTGCTTGACCAGGCCGGCGATCTCGAACGCCTTGATCTCAGGCCAGTGCGCGGCCGCGGCGTAGATGGCGATCACGACCACCAGCGTCTCGACCAGGACGGTGCCGACGATCCACAGGCCGACCGCGCGGCGCGCCTCGACCGGCGACCGCGCGGAGTAGAACTTCTGGTACATCGACTGGATGCCCATCAGCAGCAGCAGCGTGGCCAGGAAGTAGCTGCCGGCCTTCAGCGCGGGGTAGCGGCCGAAGTCGCTGGCGAAGACCGCGAAGTGCTGGGCGGGCAGCGCCGCCGCGGCGCCGCCCCAGCCGCCGGCCAGCAGCACGGCGAAGGGCAGCGCCGCGCAGCAGGCCAGCAGGATGATGATGCCGTTGGGCAGGTCGGTGTGCGCCACGGCGACCATGCCGCCCAGCGCCGTGAAGAGGATGACGAAGGCCGCGGCGATCACCTGTCCCATCTCCACGGAGATGGCCCCGTCGGTCGCCACGTTCAGGATGTAGCCGCCGGCGCGGAACTGGTACGAGACGATGGTCGTGAAGGCGATGATCAGCGCGATGGCGCCGAACAGCCGCGCGAACTTGCCGTAGCGCACCTCGAGGATGTCGCCCACGGTGTACTGGCCGAAGGTGCGGATCTTGGCGGCCAGGAAGTAGATGACCGCGATGCCGACCCAGGCCCCGGCGGGCAGCCAGAGCGACGACCACCCCGCCTTGGCGGCGTACTCGGCCCCCGCGATGAAGGTGCCCGAGCCGATCCAGGTGCAGACCAGGGTGAACACCATGGTGGTCAGCGACAGCTTGCGCCCCGCCACCATGAAATCCTCTTGCGACTTGATCTGCCGGGCGCGCAGGAAGTTCAGCCCCGCCAGCACGAGCAGGTAGCCCAGGATCACCCACAGATACCAGCTCACCTCGACCCCTTTCCGCGCGCCCGGGCGCGGGACGGCGCCGCGCCGCCCGCGCCGTCCGCCCGCCGGCGGCGCCGCTCAGACGTCGATCAGGATCAGCTCGCGCTGCATTTCGCCCGCCACGTCGACCACGCCCGCGGGCGTGATGAAGACGTTGATCTCCGAGCGCACCGCCATCTCGCCCGCCAGATAGATGCCGGGCTCGATCGAAAAGCAGATGCCGGGCACCAGCTCGCGTTCGTCGCGCGTCTCCAGATTGTCGATGTTGACGCCGTTGCCGTGCACCTTCTCGCCGATCGAGTGGCCGGTGCGGTGGATGAAATAGTCGCCGTAGCCCGCGCGCTTGACCACCTCGCGGCAGGCGTCGTCGACCTCCCAGCCGTGCAGCTTGCGCCCCTCGGCGTAGCGCCCGCGGATGAAGGTCAGCGCCGCGTCGCGCGCGTCGCGCACCACGTTGAAGATCTCCACGTACTTGGCCGGCGGCTGCCTGCCCACGAAGCCGCACCAGGTGATGTCGTAGAAGATGGCGCCCGGCCGGTCCAGCTTGGCCCACAGATCGATCAGCAGCGTGTCGCCGCGCCGGATCGGGCGCGCGTTCTGCGGCGTGGGCTCGAAGTGCGGGTCAGCCGGCTGCTCGTTGGTGCCGACGATGGGGTATTCCCCCTGGCAGGTCAGCCCCTCCTCCTCGAAACGCCGCACGATGAACTGCTGCAGCTCGTGCATGGTCAGCTCGCGGCCGGCGCGCAGGTCGTCGCCCACGCGCGCGAAGGCCTGGTCCTTGATGCGCTGCACCCGCACGCCCGCCTCCAGGTGCGAGCGGTAGGCCGCGTCGTCCAGCACCGCCTGGAACGTCTGCACCAGGCCGGCCGACGAGACGATCTCGTAGCCCAGCCGGCGCACCAGGTCGATCGTGCCGCCGTCGACCACCGACACGTAGGGGATGTTGGCGTCGGGCGAGTACTGCATCGCCACCTTGCGGGCCGGGCCCAGGATCTCCTGCAAGCCGGCGTGCAGCTCGCGCCACGACAGATAGTAGAGCTGCCGGCCGGGCAGCGCGGACAGCTTGGTCGGCTCAACCTTGGAGCAGAGGCGCACCGGTTCGCCCGCGGCGGGGATCCAGTAGAACCAGCGGCGGCTGGTGAACTTGCCGTGATCCAGGCCGAGGACGTGGTAGGCGATGGCGTCGCGGTTGTGGAAATCGTACAGCAGCCAGCCGTCGGCGCCGGCGGCGCGCAGCTCCTGTTGGATGCGGGCGATGTCGGGCATGGGATCCTCCTTGGCGATGTTGCCGCGCAGCTTGCCGGTTCGCCTGCGAGAAGTCAACCGGGAGGGCGGCGCGGGCGGGCGTCCCGGCATGCACCTTCCCCTTTTCTCGCCATGGTCCTTCATGAACAATCCGGATTAGCGGTTGACCGCCGCCGCGACGGTGTGGATCAGTCAGTCGCCGCCCCTGCAGTCCGGCTCAGCGGGGAGGGGCCATGGCCGGCGCGCGCTCCGACCGGTTCGGCGATCCCTTCGCCGAACGCGACGACCTGGACCGCCGCCTCGGTCCGCTCGAGGCGCTCAGCATCGTTGTCGGCCGCATCATCGGTTCGGGCATCTTCCGCACCCCCGGCCCGATCATGGCCCTGACCGGCGCCGCCGCGCCGTTCTTCGGCGTCTGGATCGTGGCGGGCGTCGCCACCGTGCTGGGCGCGTTCTGCTACGCCGAGCTGGTGGCGATGCTGCCGCGCGCCGGCGGCCCCTACGCCTACCTGCGCGCCGCCTACGGCCCCGCCTGGGCCTTCCTGCGCGGTTGGGCGATGTTCATCGTCTCGGAGACGGCGGCCATCGCCGCCGTCGCGCTGGTCTGCGCCGAGTACGCCGGCGCGCTGTGGGCGCTGGGGGCGGGGCGGCCCTGGCCACGCGGCGCCGAGCTGGCCTTCGCCCTGGCGGTGATCTGGGGCCTGACGGCGGTGAACTGCCGCGGCGTCGCCGCCGGCGGCCGGCTGCAGAACGCCCTGAGCGCGCTGAAGGTGCTGGCCCTGGGCGCCGTGATCGCGGCCGGGCTGGGGCGCACGGGAGGGGACGCGGCGGGCCTGGCCGGCGGCAGCGGCGATCCGGGCGGCACCGCCGCCTGCTGGCCCGCCCGCTTCGGCTGGCGCGACCTGCTGGCCGCCGGCGCGGCGCTGCGCTACGCCTTCTTCGCCTTCAGCGGCTGGGAGGGGGCCACCTACGTCGCCGAGGAGGTGCGCGATCCCCGGCGCAGCCTGCCACGATCGATGCTCTTGGGGATCGGCGCCGTCCTGCTGCTCTACCTGGCGGCCAACGCCGCCTACCTGCACCAGCTCGGCCCGGCGCGGATGGCGGCATCGAAGTGGGTGGCCGCCGACGCCATGGCCGCCGCCCTGGGCGCGGCCGGCGCGGCCCTGATCGCGCTGTCCGTGGTCGTCAACGCCGCCGGCAACGTCAGCGCCCAGGTGATGGTCAAGGCGCGCACCTGGTTCGCGATGGGACGCGACGGCCTGTTCCCCTCCGCGCTGGGCCGCCTGGACCCCCGCCACCGCGTCCCGACGACGGCGCTGCTGGTCCAGGCCGTCTGGGCCTCTGTTCTGCTGCTGGTCGCCGGCCTGGCCGCGCGCGCCTACGAAACGATCATCGACTACTTCACCTTCACATCGTCGATCTTCAACGTCTCGACCTTCGCCGCGGTCTGGGTGCTGCGCCGCCGCTTCCCCGCCGCCCCTCGCCCCGTGCGCGCCTGGGGCTACCCGTGGTCGCTGCTCGCGGTCCTGCTGATCCAGGTCTGGCTGATGGTCTCAGCGCTGCTGACGGCCCCGCTGCCGTCGCTGCTCGGAATCGTGCTGACGAGCGCCGGCCTGCTCTATTATCATCGCGGCGCCATCGCCGCCCGCCTCTTTCCCGGGAGAGCATCGTCTTGAAACGCGCCGCCCTGCTCTGGCTCGCCGCCCTGCTGATCACCCTGGCCTCGGCCGTCTGGCAGCGCCTGTCCGGCCCGACCCATCCGGTGCGCCTGCGCGCCGACCTGGACGGCGCCCCCGTCGCCGCCCGCCTGCTGCGCAGCCACAGCACGTCGGGCCCCCAGCCGGTGGCCGTCACCGCCCCCGACGCCGCCGTCACCGGCGACCTGGTCTGGCGCCGCCATCCGACCCCCGATTCCTGGACCCGCACCCCCCTGGTCAGAGACGGCGACCGGCTGACGGCCTGGCTGCCCGCGCAGCCCGCCGCCGCCAAGCTGGCCTACCGGATCGAGCTGCGGCGCCGGGGCGATGCGCCGCCAGCCGCCACGCTGACCCTGCCCGCCGGCGGCCCCGTCATCACCCGTTTCAAGGGCGATGTCCCCGCCGCGGTCCTCGTCCCCCACATCGTCCTGATCTTCCTGGGCATGCTCGTCTCGAACCGCGCCGGACTGTCGGCGCTCGCCGGCTTCCCCGATCGCCGCCCCCAGATCCTGGGCGCCGCAGCGTTGCTGATCCTGGGCGGCCTGCTCTTCGGCCCCCTGGTCCAGAAGGCCGCCTTCGACGCCTACTGGACCGGCTGGCCCTTCGGCCACGACCTGACCGACAACAAGCTGGCCGTCTCGGTCCTGACCTGGCTGGTCGCGGTGTGGCGCGACCCTGGCAAGACGGCGCGGGGCAGGGGTTGGACGATCCTGGCCGCCGCCGTCACCCTGGCGATTTTCCTGATCCCGCACAGCCTGCTGGGATCGGAGTTCGACCACATGGCGGCCGAAGGCGGGCGGTAGGTGGGCGGTGGCTGCCGGCGCCCACCAGGCGCCCGCGCCGCCGCGATTCAACTTTCCCCTTGGCCCAACGATCGATTCCACCGGACGGTCGAGGAAGGAATGCTTCTCACCACTCTCCGGCGGACCTTCCCGGATCATCGCGCGGTCCCGAGGGCAAAGCAGGTGGAAGAGGAGGTCGCGTGAGGCGCATTCGTCGAGCATCGGATGGGACAGGCCTTCGGTCAGTCAGGGTCCGCCTAGAACACTTCAACAGTCCATTCCAGAGCGAATAACGCTGGTGCTAATTGAGGCAAGGGCTTCGCCGAACTGATGGATATTGCCAAGCGGCGGCAGGGGTATTACTGACCTGACCCCCTAGAACGGATCAGCCCCGAGAGTTAGACTTTCGGGCTGACCGAGAAGGGGGCCTTATGCCGAAGAAGCGCTATTCCGTCGAGCAGATCATCTCCCACCTGCGGGAGGCCGAGGTGCTGCTGGCCAAGGGTCAGACGGCGGGCGAGGTCTGCCGCCATTTGGGGATCGCCGAGCAGACCTACTACCGCTGGCGCAAGGAGTATGACGGGCTGGAGATCG
Source organism: uncultured Fibrobacteraceae bacterium (assembly GCA_964461255.1). GTDB lineage: Bacteria > Krumholzibacteriota > Krumholzibacteriia > LZORAL124-64-63 > LZORAL124-64-63 > CAYWTR01. The sequence goes on along the minus strand of CAYWTR010000041.1, from coordinate 1,765 downwards.
ACCAAGCCAAGCGCCTAAAGCAGCTCGAAGCCGAGAACGCCCGGCTCAAGAAGCTGGTGGCGGACCAGGCCCTAGACCTGGCGATCCTGAAAGAGGTGAACCGGGGAAACTTCTGAGCCCGGCGCGGCGACGCCGGGCGGTCGCGCAGGTGTGCGAGCAGTTTCCGGTCGCCGAGAGCCGGGCCTGCTGGGTGTTGTCTCAGCCGCGGTCGACGCAGCGGTACCGGCCGCGGGTGGCTGACGACGAGGCGGCGTTGCGGGAGCGGATCATCGGGTTGGCGAAAGAGTATGGGCGTTACGGCTACCGGCGGATCACCGCGTTGTTGCGACAGGAGGGTTGGCGGGTGAACCGCAAGCGGGTGTCGCGGATCTGGCGCCAGGAAGGGCTGAAGGTGCCGCAGAAGCAGCCCAAGCGGGGGCGGCTGTGGCTGAACGACGGGTCGTGCATCCGGCTGCGGCCGGAGCATCGCAACCACGTCTGGACGTACGACTTCGTACACGAGCGGTTGCGCCGGTTTAGTCACAGCGTGCTGGGGCCTGTCTACGTACACTAACACCAGTAACCTACCTGCGGTGTGCCGCAAGTTGGGGCCTTCGGAGTGGGTCTGGCCGGGTGATCTCCATCTATTCCCCGGTAGCCACGTTCGGTCGTGCGACTTTAAGACGCTTATTTCGACCTTCAGAACTCGCGAGGCAGCCGGTAGTCCGAGGAATAGGTGCGTAGATCTCACGACGAACGACCCCGACGAAACAGGCTACGCGTTCTATCGCCCGAACAAGGGTGGCCCGGCTGACTGGTTCGACGATTGCAGCTATGCGGGCGGCATTGTCTCGTGGACCGGTCTGTCGGGGGTTGACACCATCGCAAGCGTGACGGTCTGTGGCGCTGACGCATACGGGGACGTTTATCCCGTCTACAGTGTCGGTAATCCGTATGCCCAGGGTTCGTTTACTTTCCCGGGCACGCCAAAGCGATTCTGCCTCCTTCGTTGTCTCGACAGCGCGGGGCACACTGTGGGCGAGGAACTCCTGAAGCACACCGCGGCCAAGGGCAGAACGGTGACCAAGGGCCCGGTCGGCTCGCCGCGCGCCGTGGCCAAGACCCGGACGTACTATCCAGCGGACCTCCCGGGTTCCGTGGGTGTTATCTATCCCGCGGCGTGGTATCGGACAGTCAACGAGTTAACTGACCACTGGCGCAACGACATGCAGTACACGGTTTTCGAGTATGCGATCACCGAGAATTGGGCCTACTGGCACGGCGGCAGCGAGGACGATGGGCGTAGCTACCTCAAGGCTCGCATCACCGACATGTGGGCGGAAGGCGTTAAGTATGTCCTATTAATCGGCGATTTGGTCACCTTTCTCGACGCGGTGATCCGCGCCGGCTTCGCCATCAGCGGCACCTGGCCAATGCGCACCGAGAATCAGACTCGCCTTGTGGGTATGGTCACCAACGCCCTCGCCTCCAGCATCATCCTCGTCTGCCGCCCGCGCGCCGCCAACGCACTCACCGCCACGCGCCGCGAGTTCGTCACCGCGCTCAAGGCCGAGCTGCCCGTGGCGCTCGCCCACCTGCAGCGCGGCAACATCGCGCCGGTGGACCTGGCGCAGGCCGCCATGGGGCCGGGAATGGCGGTCTACACGCGCTACGCGAAGGTGCTCGACGCCGAGGGCAAGCCGGTGCCGGTGCGAGAGGCGCTGGCGCTCATCAACCAGACCCTCGACGAGGCGCTGGCCGAGCAGGAGGGCGACTTCGACGCCGA
>CAYWTR010000040.1:0-10148 GCA_964461255.1 uncultured Fibrobacteraceae bacterium | reverse complement strand
GCTTGCACCCTCCGTATTACCGCGGCTGCTGGCACGGAGTTAGCCGGTGCTTCCTCTGATGGTACCTTCAGCTCCGGGGGTTATTCGCCCCCGGCATTTATTCCCAATCTGACAGAGCTTTACAACCACTAGGGCCTTCATCGCTCACGCGGCGTCGCTCGGTCAGGGTTTCCCCCATTGCCGAAGCTTCTCGACTGCTGCCTCCCGTAGGAGTCTGGGCCGTATCTCAGTCCCAGTGACGCCGGTCACCCTCTCAGGTCGGCTACCCATCGTCGCCTTGGTAGGCCGTTACCCTACCAACTAGCTAATGGGACGCGGGACCATCCTTCCGCGGCAGCTTGCAAGCAGAGGCCACCTTTCCCCCTCCGGCCATGCGACCAGAGGGGCGTATGCGGTATTAGCACCTCGTTAGAAGTGTTATCCCCCACCGAAGGGTAGGTTTCCCACGCGTTACTGTCCCGTTCGCCACTTTCCAGCTCCCCGAAGGGAACCTTCACGTTCGACTTGCATGCCTAATCCACGCCGCCAGTGTTCGTTCTGAGCCAGGATCAAACTCTCCATTGTCAAAACTATCTCGACATGGAGCCTTGCTCCTTGCGTCGATTGCGTTGTTCGCAAGGCCCGTCGCCGGCGCAATGCCGTGACGGACTCGGAACGCGTTCGGGCCATCGCACGCTATTCTGTTGTCAAAGAGCCGAGCCAGCCGGAGCATGCCGCTGGCGCCCCCAATTTCTAGGGGCATGACAAGGTAGGCCATCCGGGGGTCTTTGTCAACCGCTTTCTTGCGGCAGACGAGCGCGCCCCCGGCGAAAAAGAAAACTCGCAAAGCCTTCTTTTTCGCCACCTTGGCTGCCCGCTCCGGCTCTAGCGCGCCGGACCGCAGGGCAGAGGCCGGGCAATGTACTGCGGCTGGTCCACCGTGTCAAATCGAATTTTTTAGCTTGTGCCGCGAAGAATGTTTCCGGCAGGATGCCGGCGGCGCGGCGATTCGCCCAATCTATTCCTCGACAATGATTTAGTGTCAGATAGAGCAAGAGCCGGGGGATCATGAGCCGCGATAGCAAGCCTATGTGCGGCAGTGCGGTCCGTCACCCTGCCGAACCGGAAACAATCTTCGCGGCACAACCGAATTCTTGCCGCTTCCCCTCATTTCTTTGCTCCATTCGAGATGCCGACCTTGGCCGCGCCCCTCGACCGTCCGGCGCGGCCTCGCGGATCCGCCACAGGACGGTTGCCCAGCCTGTGCAGTTGCCCTAACTTCGGATCGCCATGAAGCGGATATGGAACAAGGAGATCCCACGCGCCTGGGTCCGCGCCAGCCTCCTGGCGGCGGCCGCCTCGTTCTTTGCCTTGCTCGGCTTCTGCTTGGCCTGGCTGAATCATCTGGCTCGCGATCTGCCGCCGCTGGCCGCGATCCAGGCCATCGAACCCTCGCGCGGCACCATGGTGTTCGCGGCCAACGGCGACACCCTGCACGCCTTCTACCGCGAAAACCGCACCGTCGTGCCGCTGGCACGCATCCCGTTGCGCCTGCAGCAGGCCGTCGTCGCCACCGAGGACCGCCGCTTCTATGAGCATTACGGGATCGACGCGCGGCGCCTGGTCAAGATCATCTGGATCAACCTGACATCTCGCAACCGCCCCGGCGCAAGCACGCTGACCCAGCAGCTGGCACGCAATCTCTTCCTGACCGCCGAGAAGACGCTCGCGCGCAAGGTCAGGGAAGCGATCCTGGCGCTGCAGATAGAGCAGACCTACGCCAAGGACGAGATCCTGACCATGTACCTCAATCAGATCTACTTCGGCAAGGGCGCCTACGGCGTCCAGGCCGCGTCCCGCACCTTCTTCGGCAAGGACGTCTGGGACCTGGACGACGCCGAGATGACGCTGCTGGCGGGCATCATCCAGAATCCGGGGCGCTATTCGCCCTTCACCCACCTCGACGCCGCCTACCGGCGTCGGGAGGCCGTGCTCAAGTCGATGGTGGACGCGCGTTTTCTCACGCGCGCCGAGGCGACGGAGATCGCCGCCCAGGAGGTGAGCGTCCGCGATCCGCGGGATTCGCGGGAGGAGCTGGACCACGCCGCCTATTTCGTGGAAGAGGTGCGCCAGTACCTGGAACGCAGGTACGGCGCGGAGGCTCTCTACGAGGGCGGGCTGCGCGTGACCACGACCTTGGTGCCCGCCTACCAGCGCCACCTGGAGGAGGCGGCCGAGAAGCACATGCGCAAGTGCGAGCGGGATTTCCGCTTTCCCATGACGCGCGAGCGCTACGAGCAGCTCGCCCTGGAGGAACGACCGCCCGAAACGCCCACGTATCTGCAGTGTGCGGCTCTGCTCGTTGACAACCGCAGCGGCGCGGTGCTGGCCATGCTCGGCGGGCGCTCGTTCCACGACAGCAAATTCAATCGCGCCAGGCAGGCCCGGCGCCAGCCCGGCTCGGTTTTCAAGCCCTTCGTCTACCTCACCGCACTGCAGCGCGGCTACACGCCGGCCAGCATCTTGATGGATTCGCCGGTGGTGATCGACACGGGCGCCGGCCTGTGGCAGCCCCGCAATTTCAGCGGCACGTTCGAGGGGCCGATCACGCTGCGCCGGGCGCTTTCCCGATCGATCAACTGCCCCACCGCACGTTTCTATCTGGATTTCGGGCTGGCGCCGGTGCTGGAAACCGTGCGCGAGCTGGGCATCCGATCGGAGCTGCCGCGCGTGCCGAGCCTCTTCCTCGGGGCAGGTGAATTGACCTTGCAGGAGATCGTGGCCGCCTACGCGCCGCTGGGCAATCAGGGAATATACGTCGCCCCGCGGCTGGTGACGCGGGTCGAGACCGCAGACGGAGAGCTGCTGGAAGAGAGCCGTCCGCAACAGCACGAGGCGGTCGATCCGGCCACCGCGTACGTCATGGCCAGCCTGCTGGAAAGCACGCTGCGAGAGGGCACCGCCGCGCGAGCGGCCCAGCTCGGATTCAAGGGCGTGGCGGCGGGCAAGACCGGCACCACGAACGATTACACCGACGCCTGGTTCGTGGGCTTCACGCCCACCCTGTGCGCGGGCGTCTGGGTCGGCTTCGACGCGAAGATCTCGATGGGCGGTCGCAAGACGGGAGCGGTGATGGCCTTGCCGATCTGGGCCGATTTCATGGGTCGCATCACCGCCGACCAGGGCAGCGAAGCGTTTTCGAGGCCCGCCGGCGTGACCGACGCGCTGGTCTGTCAAGAGTCCGGCAACCTGGCAACGATCCGCTGTCAGTTGACTCGCGCCGAGGTCTTTCTGGAGGGAACGGCACCCCGCTGGCCGTGCGAACTGCACCGCGGGCCGCTGCGCCCGCTGCGGCCCGGCGACATCGCGGCACCGGCGGCGCCGGTGGAGCCCGTGGAGGAGGGTTTCTGATCCGGCCAGCGGCGGTGCGGTCAGCCGGCGGCGCCGTGCGTCAGCCGCTCGAGCACAAGAGGCGGCGGCGACAACGGCTCCCGCGCGCAGATCACGGCGGCGGCCAGGCGGCGTCGCGCGCGCTCCGCCCGCGCCGCGTCCGCGCAGAGCAGGGTCACGAGCGGCTGGCCGCGCTCGAGCCGATCACCCAGGCGGGCATGAAAAATCAGCCCCGCCGTCAAGTCCAGCCCATCCGTCAGCCGCTGGCGCCCGCCGCCCAGATCCCCCAGGGCCCGTCCGGTTTCACGGCAGTCAACGCGCGCCAGCCATCCCTGCGCCGGCGCCTCGAGCACGGCCGCACGCGGGGCGACCGTCAAGCCCAAGTCCTCGCGCTCGGGATCGATACGCCCCCCCTGCGCCTCGAGCCAGCGCTGCAAACGCTCCCAGGCCGCGCCACCGTCCCAGGCCCGGCGCACGACGCTCAGGGCGCTCTCGCGGTCCGGCGAGAGCCCGGACAGCCGAACCATCTCGGCGGTCAATTCCTCGGTCAGCGCCACCAGATCGGCCGGCGCGCCCTTGCGGGCGCCCGGGCGCAGCGCATTGAAGGCCTCGATCGCCTCGACCGCATGGCCGACCGCACGCCCGAGCGGCTGGGACATGTCCGAGAACAGCACCGAAACTCGACGCCCCCAACCCGCCGCCGTCCCGACCAGCGCGCGGGCGAGCTGGCGCGCCGATTCCAGATCGGTCATGAAGGCGCCGCCACCCGTCTTGAGGTCGATCACGAGGTTCGTCGGACCGGCCGCCAGCTTCTTGCTCAGGATGCTCGCCGTGATCAGGGGCACGCAGTCGACCGTGGCGGTGACATCGCGCAGGGCATACACACGCCCATCGGCCGGGGCGATATCCGGGCCCTGTCCGATGATCGCGCAGCCCACATCGCGCACCACGCGGAGGAAATCCGCATTGGAGAGCGCGACCCGGTACCCGGGCACCGACTCCAGCTTGTCGAGCGTGCCGCCCGTGTGCCCCAAACCGCGCCCCGACAGCATCGGGACGTGAAGACCGCAGGCCGCCGCGAGCGGGGCCAGCAACAGGCTGACCTTGTCCCCCACGCCGCCGGTGCTGTGCTTGTCGGCCGTCGGCCCCGGCAGGTCCTTCAGATCCAGTTCCGCTCCGCTGCGCAGCATGGCGCCTGTCAGCGCCGTGGTCTCGGCGGCCGTCATCCCGCGAAACCAGACAGCCATCAACCAGGCGGCCATCTGGTAATCGGGAACGTGCTTGGCGGTGAAGCCGTCGATCAGGGCCGCGATCCCTGTCTCGTCGAGCGCCTCGCCGCGCTTCTTGCGTTCGATCAGGTCGACGGCGTCGATGTCCCCGCCTGGCGGAGCGACCCGCGGGGGCGGCGCTGCCGTTCGCAGCGACTCGGCGGGCACGTCGGCCCCGCCAAAGGTGGTGAAGGCCCGCGGCAGCAGATCGGCCAGGCGCCACTCTTCCACCTCGCCCTCGGTCCCTGCCAGCAGCACCACCAGTTCGGGAGCGAACTCCTGCAGCACCTGCCGGCAGGCTCCGCACGGCGGCGTGGGCCGCGGATCGCTCCCGGCCACCGCCAAGGCGAGCCATCGTCGCTCGCCCTCGGCGACGGCCCGGCAGACTGCGGCTCTCTCGGCGCAGATGGACAGCCCGAAGCTGGCGTTCTCGACGTTCGCGCCGGTGTGGATGCGACCGCTCTGACCCAGCAGAGCCGCGCCCACCGTGAAGCGCGAATAGGGGGCGTGGCTGCGCGCGCGCATGGCGCGGGCGGCAGCGACCAGTTCTGCGAAGCGCTCCTTCACGCGTCACCTCCCCCGGCGCCAGCACGCAGCGGCGCCAGGAAGCTGCGGCCGGCCGGCGGCGGCGGCGCCGCGAAGAACTCGGCCAGGGTTGCGGCCACATCGGCGAAGGTCTCGCGCGCGCCCAGCGCGGGGCCCGGCGGCGGCGCGTCGCCCAGCAGCGCCAGCAGCGGCGTCCACTCGCGCGCGTGGTCAGTGCTGGGCGTTGTCGGATCGTTGCCGTGGTCCGCGGTGATCAAAAGCAGATCTCCAGCGGCCAGACGCGGCAAGAACTTTCCCAGCCAGCCATCGAAGGTCTGGAGTTCGCGAGCCATGCCCTCCGGATCATTGCGATGCCCCCACAGCATGTCGAAGTCGACCAGGTTGAGCAGCAGCAGCACGGGGCCCGCGCCGTGCCGCGGGTAGGCTGCTTCCAGAGCCGCCATCCCCGCCGCGTTCCCTGCGGCGGCGATCTTGCTGGTGACCCCCTTGCCTGCGAACAGATCGAAGACCTTGCCAATGGCGACGACCTCGACACCCCGGGCCGCCAGCACCGGCAGCAGGAGGGAATCCGGTGGTTCGATGGAATAGTCGCGGCGTCCCGCCGTGCGCGCGTAGGCGCCGGAGCCGCCGGCGAAGGGGCGGGCGATGACCCGGCTGACCTGATGGGGCGGCTGCAGCAGCCGGCGCGACACCTCACAGATGCGGTAGAGCTCCGGCAGCGGGATGACATCCTCGTGCGCCGCGATCTGAAAGACGGAATCGGCAGAGGTGTAGATGATCGGCTTGCCGGTCGCCAGGTGCTGGTCGCCCAGCCGCGCGATGATCTCGGTGCCCGAGGCGGCAACGTTGCCCAGCCAGCCGTGGCCGGTCGCTGCAGAGAATGCGTCGAGGAGCTCGGCGGGAAAACCATCCGGGTAGGTGGGGAACGGCTCGGGGGTGATCACGCCCATCAACTCCCAGTGGCCCGTCGTGCTGTCCTTGCCGGCCGAGACCTCGCGCAGCCGCCCCCAGCCCGCCGCCGGACGCGCCACCGGCGGCACGCCCTGGATCCGGTGGAGATTGCCCAGCCCCAGACCGCCGAGCACCGGCAGCCTCAGCCCGCCCACCGCTCGTGCGGTGTTGCCCAGGGTGTCGCTGCCCTCGTCACCGTACGCGGCGGCGTCGGGCAGGGCGCCCACGCCGACGCCGTCCAGGATGATGACCACCGCGGTCGACGCCATCCCACCTTCCTTTCCGCGCGCCTCCCCCCAGAAACACGCCGGCGGGCCTTCGCGGCAGCTTAGAGGCGCCCGGGCAGCCCGTCAACGCCGCCCGCCGGCGCGCGCCGCCGCAGCGCCGGCCCCCGGCGTCTTGGCCGCCAGCCTTCATGCCGCTTTCGGAGCAGGTCGCCGGCGGCTACAATGGCGTCTATGGACGATGAACTGTTCCCCGCGCCCGGCCGCCGCGGCGCCGCTTCCCCGGAGCGGCAGGACCGGACCGGCCGTTCGCCTTCGCCGCTGGCCGACCGCCTGCGCCCCCGCACTCTCGAGGACCTGGTGGGGCAGACCGACCTGCTCGCCCCCGGCCGCCCCTTGCGCCGCCTGATCGAGAGCGATGCCGTCCCTTCCCTGATCCTGTGGGGACCGCCCGGCTGCGGCAAGACCACCCTGGCCCGTCTGATCGCGGCGCGCGCGGACGTGCATTTCCTGGAATACAGCGCGGTGGCGGTGGGCGCCCGCGAGGTCAGGGAGGCCATGGCGACCGCGCGCAAGCTGCTTCAAGCCTCCGGCCGACGCACCCTGCTGTTCCTGGACGAAATCCACCGTTTCAACCGCGCCCAACAGGACTCCCTGCTGCCCTGGGTCGAGCGCGGCGACATAACCCTTATCGGAGCGACGACCGAGAATCCCTCGTTCGAGGTCATCGGCGCCCTGCTGTCGCGCACTCGTTTGTTCGTGCTCTCGCCGCTGTCCCAGGGCGAGATCGAGGAAATTCTGCGCCGCGCCCTGATCGACCCGCGCGGGCTGGCAGGCGCAGGGCCTGACTGCACGCCGGAGGCCCTGACCCTGCTGGCGCGCCTGAGCGGCGGCGATGCGCGCATCGCACTGAACCTGCTGGAGTCGGCTGCGGCCGCCGCCGCCGCGGCGGGCACGGACGTGGGCGAGGCGCACATCCGCGACCTGGTCCGCCGCCGCGCGCTGCGGCACGACAAGACGGGTGACGATCACCATGCCCTGATCTCAGCGCTGCACAAGTCGATGCGCAACAGCGACGCCCAGGCCGCGGTCTACTGGCTGGCGCGCCTGCTGGAGGGAGGCGAGGATCCGCTGTACGTCGCGCGGCGGTTTGTCCGCTTCGCCAGCGAGGACGTCGGCCTGGCCGATCCGCAAGCGCTGCCGCAGGCCCTCGCCGCTCGCGACGCCGCGCACTTCGTGGGGATGCCGGAGGCGGCCCTGGCGCTGGCTCAGGCAGCGGTCTATCTTGCGCTCGCTCACAAGAGCAACGCCCTGTACACGGCCTACGGCGCTGCCGCGCGGGAGATCGCTGAGGGAGCCGCACCGCCAGTCCCCCTGCATTTGCGCAACGCTCCCACCGAGCTGCTGCGCGAGTTGGGCTACGGACGGGACTACACCTACGCCCACGACACCGCCGACGGCGTGGCGGACATGCCGTGCCTGCCCGACGGAATGGGCGACCGCATCTACTACAAGCCGAGCGGGCGAGGCTTCGAGGCCACGCTCGCGCAGCGGCTCGCGAATCTGGCGGCCTGGCGCGCGTCACGGCGCGCCGGCGAGAAGAATCCCACAGGAGGAGACGCATGAAGCGGATCGGCGTGATGACCGGCGGCGGCGATTGCGCGGGCATGAATCCCGCCCTGCGCGCGGTGGTGCGCACGGCCTGGAGCAAGGGCGCCGAAGTGATCGGCATCCACCGCGGCTGGTTGGGCCTGAGCGAGGGGGACGCAGAGGTCATGGGGCCAGGCTCGGTCAGCGGCATCATCGACCGGGGCGGCACCATCCTGCGCACATTCCGCTACCCCGAATTCCAGAACCGCGATGGCCAGGAGCAGGTGCGCAAGCAGCTGGCCAAGCTGCGGCTGGAGGGGCTGGTCATCATCGGCGGGGACGGCAGCTTCCGCGGCGGCGCGATCATCGACCAGGAGATCGGCGTGCCCGTGCTCGGCGTGCCCGCGACCATCGACAATGACATTCCCGGCACGGATATTTGCATCGGCTTCGACACGGCGCTGAACATCGCGGTCGACGCGGTGGACAAGATCCGCGACACAGCCACCAGCCACGGACGCATTTTCGTGGTCGAGGTGATGGGGCGCGCCTGCGGCATCCTGGCCATGCAGACCGCCCTCGCCACCGGAGCGGAAGAAGTCCTTGTGCCGGAGATCCCTTTCGATCTGGACACGATCTGCCGTCGGATCGACGGCGGCTACGACCGCGGCAAGCGGCACGCCCTGATCATCGTGGCCGAAGGCGCGGCCAAGGCCTCGTACGTGACCTACGAGATGAAGAACCGCCTGCAGCGGCCGATCCGCATGGTCGTGCTCGGCCATGTTCAGCGGGGAGGATCACCCAGCGCTTTCGAGCGCATCCTGGCCACCCGCCTCGGCAGCCACGCGACCGAAATCCTGTTCGCGGGCCAGCGCAACGTGATGGTCGGCTGGGTCGGCAACCGTTTCAAGACCTCGCCGCTGCGCAAGAAGAGCTACGCCATGGACAGGGATGTGGCGCAGGGATTCGTACTGTTGCGCATGCTATCCTGAGAGCGGCTCGGCCCCGCCCCACGCAGGCAGACGCAAAGGGGCCTCCCGCCGTCGGGAGGCCCCTTTGTCGCCAGGCCATGGCGTCGCCGCTCGTGCGCCGCCGACCCCCACCCTAGTCGATATGGCCCTTGATGAAGGTGTTGCCGTACTTGAACCAGTTGATCTGCATCTTGCCGACCACATTGCCCAGGCCCGGATGGACTACCTTGCGGTCCGCGTAATTCTCCACGACCTCGGTCAGGGAGAAGGAACCGATGATCGGCAGCCCCTTGCTCCGCAACATCTCGATCATCCAGGCGGCTCCCTCGGGCAGCTCGATCACCTCGAAGGTCGCGTTGGGGAAAACCGCGTACCAGGCATGGTCACGCGGGCCGGCGGCGGCGCGCTGCTCCGGCGTCAGCGTGTGGCGCGGCGCGTGAACCGGATTGCTGATAATCGACTGGACGGCGATCAAAGCACCGCCCTCTTCCTTGGGCAGGTAGTTCTTGATCAGGTCCAGCTTCTTCCAATCCAGATCGGGCAGCGGCGCGCCGGGAGTTTCCAGATCGACCTGGGACGCCGGCAGAATCCGCGGCAGGTGATAGCCCTGGGCCACCTCCAGCGAATCGATGACGCCGCCGCGCTTGACCCTTTGGATGACGAGATGCGTCGTGGGCGAGAACATCTTCTGGACGCCCAGCAATGCGCCCGCGTAGCTGGCGTGGTTGCGCTCCAGGTCCTTGCCCACCAGGAATTCCAACAGGTTGCCGTCGCGCACGACGGCGATATCGCCCTTGACGTAATCGAACTCCGGCGCGTCGATCTCGAACAGAAAGCCGGGGCTGAGGGTGTCGCCTCTCGTGACAGCCCGGAGGGAGGCGTAGACGTAGGGATCGACCTCTTTCTTGCCGCCGCAGCCGGCAAGTGCCAGCACCAGCAGGCCTGCCAACAGCCCAAGAAGCAGCAGCAAGGCCCTACGACGCGAGGACGTGACAAAGGACATGGAAAAACCTCCCTTAGGGGACCGACACATACCTTGCTGGTGGGGCGGCAAGGCACGCCATCTAACCAAATCCCGGCACGCGAGATGCCCGTTTGCCGGGCCAAGTGGATCAACCGCGGCGCGACCGCTGTTTCGGTCAAGAAAATGCGATTTCTCCTGATAAAAGTCAACGCTTGTGCCGTCGAAATTGTATCTGGTCTGACTGTCGCCGTCCTGCCATGCGTTC
>CAYWTR010000039.1:0-15678 GCA_964461255.1 uncultured Fibrobacteraceae bacterium | reverse complement strand
AGAGGGGCCGGCGTCAGGTGAGCAGGCGCCGGCCGCGCGGCCGGCGATGCTGGAGGAGCGGGTGGCATGCCCAGGGAACTGATCATCCTCGCCTGCAATGACTGCAAGATGAGGAACTATACCGACAAGAAGAACAAGCGTCTTCATCCCGACCGCGTGCAGTTCAAGAAGTACTGCCCGCGCTGCAACAAGCACACGCCGCACAAGGAGACCCGCTGAGCGCGGGCCGACCTGATCAGGCAGGGGTGTAGCTCAGTTGGTAGAGCATCGGTCTCCAAAACCGAGGGCCGCGGGTTCGAATCCTGCCACCCCTGCCAGGACTCTTCTCTAAGCGCAGGGCGGAGGATGCCTGATGTTGGAGCGGATCAAGCAGTATTTCCGGGAAACCGCCCAGGAGATGAAGCGGGTCTCGTGGCCCAGTTGGAAGGATCTGAAGGAATCGACGGTCGTGGTGATCGTGACCGTCGCTATCGTCACCCTGTTCGTGTTTCTGGTCGACCGGATCCTGCTGTGGACGCAGCGGATCCTGATCACCCGGACCTAGAGGCGCCGGCGGCGGGACGGGTCGCGGGCGAGAGGGAGCGGCGCCCGCGCCGCCGGGTGGTCGCCAGACGCGGCGACGCGGTCGGCATCCCGAGCTGAAGCGTGGAGCAGCCGAGCGACGGCCCGAGCGGCGGGGCGGTGCCCTGCCGGCGGGCCGTGTCCCGCGCGCGGCCCGAGCCGGAGGAGTGAACCGTGGCGGATGATTTCAAGGACCGGCCTCAAGGCGATGACGGGCCTGCGGCGGAGCCGGACAGCCCCCTCTTCCACGATCTGCCCGAGGAGCCCGCGGCCGAGGACGCGGAGCCCGCGCCCGCGGCGGAGCCGCTCCAGGAGCAGGAGGTCGAGGCGTTGGCCCCCGCCGTCGAACCCGAGGCCGCCGAGCCCGCGGCCGCGCCGCTGTTCGCCGACGATCTGGACGCGGAGCTGCCCGCCGCCGAGTCCGGCGAGGCGGCGGCGGCGGAGGACGCCGCGGAGCGAGCGCGCCGCTCGCGGATGCGCTGGTACGTCCTGCACGCCAACACCGGCCACGAGAACAAGGTCAAGCGCAACATCGAGATGGCCATCAAGTCCAACCACATGGAGGACCACTTCGGCGAGGTGCTGGTCGCCACGCAGGAAGTGACCGAGATGAAGAACGGGAAGCGCGCCACCGTCAAACGCAAGTTCTTCCCCAGCTATATCCTGATCGAGATGGAGATGACGAAGGAGACCTTCCACTTCATCAACTCGATCCCGGGCGTCACGCGCTTCGTCGGCGGCACGGAGCAGCGGCCGCAGCCGATCAACCAGGACGAGGTCGACCGCATCCTGGGCCGCATGTCCAAGACGCCGGAAGCCAAGACCGTGCTGGAGATTCCCTACGAGATCGGCGACAGCGTGCAGGTGGTCGACGGGCCGTTCACGGACTGGATCGGCGTCATCAACGAGATCAACCACGACAAGGGCAAACTGAAGGTCATGATCTCGATCTTCGGATCGGAGACCCCGGTGGAGCTGGACTTCCTGCAGGTCAAGGCCGTCTAGCCCGCCGTCGTCGCGCGCGGCCCCCGGGAGTCTGGCCCGGAGCCGTGCCTGGCCGCGGGCGCTTCTCCCGCCCGCCGCCGCCATAGCAGGGGAGGCCCGCCGACTGCCGGGGCGCGCTCTGTGGACAGCGCGGTTCCCCATCGGGCTGGCCGGCAGGACCTCCGCACACCGCCATCTGGGAGTTGTTCGCGCATGGCGAAGAAGGTGCTCACGAACGTGAAGTTGCAGATCCAGGCCGGGAAGGCCAATCCCGCCCCTCCGGTGGGACCGGCGCTCGGCCAGCATGGCGTGAACATCATGGAATTCTGCAACGCCTTCAACGAGCGCACGAAGGACCGGATCGGCCTGGTGATCCCCGTGGTCATCACGGTCTACTCGGACCGGAGCTTCAGCTTCATCACGAAGACTCCGCCCGCCTCCGTCCTCGTCATGAAGGCCGCCGGACTCGAAGCCGGCAGCACCGAGCCGGGGCGCAAGACCGCGGGCAAGATCACCCGTGCTCAGCTGCGCGAGATCGCGGAGCAGAAGATGGAGGATCTGAACGCGGGTTCGCTCGAGGCGGCGATGAAGGTCATCGCCGGCACGGCGCGGAGCATGGGGATCGACGTCGTCTAGACGCCGGACCCCGACTGAAATCCACGGCGCGCGGAGCCTGCGGGTTCCGGCGGCGCCGGAGAAGGACGCCGGCGGCGCTCCTTCGCAACCAATCAGTCGAACGCGGAGAGTCCGCACATGAAGCATGGCAAGACATACCGCAAGGCGCGGGCCGAGGTCGATCGCAACGCGGCGCTCGATCTCGACAGCGCGCTGGCGAGGTTGGCGTCGTTGCCGACGGCCAAGTTCGACGAAACCGTCGACCTGGCCGTGCGGCTGAACGTCAATCCCAAGTACGCCGACCAGATGGTCCGCGGCAGCCTCGTGCTGCCGGCGGGCACGGGCAAACAGGTGAGGGTGCTGGTCATCACGCGCGGTCCGAAGGAAAAGGAAGCCGTGGAGGCCGGCGCCGACATGGTCGGCGCGGATGAGTATCTGCCCAAGATCAAGGATGGTTGGACCGACGTCGACGTGATCATCGCCACTCCCGACATGATGGGCGAACTGGGCAAGTTCGGCCGCATCCTCGGGCCGCGTGGCCTGATGCCCAACCCCAAGGTGGGCACGGTGACCATGGACATCGCCAAGGCGGTGCGGGAAGCCAAGGCCGGCCGCATCGAGTACCGGGTCGACAAGGCGGGGATCATCCACGCCCCGGTCGGCAAGCGCTCCTTCGGCTCCGAGCGGCTCAAGGAGAACATCCGGGCGCTCTATGCGGAGCTGCTGCGGGTCCGCCCCGCCGCCGTCAAGGGCACTTACGTCAAGTCGGTGTTCATTTCGGGAACCATGACGCCGTCGCTGCGCCTCGATCCGAGCTCGCTGACGTGAGCCGGGCGGCGCGTACGGCGCCGGCCGCTGCGCACGCAGCGGCCGCCCCGCACGTTGAAGGAGGGTGCCAGATGGCACGTCCGGAAAAAGAGGCAGCGGTGCTGGCGATCGCCGACCGGCTCAAGGCGGCGAAGAGCATCGTGCTGGCCGATTTCACCGGGCTGACGGTGGAGAAGATCACGACCTTCCGGGCCATGTGCCGCGGCAAGGGCGTCGCCTGCAAGGTGGTCAAGAACCGCCTCGCGCGCATCGCCGCCGATCAGGCCGGATTGCCGGTATTGAAGGAGCATCTGAAGGGCCCGACCGCCCTGGTCATGGGGCTGCAGAGCGAGGTCGATCCCGCCAAGGTCGCCGTGGAGTTCGCCCAGGACAACGAGCAGCTGCGCATCAAGGGCGGCCTGCTCGAGGGGCGCTACCTGGCGCCGGCGGGAGTGCTGGCCCTGTCGCGCATCCCCGACCGCGAGGTGCTCATTTCCCAGGTGATGGCCGGGGTCAACGGCCCCGCCCGCGGGCTCGCCGCCGCCACGGCCGGCGTCGCCGCCGCGCTGGCGCGGGCCATCGACGCGGTCGCCAAGCAGAAAGCGGCCTGACGGCCGCGTCCCCGAGAAGGCGGCCGCCTCCAGACGATCCGGCGCGCCGTCGCAAAGCAAGGAGAGACGACAATGTCCGAAGCCACCGAGATCAAACTGAGCGACAACGCCCAGAAGGCGCTGGACCTGATCGAGAAGATGTCCCTGCTGGAAGCCTCCGAGCTGGTCAAGGCCATGGAGATCAAGTTCGGCGTCAGCGCCGCCGCGCCCGTGGCGATCGCCGCGGCCGCCGGCCCCGCCGCTCCGGCCGCCGAGGTCAAGGACGAGTTCACCGTCATGCTGACCGGCGTGGGGGACAAGAAGATCCAGGTGATCAAGGAGATCCGCGCCATCACCAGCCTGGGCCTGAAGGAGGCCAAGGATCTGGTCGAAGGCGCGCCAGCGGTCGTGAAGGAAGGCATCAGCAAGGCCGAAGCCGAGCAGATCAAGGCCAAGCTGGAAGAGGTCGGCGCCATCATCGACCTCAAGTAGCGTCGCCGCGAGCGGTTTCCCGCCCGGTCCGACCGGGCGGGGAGCCGCCGGCGCTGCGGCATCCGCGGCGGACGCCGCCGCACTCTTGACGGCACCCCCCTGGCGCGAGGAAGTGGGCCCGTGATTGACAAGATTCCCGTCGACAAGTTCACCGGACGCTACAACTTCTCGAAGCTGACCTTCGGCGACGAGATGCCCAACCTGCTGGCCGTGCAGCTGGAGTCGTACAACGATTTCCTGCAGGTCGGCGTGCCGGTGGAAAAGCGCAAACCGATCGGGTTGGAGTCGGTCTTCCAGACAATCTTCCCGATCCAGTCGACCCGCGGCCACCTGATCATGGAGTACATCAGCTATGCCACCGGCGAGCCGAAGTACGGCATCGAGGAGTGCCAGGAGCGCGGGCTGACCTATTCCGTGCCGCTGAAGGTCAAGATGCGCCTGGTGGTCAAGGAGGAGGAAGAGGGCGCTGCCGCGGACACCGAGCTGCAGATCCGCGACATCCAGGAGCAGGAGGTCTACCTGGGCGAGCTGCCGTCGATCACCGACAAGGGCACCTTCATCATCAACGGCGCCGAGCGCGTGATCGTCAGCCAGCTCCATCGTTCGCCGGGCGTGTTCTTCAGCGACGAGATCCACCCGAACGGGCGCAAGCTGTTCCGGTCGCGCATCATCCCGTACCGCGGCTCCTGGGTCGAGTTCAGCACCGACATCAACGACATCCTCTACGTGCACATCGACCGCAAGCGCAAGCAGCCGGTGACCATGCTGCTGCGCGCGCTCGGCTTCCAGTCCAACTCCGAGATCATCCAGCTCTTCCACGAGGTGGACGCCTTCAAGGTGCCGCGCAAGGGCACCAAGCGCGCCGAGACCATGGAGGGGCGGATCCTGGCCACGGACGTCGTCAACGCCGAGACCGGTGACCGCATCGCGGAGGCCGGCACCGTCATCGACGCTCTGCTGCTCGAGACGATCCTGGCCGGCGCCGCCGGCGCCGACATCGCCCTGATCAAGGAGGGCGAGGTCACGACCACGCAGCCCAGCCTGATCCTCAACACCCTGCGCAAGGACCCCACGCGCACGCAGGACGAGGCGTTGAAGCGCTTCTACCAGCTGCTGCGCCCGGGCGATCCGCCCAACGAGGAGGTCGCGCGCGTCCTGTTCGAACGGCTGTTCTTCCACGAGAAGCGCTACGACCTGGCCGAGGTGGGCCGCTACAAGCTCAACCATCGGCTGCGGCTGGACGTGCCTCGCGCCACCACCACCCTGACGCCGGCCGATTTCCTGGCGATCGTGCGCGAGATGATCGTGCTGTTCCTGGGCCGGGGCGACACGGACGACATCGACCACTTCGGCAATCGGCGGGTGCGCTCGGTGGGCGAGCTGCTGGCCAACCAGTTCTCGGTGGGGCTGAGCCGCATGGCGCGCATCATCAAGGAGCGGATGAACCTGTCCGACAAGGACAAGCCGATCACGCCGGCCGACCTGGTGAACGCCCGCACGGTGTCCGCGGTGGTGCAGTCCTTCTTCGGCAGCAGCCAGCTGTCGCAGTTCATGGACCAGACCAATCCGCTGTCGGAGCTGACGCACAAGCGGCGCCTGTCGGCGCTGGGACCGGGCGGCCTGCACCGCGACCGCGCCGGTTTCGAGGTGCGCGACGTGCACTACACGCACTACGGGCGCATGTGCCCCATCGAGACGCCGGAAGGTCCGAACATCGGGCTGATCGCCAGCCTGTCGACGCACGCCCGCATCAACAACTTCGGCTTCATCGAGGCCCCCTACCGCAAGGTGGATAAGGGCATCGTGACCAAGCGCATCGAATACCTGACGGCGGATCAGGAGGACGATCTGACCATCGCCCAGGCCAACGCGCCGGTCGACCCGGAAGGACGATTCAAGCGGCGGGCCGTGCTCAGCCGCCGCCGGGGAGAGTATCCGGTGGCCAAGCCGGTCGAGGTCGACCACATGGACGTCTCGCCGAAACAGATCGTGTCGGCGGCGGCGTCCCTGATCCCCTTCCTGGAGCACGACGACGCCAACCGCGCGCTGATGGGCTGCAACATGCAGCGCCAGGCGGTGCCGCTGCTGCGCACCGAGGCGCCGGTCATCGGCACCGGCATGGAGAAGAAGATCGCCATCGACTCGGGTGCGGTGATCGTGGCCGCCGACAGCGGCGTGGTCGAGACGGTGACCGCCGACGCCATCACGGTCCGGTACGACCACGCGGACCGCGTGGCTCCCACCAGCTTCTTCGACGCCGGCGGCGTGGTGGAGTACCGCCTGCGCAAGTTCCGGCGCAGCAACCAGGACACCTGCTACAACCAGAAGCCGCTGGTGCTGCCCGGGCAGAAGGTGCGGCGCGGCGACATCCTGGCCGATGGGCCCAGCACCGAACGCGGCGAGCTGGCCCTGGGCGCCAACCTGCTGGTCGCCTTCATGCCGTGGGGGGGCTACAACTTCGAGGACGCCATCCTGGTCTCGGAGCGGCTGGTCAAGGAAGACATCTTCACCTCGCTGCACATCGAGGAATTCGAGCTGCAGGTGCGCGACACCAAGCGCGGCGTCGAGGAGGTCACGCGGGAGATCCCCAACGTGGGCGAGGAGGCGCTGCGCAACCTCGACGAGGAGGGCATCGTCTACGTGGGGGCCCAGGTGCGTGCGGGCGACATCCTGGTCGGCAAGGTGACCCCCAAGGGGGAGACCGAGCTGTCGCCGGAGGAGAAGCTGCTGCGCGCCATCTTCGGCGAGAAGGCCGGCGACGTGAAGGACGCGTCGCTGAAGGCGCCGCCCGGCATGGACGGCATCGTGGTGTCGGTCAAGGTCTTCTCGCGCCAGGACCGCACGGAGCGCACGCGCAAGGAAGAGAAGAGGCGCCTGGACGCGCTCAAGCGCCGGCGCGACAGGGCCCGGGAAAAGGTCGAGGAGCTGCGCGGCGAGCGCCTGTGCGAGCTGCTGCTGGGCGAAATCGCCCACCACATCATCGACCCCAACACCGGCGAGGTGCTGATCAGGGCCGGCAAGAAGCTGACCCGCCCGGCGCTGGACGAGCTCGATTTCAACGCCATCCACTGGGGTCTGCCGCTGGTCAAGGACGCCGCCAAGGCCGCGCGGGCGCGGGGCGTTCTGGACGCCGCCGCGCGCGAGTTCGACCGCATCGAGGTGGAATTCGAGAAGGAGTGCGAGCGGGTGCAGCGGGGGGACGAGCTGCCCCCCGGAGTGGTCAAGCTGGTCAAGGTCTACATCGCCAGGCGGCGCAAGCTAAGCGTGGGGGACAAGATGGCCGGCCGCCACGGCAACAAGGGCGTGGTGTCGAAGGTGATGGCGGTCGAGGACATGCCGTACCTCGCCGACGGCACCCCGGTCGACATCGTCCTCAACCCCCTGGGCGTGCCCAGCCGCATGAACCTGGGCCAGATCCTCGAGACCCACCTGGGCTGGGCCGCGTCGGCCCTGGGTCTGCGCGTGCAGACGCCGGTGTTCGACGGCGCGACCATCGAGGAGATCAAGGAGGCCCTGGCGGGCGCCGGCCTGCCGGTCAGCGGCAAGGCGGCGCTGTACGACGGCAGGACGGGCCAGGCGTTCGACAAGGAAGTCACCGTCGGCGTGATGTACATGATGAAGCTCCACCATCTGGTGGAGGAGAAGATCCACGCGCGCTCGATCGGCCCCTACTCGCTGGTCACGCAGCAGCCGCTGGGCGGCAAGGCGCAGTTCGGCGGGCAGAGGTTCGGCGAGATGGAGGTGTGGGCGCTCGAGGCCTACGGCGCCGCCAACTGCCTCCAGGAGATGTTGACGGTCAAGTCGGACGACGTCACCGGCCGCTCCAAGATCTACGAAGCGATCGTCAAGGGCGAGAATCCGCCCGAGCCGGGGATCCCGGAGTCGTTCAACGTGCTGATGAAGGAGCTTCAGAGCCTCTGCCTCGACGTGCGGCTCGAAGAGGCCATCTGATCCCGTCCGGCGCGCCCGCGCGGGGGCGCCAGGAGGAAGCCCATGCTCGGCCTGAAGACCAGGGAAGAGAGCAAGCA
Organism: uncultured Fibrobacteraceae bacterium; assembly: GCA_964461255.1. GTDB lineage: Bacteria > Krumholzibacteriota > Krumholzibacteriia > LZORAL124-64-63 > LZORAL124-64-63 > CAYWTR01. The sequence continues at coordinate 7,601 of CAYWTR010000039.1, read as the reverse complement.
GGTTCGCGACTGCAGCTCGATCCTGATCCAGCTCGCCTCGCCCGACACCATCCGCTCATGGAGCTACGGCGAGGTCACCAAGCCGGAGACCATCAACTACCGCACCTTCAAGCCGGAGAAGGACGGTCTGTTCTGCGAGCGCATCTTCGGTCCCGTCAAGGACTGGGAGTGCAACTGCGGCAAATACAAGCGCATCCGGTTCCGCGGCATCGTCTGCGACAAGTGCGGCGTCGAAGTCACCCAGAGCAAGGTGCGCCGCGAGCGGCTGGGCCACATCGAGCTGGCGGTGCCGATCGCGCACATCTGGTTCTTCAAGGGGCTGCCCAGCCGCATCGGCCAGCTGCTGGACATGAAGGTCAAGGACCTGGAGCGGCTGCTCTACTACGAATCCTACGTGGTGCTCAATCCCCGCGGCTCGGGCCTGAAGAAGGGGGAGATCGTCAGCGAGGAGGAGTGGTGGGAGCTGCGCGAGCAGCACCCGGAATGGGATCCGGAGCTGGAGATGGGCGCCGAGGCGGTGCGGCGCCTGCTGCGGGAGATCGAGCTCGAGGAGCTGACGCGCGAGCTGCGCGACGGCATCAAGACCGAGAACTCGATCCAGCGCAAGAAGTCGATGCTAAAGCGCCTGAAGATCGCCGAGGCGTTCCGCGCCAGCAACAACCGGCCGGAGTGGATGATCCTCGACTGCCTGCCCGTGCTGCCGCCGGACCTGCGGCCGCTGGTGCCGCTGGACGGCGGCCGCTTCGCCACCAGCGACCTGAACGACCTGTACCGGCGCGTCATCAACCGCAACAACCGGCTCAAGAAGCTGATCGAGATCAAGGCGCCGGGCGTGATCCTGCGCAATGAGAAGCGCATGCTGCAGGAGGCGGTCGACGCGCTGTTCGACAACGGCCGCCGCAGCCGGGCCGTCAAGGGGCAGGGCAACCGACCGCTGAAGTCGCTGAGCGACATGCTCAAGGGCAAGAAGGGGCGTTTCCGCCAGAACCTGCTCGGCAAGCGCGTCGACTACTCCGGCCGCTCGGTGATCGTGGTCGGACCGGAGCTGAAGCTCTACCAGTGCGGCCTGCCCAAGTCGATGGCCCTGGAGCTGTTCAAGCCCTTCATCATCCGCAAGCTGGAGGAAAAGGGCTTCGTCCAGACGGTCAAAAGCGCCAAGAAGCTGGTCGAGCAGGAGCGGCCCGAGGTCTGGGACATCCTGGAGGAGATCATCAAGGACCATCCGGTGCTGCTCAACCGCGCGCCGACCCTGCACCGCCTGGGCATCCAGGCTTTCGAGCCGGTGCTGGTCGAGGGCAAGGCCATCCGCATCCACCCGCTGGTCTGCACCGCCTTCAACGCGGATTTCGACGGCGACCAGATGGCCGTGCACGTGCCGCTGGGCTACGAGGCGCAGCTGGAGGCGCGGCTGCTGATGCTGGCCCCGCTCAACATCCTCTCGCCGGCCAACGGCGAGCCGATCGCCACGCCGTCGCAGGACATGGTGCTCGGCTGCTACTACCTGACCATGCAGCGTCAGGGCGCGCGCGGCGAAGGCAAGGCCTTCGCCAGCCCCGACGACGCCATCGCGGCCTTCGAGGCCGGGCTGATCGACAAGCACGCTCTGATCAAGGTGAGGTTCGCCGACGGCCTGCGCGAGACGACCGTGGGGCGCCTGCTGTTCAATCAGATCCTGCCGCCGATCATGGAATTCGTGAACAAGCCCCTGAACAAGAAGGCGCTGGCGCGGATCGTGGGCGAGGTGCACCACCGGCTGGGCGTCACCGAGTGCATGCTGTTCCTCGACCGCCTGAAGGAGGTCGGCTTCCACCACGCCACGATGGCGGGCCTGACGATCGGCATCGACGACATCCTGATTCCGCCCGAGAAGCCGCAGCTGATCGCCGAGGCCCAGGCGCGCGTGGAGGAGATCATCAGCCAGCACCGCAAGGGCATCATCACCAACCGCGAGCGCTACAACAAGGTGATCGACACCTGGACGCACGTCAGCGACCTGGTGCGCGACCGCATGTTCGACAACCTGGCGCGCGACGATCAGGGCTTCAACCCCGTCTACATGATGAACGCCTCGGGCGCGCGCGGCAGCGCCGACCAGGTCAAGCAGCTGGCCGGCATGCGCGGCCTGATGGCGAAGCCGCAGAAGAAGATCACGGGCGGCTTCGGCGAGATCATCGAGCAGCCGATCATCGCCAATTTCCGCGAGGGTCTGACCGTGCTCGAGTACTTCATCTCGACGCACGGGGCCCGCAAGGGTCTGGCGGACACGGCGCTCAAGACGGCCGACGCCGGCTACCTGACGCGGCGTCTGGTCGACGTGGCCCAGGATATCGTGGTCACCGAGCCCGATTGCGGCACGCACATGGGCATCGAGATCCGCGCCCTGATGGACGGCGAGAAGGTGATCGAGCCGCTGCGCGACCGCCTGGTCGGACGCACCGCCGCCGAGGACGTGCTGGACGAGAAGGGCGACACAATCTGCGAGGCCGGCACGCTCATCGACGCGGAACTGGCGGCGAGGATCGAGGACCAGGGGGTCGAGACGCTGCGCATCCGCTCGGTGTTGACCTGCCGCACGCGGCGCGGCATCTGCGCGCTCTGTTACGGCTACAACCTGGCCGAGGACAAGCTGGTGGACATCGGCGAGCCGGTGGGCGTGATGGCGGCGCAGTCCATCGGCGAGCCCGGCACGCAGTTGACGCTGCGCACCTTCCACATCGGCGGCACCGCCAGCCGCATCGTCGAGCAGAACGTCAAGACCGCCGCCGCCGACGGCACCATCAAGTTCGTCAAGGACGTCGAGCTGGTGGCCAACGACCGCGGCGAGATGGTGGCGGTCGGGCGCAAGGGCGAGATCGCGCTGGTGCTGGATTCGGGCATCACCCGCAGCCACATGCAGCTGCCGTACGCCGCCAAGCTGCTGGTGGCGGACGGGGCCCGGGTCAAGCAAGGAGCGCCCCTGTTCGAGTGGGACCCGTTCTCCGACTACATCCTGGCCGAGAGCGAGGGTCGCGTCCAGTACGTGGACATCATCGACGGCGTTTCGCTGAGCATCGAGCTGGACGAGAAGACCCGCCTGAAGCAGCCGGTGGTCAAGGAGCCGGTCGACAAGTCGATCCATCCGGCCATCCACATCCTGTCCGGCGGCGGGCGCAAGGGGGCCGGGCGCAAGGCCGAGTACATCATGCCGACCGGCGCCTTCCTGCTCGTGCAGGACGGGCAGCAGGTCACACCGGGCACCGAACTGGCGAAGATCCCGCGCGAGGCGGCGCAGTCCGGCGACATCACGGGCGGTCTGCCGCGCGTGGCCGAGCTGTTCGAGGCGCGCAAGCCGCGCGAGGCCGCCACCATCACCGAGATCGACGGCGTGGTGCAGTTCCGCGGCACGACCCGCGGCCTGCGCCGCATCGTCGTGGTCGGGGAGAGCGGCGTCGAGAAGGAGTACCTGATCCCCCACGGCAAGCACGTCCGCACCTACGAAGGCGAGCGCGTCGTGGCGGGCGATCGCCTGACCGAGGGTCCGATCAACCCGATGGACATCCTGGCGATCCGCGGCGTGGGCGCCGTGCAGACCTACTTGGTCAACGCCATCCAGGAGGTCTACCGGCTGCAGGGCGTCAAGATCAGCGACAAGCACATCGAGATCATCGTCTCGCGCATGCTGCAGAAGGTGCTGATCCTTTCCCCCGGCGACACGCCCTTCCTCGAAGGCGAGCAGGTGCCGAAGGCGGCCGTCGACGAGGCCAACGACGAGATCCGGTCCCGCAACATCGAACTGCGCGAGAAGGGCGAACCCGAGCTCGAGCCGGCGACCTTCGAGCCGCTCCTGCTGGGCATCACCAAGGCCAGCCTGACGACCGACAGTTTCATCAGCGCTGCCAGCTTCCAGGAGACGACGCGCGTGTTGACCGACGCGGCGACGCGCAGCAAGCGGGACGAGCTGCGCAGCCTGAAGGAAAACGTGATCATGGGGCATTTGATCTCGGCCGGGACCGGACTGAGCGAATTCAAATCGCTGGCGGTCGAGGATCCGGAGACGGAGGAGTCCCTGATCACCGATGCGCTGGCGGCGCTGGAACTGGCCGCGGCCCAGAAGGCCGAGCTCGAGGGCGAGGAGCCCGAGGGCGGCGAGTCGGAGGAGGCCGTCTACAGCTGAGCGTGACGCCCGCCGCTGCGGCGGCGCAAGACACTGCCGGCCAAGGCGTTTCGCGCCTTGACAACGGATGGCGGCGCGCTTACTCTTAGCGGTCTGTCTGCCCGGCGCCAGAACACGTCGGCGTGCGGGCGGGCTTGGCTTGAGCCGGGGGCGGGCCCCGTCCGCGCCGGCCGGAATGGAGAGGATCGTTGCCGACGCTGAACCAACTGGTGCGCAAGGGCCGCAAGCCGTTGTCGCAGAAAAGTAAGAGCCCGGCGCTGATGTCGTGTCCGCAGCGCAAGGGCGTTTGCACGCGCGTCTACACCCAGACGCCCAAGAAGCCGAATTCCGCCTTGCGCAAGATCGCGCGCGTGCGGCTGACCAACGGCATCGAAGTGACCGCCTACATCCCCGGCGAGGGGCACAACCTGCAGGAGCACAGCATCGTGCTCGTGCGCGGCGGGCGCGTCAAGGACCTGCCCGGCGTGCGCTATCACATCATCCGCGGCACCCAGGACGCCTCGGGCGTCGAGAGCCGCCGGCGCGGGCGCTCGAAGTACGGCGCCAAGCGCCCCAAGGGCTAGGCCGGGCAGGCGCGGCCGCGGCGGGCCCGACCCGCCCGGGAGGAGAAGAGAAGCGATGGCGAGGCGCAGGACACCTGCGAAGCGCGAGCTGAAGGCCGATCAGCGTTACAACGACGTGATCGTGACCAAGTTCATCAATTATTGCATGTCCCGGGGCAAGCGCAGCGTCGCCGAGCGCCTGGTCTACCGGGCCTTCGACATCGTGAAGGAAAAGACGGGGCAGGAAGGCGTCGACGTCTTCCGCACCGCCTTGAACAACGTCAAGCCGAGTTTGGAAGTGAAGTCGCGGCGCATCGGTGGCGCCACCTATCAGGTGCCGGTCGAGGTCCGCGCTGAGCGCAGGACCATGATGGCCATGCGGTGGCTCATCGGCTTCGCGCGGCAGCGCGCGGAGCACACATTCGCCGACAGACTGGCCGCCGAGCTGATTCTGGCGAGCAAGAACGAAGGACCGTCTATCAAGAAGCGCGAAGACACCCACAAGATGGCGGAGGCGAACAAGGCGTTCGCCCACTGCCGTTGGTAATGGTCCCTCTCGTTCCCTCAAGCGCTGGGTCGTAAGGCAGGCATCACACAATCGCATAGCCCTGCGCGCCCTCAGGGGCGGCGGGCATGGAAGACGGACAGGCCGTTCGCGGTCACTGTGCGCCGCGCCTCCGCTTGCGGGTGGAGACGCGGCCGGGAGCGGAAGTGGCGCGCCAGATCGGGTTGGAGCGGATCCGGAACATCGGGATCATGGCTCACATCGACGCCGGCAAGACGACGACGACGGAGCGGATCTTGTTCTACACCGGACGCGTGCACCGGCCCGGCGAGGTCGACGACGGCGCGGCGCAGATGGACTGGATGGAGCAGGAGAAGGAGCGCGGCATCACCATCACGGCCGCGGCCACGACCTGCTCCTGGCGCGAGCATCAGATCAACATCATCGACACCCCCGGGCATGTCGACTTCACGGTCGAGGTCGAACGCAGCCTGCGGGTGCTGGACGGCGCGATCGCGGTCTTCTGCGGCGTCGGCGGCGTGGAGCCGCAGTCGGAGACGGTCTGGCGGCAGGCTGACAAGTACAGGGTGCCGCGCCTGGCCTTCATCAACAAGCTCGACCGCACGGGCGCTGATTTCGAGCGCGCGGTCCTGATGATCCGCGAGCGGCTGGGAGCGAACCCGCTGCCCGTGCAGATGCCGATGGGAGCGGGCGAGGAGTTCGCCGGCGTGATCGACCTGCTGACGATGCAGGCGCGTGTGTACGACCAGGAGAGCCTGGGGACGACCTTTCGGGACGGGCCGATTCCGCCCGGGCACGCCGAGGCGGCGGCGGCGGGCAGGCGGCGGCTGATCGAATCCCTGGGCGAGGTGGACGAGGCGGTCATGGAAGCCTTCGTGGCGGAGCGGGAGCCCAGCGCGGAAGAGCTGCGCGGCGCCTTGCGCAGGGCGACGCTGGCGGCGTCGGCCGTGCCGGTGCTGTGCGGGGCCGCCTTCCGCAACACCGGCATCCAGCCGCTGCTGGACGCGATCGTGGACTGGCTGCCCAGCCCCCTGGACAAACCGCCGGTCACCGGCTGGCGGCCGCACGACGGTCAGGCGGTGACGCGGGCCGCCGGCGAGGACGAGCCGCTCAGCGCCATCGCCTTCAAGATCCAGACGGATCGGCACGCCGGCCGGCTGGCGTTCGCGCGCGTCTACAGCGGCCGGCTGAAGGCCGGCGGCGTGGTGCTCAACGCCAACACCGGCAAGCGCGAGCGGTTGAACAAGGTGCTGCGGATGCACGCCAACCGGCGCGAGGAGCTGGCCGAGGCCGGCTGCGGCGACATCGTCGCCATCGTCGGCTTCAAGCAGATCCGCACCGGCGACACGCTGTGCGCCCTGGACGCGCCCGTGGCCTTCGAGGCGATGACCTTCCCGGAGCCGGTGATCTTCATCGCCATCGAGCCCAAGACCAAGGCTGACCAGGACAAGCTGACCGAGGCGCTGGCGGGGCTGGCCGAAGAGGACCCGACCTTCCACGTCAAGAAGGACGGGGACACGGGCCAGACCATCATTTCCGGCATGGGCGAGCTGCACCTGGAAGTCCTTTGCGACCGCATGCAGCGGGAATTCGGAGTGCGCTGCAACGTCGGCAGGCCGCAGGTGGCCTACAAGGAGACGATCACGCGGTCGGTGGTCAAGGTGTACGAGTTCAGCCGCCAGACCCCGGTGGGCAAGAACCAGTACGCCAAGGTGGAGCTGTCGCTCGAACCCCGCCCGCTCGGCGCCGGCTTCCTGTTCGAGCAGCGCCTGCCCGCGGGCTCCGACCTGCCCGCCGTGTACCTGCCGGCGATCGCCGACGCCTGCCGCCAGGCCTGCGAGAGCGGGATCCTGGCCGGCTATCCGCTCACGGACGTGGCGGTGCGGCTGACCGGCGCGGGGTGGGATCAGGAGGATTCCTCCGAGCCCGCTTTCCGCGCGGCGGCGCTCTACGGCACGGTCGACGGCGCGCGCGAGGCCGATCCGGTCCTGCTCGAGCCGGTGATGGCGGTCGAGGTGGTCGTTCCGGCCGCCCAGCTGGGCGACGTGACCGGCCATCTGAACGCGAAGCGGGGGCGGATCCAGGGCATGGAGCAGCGCGGCGACGTGCGCGTCATCGCCTGCGAAGTGCCCCTGAGCGAGATGTTTGGCTACGCGACGCAGCTGCGTTCCCTGACCCAGGGCCGCGGCGCCTATACGATGCAGTTCGCCCGCTACGAGCGGGTGCCGGAGAGAATCGCCACGGAGATCACCCGGCGTTACGTCGGCGCCTAGTCCGCCGGCCGCGCCGCGGTCACGCTGTCGAGCCGAAGGAGGTCATTCGCAAATGGCGCGCGAGAAGTTCACCAGGACGAAGGAGCACGTGAACGTGGGTACGATCG
>CAYWTR010000038.1:0-16775 GCA_964461255.1 uncultured Fibrobacteraceae bacterium | reverse complement strand
CATCGGGCATCTACCTGGTGCGGTTGCAGGCGCCTGGGGTGCGGCTGGTGCAGAAAGCGACGGTGCTGCGCTGACGGCGCCGGCTCGCGCTTCGCGATCGGCCTCATTAATCCCGCGCGCGGGACGGGGCGTCCGATGATCGTTTACGGACCGGTCCCCTCCAGACGCCTGGGGCGGAGCCTGGGCATCAACAACATACCGCACAAGGTGTGCGGCTATTCGTGCGTCTACTGCCAGGTCGGACGCACCCGGCGGCTGCAGCTCGAGCGCGCGGCCTACCATGATCCCGCGCAGATCGCCCGCCAGGTGGGCGAACGGATGGCGCAGGCTCGCCAGGCCGGCACAGCCATCGACTATCTGAGCTTCGTCCCCGACGGGGAGCCGACCCTGGACATCAACCTGGGGGCCGCCATCGAACTGTTGCGACCGTTGGGGGGCAAGATCGCCGTGATCACCAACGGCACCCTGCTCGGGCGCGAGGACGTCCGCGCGGACCTCGTGCGCGCCGACTGGGTGTCCGTGAAGGTGGATTCCGTGGTCGAGGCGAGCTGGCGCCGGATCAATCGCCCGCACCGGCGGCTGAAGCTCGCGACCCTGCTGGAAGGCATGCTGGAATTCCGGCGCGGCTACGGGGGGAGGCTGGTGACCGAGACGATGCTGGTCCGCGACCTCAACGACGGGGACGATGATCTCGAGGAGCTGGCGGAGTATCTCGCACGCCTGCGGCCGGCGGTGGCCTATCTTTCCATCCCAACCCGTCCACCCGCCGAGGAGTGGGTGCGATGTCCGCGCGAGGAGTCCCTGGCCGGGGCGCACCTGAGATTGGCCGGGCGCCTGCCGCGCGTGGAGCAGCTGATCGACTACGAGGGCAATGCTTTCGCGTCGACGGGCGATCCGGCGGCGGATATCCTGAGCATCGCCGCCGTCCACCCGCTGCGGGAGGAGGCGGTGCAGGAGCTGTTGCGCCAGGCGCGGGCCGACTGGCCGGTGGTGCGCGCGCTGATTGACGGCGGCCTGCTGATCGAGACCGACTACCAGGGACGACGATATTTCGTGCGCAGGTTCCCGCGCGGTCGGCAGTAGTGGCCGCCGGAGCACCGGCTGGCCGAGGCCGGCGGACGCCGTGTGCCAGGTCCTGTCAGGTGCGTGAGCAGAGCATGCAGCAGCGCGGAATCGGAACGAGCGCGGCGGGAGCGCCGGCGCGCACGGCGTGCGCCGGGGCTGGGATGTTCGCGTTCGCGGCGATCCTGCTGGCCGCCGCGGGCGCGAGCGCCGCGGCCGCCGCCCCGCGAACCGGGGACGGCTGGCTGACCGGGCGCGTCGAGATGGTCGAGGTCTGGAGCCAGACGGGGGAAGCGCGCACGCGCGAGGCCCTCGAGGCGCTGGCGGTCGTGCACCATACCCTGGCCGGATTGCTGGAGATGCCGGCGCTGCGCGCCTCTGCGCCCACGCGCCTGTTCCTCTTGCAGGACGAATGGCTGTGGCGTGATTGCAGCCCGACGGCCGCAGGCGAGCCGGACGCGGTCGCCGGCTACTGCCTGCGACGCCGGCATGGCGACTATCTGGTCGTGGGGCCGCACGACCGCGTGCGGGGCCTGGCGGTCACCCGGCACGAGCATGTGCACCACCTGCTGCGCCAGGCCATCCCGCGGCCGCCATTCTGGCTGGACGAAGGTCTGGCCGAGCTGTTGAGCACCTGCGCCACCGCCAAGGGACAGGTCGAGATCGGCCTTCCCCTGGACCATCACCTGGCTGAGCTGAAGCGCCAGCCGCTGCTCCCGCTGGGGACCTTGCTGACCGCGACCCGCAGCGACGCGGGATACCGCGGCGGCTACCTCGTGGGGCCGCTCTACTCGCAGAGTTGGGCTCTGGTCCACCTGCTGGTGACCGGAGAGCCGGAGCTTCGCCAGGCGTTCGGCCGCTACCTGGGCTCCCTGCGCTCGGGCCACGATCCCCAGCACGCCTGGACCGAAGAGTTCGGCCTTTCCGATCAGCGGATAGCCGACGAGCTGGCGCGCCGGGTCAGCCGGCGCGCGCCGCCCACGGTGCGCGTTCCGCCGGGCGAACTGCCGTTGCCGGCGATCGAGCTGACGGCCGCGGAGCCGGCCCGGGTCTTCGCCGCCCTGGGGGATCTCCAGCTGGCGCTTCCGGGCCGGCCGCGCCCGCAGGCGGAACGCAACTTCTAGCGGGCCCATGACCTGGACCCGATCTGCGCCGAGGCGCATCTGGGACTGGCGGAGGTCGCCGAGAGGTTCGCCAGGCCCGACCTGGCCGATCGGGAGCAGGCGGCGGCCCTGGAGGCCGCGCCGGAGGATGCCTGGTTGGCCGCTCGCGTGGGCTGGCAGCTGTTGGACCGGGTCAAGCGACGTCTCGGCAGCGAAAAGGATCCCCCGGCTGGCGAGGCCGTGCGCGCCGCGGCCGCCGGCGAGCTGGAGCGCGCGCAGGAGCTGTTCCGCCGAGCCTTGACGATCTCCCCCGAGCATCCGCTGGCCCTGGCCGGGCTGGAGGCGAGCGCGGCGTCGACGCCGCGCTCTCGCTGATGGACCCGACCGCCGGGGGCGATGAGGAAGCGCGAGCGAGATAGGGCCGAGGGGTTCTGATCCCGTCTGTCCACCTTGCCCATGGATGGTATGCGCATTGCTTGGTTGGCGGGCGGAGGTCGGGCATGGCAAATCGCCACCCGCAATCCAGGTCCGGGACGGCGAGATGTCCGCAGCGGAAGGAGTCGAGATGAACCACCGGATCTCATGCGTACTCTTCGCGACGGCACTGGGTGCCTTGATGACCTTGGGCGGTGTGACGGGCTGTTCGGATTCCACCAATCCCGGGCAGCCGCAATACGGCACGTTGCGGATGAATCTCGTGGACGCGCCGGCCGATCTGCAGGGCGTCGAAAGCCTGGTGGTCATTTTTTCACGGGTGATTGTGCACCGCAGCGCCGAGGCCGACAGCGCACATGAAGGGTGGTTCACGATCCTGGCGGACACCTTGCCCGAGGACGAAAGGACTTTCGACCTCTTGCAGCTCGTCAACGGCGTTTTCGCCACGTTGGGCGAAGTAGAACTCGAGGCCGGACACTATACCCAGGTCCGGATCATGCTCGAGCGAGCCGTTCTGACCGTCGACGGCGTGGTGCAAAGCCTCTTCATCCCCAGCGGCGATGAGACGGGCATCAAGCTCGTGGGCGGTTTTTCCGTGGCCCCCGATGTCGTCACCGACCTGACGGTGGACTTCGACGTCGCCCGATCGCTCATCGAGGCCCCGCCCGGCAGCGGCAATTACATCCTCCGGCCGACCATCCGCCTGGTGCAGTCGGCGCTGGCAGGCGCCATCGCGGGGACGGTGACGCCGTTGGGAATCGGGGCCGTGATCTCAGCCCTTGATCCGGTCTCCGGTGAGACAGTGGCCACGACACTGGTCGACCCCACCACGGGCGGCTACCTGCTGCCGGCGTTGCCGGCGGGCACCTATGATGTGCTGGCGGAGGCGCCAGGATATGCGGACGGTCTTGTCGCTGGAGTCGTCGTGGCCGCGGGGCAGGAGACCGCGGGCGTGGATTTCGAGTTGGCCCCGGACAGTGGTTGAGTAGCCGCGAATGGTGCCTTGTGCCCGCACGGGGGGCGGCTCGCCCTGCCGCCCTCCGTGGCCTGGCGGTCGCGGTGTCGTCCCCAGGATGCGGAGAGCCTGACCGATCTCGATGATGGTTGATCTCCACGGCTAATCCCCTATAGAATCGAAAGATCAAATCGGTCGCACCTGTGCTGTGCGCCGCGGATCGCGCGGTCCCCCCGCCCTCAGGAGGTGCCTTATCATGAAACGACTTGCCATTGTCGGTTCGCTCCTGGCCGTGCTCGTCATGATCGGCTGCCAGGGTGAGATTCCATCAACGGCGCCGAAATCGGACGACCACCTGCTCGCCACGAGCGACAAGGTCAATTTCGGCGAGGCCTACGTCATCCCCGGCGAGTACCTGGTCGTGTTCCGGCAGAATGTGAAGGACGTCCCCGGTCTCGCGAACAACCTCGCCGCCGCGCACGGTGGCCAGGTCAGGTTCGTTTACCAGCATGCGATCAAAGGGTTCGCCGCCTCGCTGCCCGAGCCCGCGGTCATGGCGATGCGAAACAACCCGCTGATCGAGTACATCGAACCCGATCAGGTGGTCTGGGCAGTAGGCTCGCAGAGCAACGCGACTTGGGGGCTGGACCGGGTCGACCAGCGTCAACTCCCGCTGGACGGCACCTACTGGACACGGGCATACGTTACTCGCACCAGGAATTCGGCGGCCGAGCCACCTTCGGCTTCGATGCGTTCGGCGAGAACGGCGAGGATTGCAACGGCCACGGCACGCACGTGGCCGGGACCGTCGGCGGCGCGGTTTACGGCGTGGCCAAACAGGTGGCCCTGGTCGCGGTCAGAGTGCTCGACTGCCAGGGCTCCGGCACGGTGAGCGGGGTCGTCGCCGGCGTGGATTGGGTCACCGCCAACGCCGTCAAGCCCGCCGTGGCGAACATGAGCCTTTCCGGCAGCGGTAACACCACGCTAGACAACGCCGTCAGCAACTCGATCGCCTCCGGCGTCAGCTATGCGGTCGCGGCGGGCAACGGCAATTTCATCGGCCGGCAGGACGACGCCTGCAAGTATTCGCCCGCCCGCGTGGCGGCGGCGATGACGATCAGCGCCACCAGCAGCTCTGACGCCAAACCCTCCTGGGCCAACTACGGCAACTGCGTCGACTTCTTCGCGCCGGGAGTCAACATCACGTCCGCCTGGTACACCAACAACACAGCCACGAACACCATCAGCGGCACGTCGATGTCCGCGCCGCATGTCGCCGGCGCCGCCGCTCTGTATCTTTCGACCAACAGCACGGCGACGCCGCAGCAGGTGCGCGATTATCTGTACGAGCAGACGACGAAGGGCATCGTGACATCCTCCAACACAACGAACAACCATCTGCTCTACACGCTGTGGGGGGACGCGCCGCCTCCGCCCAACCAGTCGCCCACGGCCGACTTCAGCTACGCGACGGACGGGCTGACGGCGTACTTCACCGACCAGAGCAGCGATCCTGACGGCAGCGTGGTGGCCTGGGCCTGGAACTTCGGCGACGGCAGCACCTCGACCGCGCAGAATCCGACGCATGCCTACGCCGCCGGCGGGACGTACACCGTGACCCTGACGGTGACCGACAACGCCGGGGCGACCGGCTCGACCGCGAAGAACGTCTCGGTCTCGAGCGATCCTCCGCCCAACCAGTCGCCCACGGCCGACTTCAGCCACGCGACGGACGGGCTGACGGCGTACTTCACCGACCAGAGCACCGACTCCGACGGCAGCGTGGTGGCCTGGGCCTGGAACTTCGGCGACGGCAGCACCTCGACCGCGCAGAACCCATCGCACACGTACGCCTCGGGCGGGACGTACACCGTGTCGCTGACGGTGACCGATGACGACGGAGCGACCGGCTCGACCGCGAAGAGCGTCTCCGTGTCCGCACCGGGCGATGAGATCGTTCTCAGCGCGGTCGGTTACAAGGTCAGGGGACGCCAGCAGGCCGATCTGACCTGGAGCGGCGCGACCTCGAACAGCGTCGATGTCTATCGGAATGGGACCAAGATCGCGACGGTCGCCAACACCGGCGCGTACACCGACAACATCGGTGCGGTCGGCGGCGGATCCTATAGCTACCAGGTTTGTGAGGCCGGCACCACGAAGTGCTCGAACACGGCAACCGTGACCTTCTGATCGATCGGCGGCCAGTCATCCGCACCCGTCGCACGCGCGCCCCGGTCCATGACCGGGGCGCGCTCGCCTCCGCTTGGCGACAGAGCCGCGAGAAATCGCGCCGTGATGCTGGACCACGCCGCGGATTGGGCCTACTATTCACCTGCCGAGCCCAAGAGGCCGCGTGGCGCCCATTGCCGGCGCGCGCTCGCGGACCGTGGCTCGCGACGCCATGTCCAACTGCCCTGTCACCCGCCGCCGGTTTCTGACCCTCGCCGCCGGCGCCGGCGCGGCCGCCTTGTTCTCGCGCCTGCTTCCGCTTGACGAGGGAACGCTCCCGGCGGTCCTGACCACCGATGAGGCCCTGGGCGCACCGCTCGCTGAACTGCTGCGCGCCTCGCCCGTCGCCCGCTACTGGGCCTCGACCGCGCAGCGCGGTCTGGCCTGCGCGACGTGCCACGCGGCGGACGAGCTGGCGCGGCTGGAGGCCGGCGGCGGCGGCGAAACCGCCGCCTACGAGCATCGCCGCGCGCTGGTCAAGTGTCTGCTTTGCGCGCACGGCTGCGTCCTGGCCGAGGGGGAGCGAGGCCGCTGCCGCGCGCGCATCAACTCCGGCGGCCAGATGCGCAGCCTGGTCTACGGCCGGCCGATCGCCGTCCACATCGACCCCATCGAGAAGAAGCCTTTCTACCATTTCCTGCCGGGCGCCCAGGCCTTCTCGCTCGGCACGGCGGGCTGCCCCCTGCATTGCCAGTTCTGCCAGAACTGGGAGATCTCGCAGGCGCGTCCCGAGGATCAGCGCGACGGCTACGTGCCGCCGGCGGGCATCGTCGAGGCGACCGCCCGACGCGACGCCGCGGTCATCGCCTTCACCTACAACGAGCCGACGGTCTTCGCCGAATACCTGCTCGACATCGCGCAGCTGGCGCGGGCGCGCGGCCTGCGCACCGCGCTGGTCAGCTGCGGGTTCATGAACGATGCTCCCCTGGCCGACATGTGCCGGGCGCTGGACGCGATCAAGATCGATCTCAAGGGCTACAGCGAACAGTTCTACCGCAAGGCGGCGCGGGCCGAGCTGCAGCCGGTCCTGCGCAGCATCAAGCAGGTGGCGCGCAGCGGCACGCACCTGGAGATCGTCAACCTGGTGGTGCCGACGCTCAACGACGACGCGGCGATGTTGCGCGAGCTGGCGGCCTGGCTGGCGGGCGAGGTCGGGGTCGACGTGCCGGTGCACTTCACGCGCTTCCACCCCGACTACCGGCTGCAGAACCTGCCGCCGACGCCGGTGGCGACGCTGGAGCGGGCGCGTGACATCGCGCTGCGGGCCGGCCTGCGCTACGCCTACGTCGGCAACGTGCCGGGCCATCCCGGCAACCACACGCATTGTCCCGGCTGCGGCAGGATCGTCATCGAGCGGTCGGGCTTCCTGGTGGCGAAGATGCACCTGTCGCAAGGACGGTGCGATGCCTGCGGCCGGGCGATCGCGGGCGTCTGGAGCTAGGCGGGCGCGGGCGCGCCGCGGAGGGGAGCAGCGGGGGATGGCGAGAGCGATGCGGTCGTCCAACGCAGCGCGCCGCGCGGCCGGCTGGCTGGCGGGCGCGGCGCTGCTGGCCTTCGCCCTGGGCGCGGCGCCCGCCGGCGGGCGGGTGAGGCCGCCGGCGGTGGCGGGGCAGTTCTACCCCGGCCAGCAGGCGGCGCTGCGCGCGTCGGTCCGCAGCTTCCTGGCCGCCGCGCGGGCGGCGCCGGGCGAGCGGCCGCTCGCCCTGGTGCTGCCGCACGCCGGCCACGTCTTCTGCGGGCAAATCATGGCCGACGGCTACCGCCAGGTGCAGGGGCGCGACTACGATCTGGTCATCGTGCTCGGCACCAACCACACCAGCCCTGGCCTGCGCGGCGCCGCGGTCGACACGCGCGACGCCTACGCGACGCCGCTAGGACGGGTGGCCATCGATCGCGAGGCGGCGGCGGCGTTGGTGGCGGCCGAGCGCGCGTGCGTCGACGACCCGGCGCCGTTCGCGCGGGAGCACTCGCTCGAGGTGCAGCTGCCCTTCCTGCAGGAGGTCCTGCCGGACGCGCGCATCCTGCCGGTCGTCGTCGGCGCCGTCGATCCCGGCCTGAGCGAGCGGATCGGGCGCGCCGTGGCGGCGGTGGCGCGCGAGCGGGTGGGCGGCAAGGCGCTGATCATCGCCAGCAGCGACCTGTCCCACTATCCCGCCAAGGCGGACGCCGAGAGCGTCGACCGCGCCGTGCTGGAAGCGGTGGCGTCGCTCGACCCCGCGCGCGTGCGCGCGACGATCGACCGGCAGATGCGCCGCAACCTGCCCGGCCTGTCGACCTGCGCCTGCGGCGAGGCGCCCATCCTGGTGGCGATGTCCGCCGCGCGCGCGCTCGGCGCCGACCGCGGCCAGGTCCTCGGCTACGCCAATTCGGGAGATGTCCCTCAGGGCGATCCGCGCCGCGTCGTCGGCTACGGCGCCGTCGCCTTCACCGCGTCCGGCGGCGGCGGGTCCGGCGTTGCGCCGGGCGAGAGCGGCGCGGGCGCCGCGCCCGCCGCGGGCAGCGCCGCCTCCGGACGGCTGGGCGATGCCGACCGGCGGGCCCTGTTCGCTCTGGCGCGCGAGGCCATCCGCAGCCACCTGGAGAGCGGGGCCGCCCCGCCCGCGCCTC
This sequence comes from uncultured Fibrobacteraceae bacterium, assembly GCA_964461255.1. GTDB lineage: Bacteria > Krumholzibacteriota > Krumholzibacteriia > LZORAL124-64-63 > LZORAL124-64-63 > CAYWTR01. The sequence continues at coordinate 8,384 of CAYWTR010000038.1, read as the reverse complement.
TCTGCGCCGGCGCGCTCGCCGCGCGGCGCGGGGTATTCGTCACGCTGAAGAAACAGGGGGAGCTGCGCGGCTGCATCGGCCACCTGGCCGACGACCTGCCTCTCTGCCAGGCGGTGGCGGCGATGGCGGCGCAGGCGGCTTTCAACGACCGTCGCTTCGCGCCGCTGGCGCGCCACGAGCTGGCCGCGGTCGAGCTCGAGATCTCCGTGCTGACGCCCCCCGTTCCCGTGTCCGGCCCCGACGCGATCGTGACGGGCCGCGACGGCGTCATCCTGCGCCAGGCCGGCCGCAGCGCCGTCTTCCTGCCCCAGGTGGCGACCGAGCAGGGCTGGGACCGCGACACCTTCCTGACCCAGCTGGCGCTGAAGGCCGGATTGCCGCCCGACGCCTGGCGCTCGGGCGCGGAGCTGCTGGCTTTCCAGGCCGATGTCTACCGCGAAAGCGAGCGGCCCTGAGCGCCCGCGCGCAGGGGGGCATGGTGCCCCAGCTGCTGGCGATCGGCCTGATCGCGCTGCTGGGCCAGGTGGCCTTGCTGCGCGAGCTGAACGTCGCGCTCTACGGCAGCGAGCTGGTCTACCTCGTGGCGTTGGGAATCTGGCTGCTGGGCACGGCCGCGGGGGCGCTCTGGCCGGGGAGCCGGCGGGCCGCGCCCGCGGCGCCGTCGGCGAGGCGGGGCGCGGCGTCGCCGGCGAGGGGGGGCGCGGCGTCGCCGGCGAGCACGGTGGTCCCCGCGAGCGCGGCCGCCCCCGCGGACCCGACATCGCACGCGCGCATCCGCATCCTGTTCCTCTGGGTGGCGCTTCTGCTGCCCGCGGCTGTGGTCTGGACGCGAGCCTGCCGCATCCTGCTGGGCGGCGTGCGCGGCGCCTACCTGCCGTTCGGCATGCAGCTGCTGGCGCTGCTGGTGGCTCTGCTGCCGGTCAGCTTCGCGCTGGGCCTGCTGTTCCAGCGGGTTGCGCGACGGGCGGCCGCGGGCGGCGTGCCGCTGGCGCGCGCGTACGGCGTGGAATGCCTCGGGGCGCTCGCCGGCGGCGTGCTGGGCACGGCCGCGCTGCGGGCGGGGGCGCTCAACCTCGTGCTCGTGCTGGCGTGCGCGCTGCTGGCGCTGGCGCTGGGCTTCCCGCCGCCGGGCCCGCGCCGCGCGGCGGCCATGGCGCGCGGCAGCGCGGGTGGCGCGGCGATCGGTGCGGGCGGCGCGCGCGCGGCGGCCGGCCGTTGGGATCGTCGACGGCTGGGCATCATCGGCGCCGGCGTGCTGCTGGCCCTGGCCGTCGGCATCTCCCCGCTGCTCGACCGCTGGCTCACCGGCTGGACGCATCCCGGTCTGCTGGCCACGCGCGACACGCCCTACGGGCGCGTGACCATCACGGGGCGCGAGGGACAGATCGCGGTCTTTCACAACGGCGCGCTGGCGTACGAATCGCAGGGCACGGCGGCCGAGGAGTTCGTTCACCTGGCGGCGCTGCAGCATCCGCAGCCGCGGCGGGTGCTGGTCTTCGGCGGCGCCGCCGCCGGCCTGCTGGCGCCGCTGCTGGCCCACGGGCCGGTGCTGGTGGACGATGTCGAGCTGGACGCCGCCGCCCAGGCGCTGCTTTCGCGCCACCTGCCCGACGATGCCACGGCCGCGCTGGCCTCGCCGCGCGTTCAGGTCTGGCGCACCGATCCGCGGCGCTTCCTGCGCGGCCTCGCCGGACGGCGGGGGGAGAATTACGATCTGATCCTGATCGGCATGCCGGAGCCCGCCTCGGGGCAGGCCAACCGTTTCTTCACGCGCGAGTTCTTCGCGGCCTGCGCGCGCAAGCTCGACGCCGGCGGCGTGCTCGCGCTGCAGTTGCCGGGCGCGGAGAACCTCTGGCTGCCGCAGCTGGTGCGCCGCACCGCCAGCATCGAGCGCGCGCTGCGGGACGTCCTGCCGCACACGCTGGTGCTGCCCGGCGCGACGACGGTCGTGATCGCCTCGCCCCAGGCTGTCTCCCGCGACCCGGAAAGGGCGGCGACCCGGCTGCGCGACCGCGCCATCGTCTCAGGGCTGGTCACGCCGGCCTACCTGCGCCACCGTTACACCGACGATCGGCTGGGCCAGGTCGCGGCGCTGCTGGCGGCCGCGCGCGTGCCGGCCAACACCGACGCGCGCCCGGTCTGCTACCAGTACACGCTGCGGCACTGGCTGGCGCGGCTGCATCCGGCGTTCCGCAGCCATGACCCGGCGGGCGGGACCGGCGGCGGAGCCTGGCCGGCCGTCGCCCTCGCTGCGGGGCTGCTCGGCGCCGGCGGCTGGTTCGTCCGCCAGCGGCCGAGCTGGCGGCTGGCGGCGCTGGCCGCGGCGGCGGGCGGCGCGACGATGGCGATCGAGTCGGTGCTGCTGCTGGCCTACCAGGCGCGCGCCGGCCTGCTCTACCTCGATCTGGGCCTGCTGCTGATGATGATGATGGGAGGGCTGGCCGCGGGCGCCTGGCTGGTCGCGCGCTGGGCCGACGAGCGCCCGGAACTGTTCGACCAGGAGGGGAGCTGGCGCGAGCGGTGGCCGCTGCCGTCGCTCGTGATCGGGCTGGTGCTGCTGAGCGTCCTGCTCGGAATTCGCCTGTGGCTGCTGCCGCCGCCGGGGCTGCCCGAGACCGCGATCTGGCTCCTGGCAGGCGGCATGGCCGCCTCCGGGGTCTTCGCCGGCGCCGCCAGCCTGGCGCCCAGCCAGGAGGGCGCGGTGGCGCCGCTCTACGCGGCGGACGTCGCCGGTGGCTGCGCCGGCGTCCTTGCGGCCAGCTTCTGGCTGATCCCGCTGGCCGGCCTGCCCGGCACGGCCTTGCTGGTGGGGCTGCTGGGGCTGTTGGCCCTGATCGTGGTCTAGGGCGGACCCGGCTGCCCGCCAAACCCGGGCAAGATAAGCAATGCCCTGGTCGCAAATGGTTGCTGAAGTCCCGAGCTGGATATGCTACACTCCTGCCGGGTGATTGGGGAACGGAGCCCCGGACGCGGCGATGCGCCGGGGCGATGCCGTATCCCCGCCGCTACTCCAGGGGGCTGACAACCTTTCACCAGGGGTTGCAACCAGGGCGCGACCGGGTCGCCGGCCGACTTCGACACCCGGGCACACACATCCATTCTCACACCAGCATCCCGCATCCAGGAGGTTCCGTCATGCGCCTCGCTCATGGTTCCGTTATCCGAGCGGCTGGCCGCGCGCCGGCGGGGCTGGCCGCGCTGGCCGTGCTCGCGCTGCTCGCGATTCCGCTGGCGGCCGCGGCTGGGTCCTTCGAAGCGAAGGAGCTCGAGACCGCGCCCGCGGCGCCGCCGCCCGACCCTGAGGTCGTGATGCCCAACAGCGCGATCGGCGTCTACACCTTCAGCTCGGCGGCCGGCGTCTACGCGCCGCTGGTCGGCGACACGCCGTTCGCCGTCAATGGCGGGGGCGGTTCGCTCGACGACGGCTACTCGGCCACGCAGACCCTGCCGTTCAGCTTCGATTTCGGCGGTGTCGCCTACACCCAGTACCGTGTCAACACCAACGGCTGGATCGGCTTCGGCCAGCCGACGGTCACGACCGGCTACTCCGCGATCAGCGGCACGACGACGACCAACCTCATCGCCTTCTGCAACCGCGATCTCAACAACACCGGCGCCGTCTACAGCAGCGTGACCGAAGGCGCGGCACCCAACCGGATCCACAAGATCCAGGCCGCGAACTTCTACCGCTACAACACGGCCACCATGACCGGCAACGCGCAGGTGTGGCTGTACGAGACGACGAACGTGATCGAGATCCACTACGGCGCGTTCACCGACACCTGGACCTCCGGCACGACCGTCCAGGTCGGTCTGAAGGGCGCCAGCACGGCGGTCGAGAACGTCTTCTCGCTGGCGGGCACCGGCGCCACGACCTGGAGCAGCCCGACGCCCGGCAACCTGTCGGCTTCCACCATGCAGCTCGCCCTGACGGTGTTCCCGGACGCCGGCCGCACCTTCACCTTCACGCCCGGCGCGCCGGCGCCGATACTCGGCACCTCGACCAAGAGCGCCAGCCCGGCCTTCGCGCGCAACGGCGCCACGGTCACCTTCACGATCGCGGTCAGGAACACGGGTGACGCCGCGGGCCTGGGCACGACCATGAGCGATCCCCTGCCCGCTGGCCAGGCGTACGTGGACGGCTCGCTCAACACCGATGGGGGCTCGCCGGCCGTCTACAACGCGGTCACCAACGCCATCGAGTGGGGCCCGGAGGACCTGGCCATCGGCGGCATCGTGACGATCACCTATGACGTCACCATCACGGCGACGCCGCCCGGCGGCCCGCTGGTCAACACCGCCACGATCACGGCCAGCAACCAGGTCGGCGCGCCGGTCACCAAGAGCGTGAGCCTGCCGCTGGTCGGCGGCTACAGCGACGGCATCTACTACTGCACCGATTCGCTCAGCCCCGGCGGTCCGACCTTCAACTGGTACGACGCCACCGGGGGCACCATGATCCTGGACGCGTCCTCCACCGCCGACGACGGCGAGGCCACGGTCGAGATGCCGTTCGAGTTCACCTTCTATTTCACCGAGAGCCAGAACCTGCGCGTCGGCAACAACGGCGCCATCCTGTTCGGCGCGACGACGGGCGAGGTCTCCTTCTCCAACCTGGAGATGGGCAACGCCAGCACGCCGTGGAACTTCATCGCGCCGTTCTGGGACGACATCGATTCCGACGCCGGCGCGGTCTACACGCAGACCTTCGGCACGGCGCCGAACCGGGTCTTCGTGGTCGAGTGGAACAACCGTCCCCACTTCTCCAACGTCGGCAGCTGCACCTTCCAGGTGCTCTTCCATGAGGGGACCAACGACATCGTGTTCCAGTACCTGGACACGGACTTCGGCAACGCGCTGTACGATTTCGGCGCCAGCGCCACCGTCGGCATCAAGGGCGGCGAGGGGGCCACGCCGATCCAGTACTCGTACAACGTGCCGGCGATCTCCAACAACCTGGCCATCCGCTTCCAGCCGGACCCGTCGGTGCCGATCGCCCTCAGAGGGTTCAGCCTGCGGACCTTCGGCCCGCGGGTCGAGCTGACCTGGACCTCCGAGGCGACCGACCTGATCGGCTGGAACGTGTACCGCGGCCGCAGCGGCGACGCCATCACCGAGCGGGTCAACGCGGCGCTGATCCCGATGAGCAACGGCCCGCGCTTCACCTTCAGCGACATCCCCAGCGACCCGCAGGGCGGCGAGTTCTTCTACCGTCTGGCCGCCGTGCGCTCGGGCGGGGACGAGGAGACGGTGCGCATCGCCAGCGCCATGGTCCAGGGCGCGACGCGGGTGTCGTTCGCCCTGGCGGGAGCGAACCCGTTCCGCGGCGGCACGACGTTCGTCTACTCGCTGCCGGCCAGCATGCCGGTCCGCGTCGACGTGTTCGACGTCGCTGGCCGCCGCGTCCGGACCCTGGTCGACCGCGACCAGGAGGCGGGCGTGCACACGGTGTCGCTCAGCCTCGGCGGCCCCGAGGGTCGTCTGGGCGCGGGCGTCTACCTGGTGCGCCTGCGCGCCGGCTTCACCGAGAAGACCGTGCGCGTGATCGCCATCCAGTAATCCGACACCGGCGCGCGGTGCGGCCCGCACCGCCCGCGCAGTAGCCGCGGCGCCCCGGAGGCTCTGCTTCCGGGGCGCCGCTTCTGTCGGCCGTTGTTTTGCCTGCCCGGAAGCCACTGGCAAGATTCCATGCGCTATTGTGTATCTATAATTACGAATATGAGATACGAGCGTTCACCGGGTGAACGGTTCTTGAAACGGGCCCGTGCCCGCTTCGTCCGGGACACGCGCTTGGCGGTACGCATCCCGGCGCGCCTGCGCTAGAATCACAGCGGTGGCGCAGCCCAGCCCGGGCGCGGCGTCACGCGAGGCGGCACGGGGGAGACGTGGCGTTGGACCCCATCCATCCGGACGATCCGAACCAGGAGACAGGGCAGGACACGCCGCCGGGGTTGGCCGGGGGCGGGTTATCCTGGCCGAGCGAGACGGCCGGCGCGGACCCGTCGCTGGTCTACCGTCCTGCAGATTCATCACTGACTGCCGGGCAGATCCTGGGCCAGCGCTACCGCATCACGGCGCTCTTGGGCCGCGGCGGCATGGGCGAGGTGTGGCAAGCGTACGACCTGAAGCTTCAGGTCGATGTGGCGCTGAAGGCGATCCGGCCCGAGCGCTTTTCTGGCAAACAAGGCATCGAGCTTCTGCGCCGTGAAGTCCGCGCCGCCCGCGAGGTGATGTCCCCGAACGTCTGCCGCATCTTCGACCTGGTCGAGGAGGAAGGCCAGGAGTTCGTGTCGATGGAGTACATCGACGGGCAGACGTTGCTCGAGTTGCTGCGCAACCGGGGGCCCTTAGAGCTGCAAGAGGCGACCCGGCTGGCGTCCCAGTTCCTGGCGGGTCTCGAAGCGATCCACCAGGCGGGGCTGGTGCACCGGGATGTCAAGCCGGAGAACATCATGATCACGCGCACCGGGCGCGTGGTGTTGATGGACTTCGGGGTGGCGAAGGGTGTCGCGGAGGACCAGCGGGGCACGGTGGCGGGTACGCCAGCGTACATGGCGCCGGAGCAAGGACGTGGGGAGGCTCTGGACGCGCGGGCAGACATCTTCGCGGCCGGGGTGGTGCTGGCGGAGATGCTGACGCCTGGGGGTGTGGCGGAGCAGACGTCGCGGCAGACGGTGTGGCGAGCGGTGCGGGAGCAGCCGTTGCGTTTGTTCGACAGTCCGTGGCGCGAGGTGTTGGAGCGGGCGGTGGCCGGGGAGCGGGAGCGTCGTTTTGGTTCGGCGCGTGAGCTGGCGCGGGCGCTGGAGGAAGTGACGCTGCGGGTCGAGGGGGCGGAGGACAAGCGGCCGTACCCGGGGTTGGAGTCGTTCACGGAGTCGGAGTCGGAGTACTTCTTTGGCCGAGAGGTGGAGGTCGAGGCGGTCTGGACGAAGCTGCAGCGGGCGAACCTGCTGGGGATCATCGGGCCGTCGGGCGCTGGGAAGACGTCGTTCCTGCAGGCCGGGTTGTTGCCGGCGAAGCCGGCGGGGTGGCGGCACGTGCAGTCGCGGCCGGGGGTGTCGCCGTTCGTTGCTCTCGCGCAGGCACTCGTAGCGGAGCTTGCGGGTGACACGGAGGCCATGCGCGACCTGGTCCAGATCGAACAGCCTGAGCAGGCGTTGGCAGCGGTGACTCGCTGGCGTCAGCGTCACGCGCAAGCCCTGATCGTGGTCGACCAGTTCGAGGAGCTGTTCACGCTGTGCCGGCCTGAGGTGCAGGCGGGTTTTGCGGACTTGCTGGGGCGCCTGGCTGAGGAGGCGGATGTCCACGTCCTGCTGTTGATGCGGGATGACTTCCTGTTCCGTTGTCACGAACACCCACGACTTGCGCCGGTGGCGTCTGACCTGACCATGCTAGGCCCGCCGACCGGCAACGCGCTGCGGCGTGCGTTGGTCCAACCCGCCCTGCTCTGCGGCTATCGTTTCGAGGACGAGTCGCTGGCCGACCAGATGCTCTCGGCGATCGAGGGTGAGCGCGGGGCGTTGCCGCTCTTGGCGTTCGCGGCGGCGCGGCTGTGGGAGCAGCGGGACCGGGAGCATGGGCTCTTGACCCGCGAGGCGTACGAGCGGGTCGGCGGGGTGTCGGGAGCGCTGGCGCAGCATGCCGAGGCGACGCTGGAGCGGATCGGGGGCGACCGGCAGCCGCTGGTGCGGGAGATCTTCCGCAACCTCGTGACGGCCCAGGGGACGCGGGCGGTGGTGGCGGTTGAGGATCTGTTGTCGGTGTTCGAGGAGCAGGCGGCAGCCGAGCAGATCCTCAGGACGTTGATCGACGCGCGGTTGTTGACGTCGTTCAAGGTGCCGGCAAGTCGTGAGGGGGAGCGCGTTCAGCGCCGCGTCGAGATCGTGCACGAGTCGCTGCTGGTGAGCTGGCCGCGGTTGGTGCGCTGGCAGACGCAGGACGCGGACGGGGCGCAGCTGCGGGACCAGCTGCGCCAGCAGGCGCGGTTGTGGGAGGAGCGGGAGCGGCCCGAGGATCTTCTTTGGACGGGCAGCTCGTACCGGGAGTACGCGGTGTGGCGGGAGCGTTATCCGGGTGGGTTGACGGCGACGGAGGAAGCGTTCGCGCAGGCGATGGTGGCGCGGGCGGGGCGGCAGCGCCGACGGCGGCGGCTGGCGGTGACGGCGGCGTTTGCGGCCCTGCTGCTGGTGCTCGGCGTCGTGGGAGAGCTGTGGCAGCGCTCGGTCAGGATGACCGAAGTCAGCGAGGCCCGCCGCCTGCATATGCTGGCCGAGAATGCGATCGACACGGACAACACGCTGGCGCTGGCACTGGCGACGGCGATCCTCGAGCGCGGGTGTGTCAACGCAACTGTGTAAGCAGCCGCTTCGCACCTAAGCCGGCAC
>CAYWTR010000037.1:10332-18167 GCA_964461255.1 uncultured Fibrobacteraceae bacterium | reverse complement strand
GCGTTGAAGATCAACCGGAGGCACCAGTTGAAGTACGCCTCTTGAAACTAGGACCCAATCCCTGATCCACAATCCGGAAACAATCTCCGCGGAATAACTGTCAGGTTGACCAAGGTGCGCGGCGCCGACATCATCGGCCGACGCCGGCCGCTTGCCCGCGGCCGACGCGGAGGAGCGCGGCGCTTGCCTGCCATCCCGCTGGTTGAACTCCACGGCCATCTCGAGGGATCGCTGACGCCGCGGCGCCTGATCGCCCTGGCCGAACGTCACGGCCGGTCCGACATCCCGCGCGCCGTGCTCGACCCGGCGGGAAAGGCGTTCGTCAGCCGCGGCTTTGACGGCTTCCTGGAGCTGTACAAGGCGGTGACGGCCTGCCTGCTGACTCCCGCCGACCATCACGAGGTGGGGCTCGACTTGGGTCGGGCGTTGGCGCGCGAGGGGGTGGTCTACGCCGAGACCATCGTCGCGTACGGCGTCCTGCAAAAGCGTGGCATCGATCCGCTGCCGGTGCAGGCGGCGCTGGCCGAGGCCGCGGCCGAAACCGCGGAACGACACGGCGTGATCATGAGGTGGCTGCCCGACGCCGTGCGCCAGTTTGGGGTGGACGCGGCGCGGCGCGCGGCGGCCGCGGCCGTGGACGCCGGGCCGCGCCTGGGTGTGGTCGGCTTCGGCATCGGTGGCGACGAGGCCGCGCTGCCCGCCGAGGCGTTCGCCGCCGTCTGCGACGAGGCGCGCGCCGGTGGGCTGGGAATCGCTCTGCACGCCGGCGAGGCGGCAGGCCCGGACTCGGTGCGGCAGGCCGTGGCCGCCTGCGGCGCGACACGCATCGGCCACGGCGTCGCGGCCGCGGCCGATCCCGGGGTCATGGCGCTGCTGCGCGCGGCCGGCGTCTTCGTCGAGCTGTGCCCCGGCAGCAACCTGCGCACCGGAGCCGTCGCCAGCCCCGCGGCGCATCCCCTGCGCGACTTCCTGGACGCCGGCATCCCCTGCTGCCTCAACACCGACGACCGCGGCCTGTTCGGCCTGGATCTGCCGGGAGAATACGCCTGGGCCGCGCGCTGGCACGGCCTGACGCCCGCGCAGGCCACGGCCATGCAGCGCCAGGCGATCGCCGCTGGTTTCGCCGAACCGCAGGCGAAGGCGGCGGTGATGGCGCGCCTGGCGTGAGCGCGCCCGGCCCGGGCACGGCCGCGGGTTAGCGTTCGGTCAGGCTGCGCAGGCGGGCGATCTCGGGCGCGATCCGGTCGTCCTCGATCCGGGGGAAGAGGATCTGCGGCGATGCCACGGCGCGGCCGGGGAGCAGCGGGCGCAGCCCTTCGTCCCAGCCGCCGTGGAACAGGTCGCCTTCCATGCCGAGCCAATCCCACACCTTCTGCGCGGCGAAGGGCACGATCGGCGCCATCATCAGCACGATCTGCCGCACGATCTGAAAGCTGATCCCCAACGACTGCGCGCACCGCGGCGGGTTGTCCTTGCGGGTGCGGAACGGCGCCGCCTCGTCGAAGTAACGGTTGCCTGCCTTGCCGGCGGTGAAGAGGGCGTCGACGGCGGCCTTGATCTCGAAGCGGTCCAGACAGGCGGCGAAGCGCTCGCGGCACTTCGCCACCTCGGCCAGCGCCGCGCGGTCTAGTTCCGTCGCGGCCTGATCGGACCAGTCGGGCACGCGGCCGCCGAAGTACTTGTGCGTGAAGGCGAAGACGCGGTTGATCAGGTTGCCCAGGTTGTTGCCCAGCTCGTTGTTGTGGCGGGCCTGGAAGCCTTCCCAGGTGAAATCGGTGTCGCGCGTCTCGGGCAGGTTGCGCGCCAGCGCGTAGCGCAAACTGTCGGCGGGGAACTTGTCCAGGTAGTCGGGCAGCCAGACGGCGTAGCCCCGGCTGGTCGACAGCTTGGCGCCCTCGAGGTTGAGGAATTCATTGGCCGGCACGTTGTCCGGCAAGACGTACGGCTCGCTGTGGGCCATCAGCATGGCGGGGAACATGATGGCATGGAAAACGATATTGTCCTTGCCGATGAAGTGGATCAGGCGCGTGCCGGGATCCTGCCACCACAGGCGCCATGCCTCGGGCTCGCCGCGAGCCTGGGCCCACTCGCGCGTGGCCGAGATGTAACCGATCGGGGCGTCGAACCAGACGTAGATCACCTTGCCGTCGTGGCCGGGCAAAGGCACGGGCACTCCCCACGGCAGATCGCGTGTGATGGCGCGGTCGTCCAGCCCCTGCGCGAACCAGCCCCGGCAGTAGTTCAGGACGTTCTCCTTCCAGCCGCTCTTGCCTGCCAGCCACGACTCCAGCCGCGGTTGCCAGTCGCCCAGCGGCAGGAACCAATGCTGTGTCGGGCGGGTCTGCGGCGGCGCGCCGCAGACGGCGCAGCGCGGATCGAGCAGCTCGAGCTGGTTCAGCGCGGTGCCGCATTTCTCGCACTGGTCGCCGCGCGCGCCGGGGCTGCCGCACTTCGGGTTCGGGCAGGTCCCCTCGACGTAGCGGTCGGCCAGGAAGCGGGCGCACCGCGGGCAGTAGAACTGGTCGGTGGTCTTCTGCTTGAGCAGCCCGCGGCCGTGCAGGTCGAGGAAGAAGGCCTGGCTTGTCTGGGCGTGGATCGGCCGGCTGGTCTGGGAGAAGTTGTCGAAGGCGACGCCCAGCCGTGCGAACGAGTCGCGGATCGAGGCGTGGTTGCGGTCGACCAGCTCCTGCGGCGTGATCCCCTGCGCCTCGGCGGCCTTGGTGATGGCCACGCCGTACTCGTCGGTGCCGCAGATGAACAGCACGTCGCGGCCGCGCAGCCGCAGGGCGCGCACGTAGATGTCCGCCGGCAGGTAGGCGCCCGCGATGTGACCCAGGTGCAGGTCGCCGTTGGCGTACGGCAGGGCCGCCGTCACCAGAGTGCGCTGGAACGATGTCAAGGGGCCTCCCCGGGTTGGCGGTTCAGGAAGGCACCAAGTTAGAACAAAGCCGCCGGCCGCGGCAAGGTCTCGCTCCCGTAGACGTGCCGCTGCAGCCAGCCGGAGGCGTCGCTGCCGCAGGTTTCGCGGATGGCCGCCTCGAGACTGTCCCGCGTCAGGCGCTGCCGGTCGCGGCGGGCGTAGAGCAGGCGCAGCACATCGTCCAGGGGATGGGGTCCGCCGCCGCGCTCGGCCAGCCAGGCGTCCAGCGCGCGCGCCGCCAGCGTTCCGCCGGCGTACGCGAAGCGGGTGGTCTCCGGGTCGCGCAGGAAACCGCGGCCCGCCTCGGCCACCGTCATCCGCCCCAGCAGGGGGCTGCCCAGGTAATGGGCGTCGATTCGCCCTCCCACCACCTCCTCCGCCCGCCGCGCGGTCCAGATGCCGGTCTCGACCAGAAGGCGCGCGGTGTACCAGGAGGTCGCCCCCTCGACGAACCAGTTCATTTCCAGTTGTTCCTGCCGGATCGCCTCGCCCAGCCAGCCGTGGAACAGCTCGTGTGCGGCCACGCTGGCGGCCTTGTCGGGCAGATCGGTCCAGGTCGCGCCGGGATCGAGCAGCAGCAGAACCGATTGCCCCACGTGCAGCCCGTAGTACTCGAAGCCGGCCCCCTGGGGCAGCGGGTTGGCGTCGACCAGCAGCAGGACCGACGGTCGTGGCGCTTCGCCGAAGAAGGCGATCTCGGCCTCCGCCAGCCGCAGCAGCAGGCGGACGATCTCGTCATCGCTGAAGTCCCAGGTTCCGCGCACCCCCACCCGCACGACGCAGCCGCCGGCGGCGCGCTCGTGCAGGCGCCAGTCGCCCCAGGCGATCAGCGCGTTGGCCAGCTCCTCGCGCCCGGCCGGCCGGTGGACGATGCCCTCGGGCGAGCCGGCGGCCGGCCATGGCGCGGCCAGCCTGCCGCCCGCCCCCGCCTGGAAACGCACCGTGACCCGGCCCACGTGCGCTCCCTGCGGCGCCAGGAAGAGGTGGAACCCCGCCACCCGCACCCAGCCCGCCCCCGCGGTCGAGAGGTGGTGGCGGATGTCAGCGCCCGGCGCGGCATCCGCGCGCCTCAACTCCACCGCGTAGGCGACCTCCGTCGGCCGCCGCCCGCCGCCCACTCCCCAGGCGCGCCCCCGCGGCTGCACCGGCAGCTCCGTGCCGCGCCCTCCGCCTGCGTCCAGCCGCCAGGCGCGCGGCGTCGTCACCGTGACTCCCGCCCCGGGATCGTGGAAGAGCCCCGCGGGCAGTCCGAGCACCACCGTCGGCGGCAGCGTCCCGGTCAGGCGCAGGGTGACGGCCAGACGCCCTTCGCCCGCGTTTTCCAGATCGACGGTGTAGTCCAGGTGCATGGGCTCGTGCGCGCGCCGGATCAGGCCGCGCGCCACCAGTGCCAACGCGGCGCCCAGCGCGATCAGCACGACGATGTTGCGGGCGCGGTACCCTTGGCGTTGCATGAGCCATCCCTCCGCACTCCGGGGCCGAAGCGCGCTATGATTCAACTGGTTTTCTGACAAGCGGCTACGGAATTCGACCGGCCCGGGCCGCGGCCTGACTCGGAGCAATCGTCGTGCCGCCGAGTCGAAAGCCCGCGCTCGCGTGGGGCGTCGCGGTCGTCTATAGTGCGGGATGCGTCCGGTGGCAACAATTTCGACGGCACCAGCTCAGGGGAGCCCAGGCATGGAGAAGAGGTCGCTCGGTCCGCGCACCATCGTCTTTCCCGCCCCTGTCCTGATCATCGGCAGCTACGACGCCGCCGGACGCCCCAACGCCATGAACGCCGCTTGGGGGGGAGTCTGCTGCTCCCAGCCGCCGTGCGTTGCGGTCTCGCTGCGTTCGGCCACGTACAGCCATGGCTGCATCATGCGGCGCAAGGCGTTCACGATCAGCATCCCCTCGGTGGCCCATGCGCGCGAGGCCGACTACCTGGGCATCGCCTCGGGGCGCGACGCCGACAAGTTCGCGGCGGCCGGATTGACGCCGGTGCGGTCCGCGGTTGTCGACGCCCCCTACGTGGGCGAATTCCCGCTGGTGCTCGAGTGCGCCGTGCTGCACGTGTTCGAGCTGGGCCTGCACACGCAATTCGTGGGGGAGATCAAGGACTGCAAGGCCGACCCCGCGGTGTTGGGCCCCGGCGGCTTGCCCGACATCGCGCGAGTGCAGCCGATCGTCTACGCGCCCGGCGCCGGCGTCTACCATGCGGTGGGTGCTCCACTGGGCCAGGCGCACGCGCTGGGCAAGGATCTGGGGCGCGGCCGGGGGCAGCCGCGGCACGAATGACCGCCATCATCCCGGGGGACGCGATGGATCTTGGTCTGAGTGGACGCACGGCCCTGCTGTCGGCCGCGTCGCGCGGCTTCGGGCGGGCGACGGCGCTGCGGCTGGCGGGCGAAGGGGTCAAGTTGGCCCTGTTCGCCCGCGGCGACGAGGATCTGCAGAACACGGCGGCGGAGTCGCGCGCGGCGGGGGCGCCGGCGGTGCTGGCGCGGCCGCTCGATCTCGCGGACGGGCAAGCGCTGGCGGCCTTCGTGCAGGAGGCGCAAGAACGGCTCGGGCCGATCGACCTGCTGCTGGTCAATGCGGGCGGGCCGCCGGCAGGCGGCTTCGTGGAACTCGATCTGACCGCCTGGGAGGCGGCTTACCGCCTGACTATCGAAAGCGCCGTGCGGCTGTGCCGCCTCGTGCTGCCGGGCATGATGGCCCGCGGCTGGGGCCGCATCGTGCAGATCACGTCGGTCACGGTGCGCCAGCCGGTCGAGAACCTGATCCTGTCCAACGTGCTGCGGCCCGCGGCTCATGCCCTGGCGCGCTCGCTCGCTCTTGAGGCAGCCCCGCGCGGCGTGACTGTCAACTCGGTGGCGCCCGGTTTTCACCTGACCAGCGCCGTGGAAAGGCTGATCGCCAAGAAGCTGGAGCAGGGCGCCTTCTCCCGCGAGGCCGTCCTGGCCGCGTGGGAGAGCGAGATCCCCCTGGGCCGCCTGGGCCGGCCGGAAGAGCTGGCGGCTCTGATCGTGTTCCTGATGTCCGAGCCGGCCGGCTACATCACCGGCCAGTGCATCGTGGCCGACGGCGGCTGGGTACGCGGGCTGTGAGGCGCGTCGTACGCCGGCCAGCGGCGGCAGACCACCAGAATCGCGCGCATCACGCGCGACGACTGCAAATCATTTATTGGCTTAGCTTCTTCTGCTTTACCCGGGTAAAGCGCGTGGCTGTAGAATTCTCGGCTAATCATGAACGCAGCGCTGCGGCCGAGGGTCTGGAGGGGGGCGGCGCGGCCCCGCTGTGCTGGCTCGGCCATGGCGAAAACAGGCGAGTGATCCTAATCTGGCCAGTTTGCTGAAGCGCCTTTCCCCCTGCCGATGCGGAGATCTGATGCCCGGCGATCTGGATGTCTTGACCCACGAGGGGCGGGTGCGTCTGCTGAAGCGCAACCGCGAGCAGGCTCGGCGGCTGGTCGTGCAGGTGCGGGATGGACGCGGCGGCGCGCCGCGCCGTCTCGATTTCCCGGAAGACCAGCACGAGCTGATCATCGACGGGCTGTCGCCCGAGGCGCCCGCGCGGCTGGCGATCCGCCGGGCGGGACTGCTGCGCACGCTCCTGCCGCGGCGGCTGCGGCTGGAGGTGAGGCCGGTCAGCCGGCGGCTTCGCGCCCTGATCTCGGGATCCGGCCGGTGCGGCACGACCTCGGTGGCGCGCTACCTGGACGGTCTGGCCTTTCCCGACGGCCGGATCGCCATCGCGCGGCACGAAACGCTGGCCGAGTACATCCTGCCGGCCCTGGAGCGTCGCGACGCCGAGGACGTCGCGGGGTACCTGGCCGGCTTCACGCACGACATCGAGGCGGCGCCGCATTTTTCTCTCGTGCCCGAGATCGTGCGCGCGGACCGCATCGTGCATCTGATCCGGGACGGGCGGCGGGTCGTGCAGTCGGGGCTCAACCGCGGCTGGTACCAGAACGACCGCCTCTGGAACCGCATCAAGCCTGATTTCCCGGGCGACCCCTTCGCCAAGAGCTGCCATTTCTGGGCGCACACCAACCGCAACCTGGCCGGCGTCGCGCACCGCACCTTCCGGCTGGAGGACTTGATCGCCTCGCCCGCGGCGCTGGCCGAGCTGGTGGAGTTCATCGGCCTCGCCCCGACCGAGCGGGCGCTTCCCGCCGCGAACCAGGGCAAGCGATCCTCCGAGGCCGGGCATTGGAGCCGCGAGCAGCGGCAGACCTTCGCGCAGATCTGCGGCGAGCTCATGGACCGCTGGTATCCCGGCTGGCGCGATCAGGAGGTTGGAGGTCTCTGAAGCCGTCATCGCGCCGGCCTGGCGGCGCCCTCTTGACAGTTGTCCGATTTCGAATATATATAGCATCACACCCCAGGCCGAGGCGGTGCCAACGTGCTGCTGAAGATTCTGGCCTTCGTCGCTTTGTATTTTGTCCTTGTGCGCTGGGTCCTGCCGCGCCTGGGGGTGCCGACCTGAATGTCGGCCTCGTGCTCGGTCGGTGACCGGGAGGCGCGCGACAGGCGGCTGCAGCAAGGCGACGGGACGCAGACCCGCCGCAACGGGGACTGATCCAGCGTGATGATCGAGTAGGGAGCTGTCGACCATGCCGATCTTCGAGTTCACCTGCCGCGCGTGCGGGCACAAATTCGAGGAGATCTTGACTCTGGCCGAGCTGGAGGCCGAGAAGCCGGTCTGTCCGGCCTGCGGCCAGCGCCGGGTGGAGCGCGAGTTCTCCCTCTTCGCCACGGGCGGGACCGGCGGCGCCTCTGCAGGCGCCGGCTGCGGCGGCGGGGCCGGCGGTTCGGGCTTCTCCTGAGGCTAGAGGTCGCGCGGCCGGAGGCCGCGCCGCCGAGATGACCGGATCGAGACCACGGCCCGCCTCAGGCGGGCCGTTCGCTTGCCGCCGCCGTGGCCGCCGGGG
>CAYWTR010000037.1:0-10232 GCA_964461255.1 uncultured Fibrobacteraceae bacterium | reverse complement strand
CTGCCGTGGCCGCCGGGGCTGCCGTGGCCGCCGGGGCTGCCGTGGCCGCCGGGGCTGCCGTGGCCGCCGGGGCCGCCGCCGCCGCCGCAGCAGCCGCTACCGTCGCGAAGACCAGCCCGCGCCTTCGCCGTAGCGAGCGCCCAGCCACAGGATCAGCCAGCCGAGCAGCAGCCCGCCGATGACATCGACCACGTAATGATAGCGGCAGTAGACCGTCGCCATCGACAGCAGCACGAACAGCACGGTCATCGGCGCGCGGCTGCGCGGCGCGTTCTTCCAGGCGTGCCACCACGGCACCAGGGTGGCCGCGACGTGGCTCGAGGGGAAGGCGGCGCCGAGAATGGCTCCATGGGCGTGGATGTGCTCCATCAGGCGGGTGAAGATCCAGCCGGGCACCTCGACCGGTCCGGCGCGGAAGTACTTGGGTCCCCAGACCGGAAAGAAGGTGTAGAGCGTGTAGCAGATCAGCATGGTGGCGCTCAGGTCGCGCACGTAGGCGCGCATCGCGGCCCAGCGCTGCGGCGGCGTCAGGCGGCCGGCGCGCAGGATCAACACCAGCACCAGGAAGTGGATGCCGTAGTAGGAGAAGTAGGCGAACTCGAGCAGCTCGTGCAGCCACGGCCATGGCCAGGCACGCGACCACTCCAGGCTGGGCTGCAGGCCGAAGATGCGCTCCTCGAGGGCGATGAACCAGGGGTCCAGCGAGCTCTGGAACTCGAAGAAGACCAGCCCCAGCTGTTCCATCTCGCTGTAGAAGAGCGGGAAGATGAAAGGCAGGTAGGTCTCGCCAGCCACGCGCAGCAGCCAGTGCGGGCTGCGCCGCAGCAGCGGCGGCAGATACCACACCACCACCGCCAGCCCGGCGTGCAGCCAGAGGCGGGGCCAGGGGTCCGAGAACAGCGACGGCTTGAGCAGCGGGTAGACGCCGCTGACCACCAGATAGACCACCGCCCAGCGGTCCAGGTTCAGACGCGCCAGCGTCAGGCGGGCCAGCACGCGGCGCAGCGAGGCGCGCGGGCCCTGACGCGGGGCGGGCGCACGCGAGGGCGGCGCAGGAGTGGCGGCCGCCATCATAGCCACCCCCGCTCGCGGTACCAGGCCAGCGTGTCGCGAAAGCCCGCGGCCAGGTCGAACTCCGGGGCAAAGCCGGTCTCGGCCCGCAGCCGCGCGCCGCTGCAGGTCCAGGCGGAGGCTGCCAACGTCTGCAGCCGGTCGCGGTTGAGCACGGCCGAGCGCTCCGAGCGTCTTGCGCCCAGCAGGCGGGCCGCTGCCCGCGCCGCTGCTAGCGGGATCGGCAGGGGCAGCAGGCGCCGGCCGAAGGCCGGACCGAGCGCGCGCGCCAGGTCATTCCAGCCGTGGGCCTGCCCGTCCTCCACGAAGTAGGGGCCCGCGGCCGTTTCCGTCTCCAGCAGCGCCAGGGTCGCGCGTGCCGCGTCGCGCCCGTGCGCCAGCGACAGCGCCCGCAGCGGCGCCTGCGGGCGCAGCGCCCAGCCGGCGCGGGCCAGGCGGAAGAGGGGCAGGAAGGAGGCGTCGCGCGGGCCGTAGAGGGCCGGCGGACGCAGGATCGGCGCGCGGAACGGCAGGCCGCTCTGGAGCAGGCTTTCGGCCTCCAGCTTGGCGCGCCCGTAGGCCGAGACTGGCGCGCACGGGTCGGCCTCGACGCGCGGCCGCGCCGGCGTGGAGGGGCCGGCCGCCGCCAGGCTGCTGATCAGGACGAAGCAGCGCACGCCGCCCGCGGCGGCGGCGGCGTCGCGCAGGGCGCGGGTGGTGTCCACGTTGCCCGCGCGGTACCGCTCCTCGTTGGGCGCGCGCACCACGCCGGCGCAGTGGACGACGGCGCCGGCGCCGTCCAGGAGCGGCGCCAGGGCGGCCGGCGGACCGGCCAGCGGCGCCTCGACCAGCTCCACGCGCTTGCCTTGCAGCCAGCGCGTGTCGCTGGTGGGGCGCACCGTCGCCCTGACGGCGTAGCCGCGCGCCAGCAGCAGGTCGGCGATATGGCTGCCGAGGAAGCCGGTCGCGCCCGTCAGGACGACGAGCGGACGCGGGGCGGTGGAGGGCGAATTCATGTCAGCGGCTTGTCGAAGATGCGATAGGTCTTGTAGACCCGCGCGCCGATGCCCGCGAGGATGCGATTGATGGCGACGTTGTCCTCGAGCATCCACGAGCACTCGCCGGCACGGAAGCCCTGCTTGAACCCGGCGACGAAAGTCTTGTAGATCAGTACCGCGTCCACGCCGCGCCTGCGGTATTCGGGCAACACGCCCAGCAGCAGGGTGCGCGCGTAATCGATCCGGCGCTTCAGACGCAGGAAGTGGAAGATGCCGACCGGGAACAGCCGGCCCCGGCACGGCTTGAGCGCCTGGTTGAAGTCGGGGATGGTCAGGCTGAAGCCGATCGCCTGGCCGTCCGCCTCGGCGATCAACATGAAATCGGGCGAGACCATCTTGCGCATGTCCCTGGCCGCGTAGGCGAACTCCTCGTCGTCCATGGGGATGAAGCCCCAGTTCTTCGACCAGGCGGCGTTGTAGAGCCGGCGTACGGTCGCCGCCTCCTCGTCGAAGCGGCGCATGTCCATCGGCCGCACCGTGAAGGTCGCGCCGTCGAGCAGCGGTTTGATGGCTGCCTCGATCTTGGGTGGGAAGCGCCGGTCGGGCGCGTCGACGCGCCAGGCCCACAGGTCCTTCGCCTTGACCAGACCGGCCGCCTCCAGCTGTCCGCGATAATAGGGCGGGTTGTAGGTCATGCCGACGACCGGCGGCGACGGTTCGCCGTCGATCAGCAGCCCCAGCTCGTGGTTGGTGGTGAAGTTGCAGGGGCCGCGCATGATCTCCATGCCGCGCTCGCGCAGCCACGCCGCGGCGGTGTCGAGCAGGCGGGCCGACAGCTCGGCGTCGGGCGGGCACTCGTAGAAGCCGAAGAAACCCGCCTTCTCGCCCCAATGCTCCAGGTGGTAGCGGTCCACGCAGGCGGCGATGCGCGCGACGGCGCGCCGCCCCGTCCGCGCCACCCACAGCGCGGTCTCGGCATGGCGGTGGAAAGGATTGTGCCGCGGATCGAAGAAACGCCGCTGGTCCGCCAGCAGGGGGAAGACGTGATGAGGATCGCCGGCGTAGATGCGGTACGGAACGCTCAGGAAATCTTCGAGGTCTCGTTTGCCCTCGACGCGCTCGATGGTGACCGTCATCGGGCCTCCTTGGCCGTCCCGCGGCGGGATGGCGGCGCCTGCGCGGCGGTCAGATGACGCCCAGCTCCTTGCCCACCTTGACCATCTTGTCCATGGCCTGGTGCACCTGGTCCTCGGTGTGCGTGGCCATCAGGCTCAGGCGGATCAGCGCGTTGCCCTTCTCCACCGCGGGCGAGATCACCGAGTTGACGAAGATGCCCTCCTCGAAGAGCCGGCGGCACATCTGGAAGGCCACGACGTCCTCGCCCACCACGGCGGGGATGATGGGAGTCTGCGACGGTCCGGTGTCGAATCCGGCCTCCTGCAGCCGTTCGCGCATGATGCGGGTGTTGCGCCAGAGCGCCTCGCGCCGCCAGTCCTCCTCCAGCATGACGTCCACCGCGGCCGACACCGAGGCCACCGAGCCGGGCGGCATGCTGGCCGAGAAGATCAGCGCGCGCGCCAGGTGCTTGATGTAGTGGATGGTGTCTGCGTCCGAGGCGATGAAGCCGCCGACCGACGCCAGCGACTTGCTGAACGTGCCCATGATCAGGTGGACCTGCTGGGTCAGGCCGAAATGATCCGCCGTGCCGCGGCCGCGGTCGCCCAGGACGCCGATGCCGTGCGCGTCGTCGACCATGACCACCGCGTCGTGCCTGGCGGCGACCTTGACGATGCCGGGCAGATCGGCGATGTCGCCGTGCATCGAGAAGACGCCGTCGACGACGATCAGCTTGCCGTTGTCCTCGCAGGCGGCCAGGGTCTTGTCCAGCGCCACCATGTCGTTGTGCAGGTACTTGCGCGTGGTGCCGAAGCTGAGGCGGCAGCCGTCCAGGATCGACGCGTGGTCGACGCGGTCGACGAACACGCTGTCGTTGCGGCCGACCAGCGCCCCGATCACCCCCAGGTTGACCATCATGCCGGTCGAGAAGACGATGGCCTCTTCCTTGCCGACCAGGTCGGCCAGCTTGGCCTCCAGCTCGACGTGGATGTCGAGCGTGCCGTTGAGGAAGCGCGAGCCGGCGCAGCCGGTGCCGTACTTGGCGATCGCGCGCCGCGCCGCCTCCTTGACCGCCGGATGGTTGGTCAGGCCCAGGTAGTTGTTGCTGCCGAGCATGATGACGTCGCGCCCGCCGATCCGGACCAGGTTCTCCTGCGCCGATTCGATGACGCGGAAGTACGAGTAGAGCCCGGACTTCTGCAGCTCCCGGGCCACCTGGAAATTCCGGACCTTGTCGAGGAGGGGCATCGCTCACCGCGCCTGGCTGGGGTGGCAAAAAAACGGGCGGTCACCGCCCTCCCGCGGAATGGCCGCGTGAGGCCACGAAATTAATCCGAGCGGGCTGGCCTGACAAAGGTTTTTCCTGCGGCCGCGGCCGAGGCGCCCGGCCGCGCGAGCAGCCAGCGCGCCTCCCAGGCGATGAAAAGCGCCAGCGCCACCAGGCCCAGGGAGATGCCCGCGAGCAAGCCCTTGCCCTGCTTGAGGAACTGCGCTCCCTGGTAGACCAGGGCGCCGATCGAGGTGGCCAGCATGAACAGCGCCGGCAGCAACGTGTAGAGGCGCGGCCTGGCCATGCCGACCAGCCAGGCCGACACGACGATCAGGGCCAGCGCCGCCACCAGCTGGTTGGCGGCCCCGAACACCGGCCAGATGGCGGTGTAGCTGTCCGAGGCGCCCAGCCAGGCGGCGGCGGCGATGGTCAGCAAAGTAGCGCCCGCCCGCCCCCTGATGATCGGGACGCCGGCGGCCAGCTCCTGCACCAGGAAGCGCGCCAGCCGGGTCGAGGTGTCGAGCGTGGTGATGACGAAGGCGTTGAGCATCAGCATGCCGAAGAACAGGCCGGCGGCGGCGGTCGGACCCGGCAGGGGGTCGACCAGGCGGCTGAAGCCGTGGGCGAAGGCGACGATGGGGCCCCCGCCCGTTCCCATCAGCTGCTGCAGGGAGCCGGCGGCGGGCGCGGGGGAGGCGTCCCAGGCCAGGGCCCCGGCGGCGATGATGACCACCAGGCCGGCCAGGGCGGCCTCGACCAGCATCGCCCCGTAGCCGATGCGCCGGCCGTCGCTCTCGCGCGCCAGCTGCTTGCTGGTGGTGCCGCTGGCCACCAAGGAGTGGAACCCGGAGACCGCGCCGCAGGCGATGGTCACGAACAACATCGGCCACAGCGGTCCCTGCGCCGCCGAATGGAAGCCGACCCAGGCCGGGCCGCTCAGCGCCGGCCGCGAGGCCAGCAGGCCAAGGAAGCCGCCGCCCAGGCCGAGGTACAGGATCCAGGTGCTGAGATAGTCGCGCGGCTGCAGCAGCACCCAGACCGGCAGGACCGAGGCGAACAGGCAGTAGAGCATCAGGAGCCAGAACCAGGCCTGTTCGGGCGCCAGCCCCAGCAGGCCGTCCGGCAGCGACAGCGGCAGGCGCGTGCCGGTGTACACCAGCGCGGCCAGGGCTGCCAGGAACAGGGCCGTGGCTGCGCCCAGCGGCACGCCGCGGCGCAGGCAGCCGCCGCCGAAGAGCATCGCCAGCGGGATCAGGCCCAGCGTCGGCAGCACGATCTGCGGCTGCCGCGCCAGGGTCTGCGCGGTGATCACGCCGAAGACCGCCACCACCAGCACCAGCGCCATCCACAGGAAGAGCGACAGCACGATGCGCGCGCGGCGCCCCAGGTGCTGGTCGGCCAGTTGGCCCACCGACCGGCCGCGGTTGCGCACGGATGACATCAGCGCCACGTAGTCGTGGATGGCGCCGACGAAGACCGAGCCCAAAGCGATCCAGATCAGGGCGGGCAGCCAGCCGAAGGCGGTCACGCCGATCAGCGGTCCGACGATCGGGCCGGCGCCGGCGATCGAGGAGAAATGATGGCCGAACAGCACCGGCGCGCGCGCGGGGTCGTAGTCGACGCCGTCGCGCTGCGCCTGGCTGGGCGGCGGGCGGTCGTCGGAAGGGTTGAGGAGCCGGCGGTCGATGCGGCCGCCGTACCAGCGGTAGCTGAAGACGAGCCAACCGACCAGCAGGCCGCCGATCCAGAGCGTGTTCAACCGTTCCTCCTCAGCGCGCGATCGTCATCCGCCCGCCGGCCCCGTGCCGGTCATCAGACCGGGCGCGGCTCGTCGGCGAATACCTCGGCCTCGAAGACCTGGAAGCGGGCGCGTTGCCGCCAGGCGCCGGCCGGCAGGCGCGCCTTGAGCGCCAGCTGGTCGAGCATGGCCGTCAGATCCCACCCCTGCTCGACGGCCACCTGCGGCAGGAACACCGCGCGCGCCCCGCCCTTGCTCAGCACGACGCCGTGGCGCCCGACCACGATGTCGCCCGGACCGGCCACATCCCGCAGCGGCGTCAGGGCGGAGATCTCGATCTTCAGGCCGGCCACCTCGGACGGAGCGACCGGGTCGAAGCGGGGATCGCGGCTGGCGGCCGCGGCCGCGTTCTCGGCCACCGCTCTGGCCAGCGGCGCCACCCCATCAATGTAGCCGATGCAGCCGCGCAGAGCCCGGCCGGCGGTCAGCGTGACGAAGGCGCCCCGCGGCTGGGCCAGCGCCGGGGTCAGCTCCTGGCCGAGCTGCGCCGCCACCTCCTGCGGCGCCGGCGGCGGCTTCCCCTCGGCGGCGGCGGCGACCGACCGCCGCGCCAGAGCCAGAAGGAAGCGCCGTTCGGACGGTTCCAGCATCACGTTCCCCTCATGCCGGCGCCGCGCTGTCCCGCGGCACGCTGTCCGGCGGCAGGGTCAGCAGCAGCCCGGCGTAGCTGACGCTGCGCCTGAAGTCGCCGTCTCGGTCGGCGCTGCGCGCGTAGGCGATGACCTCGCCGCCGCCCGGCGGCAACGGGGCTCTGAGGGCCAGCGCCGCCGCCTCCAGGCCGCACATCGTGATGCCGGTGCGCGCGCCGTATGCCGCCAGCCCTTCCGGATCGCGCGCCAGCACCAGGTCCAGCGCCCCCCGGTCGAGCTGCTCCAGCCGCTCGGGAACACGGTCGGTGAACGGGACGAATCCGTAGTCGGCGCCGTAGTGGGTCAGGTCGGTCGAGACCAGCAGCAGGCTGCGGCCGTCGCACCAGGGAGCCAGCGCGGCGGCGGCCTCGCGGCGCCGGGCGCCGGCGAGCGGCGGCACCAGGATCGGCACGATGCGCAGCCGGTCGCCCCACAGAGTCTGCAAGAATGGCAGCTGGATCTCCTCGGCATGCTCGACCGCGTGCGCCGCCTCGACGCTGCCCCAGCCGGGCGCCGCGGCCAGCCGGCGGGCCGCCTCGACATCGACCGCCGCCTCCCCCAGCGGCGTGGCGTAGGCGTCGTACGGCGCGACCGACACCCGGTCCAGGCGGGCGCGATGGCTCGGCGCCAGGATCAGGACGCGGTCGTAGTCCCAGCCGCGCAGCGCGGCGTAGACCCGGCCGGCGGTCGGCCCGCTGTAGGCGTAGCCGGCATGCGGGACCAGCGCCAGCAAGGGACGGGAGGGCGAAGGGGGACCGCCCTCATCCATGTAGGCAGTCACCGCGGCGGCCAGCTGCGCGGCGCGTCCCGGATACCAGCTGCCGCTGAGGATGCAGGGGCGGATGCGCGGCAATGCGGCCTCCTCGGCTATGCGGCCGGCGCGGCCCGCGCGGCGGCCAGCCGCCGCCGCCACCGCCGCCGCCGCCCGCGCGAGCATAGCGCACGTCCGCCCCGGCCGTCCAGATGCGGCGTCGCGCCGCTGCGCCCGCGGACCGGCCGGCGGCGGGCCGGCCGGCACCGACCCGCACGGGAGCTTGCGCCGGCCGCCCGTTGCCGCCATGCTATGGTGACGGCGGCGCGGCGCGGATGGTCCCGGCGCGCCGCGCCAGCGGTCATCCAGCCTGCCGACCCGGGAGGACGTGCGGTGAAGATCAAGCAGAAGGCGCGCGGCGACGTGATGGTGTTGCAGCTGTCCGGCAAGATCATGGGCGGCGAGGACAACGACCTGTTCCACAACGAGATCAAGTCGCTGATCAACGACGGCTACGTCGACATCCTGCTCAACATGTCGAAGGTGTCGTGGATCAACTCGACCGGGCTGGGCATCCTGGTCTCCGCCTACCACACGCTGAAGAAGAACGGCGGTCAGATGAAGATCTGCGAGGTCAGCGACCGCATCGACAACATCCTGAACGTCACCCAGCTCAAGCTGGTCTTCGAAACCTACGAGAGCGAGGACAAGGCGATGGCCAGCTTCGAGTCGCCCCAGGCTTGACCGCGCGCAAACCCGGCGCGGCGCCGGACGCCGCGGACGTGCTCGCGCCTCAAGCCTCGCCCCCCGCGGCCGATCCTCCTGGCAAGGAGCCGGACCCAACCGGCCCGGCCCGCCAGGAGGCCCCGGCCATGCGCAGCGCCGCCGCCAAGACCCACACGCGGGCGCCGGCCCGCTCGCCCGCCCTGACCGTCGACGCCGTGATACTGTCGCACCGCGAAGCGGCGCCGCCGCGCGCCTGCTGCGCGGTGCTGCTGATCGAGAGGGCCAGGCCGCCCTTCGCCGGCTGCTGGGCCCTGCCTGGCGGCTTCGTCGACTACGGCGAGGACCCCGGCGCCGCCGTGCGGCGCGAGGTGGAAGAGGAGACCGGCCTGTCCGGCCTTCCCTTCCGCCAGTTCCAGGTCTACGGCGACCCCCGCCGCGACCCCCGCGGCCACACCGTCACCATCGTCTACACCGCCGAGCTCGAGGGCGAGCAGCCCGCCCCCGCCCCCGGCGACGACGCCGCCCGCGCCGCCTGGTTCCCCGTCGACGCCCTGCCGGATCTCGCCTTCGACCACGCCGGCATCTTGAACGACGTGCTGGAGATGCGGGGGGAGAGGTAGCTGAGGCCGGGCCGCGCCTCGCCGTCGTTTGTCGATCAAATCGATCCAGTAGTCGGTGGCAGTGGCAAGCCAGTTGCGCACGCGGACTCGGTCGGCGTGAATGATGCGTCGGGGTCGTAGATTCTGATGAAACCTGCGTCTCGCCTGTGATACCATCTACGCGGATGTTCAGAGGGGTTTAGCGGTCTCTCGCCCGGACTCGCGTCAGCTGGCTTGGACATCCGGCACGTCGCGGCGTGCGAGGTCTCCGCTGACGCGTCTCACGGCCGCTCAATGAGCGTTTCCGTGCCCACAACACATTAGGAGAAGAACCATGAGACGGAGGCCAGAGGCGCCGGCGTTGAGCGCCGCGTGCTGCCTGCTGCTGCTTGCCCTGCAGGCCGGCGCCACGCAAGTCAAGCAGTTGAGCCTGGAGGATCTCGGCAGCACCGCAGCCACGGTGGTCCGCGGCACCGTGGCCGGCGTGCGATCCTACTGGAACGCTGAGCGAACGAAGATCTTCACGGAGATCACGATCGACAGCGAGCAGACGTTCAAGGGAGCCGCCTCGGGCTCCCTGCGGATCCTGCAGCTGGGCGGAACCGTGGACCATGTCCGGGTCACCGTGCACGGCGCGTTGGCCTGGACACCGGGGGAAGAGGTGGTGCTGTTCCTCGAGCCCTACCGCGACCACCAATTCGTAGTCGCCGGCCTTTCGCAAGGCAAATTCAACATCGTCCGCGATCCCGGCACCGGCGAAGCGTTCGTCACCCGCCTGCCGGTCGAGGAACTCGAACTGGTCGGCAAGTCCGGCGCCGGCGCCGCCTTGCTGCCCATCGATAGAACGCCGCTGTCCCAATTCATCGCCCAAGCGCTCGGCGCGCTGCCCGCGCCGGCGCAGGATTGGTGCAGAGTGACGATTATTCGTTTGCATTCAGAGTGTCCAAGCCAGCGGGGGACGTCATGGCGAGCACGCGAAGCACTCTTTGCAAAGGGCTGCATTGTCTTGCTATTCTCGCTACCATTTCGACAAGCGAGGCGATTGCGGAAGACCTTATTGTATCGAGCGCCATAACCATCAGCTCACCTGCCTCATATGGTCGTATTGTTGTGACGCAATCGGGCAGGCTGACTGCAAATGCGATTATCACTGCTGATGATTTGATCATCGAGCCGGGTGGGATTGTGAACCACTCCACCCGGAATCTCTCCGGACTAGTACTGGATATAGGCGACACGCTATGGGTGCAGCGGGGAGCTACGGCGGGTCTGATTGATGTATCTGGTCGTGGGCT
>CAYWTR010000036.1:0-19649 GCA_964461255.1 uncultured Fibrobacteraceae bacterium | reverse complement strand
AGCCGGAGACAGCCGCCGAGGGCGTCACGGCTCTATTGCCGCCGCAGCCCAACCCGTTCAACCCGCAGACGCAGATCCGGTTCACGCTGGGGGATCCGGGGAGGGTGGAACTGGCGATCTACGACCTGCGCGGGCAGAAAATCAGGATGTTGATCGCCGGCGAGCTGCCTGCTGGTCCGCACGCGGCGGCGTGGGCCGGGATCGACGAGCAAGGCCGCGGGGTGGCCAGCGGGCTGTATCTGCTGCGCTTGCAGGCTGGACCGGCGCTGCTGACGCAGAAGCTGCACTTGGTGCGTTAGTATGGAAACGGCTTGGGGGAAGGGGCGTAGGCCCCCCTCCCCCTGGCGCGCGCAGAGGTGAGCGAGATGAGGAAGTGGTGGCCAGTTGCGCTGGTCTTGGCGTTGCTGCTTGCGCAGCCGTTGACAGCGCAGGCGCGGACCTGGCGGGTGGAGCGGTACGGGCCGGCGGACTTCAGCACGATCCAGCCTGCGTTGGATGCGGCGGCGCCAGGGGACACGATCCTGATCGGCTATGGTCGTTACACGGAGTACCAAACGGTGACGTTGCCCGGCTGGAACTGGGCGATCAGAGTCTACGCCTGGGTTCACACCAGCGATCTGACGATCATGGGCGTGAATCGGACGGGAGTGGTGATCGGGCCTGCCAGTCCCGCGATCGACCAACCGCATTTCAGTCCGAAGGGCATCGTCGCCCTCAATGATGTCCATGCACTGACCATCAGCGATTTAACCGTCGAGAATACCTACACGGGGTTGTACTGCGGCGCAGCCGGTCCAGTAGAGCTTTCTGACTGCACTTTGAAGGGCAACGAATGCGGCACATTCTACTGGGGCACTCAGAACTTCCATGTTCACGATTGCCTATTCATGGACTCGACGCTCAACGGATTGGGTATCTGGGCGGACTCTCCCGGGCAGACGGTCTTGATCGAGGATTCGGTGTTTATGAACATTGGCGTTGGGGTGAGCTTCGGTGGAGGATCAAACGCGACAGTCGCTCGTTGTGCGTTTACGGGTGGCGGCATCGGGATTCAGTATGCCAGCGGCTCCTTCGGGACGATATCCGACTGTCAGATTAGCGATTTCAGCAGCCCCGGTGTTGTCGCTACCACCGGCGCCACCGTTCGGCTCGACCGTTGTACCATAGAGAACGGTCCGATCAGCCTCAATATCACCTGGAGCGACGTGAGCGGCTCGGGCAATCTTTTCGCGGCGGGGTCAGCATCCACCGTCATTATGATATGCAACCCTGCGACGCGGGTTGTCGAGCTGCACGGCAATCACATCGTGAATCAGGGGCACTACAGCGTTCGCTTGATCTGCCACGTCAATCCACCCGATGCGGTGATCGACATGTCGGGCAACTACTGGGGCACCGACGATCTGGCGCAGATATCGGCCTGGATCTGGGACGGTTATGACGATCCGGCGATTCACGGGTTCGTGGACTTCGAGCCGATCGCCGATGGGCCGGTCAGCACAGAGCCGGGCACCTGGGGCGGGGTCAAGGCGCTGTACCGAGGCGTCGAGAAGTAGGTGCGGCTGATGGAGCTTCTATGGCACAACGTCCGTCGGCAGCGGCACCGCGGCGGCGGGTTGACAGCGCGCACTCGCGCGCGTATTCTCCATTAGAGTGTATTGCCATCGTCCGTTAGGGGTGGCCCGGAAGGGCCTGAGAGATACCCTCCGAACCTGAACCGGGTCATGCCGGCGTAGGGAAACGGATATCGCTCGACAGTCACCGCGGTGACCGGCCCCTTGACGGGGCCGGTTTTTCTTGCGGCGGCCGCGACAGGCCGCCGCCGGGAACGGCCCCGATGCGACCCCACCTCCACGCGGAGGTCGTTCCCATGTTCGCCACCATCATTGCGCGCGGCGCGGCGGCGGCGCTGCTGGCGTGCGCCTGGACCTGCGCCGGCGCCGCGGCCGCTCCGCCCGAGCCGGCGCCCGCTTCCTCCCCCGTCCTCGGGCGCGTCACCGACGCCGCGACCGGCGAGCCCCTGCCCAACGCCAACGTCCAGGTGCGCGGCGGGGCCGCCGGCACGACCGCCAGCTTCGACGGGCTGTTCACGCTGCGCGGCGCTCCGGCGGCTCCCTTCGTGCTGGTCGTCACGCACATCGGCTACGAGCCGGCGCTGCGCCGCGTCGATCCGGCCGCGCTGGCGCCCGGCGAGCAGCTGCGCATCGCGTTGCAGCCGACCGTGTACGCGGGCGAGGAGGTGGTCATCACCGCCTCGCGCTACGGCTGGGACGTGCATCTGAGCCTCGCCAACCTGCCGGCGGCGGAGATCCAGCGCCGGCGCAGCGAGGCCGACATCCCCGTGCTGCTCGAGGACCTGCCCGGCGTGCACGCCGCCAGCGACGCCGGCAACGGCGTCGGCTACACCTACCTGAACATCCGCGGCTTCGACCAGCGGCGGGTCGGGGTGATGATCAACGGCATCCCCCTGAACGACCCCGAGGATCACCAGGTGTACTGGGTCGACATGCCCGACCTGCTCTCCTCGCTGGAAGACATCCAGGTGCAGCGGGGCATCACCAACTCGCTGGGCGGTATGACGGCGATCGGCGGCACCGTCAACCTGATCACCGACGTGCTGTCCGTGGAGCCGCAGGGCCGCCTGGCGCTGCGGGCCGGCAGCCACGGCACGGCCACTCAGAGCTTGACCTACCAGACCGGCCTGCGCGGAGGCCGGTTCGCGTCGCTGCTGCGCGTCAGCCACCTGGAGAGCGACGGCTACCGCCAGCGCTCCGGCTCCGACCAGTGGGGCGTGTTCTGGAGCGGTCGCTACCTCACACCCAAAGCCTCGCTGCAGGCCAACATCTACACCGGCCGCGAGCTGACGCATCAAGCCTGGTACGGCGTCGACGAGGAGACGCTGGCGCGCGACCGCACGCACAACCCCGAAACCTACCTGAACGCCGTGGACGATTTCCGCCAGCCGCACTACGAGCTGCACCACCGCTGGAACCTGTCCGACCGCGTGCTGCTCAAGCACGCGGCCTACCTGATCCACGGCGAGGGCTTCTACGAGAACTTCCGCGCCGGCCGGCGCGCCGCCGATTTCAGCCTCGACCGCTTCCTGGGCGTCGCTCCCGACGCGGAGATCGACCTGATCCGGCGCAAGCTGGTGCGCAAGGACCAGATCGGCTGGGTGCCGCAGCTGATGGTCGAGCATCGCGGCGGGCGTCTGGTGGCGGGCGGCGACTGGTACACCTTCCACAGCAATCACTGGGGCGAGGTGATCGCCGCCGCGGGCTTCACCCCCGAGCAGCTGGGCAGCGGCCTGAAGTACTACGATCACACGGGCGACAAGAACGCCTGGTCGGCCTACGTGAACGAGCAGGTGGCGGTCGGCGGCGGCGTGACGCTGCTGCTGGACCTGCAGCTGCAGCACAAGAGCTACGAGTTCCGGCAGAACGAGCACGGCAATTTCCGGGGCGAGGACCGGCACGCCTACCGCGTGGCCTACGATTGGTTCAACCCGAAGGGGGGCGCGCACTGGCGCCTGCCGGGGCGGCCGCTGGACGGCGAGCTGGGGCTCTACGCGCACGTCGGCGTGGCGCGCCGCGAGCCGGCGGACGCCGACCTGTTCGACACCTGGACCGGGCCGGACGACCTGGGCGCGGCGCCGTTGTTCCGCAGCCGGCGCGTGATCCTGAAGGAGGACGGCGTCACCGTCGACCGCGTCGAATGGTCCGATCCACTGGTGAAGGAGGAGAGGGTCGTCAACTACGAGCTGGGCGCCGCCTGGCGCGGCCGCGCCCTGTCGGTGACCGTCAACGGCTACTGGATGGACTTCCGCAACGAGATCGTCCCCTACGGCGGCGTGGACGACGAGGGGTACGGGATCAAGGGCAACGCCGGCAAGACGCTGCACCGCGGTCTCGAGGCCGGGCTGACGGCGCGCCTGGGCGATCGCCATCAGCTGACAGCCGCAGCCTCGCGCAGCTGGGATCGGTTCGAGAGCTTCCTGCTGACCGACTGGGACGGCAGCCAGAGCGATCTGTCGGGCAATCCGATCCCGCTGTTCCCCAGCCACCTGGCCACGGTGGCGCTGCGCTCCGACTGGGGAGGCTGGGACAGCACGCTGCGCCTGCGCGCGGCGGGCAGGCAGCATCTGGACGGCACCGGCCGGCGCGAGCGGACGATCGATCCCTACGCCGTCCTGGACGCGGGCCTGGGCGTGGCGCTGGGCAGGTTGGGGTGGGAGGCGCTGGCAGGCGCGCGGGTCGAGGCGCGGATCAGAAACCTGCTGGACGCCGAATACGAGACCAGCGGATACTACGACGCCTGGGGCGCCGGGAACTACAAGATCCCGGCGGCCAAGCGCAACATCTTGTTGGGAGTGGAATACGTCTTCTGATCGGCGAAGCCAGCCGGGAGGCGGGGCCGCCTGCCCCATCTTCCCCAAGCAGGGACGGCGGGCTGTCGTCCTGTGCGATGGTCCGCCCCCGTCGACGGCGCAGCTCGAATACTGGCTGGAAGGCGCCGAGCTGTTCCTCTGCGCCGACGGCGCCGGCCACCCCTACACGCACTTGCCCCGGCTGCCCGACGCGGTGATCGGCGACTTCGACTCGCTGGTCGGCCGCATCCTGATCGGCAAGCACGGGCCGCGCTACCTGCGCGATCCCGACCAGGAAACCACCGACGCCGAGAAGGCGCTGCACCACGCGCGCGCGGCGGGAGCCGTCGAGGCTGTGCTGCTGGGGGCGGTCGGCGCCCGCATCGACCACACGCTGTTCAACGCCGCGCTGCTGGAGCGTTTCAAGGACTCGCTGCATCTCTGCCTGGCCGGTTCCGAGGATGACGCGGTGCGCGTGGGCTCCCACCAGCAGGTGGCGTGGGATCTGCCCGCCGGGACGCTGTTCTCGCTGCTGCCGCTGTCGGGGCCGGTGTTCGGCGTGACCCTGGGCGGGGCGGCCCACCCGCTGGACAACGCGGTGCTGCGGGTGGGCGGCGCCGCCGCGGTGTCGAACCGCGTGGTGCAGCCGCCGCTGCGTCTGGCCACCTCGGGCGGCTCGCTGCTGGTGGCGGTGCGCAACCGCGGCTGGCCTCCGGATTGATGGCGCCGCTGATCGCCTACGCGCTGTTCCTGCTCTACGCCATCGTGCGCCTGTTCCGGCGGCCCGCGCAGGGCGAGGTCGATTACATCCTGATGGGGCGGCGGCTGACCCTGCCGGCGTTCGTGGCCACCCTGGTGGCGACCTGGTACGGCGGCATCCTGGGCGTCGGCGAATACTCGTGGCGCTACGGAATCAGCAACTGGCTGGTGTTCGGCGTGCCGTACTACCTGTACGCGGCGCTGTTCGCTCTTTTCATCGCGCCCCGCGCGCGGCGCAGTCCCAGCCTGACCATCCCCGACCAGCTCGACGCCCGCTACGGCCACCGCGCGGCGCTGGCGGGCGCGGCCGTGCTGTTCGTGATGACGGCGCCGGCGGCCTACGTCTTGATGCTGGGGGTGCTGGCGCGCCTGGTCACCGGCTGGCCGCTGTGGGCCGGCGTCGCGCTCGGCACCGCGCTGTCGGTCGGCTATGTCTTCCGCGGGGGGTTCCGCGCGGTCGTCGGCACCGACATGATCCAGTTCGGCTTGATGTTCCTGGCTTTCCTGGTGTTGACTCCGGCCTGCGTG
Organism: uncultured Fibrobacteraceae bacterium; assembly: GCA_964461255.1. GTDB lineage: Bacteria > Krumholzibacteriota > Krumholzibacteriia > LZORAL124-64-63 > LZORAL124-64-63 > CAYWTR01. The sequence continues at coordinate 13,996 of CAYWTR010000036.1, read as the reverse complement.
GCGCACTGGGGCGGTCTGGACTTCCTGCGCGCGGCGTTGCCGCCGGCCCACCTGACGTGGGACGGCGGGCGCGGCGCGCAGGCGGTGGCGGTCTGGTACTTCATCGCCATGGCCACCCTGGTCGAGCCGGCCTTCTACCAGCGCTGCTACGCGGCGCGCGACGCGCGGACGGCGCAGGCCGGCATCGCCCTGTCCCTGCTGTTCTGGATCGTCTTCGACGCCCTGACGACGACGGCCGGCCTGTACGCGCGCGCCGTGCTGCCCGACCTGGCCGATCCCCTGGCGGCCTATCCGGAGCTGGCCGCGCGGACGCTGTCGCCGGTGTGGCAGGGGGTGTTCACGGTGGGGCTGCTGGCGACGATCATGTCGACCGTCGACAGCTACAGTCTGCTGGCCGCGGTGACTGTCGGCCGCGATATCATCGCACGGCGGCGCGCGCGCCGGGCCGGCCGCACGCTGGCCGCCGGCCAGGACCCGCCGCTGCGGGCGATCCGCTGGAGCCTGCTGGCGACCGCGCTGCTGGCCGCGGGTCTGGCGCTCTGGTCGGGCTCGGTGATCCGCTTGTGGCATCATCTGGGCAGCGTCGGCACCCCCGTGCTGCTGCTGCCGCTGGCGCTGAGCCACACCGGCGTCCGCCTGTCCGAACGAACGGTGCTGGGCGCCATGTTGACGGCCGGCGTCGTGTCGCTGGGATGGCTGGCGGCAGGGCGCGGGCAGCCGCTGCTGGGGATCGAGCCGATCTTCCCCGGCCTGGCCGTGTCGGCTCTCTGGCTGGGACCGGCGGCGTGGCGGGGACGTCCGGGCGGCCGGCCGGCGCCGCCCGCGAGCGCCGCGGCGGGGTAGGACCATGGCGATCGTCATCCACGAGCATCCGCTCGAGACGCCGCTGGTGGAGCGGCTGGCTTCCTGGTTGCTGGCGCGCGCCCCGGGCGCGGCGGACGGCGACCTGACCGGCTGCCTGATCGTGCTGCCGTCGGTGCGCGCCGCCGCGACCTTGCGGCACGCCCTGCTGGACGCCAGCGGCCGCGCGGCGTTGCTGCTGCCGGAGATCGTCACGCCGCGCCAGCTGGCGGCGTCGGTGGCGGTCAGGCTGGGGCTGCCCGGCGGCCGCGATGTCCTGGCTCCCGACGCCCTGCGCCCGCTGCTGCTGGCGGGCCGCCTGCACGCGCTGCCGTGGGCGGCCGCCCATCCCGAGAGCGCGGCGGGACTGGCCGAAGAGCTGGTGCGCGTTTTCGACGAGGCTCGTCTGGCCGGCAGCGCCGAACGGCTGTTGGGAGATGCCGACGGCATCGCCCCCGCCGGGCTGGCCGAGCGCGAGGACGAACTGTACCGCCGCGATCGCGAGCGTCTGGCCGCGGCCTGGAGCCTGTACCGGGAAGCGGCGCCGCGCGATGGCGTCGACCAGCTGGTCGAGGCCGCGGGGCGGCTGGGCGCCGCCGGCGCCGCCGGGACCGGCCTGTCCTGGCGGCTGGTCGTGGTGGCCGGTTTCTCCGATCTGGACGACGCCACCGCGCGCCTGCTGCGAGCCGTTCTGCACACGGGCCAAGGACATCTGTTCCTGGCGCAATCCGCCAGCTGGTTGGCGCGCGGCTTCGCCGCCACCTTCCTGGACGCCGACTCGCCCAGTCACCCTCTCGCTGCCGGCCGGCGCCTGATCGCTCTTCTTGCCGGCGACGCCGCGGCGCAGCGGGATGAAATGCCAGCTGACGATCCGCCGCCGCCGGCGCCGGAATTGCTGGCGTGCGCGGACGCCGAGGCCGAGAGCGGCGCGATCGCCGCCCTGGTCTGCGCCGCGCTGGTGCAGCGGGGAAGCCAGGCGCGCATTGCGGTCGCCACGGCCGACCGCGCTCTGGCTCGCCGCGTCATCGCGCAGCTGCGAGACGCGGGGCTGGACGCCGATGACACCGGAGGCCTGCCGCTGGCGAGCCTGCCCTCGGGACGGCTGGCTCACCACCTGCTCGCCGCCGCCACCCACCCGCGCCACGAAACCCTGCTGGAGCTGCTGGCTCATCCCTTCACCCGCCTGGCCGCCAGCCGCGCCGAGCACGCCCGGCGCGCGCTGATGTTCGAGAAGATGCTGCTGCGCGGTCAGGCGCCGCCCGGCGATCTGGAGGAATGCCGGAGCCGCGCCGCAAAGCGGGACGAGGCGCTGCTGGCCCGGCGGCCGCGGGCGCGCGCACTGCTGGCGCCGCTGGTCGCCAACCTGGCGGCGACGCTGGCGCCGCTGCGCCAGCTGCACGGCGAGGCGGTGGCCTGGCGCGACCTGACCGCGGCGCTGCGCCGGACCTGGCTGCTGATCGCGCCGGACCATCCGCTCGAGGGCGCGGCGGCCAGAGCAGCCGCGACCGCGGCCGGCGGCCGGCGGCTCGACGAGGAGGGATTGCAGGCTCTCGCTGACCTGCTGCACGAGCTGGACGTGTGGTCGCCGCGTCTGGCGGCGGGCAACCCCGCCGACCTGGCCGCGGATCTGGACCGCCTGCTCGCCGCGCGCGTGGTGCGGCCGCACCGCTCGCCCTTGCTGCCGGTGCAGGTGATGGGGCTGCTGGAGGCGCGGCTGGAGCGCTTCGACCTGTTGATCCTGGCCGGCGCCAGCGAGGAAACGCTGCCGGGACGGCTGCACCGTCCGCTGCTGCTGGGCGAGGCGGCGCGTGCCGCCGCCGGCCTGCCGTCGTGGCGGCGGCGGCTGGGGCTGCAGGCGGAGCTGCTGCTGCGTTTGCTGCACAACGGCGGCCGCGTGGTCATCACCTGGCCGCGCGAGCGCGCGGGCCAGCCGGTTCTGCCGTCCCCATTCCTGGAGCGGCTGGCGCTGGCGCTGGGCCGCGAGCTGCCGCGGGCCGAGGACGAGGCGGCCCCGGCGGCGATCTACCGGCGAAGCCCCCCCGACCACGCGGCGCTGGAGGCCGCGCAGCGCGCCTTCGCCGTCGAACCGCTCGAGATTCCGGCGCGCGCGCCTCGCCCCTTGCGGCGCGCCGGACACACCGCGCTGTCGCACTACCGGGGCTGCCCCTACCGCTTCCTGCTGGAGAAGGGGCACGCGCTGGCCGAGCAGGAGGATGTGCTGGCCGAGTTCCGCCGGCTCGATCTCGGGCGCCGCGCGCACGCCTGCCTGCAGAGCTGGCTGGCGCCCGCGAGCGAGGGCGCGGCGAAGTTGGCGGCCGGCGACCACGCCGGCTCGCTGGCGGCGCTGCGCAGAGCCGCCTCCGTGGTGTTCGGCGAAGGTCCCGGCGCGCCGGCCCAGCGCCGCCTCTGGGAGATGTCGTTCCTGGCGGCCGCACCGGAGCTGGTCGAGCGGGAACTGGCGCGTTGGAGATCGTGGCGGCCCGCCGCCCTCGAATGCCGCTTCGAGCTGACCCTGGCCGACCTGCACGCCTGGCTCGTGCGCGAGGCGGGCGGCGCCGCCGGCGCGCCGGCCCCGGCGCCGCCGTCCGCGGACGCCGCCGCGCTGCTCCTGACGGGCACGATCGATCGCATCGACACCGCGCGCGACCGCGGCGGCCGCGCCGTGGTCATCGACTACAAGACGGGGCGGCTGCCCGCCGCCAGAGCCGTGGCCGAGGCAGAGGAGCCGCAGCTGCTGCTCTACGCCATCGCGGTCGAGACCGGCGCCGCGCGCGCACTGGGCGGGCCGCTGCGCGTCGAGGAGGCGGGCTATTACCGGATCGCGGGGCGACGGGCACAGCTGCGCACGTTCTCCCTGGCGGAGGGAGACAAGCCGGGCAGAGAAGCGCTGCGGGAGGGCGCCAGGCGCCTGCTGCAGGAGGCCGCGGCGGCGACGGACGCCGGCGGCGTGTTCCCCCTGATCCCGCGCCAGCGCGCCGGCGACCTGGGCGGCCAGTTGCCTTGTCGCCACTGTCCCTTCCGCGGCGTCTGCCGCATCGACGAGCGCCCGGTGCCGCCGCGGGTGGGCGCGCTGCTGGTGGAAAGGACGGAGCGATGAGCGGGCGCGGACGCGGTCCAGACGCCGTGGCGGCCGCCACCGCGATCCAGCGCGCGGCCGCTGATCCCGCCTGGTCCGGCGCGGTGCGCGCGGCGGCGGGCTCGGGCAAGACGCACGTGTTGGTCGAGCGCCTGGCGCGGTTGCTGCTGGCCGGCGCGGCTCCGCACACCGTGGTTGCCGTCACCTTCACGCGCAAGGCGGCGGTCGAGATCAAGTCGCGCCTGCTGCGCACGCTGCGGGAGCTGGCGGCTGGCGACGCGGGCGCGCGGCGCGCGAGGCTGAACGCGCTGCTGGACCGCACGCCCACCCCGGCGGAGATGGAACGAGCGGCCCGACTCTACGACAGCGTGCTCGAAGACCTTCCCGGCCTGCCCATTGGCACCATCCATTCCTTCTGCCAGCGGCTGCTCGGCGGCTTCGCCGGCGAGCTGGGCCTGGACCCGCAGTTCACCATCGAGGAGCGTCCCGAGGAGCTGTGGGAGGAGGCGCTGGCGGCGCTGGAGCGCGAGACCGCCGCCGAGCCCGCGGCCCGCGAGGCTCTGGTCGGCCTGGCGGATACGCCTGACGGCGCGCGGGCGCGGCTGACACAGGTCTGGCATGACCGCGGCAGCCTCGAGCGCTGGCTGGCGCGGGTCGCCGCGGCCGCGGGGCGCTCCGTCCATCCTCGCGAAGAGCTGTTGCCGGCTCTGGCGGCGGAGCTGGCCGGCGCTCTGTTCGCCGGCACGCCGCTGGAGGACGACCCCGATCCGCGCTCGGAGCGGCTGCTGCCGGCCCTGCCGTCGGCGACGGCGCGGTTTCTGCGCGAATTGCAGGAAGGCCTGGCGTCGCGGGGAGATGTCATCACTTCCGGTCTGTCCAAGATGCTGGATGGCTTCGCGACGCTGCCGGATCTGGCCGCGCAGGCCGCGTGCGCCGACCCCGGCGCCGGCGAAGCCGCCCTGGAAAGAATGCGGACGATCCTGCTGACCGGAAAACCGGGAGGCGAACGCGGTCTGCGAGTCCTGAGAGGCCAGGAAGCGACCAAGGCCGAGCGCCAGCAGCTCTTCGGCGCGATCGCGCGCCCGTTGCTCGAGCTGTTGGCGTTGACGGAGCTGGTCGATGCCTACCGCCGCAGCCTGACCCTGCTGGGCTTCGCGCTGCGGGCGCTCGACCTCTACGACGAGGCGAAACGGCGGGCGCGAAGGCTCGATTTCCCGGATCTGGAGCGGCTGGCGCGCCGCCTGATGGTGGAAGAGGAGCAGGCCCCCTACATCCACTACCGATTGGCGGCCCGGCTGGATCACTTGCTGATCGACGAATTCCAGGACACCAATTTCGACCAGTGGGAAATCCTGGAGCCGCTGGCCAAGGAGTTCCTCTCGGACGCCGGCCCGGACGGACAGGCGCGCACGCTGTTCGTCGTGGGCGACGTCAAGCAGTCGATCTATCGCTTCCGCGGCGCCGAACCGCGCCTGTTCGCCGAGGTGGAATCCTACCTGCGCGCGCGCGAATTCGATGACGAGGGGCAACGACGGGCGCTGCTGTGCGCGCTGCCGACCAATTTTCGCAGTCTGCCCGCGGTGGTGGAGTCCGTCGGCGCCCTGTTCGCGGCGCCTCCCCTGGCGGAGCTGCTGCCCAGCGGCGAGGCGCGGCTGGTCGCTCAGCTCGCCGCCCGCGCAGGCGAGGGCGAGGTCTTCGTGGCGCCGCCGCCGGCAGCGAACGAGAGCACGCGCGGGGAGGCGGCACGCGCGGCCGCCGCGGCCGCAGCCCGCGCCGTTGCCCACCTGCGACGCCACGCCCTGATCTCCCCCAGGGACGAACCGGCGCCGCGGGCGCCGCGCTACGGAGAGCTGCTGCTGCTCTGCCGGAATCGCACGCACGCCGCCGCCTACGAGCAGGCGTTGCGCGAGGCGGGCGTGCCGTTCGTGCCGGCCGGCCGCGGCGCCCTGGCCCGCAGCCGCGAAGCGCAGGACATCCTGCTGCTGCTGCGGTGGCTGGTTTTTCCGGATGACGACGCCGCGCTGGCGTCGGTGCTGCGCTCGCCGCTCTTCCGCGTCGGCGAGGATCGCCTGCAGGCTGCCCTGGCCGCGCGACGCGAGGGCGCGCGGATCGCGCCGCTGTGGCGGGCGGTCCGCCGCCGGCGCCGTGAGCTGGGCCTCGGGGCGGAAGTGGAGGTCCTGGAGGGATGGCGCCGCCGGGCGGACCTGGAGAGCTGCCATGATCTGCTGCGACGCATCTACCGCGACAGCCATGCCCCGCAGCGGTACGCCGCCAGCGTCCTGGGCGAACAGGCCCGCTACAACCTGCTGCGCCTGCACGATCTGGCGCTGGCGGTCGATCTGGGCCCCGCGCCTTCGCTGCGCCGCCTGATCGGCGTGATCGAGCGCGCCGCCCGCACCGGCGGCGAGGAGGAGGCGTCCCTGCCGGCCGAGGGCGAAGGGCGCGTGCAGTTGCTGACCGTGCACGGCGCCAAGGGGCTGGAAAGGCCCATCGTGCTGCTGGTGGAGGCGGCGGCGCCATTGCGATTGGACGCGCCGCGTCTGGCGCTGCCGCCCCGCGCCGGCGACCGCGCCGCCGCGCGCAGCCCGGCCCTGCTGTACGGCATCGCGCGGGCTCTGCAGCGCGGATACGGCATGCCCCCTGGAATCCCTCCGGTCCGGCCCGGGCCGTTGGCGCGCGCCGCCGACGAAGCGCTGGCCGCCGCGCAGGCGGAAGAAGCCGACCTGCTCTATGTCGCCATGACCCGCGCTCGCGACGCGCTCTACGTGTTGAGCGCCGCGCCGACCAGGAATTCAGAGCGGCCGTCCTACCTGTCCTGGCTGCGCGCGGCGCGTGACAGCCTGGATGAAGAAGCGCGCGCCAGCCTGCCGGCGCGCTTCGAGGCGCCGCCCTGGCTGCGGTCGGAGGCGCCCGCCGCCGGCGCCGAAGCCCCGCAGCCCCCGCGCGCCGCGGAGAAGATCATCGCCTGGGATCCGCCGCCGCTGCGGCCGCGCGCGGAGCTGGTCACGCCGTCGAACCTGGCGGCCGATGCCCGGGAAACCGGCCCCGACGAGGGCGAGCGTGAGCGCGCGGACACCTGGGCGGATGCGGAGCTGGAGGCGACGCCCGGCGCGGTCGCGGCCGCCGCAGCCCGCGGCGAGGCGGTGCACCTGTGGCTGCGCCTCGCCGCCGAACCAGGCGGTATACCGCCCGCGCCGCCCGCCGGCGCCTGCCAGGCCGCGGCCGCCGCCTGGGCCGAGGCGCGGGCCGTCGCCGCCAATCCGGCGCTGGCGTGGATTTTCCATCCCGAGCGCGAAGGGGGGCGCGGCTGGAGCGAGGCGCCGATCATCCATCACCTCGCGCCCGCCGTGCCGGGCGGCGTCGCCCGTCGCGTCCTGGGCGTCATCGACCGGCTGGTGCAGCGGGACGACCGCGTGGACATCATCGACCACAAGTCCAACCGCTTCGCCAGCGAGGCGGCGCTGCGGCGCCTGGTCGAGCATTATCGGCCCCAGCTCGAGGCTTACCGCGCCGCCGTCGCCGCGCTGTTCGGACCCCGCGCCGCCCGGGTGGAGGCACATCTGCTGTTCACGAATCAGCGCGACGCCGCCGGAGGCCAGGGGCGGCTGGTCACGCTCTGACGGCGTCGCGAGCGCGGCGCGGGAGGTCGCAACCGGGATGGACGGCACCGCCCTGATCCTGACCGAAGGCCTCTTCGGCACACCCGCCGGCAAGACCGCGCACGGCCTGGTGCGCGGCACCGACCGCTACCGCATCATCGGCCTGGTCGACCACGCCGGTGCGGGCCGCGACGCGGGCGAACTGCTGGACGGCGTGCCGCGCGGCATCCCCGTGCACGCCAGCCTGGAGGAGGCGCTGGCCGCCGGCCCCAAACCCGACTGGTGCATCGTGGGGGTCGCCAGTCCCGGGGGGCGGTTGCCGCCCGCGCTGCGCGCTCCCCTGCGGCGCGCGGCTACCGCCGGCATCTCCCTGGTGAGCGGTCTGCACGAGTTCGTGGGCGACGACCCGGAGATCGCCGCCGCCGCCGCGCGCACCGGCGCTCGCGTCGTCGACCTGCGCCGCCCCCGGCCGCGCGGCGAATACCGCTTCTGCACGGGCGAGGCGCTGGCGCTGAAGGTGCCGCGACTGGCGGTCCTGGGCACCGACTGCGCCCTGGGCAAGCGCACCACGGCGCGGATGGTGGTCGAGGCGTGCCGCGCCGGCGGCATCGCCGCGGAAATGATCACCACGGGGCAGACCGGCTGGCTGCAGGGATCGCGCTGGGGCTTGATCCTCGACGCCACCCCCAACGACTTCGTCAGCGGCGAGATCGAGCGCGCCGTCCTGGACTGCGCTCGCGAGGCCTCCCCCGACCTGATCGTGATCGGCGGCCAATCCGGCCTGCGCAACCCCAGCGGGCCGTGCGGGATCGAGCTGCTGCTGTCGGGCGGCGCGCGCGGCGTGATCCTGCAGCACGCGCCCGGCCGCCGCTTCTACAAGGACCTGCTCGGCGCCCAGGCGGCGATCCCGCCCCCGGACGGCGATCTGGAGATGATCCGCCTTTGCGGCGCGCGCACGCTCGCCCTCGCCCTCAACGGCGAAGGCCTGTCCGCGCCGCAGCTGGCGGCGGAGAAGGAGCGGCTGGCGGAGCGTTTCGATCTGCCCGTCGCGCTGCCCCTCGAGGAGGGCGCGGCAACGCTGCTGCCGGCGATCAGAGCCTTCATCGCGGCAGAGATGGCGCGGGGATGACGTTGCGCGCGGACAACGAGCCGCCGCCGCCCGACAGAGCCGGCAGCACACGAGCGGCCCCCGCGGTGTGCGCCGCGGGGGCCGCCGTCGGTCCGGCGCCGCGCTGGGCGCCGGACGTCTTGACCGACTCCTCCTATTTCAAGAGCACCATCTTGCGCATCTCGCGGATCTCGCCCGCGGCCAGTCGGGCCATGTAGACGCCGCTGGCCAGCTGGCGGCCCGTTTCGTCGCGGCCGTCCCACACCGCCTCGTGGCGTCCGGCCGGCATGTCCGCGGCGACCAGAGTCCGCACTCTCGTTCCCTGCAGGTCGTACACTTCCAGCTTGACCGCCTGCGCGGCGGCCAGGTCATAGGCTATCGCCGTCTGCGGATTGAACGGATTGGGGTGGATCCCGGCGATGCGCGTCGCGGCCGGCGGCGGCGAGCCGTCGGGCACGTCGGTCAAGCCGGCGCCGATGTTGAGGTAGTACGTCCCCGCCAGCGGCAGATCGGACGTGAACGCCTTCCATACCACCAGGCAGTACCACCCGGCGCTGGGCACGTCCGCCGTGAACCACTCGCCCAGACCGGGGCCGCGCAGCCACGAGACGCCTCCGGACACTGCCGTCGACTTCGACAGGTAAGGCTGGCCCGCGGGGTGCAGCGTCATGCCGAAGTCGACGTTGCCGGCCGTGTTGTCCAGCCGGAACGAGATCTGCCCGGCCGGCAGGTAGTACTCGTGCAGGTTCAGGATGCGGCCGCCGGCGACGCTGTACGGCCCGTAGCGCCCGCTCGGATAGGATGTCCAGCCGCTGGCCGAGGTCGCCTCGACCGTGTAGGACTGCGTGCCGGACCAGCGCATGACGCCGGCATCGTAGGCCTGGAAGGAAGTCACGTTGAAATTGACCAGCACGTAATCGGACTGTCCTGTGCCCCAGCCCGAGTAGGCAAGGCTCGAGCCGAAGCCGTTCTTCGCTCCCGCCAGCAGCGGATGTAGCCGCACGTCGACGTCGCTGGCCGCGCCCGGCATGACCGCCACCGCGCGCCAGTAATCGCCGGCGTTCGGCAGCCGCAGCCCGTCGCAGTTGTACCAGATGCCCTCGCCGCTGCGGATGTCCTCCCAGCCGCCCGAGCGCTCCGGCGGCGCGCCGCGGCTGAGCGGCGTGTTCATGGTCAGCAGCAGCGGCGACCACATGTACTGCTCGCCGTAGATGTTGTTGTCCTCGTGGATCTCCTCCAGCTCCTGGTCCCAGTCCAACCGGAACGCCAGCGTGTGGCGGCCGCCCCGGATGTTGAAGGCGTAATCCCAGTTGAACAGGCTGTTGGCGTAACCCGGGAATGCTCCCCAACTCACCCACCAGAGGTCGCTGCCGTCGAGGAATCCGCGGGCGTGCAGGAACGGCGCGCCGCTCGGGCTCTCGTTGCGCACCGCCATGTTCATGCGGGTGCCGGTCTGGTTGCCGTGCAGCGTGTCCGGCAGCGCCACGCTGGCGGGCGTGCCGTCATGCGCCGGACGCGGCACCAGCGGCGAGTGCCAGCCTGCCGCGTGGTAATTCAGGAAGTCCGGCGGCGTCTTGTCGATCTCGATCGTCACGTCGGCCGCCGCCGTGCCGTCTGCCGGATCGCGGTACACGACGAGGCAGTTGTAACCGGCCTCCGCGATGGTGACGTCGATGCGGCCGCGCCCGCCGGCCGGAGCGGTGGCGATGGCGCTGTAATCGAACAGGTCGCCGCTCGTGAAGGTGCGATCCAGCCACAGCGCATAGAAGGTCTGCGTGCCCGCCGCCGGGTCGACCGTGATGCTGATCGGCCCGACATCCTCCGGGTAGACGTAGAATTCCCACAGCCGCAGCATCTTGTTCGCGGCGAAGGTGTAGGTCAAAGAGTCGCCGAAGGCGTGAAAGCCGTTGGTGACGTGCTCCGCCTCGCAGGTGCCGGAACCAGCGTTCCAGTTGAGCACACCGACGTCGTAGCTGTTGATGCCCTGCGTGTTGCGGTTGACGATGACGGCGTCGGTCAGGCCGGCCAGGCGCGTGGAGTAACCGATGTTGGCCGCGAAGCCGTCGGTCGCGCCGGTCGAGGCCGCGTGCAGCCGCAGATCGTAGTCGCTGGCCAGGTTGGTGTGCCGCAGCACCACGGCGTTCCACCAGCCGGTCGAGCTGAAGCGCAGGCCGTCGCTGTTGTACCAGAGCGTCGAGCCGTCGACCACCCAGCTCCAGCCGGCGTCACGGATGGGCGGCGAGTTGCGGGTGACCGGCGTGTTGGCGGCCAGATCCAGCGGCGTCCAGATCCACTGGTGCGCCCAGACGTTATCGTTCTCGTTCGTTTCCGGAATCTGGTCCGTCGCGTCCAGCCGCGCGCCGAAGGTGTGCCGGCCGCCGCGGACCGTGAACGGCCCGCCGTTGAGGCCGTAGAAACCGCCGCCCGCGCCGATCGAGCCCCAGCTCCACCACCAGGTGTAGGCATCGTCGATGAAGAGCCGGGTCTGGAAGCCGACCGAGGTGCTCGACTCGCCGTTGTTGATTCCGCGCACGTTCCAGTAGCTGGACGAGGCGTTCCCCGGCAGCGTCGCCGGCACGTGCACGCTCGTGAACGTGGCGTCGTTGCTGGCCCGCGGCACCAGCACGTGGTCCCAGCCGGTGCCCAGGTAGAAGGCCAGGTTGGCCGGCTCGGCCACGCGGATGCTGAAGGGCCCATACCAGGCGTACCCGCCGCTCCACCGCCCGGCGCGGTCCACCGTGCGGATGCTGAAGTAGTAGGTTCCCGGCGCCAGCGCCGGCGTCGTGTACGAGGTCACGTCGCCGATGTCCAGCACTGCCGACGGCAGGCCGTGGCCGGAGGCGATCCAGATGCCGTAACCCTGGACGCCTGAGAAGTCGTCCGTCGCCCGCGTCCAGGTGAGCAGGACGTTCGGGTTGGGCAACTCGCTGCCGACCGGGTGGGTCGGCGAGGTCAGGTTCGTGACCGTTGCCGGGTTGGCGGTGTCCTCGTCGTAGCCGCAGTTCTTGGCCGTCTCCCAGAACGGTTCCTTGAGCGAAGGCCAGCGGTTCTTGAAATCGACGATGAACTCCTGAGCGCTCTGCGGGAGATCGAAGTCGGCCACGTCGAAGATCTCGTTCGTGCCGACGTTCATCACGTCCGCCCACGAGCCGTAGACGCCGTGCGAGTCGTTGTTGCTGTCGCTGATGTCGAGCAGCAGGGCGGCCATGAAGCCCTCGGTCAGGTAGGGATCATGGTAGCTGCCGCTGCAGGTGGAGAGGCCTTCGAAGTTGTAGGCGTGCCAGGCCGCCTGCCCGTAGGTGGCGGCGTAGGTGTCGGGGATGAAATCCCCCATCCAATCGGGGAAACCCTCCAGCCAGGCGATGGCGCCGCTCTCCCAGCACCAGAGACAGTGCCCGCAGTCGGTGGGGTAATTGGGATCGCAGATGCCATTGCAGTAGTTGAAGGGCGGGATATCGCCGAACGTGTCCATCCAGTGATGCCCGTACTCGTGCGTGACCGTGGCCTCGCTCCACTGCGAGCCGCTGCTGATGTGGATGATGTCGGCCCAGTACCAGGCGCCCGAGGTGCCGTCGGGCCAGTAGACGTCCACGTCGGGGGTGTCGTAGCCCTCGTTCAGGTTCAGCCAGCGCCAGGTGCGCACCGCGTTGGTGTGCACGTGCAGGGCCGGCATCATCCCTTCGTCGCCCGACGTGAGGCTGCCCATGTTCAGGCTGGTGCCGCCGTAGTTAGGGGTCGTGCCGGTCCGCCACAGGTAGGTGTTGTGGGAGGTCGCGTTGCGCGTGTCGACGCGATAGCCCAGGGTCTCGAACTCGACATAGATCTCCGGGCCGCCCTCGGCCTGGCTCCAGTCGAAGGTCACCGAGTAGTAGCCGTTGGAAAGGACGTAGGTCGAGGCCAGCAGATCGTTGGGGTCGCCGTAGTCCTCGTCCCAGACGCGCACCAGGCAGCCGTAAGCGCCGATCCAGGGACCGTCGGTGCGCTGGTAGGACCAGTAGCCGTACACCGTGATGCTGTACTTGCCGTCGCCGGGAGCGTCTGCGGGGGCATCCGGCTGGCCCTGCGGCTCAGCCTTGGGCAGGGTCTGCAGCTGCGACGGCGTGAGCTGAAGCTCGTCCGGGTGCGGCGGCAGGCCCTCGGGCGGCGGCGCCTCCTTGGCCGCCTGCGGCTCCGTCGCGTGCCGGAAGTTGCGCTCCGACAGATCCAGGCTCTTGCGGACGGTGTGGCCGCCCAGCTCGAACACGAATTCCAAGAACTGTTCCGGATCGGCCGGCACCGCCGCGAACGGCACCACGAGCCGGCCCGATTTCTCCAGTTGCACGCTGGCGGGCGCCTCCACGAAGACCGGCGTCCAGCCGGCGCCTTCCAGGCGGAATCCCGCCAGCTCGGCCGTCACGTCGACGACGATCTCCAGCTCGCCGCGGAACTCCTCGCCCGCCGCGGCGGCGCGCGGCTCGCCCAGCAGGCGGAAATGCACGGGCGGACCGATCGTCGCCCGGGCCGGCGCGGCCCCCAGGAGGACGGCCGCGGCCAGCAACATCAGCCATGGCTGCTTCAGCATGCCGTTACCTCCTTAACGTTGGCTGCCGCTGCGGACAGGCGCGGGCCGCTCGCTCGGCACGCCCGCCGGGCGCGGACTGAGCATCTCGGCGACCGCCGCATCGATCGCGGCCGCCTGCTCGTCGCGCCCCTCGCGGCGCGCGTGCTCGGCCTGCAGCCGCAGAATGTTGAGTTCGGTCTCGATCTTGATCTGCTCGATCTGGTGTCGCAGCGCCAGCGCGGCGCCCTCATCCAGCGACGGCGTCAGGCGCGCTTCCAACTCCGCCACCCGCGCCCGCTCGTCTGCGAAGACGGCCTGGATCTCGACCATCAACGGCGTGGGCGCGGGCGCGGCGCCGCTCTTCTGCGCCTCGACGGCCTTGCCCTCGGGCACCAGACCGGCCTCGATCTCGGCCTGGTTTTCGGGGAGATCGGGAACGCCCGCCGGCGGGATCGCCTGCGGCCCGGATTCGTTCGCGGCGCCGCTCTTGACCGGCGGCGCCGGATCGTTGGCGAGAGCACAGGGCGGCGCGGCCGCCACAGCGATCAACAGCATCGTTCCGGCGAGCACAACGAGGGTCTTCATCTTCCACCTCCGGCGATCAGGAGTCAGGGCATGCCGGGCGGCCGGCGATTACCGGCGGCGGGGCGGGAATCCACATCGCTGTTAGACGCCCGGGCATGGGGCGGCATCACAACGTCCCAGTTATTCCATGAAGATTGTTTCCGGATTGTGGATCAGGGATTGGGTCCTAGTTTCAAGAGGCATACTTCAAATTGTGCCTCCGGTTGATCTTCAACGCCCGCGTCACGACCTGCCCCCAGTAGTATTGC
>CAYWTR010000035.1:0-23186 GCA_964461255.1 uncultured Fibrobacteraceae bacterium | reverse complement strand
GGGGGCAGGTCGTGACGCGGGCGTTGAAGATCAACCGGAGACACCAGTTGAAGTACGCGGCTTGAAGAAGGACCCGTCCGCGGAGGCAACCTCTGGAAACAATCTTCGTGGAATAACTCATGTGTTGCCGTCCGGATCGGTCTTGACGAGATAGATGGCTGTGCTAGCTGCGTTGCCGCCGCAGAGGATGTACCCGCCATCCGCCGTCTGCCCACCGGATTCGCAGGTCCCCGCGCCGTAGGTCTTCGACCAGAGGGCATTGCCTGCCCCATCGAACTTGATGAGGCAGAAATCGCCGCCGCTGCTCATGGCGGGCCTTCTGGTGGTCGCGACCATGAAACCGCCATCGCTGGTTTGCTGAACATCGCCCCCAAAGTAACAACCCGCAGCGGCGTGTGCCCCGCGCCATAGCTCGTTCCCCGCTTCGTTGTACTTGAACAGGTGGATGTTCCGCTGGTCTCCCTGGCCTATCTCGCCCATGACGACATAGGCTCCGTCACTGGTCTTGCAGATGGCACAGCCCATGGCGGGTTCGCTGATGTTGATGGTCTGGTGCCAATGCGTGTCCCCGTTCGCGTAGGTCTTGACCAACCAGATGTGGGGGCCCGCTGCACGGGTGGTGTATCCAACCAGAACATAGCCGCCGTCCGCAGCCTGCTGGACCGATTGGCCGAACTCGCTGCTGTCGCTGTATCCCTTCGTCCTGTTCCAGTGGTTCTCTCCGTTTGGGCCGGTCTTGAGAAGCCAGACGTCATAACGGCCGTCAAAATATGTTGTGCCGATCAGAACGTAGCCGCCGTCGGAAGTCATCCGAGCTTCCTCGGCCGATTCGTCACGATCGCCGTAGCCTTTGAACTGGTTCCACGCCATGTTGCCGGCCGAGTCGGTCTTGATCAGCCAGAACTCGTCGGACTGGCCATGGTAATCCGCGAGGACGAAGTAGCCGCCATCCGGAGTCTGCAAGACCGATACCCCGCTCGCATCGCGGGGAGCGCCAAATACCTTGTGCCACATCTTGTTCCCGGAGGCGTCGGTCTTGAGGAGCAGGACAGAGGAGAGGAAATTGGTGGCTTGACCTTGGGTCCAGCCGGTCATGATGTAGCCGCCATCGCTGGTCTGCTTGACCGAGTTGCCGGCAGCCGCGGCTCCCACAGGAAAGCGCTTCTCCCAGCCCGAAGGGATCTCGGGGTCGGTCGGACCTTTCGGATCGTCCTTCCCGCATCCGGCCGTGAGCATGATGGGCACGAGCACCGCCGCCGCCAGTGCGAGGATCCCGCGCCTGCGCATGTCGTCTCCTCCCCGGATTCCGCCACTCATGGCTCGCGAGCACGGTCAGATCGTACCACTTCATCTGGGACGAGAGCAAGCGGGCGGGCGATGCCCGACACACGCATCGGCCGAGAATCCGCGCCAGCCGCCGCTGCAGAAATGGTACAATCGGCGCGGGAGGGCGATGCCGGGGGCGGCGAGCGCGAGGCGGTCGAGGGATGAAGGGGGGACGGTCATGAACAGGCCAACTGTCATCGAGCGCCAGATTGCGGTGAAGGGGCGGCGCGGGCTGTCCCTTCCGCGCGCGGATCGTCTCGGGTGGATCGGGATCTGCCTGGCCCTGGTCGCTCTGCCGCACGACAGTGGCGCCCAGGCGCCGGACACGCTGTGGGCCAGGACCTTCGGCGGCGCCAACATCGACATCGCCCACAGCGTCCAGCAGACCGCCGACGGCGGCTACGTCGTCGCGGGCTACACGCGCTCCTTCGGCGCCATGAGCGGCCGCAACGTCCTGCTCGCCAAGTTCGGCTCGGGCGGCGGCAGCCAGTGGCACAACGCCTTCGGCGGCAACGACGACGACGAGGGCTACGCGGTGCAGCAGACCGCCGACGGCGGCTACATCGTCGCCGGCCACACCAAGTCCTTCGGGGCGGGCGGCAAGGACGTCCTGCTGGTCAAGGCCTACGCATCGGGAGACCAGGAGTGGCTGCGGACGTTCGGCGGGGCCAGCGACGACGAAGGCTACGCGGTACAGCAGACGGCAGACGGCGGCTTCATCATCGGCGGGGTGACGTCGTCCTACGGAGCCGGCAGCCGCGACATGTGGCTCATCAAGACCGACGCGGACGGCAACGAATCGTGGCGCCGGACACACGGCGGGATGAGCTCGGACGGGGCATGGTCGGTGCAGCAGACGGCGGACGGCGGCTTCATACTCGCCGGCTGGACCTTCTCGTACGGTTTGGGGTACCTGGGCAACGCCTGGCTGGTCAAGGCCGACTCGCTGGGCTATCACGAATGGAACCGAGCCTTCGGCGGCGCGGACGTCGACCGGGCGCACGCCGTTCAGCAGACCGCCGACGGCGGTTACATCATCGCGGGCTACACGGATTCCTACGGGGCCGGGCTGTACGACATGCTGCTGATCAAGACCGATCCGGCCGGCAACCAGGATTGGCTGCGGACCTTCGGCGGCACCGGACGGGACTACGCCCAGGCGGTGCAGCAGACGGCCGACGGCGGCTACATCGTCGCCGGCTACACCCTGTCGTTCGGCGCCGGCAGCGAAGACGTCTGGCTGGTCAAGACCGATGACGACGGCTACGCGCAGTGGGACCAGACCTACGGCGGGACCAGCTCCGATGCGGGCTACGCGGTCAGGCAGACGATCGGCGGCGGCTACATCGTCGCCGGCTACACCCTGTCGTACGGCGCCGGGCTGCACGATGTCTGGCTGATCAGGCTCGCCGGCGGCCCCACGGGAGTCGGCGAGATCGCCGCGCTGCGGCTGTTCCAGAACCACCCCAACCCGTTCAACCCCATCACCACCATCCGCTACGCGCTGCCCGCGGACGGGGCCGCGCGGCTGGCCGTCCACGATGTGGCCGGCCGCCGGGTGCGCACGCTGTTCGACGGCCGCCTGCCGGCCGGCGAGCACCGCGCGGTGTGGGACGGGCGCGACGACGCCGGCGCCATGGTCGCCGGCGGGATCTACTTCTACCGCCTGCAGGCGGTCGGGCACCAGCGCAGCGGCAAGATGGTGTTTGCGAAGTAGGCAGCGCGCGGGCGCTGTCGCTGCTCACGCGACGGCTCGGATCCGTCCATTTCGACGGTCCTGGGCCACCTGGCGTAGTGGCGAAATTGCTCGATGGGCGGGCGGCCTCCGATCCCCAGCTCTGGAGCACGAACTGGTATGCGACCGTGGGGGGATTCGTTTGCTCGGTCGTGATGCTGATCGCCGTGATCTACGGTGTCGCCTTCGTTTTGGCCGAGAAGAGCGCGCCTGCCACGCTGGCGCTTGTGCATCTGGGGTTCGTCTTGTGATGCGGGCAGAGAGGCGCCGCGCGATGAGCGGTGGCGCCTATCCAGCGTTTGCAGCGGGCGGCGTGGCTCGCGGACGCGGGCGCGCCGCAGCATCCATGCGATTGCTATCATGCCGCGGGCCGAAAGGAGCGAATGAAATGAAGTACAAAGTGCACCGAGTTACCATGAAGATGACGAGCGATCAGGGCAAGCTGGAGGAGTTCCTGAACGGCCTGACAGGCGAAGTCGTTGCCATTGTCCCGAATGTCTCGCTCGCAATCCCGTGCCAGGCGAGAGGCAGTGGAGGTTTGGGGCGTTTGCGTAGCGGTGTCCGCAGGCGACGCGGACGTTAGACGCCACGCTCAAGGAGCTCTCATGGAGAACGCCGACTTGCGCGCACCGGAAGATCGTGACGGCACCATATCCCGGTATCGGGAAGGGCCGACATTGCTCGAAGGCGCCGTGGCCGGTCTGCAGGATGCCGATTTGGATGCGATGCCATCGGGAGGCGGCTGGACGATTCGCCAGATCGTCCATCATGTTGTGGATGGAGATGACATTTGGAAGCTGTGCATCAAGATGGCGATTGGCAACGAGCAGGGTGAGTTTGCCTTGGCGTGGTACTGGGTGCAACCGCAAGAACTGTGGGGCGATCGCTGGGCGTACGACCGGCGACCAGTTGCCGTTTCATTGTCTCTGTTCCGGGCCTCCAGGAACCATATCCTGCAGCTCTTGGAGAGCGTGCCGGACGCGTGGCGCCGTTCTGTGGCTCTGCGCACGAGAGACGGGGAGGTCAAGCGCGTTCCCGTGGGGTTCGTGGTCCAGATGCAGGCGGATCACGTGTCCCATCATGTCGAGCGAATCCGGGCGATCCTGAGGGAACGAAGAGGCGGCTGACAGGCGCATGCAGATGATGCGCCGGCCCGCTGCACGACGTCCGGATCCAGGCGGAAAGCGGAGGGAGAATACACAATCGTGACAGCAAGATCGCGCCTCGCCGCGCTCATTGGCGCGGCACTCGCTTTGGCGGTGTGCCTGGGGGCGTGCCGCGCCGGCCCCGCTCGGATGGTCGACATCGGCACGCACCGCCTTCAGATGCGGCAGGACGGGAAGGGAACTCCCGCAGTCGTCATTGACGCCGGCCTTGCGGATCAAATGGACAAGCTGCGGCCGTTCCAGGACATGCTGGCCGGTATTACCCAGGTCATCACGTACAACCGAGCGGGATATGGCCGGAGCGAGCCGGGCCCGCTGCCGCGGGACAGCGGCCGTGAGGCGGACGAATTGAAGTCTCTGCTGGAGAAGGCCTCGATCCCCGGACCTTACGTGCTTGTCGGTCATTCTCTCGGGGCTCTGAACGTGCAGGCGTTCGCCTCCAGGCACCCCCATCTGGTGGCGGGGATGGTTCTGCTGGACCCGCCGCCGCTCTCCTTCATCCGGGGGCACGAATGGGATGGGCTCAGGGAGATGGCAGAGCGGATGACCGCCGCGTGGCAGGCCATCGCCGATTCCGCCGCGGACTCCGCGGGCGCCCAGGGGAAGGCGCAGGGTGCCTTCTTCCGGATGATCGCCTCGGAACACCGTGAGATGTTCGGCCGGAGCGCCAGGCTGGTCGCGGGGATCTCCGGGTTGGGCGACACGCCGCTCGTGGTGATCGCCTCGGGCAAGCCCAACCCCGCCTTCGCCGATTCCGCCGCGGCGTTCCAGCAGTACTGGGTCGAACAGAGCCGCGCGCTGGCCCACAAGTCCACGCGCGGCAGTTTCATCCTCGCGGAAGGGGCCTCCCATTTCCTCTACGTGGACGTGCCGGAGCTCGTGGCCGGGAGCGTTCGCACCATCGTGCAGGAGGCGCGCGCAAGGTGAGGCGCGTTGCCTCGCTGCTGCCTGCCAGGCGCTGTCGCGGCTTCGATGGTGGCCGGACGCCCGCGCTCGCCGGCATGCTCACGCCGAGCGCGGCCGCAGCTAACGCACGAGCGTGGCTCTGACCGTCACGATCCCGCTCCGGCCCGATTGTGCCCGCACGATGTAGAGGCCGGACGGGGCCTGGCCGCCGCCGTGGTCGCGTCCATCCCAGGAGAACGTGTGCGTGCCCGCCGGGTAGTCCCCGGAGGCGGCAATCGCCACGCGGCGGCCGCGAAGGTCGTGCACCGCCAGGTTGATCGTGTCGTCGCGGGGCAGGACGACGCTGATCGCGACGCGGGGATTGAAGGGATTGGGCGAGACCGCGAGCGCGAGGTGCGCGGCCGGCATGGCGCCCCGCGGACCGTCCGCGACCGCCGTCGCGCTCGCGCAGTGCTTCCTGAGGATGCGCAGGCCGGCCGTCTCGCCGGCCACCAGGACACGGTCGCCGGCCAGGGCGACGGCGCAGTCGTTGCCGGGCGAGAACTGCGTGCCGATCTGTACTGGCGCGGCGGGGACGCCGAGATCGAAGACCGACACGCCGCAGCCGGCGGCCGCGTAGGCCAGGTTGCCGTCCTGGACCACCTTGATGAAAGTGCCGACGATCGGCATGTCGTGAACGACATGCGGCGCGGCGGGATCGCTGACATCGATCACCTGCAAACCGCTGCCGCCGCCCGTGTAGACGTAGCCGTCCCGCAAGACGACCGCCTCGCCGGTCGCCATGCCGGCCGCGCCCAGCGCGATCGGATTGGCAGGGTCGCTGATGTCGAAGATGTGCAGGCCGCTCCAGCCGCCCGTCGCATAGAGGAGAGGCCAGTCGACGGCGAGCCCGCCCGGCATCGTCATGCCCGTCGCCCAGCCGACGAGCGCTGGGCTGTGGGGATCGTGCACGTCGATGATGGCCACGCCGCTCCAGGCGACCGAGACGCAGGCGTAGCCGTTGGCCACGGCCAGGCCGCCGGGCAGATCGGGCAGGGCCACCGAGGCGACGACGACGGGGTCGGCTGGATCCAGGACATCGACCACGTGCAGCGCGCTGGACAGATCGCAGACCAGTGCGAACCCGCCGTCCAGGATCACATGGTAGGTGCTGTCTTCGATCGGGGCGACGCCCAGCGGGACCGGCGCGTCCGGGTCGGCGACATCCAGGATGTGCAGGCCGCCGCCCACGCGCGTGGCGTAGGCGAGGCCGTCGCGCACGACGACGTCGGTGGCCCAGTCGCCGAGATCGTGCGTGGCCGCGAGCGCAGTGGTCCAGGGATCGCTGACATCGACGGCCGACAGGCCCGTCGGGTTGACGAGGAACGCCAGCGTGCCGGCGAGGGCGACGCCGGTGGCCCCGCCGACCGTGGGCACGGTCGCGATCCATTCCGGGTCGGCGGGATCGGCGAGGTCGATCACGTGCAGGCCGATCGAGGTGGCCAGATACGCGCACCGGCTGTCAACCGCGACGGCCTCCACCGTGGCCCAGTCGTCCACGGTGCGGATCGATCCCACCAGCGCGGGCGCGGCGGGATTCGCGACATCGACAATGTGCAGGCCGTCGTAGTAGGCGGCGACGTACGCCGTCGTGCCCAGGACGGCGACGTCGCAGACCAGTCCCGGCAGGGCGAGCGAGCCGACGAGCGCCGGCGCGGCGGGGTCGGAGACGTCGACGATCTGCAAGTCGCCGCCCCAGCTCGCGACGTAGGCCAGGCCGTCCGCAACCGTGACGTCCATGACCTGGCCCGGCACTGCGAGGCTGCCGACCACCTGGGCTGCGGCGGGGTCGGCGATGTCGACTACCAACAGCGAACTGTAGTCGGCGACGTAGGCGTGAGCGCCGTCCACATGCACCCCGCGTGCGAATCCGGGCGTGGCCACGGGCGGCAGCGCGACGATCGCCGCCGGATCGCTGACGTCATAGATGCGCAGCCCGCCGTAGCGGTCGGCCACGAAGGCGTGCCCGCCCGCGATCGCCAGATCGCAGGCCCAGTCCGGCGTGTCGACCGAGCCCAGCAGCACGGCCGCCGCGGGATCGGTGATGTCGAAGATCCACAGTCCGATCGCGCCACTGGCGATGTAGGCCGTGTTCCCGGCGACCACCACCGCCTGCGCGTCGTAGCAATCGCGCTCGCCCACGACGCGGATGAGTCGACCGTAGTCGGTGCACTGCTGCGCGGCGACACCGACGCCGGCCAAGGTCACGAGCAGGCACAGGCTGCCTGCGACTGTCACGCCGCGTCCCATGAGGCCACCTCCAGCGAGAGGATCCTGACGGATCCGTTCCCCCTCAATCCTCCCAAGTCCGCTGGCTCATCACGGGCGTCCGCCGTCTCTCCGGCGCCGGCGCGGGCCGCCGGGCGGTCGGGTCCCAGGGGTTCTCCAGCACGGTCGACACGTCGATGACGCCCGTGAGCGGATTGGCGCCGGACGTGAGCCGGCGGGTGATCTGCCGGGCGTAGTCGCGCCCGTAGAAGATGTGCAGCCAGACGGCCGTGACCGACGGGCCGTCGAAATCGCATTCACCCAACGGCGCGTACCGGATGCGCAGCGTGTCGCCCGGCTGGGCGAAGCGTATGTCGACGATCTGCCAGCGGTACGTGCGGACCGTGGCGTTGTCCAGCTGCCAGTCGTTTATCCAGGATTCGACCGTGACGCAGGTCTGCTTGATCCAGTCCGTCTGATAGTTGCCGTTGTCTCCGACGTAATGGGTGGAGCGCCCATCGAGGATCAGGCGCAGGTAGGCGTTGAAGTTCACGAACGCCGGGCGCGATTCCACCAGGTCGGCGAGCACGAAGGCGCGGACCGCGGCCACGCCGGTCTCGGTGCTGCTGAGCGAAGCGGTCACGCGCCCGTCGGCGCCGCTGGTGCCCTGGTCCGGTCCGACGAAGTAGCCCAGGTCGGTGTCGAACTGCACGAGCTTGCCGGCCACCGGATCGCCGGTGGGCTGCAGCACGTCGTCCGGCAGCCATGCGCGCAGCGTCGCGGTGATGGCCGCCGTCTCGACGCCGTCGGCGTCGACGAACTCCGGCGAGACCTCGATGATGATGCCGTAGATCGCGAAGTCGAGGTCGATCTCGTTGGGGCCGCACTGCACGGTCACAACCGCCGTGGTCGTGCCGACCGCGTTGCCCACGGCGTTGCGCGCCACGACGTCAAGCGTCACCTGCTCCCCCACGGCGAAGCCGTACATGCCGGCCTGGCCGCCCGGGGCGAAGGTCACCGAGGGCGGCAGGGCCTGGCCGTGGCCGGTGGCCGTCGCGGTCAGCTCGGCGGTGTCGGCGGGCGGCGCGGTGCTCGACAACACGAGCCAGCCGAAGCAGGTCGACACCGAAACCGCCGCATCGCAGCGCGAGGTCGCGGTCACGGTCGTGGTGCCGAGCACGTCCCCGTTGGCCGCCAGCGCGGTGACGGCGAAGGTCGCCTCGCCGGGCACCAGGTTGTGCAGGGTGGTGGACGGCAGTGCCAGGTCGTAGCTGGCCGGGCCGAGGGTCGCGTCGGCGTAGGCGACGCCGACGGCCAGGCGCGATGCCGTGTAGGGTCCGTCCTGGGGGAAGTCCGTCAGATCGAGGGAGGCGCTGCCCTCGCATGGGCAGAGGTCCACCCATTCCCAGCCGCTGTCGAGATCGACGCCGAAGATGCCGGCGCCGAGCGTGTTGCCGCCGGCGTCCTTGACGCGCAGCTCGACGTCGGCGCCGGCGGGTATCAGATCGTCGAGCGAATGCAGCGCGTCGGGGGCGACGGTGAAGCTGCGGTCAGCCTCCGGGCAGTCGGCATAACGCAGCGCCACCTCCACGCTGGCGGTGCCCGCGGGCAGGCAGTCCGAATCGGCGTAGAAGTCGGCCTCCGCGGGCAGCCTCCAGGCGCGCGGATCGCCGCCCAGGCGCATGGGCGTCACCACGCCGCCGCTGGTGCTGTAACCGAGGCCGTGATCCTGCAACCAGGCCAGCGTCTCGGCGTCCGACCGCGCGCCGTAGTCGGGCGTGAGCCCGGCCAGCAAGGCTCGCCACGTGTCGAAGCCGGCGTCCTCGGTCACCCTGCCGTCCCAGGCCAGGACGCTGCCCGCGCCGAGTTCGGTCAGTTCGTCCTGGAGCTGCCAGGAGTTGCAGCAGACGAAGGAAACCATGGCGCCTTCGCTGAGCTGCATCTGCGAGGCGATCAGCTCGTCGCGCATGTAGACGTCGCTGATGTAGGTGGAATCGGCGGAGCTCCAGGCCTGGCCTCTGACCAGATCGCCGTCGCCCTGCCACTGCCTGTACTGATCCCAACGAGCCTCCGTCACGTACGGCTGGTAGCCATCGCTCCAGCTTCCGCCGCGGAAGCACTGCATGACGAGGTGCTGCTGGCCGCTCGCGTCGTAGCGCAAGCCGCCGTGCCCCACGAACAGGACGATGCCGTAACCTTCCTGCTGCAGGATCGTCTCGGGGGTGATGCTGAAGTCGTCCATGCCGGAGCGCTCGGTCAGGACGACCTCGCTGTCGTCCCAGCCCAACGTCAGGAGATAGTCCCTCAGTCCGGCCGTCTCGAGGCGGCTGGAGGGATTCGTGGCGCCGGCCAGGTTGACGATGTGCACCTTGCGCGAGGGCGGGATGATCAGATCGTCGCATTCGGTGACGGTCCGGCCGCCGCGCCGGACGTATCGCGTGCTCGCCGCCTCCTCGCGGGCGGCGGCCTTCCGCCCGAAGGTCTCCTCGTCGGTCAGGATCACGGCGTCGGCGCCGTCGGAAAAGCGCAGCGTGATCGTCGTGCCGTCGTTGCCGAGATGGGCGCCGGCGAGGCCGGCGCCGACCGCGCCGCCGGCGGCCAGGCGGGCGAGCAGCGAGTCGCGCGCGACTGCGATGCCGTGGGCCGCGCGCAGCGCGGTCAGCTGCTGCACAACGCTGTCGAAGATGGCCTGATCGGCGGCCGGCAGCGCGCCGATCGGGCCGGGCCATTGTGGACCGGGCGGCGGGCCCGGAGCGGTCGGGTTGTCGCCACCGCAGCCCCAGACAACAAGACCGATGACGGCGCCCATGAGCAGGACGATGATTGACCAGCGCGAATGCATGGAACACGGCCTCCCGGAAACCGGCGCGGCCGACCCGCGCCGTCTCGCGATCGGGAACACACGTCTGTTGAAAAGAATGATGGAAGGCAGGCGTTACGCGGGCGTTACGCGGCCGAACGTCGGCTCGGCGAGCGCCTGGACCGGCCGCCCGCCCGCCGATCGGCCGCGCGCGCCTCGGCGATCTCCGCCTGCCAGATGTCGGCGGCGGAGGCGGCGTCGAGGAACTTGCGGTATTGCGTCGCGGCGTCGGCGGCGCGCCCGGCGGCGCCGTAGAGCTTGGCCAGGCGGTAATGGTAGATGGGCAAGACCAGCAGACGGTCGCGCTGGCCGGGGTCGAACGTCACCAGCCGCTCGTATTCCGTGATGGCCCGGGCCGCGTCGCCGGTGCGCAAGAACGCCCGGGCCGCGACGTCTCGCTCGACGGGGAAGTTGTAGACGAAAACATTGGCGGCGCCCCACTTGAATTCGTCCAGCGGCTGTGCCGTTTGCGCGGCGCGCAGAGAAGCCTCGGCGACGCCCTCGGCCAGAAGCAGCTCCGCTTCGAGCATGGCGGCGATGTTGGGCAGATAGACCTGCCATGGTTCATCCTCGACGGTCCTGTCGTCCGCCCCTGTTGCCGTCCGGGTCCGCAGTCTCCGCCGCGCGGACTCCAACTCGCCCTGCCTGAGATCGATGAGGCACAGGAAGAGGTTCTCCAGCTGGGCCAGGGCAGGCGAGGCCTTGTGTGCCGAGCTTGATGGTGCACCGTCGGGCTGCGGCGCTGTCGCTATCTGCGCCGCCGCGAAATCGGCACGGGCAAGATATACGAAAGAGCGTGCGAACGAACTGCCGGTTGCCTGAGTGGGCATGCCGAGGGAGTCCCAGATCGCATCGGCGGCGTCCAGATCGCGGAGGGCAGCCTCCGTCTGTCCTTGATATCCTCGCATCCCGCCGCGCACCGTCAGCGCCTCGGCGCGCCTGCTCGGCGAAGCCACCGCGGCGAGATACTCGTCGATCCGCGCCGCCGACTGCCGCCAGTCCGCCTGCAACGCCCAGATGTACGCCAGCTGTCGTTGCGCGCCGAAGTCGGGCCGGACGGCCGACGCCTCTGCGTATTTCGCGGTCGCCTCGTCCAGCCTGCCCAGGTGAAAGTAAAGCTCTCCCATGGAGTCCAGCGGATTGGCGTCGCCGGGCGACGCTTCGGCATAGCGCCGGAAGTAGAGCAAAGCCTTTTCATACTCGCGCAAGGCGGTATAGCCATAGGCAATGAGGTTGAGCGCCGGGCCATATGTCGGGTCGAGGGCGAGCGCATGTTCATACTCGGCCACGGATTGCGGGTGCATCCGCCTCTGGCGGTAGTATTCGCCGAGAGCGAGCCATGCCTCCTTTTCACCGGGATACTTCGAAACGAGTTTGCGCCAGATGCCCGCCGCCTTCTCGCCGTCTCCCTGCACGTGTTGGGCATAGAGGGCGTCGATGTAGAGCTGCTCCCGCTCCGTGGCCCCCTGGCGGAAACGCTTGGCTTGCTCGAACGCCCGGCGGCTGGCCGCCGGCTGCCAGAGACGGTCGTGAACACGACCCAGCAAGGCATGGGCCATGGCGAAGGTGGAGTCGATCGCCACGGCGCGCTCGAGCCACCGCGCAGCATCCGCCAGGTAGATCCTGTCCCAGTCGCGGCGCCCCAGCAGGTAACAGTTGTAGGCGTCCATCGAGGTCGTTGTTCGATCCGCCACCGGCAGCGTCGCGGCTTCGATGCGCCTCTCCGATAGGCCCAGGGTTCTCGATACCTTCCGGCTGATCTCGTCGATCTGGCTCTCCAGGATGCTGTCGACGCCCCGCCCGCGGGAGCTGGCGCTGGCCAGCAGCTCCTTGGTCGCGACATCGAGGACCTTGACATCGGTGGCGAAAGCCTCGCCCGCCCTGGTGAAGCTGCCCAGAACGATGGTGCCGACGCCGTCGAGCCGGCAGACCTGGAAGCCGGCGTCCTGGTCGATGGTCGCGATATCCTCCTGCCCGACCTGCTTGAGCAGGTCTCGCAGCCGTTCCCAGGTGACGACCCGCAGATATTTCGATTGCTCCAGGCTGGTGATCAGGAGATTGGGGATGGCCTCGCGCAGATGATCGTAAGCCGGATCCCCGGTGCGGTTCTCGAAGGCGATCACGGCGATCGGCTTGGGGGCGGAGGCAAGGACATCGTCCAGCAAGAGGGGGCGCAGAAGGAAGAAGACGGCGGCCGACAAGGCGAGGATCGCCGGCAATCCCAGGCGCAGAAGGCGGCGAACGCGAGGCCGCCGCGGGACGGGCTCCGCTGCGTCGTCGGGTGCAGAGGCGGCCGGCTGCTGCTCCTGCCTCAGTCCGGCTGCGAGCCGCCGCAGGTCCGCCGCCAGCTCGTCCGCGCTCTGCCGCCTGCTCTCCGGGTCCTTCTCCAGGCACTTCCCCACGATGCCGTCCAGCTCGAGCGGCACGCCGGCGCGCAGAGCGGTCAGGGGCTGGGGAGATTCGTGGAGTATGGAGTAGATCAGCGCCGCGTCGTGCTCGCCCCGGAACGGCCTGTGGCCCGTGACCATTTCGAAGAGCGTCGCCCCCAGCGCCCAGACATCGGTGCGATGATCGACCGCCTCCGCCCTTGCCTGTTCCGGGGCCAGATACGCCGCCGTCCCCAGCGTGGTGCCGGTACGGGTCAGCCGTGACGAGCCCGCCAGCTGCGCCAGGCCGAAGTCCAGCAGCTTCGCCCGGTTCTGCGGCGTCAGCATGATGTTGGCCGGTTTCACGTCGCGGTGGACGATCCCCTTGGCGTGCGCCTCGTGCAGGGCCTCGGCGACCTGCGCCGCCAGCTCGAGCGCCAGGGGCAGGGGCAGCGGGCCCTCGGCGATCAGCTCGCGCAGCGTCCGACCCTCGACCAGCGCCATGGCGACGAAGAGCCTGCCCTCGTGTTCACCGACTTCGTAAACCGTGCAGATCCCCGGATGTTCGAGAGAGGCGGCCGCCTTCGCCTCTTGCAGCAGGCGCTGCCGGGCCTCGGGATCGGTGGCCAGATGCGGCGGGAGCAGCTTCAGCGCGACGGGACGGCCGAGGGACAGATCCTCGGCGCGATAGACCACCCCCATGCCGCCAGCGCCGAGCTGGGCGACGATCCGGTAATGGGACACCGTCTGCCCGATCATGCACAGCACCAGTATTGAAGGCACGCTCGCGGCCGATTCCCCCGCCTCGGCATGGTTGCGCTGCTATCAGAGTATCAGGCCGGTGGATGCTCTGCCAGGCCAAACCGGATGGGGCCGCCTGCGGCGCCCGGCCGCTGCTCCCTCGGCTGTGCTATACTCGATCACAACCTCGATGGGGCGCGGGAGGCGCGGCCCGATGTACTTGCGCGGCGTCATCGGCAAAGCCATGGCGGCGGCCATCTGCTTTATCGCCCTTCACTTGGCGCTTTCCCCGGCGTGCGGCGCGGGCGGCTGCACTGACTACCGCCGGCATTTCCATTGGGCAGGCAAGGCCTACACGACCGGCCTGGCGACCGGGCTGTTCGTGACGCGCACGCATGCCTTTGTGACGGTCTACGGCGCGCAGCACAACGGGCTCGAGGTCATGGACCTCGCGGACCCCGCGAATCCGAAGCCGGTGGGGAGCGTCGCCACCCCGGGCGCGGCCAACAAGGTCGTGGTCGAAGGGGCGCTGGCCTATGTCGCCGACAGCCAGGCGGGACTGCAGATCATCGACGTCGCGGATCCGAGCCATCCGGCCGTCATCGGTTCCGTCGCGACCGGCAGCAATGCCTATGACGTGGCCGTCAAGGGAGTGCACGCTTACGTCGCGGCCAACGTCGCGGGCTTGCAGATCGTGGACGTGTCGGACCCGGCGCAGCCCGCCGTGATCGGCGGTCTTTCCTTCTCGCCCTACACCTGCCATGCCGTCGCCGTCGGCGATTTTCTTGTCTATGCGATCGCCCAGAACGCGGCCCTGCAAGCGTCGGCGCTGCTGCTGGTGGAGGTGGCAGATCCGGCCGCCCCGCGGGTTGTCGGCACCGCACATCTCGTCGGTGCGGCCTACGGGGTGACCGTGGCGGGGGATCTGGCCTATGTGAACGGCAGCGGCGGGCTGCGGATCGTCGATGTGTCCGATCCCCATGCTCCGGTGATCATCGGGACCGCCGACAGCTCCCCCCTCGGTTTGCAGACCGCATTGTCGGGCGCGATCGCCTTCCTGTCCAATTCGTATGACGGCCTCCAGGCGGTCGACGTGGCCGATCCGACCCGCCCCAAGGTCCTGTTCGTCCAGCCCATGCCCGGCGCGACGTTCGAAGCCGCGGTTTTGGATCATTATCTGTATGCGGCTGATTACCAGTACGCGTCCTACAGGACCGGCCTTCATGTCTTCGACCTGGCTGACATGGGGCCGGCCGAACGGACGAGCCTGCTGGAGCTGCCGGGGGTGCAGCGCGCCGTCGCGCGGGACGGCGGCTGGGCCTACATCGCGGGAGGCGGTGGGCTGCTCGTCGTCGACGTCACCGATCCCGCCAGCCCGGTGGCGGCGGGCGAAGGCATCGCACCAGGATTCCCCAACGATGTCGCGGTCGGCGGCGGGCTGGCCTGTCTGGCCAGCGGAGCGGCGGGCCTGCAGATCTTCTCCATCGCGAATCCGCCGGCCCCCCAATATGTCGCCGGGGTCGCCATCAGCGGCTACGCGCGCACGGTAGCCTTGCGCGGCGCGATGGTCTATGTCGGCACTCAGTATGGCCTGCACGCTGTCGATGTCTCCCAGCCGGGCCAGCCGATCCTGCTTGGCGCGGTCATCGACGGGGCGATTCGGGATGTCGAGCTCAGCGGCGCTCTCGGCTGTGTCGCCCGTTGCACAGCCCAGGCGCACGAGCTGCTGGTGGTCGATTTCTCCTCGCCCGCCCTTCCTCTGCCGCTCGGTTGCATCGACCTGCCCTCGCTCATCAACGGCGTCGCGATCGCCGGCGATCGCGCCTACGCTCTGAGCTACCACGGAGGCCTGCACATCATCGATCTGACCCGGCCGCAGTCTCCGAGCCTGCTCGGCGGCGTTCTGCTGCCCAACATCCCCCTGGCGGTCGCCGCTGTCGCCGGCACGGTCTACGTGGCGGATCAGGAAGCAGGCGTGCTCGTCGTGGACGTGACGAACGCCCGGGCTCCCAAGGTGCTGGGCCACCTGCAGACCCCGGGGCAGGCTTTCGGCATCGCCATGGCCGGTTCACATTTCCTGGCCACAGACGCCAGCCACGGGCTTGTCAGCGCGCCGGTGCAGTGCCCGGTATTGACCGCGCTTCCGGGCGTCACCTCCAACGCGTTCGACCTGGCGATCCGCCCCAACCCGTTCAACGCGCGCACGTCGATCCGGCTGACGCTCGCGGGCGATTCGCGCTTGAGCATCGGGGTCTTCGATCTCGCCGGCCGTCTGGTGGCGCGTCTGGCCAATGGCGACTTCAGCGCAGGACTGCACGAGCTGACCTGGTCGGGGCTCGACGATCGCGGCCGGCCGGCGCCCTCGGGGATCTACCTCGTGCGCGCCGCCGGTGGCGGGCGCACCTGCGGGCGTCCCGTCGCGCTCGTGAAATGACCGGCGCCGGCACGTGCCGTGTCGCCAGACCGCCCGCCGCCGTCCTGTTCACCCGGTGAACACCAGCAAGACATTGTCAAAGATTCACTTGCAAGATAGTGGATGAAATCCTGCCACCCCGCAGCGCCGAGCCGCATCACCCGAAGGTCCGCGGCGCAGACATTGGGATACGGGAGAGGGCGCGCCGTGACCGTATCGATCCATCCCCGGTCGCGCTACAATGGTGGGGTTGATTTGCCCCCTCGTCAGAATGAGCGCGGCCGCACAGTGGCTTCAGCCGCGCTTGGGCTCCGGCCGCCCAGTGGCTCCGGCCCCGGCATCGCAACGAAAGGCCGCCTCCTTGATTCGCCCGCACCTGCCCCCGCCGTCGCTGCCCCATGCATCCTCGCTGCCCCAGCTGTTCGCCGCCGGCGTCGTGCTGCTGCAGCTGGCGGTGACCGGTCGCTACGGCATCTTCCGCGACGAGCTGTACTACCTCGCGTGCGCCGATCACCTGGCGTGGGGCTATGTCGATCATCCGCCGCTGTCGATCTTCGCGCTGGCGATGTGGAAGGCGGTCGCCGGCGACGGGCTGCTGGCGCTGCGCATCCCGGGGGCGATGCTCAACGGGGCGGCCGCGGTGCTGGCGGCGCTGCTGGCCCGCGAGATGGGCGGGATGCGCCTGGCGCAGCTGCTGGCCGCGGTCGCCGTCGGGCTGATGCCGGGCGTGCTCGCGGTCGGCGGGTTCTACTCGATGAACAGCCTGGACATCTGCTTCTGGCTGGTCGCCGCGGTGACCGCGGCGCGCCTTCTGCGGGGCGGCGGACCCAATCTCTGGCTGCTGCTGGGCGCGACGATCGGGCTGGGCCTGCTCAACAAGCACTCGGTGGTACTGCTGCTGGGCGGCCTGGCGCTGGGCTTCCTGCTCTGGCCGCAGCGCGCGCGGCTGCGCGAGCGCCAGCTCTGGCTCGGCGCCGCGCTCGCCATCGCCCTGGTTCTGCCGCACATCGTCTGGCAGATCCAGAACGGCTGGCCCACCGTGGAGTTCGTGCAGAACGCGCGGGAGCTCAAGCTGGCGCGCCTGTCGGCCGGCGGGTTCTGGCGCGAGACGCTGCTGATGATGCACCCGTTGGCCGCGCCGCTGGCGGCGCTGGGGCTCGGAGCGTTGCTGCTCGGGCGGCGGCTGCGGGCGTTCCGCCCGCTGGGCGTGGCGGCGGCGGCGGCGATCGCCGTGATCTTCATCGCGCACGGCAAGCCGTACTACACCGTGGCCGCCTGGACGCTGGCGATGGCGGCGGGAGCGACCGCGCTGGAGGCGCTGCTGTGGCGCGGCGGGCGCGCGGTGCGCCGGGCGGCCGGCGGCGCCTACATCGCCCTGTTGATCGGCGGCGGCCTGGCGATCGCGCCGCTGGCGATCCCCATCCTGCCGGTCGATCGCCTGCTGGCCTATCAGAGCGCGCTGGGGATCGCGCCGGCGTCGGGCGAGAGACATGAGCAGGGCGCGCTGCCCCAGCATTTCGCCGACCGTTTCGGCTGGGACGAGCTGGCCTGGGCCGTGAGCGATGTCGTCGCGCTGCTCCCGCCCGAGGAACGGGCTTCGTGCCTGATCATCGCCGCCAATTACGGCGAGGCGGGCGCCGTGCGCTATTTCGGGAGGCAGCGCCGCCTGCCGCCGGTCGCCAGCGGCCACAACAGTTTCCACCTGTGGGGCCTGCCGCCCGGCGGCCCCTGGCGGGCGGTGGTGGCGGTAGGCTTCTCGGAGCAGGAGCTGCGCCATGGCTTCGAGCAGGTCGAAGAGGCGGGGCGCCACCGCGAAGAGCTGGCCATGCCCTACCAGGCCGACATGCCCATCCATGTCTGCCGCGGCTGGCGCATCACGCCCGCGCAGGCCTGGGCGTTGATGAAGCGGTACATCTGAGCGGACCCGTCCTCGATAATCCGCTCAATACCCCAGCGCCCGCAGCGCGCGCCGGGCGCGCTCGTCGATGGCGGGCGCCGCCGCCGTGTCGGCTCGATCCAGCCCGAGGTGCGCCATCTGGTCCAGGAGCCGCTGCCGCCAACGGCGGAAGCGGCGGCCTTGCTCCGCGTGAAGATCGCGCTGCTCGTCGGGATCGTTCTCCAGATCGTAGAACTCCCACGCGTCGCGCGCCGGTTCGTGGATGATCTTGTGGCGCGCGCCGCGCAGCGCGAAGAGCGTGCGCTGCGCCTGGGGGCGGTGCGTCTCGGCGAAGACGAGCTCTTCCTCGCCGCGAGCGGCGCCGGGCGCGAACAGATCGCGGCCGCGCGCGCCGGACAGAGGCGGGCGGCCGAGCCAGGCCAGGATCGTCGGGACCACGTCGACCAGCGACGCCAGGTCGCGCCGGCGCGAGCCCGGCGCGAAGCCGTCGCCCCGCGGCGGCTTGACGATCAGCGGCACGTGCAGCAGGACGTCGTAAAGGTTCTCGACGTGGCCGACCAGGCCGCGTTCCCCCAGCGCCTCGCCGTGGTCCGCGGTGAAGACGATCAGCGCGTCGTCGTAGAGGCCGCGTTGGCGCAGCTCGTCCAGCAGCGCGCCGACGCGCCGGTCCACCGCCTGCACCTCGAGGGCGTAGCGCGCGCGGACATCTCCCGGCCGCTGGACCTGCTCGTTGAGCGCGAACTCCAGGCGCACGCGCCGCGCCCCTTCTGGACCGATGGTCGCCTCGTACTCGAGCATCTCCGCCAGCGGCGGCTCGGCCGGATCGAGCACCGGCGGCGCGGCGTCCAGCCCTGCGATCTCCAGCGCGCGCACGTAGAAGGGCGCGGAGGAGCCGAAGCGCAGCACGGCCGGCCGGGGCGGCAGCTGCAGCTCCAGCGCCGTCGGGGTGTAGTCGCAGGTCGGCACGCGGGCGATCACATGGCCGTCGAGCCGGATCTCGGCGTGGGTGTCGGTCAGGCCGTGCGCGTCGTACGGCTCGTGCGGTTCGGAGAAGTGCGCCCACAGGAAGAGCGGCGGCTGCGCGGCGTCGAGCTGGCGCCGCGCGCGCGCCAGCACCGTGTCGGCCGTCGCCAAAAAGCCGATGCCCAGCGAGTCGGCATAGTCGTGGAAGCCCCGCGCGAAGCCGTAGTGGCGAGCCACCGGGGAGATGCTGATCGCCCCGAGCGTCTGGTGGCCCAGCCCGTCCATGATCTCGGCCAGCATCGGCAGCGCGGGATCGGGCGGCGCGACGCAGTTGTTGCGCACGCCCGTCTCGCAGGCCCAGCGCGAGGTGAACAGGCTGGCGTGGCTGGGGCCGGTGATCGGCGCGGTCGCCACCGCCTGCTCGAAAAGGACGCCGTCGCGCGCCAGGCGGTCGATCGCGGGCGACAGCCGCCGCGCGTCGCCGTAACAGCCCAGATGGTCGGGCCGCAGCGTGTCGATCACGATCAGGACGATGTCGAGCGGGCGCACGTCGCGCGCCAGGGCGAGCTGGACGATGTCGGCACGGCCGCCGGGCCGAGCGCCTCCCTCGCCGGCCAGCCGCAGGCGCAGCAGCGGCTTGGGCGGCATCCCCGCCGGCAACGCCACGCGCGCCTGGTCCGGCAGCCCCGGTCCGACCGGCCAGACGCCGCGGAAGCGCGGCGCGGTTTCGGCCTCCGCCCAAACCTCCGCCACGAGACTGTCTCCGGGCGCGGCGGCGGCGCCGTCCCAGGCCAGTCGCAACTCGGCGCCGGCCAGGCGGGCGGGTCGCAGCTCGACCGCGCGGCCGGCGGCAAGGATGGCGCCGGGTTCGTCGTAAGGATCGACGGCGAACGCCGAGTCGGGCGCGTCCGCAG
Organism: uncultured Fibrobacteraceae bacterium; assembly: GCA_964461255.1. Lineage (GTDB taxonomy): Bacteria > Krumholzibacteriota > Krumholzibacteriia > LZORAL124-64-63 > LZORAL124-64-63 > CAYWTR01. Next base: position 3,652 of record CAYWTR010000035.1, on the reverse strand, counting down.
GCAGAAACGCGACGAGATCCACCAGCGCCCCCAAACGGCGCGTGTCGGCCGAGCCGAAGGCGTCCGCGGGCCGCACGAGGCGGCCGACGCGCAGCGTCACCTCGTTGCCGCCCGCTCGCAGCAGGCCGGCCGGCGCGGCGAAGACCAGCGGCGCCGGCTCGCGCGGCAGCGGTCGCCTCCCGAGGTCGCGCCCGTTGACCGCCACGCCGAGGCGGCGCGGGTCACGTCCGTCCTGGAGGCCGCAGGCGCGCACGACGATGTGTCCGGGACCAGGCAGGGAGATGGGCAGAGTCAGATGCGCCGTCTCGGCCGCCGTCCAGGCGAAGGTCATGCCGCCGGCGGCCTGCTCGGGCGGCAGCCAGCCGGCACCCAGCAGCGGCGCACAGGCGGGGCGGCCGGGGTCGACCGCGTCGCTGACCATGACCGCGGCCGCCAGCTCGGCGGTCAGGTCGCGCACGCGCGTCTCGGACGGGTGCGGCGCCCGCCCCGGCTGCTGTGCGCAGCCGCAGGCGAGCGCGATCGCAGAGACGATCAGCCACGCCACGCGCGGCCGGGCCGCGAGCGGGCCGCCGGACGCCGGCGGCAGGGATCGACGCCGACCATCCGCCACATGGACTCCTTCCATCTCGTCGGGAAAAGCGCGCCGGGCGATGGACGCGCGGGGCAGTAGGTCACTCTAGCGCGCTGCCCGCGCGCGGGGCAAGCGCTCGCTGGCGCTCGCTCGCTGGCGCTCTGTGCGCAGGGGTGTCGCGTGCGCGGCGGCGCTGCGGTCGAGATCGTGCCGTGTGAGCGATGGTGCCGCGCCTGCAATTGTCCTAAGATCGGCCGGCCGCGCAGGCCGACCGTCCAGCCGGCCGCGCAGGCCGACCGCGCAAACCGGCCGCGCCGCCCGCGCCGTCCAGGACACCAGCCGCCGGAGGTCCGCCATGTTGACCCGACGCCATTTCCTTGGCGCGATCGTGATGCCCACCGCCGCCGTCGTCGCGGCCGCGCCGCTGCTCAAGCCCCGCGACGGCTGGGCCCGGCTGGCCGAGATGGACCTGACGGCCCCCCCCGCCGACGCTGCCCGCGACGAGGATCTGTGGCGCGAGGCGCAGCTGGCCTTCGACCTCGACCGCAGCCTGGTCAATCTGAACAACGGCGGCGTCAGCCCGACGCTCGGCGGCGCGCTGCAGGCGATGAAGCGGCATCTCGACCACCAGAACCAGGCGCCGCCCTACAGCATGTGGCGGCTGCTGGCGCCGCGGCGCGAGGTCGTGCGCGAGCGGCTGGCGGCCCAGTGGCGCTGCGACCCGGAGGAGATCGCCCTGACGCGCAACGCCAGCGAGGGGCTGCAGATCCTCCAATTCGGCCTCGACCTGCGGCGCGGCGACGAGGTCCTGACCACGACGCAGGACTACCCCCGCATGCTGAACACATTCCGCCAGCGCGAGCGCCGCGAGGGCATCGTCCTGAAGCAGTTTCCGCTGCCGGTGCCGTGCGAGGACGAGGAAGAGATCGTGCGCCGCTTCGCCGAGCGCATCACCGCGCGCACGCGCATGATCCTGATGTGCGAGGTGGTCAACATCACCGGCCAGGTGCTGCCGGTGCGCAAGATCGTGGCCGCGGCGCGCCGGCGCAGCGTCCCGGTGCTGGTCGACGGCGCCCACGGCTTCGCGCACCTGGACACCAGCTTCGCCGATCTTGACTGCGATTTCTACGCCACGAGCCTGCACAAGTGGCTGTTCGCGCCGATCGGCACCGGGTTGCTCTACGTGCGGCGCGACCGCATCAAGGATGTCTGGCCGCTGATGGCCGCGGCGTCCGAGCTGGACGCCGACATCCGCAAGTTCGAGGAGATCGGCACCCATTCGGCGGCGCCCTATCTGGCGATCGCGGAGGCGCTGACCTTCCACCAGCTGATCGGGCCGGGCCGCAAGGAGGCGCGGCTGCGCCACCTGCGCGACCAATGGGCGCATCGGCTGCTGGCTCACGGCTCCGGCTCTGGCGGGGACGCCGCCACGGCGCGCGTCAGCCCCTCGGGCCGCGTGCGGCTGCACACCAGCCTCGACCCGCGCTTCTCCTGCGGCCTGGGCGTCTTCCAGCTCGACGGCGTCGACTCGGCCGCGCTGTGCGACCACTTGTGGGACAGGCACCGCATCCTGACCACGGCGATCAAGCACGCCGAGTTCGAGGGGGTGCGCGTCACGCCCAGCCTCTACACGACCGGAGAAGAACTGGACCGCTTCTGCGACGCCGTCGAACAGGTGCTGCTTCGCGGCCTGCCCGCGCGCGCCGGATAGACGAGGCCGCGCGGCGGCGGGCGAAGGCGCCGCCGCGCGCAACTCCAGCCGTTCACCGCCCGAAAACTGTCAGGGGAGATGTCATGGCTGCTCCGAGTATCACCCGCAGCGCGGTCGCGCCGGCCCTGCTGGCGCTGGCGGCGCTGATGGCGCTGCCGGCGCTGCTGGCGCCGGGCGTGCTGCCGGCGCAGCACGCGCTGCCGGCCGCCGCGCCGGCGCCGCCGCCGCCATCCGCCGAACGCGAGATCGTCGCCACCGCCGCCGCCCCGGCCGCCATCGGGCCGTATTCCCAGGCGGTGCGCGTGGGCGATGTGCTTTACGCCGCGGGGCAGATCGGTCTCGAAGCCGCCACGGGGGAGATGGTCCCGGGCGGCGTCGAGGCCGAGACCCGGCAGGCGCTGGCGAACCTGGCGGCGGTCCTGGCCGCCGCCGGCTTCACGCTGGCCGACGCCGTGCAGGCGCAGGTCTTCCTGGCGGACCTGGACGACTTCGCGGCGATGAACCGGGTCTACGCCGAGCATTTCCCGTCCGCGCCGCCCGCGCGCGCCACGGTGCAGGCGGCGCGCCTGCCGCGCGACGCTCGGGTCGAGATCATGCTCGTGGCGCACCGCTCGCCGGCGGACCGGCCGCGCGCACCCTGATTCAGCGGGAAGGTGAGGATTGCGTGCGGGCGGCGAGCGAATCGGCGACGGCGCGCGCCACCCTGCCTGCTGGCCGCCCGGGGTAGCGCTCACTGTTCCCGGCCCGTATCCGCCGTCTGATCCAGATCCGGCCAGGCTGGCCGACCGGCGTCCTGGTCGAACTCTAGCAGCGGGTCCGTGTCGAACCCGAACGCGCCCTGCGGTGGACCGCGGGCCGGGGTGAGCGGCGGTGGGTCGGTCGGCTCGCCCGGGTGAGCGGGCTCATGACGATCGCCGGACGCGCCGCCGCGATATCCATTGCCCAGGCCTTGGTGCGGTTATGTGGCCGGCGGCTTCGTCTGCTGCGAGCTCTGGTTAGGCACCACCCTGCCTCACCTGCTCGTGCCGTACGAGAATAGCACTCGCTCCGAAACTTCTTCCTGCCGCAACAGGAAGACAGTTCCGAGGGCCGCACCGGCGACCGTTCCGATCGCGATCCCATGAGATGCCCGGGGAAGCAAGCCGCTCGGCCAGCTGCGCCTAACGCCGCCGCGGATGAGCCGCGAGCGGAGCCCGTCGGTGCATGCCCTTCTTATGCGGCGTGCAGATATAGATCGGGTACATGGGTGAACGCTCACGAATCCCCGGCCTTCAGGATCGCTTCAGCCTCCTTGAACACGCTCGTCAGGCTGTGCCGGGTTATAGTCGAAAGTTGTGGATGAGCTGAACACGAAGGCGGCGTATCCTCCC
>CAYWTR010000034.1:0-26888 GCA_964461255.1 uncultured Fibrobacteraceae bacterium | reverse complement strand
CTTGAAACTAGGACCAAATCCCTGATCCACAATCTGGAAACAATCTTCGTGGAATTACTCAAGGGGTGAGACGGCGCGTCAGGGTGCGGGCGGCGAAGGCGGCGGCGCGGGCGGCAGGCCGGCCAGCGCGCGGCCCCGCGCCAGCACGGCGTCGAACATCGGCGAGGTCAGGCGGCCCGTGTTGGTGTTCTGGCGGCTGACGTGATAGGAATCCAGCAGCAGCGGCGCGGTGCCAGCCGCCGGCAGCGGGGGCAGACGGTGCTCGGCGCCGTGAGCGAAAGGCGCCGCTGACTTGATCACGGCCGCGCCCTCGGCGCGCCACAGATCCAGCACGGCCTGGTGGGCGATGCGGCCCAGGGCGAGCAGCACACGCGCGCGGGGCAGGGCGGCCAGGTCGCGCGCCAGCCAGCGGCGGCAGGCGGCCAGCTCGGCGGGGGCGGGGCGGTTGCCCGGCGGCGCGCAGCGGACAGCGGCGGTGATGAAGACATCGCGCAGCGCCAGCCCGTCGTCGCGTCCGCGCGCGTCGGGGCGCGAGGCGAAACCGAGCCTGTGCAGCGCCGGATAGAGGAAGTCACCGCTGGCGTCGCCGGTGAACATGCGGCCCGTGCGGTTGCTGCCGTGGGCGCCGGGGGCCAGGCCGATCAGCACCAGCGGCGCTGCCGGATCGCCGCAGCCGGGCACGGGAAGGCCCCAATACGGCTGCCCGGCGTGGGCGCGCCGAGGTCGCGCCGCGATCGCCTCGCGGTGCGCGACCAGACGCGGACAGAGGCGGCAGGCGAGCAGGTCCTGATCCGCGCGCGCGGGCGCGGCCGCGGGGTTGCAGCGCCGTTTCACGCCGGCAGGATAGCGCGGCGGCCCGGCCGCGTCCATTCCGCTTGCCTGGCCGCGTCCCGTGTGACTAATTCTCCGGTAGTTTACTGGGAGCCACGCCGGAGGGCGTGTGCGTGTCGAGTTATCGTCGCTCCAGGGAGGATGACCATGCGTCCGCGCGTTCTTTTCTGCCTGCTGTCGCTCATGATCCTGTCGGCCGCGCTGCCAGCCCTGGCCGCCGACCGCGTTTTCGGCAAGGGCGTCAGCCAGGCCGACACCATGCTCATCAGCGTAGTGCTGGCGAATCCGGAGCAGCATGTGGGCCAGACCGTGCGCGTCGCCGGCACCGTGGTCGGCGTCTGCAAGATGCGCGGCTGCTGGATGGACCTCGCCTCCGATCGCGAGCACCAGACCATCAAGATCAAGGTCGACGACGGCGTGATCGTCTTCCCGATGGACCTGATGGGCGAGGTGGCGGTCGCCGAGGGCGTGCTGGCCGCGATCCCGCTCGACCTGGAAGCGAGCCGCGCGTACATGTCCAAGGAGGCGTCGTGCCAGGGCGAGGAGTTCGATCCCGCGTCGATCACGGCCCCGATCACGATCTACCAGATCGAGGCGACCGGCGCCGTGGCAAAGACGGCCGCGCCGCCGCCGGCGGCGGCGGGGCAGAACTAGGCTCCGCCTCCATCAGCGCGACGCCGTGATCGGATTCCGCCGCGTCTGCCGGTTCCTGCACCGCGAGCTCGGCTTCCTGGCGGTCGGGCTGACGCTGGTCTATGCCATCTCAGGCGTCGCGGTCAACCACATCGCGGACTGGAACCCCAACTGGGTCATCGGCGAGCAGGTTTTCCACATCGACCCGGTCGCGGCGGGCGAGACGCCCGCCGTGGCCGCGGCGGTGTTGGCGCAGTTGCGCCTGAGCGAAGGCGAGATCGTCAAGACCACCTGGCGCGCGGCGCCCGATCGGCTGCATGTCTTCCTCACCAACGCCAAGCTCGACGTCGAGTTGGCCACCGGCAAGGTCGTGCGCACGGGCCATGTGCCGCGGCCATTTTTCGCCGATGTCAACTACCTGCATCTGAACCACGGCAAGGGCGCCTGGACCATCATCGCCGATGTCTACGCCGGCGTGCTGGCCGTGATGGCCTTGACCGGCATCTTCCTGGTGCGCGGTCGCAAGGGCCTGGCCGGACGCGGCGGCGTGCTGCTCGCCCTGGGCCTGGCGCTGCCGTTGCTCTATCTGGTCCTCGGGCGCTGAGACGAAGCGCGCCGCGGGATCGGCGCGGGACCGTCCACCGGACGCGCCGGGATCCAGCCCCGCACCGAATTGATCAACCAGATCGCCCGGGCGCGGCCCAGGTCCGCCGGACGCAGCACGCGCTCGCGCAACACGCCGCGCGCCAGCAGGGCGGCGCGCAGCGTGCCCGGCAGCAGACCGCAGCCGACCGGCGGGGTCCAGAGCCCGCCGTCCAGGTCCAGCACCAGGTTGGCCGTTGTCGCTTCGGTCAACTCCCCGCGCGTGTTCAACAGCAGCACTTCGTCGCAGTCGCGGCGGCCCGCCCGGGCGGCGGCATAGACATCGCGCCGCGTCGTCTTGTGGAACAGCCGCAGGTCGCGCTCGTCGACCGGCGCGCGGGCCAGCCCCACGCGCCACGGCCGCCGGGGCGCCGCCGGCAGGGGGCGTGAGGTGACGGTCAGCGCGCCGCCGGCATCCAGCCTCAGCCGCACCATACGCCCGCGCGGCGCGGCGGACGCGCGCCAGCGTGCGGCGCGCTCGCGCAGCAGTCGCCGCGCCGCGGCCGGATCGAGCGGCAGATCGAAGTAGGCGGCCGAGGCGACGAGGCGCTCCAGGTGCCGCTCGCGCAGGAAATAGCCGCCGCGGGGTCTCCAGGCCAGCGTCTCCAACAGCGAAGGCGACGCGGCGGGCGCCGCCAACACGGCCGCCTTCCAGGCGCATTCGGCGAGCTCGGCTGCCGGCCGCGAATCCCAGGTGATGCCGCCGCCCGTGCCATACTCCGCGCGTCCGGTCCGCAGGTCGATCCAGACCGTGCGGATGGCCACGTTGAAGGCCGCTTCCGCACCCGGCGCCCAGAAGCCGATGCAGCCGGTGTAGATGCCGCGCGGGGTGGTCTCGAGCGCGGCGATGATCTCCGTCGTGCGGGCCTTCGGGGCGCCGGTGATCGAGGCGCAGGGGAAGAGGGCGGCCAGCAGCTCGCGCGGTCCGGCTGGGGTCGCCGCCGCCACGGTCGAGACCATCTGCCAGACCGTGGGATAGCGCTCGAGCGCGCAGAGCTCGCTCACGCTCACGGCGCCGAAAGGGGCCACGCGGCCCAGGTCGTTGCGCGCCATGTCGACGATCATGATGTTCTCGGCGCGCTCTTTGGCGGACATCTGCAGCGCGGCCGCCGCCGCCGAGTCCTCGGCCGGCCAGCGGCCGCGGGGCGCCGTGCCCTTCATCGGCCGCGTGACGGCGCGCCCGCCGGCCAGCGTGAAAGCCAGCTCGGGCGAGGCCGAGCAGATGACGTGCCGCCCGGTGTGCACGTAGGCTCCGTGACGGCCGCGCTGCGCCGCCTGCAGGTCGCGCATCAGCGTCCACGGGTCACCGCTCCAGGCGCTGCGCAGGCGGTGGGTCAGGTTGACCTGGTAGGTCTGGCCGGCGGCGATCAGGTCGCGAACCCTGGCCACCGCGGCGGCGTGCGCGCCGGCGCCCACGGTGGGGCGCCATGGACCGCAGCTGTACGGACCGCCGGCCGTCGGCAACGGTCCCCGCCAGACCATGGCCCGTTCGTAGAGCCCGAACCATAGCAGCGGCAGCGGACCTGGCCGGCGCGCTCGGAAAGCGGGGTCGAAGGCGGGCGCCGCCTCGTAGCAGACGAAGCCGGCGGCGACCAGGCCGCCGGCGACGGCGGCCTCCACCTCGAGCAGCGCCGCCGCGACCTGGTCGACTCGCCGCGCGGCGACGACGAGGCGGGGTCGCCGGAAGACGAGCCAGCGCTCCGGGCGGCGCGCCCCCTCGCCTGGCTCCGGGGGGCCGTCGTGACGGATGGCCACCAGGCCAGTTTCCCGACCCGGCCGGCACCCGGCCAGCGCGCGACGCGCATCGAGCAATCCGGGATCGCGGTTGCCTGAGGGCCGCACTGGGTACCTCATCCCTGGTCGCGCCCGCCCTCTTGACAGGCGTCCACGGCCCAGGTATCTAAATAAAGATGATTTTAGTATCTATTTTCGGCCCGGCCTGATAGTCTGGCCGGGTTGCTTGAGACGCCTCGCACCAAGCCCCTGGGAGGGACCGACATGCCGCGCACGATCTTCTGCTTCTGCCTGCTTTGCGGCCTGCTGGCGTCTGCCGACCGGGCCGCGGCCAACTCCGCGGGGCCGCTGGACGGCAAGACCGGGGCCCCCGGCGAGAGCACCTGCGCCGAATGCCACGGCAACCTCAACAGCGGCAGCGGCGCTTTGGCGCTGACTGCCCCCGCCGGGTATGAGCCCGGAGCGGTCTACGACCTCTTCGTTGATCTGGCGCAGGCCGGCCAGCGGCGCTGGGGGTTCGAGATCACCGCCCTGGACGCCGGTAACCAGCGCGCAGGTACACTCATCGTCTCGGACGCCGCGCACACCCAGCTGTCGACGGCGGTCAACGGGCGACAGTACATCAAACACACCTCGGCTGGAACCTACAACAACATGCTGGACGCCTCGCCAGGATGGGGCCTGCGCTGGCAGGCGCCGTCGCCCGGCGTCGGTCCCGTGACCTTCTACCTGGCGGGCAACGCCGCCAATGGCAATGGCCTTGCCACCGGCGATTTCATCTACACTCTCAGCCGCACGGTGCCCGACGCCGCGACGGCTGTTCCATCCCCCTATCTGGCGCGCCTGGACCAGAATCATCCCAACCCCTTCAACCCCGCGACCACCATAAGGTACGAACTGGCGGCAGCCGGTCCGATACGCCTGCTGGTCTACGACCTGGCCGGCCGGTTGACGCGGATGCTGGCGTCCGGACATGCCGAGGCCGGGATTCATACGGCGCGCTGGGACGGCCTCGACCAGAACGGTCTGGCCGTGGCCTCCGGCACGTACCTGCTGGTGCTGCAGGGCGGGGGCGAGCGGCGGTCGCGCGCCATGACCCTTGTGAGATGAGCGGCGCGGTTCTCGGGCACCGGGGGCAATGGCGGCGGGGCCGGGTCCGGGCCGCCGCGATGCTTGCCGCCGCGCTCGGCCTGCTGTCGCTGGGCGGCGCGCCAGCGGCTCGCGCCACCCCGCGCCACGCCGCCCGCTACGGTCAGAACTGCCACCTTTGCCATCACAATCCAACCGGCGGCGGATTGCGTACCCTCTACGCCAGCCAGTACATCGCGCCGGTCGAGCTGGCCGCGCGGGCGGTCCCTCCGGCGGAGGCGCCGAGGCTCGATCCGCAGCTCGGCCCCGATGTCGTCGTCGGCGCTGATCTGCGCACCCTCCACTTGGCGGCGCCGGAGCGCAGCGGCGAACACGGCTTCTTCCAGATGCAGGCCGATGTCTACCTGGCTTTCCAGCTCGATGACCGCACCTCCGCGTATCTCGACCGGGGCCAGAGCGGCACCGAGGCCTTCGGCCTGGCCCATGTGCTCCCGTTGCAGGGATATGTCAAGCTGGGACGGTTCGTTCCCCCGATCGGATGGCAGTTCGAGGATCACACCGCCTTCGTGCGCCAGGAGTTGGGCCAGGCGCCGCCGCGGCACACGGATACCGGCTTGGAAGTCGGGCTGTATCCCGGCCGGCTGGCGTTGCACGCGGCCCTGCTCAACGGCGCGCCGGGGGGCGCGCGCGATGACGATCGCGCCTTCGCTGCGGCCGGTCGCGCGCTCTACCGCACGCGATGGGGGAGCGCCCAGCTCGCGCTCGGCGGAGGTTATTGGCGGCAGCGGGAAGAGGCGGGCGCGCGTGCCGTGGGAGGACCGCTGGGCGCGGTGGCCTGGGGGCCGCTGGTCTGGATGGGAGAGATCGATTGGTTGCGGCGGCCGCATCCCGGCGGCGGCGCGACGACCGCTCTGGTGGTGTGGCACGAAGCGGCCTGGCGCCTGGCGCGCGGTCTGGACCTGCGCGCGACGTACGGTTTCCACGACCCCGACCTCGCCCGACGGACCGGTGCGCAGACACGCTACGGCCTGGGGGCGGATCTCCTGCTGACCGGCAATGTGGGGTTGCACGGCATGCTCAACCTCTGGCGGCGCGAAGACGGGCCCGATCTCGGCGGGCGGGACGATCTGCAGAGCGTCCTCATGGCGCATCTCTTTTACTGAAGGAGGGAGCGATGACGGCGTCGCCGCAGGAATATCGATCGTGCGGGCGGGCGCTCGTCGCGGGCGGCGCCTTGCTGGTGGCGGGTCTGCTGGCGGTCGCCCTGCCGCGCGTCGCCGCCGCGGCCAGCTTTCGAATCGATCCCGCCGATCGGCGCAATCTGGCGCGTTTCGAATCGAAGGCGCCGTTGGAGTCATTCGACGGTAAGACGCACCGCGTGTCGGGCTGGATCGTCTGGGATCCGGCAGCGCCCGCAGATTCGGCCGAGGTGCGGGTCGAGGTCGACCTGGCGACCCTCGACACCGGCATCGCCCTGCGCAATCAACATATGCGCGACAACCACCTCGAAACCGAGCGCTATCCGCGGGCCTCTTTTCGCGGCGCGCGCCTGACCGGCGCGGTGGCGCCGTTGGCACACGGCCGCCCGGCGCAGATCGAGATCGCGGGCGAACTGGAGGTCCACGGCGTGGCCAGACCGCTGCGGGCCGTCGCGACCGTCACCCTGACGGAAGAGGAGGGTGCGCCCGTCCTGCATGTTGCCTGCCGCTTTCCGTTGGCACTGGCCGATTTCGCCATCAAGAGGCCGCAATTCCTGATGCTCAAACTGGGGGATGTGCAGCGGATCACGCTGGACGTGCGGGCGCGGGCCGAAACGGAGCAGCCCGGCATTCCGGCTCACGGGGATCGCTGATGGCAATCCGCAACTCGGCTGCCCACAAACAGTCCGCTTGGTTGCGTGCGACGTGCGCGGCGGCATCTTTTCTGGCTGCCGGCGGCTGCGCGGACAGGGGCGATCCTCTGGGACCGCACGGGGAGCCGCCTGCAGTGACGTATGCGGCGAACATCCGGCCCATCTTCGACGGCAGCTGCGCCCTTGCGGGATGCCACGCCGGCGCGGGGGCGGCCGCCGGCCTGGATCTGTCCCCCGCCGCCGCGCCGGCATCGCTGGTCGGCGTGGTTTCCAACGGCTACGCTCCGGCCTTGCGCGTGGCGCCGGGCGATCCGGCGTCATCGGTGCTCTACGACAAGGTCGCCGGCACCGGTCAATTCGGCGGCGCGATGCCGCCTGGCGGTGCGCTCTCCCCCGCCGCCGTGGAAGCGATCCGCGTCTGGATCGCAGAGGGCGCGCGCGACGACTAAGTCTTGTGGAGGGGCGGCTCCGCACTCGCCTCTGGCGGGTCGCTCTCATCGCCCACCCGGCGATGCTCCCGAAGAAGCGGACCGCCGGCAAAGGCCGTATTTTGCCCGCTCGCGGCCGTTTGCGCGCTCAGAGCCCGGTGCAGGCCGCCTTGACTCCCCTCAGACCGAGACCTAGCTTGGAGGCAGCCGGCGACCGCGGCGCCTGGCCGGCCGCCGGGCGCGGCGGCGTGGTTTTCCTCAACGGACGGCATTTCTCATGAGCATCACGATCGGAATCCGCCGGGAAGACAAGAACGAGTGGGAGCGCCGGGTGCCCCTGGTGCCCGACGACCTGGTGCAGCTGCAGAACAAGCACGGGTTGCGCTTTCTCGTGCAGCCGTCGCCCATCCGGGTGTTCAGGGACGACGATTACCGCGCCGCGGGGCTGGAGATCGCCGAGGACCTGAGCCCCGCCGCGCTGATCTTCGCCATCAAGGAGATCCCCAGCCACCTGCTGCAACCGGGCAAGGTCTACGTCTATTTCTCCCACGTGGTCAAGGGCCAGCCGTACAACATGCCGATGCTGGGGCGGTTGCTGGAGCTGGGCTGCTCGCTGGTCGATTACGAGAAGATCGCCGACGACCAGAACCGCCGCTTGATCTTCTTCAGCCGGCACGCCGGCTACGCGGGCGCCATCGAGACCATCTGGTGCCTGGGGCAGAGGCTGCAGGCGGGCGGCATCGCCACGCCGCTGGCCGACGTCAAGCACGCGTACGCCTATCCGGATCTGGAGTCTGCGAAGGAGCATCTGCGCGCTCTGGGGGCGCAGATCGAGCGGCACGGCCTGCCCGAAGGGCTGCGCCCGCTGGTGGTCGGCGTGGCCGGTTACGGCAACGTGTCGCAGGGCGCCCAGGAGATCCTCGATTGCCTGCCCTTCGCGGTGGTCAGCGCGGCCGAGCTGCCGGCCGCCGCCGCCGCCGCCGGCGAGGGCGGTCCCCATCTCTTGAAGGTGGTCTTCCGCGAGGAAGACATGGTCCAACCGACCGACCCGCAAGGCGTCTTCCATCTCCAAGACTACTACCAGAATCCGCAGCGCTACAGCGGCGTCTTCGAGCGGCACCTGCCGTATCTCGACGTCCTGATCAACACCATCTACTGGGAGGAGCGCTACCCGCGCCTGGTGACGCGCGACTGGGCCCAGCGCAGCTATCTGCCGGGCAGGCGCCCGCGCCTGAAGGTCATCGGGGACATCAGCTGCGACATCGAGGGCAGCATCGAGCTGACCGTCCGCGCCACGCATCCGGACAGCCCCTGCTTCGTCTACGATCCCGTCGAGGACACGGTGCGCGACGGTTTCGTGGGTCACGGACCGGTCGTGATGGCCGTGGACAATCTGCCCTGCGAGCTGCCCAAGGAATCGTCGCTGCATTTCAGCACGATGCTGCGCGAGATGGTCCCCGACCTCGCGGCCGCCGATTGGTCGGTCGATTTCGAACGCCTCGCGCTGCCCGCCTACCTCAAGAAGGCGGTCATCGTCCACAAGGGCGAACTGACGCCCCCTTACCGTTACCTGCGGCATTACGTAGAGGCCTGACCGCACGCCGCGGCCGGGCGCTGGCTCGACGGGGAGGACCGCCCGGCGGCCCCCCGAGACAAGGGAGGAACACATGAAGCGCGTGCTGGTGCTGGGCGCGGGACTGGTGGCCAAGCCGCTCGTCCGCTACCTGCTGGACAAGGGCTACGAGGTCATCATGGCCAGCCGGACGGTCGAGAAGGCCGAGAAGATGCTGGCTGGCCATCCGCATGGCAAGGCCTTCGCGCTGGACCTGCAGGACGAGACCAAATTGTCGCCCTTCGTCAAGGAATGCGATCTGGCCGTCAGCCTGGTGCCGTACGCCTTCCACCCGGTTGTCGCCAAGCTGTGCATCGCGCACGGCAAGCACATGGTGACGACATCCTACGTGTCGGCGGCCATGCAGGAGCTGGACGGCCCCGCGCGCGCCGCCGGCGTCACGGTGCTCAACGAGATCGGCGTCGATCCCGGCATCGACCACATGTCCGCCATGCGCATCATCGACGCCGTGCGCCGCCGCGGCGGGCGCATCGTCGCCTTCAAGTCGTACTGCGGCGGGCTGCCGGCCCCCGAAGCCAACGACAACCCCTTCGGCTACAAGTTCTCCTGGGCGCCGCGCGGGGTACTGCTGGCCGGCCGCAACAACGCCCAGTACCTGCTGGACGGCCGCAGGGTCGAGGTGCCCAGCCACCGCCTCTTCCGCGACATGCACGTTCTGCAGGTCGAGGGCCAGGGCGACTACGAGGCTTACCCGAACCGCGACTCCATCAGCTACATCGATATCTACGGCCTGGGCGGTATCCAGACCATGTTCCGGGGCACTCTGCGCAACATGGGCTGGTGCGACACGCTCCACAACATCGGCCGCCTGGGGCTGCTCGGTCTGGACGAGGAAGATGTCAAGGGCAAGACCTACGCCGATTTCATGCGTGGACTGATCGGCTGCGGGCCGCGCGACGATCTGCGCGTCGCCGTCGCCCGCAAGCTGAACATTCCCCCGGACGCGCTGCCGGCCTGGAACCTGCACTGGCTGGGGATGTTCTCCGACCGCCGCTTCACCGTCGACCGCCGTTCGCCGCTCGACGCCCTGGGCGATCTGATGTTCGAGAAGCTGGCCTTCAAGCCGGGCGAGCGCGACATGATCGTCCTCTACCACGACTTCCGCGCGGCCTTTCCCGACGGCCGCCGCGAGCGGATCGTGTCGAAGCTGATCGACCACGGCATCCCCCATGGCGATTCGTCGATGTCGCGCACGGTCTCGCTGCCGGCCGCCATCGGCGTCCACATGATCCTCAATGGCCGCATCGGGGCCACAGGTATTCTGCGCCCCGTGACCGCCGACATTTACAACCCGGTGCTGGATGAGCTGGCCACGCTCGACATCGCGTGCCAGGAGACGACCGAGGCCTACTAGGCCCGCGCACGCCAACGGGAGGCGATCAGGATGACGTCCCAGGAGAAGAGCAAGCTGTTCAAGACGCTCGGTCTGAAGCCGCGGCTTCCCGGCGCTCACTGCGGCGGCGGCTGGTTCGCCAGCAGCGGCGACGCCATCGAGTCGCGCAGCCCCACCGACGGCGCGCTGCTGGCGCGCATCGAGCAGGCCGACGCCGCCGATTACGACCGCGTGCTGCAAGAGGCCGAGCAGGCGTTCCGCGTCTGGCGCGCCTGGCCCGCCCCCAAGCGGGCCGAGGTGGTGCGGCAGCTGGGAATGGCGCTGCGGGAGAAGAAGGAGGCCCTGGGCCGCCTGGTCTCCCTGGAGATGGGCAAGATCCTGACCGAGGGGCTGGGCGAGGTGCAGGAGATGATCGACATCTGCGACTTCGCTGTCGGTCTGGGCCGCAATCTGTCCGGGCCGACGCTCCAGAGCGAACGCCCCAGGCACCGCATGATGGAGCAGTGGCATCCGCTGGGACCGATCGGCGTGATCAGCGCCTTCAATTTCCCGGTCGCGGTCTGGTCGTGGAACGCGGCCCTGGCCTGGGTCTGCGGCGATCCGGTCGTCTGGAAGCCTTCGAGCAAGGCGCCCCTCTGCGGCATCGCCTGCCAGAACATCGCCGACGAGGTGTTCCGGGCCAACGGCGCGCCGGCCGGCGTGTCATGCGTCGTGATCGGGCGGGGTGCCACGGTGGGCGAGCGCCTGGTGGCAGATCCGCGCGTGCCGCTGATCAGCGCCACCGGCTCGACCCGCATGGGCAAGCGCATCGGCGGCGTCGTGGGGGCGCGCCTGGGGCGCGCCATCCTGGAGCTGGGGGGCAACAACGCGCTGATCATCTCGGAGAAGGCCGACCTGACGGGTGCCCTGGCCTCGGCTTTCTTCGGCGCCGTGGGCACCGCCGGCCAGCGCTGCACATCGACGCGCCGCCTGATCATCCAGGAGAAGGTGTACGACACCTTCATCGCCAAGCTGGTCGCGAACTACAAGCGGGTGCGCATCGGCGACCCGCTCGATCCGCGCACCCTGATGGGTCCGCTGATCGACGAGGACGCCGTGGCCGCCTACGAGCAGGCGCTGGCGGCGGCGAAGCGGCAGGGAGGCAAGGTGCTGTACGGCGGCAAGGTGCTGCCGCCACCGTTCGGGCGGCGCACGTTCGTGCTGCCGACGATCATCGCCATCCGCAACGAGGCCGAGATCGTGCAGAACGAGACCTTCGCCCCCATCCTGTACGTGATGAAGTATCGCAAGCTGGAGGAGGCGCTGGCGCTGCACAACGGGGTCCCGCAGGGGCTGTCCTCGGGCATCTTCACGGACAGCGTCGCCGAAGGGGAGGCCTTCGTCAGCTATCTGGGCTCGGACTGCGGCATCGCCAACGTCAATCTCGGCACTTCCGGCGCCGAGATAGGCGGGGCGTTCGGCGGGGAGAAGGAAACCGGCGGCGGCCGCGAGTCGGGCAGCGACTGCTGGAAGTCCTACATGCGTCGCCAGACCAACACCGTCAACTGGGGCGGCGAGATCCACCTGGCGCAAGGGGTGGAATTCCATCCCTGAGGCGCGCGGGCGCTGCGGGCCGGGCAGCTCCCGGCCCGCGGCCGCCTCCGGTTGACAGGATCTCGATCGGGGCGATATTGTCGGGGTGGTCCCCATGGGACATGGAGCCTCGCTTATCGGGGGCGACTTGGCTTCGACGTGGTCGGGGGACCGCTGGCTGCATGCCGAGATCCCGCCTCTCTCGTAAAACGGTGGAAAACAACAACTGACAACGATCAGTACGCTCTCGCCGCCTAAGTAAAGGCGGCGCGTTCCCGGGCAGGGGCGGCAGCGGCCTCGCCCAGGGGGCGACGCGCACCGCTGCCTGGCCGCGAACCATGCCTCGGGGAGAGCGGCGAGATGTCACGAGGCTGGCCCGGCGGTAGGTCGGCCGCGCGACCGGCCGGCGGGCGAGACCTAAAGCGCGGATACGCATGTAGACGCTGGCGGAGTACCGGTTACGGACGCGGGTTCGATTCCCGCCGCCTCCACCAATCGCGCGGCTCGGCCGCGCAGCCCCTCCCGCCCGACGGCGGGAGGGGCTTTCTCTGCCGGCCGGCGCGGCGCTCACCTCAGCCGCGCCAGCAATCGGCGGACGCCCGCGGCGAAATCGTCGGGTCGCGGCAGCAGGCTGACCACCAGATACCCGTCGCGGGGGAAATCGAAGAAGAAGCCGGGATGGACCAGCACGCCGTCGCGCGCCAGCAGCGACAGCACGAACTCCTCCTCGTCCAGATCGCGGTCCGTTTCCAGCACGGCGTACCAGCCGGCCTCGCGCGGCACCAACCGCACCCCGGCCCCGGCGGCTGCCAGGCGGGTCAGGGCGGAGGCGTTGGTCTGCAGACGCCCCTGGATGGCCGCCTGCGCCGCCGCGCGAGCGCCCAGCAGCGCCGGCGCGGCGTGCTGGACGGGGCCGCCGGCGGACAGGTAGGCGTCGGCGATGAAGTCGAGCCTTTCCTGCGCGGCGACGCGCCACGACGGCGGGCCGTCGATCTGGATCCAGCTCAGCTTCAGCTGCGGCAGGCCGCACACCTTCGACAGTCCGCTCAGCACGAAGGTCGGGGCGCCGGCAGCCCCCCCGGCGGCGGTGTCCGCGTGGTCGGCGCGACGCGCGCGTCGTTCGCCCTCCGCCGCGGGGTAGTCCGCGAACACCTCGTCGACGATCAGCGGCGCGCCGCGCTCGGCGCAGATTTCGCCCAGAGCCCGCAGCTCCGCCCGCCGCAGCCTGCCGCCCAGCGGATTGTGCGGCGCGACCACGACCACGGCGCGGGTGCGAGGGCCGAAACCGGCGGCCAGAGCGGCCAGATCCGGCCGCCACACGCCGTCGTTGTCGGGGCACAACGGGTAGAAATCCAGCTCGACCCCGTCCAGGGCCGCCAGCATGCCCAGCAGCGGGTAGCTGGGGCGCGGCGCCAGGACGCGGTCGCCCGCATCGGCCAGCAGCTTGAACAGATAGCCGTAGGCGTCGCTGGTCCCGGCGCACAGATGCAGGGAGTCCGCTCCGACGGCGGCGCCGCGCTCGCGGTAGTAGGCGGCGATCGCCTCGCGCGCGGCGGGCAGGCCACGGGGATCCGGCGCGTAGACAGCGGCCGCGGGCGCGGCTAGCGCGGACGCCAGCGCCTGCGGGGAGGGCGCGAGTCCGGCCTGGGTCGGATTCGAGAGGGTCAGGTCGAGGAATCCCTGGCCTGCCGCCCGCCGTGCGGCAAGAGCGCGGCTGAGGGGGTTGGGCTCGAGGTCGGCGGGCAGCCTCCGGGAGAACATCGCCGCTCCCGACGCGGTCAGGCGCGCCGGCGCCAGGGACGCCGCGTGCCGAGCAGGGTGAGCAGATAGGCCGCGCCGGCGGCCAGGACGATGACCGAGCCGGCGGGCAGGTCGGCGCCGTAGCTCAATGCCAGGCCCCCCGTGGTCACAAGCGCGCTGCCCAGAACCGCCAGCGCCATCATCTGCCACAGGGTCTGCGCCCAGCGGCCGGCTATGGCCGCCGGCAGCGTCAACAGCGCGATCACCAGGACGATGCCGACCACCAGCACGAGCAGCACGACGGTCAACGCGGTCAGCGCGAGCAGCAGCAGGTAGATCGCCTCGACGCGCACCCCGCGCAGGCGGGCGAACTCGCCGTCGAAGCAGACCGCGAGGAACTGGTTGTAGAAGCGCAAGCCGATCGCCACCACGACCAGATCGAGCGCCGCCACCAGCCAGAGATCGCGCGCGTTGACCATCAGGATGTTGCCGAAAAGATAACCGACCAGATCCTGGCTGTAGCCGGGCGTGCGCGCGATGAAGAGAATTCCGGCCGCCATGCCGACCGCCCACAGGGCGCCGATGACGGTGTCCTCGCGCTGCCGGGCCCGCAGGCTGACCAGGCCGATCGCCAGCGCCGCCAGCAATGCGGCCGCCACGGCGCCGTGCAGCGGTTGCAGCCACTGCCAGCCGTGGACCGCGCGCAAGTAGAGCGCGGCGCCGATGCCTCCCAGCACGCAGTGCGAGATGGCGCCGGCCAGATAGCTGATGCGCCGCGCCACCACATACGTGCCGACGATGCCGGCGGCGACGCTGGCCAGCAGGCCGGCCAGCAGGGCATGGCGCAGGAAGGCGTGCTCGGCCACGGCGTGGAGGAATTCGCTCATGCCGCGCCTCCGGGAGAAGGCCGCGCCGGGGCTTCGCCATGGTGGTGATGATCGTGCCGGACCATGTGCACCTCGCCGCCGTAGATCTCGTTGATCATCTCGCCGGTGATGGCGTGGGTGGGATGGACCACAACCCGCCGCTTGACACAGACCACCGTGCGCACGAAGCGAGAAACGAAACCCAGGTCGTGCGAGACCAGCACGATGGTCAGGCGGCGGTTGAGCCGCTGCAGCAGAGCGTAGAACTCCTCTTCGATGTGGGCGTCCAGGCTGGCGGTGGGTTCGTCGAGCAGCAGCAGGCGCGGCGCGCAGGCCAGAGCCCGCGCGATCAGCACGCGCTGCCGCTGTCCGCCCGAGAGAGAGGCGAAAGGCCGGCGCCGCAGGTCCGCCAGGCCGACCTCGGCCAGCGCGGCCACCGCCGCTTCGCGATCGGCGGCGCGGAACAGGCCACGCGGGCGCCCGCCCGCCAGACGGCCCATCAGCACCACTTCCAGCACGCTGATCGGGAAGCGCGGGTCGTGCGCGGCGTGCTGCGGCAGGTAGCCGATTTCCCGCCGCGCCGCCGCCGGCGGGCGGCCGAAGACCAGGATCCGGCCGCGCTGCGGTTGCAGCAAGCCCAGCATCAGGCGCAGCAGGGTGGTCTTGCCGCCGCCGTTGGGGCCGACCAGGCTGGCGAAGTCCCCCTCCGCCAGCTCCAGGTCGGCAGCCTCGATCGCCGGCTCGCCGCCGGGATAAGCGAAGCCAAGCCCCTGCGCGACGATGGCGGCGCTCATCGCCGCGCCTCCGCCGCGGCCGCGCAGGCGGCGGCGATCTCGTGCGCGAGCCGCCGCAGGTTCGGCACGTAGTCCGGGGCCAGATCGTCCAGCTCCACCAGGCGGGCGCCGAGCGCCTCGGCGGCGGCGCGGGCGCCGCGGGCGGCGTACTGCGGCTGGGTGAAGAGGACCCTGGCGCCATCGCGGCGGGCCCGCTCGATCACGGCCGCCAGTTCGCGCGCGGTGGGTTCGCGGCCGTCCACCTGCACCGGGATCTGCGTCAGGCCGTAGGCGGCGGCGAAGTACCCGAAGGCAGGATGATAGACGTGGAAGGCGCATCCGCGGTGGGGCGCCAGCAGCGCGGCCAGCTCGGCGTCCAGGGTGTCCAGCTCGGCGGCGAAGAGGTCGCGGTTGCGTTCGAACTCCTCCGCGCAGTCGGGACGCAATCGCGCCAGGGCGGCGGCGATCGTGTCCAGCTGCGCGCGCACGCGCCGCGGGTCCAGCCACAGATGCGGGTCGTCGCCTTCATGCACGTGCCCGGCATGACCGCCGCCGCGGTGGGAGTCGTGGACGTGCCCGGGCGCTGCCTGCTCCCCCATCGGCAGCAGCGCGATCCCCGCGCGGGTGTCGACAACGGGCAGCGCGGGAAACGCGCCGGCGATCCGCGGCAGCAGCGCCGTTTCGAAAGGCACGCCGACGCGCAGCCAGACCTCCGCCTGTCCCAGCCGCGCCATCTGCCGGGGCGTCGGCTCGTACATCTCGGGCGACTGCCCCTGCCCGACCAGCACCTCGACCTCGACCCGCTCGCCGCCGATCCGCCGCACCATGTCGGCCTGGGGCAGGATGCTGACCCAGACCCTCAACGGTCCTGCGGCCTGCTGGCCGCGGGGGGGCGCCGCGGCGAGGGCCCAGCCAGCCGCCAGTGCCAGCGCCGCGCCCGCCGGCAGGCTCAACCTTCTAGCCATGTCGTTCATCGCGTCTCCCCGCGGCGGCACCTTGGTTGCCGCAGACCAAGTGGAGTTCGTGGCAATGGGAGCATTTCCGCAGCTGATGATGCTCGGCGAACCTGTCCCAGTGGTCCTTCTGGCTCGGAGTCAGGATCCCCGCGCCCCTGCACAGCGGGCAGGCGCTGGCCAGAGCGGCCAGGACGGCGGCGCGGATGAACTCGGAACGGTTGCCGATCCCCTCCATGGCATCCAGCAGCGCGCGATCGGCCTTGAAGGAGATGATTTCAGATTTCTGGGTTCTCACGGGCGCTCCGATCGGGGCTGGCCACAGCGTGAATATTTAATACAAAGTATTAAGCGCGTCAATGCATGCCATGGGGGCCGTGATCATCGGCGGCCATCCCACACGGCGCTGGCGGGGCGGCTGCGTCGCTGCTATCGATGAGGGGCGCGGCCGCCCGGCCGCAGGAGAGGGGACGATGGCAGCCGGCGCCACTCTGGTCTGGATCCGCCAGGATCTGCGCGTCGAGGATCATCCCGCGCTGCGCGCAGGTGCGTCGGCCGGCGGCGCGGTCGTTCCCGTGTGGATCTGGGCGCCCGAGGAGGAGGGGCGCTGGGCGCCCGGCGGGGCATCCCGCTGGTGGCTCGACCGGTCGCTCGCCTCATTGGCGCAAGAGCTGGCCGGGCGCGGCTCGCGCCTGGTCCTGGCGCGCGGCCCCTCCAGCGACCGCCTGCTCGCGCTCGCGCGCCAGTGCGGGGCCGCGAGGGTGTTCTGGAGCCGGCGGTACGAACCGGCGGCCGCGGCCAGGGATCGCGCCACGGCGGCGGCCTTGCGCGCCGCCGGGCTGGAGACCCGGGAATTCCCCGGCGCGTTGCTGCACGATCCCGAACGTCTGCTGACCCGCGGTGGCGGCCCTTACAAGGTCTTCACGCCGTTCTGGCGGGCGCTGGCGGCGGGTCAGGCTCCTGCGCCGCCGCTGCCTGCGCCGTCCCGGCTTCCCGCGCCCGCCGCGTGGCCCGTCTCTGTGCCGCTGGTCGATCTGGAGCTCGCCCCCCGACCGGACTGGGCGGGCGGGCTGCGCGCGGTCTGGAGGCCGGGGACAAAGGGTGCCGCCTCGCTGCTGCGGCGGCTCCGGCGCGAGATCGTCGGGGGCTACGAACAGGCCCGCGATCTGCTCGATCGCGAAGGGACCTCGCGCCTGTCGCCGCACCTGCATTTCGGCGAGGTGTCGCCGCGGCAGGTGTGGCATGCCGCGGGCGGCAGCGGCGACGTCGTGGGCGCCGGAGGCGCCGACGGCGTGGCGGCCTACCGTCGCCAGCTCGTCTGGCGCGAATTCGCCCATCATCTGCTGCATCACTTCCCCGAGACGCCCGAGGAGCCGCTGCGGCCCGAGTTCGCCGATCTTCCCTGGCGGGAGGACACGGCGGCCCTGCGCGCCTGGCGGCGTGGCCGCACCGGTTATCCGCTGGTCGATGCCGGCATGCGCGAGCTGTGGGCGACAGGGTGGATGCACAACCGGGCCCGGATGGTCGCCTCGTCGTTTCTGGTCAAGCACCTGCTGCTGCCGTGGCAAACGGGCGCGCGCTGGTTCTGGGACACGCTGGTCGACGCCGACCTGGCCAACAACACGCTGGGCTGGCAGTGGACCGCGGGCTGCGGCGCCGACGCCGCGCCCTTTTTCAGGATCTTCAACCCCGTGCGGCAAGGCGAGCGCTTCGATGCCGGGGGGGGCTACGTTCGACGGTGGGTGCCGGAGCTCGCACGTCTGCCCGCGCGCTGGCTCCATCGCCCCTGGGCGGCGCCGCCGGCGGAGCTGGAGGCGGCCGGTGTGAGTCTGGGCCGTGACTATCCCGCCCCGCTGGTGGAGCATGAGCGGGCGCGGCGGCGGGCCCTCGCCGCGTTGGCGGAGATGGCGCGTCGCCGGTGACCGCGCCGCGCCGCGCCCGGCGGCGGCGGGAGGCGGAAACGAGGAGACATGCCCGGACAGCATCAGGTGGTGATCGTCGGCGGCGGCTTCGGCGGGCTCAACGCGGCTCGTTCGCTGCGGCGCGCGCCGGTGTGTGCGACCTTGATCGATCGCCGCAATTTCCACCTTTTCCAGCCGCTGCTCTACCAGGTAGCGACCGGCGGTCTTTCGCCCGCCAACATCGCCGCGCCGTTGCGCAGCATCCTCAGCCGGCAGCGCAACGCCCGGGTGCTGCTGGGCGAGGTGGCCGACTTGGACGCGGATGGCCGGCGCGTCGGACTGGCCGACGGCGAGTGGCACGCCTACGACACTCTGATCGTCGCCACCGGCGTCAGCCACAACTACTTCGGCCGCCATGAGTGGGCGGCGCACGCGCCCGGCCTCAAGACCATCGAGGATGCCACCGAGATGCGCCGGCGGATCCTGATCGCCTTCGAAGCGGCGGAAAGGGAGCGCGATCCGGCGCGCGTGGCGGGGTGGCTGACGTTCGTGGTGGTCGGGGCGGGGCCCACGGGCGTGGAACTGGCGGGCGCCCTGGGAGAGATCGCGCGCGACACGCTGCGGCACGATTTCCGCGCCATCGATCCCGCGACCGCGCGCATCCTGCTGGTCGAGGGGGCCGGGCGCGTGCTGCCGACCTATCCGCCGGCTCTGTCCACGCGCACCGCGGCGGCGCTGGAGCGCTTGGGGGTCACCATCCGCACCGGCACCCTGGTGACCGATGTGCGCGCCGACGCCGTGGAATTGCGCCGCAGCGACGCCTTCGAGCTTGTCCCCGCGCGCACGGTTCTCTGGGCGGCGGGGGTGCAGGCGTCGCCTGTCGGGCAGCTGCTCGAGCGGCGCGCGGGCGCGCGGCTGGATCGGGTCGGGCGCGTGGTGGTGGGGCCTGACCTGACCTTGCCGGGCCGGCCCGAGATCCTGGTCATCGGCGACCTGGCGCATTGCGCGCCGGACGGCGGGCAGCCGCTTCCCGGCGTGGCGCAGGTGGCTCTGCAGCAGGGGCGCTATGCCGCACGGCTGGTCGAGGCGCGGTTGCGGGGCGAGGGCGTGCCGCCGTTTCGCTATCGCGACTACGGCAGCCTGGCCACCATCGGCCGGCATGAGGCGGTGGCTGACCTGCGCTGGCTGCGCAGCGAGGGGCGCTTCGCCTGGCTGCTGTGGCTGTTCGTCCACCTGATGGGGCTGGTGCAGTTCCAGAACCGGCTGCTGGTGCTGTTGCAGTGGGCCTGGAACTACTGGACCCGCAACCGCGCCGCCCGGCTGATCACCGGGGAACAAACCGTGCCGCCGATCTGATCAAGAGCCTGGCGCCGACGCTGGACCGGGCGCATCGGCGAGGCGAGCCGCGGTCGCTTCCGGCGCCAGACCACCGGCCAGCACCGACAGGCGCGACAAGCTGTCGACGGGTAGGACGCCGGGAAGGTCGGCGCGCAGCCCGGATGTCAGCGCGCGCCCCCCTGCCACCAGCAGGGCCCCGACTTCGCCGGCGACTTCCAAGATCGTTTGCACATCGTCGGCCAGGGACGTGGCGTCGGCAGCGGCTGAAACGCTGAGCCAGCAGAGGCGCGGGCCACGGGCGCGCACCGCTGCCGCCAGGCTCGCTGCGGGCAGGCCTGTGCCGCACGATTCCGCGCGCCAGCCTGCGTCCCGCAGCGCCAGCTCGACCATGGCATTGGGAAGGATGTAGGGATCGCCCGCCAGGGTGCCGCCGATGGCGAGCGGTGCGCCGAGCGCGAGCGGCGGCAGCGCGGCGGCCAGATTGTGCAGGACGCGCAGGGCGATCTCGACGCCCCGGCGCTCCTGGTACACTTCGAGCCGGCCGTGCTGCCACTGCGTGCCCAGTTCGTGGAAGGCGGGCGCGATCGCTTGATCGCAGATGGCCGCCGCGCTATGACGGGCCAGGAACAGGTTGAAGGCCAGCCCGCGGAACACCTCCTCGTCGCCGGCGGACAGCGCCTCGGCCATGCGGCGGGAAACCCGGCGCAGCAGCAGCGGCCCCTCACCGCTGGAGGAGGGCAGGCCCAGCAGCTCGGGCCGCGCGACGGGACGCCCGGTGTCGCGCAGGAACTTCAGCACCCCCGGCAGAGACAGCCGCCGATGCCCGCCCGCCGTGCGCACCGACGGCAGGATGCCGAGGTCGCACCAGCGCTTGACGCTGGCCTCGCTGACGCCGATCGCCACGGCCACCTGCTTGGGCGTTAGGCTGGTTCTCATCTTCTACCCTGCTTCGTGTTAGGCGCTGATGGACGATTTGAACTAATTTAAATGATAACCAACCTGCCGTCAACCCTGGCTTTTAGTTATTAAGTGTTTGCAATAAATAACTTTAAAACATTATTACACTTGAATCAGAGACAGAACGTTTGATCGAATTGATCGAATTTATGCTTGACATATAGGACAAGTACGGTTATGATTTGGCAGATGTGGGAGTCAAGCAAGCAGAAAGCAGACCGCAGGAGAGGGAGAGAGAGATGATCATGCGTAACCTGCAACTGAGAGAAGAAGCGCCTGCTGACGGAGATTCGTCGACCAGCGGCAGGCCGGCGGTCAGTCTACCGCGTGCCGAAGCTGCCGTTCGCGAACTCCTGGCTGCGCTGGGCGAGGATCCCGACCGCGAAGGTCTACGGGAAACCCCGCGGCGGGTGGCGCGGATGTACCGCGACCTCTTCAGCGGGATGGGCGGGGATCCGGCCCCTCACCTCCAGCGCACATTCGCCGAGGCGCACAGCGAGATCGTGCTGGTGCGCGACATCGACTTTGCCTCCCTCTGCGAGCATCACCTTCTGCCCTTTCTGGGCCGGGCTCACGTGGCCTACCTGCCCAAGGACAGGGTGGTGGGCCTGTCCAAGCTGGCTCGTACGGTCGAGGTCTTCGCCCGGCGGCCGCAGGTGCAGGAACGTTTGACCGCCCAGGTGGCGGACGCGGTCATGACCCACCTGGACGCCTTGGGGGCGCTCGTGGTGATCGAGGCTGAACACCTGTGCATGAAGGTGCGCGGCGTGGAAAAGCCCAACGCGGTGACCGTGACCTCGGCCGTGCGCGGGGTCTTCAAGAGCAGCAGCACCTCGAGGGCCGAGGCGATGGCGTTGCTCGGCCGCCGGATGTGAGCCGGAAACGCACGGCGGCCAAGGGCAGGGTCCGGTGGCGGGAGGTCCAGGCATGAAGCAGCGCAAGGACAAGCGAACGGCGCAGCGGCGCGGCCGGCGGGTCGCCTGGCTGGGCGCCGAGTGGCGCGACCTGGCGCATTGGGACATGGCGGCGGCGGTGAGTGGGCGTTGGGCGACGGCTCGCCTGCTCGACGGCGATTCGGCGCGCCGTTCTCTGGGACAGGGCCTGGGCATGCTGGTGCTGCAGCGCTGGTTGACGGAGGGACAAGGCGAGAAGTGATGGGCATCAGCGGTAGAGAGAAGAGAACGAACCAAACAACCGCCCGCGAGGCGGGGAAGGAGATGGGATCATGAAATCCAGCAAGATGCTGCTGACCTTGGTTCTGCCTTTGCTGTTGACGTTCGCGTCAGGCGAAGCGGAGGCAGGCGAGTATGGCAAGAAGGGCAGGATGGAAAAGCCCAAGGTGGCCGTGGCGACGGACATCGTCGAGACGGCGGTGGCCGCGGGCGGCTTCCAGACACTGGTGACCGCCGTGCAGGCCGCGGGCCTGGTGGAGACCCTCAAGGGCGAGGGACCCTTCACGGTGTTCGCGCCCACGGACGAAGCGTTCGCGAAGCTGCCGGCAGGCGCCCTGGAGGCGTTGCTGGCGGATAAGGATCAACTGACCAAGGTCTTGACCTACCACGTCGTCCCCGGCCGCGTTCTGGCCAAGGATGTGGCGGGACTCAAGACGGCGCGCACGGTGTCCGGCTTGGAGGCGCCGATCGACACGAGCGACGGGGTCAAGGTCGCCGGCGCCCGCGTGGTCAAGGCGGACATCACTTGCCGCAACGGCGTGATCCATGTCATCGACGCGGTGATGCTGCCGGCCGAATGATTGTGCGGCAGCGGAGAGGGGCCGCGCCGCGGCGCGATTTCCGCTGGCTGCAAGCGGCGCGGCAATCTAACCTGAACGGCGGCGGCGCGACCGTGGAGCGTCGCCGCCGTCGACTGCGAGGTCGCGATGCCATCGCTCATCCTCTTGATCGGGGCCACCGGGTATGTCGGCGGCAGGCTCCGCGAGGAGCTGGAGCGCGGCGGCCACCGGCTGCGGTGTCTGGCGCGCCGGCCCGATCACTTGCGCGCGCGCGTGGCGCCGACGACTGAGGTCGTCGCCGGGGATCTGCTCGATGCCGGCTCCTTGGCGCCCGCCTTGAGCGGTGTCGACACCGTCTTCTACCTGGCCCATGCGCTGGGAGCCGACCGGGGCTTCGCCGAGCTGGAGAGGTCGGCCGCCCGGAACCTGGCGCGCGCCGCCCGCGACGCCGGCGTGCGCCGCGTGATCTACCTGGGCGGCCTGGGGCATGGGGACGACCTCTCGCCCCATCTGGCCAGCCGGCAGGAGGTCGGGCGCATCCTGCGCGAGGAGGGTCCGCCCACGCTGGAATTCCGCGCTTCGATCATCATCGGCTCAGGCAGCTTCTCGTTCGAGATGATCCGCGCGCTGGTGCAGCATCTGCCGGTGATGGTCACGCCGCGCTGGGCGCAGCTGCAAGCGCAGCCGATCGCCATCGAGGACGTTCTGGACTACCTGCTGGCGGCGCTGGCCTTGCCGGGGACGGGCTCGCGGGTCTATGAGATCGGCGGCGCCGACCGCGTCTCCTACCTGGACATCATGCGCGAGTACGCGCGCCAGCGCGGTCTGCGGCGCTGGATCATCCCGGTGCCGGTCTTGACGCCCTGGCTGTCGAGCCTGTGGCTGGGTCTGGTCACGCCGGTCTACGCGCGGATCGGGCGCAAGCTGATCCTGAGCCTGTGCAACGAGACGGTGGTGCGTGATTCCTCGTCGTCGCGGGACTTCCCGGTGCGTCCCCGGGGCATCGCCCAGGCGATCGCCCGCGCGCTCGCCAACGAGGAGCGGGAGTTCGCGCAGACCCGCTGGTCGGACGCTCTGTCCTCGGGGGGCGCGGCGTGCGGCCGGACCGGCGCGCGCCTGGGCACCCGGATCATCGACTCCCGCGCGGTCACGGTGGCGGCGGCCCCGGGCGCGGCCTTCGCGCCGATCCGCCGCATCGGCGGGAGCGTCGGCTGGTACGGCCATGACCGGCTGTGGCGCGCGCGGGGATTCCTGGACCTGCTGGTGGGTGGGGTGGGTCTGCGGCGAGGCCGGCGCGATCCTGAACACCTGCTGCCCGGCGACACCGTCGATTTCTGGCGGGTGGAATCGTTCGTGGAAGGGCAGCTGCTGCGGCTGCAAGCCGAGATGAAACTGCCGGGCAGGGCCTGGCTGCAATTCGAGACGGCGCCCGCGGACGGCGGCGCGGTCATCCGCCAGACCGCCATGTTCGACCCGGTGGGGCTGCTGGGGCTGCTCTACTGGTACGCGCTGTTCCCGCTGCATGCCCTGGTTTTCCGCCGCATGCTGCGCGGGATCGCCGCCGCGGCCCTGCGCGCCGGGGAAAAGGCGCCGGCATGAGCGCCGCGCCGCGCTTCCCGGTCCTGGGCGCCGGCGACGAGCTGTCGGCGGTGCTCGCGTATCATCGCCGCAGCAAGCATGATTTCCAGAGCTACGCGCGTTCGCTCGGCCATCTCGATTGGGCCTGCCAACCGGCGCCGTTCCGCGCGTTCACCGGCGCGCCGCGCGTGCCGCTGCCCTTGCCGGACAATGACGATACGCCGGCCTACGCCGCGCTCTTCGCTGCCGCGCAGCCGCCACAGCCTCTGACCCTGCGTGCGCTGTCGCGTTTCTGCCATCTGTCGCTCGCCGTTTCGGCCTGGAAGGAGCTGGGCGGCGAGCGCTGGGCGCTGCGGGTCAACCCTTCCTCCGGCAACCTCCATCCGACCGAAGGCTATCTGCTGCTGCCGCCGCTGCCCGATCTGGCGCCGGCGCCCAGCCTGCAGCACTACGCGCCGCGGGAGCACGCGCTGCAACGCCGCGCGCTGCTGGACGGGGCGACCTGGGCGGCGCTGACCACCGGCCTGCCGACCGGCGCGTTCCTGGTCGCGCTGAACTCGATCCCCTGGCGCGAGAGCTGGAAATACGGAGAGCGGGCCTACCGTTATTGCCAGCACGACGCCGGACACGCGCTGGCGGCCCTGCGCCTAGCGGCGGCGGCGCTGGGGTGGCGGCTGGTGCTGCTGCCCGGCGCAGCAGACGACCTCCTGGAGCGGTTGCTCGGTCTGGATCGGGAAGACGACTTCCCCGGCTCGCCGGTCGAACGCGAGCTACCGGAGCTGCTGGCTGCCGTATGGCCCGGATGCGCCGGGTGCCATCCCTGGGGTTGGCATGTGGACCCCGCCGCCGCCGCCGGAGCGGCCGCGGCGTCGTGGTCCGGACGCGCCGCGCCGCTCAGCGCCGGGCATCACGAGTGGCCGGTGCTGGCGGAAATCGCCCGGGCCTGTCGAGTTCGCGGGCAGGAGGAGCCCCCGTCGCGGGCGCCGGGCCCGCCGGCGCGGGAGGCTGGACAGACCGGCGACGCGGCCGGGCCCAGCGCCGCCGCCGTCATCCGCGGCCGCCGCAGCGCCGTGGCGATGGACGGCCGGACCACCCTGGCGAGGGATCGTTTCTACGCCATGCTGGCGCGCCTTCTGCCCGCGCGCTGCGTCGCGCCCTGGGACGCCCTGCCATGGGCGCCCCTGGTCCATCTGGCTCTGCTGGTTCATCGCGTGGAGGGAGTCGATCCAGGCTTGTATCTCCTGGCGCGCGACACCGGCGGCCTCGACGCGTTGCGAGAGGAGCTGAGGCCGGAATTCTCCTGGCGCCCGGCGCCCGCTTGCCCGGCGGAGCTGCCGCTGCGCCTGCTGGCGCCCGGGGATGTGCGTGCCGTCGCCGCGCGCCTCAGCTGCGGACAGGCCATCGCGGGCGACGGCGTCTTCAGCGCCGGCATGGTGGCGCGATTCGCGCCGCAGCTGGCCGCCCGCGGCCCGGCCTGGTATCGCCGCCTGTTCTGGGAGTGCGGCGCCATCGGGCAGATGCTGTACCTGGAAGCGGAGGCGGCGGGTCTGCGGGGCACCGGCATAGGCTGCTATTTCGACGATCCGGTGCATGCGCTGCTGGGGTTGCGAGGGGACGATTGGCAGAGCCTCTACCACTTCACCGTCGGCGGCGCGCTGCAGGACCGCCGGCTGACCGCGCTGCCCGCCTACCCGCCTCCGGACTAACTGGTCTAAAGAGGCTGCCTTCCCTACCGATCCTGATCCGCAGCGCGCTGGACCGCTCGGGCGCGGCGCTTTCCCGCCCGCGCCTTAGCGGTTGTCGCCAACGCAAGGAGCCGGCAGGCATGTCCGCCGCGTCCGAGACTGAGGCCCATCACGCGTTGCGCATCAGCGACGACGGCCTGCAGGTCCTGTTGGACGGTTCACTGTCCGGCAGCGACGTGACGGAGCTGGCGCGCGGCGTGGCCGCTGAGCTCCAGGAAAAGGGCATCGCCGAGGCTCCCGACGCCGACGAAATCGCGGCGCTCTTGCGCGAGAACGCCGACGCCGAGGGGCGGCTGGAGGGCGTGGTGCTGGCGACCGGGCGCGCGCCCGTGCCGCCGCAGGACAGTCGCCTCGAATGGGCGGCCGATTTCTTCGACACCAGCTTCGCCGTCGACCCACGCACCGGCGCGCTCGACTACCGCACCCGGCGCGGAGATCCTTCGGTGCGCGCCGGCCAGCTGCTGCTGACCCTGCACGACGCGGTCAAAGGCGTCGACGGCCGCGACGTTTTCGGCACCAAACTGCCGGTACCGGCGCCGCAGCGCGAACGCGTGCGCGTCGGGCCGAACGTGCGCGCCGAGGCCGAGCTGGAGGGCCGAACGATCCACCACGCCTCCCTGGACGGCCGCGTCCGCTGGGCCGGCGGCGTGCTCGCCGTGGATCCTGTCTTCGCCATCTCCGGCAACGTCGGGCTGGAGTCCGGGCACGTGCGCCATTCGGGCGCCGTGGTGATCGCGGGCGATGTCGAGGCGGGCGCCCGGATCGAGGCGGGCGGCGACGTCGAGGTGCGCGGGGTGGTGGAGGCGGCGGTCATCCGCGCCGGCGGCCGCCTCACCGTGCAGGGCGGCATCTGCGGCAGCGCGGAGGAGCCGATCGTCGTGCAAGGCGGCGTGCGGGCCAAGTTCATGCTGGACGCCCGCATAGAGGCCGGAGGAGACGTCGGCGCTGTCACGGAGATACTGCACAGCGAGATCCGCTCGCGCGGGGCGGTCCTGGTGCCGGAAGGCAGGATCATCGGCGGCCAGATCGTGGCTCTGGGGGGCGTGACCGTGGGCATCGCCGGGGGGGAGGGCCTGTCGCAGACCCAACTCGTGGCCGGCGTCGATCCCGCCTGGCAGACCGAGGTGGTCGCGCGCGAGGAGCAGATCAAGAACCTGAGCCGGAATCTGCAACGGATCCGCGACACCGTCGAGCCGCTGGCGGCGCGCCTCGATGCGCTCGCCCCGCCGCAGCGCGAGGCCGTCGCCCGCCTACAGACGCAGGTCTGCGCCATGCAAGCCCGTCTGGCCGAGCTGGAAGCGGCGGTCGCCGACTTCAAGGCCGATTCACAGCGCCGCGCGGCGCCGCGCATCCAGGTGCGCGTCAAGGCGCATCCCGATGTCGGCCTGCAGCTCGAGGACAAGCAACTGCAGCTCGGGCAGCAGCGCGAGGGGCCGTTCCGGGCGCGGCTCGTGCGCGGCGCGGTGCTGCTTCTGCCGGGGGAGACGGACGAAGCGTGAGTTATTCCACGAAGAATGTTTCCGGCCCTGGACCTGCGTCTGGGTCGGCATGGACATCA
>CAYWTR010000033.1:0-27533 GCA_964461255.1 uncultured Fibrobacteraceae bacterium | reverse complement strand
AGAGGGGCCGGCGTCAGGTGAGCAGGCGCCGGCCGCGCGGCCGGCGATGCTGGAGTAGCCTCGCGTTAAGGAGAGAACGTGGCCAAACAGAACATCAAGATCCGCCTCAAGGCGTATGAGCCCGCCGTGCTGGACCGGGCGGCGCACATCATCGTCCAGACGGCGCTCAAGACCGGCGCGCTTGTGCGCGGGCCGGTGCCGCTGCCGACGCGGCGGTCGGTCTACACCGTGTTGCGGTCCCCGCATGTGGACAAGAAGTCGCGGGAGCAGTTCGAGATGCGCATCCACAAGCGCTTGATCGAGATCGAGAACTCGACCCCGCAGACGACCGAATTCCTCAAGAAGCTGACCCTACCGGCCAGCGTCGATGTGGAGATCAAGGTCTGACCTCCGCGCGCCGGGCGCTGAGGAAAGGGAGCGACCATGAAGGGTTTGATCGGCAGAAAGCTCGGCATGACCCGCCAGTTCGACGAGACGGGGCGTACCATACCCGTGACCGTCATCGAGGCGGGGCCCTGCATCGTGACGCAGGTCAAGACCGCCGCCAGCGACGGCTATGACGCGGTGCAGCTCGGTTTCGGCGCGCGCAAGCCCAAGAACACGCCGTTGCCGATGCAGGGACATTTCCGCCGGGCGGGCACGGCTCCGCTGCGCAGCGTGCGCGAGTTCCCCACCGAGGGCGAGCCGTCCTGGAAGCTGGGCGACCGGGTAGACGTCTCCGTGCTGGCGGGGGCCGAGAAGGTCGACGTGACCGGCACGACCAAAGGCCGCGGCTTCGCCGGCACCATCAAGCGGTGGAATTTCCAGCGCGGGCCCGCCGGGCACGGCAGCAAGAACGTGCGCGAACCGGGCTCCATCGGCATGCACACCAAGCCGGGTCGCGTGCTCAAGGGCAAGAAGCTGCCGGGGCATCTGGGCAACAAGCGCGAAACAAAGAAGAACCTGACCGTCGTCAAGATCGATCCGGAGCGCAACCTGCTGCTGGTCAAAGGCAGCGTCCCCGGGGGCAAGAACGGGATCGTATACATCCTGGCCAGCCGCTGAACGGCGCGGCCGCCCCGCGGGGCGGCGAGAGAAACCGAGGAAGACCATGGCAACGGCAAACCTTTTCAGCAGGACCGGCGAGGCCAAGGGCGCGGTGGAGCTGCCCGCCGCGCTCTTCGCCCAGCCCGTGCACCGGCAGGCGCTGTACGAGGCGGTTCGCTGCTACCTGGCCAACCAGCGCCAGGGCACGCACGACACACAGACGCGCGCCGAGGTCGCCTACTCCACGCGCAAGCTGTATCGCCAGAAGGGTACCGGCCGCGCCCGCGCCGGCAGCGCCAAGTCCCCGACCCGCGTCGGCGGCGGCACCGTCTTCGGGCCGCACCCGCGCGCTTACGGCTACCAGTTGCCGAAACAGGTCAAGCGTCTGGCGCTGACCTCGGCGCTGAGCGACCGCGCGGCGGCCGCGCGCGTGCACGTCGTCGAGGATTTCACGCTGGAGGCGCCGCGCACCGCGGAAATGGCGCGTTTGCTGGGCGCCCTGCCGCTGGGCGGGCCGCACACCCTGGTCGTGCTGCCGCGCGACGCCGATCTGCTGTGGCGGTCCTTGCGCAACCTGAAGAACGTGCGGGTGCTGCGCAGCCACGAGCTCAACGCCTACACGATCCTCTGGGCTGACGACCTGGTGTTCACCCAGGCTGCGCTGGGCGGCGCACAGGAGGTGTTCGGAGCATGAAGGACCTGAGCCAGGTCATCCGGCGGCCCCTGATCACCGAGCGGGGCGCACGGATGCGCGAGAAGCACAACCAGTACTACTTCGAGGTCGCACCCGCGGCCAACAAGCACGAGATCAAGCAGGCCGTGGAGCATTTCTTCGGCGTCAAGGTGCTGGACGTGCGCACGCAGAACCGGCCGGGCAAGATGAAGCGGATGGGGCGGTTCCGCGGTCCGCGTCCGGACTGGAAGAAGGCGGTCGTGACGCTGGCGGCGGACGACACCATCAACCTCTTCGACATCGTCTAGCCTGGTCCGCGCCGGCGGCGCCTGCGCCGCGGCGCAAAGGGGAGTTGGACAGAGATGGCGATCAAGAAGCTCAAGCCCGTCACGCCTGGACAACGTTTCCGGACCGTGGCGGATTTCGGCGAGCTGACGGCGGCGCGCCCCGAGAAGTCGCTGCTCGAGCCGCTCAAGAAGAGCGGCGGCCGCAACAATCGCGGCCGCGTGACCGCTTTCCAGCGCGGCGGCGGGCACAAGCGGCGCTACCGCCGCATCGACTTCAAGCGCGACAAGCGCGGCATCCCGGCGCGCGTGGCCACGATCGAGTACGACCCCAACCGCAGCGGTCGCATCGCCCTGCTGGTCTATGCCGACGGCGAGAAGCGCTACATCCTGTGGCCCGGCGGCCTGAAGGTCGGGGACAGCGTCGTGGCGGGGGAAGAAGCCGCCTTCAACGTGGGCAACGCGCTGCCGCTCAAGGCCATCCCGCTGGGGACGCTGGTGCACAACGTCGAGCTCCAGCTGGGTCGGGGGGGGCAGATGGCGCGCAGCGCCGGCTCCTATGCCCAGGTGATGGCCAAGGACGGCGACTATGTGACGCTGCGACTGCCCAGCGGCGAGGTGCGCATGGTGCATCGCAACTGCTACGCGACCATCGGCGAGGTCGGCAACGCGACGCACGAGAACGTGGTGATCGGCAAGGCCGGCAAGTCGCGCTGGTTGGGGCGGCGACCCCATGTGCGCGGCGTGGCCATGAACCCGCACGACCACCCGCACGGCGGCGGCGAGGGCCGCACCTCGGGCGGACGGCATCCCTGCACTCCGTGGGGCAAGCCGACCAAGGGATACAAGACGCGTAAGCAGAAGCCTTCGGACGGCTTCATCGTGCGGCGGCGCAACGCCAAGTAGGCGGGACGGGCCGAGCCCGCGCCGCGGCGGCGCGCCGGCACGGCCATGACGGAGGAAAGAGCGAGCATGGCGCGATCCATCAAGAAGGGGCCGTACGTGAGCGAGCCCCTGCTGCGGAAGATCGAGGAGATGAACGGCAAGGGCGAGAAGCGCGTGGTGAAGTGCTGGGCCCGCCGCTCCACGATCGTGCCGGAGTTCCTGGGCCACACCATCGCCGTGCACAACGGCAAACAGTTCATCCCGGTGTACGTCCAGGAGAACATGGTGGGGCACAAGCTGGGCGAGTTCGCCCCCACGCGGACATACCGCGGACACACGAGCAAGGACAAGAAGTCCAAGTAGTCGGCCATGACCGGAGGTTTCGCGATGGAGGCCCGTGCAATCGCCCGCTACGTCCACATCTCGCCGCGCAAGGCCCGGCTGGTGGCGGACCTCGTGCGCGGCAAGAGCGTGGACCAGGCCCTGGGCATTCTCGCCCTGACGTACAAGAAGGCCTCGCCGATCCTGAGGAAGACCATCCTGTCGGCGGCGGCCAACGTGCGCAGCCAGGGCGAGGGCGGCAAGCTCGAGGACGCGCAGCTGCTGGTCAAGGACGTCCGCATCGACAATGGGCCCATGCAGAAGCGCATCCGCCCGCGGGCCCAGGGACGCGCCTATCGCATCTTGAAGCGGACCAGCCACATCAAGGTGACCGTCGCCGCCCGCTAGGGCGGCGGACCGCCGCGCGCGGCGGAACCCGGGCGCGCCCGCAGCAAGACGGGAGCGCCACAGGAGCAGGAAAGGAAGTCTGATGGGTCAGAAGACGCATCCGGTGGGTTTCCGGCTGGGCATCGTCAAGGACTGGAACTCGACCTGGTTCAGCGGCAAGAGCTACGCGGACTGGCTGAACGAAGACCTGCTGCTGCGCAAGTACATCACGGCGCGGGTCGGCAACGCGGGCATCGCCTGGATCAAGATCAAGCGCTACCGCGAGCGGGTGAACGTCATCGTCGGCACCAGCCGCCCCGGCATCGTCATCGGCCGCAAGGGGGCCAAGGCGGACCAGCTGCGGGCCGAGCTCCAGAAGATGATCGGCAAGGACGTCAAGCTGGACGTCGAGGAGATCAAGAAGCCGGAGCTGTCGGCGCCCCTGGTCGCCGAGCACGTGGGCGTGCAGCTGGGCTCGCGCGTGTCGTTCCGGCGGGCCATGAAGAAGGCCATCGCCACCGCCATGCGCATGGGCGCCAAGGGGATCAAGATCCGCTGCGCCGGCCGCCTGGGCGGCTCCGAGATGGCGCGCGTCGAATCCTACCACGACGGCAGCGTGCCCCTGCACACGCTGCGCGCCGACATCGACTACGGCACGTCGGTCGCCAAGACCACCTACGGCACGATCGGCGTCAAAGTGTGGATATGCCGGGGCGAAGTGTGGCCCCACGAGCACAAGAGCTCTTTGCGCAACCAGGTTCATGAGGAGCGCGCCTGACCGCGCGCCGCCCGCCCCGCGCGGCGCGGCCCGCGGTGGGAGAGGATGACATGCCATGCTGATGCCGAAGCGCACCAAGTTCAGGAAGATGATGAAAGGCCGCCGCCGCGGTCTGGCCTACCGCGGCGCCAGCGTGGCCTTCGGCGATTACGGCCTGCAGGCCCTCGAGCCCGGCTGGCTCAAGAGCCGCCAGATCGAGGCCGCGCGCGTGGCGATCACCCGCCGCATCAAGCGCGCCGGGCAGGTCTGGATCCGGGTCTTCCCGGACAAGCCGATCACGCTCAAGCCGGCGGAGACCCGCATGGGCAAGGGCAAGGGCAATCCGGAGTACTGGGTGGCGGTGGTCAAGCCGGGCCGCGTGCTGTTCGAGATCAACGGCGTCAGCGAGGAACTGGCCAAGAACGCGCTGCGCCTGGGCGCCTCGAAGCTGCCGTTCAAGACCCGCATCGTCAGCCGCGTGGGAGAGTGACGAGATGAAGAAGAAGGCCGCCGAGCTGCGCGAGCTGACCCTGGCCGAGCTGGAGAGCATGGTCCGGGAGAAGTCCGAAAGCCTGATGAACGATCGCATGAAGCTGCGGCTGCGCCAGCTGGACAACGCGTTGTCCGTGCGGAACGCGCGTCGCGAGCTGGCCGTGCTCAAGACCGTCATCGCCGAGAAGCGGTCCGGCCGCTGAGCGCGCCGGCCAACGGCCCCGCGGCGGCGCGCCGCGGGGCGGGGAGTGAAGCATGGACGAGAAGCCGAGAAACCTCAGGGCATTCCGCATCGGGCAGGTGGTGTCCGACAAGATGGACAAGACGGTGGTCGTCAAGATCGACCGTCGCATCCAGCACCCGCTCTACAAGCGGATCGTCAGCCGTT
This sequence comes from uncultured Fibrobacteraceae bacterium, assembly GCA_964461255.1. Lineage (GTDB taxonomy): Bacteria > Krumholzibacteriota > Krumholzibacteriia > LZORAL124-64-63 > LZORAL124-64-63 > CAYWTR01. The sequence continues at coordinate 22,320 of CAYWTR010000033.1, read as the reverse complement.
CGACGAAGCTGGTCGCCCACGACGAGACCAACGCCTGCCGCCTGGGCGATGTCGTCAAGGTGACGTCGACGCGGCCGCTCTCCAAGACCAAGCGCTGGCGGGTCGCCGAGATCATCGAGCGGGCGAAATAGCCCGGAGGAGAGGACATGATCCAGGAATACACCATGCTCACGGTCGCCGACAATTCCGGCGCCAAGACCGCCAGGTGCATCCGCATCCTCGGCGGGTCGGGGCGGCGGTATGCGCGCGTCGGCGACATCGTCGTCGTGGCGGTCAAGACGGCGATTCCCAGCGGCAACATCAAGAAGGGCCAGGTCGTCAAGGCGGTCGTCGTGCGCACCAAGAAGGAGATCGGCCGCAAGGACGGCTCGTACATCCGTTTCGGCGAGAACGCCGCCGTGATCATCAACGAGGACAGGGAGCCGGTCGGCACGCGCATCTTCGGCCCCGTGGCCCGCGAGCTGCGCGACCAGCGGTTCATGAAGATCGTCTCGCTGGCGCCGGAGGTCCTGTGATGCGCATCCGGAAGAACGACAAGGTCAAGGTGATCGCCGGCAACGACCGGGGCAAGATCGGCCAGGTGCTCAAGGTCTTCCCCGAGACCAACCAGATCATCGTGGAGAAGGTGCGCCTGATCAAGCGCCACACGCGCCGCAGCCAGCGCACCCCGCAGGGCGGCATCATCGAGAAAGAGGGGCCGATCAGCATTTCGAACGTGCTGTTGATCTGTCCCAAGTGCGGCGCGGCCAGCCGCACCGGCGGCGTCGTCCTCGCCGACGGTTCGCGCGCGCGCACCTGTAAGAAGTGTCGCGAGATGCTCGCCTGAGCGCGCGGCCACCCAAGGAGCAGGCAAGATGTCGAAGCAGAAGCCGAGGATGCGCGAGCGCTACCAGCAGGAAGTGGCGCCCGCCCTGGTCGAGAAGTTCGACTACCGCAACCCGATGATGGTGCCGAAGCCGGTCAAGGTCGTGCTCAACATCGGCGTGGGCCGCGCCATCCAGAACCCCAAGCTCTTGGAGGGGGCGCTGGCGGACCTGGCGACGGTGTCGGGGCAGCATCCGGTCAAGACCCACGCCAAGAAGTCCATCTCGAACTTCAAGCTGCGCGAGGGCATGGCGATCGGGGCGCGCGTGACGCTGCGCGGCGATCGGATGTGGGAATTCCTGGACCGCTTCATCAATCTGGCGCTGCCGCGCTTGCGCGATTTCCGCGGCGTGCCGGCGCGGCTGAGCGGCAGCGGGGACTACACTCTGGGGCTGAAGGACCAGCTGGTCTTCCCGGAGATCGATTACGACAAGGTCGACGAACCCCGCGGCATGAACGTGACCATCTGCACTTCCGCCCGCAGCGATGAAGAGGGCCGGGAACTGCTCAGGCTGATGGGGATGCCCTTCCGGCGCCCCTGAGAGGGAGGATTGTTTTGGCCAAGAAGTCTTTGATCGCCAAGGCCAACCGGCCGCCCAAGTTCAAGGTGAGGGCCTATCACCGCTGCCGCCGCTGCGGGCGGCCCCGGGCCTACCTGCGGCGGTTCGGCGTCTGCCGCATCTGTTTCCGGGAACTGTCGCTGCGGGGCGACGTCCCGGGCGTGGTGAAGGCGAGCTGGTGAGGCGCACAGCGCAGCGAGGAGCTTGAGCATGAGCATGACCGATCCCATAGCGGACATGTTGACCCGGATTCGGAACGCGACCCGCGCCGGGCATCGCCGCGTCGACATTCCCGCCTCCCAGAGCAAGCGCGCCATCGCGCGCGTGCTGAAGGAGCAGGGGTACGTGGCCGACGTGCAGGAGATCGCCGAGGGGCCGCAGGGGGCCTTGCGCATTTTCCTGAAGTACTACGAACGCGACGGCAAGCGCACCGGCGTGATCGAGGGCATTCGGCGCGTCAGCTGCCCCGGACGGCGGGTCTATGCGGACAAAGACGGTATACCGAAGGTGTGCGGCGGTTTTGGGATCGCCATCCTTTCGACCAACCGCGGCATCATGACCGGGCACCAGTGCCGGCAGGAAGGCGTCGGCGGGGAAGTGCTCTGCGAGGTCTGGTAGGTCGAGACGGCCGCCGGGCGCCGCACGTCGGCGCGGGCGTCCGCGGGCAGCGTTTGCGGAGGAATTGACGATGTCGCGCGTAGGCAACAAACCCATTCCCATCCCGCCCGGCGTGACCGTGCGGGTCGAGGACGGGCTTTCCGTGGTGAAGGGACCCAAGGGCGAGCTGCGCCAGCATGTGCCGGTCGGCCTGAGCTACGAGCTTGCCGATGGGCTCCTGACGGTCCGGCGTCCCGACGACAGCAAGCCCATGAAGGCGCGTCATGGCCTGGTGCGGGCCCTGATCGCCAATCAGGTCAAGGGCGTCACCGAGGGCTTCGTCCGCTCGCTGGAAATCGTCGGCGTCGGCTATCGCGCCCAGGTCAAGGGCGCGGAGCTGGATCTGCAGCTGCAATTCAGCCATCCGGTGACGTACCGCATCCCGGAAGGCATCACCATCACCTGCCCCGAGCCGACGCGCATCGAGGTCGCCGGCATCGACAAGCAGAGGGTGGGCCAGGTCGCGGCCGAAATCCGCGCCTTCCGCAAGCCGGAGCCCTACAAGGGCAAGGGCATCAAGTACACGGGCGAGGTGATCCAGCGGAAGGCCGGCAAGGCGGCTGGCAAGTAGCCCGACGCGGGCGGGAGGACTGTGGCCATGAGCGATTCGATCAAGCAGAAGCGGGAAGCCAGGATCCGGCGCCGGATCCGGGTGCGCCGCAAGGTCAAGGGGACGAGCGAGCGGCCGCGCCTGACGGTCTTCCGCAGCCATCGCGGCATCTACGCCCAGGTCGTCGACGACACCCAGGGTCGCACCCTGGTCGCCGCGGAGAGTCGGCGGGCGCCCGCCATGGAGGTGCCGGCGGAGCTGCGCGGCAAGTGTGCCGCCGCCTACCGGACGGGCCGGCAGCTGGCCGACCTGGCCAAGCAGCAGGGCGTCGAGATGGTGGTCTTCGACCGCGGCGGTTACCTGTACCACGGCCGTGTGGCCGCGCTGGCCCGGGGCGTCCGGGACGGCGGGATCCAGTTCTAAGATCGGCAAGGCACCAGCACAGGAGCAGGACCCGATGACGGATATGGCCAAGACTTCACGCCCGGAAGGCACACCCCGCGGCGGCGGCCCCAACCAGCGGCGCGGCCGCGGCGGGCGCCCCGGCGGCGGCCCCGGCGGCCAGGGCGGGCCGGGCGGACCCCGGCGCGATGACCGCGGACCGCGCGACGAGACCAGCGACGCCCAGGAGAACGTGATCCACATCAACCGCGTCGCCAAGGTCGTCAAGGGCGGCCGGCGTTTCAGCTTCAACGCCATCGTCGCCGTCGGCGACGGCAAGGGGCGCGTGGGCGTGGCCCTGGGCAAGGCCAACGAGATCGCCGACGCGATCCGCAAGGCCTCCGAGGGGGCGCGCGCCCAGCAGATCATGGTGCCGATCAAGAACGACACGATCCCCTATCAGGTGATCGGCCGTTTCGGCGCCAGCCGGGTGATGCTCAAGCCGGCCTCGCCAGGCACGGGGATCATCGCCGCCGGCGGTGTGCGCGCCATCCTCGAGGCGGTCGGGATCCGCAACATCCTGACCAAGCAGTTGGGATCGCGCAACCCGCATAACGTGGTCAAGGCCACCATGGACGGGCTGCGCCAGATCCGTTCGGCCGAAGAGATCGCCGCCAAGCGCGGCCTGACCGTGCCGCAGCTCTTCGGTCTGCACGGCAAGGAGGCGCCCGGCCATGAGTAGCGGCAAGAAGCTCAAGATCACGCAGATCCGCAGCGTGATCGGGCGGCCGCAGGCGCATCGGCGCGTGGTGCGCGCGCTCGGCCTGCGGCGCAACCAGACTTCGGTCGTGCACGACGATTCTCCGGCCATTCGCGGCATGGCCAACAAGGTCCGCCACCTGATCAAGGTGGAAGAGGTGGAATGACCATGCTCAAGCTCAACAACCTGGGAGCGCCCGCGGGCGCCAACCGCAAGAACAAGCGCGTGGGGCGCGGTCCCGGCTCGGGGCATGGCAAGACGTCAGGGCGCGGCCACAAGGGGCAGAAAGCGCGCTCCGGCAAGAAGATCGGCGCCTGGTTCGAGGGCGGCCAGATGCCGCTGCAGCGTCGCGTGCCCAAGCGCGGATTCACCAACATCTTCAAGCTGGAATACCAGGTCGTGAACGTGGGGGACCTGGACCGTTTCGACGCCGGCGCCGTCGTGGACGCCGTCGCGCTGACCGCGGCGGGTTTGATCAAGACGCCGGCGCGGCCCGTGAAGCTGCTGGCGCGGGGCAAGCTGGAGAAGCCCTTGCAGATCCGCGTCGACAAGGCCAGCCAGGCGGCCATCGCCGCCGTGCAGGCCGCGGGCGGCACCCTCGTGGGCACGGAGTGAACGGGCGGCGGGATCCCCAACCAAAGGAAGCTCCGCAGTGAACATCACGGGCAGCTACCAGAGCATGTTCAAGATCCCCGAGCTGAAGCGGCGGATCTTGTTCACGACGCTGATCCTGATCATCTACCGGCTGGGTAGCCACGTGCCCTCGCCGGGGATCAACCATGCCGCGTTGAAGGAGTTCTTCGAGTCGCAGCGCGGCACGCTGGTCGGCCTCTACGACATGTTCGCGGGCGGGAACCTGGAGAACGCGACCATCTTCGCGCTGGGCATCATGCCTTACATCAGCGCCTCGATCATCTTCCAGCTGCTCCAGGCCGTCGTGCCCTACTTCGAGAAGCTGGCCAAGGAGGGCGAGGAGGGGCGCAAGAAGATCACCCAGTACACCCGCTACGGCACCGTGCTGCTGGCGGTCATCCAGTCCTTCGGCATCAGCTTCGCGCTGGAGGGGATGGGCAACATCGTCGCCACCCCCGGCATCGGCTTCAAGCTCATGACGATGCTGACGCTCACCACCGGCACGATCTTCGTGATGTGGCTGGGCGAACAGATCACGGAACGGGGTATCGGCAACGGCATCTCGCTCATCATCTTCACCGGCATCATCGCCCGCTATCCGACGGAGGCGCTGCAGACCTTCGAGCAGATCCGGGTGGGGGAGATGCACATCGTCAAGCTGCTGCTGATCCTGGTCTTCATGGTCGTGGTGATCGGCGGCATCATCGCCATCACGCAGGGCCAGCGCCGCATCCCCGTGCAGTACGCGAAGAAGATCGTGGGCCGGCGCATCTACGGCGGCGCCGCCACGCACATCCCGCTGCGGGTCAACACCGCCGGCGTGATCCCGATCATCTTCGCGCAGTCGATCATCATGTTCCCGGGGACCTTCGGGACCTTCTTCCAGGACAGCGCCTTCCTGGAGGCGCTGGCCAACATGTTCCGCCCGCCGCACGCGGTGTACGTGATCAGCTATTCGGCGCTGATCATCCTGTTCACGTATTTCTACACCGCCGTGATCCTGAATCCGGTGGACCTGGCGGACAACATGAAGAAGAACAGCGGCTTCATCCCCGGCGTGCGGCCGGGCAAGAAGACCGCCGAATACATCGACCGGGTGCTGACGCGCGTAACCCTGCCGGGCGCCATCTTTCTGGCGGTCATCGCCATCCTGCCCGACTTGATGATCAGCTACCTGAACGTGCCGTTCTACTTCGGCGGCACCGGGCTGCTGATCGTGGTGGGCGTGGGGTTGGACACGCTGCAGCAGATCGAGTCGCACCTGGTCATGCGCCACTACGACGGCTTCATGAAGGGCCGCTTGCGCGGGCGGAGGTAGCGCGGTGAACGTGATCCTGATGGGGCCGCCGGGGTGCGGCAAGGGAACGCAGGCGGCGGCCATCATCCACCGCTTCGGCGTCGAGCACATCTCCACCGGCGACATGTTGCGCGCCGCCGTCAAGAGCGGTTCGCCGCTGGGACGCCGCGTCGAGGCCGTGCTGGCGGCCGGCGAGCTGGTATCGGATGGTCTGATGATGGAATTGATCGAGGAGCGGCTGAGCCGGACCGCTTCCGGCTGGCTGCTGGACGGTTTCCCGCGCACGGTGCCGCAGGCCGAAGGGTTGGCCGCACTGTTGAAGCGCCTGGGACAGAAAGTGGGCGCGGTGGTCTCGGTCGAGGTGCCGGACGAGGAGATCGTCCGGCGACTGTCCGGCCGCCTGACCTGCGCCGCCTGCGGCGCAGTGACCTCGCGCGAGGCCCTGGCGGCGCGCGGGGAGGAGAGCTGTCCGCAGTGCGGGGGGCGCGAGCTGAAGGTGCGGGCGGACGACAACGCCGAAACGGTGCGCAACCGTTTGGCGGTCTTCCGCGACAAGACGGGCCCCGCCATCGAGGCGCTGGGGCGTCACTATCCCGTGCGGCGCGTCGACGGTCTGGGCGCGCCTTCGGATATCACCAAGAGGCTCGTCGGTGCCCTTGAAGCAGCTGCGCATTAGGCTGAAGTCGCCGGCCGAGATCGAGAAGATGGCGGCCAGCGGCCGTACCTTGGCCGAGGTGTTCTTGGAAGTGCGGCGCCTGGTGGCGCCGGGCCTGGCGACCATCGAACTGGATGCGGCGGTCGAGAAGATGATCCGGGACGCGGGCTGCATCCCCAGCTTCAAGGGGTACAACGGATTTCCGGCGGCCTGCTGCATCTCGGTGAACGAAGAGGTTGTGCACGGGATCCCCTCGACGCGCGTGCTGGTCGAGGGGGACATCGTGGGGATCGACATCGGCCTGATCCGCGATGGGTACCATGCGGACTCGGCCGAGACCCTGCCGGTCGGCGCGGTCGGGCCCGAGGCGGCCAGGCTGCTGCGGGTGACCGGCGAATGCCTGGAACGGGCCATCGCGCAGGTGCAGGCGGGGCGCCGGATCTCGGCGGTCGGGATCGCGGTCGAGGACCACGCCCGCGCCCATGGGTTCTCGGTGGTCGAGAGCCTGGTGGGGCACGGCATCGGGCGCGCCATGCACGAGGACCCGCAGGTGCCGAACTACCGCAGCTTCGCCACGCCCGACCCGGTCATGGAGGAGGGGCTGGTCATCGCCATCGAGCCGATGATCAACGCGGGCACCAAGCTGGTCGTCACCGCCGACGACCGCTGGACGATCCGGACGGCCGATGGGCGGCTGTCGGCCCATTTCGAGCACACGGTGGCGGTGACCGCCGACGGTCGGCGCGTCCTGACGGCGCGCTGACGGCGCGGGAGAGGGAAGCAGGGCATGGCCAAGGAAGAAGGGATAAGCGTCGAAGGAACCGTCATCGAGGCTCTGCCCAACGCGATGTTCCGGGTCGAGCTCGAGAACAACAAGCACGTCGTGTTGGCGCATGTCAGCGGCAAGATGCGCATGCACTTCATCCGCATCTTGCCGGGAGACAAGGTAACCGTGGAGCTGTCGCCGTACGACTTGACGCGGGGACGGATCACCTATCGCTACAAGTGAGCGACCGCCGCGGCGGGACGCAAGGAGCGGACATGAAAGTGCGCGCATCGGTACGCAAGATCTGTCCCAAGTGCAAAGTGATCAGGCGCAAGGGCGTTGTGCGGGTCATCTGTTTGAACCGCCGCCACAATCAGCGCCAGGGTTGAGGCAGCGGCCGGCCGGACGCCATCGAGCGTCCGCCGCCGGCGGGCGGGAGCCAGGAAAGGAGCCGCAGTGGCCAGGATCGCGGGTGTCGACATTCCCAACGAGAAAAGGATCGCGACGTCCTTGACCTATATCTACGGGATCGGTGCCCACCGCGCGCAGCAGATCTGCCGCAAGGCGAGCATCAATCCCGACACGCGCACGCGCGACCTCACCGAGGAGGAGACGCGCAAGCTGATCGGCATTCTCGACAAGGAGTACCAGGTCGAGGGCACGCTGCGCACCGAGGTGAGCTTGAACATCCAGCGGCTCATGGACATCGGCTGCTACCGCGGCCTGCGGCATCGCCGCAAGCTGCCCGCGCGCGGCCAGAACACCAAGAACAACGCCCGGACGCGCAAGGGCCCGCGCACTCGTCCCGGCAGCAAGAAGAAGTAAGGGCAGGAGGTCTGAGGATTGGCCAATCCCAAGGACAAGAAGGCCAAGGGCCGCAAGCCGAAGAAGAAGATCGACGCTTACGGCGTGGCCCACATCAAGTCCAGCTTCAACAACACGATCGTGTCGATCAGCGACACGAGCGGCAACGTCATCACCTGGTCCTCCGGCGGGCACCAGGGGCGCTACAAGGGCAGCCGCAAGTCGACCGCCTTCGCCGCCCAGCTGGCCGCCCGCTTCTGCGCCCAGGAGGTGCTGAACGCCGGCATGAAGAAGATCGAGGTCTGGGTCAAGGGGCCGGGCTCCGGCCGCGAGGCGGCGGTGCGCAGCCTCAAGGCCGAGGGCCTGGAGGTGACGCGTGTCAAGGACGTGACCGCGGTTCCCCACAACGGCTGCCGGCCGAAGAAGCGTCGCCGGCTCTAGCGGACAAGAGCGTCAACCGAGAACGAGGATCTCGGGCAGCAAGCGGGCCGGGGCCGGGTGCCTCGCGCGCCGCCGGGAGGTTGCAGTAGATGGCCAGGTATACGGAGGCCAAGTGCCGGCTGTGCCGGCGCGAGGGGATGAAGCTGTTCCTCAAGGGCGAACGCTGCCACACGGACCGGTGCGCCATCGAGCGCCGCCCCTACGGGCCCGGTCAGCATGGCCGCCGCCGCGGGCGTAAACCCTCGGACTACAAGCTGCAGTTGCGGGAGAAGCAGAAGGTCAGGGCGATTTACGGTCTGCTCGAGCGCCAGTTCCGGAACTACTTCGCGGAGGCCGAGCGCCGCACGGGCGTCACCGGCGAGAACCTGTTCAATCTGCTCGAGAAGCGGCTGGACAACTTGGTGTACCGCATGGGTTTCGCGCCGTCGCGGCCCGCCGCGCGCCAGCTCGTGCGCCACAAGCACGTGCTGGTCGACGGCGAGCCGGTCGACATCCCCAGCTACACCGTGCGCGTCGGCTCCACCGTCGCGGTGCGCGAGAAGAGCCGCAGCATGCCGATAATCGTCGAATCCTTGAAGGACGGCGCCCGGCGGGATCGCCTGCCGTTCGTCCAGGTCGACGAGCGTCGCTGCGAGGGCCGGCTGCTGGCGGAACCCCAGATGAGCGAGCTGCCTATCCCGATCCAGGAGAACCTGATCGTGGAGCTCTATTCGAAGGTGTAAGCAGGCTCCGCCACCCGCGGGAAGGGGAGTGTCCAGACCATGAAGTGGATCAATATGATGATGCCGGAAGGCGTCAAGCTGAACCGGGAGACGCAGACGGAGACCTTCGCCGAGCTGGTGATCGCGCCCCTCGAGCGCGGTTTCGGCCAGACGCTGGGGAACGCCTTGCGGCGCACGCTGCTCTCCTCCATCCATGGCCACGCGATCACCGCGGTGCAGATCGACGGCGTGCGGCACGAGCTGAGCACGCTGCCCCATGTCCTGGAGGACGTCACCGACATCGTGCTGAATTTCAAGGGCGTGGTCTTCGCCCTGTCCGATGCGCCCGCCCATTGGGCCACCCTGGAGACGTCGGCGCCGGGACCCGTGACCGCCGGCATGATCAACGGCCATCCCGAGCTGCAGGTCTGCAATCCCGATCATCTCATCTGCACGCTGACCGAGCGTGGCTCGTTCCGCGCCCGCCTGTATGTGGACATGGGCCGCGGCTACGTCGAGCGCGAGGCGCACAACGTGCCCGACGACGTGATCGGCGTCATCCGCCTGGACGCCAGTTTCTCGCCGATCAAGCGCGTGAGCTACCGCGTCGAGGATACCCGCGTGGGCCAGCGCACGGACTACGACAAGCTGGTCCTCGGCCTCACGACCGACGGCAGCGTGCGCCCCGAGGACGCGGTCGCCTTCGCGGCCAAGCTGCTCAAGGACCAGCTGCAGCTGTTCATCAATTTCGACGAGGCGCCCATCGACGCGCAGGAAATCGTGGTCGACGAGGAACAGTCGCGCCTGGTGGATCTGCTGACTCGCAACGTCGAGGAGCTGGAGCTGTCCGTGCGCTCGGCCAACTGCTTGAAGGCGGGAAAGATCCTCACCCTCTACGACCTCGTCACCAAGAGCGAGCAGGAGATGCTGAAGTTCCGCAACTTCGGCCGCAAGAGCCTGAACGAGATCCAGGAAATCCTGGAGGGCATGCAGCTCACGTTCGGCATGACTTTCCCCCCGGAGATCACCGAGAAGGTGCTCGCCCGCGCGGGGAGCTGACACGGCGCCGGCGAGGCGCCGCGACAGGGCCGGCCGGCGCGCCGGCCGCAGGCAAGGACGGATACCATGCGTCACAACGTCAGCGGGCGTAAGCTGAACATGACCGCGGCTCACCGCAACGCCATGTTCCGCAACATGATCACGGACCTGTTCCGGCACGAGCGGGTCACGACCACCACGCCGAAGGCCAAGGAAGCAAGGGCGCTGGCCGAGCGGCTGATCACGCACGCCAAGTCCGGCGAGCTCGGTGCGCGGCGGCTGGTGGCACGCAGCCTCAAGGATCCCGAGGTGTTGCGCAAGCTGTTCGCGGAGATCGCCCCGCGCTACGCCGAGCGGCCGGGCGGCTACACCCGCATCCTCAAACTCGACGGGCGGCGCAAGGGCGACAACGCCGAACTGGCCATCCTCGAACTCGTCGACGCCAAGGCCAAGCCGCGGGTCAAAGACACCGAGAAGCGCAAGCAGCGCCGCCGCGTCTTGAAGGCCGAGGAGAAGGCTGCGGAAGCGGCACGCCTCGAGCAGGCCGCAGCGGGCGAGGCCGCGGCCGCAGCCGCGCCGCCGGCGGCGGAATCGGTCGCCGAGGAAGCCGACGCGGATCGGCCGGCCGCCGCGGACGACGAATCCAAGTCCTGAGGGACGGTGGACAGGGGGCCCCGGCGGTCACGCCGGGGCCTGTCGTTTGGCGCGCGGCGACGACGCCGGGCTGTCCGGACCGCTCGCCCGCCGGCCACGGCAATGGTTGCCCCGCCGCTTCCCGTCGTCTAACTTTGCCTGCGGTTCGCACTTGCCCGGCCCCAGCAAAGGACCGCCGCCATGGCTTCACGGATGACGCTGACCGCCGGCATCACGGGTGTCGGCATGTCCTTCCCCGAGCGCCGTCTGACCAACGCCGATCTGGAGCGCATGGTTGACACCAACGACGCCTGGATTATCGAGCGCACCGGCATCCGCGAACGGCGTCTCGTCGAACCGGGCGTGCCCGCCTCCCACCACGGTGCGCTGGCGGCGCGGCAGGCGCTCGCGCATGCCGGCCTGACGCCGGACGATGTCGATCTGATCGTGGTGCCGACCGTGACGCCGGACATGATGTTCCCGTCGACCGCCTGCGTCGTTCAGGAGGCCCTGGGCGCGTCCCGCGCCTGGGGATTCGACGTCAGCGCGGCTTGCAGCGGCTTCCTCTTCGCTCTGCAGTCGGCCCGCGCCCAGGTCGAGACGGGCATCAGCCGCTGCGCGCTGGTGATCGGCACCGAGGTGATGTCGACGATCACCAACTACCAGGACCGCAACACCTGCGTGCTGTTCGGAGACGGCGCCGGCGCGGCGGTGCTGCAGCCGGTCGACCCCGCCGACGGCGGCATCGTCGACGCGCTGCAGTTCATCGACGGCAGCGGCGGGCGCTTCCTGTACATGGCGGGCGGCGGCAGCCTCCATCCGCCCACCCACGCCACCGTCGACGCCGGCATGCACTTCATCCATCAGGAAGGACGCGAGGTGTTCAAGTTCGCGGTGCGCGGCATGGCCGGCGTCACCGCCGACATCCTGGCGCGCAACGGTTTGACCGCCGCTGACGTCAGCCTGTTCGTGCCGCACCAGGCGAACCTGCGCATCATCGAGGCGGTCCGGGACAGGCTGGGCCTGACGCCGCGGCAGGTGGCCGTGACGATCGACCGATTCGGCAACACCACCTCGGCCAGCATCCCCTCGGCGCTGCGGGTCGCTCTTGAGGAGAGCCGTTTGGGGCGAGGCGACTGGGTGGTGCTGTGCAGCTTCGGCGCGGGCTTCACCTGGGGAGCGACGCTGCTGCGCTGGACGGCGGCCTGAACGCACGACAGCTGGAGCGGAGGCGCGATGATCGCAGTCGAAGGTTTGACCCGCCGCTTCGGCGCCGCCACGGCGCTCGACGATGTCAGCTTTCGGGTCTCGCCGGGCGAGGTCGTGGGATTCCTGGGACCCAACGGTGCCGGCAAGACCACCGCCATGCGGATCCTGACCTGCACGCTGCCGCCCTCGGCCGGGCGGGCGGAGGTCGCGGGCCATGACGTCGGCGTGGCCTCGCTCGAGGTGCGCCGTCGGGTGGGCTTCATGCCCGAGAACACGCCGCTCTATCCGGATTGCACGGTGCGCGAGCATCTGCGCTTCGTAGGGAGACTGAAACGACCAGGCCAGCGCGGGCTGGAGGCGCAGCTGGCGTCGATAGAGGAGCGCACGGGCCTGGCCGAGGTGCGCGACCGGCTGGTCGGACAGCTATCCAAGGGGTATCGGCAGCGGGTCGGGTTGGCGCAGGCGCTGGTGGGCGATCCGCCGATCCTGATCCTCGACGAGCCGACGGCTGGTCTGGATCCCCACCAGATCGTCGAGATCCGCGATCTGATCCGCGCCTTCCGCGGCGAAAAGACGGTGCTGCTGTCCAGCCACATTCTGAGCGAGGTCGCGCTGACCTGCGAGCGGGTGCTGATCCTGCATCGCGGGCGGCTGGCCGGCGAGGCCGACACCGAGAGACTGGACGCCGGAGCGCCCGGCCTGGCCCGCTTGCTGGTGGCGTGGGACGGCGAGCGGGCAGCGGTCCACGCCGCGCTCGCCGGCGTGGCGGGCGTGGTGGCCGTGACGCCGGCGCCCGGCGGCGCCGAGGTGGTCTGCGCCGGCGATCCCGCCGAGGTGAGGCCGCGGTTGGCGGCGGCGTTGATCGCGGCCGGCGGACGTCTGCAGCAGATGAGCGATCGGCCCGGCACGCTGGAAGAGCTGTTCCTGCGCGTCACCGGCGGCGAAGGCGCGCCGCCGCCTGGAAGCGGGGCGGGATGAGGCAGCTGGCGGCGATCGCGCAGCGCGAGACCAGCGCTTTCTTCAGGGGCGCCATGGCGCCGGTCGTGCTGGCCGGCTTCCTGTTGCTGGCGGGCTTCTTCTTCACGCTGTTCGTTTTCGGCTACAGCGAATTGTCGTTGCAGGCGCTGAAATCCGGCGAGCGCAGCGCGCTGCTCAACTTGGCCGACGGCGTCTTCCAGCCGCTGGTCACCAACATGTCGATCTTCCTGATATTCCTGCTGCCGGCCGTCTCGATGCGTCTCTTTTCGGAGGAGTATCGCAGCGGGCGCTACGACCTGGTCATGACCTATCCCGTGCCGGATCATGTCTGGGTGGCGGGCAAGTTCATGTCCGTCCTGGCAGTCGCGGCGCTCCTGGTGCTCGCCTCCGGCGTCTATTTCGCCGTGGCCGCCTGGCTGGGACATCCCGAGCCGGGTCCGGTGCTGTCGGCGGGGCTGGGGCTGCTGCTGGTGGCGGCGGTCATCGCCGCCTGGGGCGTCTTCTTTTCGACGCTCTTCCAGTACCAGGTCGTCAGCTACATCCTGACCTTCGCCTTCGCGCTGCTCTTGCTGACGATCGGCGGCCTGGAGCCGCATCTGCCGGGGGGGCTGGGCAGGGTGACCGTGGGCCTGTCGTTGACCGAGCATTTCCAGCGTTTCGCACGGGGCGTCGTCGACACGCGCGACCTCTACTACTTCGCCGCCTGGACGGCGCTGGGCCTGACGGCGGCGTCATCCTCGCTGGGGGGCAGGCGGCAGGCGGGCGCCCGCCGCGCCGCCCGCTGGCTTCCCGTGGCGCTGCTGGCGCTGCTGCTGATCGTGCTTGAGCTGATCCTGGCCCGGCACGCCCTGACCTTCGACTGGACGCGCAACCGCCGCTACAGCCTGTCCCCGCAGACGGTGCAGGTGCTCGCGAGTCTCGACGTCGACGTCCGCGCGCACGCGTTCTACCAGCGCCTCGACCCGCGCCGGCCGGCCATGGAGGTGCTGCTGCACGCCTGCCGCGACCGCTCCCCCCGCTTTTCCGTCCAGTTCGTCGACCCGGACCGCGAGCTGACCCGGGTGCAGCAATTCGGCGTGACCGCAGCCCGAACGGTCGTGCTCGAGGCCGGCGGCCGCACGCGGACGCTGCTCGACCCGGATGAAAGCGCGCTGATCAACGGTGTCTACCGCGTGGCCTCGGGCAGCCGGCCGGTGGTGTACCACCTGCTCGGGCACGGCCAGCACCGGCTCGACAGCGAGGAACGGGGCGGCTACGCGGCCTTTGCGCGCCTGCTGCAGGCGCAGGGCTATGACCTGCGGCCGCTGCTGCTCGCGGACGTCCCGCTGGTGCCGCCCGACGGCAACGTGCTGGTGATCGCCGCCCCCAAGCTGGAAATGGCGCCCGGCGAGATCGAGGCGGTGCAGCGCTTCGTGCGCGAGGGCGGAGCGGTGCTCGCCCTGCTCGATCCCGGCACGCCGGCCTCGCTGGCCGCCTGGACGGAGCGTTACAACGTGCGCCTGAACGATGACTTCATCGTCACCGCCACCGGCGGCGGCCGGCAGTTCGGCCTCGATCCCCGGGTGGTGGTGGTGCACGACACCTACGGCGAGCATCCGGCGGTGCGCGGCCTCGAGGGCATCGCCACCATCTTCCCTTTCGCGCAGTCGCTGTCTCCTCTGCACGCGGCCCAGACCGGCGTGACGCCGCGCACGATCCTGGCCACGGGACCGCGCAGCTGGGGCGAAGCCGATCTGGCGTCGGTCGTCGGTGGCGAGCCGCGCTTCGACGAGGGGCGGGATCGTCCCGGTCCGCTGGCCCTGGGTGTCGCCCTGGAGATCGACCGCGAGCGCTACTTCGCCGCCGCGACCGCCGAGGCGCCGCGCGAGCTCGCGGCGCCCGCGCCCACCACGCCACTGCGCGACCAGCTGCTGGCCCAGCGCTCGCCCGCGGCGGGGCGCACCCCCGACTCGATCTTCAGCCGGGCGCCCACCTCGCGCCTGATCATCGTCGGCGACTCAGATTTCGCGGTGAACGAGAACCTCAACCTGTACGGCAACCGGGATCTGCTGCTGAACCTGCTGAGCTGGCTGGCCCACGAGCAGGTGTTGATCGCCTTGCGCCCGCGCCAGGACCTGAGCGAGCCGGTTGTCCTGACCGTTGGCCAGAAGGAGGCGGTCGGCTGGCTGTGCATCATCGGCTGGCCGTTGGCGGTCGGGCTCGGCGCCGTCGGCTGGGTGCTGAGGCGCCGCCGGCCGCGCCGGCGCGAGGCCGCCGCATGAAGCGCGTGGGCGGCGTCCTGCCGCGCAGCGTGCTGCCGTTGGGAGCGTTGCTTCTGCTGGCAGGCATCTGGTACCTGGCGGTCGAGCGCCCGCGCAGCGGACCCGACGCCGCCGCCGGCGGTCCCTTGCTCCCCTTTCCCGCAGCCGATCTGATCAGGCTCGAGGTTCGGCACGCCACGGCGGACCTGGTGGAGCTGGCGCGGGACGCCCCCGGCGGACTGTGGCGGCTCGAGGGCGCGGAGGGGGATTGGGTCGACCCGGAATCGATGACCGGCCTGATCGACGGTTTGGGCGCGGAGATGGCCGGCCCAGTGCTCGCCGAGGACGAGGCGCCCCTGTCGCGCAGCGAGCTGGGTCTGACGTTTCCCGCCGTCGAGCTGATGGCCGTCGCCGGCGGCGGACGTCGCCTCGAGTTGGCGATCGGCGCGCGCAATCCCGTCCTGGAGCTGCATTACGCGCAGGGAGGGGGTCGTCCCGGGATCTTCCTCGTGACCCCGCGGCTGGTGCGCCTGCTCTCCAATCTGCCCGACGGTGTGCGCCTGCTGACGCTCTTTCCCCGCTTCGATTCCGCCGCCATCGAGACCGTGGCGGTGCGGCCGACGGGCGCGAAGACCTGGGACGTGTTCGCCCGCGATCCCACAGGCGCCTGGTGGCTGCGCGCTCCCGCCGGCGAGGAGGGACGCCGGCGGTCCGGCACGGTCCACGCGGCCTACCAACGGCTGTACGGCGACCGGCGGCGCGACGAAGGCGGGGAGAAAGGCGTCGTCTGGTGGCGCGCGCAGGACCGCGTTCTGCGCGGCCTGATTTTCGAGGCCGGCCTGACCAACGTGCACGCGTTCGGACCGCGCCGGGCCCCCGCGGAAACGCTGGCGGCGCACGGCCTGCTGCCGCGGCCTCTGGCGGTGCGGCTGGTTGGGGCGGCTGGCCGGCCGCTGCTGCGCGCGGAGTTGGGCGCGCCGCTGGCCGCAACCGGCCAGACGCCGGCTCTGCGCGATGGGCGGTCCCATGTGCTGATCGTCTCGCGCGAGCTGCGCGTGGCCGCCTCGCAGCCACTGGCGGAATGGCTGGATCTGGACGCGTTGCCCTGGGAGATGGCGCAGGCCGATTCCTTCCGCGTGCGCCGCGCTGGACTGCCCGAGGTGTGCGCCTGGCGCTCGCCGGAAGGCTGGCGCCTGCGCCGACCGAGCGCGGCGGAGGACGCCGCCGCCCGCGCCGGCGCGGCCCTGGGCGACCTGGTCCACTACCTGGACATGATGCCGATCATCGCGCCGCTGCCGCCGGTCGCGCCCGGCGCGTCGCCGCTGCTCGAGGCGCAGCGCATCGCCATCGATGTCTGGGCCGCGGGGGAGAAAGCGCCGCGCCGGGTGGAGATCGGCCTGCTGGAGGACCGCGCCGATGCCGCGGCCCATTTCCCCGACGACGGCAAGCTGCTGGCGGTGCCGCGTGAGATCGTCACCACGATCAGGTCGATGTTCGCCGCCGTGGGGATTCTCTAGATCGGCTTGCTCATGCTGGCATCGTCACTGTCCACCATGAGTGATTCGGCCTGGGACGCCGCTCAGGGGGCGGCCGGCCGGGCGTCGCCGCCCGCCAGCATCGAGGCGAAGGGAGGGGGCTCCCACAGAGGAGGCTGGACGATCGCCGCCAGCGCCGTCTGCCGCGGCTGAACGCGGCTGTCGAGGCCCTCGAGCGCCTGGGCGTAGATGGCGACCACGGTGCGGAAGCTCTCCAGCGCCCCGGCCGGCACGGGCTCGGCGGGCGGCAGGTGCAGGCCGCGCGGATCGACGAACCGGCCATCCTTCTTGACCCGGTAGTCCAGGTGGGGGCCGGTCGCGTAACCGGTCGCGCCAACGTAGCCGATCACTTGCCCCTGCTGCACGCGCGCGCCCGGTCTGATCCCGCCGGCGAAGCGGGAAAGGTGCAGGTAGTAGCTCTCGTAGGCGCGGTTGTCATGGCGGATGTGCACGTAGCGGCCGTTGCCGCCTTTGACGCCGGCGGACACGACGGTGCCGGACCCCGAGGCACGCACGGGAGTGCCGACGGGCGCCGCGTAATCGATCCCCTCGTGCGGCATGTATCGCTTCAAGATCGGATGAAAGCGGCGCGAAGAGAAGGGACTGCTGATGCGCGCGTACTCGAGCGGCGCCTTGAGCATCTGCTTCTCGAGATTGCGCCCCTGGGCGTCGTAGTATCCAGGCTTGCCGTCGCGGGTCTCGAAACGGAATGCGCGATGGGCGCGGCCGCGGTTGACGCATTCGACCGCCAGCACCGGCCCGGTGCGCACGAAAGCACCGTCGCGCCGCACTTCCTCGTAGACGACGCGGAAGGTGTCGCCGGGGCGCAGGTCGCGGTTGAAGTCGATCTCCCAGCCCAGGATGTCGTTGATCTTGGTGGCAAGCGCCAGCGGCGCCGCGGCCTGTTTCAGGCTCTCGTACAGCGATACGCGGATGATGCCGCTGACCCCGACCAGGCGCCGCTGCACGGGGTGGGTCCGTTCCTCGATTGCCCAGCCGTCGCCGCTCCTGAGGAACGACAGGTACGATTCCTCGTCCAGGTCGAAGCTCAGGCGTTCCAGACCTCCGCCGGGCGCCCGCACGACGCGGAAGCGATCGCCCCGCCGGATACGCTGCAGATTGCGGTACGGCTTGCAGGTGCTCACCAGCGACAGGACTTCCTCGTGCGGCACGCCCTCCGCGCGCAGCGCGTCGTAGAAGCTCTGATCGGCCCCGATGACCAGCACGGCCTCGCCTTCGGGCTGAGGGGCTGTCTGGCCGACGCCGGCGTCGAGCTGCTGGTCGAGACCGTCGAGGGCGGACCAGAGGCTGTCCATGGCTGCGCGTCCGGCAGCGTCCGCTCCCGGAGCTCCCCGGCGTTGCGCGGCGGGGAACAGCACGCCGTAGAGGATGGTCAAGAACGCGGCCGCGGCCAGGAAACCGGCCGTGGATTGCGAGATGCGCCGGATCAGGACGACTCCCTTCTTCCGATGGCGGCGAACCCGGGAAAGATGCCAGTCCCCCCCTCGGACAATCAAGTCTTTTCTCGCCCGGCCGGGCCGGGGTATGATTCTCGCTAGCAGGCTGCGGGCCAGCCCGCCGCTTCCCCGGGAGGTTTGACCATGATCCAGGCTCGACGCTTCGTCCCTGTCCTGGGGCTGATGTCGCTGGCCGCCGCGGCGGCCGCGCACGCCGTCCCCCTGCAGGGCCAGGCGATCGCCAGCGGCGGGCGTTTCGGCGCCTCCGTCGCGGCGCTGGAGGACCAGAACGGCGACGGGCGCTGGGAATTGCTCGTCGGCGCTCCCGAGGTGGACGCCTCGGGCGTCGACAACGGCCGCGCCTACCTCTGGTTCGGCGGTCTGGGGCTGCCCCTGAGCGCGAATCTGATCATGACCGGCCTGCCGGGCGAGCGGTTCGGCCACGCGGTCGCGCGCGTTGGCGACGTCAACAACGACGGCCACCCCGATTTCGCGGTCGGCGCGCCCGGCTACAGCCAGGGGGGCACCAACCGCGGCCGCGTCTACATCTTTTTCGGCGGGCCGGGCCTGGACGCCACGCCGGACGTGATCCTCGAAAGCCCGAGCACGACCTCGCAATTCGGCTATGCAATAGCAGCGGCGGGCGATTTCAACGGCGACGGCATCGACGACCTGATCGTGGGCGCTCCCTTCGGCGATCTGAACGGCCTGGACGCGGGCGAGGCCTACCTGTTCTACGGCAGCTCCAGCACGAGCGCGCTCGCCGCGTCCGACCTGACCCTGGTGGGGCTGTTGCCCCGCGACCGTTTCGGCTGGTCCGCGCACGGCGCCGGCAATTTCTTCCGCGACGGTCGCGCGGCCGTGGTGGTCGGCGCGCCGGCCAACGATCCGACGATCACCCGCCCGGGGAAGGCCTATGTGTACCGCGGCTCCTCGTCGCCCAGTCCCGGTCCGGACGCGACGCCCGACCTGATCCTGGCCAGCGCGTCGGCCAATCCGGCCGCCAGCTGGTTCGGCTTCAGCGTTCGCGGCATCGGCGACTGGAGCGGCGACGGGACGCCCGACATCGCGGTCGGCGCGCCGCGCGACCAGGTCGCCGGACCGCAGGCCGGCCGCGTCGAGATCTTCTTCGGGGGCGCCTCCGCCGACAGCATCGGCGACTGCTCCGTGCGTGGAGCGCTCCAGGGCGACCACTTCGGCTACGCGCTCGACGGGGTAGGGAACGTGGTCGGCGGCGCCCTGCCGGACCTTCTGATCGGCGCTCCCTACAACGACGCCAGCGGGTCCAACGCGGGACGCGCCTACCTGTGGGCCGGCGGCGGCACGTCCCACGATAGCGCGGCGTCCCTGACCGCGGTGCCGGCGCTCGGGGCGGGGGGAGCCCTGGCGGACGATGAATTCGGCTTCTGGGTCGCCTCGGCGGGCGATTTCGACGGCGACGGGCAGCCCGACTACGCCGTGGGGGCGCCCAACGGGAACATCTACAACGGCAGCGCCGCCGGCTACGTGCAGGTCTATGACAGCTCGGGCGGCGTCGTGGCGACCGAGATGAGCGGCTGGCAGGCGGCCTGGACCCCGACCGGCGCCGTGCGACTGGAGTTCACGCTGCAGGCGCGACCCTCCGAGGTGGCACGTTTGGCGCTGTGGCGCCAGATGTTGCCGCCGGGCGCCGCGCAGGGCGAACTGGCGCTGGTCTGCAGCGGCGACCCCGGCGATGGGACGATGCCCCTGGTCATTCGGGACGATGTCTGGGTGTTGCTCGATCGGCTGCCGCCGCCGCCGCCCGAGATGTCATTGCGCTACGCGCTGGAAATCGAAACGCACGCCGGGCAGCAGTATCGGCTCGACAACCTGCCCGGACCGCCCGCCGGCGGTCCTCCGGCGGCACCGCTGGAGCTGCGGCAGCCCTACCCCAACCCATTCAATCCGCGCACGGTCATCCCGTTCATGGCGCCGGCGGGACTGCAGGTCGTCTGCCGCATCGTCGACCTGCGCGGGCGCCAGGTCGAGACGCTCTTCGCAGGGGCAGCCACCGGCTCCCTGCAATCGGTGGCCTGGGACGGCCGCGCATCGGGGCGCCCGGTGCCCGCAGGCGTCTACGCGGTGCAGCTGATCGCGGGCGAGCGCCTGCTGTCCCAGAGGATCGTGCTGGCGAAGTAGGTGCCGCGGCCGCGATCGCCCCAAACCCCCGATAGCTTGATAGGTTTTTCTGCCTAGGGATTCCCGCGGTGCAAGACGGCGCGGGGCGGCATGACCGGCCGGTTTGGGCCCGTCGATTGCTCATGGCAGCGGTTGCCATCCACGAGCCGTAGAAACGTGCATTTTCGCCCAAGGACCTCGCCCATCCTTGCCGAATGCAGCAGGAGGGCGCATGCCGCGCAGGGTCATCAACGCCCGCCATCACCCGGCGCCCGATCTCCAACCAGCGGCCGGTCCGGTCCAGCCGCAGGCCCCGCGCCGGAGCCCAGGCGGCCCGGCGGCACACCCGGCGCCGGCCAGGGGGGCGGCCGCACCCGTGGCCGTGGGCACAGACGCCGCCACAAGGGCGCTGCCCGAGCAGGCAACGGCGGACCTGACCCTGTTCATCGCTGCGGCATGCACGATCCTGCGCCAAGCCGCACGGCTGGGCTGGCTCGATCGCGAGGTGATCGAGGGCACGCGCGCTCTGTCGTGCCTGGTCGACAGGTGGCACGCGGCGGCCGGCGGCGCCACCATTAGCATCGACCACGGAGCCATTCGTCACCTGGAGTCAGGAAGCGAGCTGGCCTTGAAGAGCCGCGCCGTGGCCCAGATCCATCGCTGCTTCCGCCGCCTGAACATCTTGACGGTGTCTTTTCAGCCGCCGGTCAACCCGCAAGCGTTGCGCCGCCTGCTGTGCGCTCTGCTCGACCCCGCGCAATCCCTGGACGGCCAGCTGCCGCCCGAGGGAGGGGTGAAGGTGGTGAGGTTGAGCGACGCCCCGGTGGTGCTTCTGGGCGCCGACGACCAGGAGACGCAGCCGGCGACCGCCCGCGGATCCACCGACGCCGGAAGCCCCAGTAGCGCACGCCCGGCCGGGGCTCGCCCGGTCGATCCGTTGGATTTGATGGCCCCGACCGGCTCGGCGGCGGTCGGCCCGCCGCCGTCCAGCCTTTCCGGCGCCGCGCCGCGCGCCGAGGCGGCCCGGACGCCTGCCGCCGGCGGGGGGCAGGAACAGCAACTGCAGCAGCTGCGACGGGAGAACGCGGCGATCCGGCAGGCCATCGAGGAGATGGTGACCGCCGGCGCAGTGCCTCTGCGTCCCGCCATCCTCACCTGCGTCGACGCGATCGAGCAGGACGAGCATCTGGCTTTTTTGCTCAACTCGCTGCGGCAGCACGATCGCTACACCTTCGACCACAGCTGCAACGTGGCGCTGCTGGCTGCGGCCCTGGCCCGCGAGCTGGGCGTGGAGGAGCCCGAGCTGCGGGCCTTCGCCGCCGCTGCGCTGTTGCACGACATCGGCAAGCTGTACACGCCGCTGGAGGTGCTGAACAAGAGCGGCGCGTTCACGCCCGACGAGTGGCAGGCGATGCGGCGCCATCCCCTCGATGGCATGGAGATCCTGGAGGGAGCCGCCTACGACAATCATTACTGCGGCCAGGTGACCCTGCTGCATCACGTCTCCTACGATGGCCGGGGCTACCCGTCGCCTCCCAAGGAAAGGCCCGACATCTTCGCGCACGTTATCCAGGCGGCCGACGTCTACGACGCTTTCACGACGATCAGGCCGTACCGGCGTCAGGCCCGGCCGCGAGAGGTGCTCGAGGTGCTGGCCAAGGGAAACGGGACGCAATTCAACCCCGAGGTCGTCGCCGCCATGCAGCGCCTGATGGGCGAGCATCCTATCGGGGCGGTCCTGAAGCTGGACAACGGCCAACTGGGCCTGGTGATCGACACCGGCCGGGCCGGCAGCGGCCGGCCGATCGTGCGCGTCATCCAGGATGAACAGGGGCGTCGCCCCGCCCGCACGACCCTGCTCGACCTCGGCGCCCGCCTGCCGGGCCGTACCGAGTACCTGGTGGATGTGGTGGAGGCTGTCGACCCGCTGATCCGCAACATCCCCATCGGGCGCTACGTTTGAGCTATTCCACGAAGAATGTTTCCGGCCCCGGACCTGCGTCTGGGTCGGCATGGACATCA
>CAYWTR010000032.1:0-30755 GCA_964461255.1 uncultured Fibrobacteraceae bacterium | reverse complement strand
CAAGATACTATGCTAATTGGTCACGGATTTCTGGGGAAACTCCTGTGAACGAAGCGATGTTTTCAGGATCGATCCTGCAGCAGCCCGCGAGGCGACGGAAGGGGGCATCGCGAACGCGGTCTGGCCGCGCCGATTTCGGGGCGGGCAGCGCGACCGCGCGCTCGCCGGCGGCCTGGCGGTCACGCGGTGCGGCCGCGCGGCGCGGCGGCGATCGTATCGGCGTAGAGCTTCAGGTAGGCTTCGACCTGTCGCTCGCGGCTGAAGGCCGCGGCCTTGCGTCGCGCCGCCTCGCCGTGGCGCCGGCGCGTCTGCGGGTCGGCGGCGTAGCGGCCGATCGCCGCGGCCAGGGCAGCCGGCTGCGGCTCGACCAGAAGGCCGTCGACGCCATCGTCGATCAGCTCGGGGATGCCGCCGCGGCGGGCACCGAGCGCCGGCGTGCCGCGGCTGAACGCTTCGAGGATGGTCAGCGGTGCGACGTCGTGCCAGCGCGATGGCAGGACGAGGAAATCGGCGGCCGCGAAGGCGGCCTCGCGGGCCGGGCCGTCGACGCGGCCGAACATGCGCAGGCCGGGCCGCGTCGCGCAGAAGGCGGCGACCTCGCCCGCCAGCGGACCGGCGCCGGCGAAGGCGAAGGCGACCGCGCCCGGGGCGGGGGCGTCCGCCGTGTGGCCCAGCAGTTCCAGGGCCGCCAGCAGTTCCCGCACTCCCTTGTGCACTTGCATGGCGCCGAGGAAGAGCCCGGTGGGCGCGGTGGCGTGGCGGGGCGGCGGTTCGGGCGCCCCGCCGCCGGCCGCCGCCGACGCCGGCGCGGCCGGCGCGTTGAATATGACCTCGGCGCGGGCGCGCGGGAACGCTCCGGCGGCCAGGTGGCGATCGAGCACCCAGCGGCTCGGCCCGGTGACGGCGGTCACCCAACGCGACGGCCCCAGCTTGGCGCGCATCAGCGCGCGGCACGGCAGCGGCGGACGCTCGCACAGCGACCCGCGCGTGCGCAGCAGCGTGGTGCGGGCGCACAGCAGATGGTAGTCGTGCAGCGTGTGGACGATGGGCACGCCGGCGGCGTGCGCGGCGCTCCAGATCGCCGGGGTCATTCCGGCGAGGTTGTGAGTGTGCAGCAGATCAGGCCGCGACCGGCGCAGGGCCGCGGCGGCCCAGCGGCGCCAGCGCAGGTCGTGGGCGCCGGCCAGATGGTGCGCCATGCGCACGGGCAGGGGCGCCGGCGGGCGGCGAGCGGCGTCCAGCAGGTCGTAAAGCCCGGTGAAGGGGGCTTCGTGCACCACCCCCGCCACCCCCTCGACGGCGCGCGTGCGCAGGTGGGGCGGCCCGGCGCAGCGCCCGGTCGTGGTCAGGACATCGACGCCGTGCCCGCGCGCGGTCAGCTGCAGCGCGAGCAGGTGGACGACCGCCTCGGCGCCGCCGTGCACGTGCGGGTGGAAGAGGGTGTTGGCGAGCATGATCTTCATGGCGGTCCGCCCGGGAATCTCCCCCTCCCGCCCCCGGCGTGTCAAGCGCCGCCGCGCAGACCCCGAATTTCACATTTGATCTTGCATTCAGGAACGCTTCATGCTAGTGTGGTAGCGCTCGATTGCGTCTCTGCCTCGGGGGGCGATCGAGGGGGTCGCTAAGCCTCACTACAAGTCGGGCTTTGGATTAGGCCAGATTCGCTACAGGTTGCACACGTCCTTGTTCCACGCGATCGTGCACTCCATCCTGCTGCGGCCACACGGCCAGGCACTCCACGAGCCGATGATGTGTCAAGGCGGCGCTCAGGGCGTTGTCCGCAACTCCGCGGGCGGCGCCGTTCACCGAGGTCTGGGGCCGGACAGGCCGGCACGCGTTCTCTTTTAAGGAGAGGAACATGGACATCTACGTGGGCAACATGTCGTACTCCACCACGGCCGAGGGGCTGCGCTCGCTGTTCGAGGCTCATGGCGAGGTGCAGTCGGTCAAGATCGTCATGGATCGCGACACCAATCGGCCGCGCGGCTTCGCCTTCGTCCAGATGGCGAACGACGAGGAAGGCCGCGCCGCGATCGCCGCGATCGACGGCAAGGAGTTCGAAGGCCGCACCCTCAAGGTGAACCAGGCACAGGCGCGCGAGCGCCGCGGCCCGATCGGCGGCGGCGGCCGCTCGCCCCGCAGCTGGTGATCGCAGCCCCGCCGCGGCGCGCGCCGCGGTGGCAGCAAGGCCCCGGCCGGATCCCCCGGCCGGGGCCGCTTGTCTGGACGGCCCGGCGCGCCCGGCGGCGGCGCCGAAGGAGAGCCGCTTCATGCGCAAGATCGTGATCGGAGTCATGGGGGGCAGCCAGGCCGACGAGCAGACCATCGCCGTCGCGGAGGAGCTTGGCCGTCTGATCGCCGGCCAGGGCTGGGTGCTGCTCAACGGCGGCCGTCCCAGCGGGGTGATGGCGGCGTCGGCGCGCGGCGCCCACGCCGCCGGCGGCTTGACGGTCGGCATCCTGTACGATGACGATCCCGAAGGCGCAGCCCCGGGACTCGATCTGGTCATCCCCACCGGCATGGGCGCGGGGCGCAACATCATCAACGTCCTGGCCAGCGACGTGGTGATCGCCTGCCGCGGCAGCGGCGGCACGCTGTCGGAAATCGCGCTCGCCCTGCGTTTCCGGCGGCCCGTCATCCTGCTGGGGATCGATCCCGGCGAGCGCTTCCTGGCCGTGGCGGGGGACGGCTGGCAACGGGCGGAGACACCGGCGGAGGCGGTGGCGCTGGCGCGGCACGCGCTGGCCGCGAGGGGGAGGCTGGCCGGATGAGCCAGCAGCGCATCTACCTCGATTTCAACGCCAGCACGCCGCTCTGCCCCGAGGCTCGGGCGGCCATGCTGCCCCTGCTCGAGGAGGCCTTCGGCAATCCGCAGAGCGATCACTGGGCGGGTCGGCCGGCGCGCGAGGCGATCGAGGCCGCGCGGGCGCAGGTGGCGTCGCTGATTGGCGCGCAACCCGACGAGATCGTCTTCACCAGCGGCGCCACGGAAGCGAACAACGCCGCGATCCGCGGCGTCTGGGCGGCGCGGGGTCGGTCCGGCGGCCGGATCGCCATCAGCGCGGTGGAGCACCCCGCCGTGGTCGAGCCATGCCGCGCCCTGGCGGCGGCGGGAGCCCGGCTCGAGCGGCTTCCGGTCGACCGCCACGGCCGGGTCCAGCCGGCGGCGTTCGATCCCGGCCCCGATTGCGTGCTGCTGACCGTGATGCACGCCAACAACGAGGTCGGCACGCTGCAGCCGGTGGTCGAGCTGGCCGCGGCGGCGCGGGCCGCGGGCGCGGTGGCGCACACCGACGCCGCGCAGAGCGTGGGCAAGATCCCCGTGGACGTTGGCGAGTTGGGTGTCGATCTGCTGTCTCTGGCCGGGCACAAGCTGCATGGGCCCAAGGGGGTCGGCGCCCTCTACCTGCGGCGCGGCGCGCCCTGGGCGCCCCTGATCCTCGGCTCGAGGCACCAGCAGGGGCGGCGCGCCGGCACCGAGAGCGCTCTGCTGGCGGCGGGGCTGGGCGCCGCCTGCGCCGCCGCGGCCGCGCGCCTGGCGGCGATGGACTCCGTGCGACGCCTCCGCGATCGCCTCTGGGAGCGGTTGCGCGCGGGCCTGGGGGCGCGGGTGGTCCAGCTGGGCCACCCCGAGCTGCGCCTACCCAACACCCTGATGGTCGCTTTTCCGGGCCGACTCGGCGCCGACGTGCTCGCGCGCTGCCCCGGGCTGGCGGCCTCGACCGGGGCCGCCTGCCGCGGCCGCGACGCCGAGCTGTCGCCGACCCTGCGCGCGATGAACGTCGACCCGGCGGTGGGGGCGGGGGCCGTGCGGCTGTCGCTGGGTCGCACCACGACCGCGGCGGAGGTCGACGACGCCGCCGCGCTGCTGATCGCCGCCGCCTCCAGGGGCGCCGCGACGGCCTGAGCGAGGTCGGCGGCCCGCGCGCCCGGCGGGCCGAGGCCGACATCGCGGTTGCCCGGCGCGAGCGATCCCGTATCATGTCGCGGTTCCGCCACCCGGTTCTGGAGGTCGCCATGTGCGGGGTCTGCGGCGCCGTTTCCCTGGCCGGGCCGTTGTCTTTGCCGCCGGGGGTCCCCGAGCGGATGATCGGCGCGCTGTCGCACCGCGGCCCCGATGAGTTCGGCGCCTGGCGCGACGCCGACTGCTTTCTGGGTCACGCCCGCCTGAGCATCGTCGATCTCGCCACCGGCCAGCAGCCGCTGGGCAACGAGACAGGCGAGATCTGGATCGTGTTCAACGGCGAGATCTACAACCATTCGGAGTTGCGCGCCGAACTCGAACCGCGCGGCCACCGCTACCGCACCCGCTCCGACACCGAGACCATCGTGCACGCCTACGAGCAATGGGGCGAGGATTGCGTCGAGCGCTTCAACGGCCAGTTCGCCTTCGCCATCTGGGACAGGCCGAAGCGGCGGCTGCTGCTGGCGCGCGACCGCTACGGCGTGCGTCCGCTCTACCATGCCCGCCACGGCGACCTGCTGCTGTTCGCCTCGGAAATCAAGGCTCTGCTGGCGTGGCCCGGATTCTCGGCGCCGCTCGACCTCGGCGCCGCCGCCGAGGTGCTGACCTACTGGGTGAACATTCCTCCCACCACCCCTTTCACCGGCGTGCGGCAGCTGCCGCCGGGCCATACGGCGCAAATCGCCTGCCCGCCGCACGGCAGTGGCCAGGCCGGCGCCGGCGGCGGGGACCCCGTGCGGCCGCGGCGCTACTGGCATCCGCGTTTTCTGCCCGCGGCCGAGGATCACCGGCACGTGCCGGCGGACGAGCTGCGCCGGCTGGCCGCCCAGGTGCGCGAGGCGTTGGTCGACGCCGCCACCATCCGCCTGCGGGCCGACGTGCCGGTGGGCGCGTACCTGTCGGGCGGTCTGGATTCTTCGACGGCGGCGGCGCTGGTTCGGCATTACACGTCGCATCATCTGAAGACCTTCTCCGTCGGCTTCGCCGACCCTGCCTTCGACGAGACCGCCTGGCAGCTGCAGATGGCCGAGGCGCTCGGCACCGAGCACGCCACCGTCAAGGTGGGGCCCGATGACATCGCCGCCCTCTTCCCGGACGTGGTCTGGCATGCCGAGACGCCGCTGCTGCGCGCGGCCCCCTCGCCGTTGCTGCGCCTGTCGCGGCTGGTGCGCGACGAGCGCTACAAGGTCGTGCTGACGGGCGAGGGCGCCGACGAGGTGTTCGCCGGCTACGACATCTTCCGCGAGGCGAAGGTGCGATGCTTCTGGGCGCGCGATCCGGCTTCGAAGCGGCGGCCGCGCCTGCTGACCCGCCTGTACCCCTACCTGGCGCAGTCGCCACCCGATTTCCTGGCCGGCTTCTACGGCGTCGGCCTGGACCGGGCGGACGACCCCTTCTTCTCGCACCGGCCCCGCTGGTCGAACACGGGGAAGATGTTGGCGCTGATGCGTCCGGAGGCCGCGGACGCCCTGCGCGCCGCCGCGCCGGAACAGCGGCTGGCCGCCTCGCTGCCGGCGGAGTTCGCCGGTTGGGGCCCTGTGGCGCGGGCCCAGTACGTGGAGATGGCGACCTTCCTGACCGGCTACCTGCTGTCGGCGCAGGGGGACCGCATGCTGATGGGCAATTCGGTCGAGGGGCGGTTTCCCTTTCTCGACCATAACGTGGCCGCAGTGGCCGCTGCGCTGCCGGCGTCGGCCAAGCTTCAGTCGCTCAACGAGAAGGCGATACTCAAGGCCAGCGTGGAGGATCTGCTGCCCGAGGGCATTCGGCGGCGGCCCAAGCAGCCGTATCGCGCGCCCGACGGCGCCTCGTTCCTGGGAGCGGCGGGGCGGGCGATCGTCGAGCAGCAGCTGGCGCCGGAGGCGCTGGCGGAAGGTGGACTGTGGCTGCCCGAGCGCGTGGACGCGCTGGCGCGCAAATGGCGCGCGGGGCGGCTGACCAGCGCGCGCGAGAACATGGTGTTGATGGCGGTCCTGAGCACGCAGCTGCTCGCCCGCCAGTTCGGTCCGGAGCTGTCCGGCCGCCTCGCCCGCGCGGCGCTGGCGCCGGGCCGGATCGCCTGGCGAAAGGAAGAGGCATGGAATTGAAGACCCAGATCCGATCGTTCATCGTGGAGAATTTCCTGTTCGGCGACGCCCAGCCGCTGGCCGACGACGCGATGTCGCTGCTGGACAACGGGATCGTCGATTCGGTGGGGGTGATGGAGCTGGTGGCCTACCTGGAGCAGGAGCACGGGCTGCAGGTCGAGGACACGGAACTGGTGCCGGACAACTTCGATTCGGTCGACAGGTTGGTGGGCTTCATCGAGCGCAAGCGGGACGGAGGGAACTGACCGTGCTGGTCCACCGCCTGTTGGAGCAGAGCGCCGACCGCGCCGCCAGCGCGGTCGCGCTGGTTCACGGCGAGGAGCGCCTGACCTACGGCGGGCTGGAATCGCGGGCCAACAGGGTGGCGAATCTGCTGCTGGCCCGCGGCGTGGCCCCGGGCGATCGGATCGCCTTGCTGGCGGACAACGGCCCGGCCTACGCCGCCGGCTTTTTCGGCATCCTCAAGGCGGGCGCCTGCGCGGTGGCGCTCAACAGCGCCAGCAAGCCGCGGACGCTGCAGGCGCTGCTGGCGGACTCGGGCGCGGTCGGGTTGATCACGCGCTTGGCGCACGTCCGCCGCGACCTGCCCGAGATCGTCGCCGGCTGCGCCGCGCTGCGCTGTCTCGTGCTCGATCAGGCGGCCCCTCACTGGAGCCTGTCGGCGGGACTGCAGATCGCCATCGCCGCCGACGTCGACGCGCAGCCGGACACCCGGCCCGCGGCGCCGGTGGCCCCGCGCGACCTGGCGGCCATCCTCTACACCAGCGGCTCGACGGGACTGCCGCGCGGCGTGATGCTGGCCCACGCGAATCTCTGCGCCAACACCGACCAGATCCTGGCCTACCTGCGGCTGAGCGCCGGCGACAGCGTCACCGTGGTGCTGCCGTTCCACTACTCGTTCGGCAATTCGCTGCTGCTCACCCACGTCGCGGTCGGCGGCCGCCTGGTCGTGGACAACCGCTTCGCCTATCCGCAGGCGGTGCTCGACACGCTCGCGCGCGAGCGGACCACCGGTTTTTCCGGCGTGCCGTCGACCTATGCCATCCTCTGCGCGAAGACCGATTTCCTGGCGCGTCCGCACCCGGATCTGCGCTATCTGACCCAGGCCGGCGGCGCCATGTCGCCCGCCCTGACGCGGCGCCTGCGCGAGGCGCTGCCCGAGCGCATCGCCCTCTACATCATGTACGGCCAGACCGAGGCCTCGGCGCGGCTGTCGTACCTGCCGCCCGCGCGGCTCCTGGAGAAGCTGGGTTCGATCGGCATCGCCATCCCGGGCGTGACGCTGGCCATTCGCCGCGAGGACGGCGGCGAGTGCGCGCCGGGCGAGGTGGGGGAGATCGTGGCCAGCGGGCCCAACATCATGCGCGGCTACTGGAACGATCCCGAGGAGACCGCCCGCGTGCTGCGCGCCGACGGCCTGCACACCGGCGACCTGGCGCGCAAGGACGACGACGGCTTCATCTTCATCGTCGACCGCATCAAGAACATGATCAAGAGCGGCGCCCATCGCATCAGCGCCAAGGAGATCGAAGACGCCATCGCCGAGACCCCCGGCGTGGCCGAGGCGTGCGTGGTCGGTCTGCCCGACGAGCTGCTGGGCGAGGCCATCGAGGCCTGGGTCGTGCCCGCGCCCGGCGCGAAGCCCGACGCCCAGGCGATCCTGCGCCACTGCGGCGAGGTGCTGGCCCGCTTCAAGATCCCCCGCGCCGTGCACTTCGTCGACCATCTCCCCAAGAACTCCTTCGGCAAGGTCATCAAGGCGGACCTGGTCAAGGGCGTTTGACGGTCCCCCGCCTGTCCCCGGCAAATCGATAACATCCACCGGCATCGGCATGGTCGTTATGGCCATGCGCAGCAAAGAACAGCGGCGGAAATAAAACAATCTAGAACTTGTTTTCTGTTATTTCCTGCCTAGATTGTCGGCGACTTTGCCAGCCGGGCACCCGGCGGCATGGACCCGCGGTCTTGGCCGGGAAGGATGGGGCGATGAGCGAGCTGATCAACAATCGGGAGCACCGGGTCAACACCCTCAAGGAGATCATCCTGCATCTGCACCGCGGTGCGCCACCGGCGCAGGTGCAGGCGCGCCTGGCGGACATCGTGCGCGAGGTCGACGCCGGCGAGATCGCCGCCATGGAGCAGCAGCTCATGGCCGAGGGGATGAGCGTCGACGAGGTGCGCTCGATGTGCGACCTGCACGCTCAGGTCCTGCGCGACATCGTCAAGCCCGCCTCGCCGCGCCTGCAGCTGCCGGCCGGGCATCCGGTCGAGACCTTCCAGCGCGAGAACCGCGCGCTCGAACAGGTCACCGCGCAGGTCCGGCGGCTGCTGGTCGAGCTGGCCGGGCTGCCGGCGCAGGCGGACGCCGCCGGCCCGCTCGCCGCGCTGCGGGGATTGCATGCGCAGCTGATGGACGTGGAAAAACACTACTCCCGCAAGGAGAACCTGCTCTTCCCCTGCCTCGAGCGCCACGGCGTGACCGGGCCTTCCAAGGTGATGTGGGCCAAGGATGACGAGGCGCGCGCGCTGCTGAAGCGGCTGGGGGCGGCGCTGGCGGCGGCCGGGGCGGCGGGCGCCGTCACGGCGGGGTCGCTGCGCGACGCGCTGGCCGAGGCGGGCGAGGCCGCCATGACCGCGGTAGAGGAGATGATCTACAAGGAGGACAAGATCCTGCTGCCGATGGCTCTGGACACGCTCACCGAGCAGGAGTGGGGCGAGATCTGGAGCGAGACGCCTCGCCTGGGGTGGTGCCTGGTCGAGCCGGGCCGCGACTATGCGCCGCCGCGCGCCGAGGAGCCGGTGGACGCGGTGCAGCCGCCGCGGGGCAAGGCCATGATCTTCCCCTCGGGAAGCCTGTCCTTCGAACAGCTGCTGGGGATCTTCAACACCCTGCCGGTCGATCTGACCTTCGTCGACGCGCAGGACCGGGTCGCCTTCTTCTCGGAAGGCCCCGATCGCGTGTTCGACCGCGCGGCCACGGTGATCGGGCGCAAGGTGCAGCATTGCCATCCCCCCAAGAGCGTGGACATCGTCGAGCGCATCCTGGCCGACTTCAAGCAGGGCCGCCAGGACGTCGCCGAGTTCTGGATCGAGCTGCGCGGTCGATTCGTGCACATCCGCTACTTCGCCGTGCGCGACGCGGCGGGCGCCTACCTGGGCACGCTCGAGGTCACGCAGGACCTGACCCGTTTGCGGGCCCTGCAGGGCGAGCGGCGGCTGCTCGAGTACGACGCGCCGGCGGCGCCGGTCGGAGCGACAGCGCCGGCCGCGGCGGCGGTGATGCCGGGCGCGGCGGGCGGACAGGCCCTGCCCCTCTGGTTCGCGCCCGAGCGCGTGACCGTGCGCGTCGACGCGGGCGAGTTTCTGGCGCGCGGCGAACATCCGCTGGGGGAGGTGCAGCGGCGGGCGGCCGGCCTGGCCGCCGGCGCCGTGCTGGCGCTGTCCAGCGCGTTCTTGCCCGGCCCCTTGATCGACACGCTGCGCGCCGGAGGCTTCGCGACCCATACGGTGCAGGAGGGCGAGGCGCGCTACGTGACCTACATCGCCCGCGCCGCCGGCTGACAAGAGGCGGGGCAAGCTCGCGCAGCGGCACACCCCCGGGCGCGCGCAACGGCATGGGCAGCCGGGGCGGGGCGCGCTGCCGGGCGCGCGCCGGTCAGGTCAGCGCGGCCGCGCCAGCAGGCCGCCGCGCTGGTAGATCTCCATCTGCACCGGCGAGAAGGGGGCGGTGTCGATGGCGCCGCCCGTCCACGTGATTCGGCCGGCCGGCAGGTCGATCTCGACTTCGTCCCCGTCGTTGAGTCCGGCGCCGCGCAGATCGGCGACCACGAGCGGCAGGCCGGCATTGATGGCGTTGCGCTCGTAGATGGCGCCGAAGCTCGCGGCCACGATCGCCGCCACGCCGAGCGCCTGGAAGCAGTCGACGGCCTGCTGGCGCGAGCTGCCGCAGCCGAAATTGCCGCCCGCCGCCACGATGTCGCCCGGCTTGACGCGGCGGGAGAAATCCTCCCACCCCGGCAGGTTGCCCAGCGCGTGGTGGCCCATCTGTGCGGGGTCGGTCACGGCCAGATGCCGGTTGTGGTAGATCATGTCGGTGTCGATGTTGTCCTGGGCGATGATCCAGACCCGGCCGCGCAGGCGCGTGGGGCGGGCCGCGGCGCGGGGCTGAGCCTCCGCCGCCGCCGGGGCGGCCGCGCCGGGCGCCGGCGCCGGCAGCGTGAACACCCTCTTGATCGGAGCGTCGGGCACCGCGTCGGCGGTGCAGATCGCCCCCGCGACCGCGCTGGCGGCGGCGGTTTCGGGGCTGGCCAGGTAGACCTCGCCCTTGCCCTGTTTGCCGGCGAAGTTGCGGTTGCCGGTCGAGACCGTCACCTCGCCCGGGCCGTTCATGCCGATCTGGCCGGCGGCGCAGCCGGCGCAGCCGGCGTTGCCGACCAGCGCGCCCGCGGCCATCAGCTCCTGGATGATCCCCTCGGCCAGGGCCCGCTCCCAGATGCGCCGCGTGGCCGGCACGATCTTCAGCACCACTCCCGGCGCCACACGCCGCCCCCGCAGCACGCGCGCCGCGGCGCGCAGGTCCTCGACGCGGCCGTTCGTGCACGAGCCGATGAAGACCGAATCGATGGGTCGGCCGGCCGCCTCGCGGGCGTCGATGACATCTTCCGGATGGCCCGGGCGCGACATCAGCGGCCCCAGTCCATCGACCGCGATCACGATCTCGGCGGCGTAGGCGGCGTCGGGATCGGCGCGCGGCACGTCGAACCAGCGGCCCGCGGCGCTGCGGTAGAAGGTCTGGATCCGCTCGTCGGGCGCCAGCAGGGAGATGATGCCGCCCATCTCCGTGGCCATGCTGGCGACGGTGATCCGCCCGGCCAGCGACAATCCTTCCGCGGCCGGTCCGACCACCTCGGCGGCGTAGCCGAGCAGCCCGTTGGCCCCGAGGCGGCGCAGCATCGCCAGGACCAGATCCTTGGGCGTGGCGCGGGAGCTGGGCTGGCCTTTCAGAACGACGCGGACCGACGGCGGGACCTTGAACCACACCTTGCCGGTGGCCCAGGCCTGGGCGATGTCCTGGTCGCCCATCCCCTGGCCGAAGGCGCCGACGGCGCCCAGGATGTTGGCGTGGGAATCGGTGCTGACGAAGGTCGACCCGGGGCCGACCAGGCCTTCCTCGATCACCAGGTGGGTGCCGATGCCCTGGTCGATGTCGCGCAACCCCACGCCGGTGGCGCGGGCGAACTCGCGGCAGAGCTGCTGGTTGGCGGCGTAGCCCTGGTCGCTGCCGCCGGGATTGCAGTCGAAGGTGAAATAGGTGCGCGCGGGATCGTCCACGCCCAACCCGTGGCGGCGCAGGTGCTGCACCACGTTGGCGCCGCCGAAGTCGCGCGCGGCGCGGATGTCGATGGCGACGTCGGCGATCTCGCCGGCCGCGACGGGGCGACCCGCGTGGGCGCCGAGGATCTTCTCGATGAGCGTGCGACCCATGGCCTTGCCTCCGGATTGGTCGTCGTGAGCCAGGCGCGCCCGCCGGCGGGCGCTAGTCGTCGTCGTCCTCGTCGCGCTCCGGCGCGATCCGGAAACTGGGAACGCGTCCGTCCAGGTGGGCCGCCATGCCCTCGCGCGTCTCCAGGGAATCCCAACACTGCTGCTGCGCTTCGTGCTCGAACGACAGCATGGTGGTCATGTCCAGCTGTCCAGCCTGCTGCACGGCGAGCTTGGCCAGACGGGCCGACGGCTGCGGCAGCGTGCCCAGGCGCGCGATGAACGCGTCCAGCTCCGTTTCCCAGGTCCCCGGCGGGATGACCCGGTCGACCAGGCCGATGCGCGCAGCCTCCTCGGCGCCGAGCGTGCGCCCGGACCAGAGCAGTTCGAGCGTGCGGCTGGGGCCGATCAGACGCGGCAGCGTGTGCGTCAGGCCCCACTCCGGCAGCAGGCCGCGCGCCATGTCGGGCGGCGCGAAGGTGGCGGTGGCGCAGGCCAACCGGCAGTCGGCGGCAAGGTACAGGCCGAAGCCGGCGTCGCGCACCACGCCGGCGGCCGCGCCGATCACCGGCTTGCCGGATTCCTGGATGATGGTCACGACCCGGCGCGCCTGCTCCAGATCGCCCACCATGGCCTCGAAGCCCTGGCCCTCGCACTTGGCCTGCGCCAAGCTGTCGTAATCCGGGGAGATGTCGAACGGGCGCAGAGTGTCGATCAGCAGGACGGCGCGCACGGCGGCGTCGACTTGCAGGCGCAGCATCAAATCCAGAAATTCATCGCAGAGGTCGCCGATCGCATGCAGATCAGGCCGCAGAAGGTTGATCGTGGCAGTGCCGTCGCGGATCTCGCAATCGAGGTTCTCGTACTGCATGGCTTCGCTCCCGGCGGCGGCCTGGGCGGGCCGGTCCGCGTCTTGCAACGATACATTGCCGGGTGCCCGCTTGCCAGGCGCTTCGCCCGCCGCGCGGCGAGCGTCATCGGGTGCCGGCCAGGCCGCCCCTCCCGCGGCGTGGCGGCCTTCGCCGGGGTCGAGCCCCGGCCAAGCCCCGGCCAGGCCCCGGCCAAGCCCCGGCTGGACAAGCGCGACCCGGAGCGGTATTCTGATGTTTCGATACCGCATCGCTGACTGTCATCGGCCCGCCTCCCGGCGGAGCCGGCGGAGGCGTCGCCGGGGCCTTATGGATATTGCAAGTCCAATATCGACAAATGATTCGGGCGACGGGCGCGGCTATGCGGGCCGCCGTCGCGACCCCGGGACCCTGCCGGCCTTGGCGCTCTTGCTGGGCCTGGCCGCGGCGATGGTTCCGCTCGCCGGTGGGGCCGGGCCCATCGTCATCACGGGCGACGCCGCGCAGGAGGCCTCGGCGGCCGCCGCCGAAAGCCTGCTGGTCCAGGCCGACCGCGCGTTGGCGCGCGGGGAACCTGACTTCGCGCTGATCACCTTCCGCCAGGTGCCGGCCGGATCTGTTGCCTATGCGCGCGCCCGCTACGGGGAAGGCCGAAGCCTGCTGGCGCTGGGGCAGGCGGACGCCGCCGTGCGCATCTTGCGGCCCCTGGTTGCGCCGGCCGACACCGGCCGCTCCGCGCGTGAACTCGCCGCCGCCAGCGCGGAGCTTCTGGGCCTGACCTGCCTGCGGCTGGGACGCACCGACGAGGCGCGGCGCGTCTATGCCCGCCTGGCGCGCGATTTCCCGGAGCGGGCCGAGCACGCGGCGGTCATGACGGCGCAGGCGCACGAGCAGGACGGCGCTTACCTGACAGCCCTGCGCACCCTGCGCCCTCTCCTGCGCGAAGGGCGTTGCCGGCCCGCCTACGACCTCGCCGTGGCCATCAGCCCGCGGCTCGAGGGGGGCGCCCAGCGCGAGCTGACCGGGCTGCTGCGTGATTATCTGCAGGCCTCGGGTCGGCTGCGCCAAGGCGGATCGTCCGGCGAGGAGCGAGGCCGCGGTCGATGAGGGTCTTCCTGACCGGAGGCACGGGCCTGGTGGGGCGGGCGCTGGCCGGCGCTCTGGCGGCGCGCGGCGATGGGCTGGTCTGCGTCACGCGCGGTCCCGATCAGGCGCGCGGCGCGCTGCCGGCGGATTGCGAGATCATCGCCGGCGATCCGGCGCTGCCCGGCCCGTGGCAGGAGCGGGTCGCGGGCTGCGATGCGGTGGTCAATCTGGCCGGGCAGCCGATCGCCGCCGGCCGCTGGACCGCCCGCAGGAAACGGCGCATCCGTCGCAGCCGACTGGAGACCACGCGCAACGTGGCCGAGGCGGTGGCGGCCGCCGAGCGCACGCGGGTGCTGGTCAGCGCGTCGGCGACCGGCTATTACGGCCACGCGGGAGGGGAGCGGGCGCTGGACGAGGCCTGCGAACCGGGCCACGACTTCCTAGGCCGGCTGGCGATCGAGTGGGAAGCGAGCACGCTGGCCGCTCAGCGCCGCGGCAAGCGGGTGGTGCTGGCGCGTCTGGGCATCGTGCTCGCCCGCGAGGGGGGCGCCCTGCCGCGCATGCTGCTGCCTTTCCGTCTGGGCCTGGGCGGCCCGCTCGGCAGCGGGCGGCAGTATCTGCCGTGGGTCCATCTGGCCGACGTCGTGCGCGCGCTGATCTTCGCCCTCGACTGCGAGGAACTTGCCGGGCCGGCCAACGTGGTCGCGCCCGATCCGCCCACGCAGGCCGCGTTCGCGCGGGCGCTGGGCCGGACCCTGGGCAGGCCGGCCGCTGTGCGGACGCCGGCCCTGCTGCTGCGGCTGGCCCTGGGCGAACTGGCCGAGGCGCTGCTGGGCGGGCAGCGCGCCGTGCCCAAGGCGCTGCGCGCCCGCGGGTTCACCTTCA
This sequence comes from uncultured Fibrobacteraceae bacterium, assembly GCA_964461255.1. Lineage (GTDB taxonomy): Bacteria > Krumholzibacteriota > Krumholzibacteriia > LZORAL124-64-63 > LZORAL124-64-63 > CAYWTR01. The sequence goes on along the minus strand of CAYWTR010000032.1, from coordinate 16,404 downwards.
CGCACGAGAAGCTGGAAGCGGCGTTGGCCGAGCTGCTGGCGACCTGAAGCGCCCCGGTTCTCAGCCCACCACGAAGGCGTCCTTCTCCACATCGCCGCGCGCGAAACGCTCGAGCGACAGCGAGGCGATGATCTCATCGGGCCGGCCGGTCGTGATGTGGCGAGCCAGCCGCCGCGCGCAGACCGGCGCCAGCATGAATCCGTGCCCGCTGAAACCGCAGACGTGGTAGTAGCCTTCCAGGCCGGGCACGCCGCCCAGGATGGGGCGGTGGTCGGGAGTGACGTCGTAGAGGCCGGCCCACTGGCGCATCAGCCGCAATGGGCGGGCCGGCGGGAAGACCGCCGTCAACGCCTTGGCGAAGCGCACCGCGAAGCGCAGCTGGCTGCGCGTGTCGAACTGCGCGGGCTCCGTCCAGCGAGGCTCGTCGGGGTCTCCGATCCCGCCGACCAATTCGCCGCGCATGCTCTGGCTGAAGTAGATGCCGTTGGTGATCGAGATGACCATCGGCTCCAGGCAGGGTTTGATCGACTCGCTGACCATGATCTCGTGCCGCTCCTGCCAGTTCGGCAGCCCGATCCCCAGGGGCGCGGCCAGCGCCCGGTTCCAGGCGTCGGCGGCCAGCACCACGATCGGCGCGGCGATCGCGCCGCGGTCGGTCTGCACGCCGCGGACGCGCCCCTGGTCCGCCACGATCTGCAGGGCCCGCGTCTGGATGTGGATGGCCACGCCGCGCCGGTGCGCCGCGCGCGCGTATCCCCACACGACCGAGAACGGGTAGGCGGTGCCGTCCTTGGGGCAGAAGCTCGCCCCCTTGATCCGGGAGATGTCGAGCTGGGGCACGACGCGCAGGCATTCCTCCGGTTCGAGGAACGACGACGGCACCTGGCAGCGGTTCTGCAACTGGACCGCCCTGAGCACGGCGGGGCGGTCGGCCTCGTTCTCGGTGATCATCAGGTAGCCGCCCTGGCGGAAGAACGTCTGGTAGCCCAGCTCCGCCGCCAGCGACTCGTAGATCACGACGCTTTCCTGCGCCAGGCGGATGTTCGCTTCGGTCGTCCACTGCTGCCGGATCCCGCCTCCGCAACGCCCGGTGGCGCCGCTGCCCAGATAGCTCTTCTCCAGCACCACGACCCGCCGGACGTCCCGCCGGGCGAGCTCGTAGGCCAGCGAAAGGCCGATGACGCCGCCCCCGACGATCACGATGTCGGCGGCCGACGGCGGCGCCTCGCTGCGCACCGGGATCATCGCTCCTCCTCGCGCCCGGCCGGCGGCGGCGTCGGCAGAGCGGCAAGCTCGGCGAAGGTCAGCGGCGTGGACGGGGGGCGGATGTTGGTCAGCGGCACCTCGGACGGCGGGATCCCGCGCAGGCGCGCCAGCTCGACCGCCGCCTCCGAAAGGCAAGCCTTGCCCTGGCAGAAACCGGTGCCGACGCCCGTGTAGCGCTTGAGCGACTCGAACTCCGTGAACCCTTCGCGGAAAGCGTCCTGGAATTCCTCCACGGTCACATCCTCGCAACGGCAGAGGATGCACTTGTGCCGGCTCATGGCGCGCCGACCTCCTCTTCGCCGCCGAGCAACTGCTGCGGTCGCGCGCCGGCGGCCTCGCCGGACACGGCCAGCACCAACCCCGCCGGCAAACGCTCCTCCCAGCGGTCGCCGGCGAGACCGCGCGGCAGATATCCTCCGCGGACGGTGCTCAGCGCCAGATCCGCTCCGAGCTGGTAGGGGATGTCGTAGGCCGGCTTGCCGCGCTCGGCGATGACCGCCAGCTCGCTCTCGAGCAACACCTGCGATTCGCTGCCGTCGGGAGCGTCGAAGCGCAAGGTAACCTGCGCGCTGTCGTATCCCTGAGCCGCCGAGAGGCGCAGGCCGGTGTGCAGGCGCCAGCCCAGCTCGATCGCGGCGTTGACCTCGTCGGGCCAACCGGTCTCGCCCAGCACCACGGTCACGCGAGCGCCGCGGGCGTGCAGCAGGGCCGCCGAAAGCCAGAGATCCAGCCCGACACCCGCCACCACGACCTGCCGCCCGCGCACCTCCAGCCCGTCGCGCGCGACCACGCGGTAGAGGCCGCGCGGCCCCAGGAGGCCGGGCGTGTCGTTGCCCTCGAACAGACCCAGCACGTCCAGCGCGCCCGCGGCCCAGTGCAGGGTGCGGCAGCGCAGCAGGGCCAGACCTTCCGCGTCGCGCAGCAGCAGGGAGTCGGGGGCGTAGCCGCCGGCCAGGACGGTCCCGCCCGCGAAGGTCGAACCGGCCGACGGCGGCAGCTCGGCCGCGGCCTCCAGGCGGCGGTGCGCCCTCGCCAGCACGGACAGTCCGCCGCACTGCGGCCCCAGCGCCGCGGACACCGCGGCCAGCGCCGCGCGCCGCTGCCCCCCGGGCCGGTCGTGATCGTCGACCAGCAGCGTGCGGCGCCCGCCCGTAGCGACCCGCCGCGCGGCGGCCAGGCCGGCGGGGCCGCCGCCGCAGATCACCACATCGAAGAGCCCCAGATCGCGTCCGGCCGGCGGCGGCTCGCCGGGCGGGCGGCCTGTCTGCCAGGCGCCCGGCTCAGGCAGCCGGCCGATCCCGGTCAGGGGGCGGAGCCCCTTGAGGAAGGCGCGCGACAGCGCCGCGGGTCGCGTGAACCACTTGTAGTAGAAGCCCGCGGGGAACAGCGGCCCGGCCGTTTCGAGCGTGCGCTGCAGCGCGCGGCCATAGAATGCGCCGGCGTCCTGGCGCTCGATCCGTTGTCCCTCGCGCACCGGCGTCAGGCAGGTGCGCACGTTGGGCACGCCGTCGACCCGCATCAGACAGCTGGTGCAGTGGCCGCGCGCGCAGTGCAGGCCGCGGGGTCGGCCGTACTTGGGGCTGTGCGAGAGCACGCGCACGCCGCGCTCCCACAGCGCCACCGCGATCGACGTGCCCTGCCGGCAGACCAGCGGCCTGCCTTCGAACAGGATCGTGACCGTCTTGCCCTCCACGCGCCCGCCTTTCGCCGCCGCGGCCGCGCGCGGCCGGCTAGCCGCGCGTCGCCGGCGCGTGCGGCAAACATAGGCCACGCTCGCTGGCCCAGCAAGCGCGGTCAGCACGCCGTCACGCCCGCGCGGCGCGCCGTTTCGCCTTTCCGCCGGGCAGCCGGGAGCTATATTTGAGCGCGAGAGTTCAGCGTCCGGCACGGGGCCGGGCGCGCGCCGCCGGCATCGGCCAACGAGGTGGCTCATGGCTCCGGACAAGTTCGCGCAGGTGCGGCAGGAGGCAGCAGGCAAGGGCGTCGCTTTTGTCGATCTGAAGGTGCTCGATCTGGTGGGACGGCTGCATCACCTGTCGCTGCCGTTCGAGCGGTTCGTGCCGCAGATCCTGGAGGAAGGGATCGGCTTCGACGGCTCAAGCTACGGCTTTCGCAAGGTCGAGAACAGCGACATGGTGCTGATCCCGGATCTGTCGACGGCGCGCTTCGATCCCTTCCGCCAGCGGCCGACCCTGACGCTGTTCAGCGAGGTGCGGCACGTCGATGCCACGCGGTCGCGGTTCGCGCAGGACGGCCGCACGATCGTCGCCGCCGCCGAGAGGGCTCTGCGCGAGCTGGGGATCGCCGACGACAGCCTTTGGGCCCCGGAGTACGAGTTCTACGTGTTCGAGGACGCCGATTTCCAGTCGCACGTCAACGAGGCACGATTCTCGATGCGCAGCCCCGAGCGCTTCTTCCAGAACGCCTACCACGCCTGCAACCCGCATGACATGTACGACGATTTCCGCGACGAGATCTGCGCCGCCATGCGCGATTTCGGCATCCCCGTGCGCTACCATCACCACGAGGTGGGCGCGCTCGGTCAGCAGGAGATCGAGGCCTGGTTCAGCAATCTGTCCGCGACCGCCGACCATGCGGTGATGACCAAGTACATCATCTTCAACCTCGCGCAGCAGCGGGGGCTGCGCGTGACCTTCATGCCGAAGCCGTTGTACGACAACGCCGGCTCCGGCTGGCACCTGCACCAGTACCTGGTCAAGGACGGGCGCAACATCTTCAACGACGCCGACGGCTACGCGGGGCTGTCGCCCCTGGCTCTGCGCTATGTCGGCGGCATCCTGCGGCACGCGCCCGCGCTGTGCGCCTTCACCAACCCCAGCACCAACTCGTACAAACGGCTGGTGCCGGGGTTCGAGGCGCCGACCGTGCGCACTTTCGGGCGCTCGAACCGCGGCGCGGCGATTCGCATACCCAGCTACGTCTCGGATCCCGAGTTCCGCCGCATCGAGTACCGGCCGCCCGACTTCACCTGCAACCCCTACCTCTGCCTGGCGGCCATCCTGATGGCGGGCATCGACGGCATCCTGGAAGGGATCGATCCCACGGCGGAAGGATATCCGCCCGAGGACGCGCCGTCGCCGGATGCCCAGGACACGGCGGCGTTCCTGCCGCGCTCGCTCGACGACGCCCTCGACGCCCTCGAGCGCGACCACGCCTTCCTGCTGCGGCACGATGTCTTCCCGGAATCGGTGATCCGCCGCTGGCTCGAGATCAAGCGACAGGAGATCATGGCGATCAACCGTCGTCCCCATCCGTACGAGTTCACGATGTACTTCGACCACTAGGACGACGATGCACGAGTTCACGCTGGAGACGCCGCCGCGCGCCGGGTTCGTCGACATCACGGCGCGCGTCCAGGAGGCGGCCGCGGAGCTGGCGGTGGCCGACGGTGCGCTGCTGGTCTTCGTGCCGCACACCACCGCCGCCGTGACCATCAACGAAGGGGCCGATCCCGACGTGATGCGCGACGTGGCGACGGCGTTGGACAGCCTCGTGCCGCTGTCAGCAGGCTACCGCCATGCCGAGGGCAATTCCGCCGCGCACATCAAGTCCTCCCTGATCGGCTGCACGGTGATCGTCCCCGTCTCCGCCGGACGCCTGCGCCTGGGCACCTGGCAGACAGTCTGGTTCTGCGAATTCGACGGGCCGCGCCGGCGGCGCGTCGTCGTGCAGCGGCTATAGGGGCAGGGGCCGGGGCCGCTCGCTTGCCGGCCGCGCCTGCTTGGGCTTAACTTGGGCGGGCAGGGAGTCCGCCGATGGCCGCTCGTCTCGCCTCGATCATCGTGCTGGCGGCGGTGGCGGCGGCCGGTCCGGTCCGGCCGGTCGCGGCCGCGGGCGCCGAGCGCGCCGTGCCGCGCGGCTCGCCGCCCGGCGTCAAGAATTGGTCCGGGTGGGATCTGGCCCTGGATCGCGGCTACCTGGTTCTGAACTACCTGACCGGCTGCTGGCGGACCGAGGATCCGGCGTCCTCCTACGAGCGCGCCGTCCGCTACGACCAGCCGGCCGATTCCCTGGGGCTGGACGATTTCCTGGCCCTACCGCCCGCGGAGAGGGACAGGCGGGTCAAGCTCGCCGGCCGCGAGCGCGCCAAGGCCGCGCGCTTCGAGGCCATGGTGGCCCGGCTGGGCGATCTTTTCCGTCAGAACATGAGGCCGGTCGACTGTCCCACCGGCGGACTGACGGCGCTGGCCCGGGCGGTGGGCCATCTGGTCGCCGCCGTCGGCTTGGATCCCACCCACCCGGAAGCCTGGTACGATCTGGCCTATCTCACCGGCGCCGTCGGCGATCAGGAGCGCAGCCGCGCATGCCTGCTCGCCGGCCTGGCTGCCCTGGACGCGGCCGAGAGCGGCGCGGGAAGCGATGCCGCGGGCGGCGCCGGCAAGGGGCTCGCCGCGCCGCGCCGCGCGCTGCGCGCCCGCCTGCAGCTGGACCTGGCCTGGCTGTGCCGCGACGGAGGGCTCTGGGCGGAGGGGCACGAGTGGCTCGATCGCGCGGCGCGCGCCGTCCCCGGCGACCAGGAGCTCAGGCTGATACGCGGGCTGCTGCTGGCGGGCGAGGGGCGCATGGCCGAGGCCGGCGCCGAGGCCGCGGCCCTGCGCGGCCTCAAGTATCGCAAGACCAACCGCGGCTACGTCGCCTCCGACGTGCAGGAGCGCTGGATACAGGCGGTCGCCTATCTGGCGGGCGGCCAGGTCGACCTGGCGCTGCGCGCGCTGGGCCGGATCGACATCGAGCTGGCGTTGCCCCACGCCAGCCGCTACTGGAACGATGTCGGTCTGGTGCTGGAAATGGCAGGGCAGCCCGAGGCAGCGCGCGCCTATTACGGCCTGGCCGCGATCCATCGACCCCTGTTCATCTACTACCCGCTGGCTGGTTACCGCGGCAGCGAAGGGGCGCTGGGGCAACCCGGCACGGGCGGCCCGTACACGCTGGCATTCGACCGCTTCTTCGTCGCCGGCAACCGGTTCGCCTTCGGCGCCAATGCGGCGGCCGCGGCGCTGGGCGAGCGCGAACCGCTGGCACGGTCCTGGCTGGCACGGGCGGCAGTCAATGCGCTGGGCAGCTGCCATCGGCAGGGGTTGTGGCCCGGCTCCGCCCTGTGGCTGCGGGCGCTGCTGCTGTGGCGGCTGGGCGATGTCGAGGCGACGCGGCGCGATCTGGACCTCTTTTCGTCCGCCGCCGCGCCGGATGACGGGCGCGCCGCGGCGGCGCGCGAGCTGGCCCAGCTGTGGCAGGCGGCCGGCGTCGCCGCCATCGAGGCGGGGAGTGCCGACGCGGGGCGTTTGGCGCTGGACTGGGGCGTGACCCTGGCGCCCGATATGGCGGCGGCCTGGTATAACCGCGGCCTGCTCGGTTTCCAGCAGGGGCGGTGGGAAGAGGCGGCCAGCGATCTGGCGCGCGCCCGCGCGCTGGCGCCGCAGCAGACGCAGATCGCGGCTCTGGCCAGGCGCGCAGAGCTGGCCTGGCAGGCCCGTGCCGCCGGCCCTTCCGCACCCGGACCTTCCGCGGAGGTCGAGGATCCCGCCGGCGGCGCCGGCGCCCCGGCCTACGTGGCCGGGCCTTCGCTCGCCGCCCGGGTGGGTGAGGCGTCGCTGGGCCGCTCCACGGCCTGGACGGACAATCCCTACGAGGATCTGCTGCCCGCGCTCGAGAGCGCCCATTCTCGCGCCCCGTCGCCCGAGACGCGCCACGATCTCGCGCTGGCGTTGGTCAGATCGGGCCGGCACGACCAGGCGGCTTCGCTGCTGCTGCCGGCATGGGACGGCGACCTGAGCCCGGGCGAGCGCCGCCTGCTGCTGGAGGTGGATCGCGCTCGCGGCGATCCGGAACGCGCGCGGCGTCTGGCCAGGACTCTGCGCCAGGGGCCGCCGGCGGACCCCGATCCGGTGCTCTGGTCGCTGGTGGCGCTGACCTGTCTGGACAGCGGCGCGCGCGAGGAGGGGCTGGCGGCGCTGGACGCCGCCATCGCGCTCGATCCGGCTAACGACGCTCTGCGGCGCTTCCGCCGCCAGCTCGCGGCGGCGCCCGCCGCCGGCGACGTTCCCTGAAGCGGCTGCGCGGCGAGGGAGCGCGGCGCTCCGATCAATCATCGCCGGGAGTTTGGGCGCGGTCGCGCTTGACGCGGGCGCGTCGCTGCTTCTGTTCCCGGCGCCTGGCGCGCGCCGCGGCGGTGGGCTGGGTGCGACGGCGGGGAGGGCGGCGCGCCAACGCCGCGCGCAACAGGGCGGCCAGGCGCGCCAGCACAATCTCCCGATTGCGGTGCTGGCTGCGTTCGGCCGCGCAGGTCATGACCAGCTCGCCGTGGCGGTTGATCCGGCTGGCCAGGCGTTCGCGCAGGCGGTCGCGCTGCGCCGCCGTCAGGGCGCGCGAAGCCTCGATGTCCCATCGCAGCTCCACGCGCGTGTCGGCCGTGTTGACGTGCTGGCCGCCCGGGCCCGAGGCGCGCGAGGCGCGCAGCCGGATCTCGTCCAGGGGAATGGCGAGCGCGGCGTTGATCGTCACCGCCTCGCGCGTCTGGCCGCTCATGGCTCGTCCCTGGCCGCCATGGGATCGGACGGCACATACTCGAAGAGCCGCGCCGGCGTGGTAGCCGCCGTGACGGCGTAGCGCCCGATGTGCCAGGACGGATCGTCGCGACGCCAGGGGTAGGGCTTGAGGCTGACCGTTCCGGCGAAGCCGGCGATGGCGGCGATGCTGTCCAGCGCCGCCGTCGCGAAGCCGTAGGGCCACGCCAGATAGAGGGACGGCCTGCCCATCCGCGTCACGATCAGGCGGCGGCTTTCCCGCAGATCGCGCGCCACCGGCGCGTAGTGGCGCGGCAGGTAGTCGGGCCAGGGATCGGCGTCGGGATCGCCGGGCAGCGCGTCCGGCGGCAGCCGCCGCGGGAAGAGGAAGGCCGGCTGCCAGCCGCCATCCTCCCGCACCTTCCAGTGCAGATCGTGCGTGTGCGATTCGACCAGGATCGCGCCCGAATCGCTCATCTCGCGCAGCTGGCTCCAGGTGCAGATCCGCAGTCCGCCCCAGGCGCGCCCGACCTGCGCGGTCGGCACGAAGAGGTGGGCGCGGACGCCGTGGCGCTGCAATGCCGGCCAGGCCAGCTTGTAGACGCTTTCGTCCGCGTCGTCGATGGTCAAGACGACCGCCGGTCGCGGCAACGGCCTGCCGGCGGCGGCGGCGGCGGCGATCTCGGGCAGCGTCAGCACCTGGACGCCGCGCTCGCGCAGCAGGCGCAGATGGCGCTCGAACTCGCCGATCGGGATGGTCCAGAAATCGCGGGGCCCCAGCGTCGGCAGGTTCAGGATCACCGCCCCCAGCACGCGCGCCGTGTAGCCGGCGTCGAACCCCGAGCGGAAGTAGTGGTAGCAGAGAACCGGCACCCCCTCGGCGGCGGCGCGCAGGGCATCGCCGGCGGCGTCCGACGGATCGTCGAGGGGATCGCCCGCGTCGGCCGGCGCGGGGTCTCGCGCGGCGCCTCCGAGTCTCACGACGCCGGTCGCCAGCGTCGCGACGGCCAGCAGCAGCAGGACCGGGACGACGGCGCGGAGTGCCGGCGGCGATCGACGGCGATGCGAGCGGCCGATCATGGTCTGCTCCCCGCGCAAGCGGCGCGCTAGAAGAACCCACGCACGGCGAGGCTCAGGTGGTCGCGGTTGTAACCGCTCGAGCTGGCCAGCCGCGACCGCGCGTGCCCGGCGTCGAGGACGACGAGCGCGCCCGGCGCCAGGCGCCAACCCCAGCGGGCACTGATCCCGCCGATGCTGATGGCCGCGGAGCCGGGCTCCTTCTCGTAACCATAACGCCCGGCGATGCTGGCGGTCCAGCGGCGCCCCCGCGTTGACGCGGCCGCTTCGAGGGTGACATTGCGCATCCAGTCCGGGCTCCAGTAGCCCGAGCCGGCCCGCTCGAAGTCGAGCCAGGTCAGGGCCGGGCCGGCGGCCAGCTCCAGCCTGCCCTCCCGGCGCCAGGTCAGCCGTGCGCTGGTCAGCCAGCGGCGGTTGTCGTCGCTGTAGGCGGCGCGCAGCGCCGCCGCGCTCAAGGTCCAGCCGCTCGCCAGGCGGCGATCACACGACAAGGAGCCTTGCCGCAACCAGATCCTCTGCGCCAGGGCGGACATCGTCTCGACCGGCTGGGCGCCGGCGCCGAAGTCCCATCGCCAGCCCGGCGCGGGGCGCCAGGTGAGCCAGGCGTCACCGCCGGGGCGCGTCCAGCGCAACGGCTCGCCGTCGCCGTCGGGCAGCGCGCTGCCGCTGCGCAAGCGCTCCACCCAGCCGTAGGCGTGCAGCTGCCACGTCGGGCCCAGCGGCGCCGCCGCGCCAGCTCCGAAACGCCAGCCCGTGACCTCGGGATGATCGTCCTGGCGATACCGCGTCCATCGCGACGTCGCCTGCGCGAGCAGGGCGCGGCCGGCGGTCGCGCCCGCGCGCGCGCCGGCGCGCAGCATGTCCAGACCGTCGCTGTCATGGCTGGTTTCCAGCCGAGCCTCCCAGGGCATGTCGTAACCGTCCAGGGCCGTCAAGAGGAAATCGCCGCCCGCGCGCCGATCGTCCGCCGCGGCCGCGGGATCGTCCTCCAGCGCGCGCAGGATGCCATAGCCTTCTTGAAGACGGTTATCCCACATCAGGCTGCGGCCTAGGCCGAGTCGCGCCTCGCCGTCGCCAGGTTCCTCCGCCAACAATTGGCCGTACAGGTCGATAGCGGCGGGCTGGTCGCCGCTCCAGCTGAGCGCCAGCGCCAGTCCGCGCCGCGCTTCACGGCCAGCGCCGGCTCCCGCGCGGGCCAGGTGACGGCGGAACCAGTGCGCCGCCGCAGGCGCGTTGTCGCGCCACAACTGCTGCCACGCCAGCTCCTGCGCCAGATCGTCCGCCAGCTCCGGACGCCGCGCCAGCGCCTCCTGGTAGGCGCGCACGGCCGCCTCATGGCGATCGACGGCGGCGTGGGCCCTGGCGGCGGCCACCAGGGCGGTCGCCGCCTCGTCTTCCGCGCCCGCAGCTGTGCTCGACGCGGCCAGCGGCGCCGCCGGCGGCGAGCAGGCCGCCAGCACGACCGCCAGCAACGCGGCAGCCGCCCTCCCACCGATCCCGTTGCCCGGCGGCGCTCCCATGCTCACTCCCGGATCGTTTTCCAGCGTGTGATCCGTCGCCCCTGGCGGTTGACCCGCCAGCCTCGCGGCGCGGTGACGACCGTGATGATGGCCATCAGGATCCAGTACACCAGCGGATAGAACACGGCCACCAGGTAGTAGCGCCCCAGACCGCGGTCGTACTTGCGATCCAGCAGCACCCCGGTCAGCAGCTGCAACAGGCAGACGCTCGCGATCATCATGCCCCAGAAATTGGGGATCGGCGAGGCGCCGACCGGCGGGTAACCGACCAGGTAGGATATGGTCCAGATCGAGGTCAGCAGCACGTAGGTGTAGGCCCAGCCCACCGAGAGCACCGCCTCGGCCAGCACCGGCCAGAGGCGGCGGTGCCGCCAGCGCACGGCCTGCTTCCAGTGGCGCGCCAGCACCTGGCTCAACCCCAGCGCCCAGCGGCGGCGCTGCCGCCAGAGGCCGCGCAGCGACCGCGGCACGCGCATGTTGATGATCGCCCGCGGCTCGTAGCGCACGTCCCAATGGCGCAGCTGCAGGCGCCAGGTCAGGTCGATGTCCTCGGTCGCCATCTCGGGGCTGTACAGGCCCACGTCGTACAACGCGCTGCGACGGAAGGCGCCGATCACGCCCGACATCGTCAGGATGCGCCCCCAGATGCGCTGCGCTCGCTTGATCAGGGAGATGATCGAGGTGAACTCGATGGCCTGGAGCTTGGCCAGGAAGGTGTCGCGATTGGCGACCCGCGGGTTGCCGGTGACGCCGGCCACGCGCTGCCCCTTGAAGTGCGGCACCAGCCGCCTCAAGACGTCAGGATGGGGGATGGCGTCGGCGTCCTGGATCATGATGATCTCGCCCCGCGTCAGCGGGATGGCGTCGTTGAGGGCCATTGCCTTGCCCTCGTTGACGGCCTTGCGCACCAGGCGCAGCCTGGGATCGCCAAGGAGCGGACGCAGGCGCTCGGCGGTGCGGTCGGTCGAGCAGTCGTCCACCACCACCACCTCGAAATCGGGGTAGTCCAACGCCAGCACTCCCTGCACGGTGGCGGCGATGGTGGCCTCCTCGTTGTAGGCCGGGATCAGCACCGTGACGGGCGGATGGCTCTCCAGGGCGTAGAAGGCCTCGTCATCCCTGCGCTCGCGCCGCCAGTAGTACAGCAGCGCCGTGACGATCCACATCGCGCTGGTGCCGACCGGGTACCAGGCGAAGTAGAGGAGAAGCGCCAGGTACAGCGCCGTCTGCTCGAAACGGACGACCAGCGCGTAGAGATCCATGTTCATTCCTGCGCCGGCGCGGCGCCGCGCGGCAGAGGGGTGTAGACCTTGCGACCGTCCACCACGGCGATCTCGATCAGCGCGGCCCGCCTCAGGTCGGCCAGCGCAGGCGCGTCGATCGGGCGGCCCAGGGTGTCGTTGGCCAGGCTCTCCGGCGGGGCGGGCGGCGCCGTGCGCCGGCGGTTGCGACGTCCCAGGCGCCGGTTGTGCGCGATCCACCAGACGGTGGCGGCAGCGCCGGCCAGGATCAGCACCGAGAGCACCTGGATCGCCAGCATGGCGCCGCGGCCGACGGCGGCGCGCGTGACGATCCACCAGTAGTAGAAGAAGACTCCCCAAAGCAGCATGGAGACGGCGATGTGCAGGGCGGTTCTCATCCCAGGCTCCCGGCGCGAAGGCCAGCGCGGCGGCACGCCCTCATGTTATCGGCCTCCGCCGCGCGACTTGAGCGCAACGTGAGCGCCGGTTGACGGAAATCCCGGCGGTGATTAGACTTCCCGCTCGCCGCCGCCGCTTGCCGGCTCCGCCCGAGGAATCTCTCCGCGCCCGGCTCGACACGCTTGCCGCCGAAAGGTCCGCGCCCTTGGAAGCCAACCGGATACGCGCCAGCTTTCTCGACTTCTTCGCGCAGCGAGGCCACGCCGTGGTGGCCTCGTCACCGCTGGTGCCCGAGAACGATCCGACGCTCCTGTTCACCAACGCCGGCATGAACCAGTTCAAGGCGGTGTTCCTGGGGCTCGAACGGCGGGATTACGTGCGGGCCGCCTCGGTGCAGAAGTGCATGCGCGTCAGCGGCAAGCACAACGACCTGGAAGAGGTCGGCCGCGACGCTCGGCATCACACCTTCTTCGAGATGCTGGGCAACTGGTCGTTCGGCGACTACTACAAGCGTGAGGCGATCGTCTGGGCCTGGGAATTCCTCACCGTGGAGATGGGATTGCCCGCCGCGCGGCTGTGGGCGACGGTCTACAAGGACGACGACGACGCCCATGGCGTCTGGACGCGCGAGGTGGGCCTGCCGCCGGCGCGCGTGCTGCGCCTGGGGGACCTGGCGCGCGGCGACGAGGAGAACTTCTGGGCGATGGCCGACACCGGCCCCTGCGGCCCGTGCACGGAAATCCACTACGATCAAGGGCAAGCCATGGCTTGCGCGCATCCGCGGGGGTGCGCGCTGGGCGTCTGCGGCTGCGACCGCTGGCTGGAGCTGTGGAACCTGGTCTTCATCCAGTACGACCGCGACGCCGCCGGCAAGCTCGCGCCGCTGCCGCTGCAGAGCGTCGACACGGGCATGGGTTTCGAGCGGCTGGCCGCCGTGCTGCAGGGCAAGGCGGGCAATTATGAGTCCGACCTGTTCATGCCGCTGATCCGCCGCGCGCAGGAGCTGTGCGGGCGTCCCTTCGCGGGCGAAGCGCGCGTCTCGCTGCAGGTGATCGCTGACCACGCGCGCGCCGTCACCTTCACGATCGCCGACGGCGCGCTGCCCGCCAATGAAGGCCGCGGCTACGTGGTGCGCCGCATCCTGCGCCGCGCCGCCAGGCACGGCCGCCGCCTCGATCTGCGCGAGCCGTTCCTGTGGCGGGTCGCCGAGGTCGTCATCGACACCATGGGCGGCGCCTACCTCGAGCTGCGCGAACGCCGCGATTTCGTGCTCAAGACCATCCGCCGCGAGGAGGAGCGCTTCAACCTGACGCTCGACCGGGGCCTGCAGGTGTACGCCGAGCTGCGCGACCGAGCCCGCGCGGCCGGGCGCGAGCAGCTGACGGGCGAGGAGGCCTTCCTGCTCCACGACACCTACGGCTTTCCGGTCGACCTGACCGCCGTGGTGGCCGGGGAGGACGGGCTGGGCGTCGACCACGAGGCGTTCCGCGCGCGCATGGACCAGCAGCGGGAAGCCAGCGGGCGCGAGCGGGTCTTCGCCGCCGGCCTGGGCGCCTGGCAGGCCGTGCGACCGCAGGACGGCGCGCCCCTGAAATCGCGCTTCGTCGGCTACGACACGTTGACAGTCGAGACGGCCGCGCTGGCGGTTCGCGAGGGGGGGCGGACGCCCGACGGCGAGCCGGCCTCGCACCTGCTGTGCGCGCGGTCGCCGTTCTACGCCCAGGCGGGCGGGCAGGTGGGAGATGTCGGCGTCGTCAAGCTGCTGCCGGACGGCCCGGAGCTGGAGGTGCTGGCGACGCTGGCCGGCGAGGAGGGCCCCGCGATGGTGGTCGCCGGCCCGGCGGCGGAGATCCTGGCGGCCCTGCGGGACGCCGCGGGCGTGCGCCTGGAGGTCGACGCCGCCGCGCGCATCCCCACGATGCGCCACCACACGGCCACGCATCTGTTGCACGCGGCGCTGCGCAGGGTGCTGGGCGGCCACGTCGAGCAGGCGGGCAGCGAGGTCGCGCCCGACAAGCTGCGTTTCGACTTCCGCCACGACGGTCCCCTGTCGAGCGCGGAGGTGGCGCACGTGGAGGAGATCGTCAACGCGCAGATCCTGGCCAACACGCCGGTTGCGGCGCACGAAGGCGTGCCGCTGGCGCAGGCCAAGGCGCGCGGGGCGATGGCGCTGTTCGGCGAGAAGTACGGCGAGACGGTGCGCATGATCGAGGTGCCCGGCGTCTCGCTCGAGCTGTGCGGCGGCACGCACGTCGCGCGCACGGGTGACATCGGGCTGTTCCGGATCACCGCCGAAACCAGCAGCGCCGCCGGCGTGCGCCGCATCGAAGCGGTGGCGGGGGACTGCGCCCTCGCTCTGGCGCAGCAGGAGCGCGCGCAGCTGGCGGCGGTGGCGGCTCTGCTGCGCCGGGACGGCGGAGAGCCGGCCGACCAGGTTCGCGCCATGCTCGCCGAGCGCGACGCGCTGCGCCGCGAGCTGCAGGAGCTGCAGGCCAGCAACGCGCGGGCCGGTCTGGCCGCGGCCCTGTCCGCCCCCGCCGCGGCGGGCGACCTGCGCGTGGTTGCCGCGCGCGTCGACGCGGACGGCCGCGACGCCTTGCTGCAGCTCGGCGACCACGCGCGCGACAAGCTCGGCGCCAAGGGGGTGGTCGTGCTCGGGGCGGCCTGGGAGGGCAAGGCCACCCTGCTCGTCTCGCTGACTCCCGACCTGGTCGCGGCCAAGCGCCTGCACGCCGGCGATCTGGTCAAGGCCCTGGCCGCCCGCGCCGGCGGGCGCGGCGGCGGCAAACCCAACACCGCGCAGGCGGGGCTGCCGGATCTCGCCGGCCTGGAGCCGGCGCTGGCGGCGGCGGTGGCGGTGGTTCAGGAGTGCGATCGGGGGGCGTGAGCTCCGGCGTCGCGCCCCCCTCGCGCGAGCGAAGCGAAGATCCCCGCGACGCACAGCAGCGCGAACAGGCTGAAGGCCGCCCGCTGCGCCGCCAGGAAATCGCCGTGCCGCTCGGGCGTGATCGCCACCGGGCCCAGCCGCAGGGCGAAGATCAACATCGCCAACCCCAGGCTGAAGGCCTGCCCCGTCAGTCGCATCGTCGCCAGCGTGGTCCCCGCCAGGCCGTAGTGGCGCGGCGCCACCGCGCCCATCACGGCGTTGGTGTTGGGCGACGAGAACAGCGCGAAGCCGACGCCCAGCCAGAGCAGCAGCGCCACGATCGCCCCCAGCGGAGTTTCCGCCTGCAATCCCGCCAACACCAGCAGCCCGGCCGCGATCACGCCCATCCCCAGCGAAGCCAGCGTCCGCGGCGCCACGCGGTCGGACCATCGTCCGGCCAGCGGCGACAGCAGCGCCATCACCGCCGGCTGGGCCACCAGCACCAGACCGGCCTCGCGCGCCGGCAGCCCCTTGACGTACTGCAGGTGCAGGCTCAGCAAGAAGCCGACCGCGGAGGTGGCGCTGTAGTTGATCAACGCCGCCAGATTTGACAGGGCATACACGCGGTTGCGGCGCCACAACGACATCTCCAGCAAGGGATGCGTCACGCGCAGCGCCCGCGCGCCGAACAGCGCCAGCCCGGCCACGCCGCCCGAGCTGAGGGCCAGCCCCAGCGGACCCGGCAGCAGGGTCAGGCCGCGGATCAACGCGGTCATCGCCCCGGTGTAGAGCAGGGCGCCGGCGGTGTCGAAACGCTCGCCCCGCGCGTCGGCCCACTCGCCCCGCAGCCGGCCGAACACGACCGCCGCCGTCACGATCCCCAGCGCCGTCCCCGCCCAAAAGATCGCGCGCCAGCCCCACTGATCGGTGAGAAACCCGCCCAGCGCCGGGCCCAGCGACAGCCCCAGGTACACGGCGGCGACGTTCAGCCCCAGGGCGCGGCCGCGCTCGCCAGGCGGATGGACGGAGGTGAGGATGGCCACGCCCGTGCCGAAGACCATGGCGCTGCCCGCTCCCTGCAACGCCCGCGCCGCGATCAACAGCGGGGCCGTCGGGGCCAGCGCGCAGAGCGCCGAGGCCGCGGTGTGCACGACGACGCCGGCGGCGAACATGCGGCGCCGGCCTCGGATGTCGCCCAGCTTGCCCAGCGGCACCAGCAGCGCGGCCGCGGCCAGCAGGTAGGCCGTGGCCACCCAGCTCAGGGAGATGGCGTCGAGCGCGAAGGCGCGCCCGATGGGCGGCAAGGCGACGTTGACCGCCGAGCCCATGAAGGGGGTCAGGAAAGCGGTCAGCGAAACCGACGCCAGGGCGGCTCGCTGCACCGCCCGCGCGGAGTGCGGGGTTGGAGCCGGAGTTCGCATCCGCGCATGCTAGCCGATAGGGCCAGGCAACTCCAGACTTGTGCCGCGAAGATTGTTTCCGGCAGGATGTCGCCGGCGAGGGAAACCGCA
>CAYWTR010000031.1:0-31857 GCA_964461255.1 uncultured Fibrobacteraceae bacterium | reverse complement strand
CATCGGGCATCTACCTGGTGCGGTTGCAGGCGCCTGGGGTGCGGCTGGTGCAGAAGGCGACGGTGCTGCGCTGAAGGCGTTTTACCCGGGTAAAATCACAAAGTATTTAACTACAAACGTTTAACAAAGCACGCTTGCCTGTAAACGGCAACGGCAGCGGCTCGCCGGAGTGCCCGCCTCGGTGGAACGTCCGCTTCGGTGGAACGCCCGGCTCGGTGAAACACCCGCCTTGCGGAACGCTCGCTTCGCCGGAACGCTTTCCTCGCCGGCGCGACCCCGACGCCGACGCCGCCCGGCGCCGCACGCGCCGGGGCCGCGCGCATGGCCGCAGGCCGCAGGCGCAGACCGCAAGCTCAGGCCTCGCCGGCCGGGAGCGGCCTCTCCTTGAGCACGGCCAAGACGTCGCGGCAGAAATCGGTGAGCGACGGGTCGCGCGCGCCCATCACCAGGATGACGTCGCCGGGGCGTGCCTCGGCGGCCAGCGGCGCGAGCAGGTCCGCGCGCGCGGGCGCGAACGTGGCGGGCACGCCGCGCCGGGCCACCGCGTCAGCGATCTCGCGGGCGGAGATGTCGCGCGCGGCGGTGCCGCCGGCGTAGTAGATCTCGGGCAGGTAGAGACGGTCCTGCGGCCGCAGCGCGTCGGCGAAGGCCTCGATCAGGTCGTCGCGCAGGAAGCGGGTGGGACCGAAGCCATGGGGCTGGAAAACGGCCAGCACGCGCTCGCCGCGAGCGCGCGCGGCGGCCACGGCGGCGCGGATCTTGGCCGGGTTGTGCGCGAAGTCGTCGATCACCTCGACGCCGCCCGTGCGGCCGGCGGACTGGAAGCGGCGCGCCACCCCCGCGAAACGCCACAGCGGCTCGACCATCTCCTCCAGCGCCAGACCGGCGGTCAGGCAGGCGGCGATGGCCGCGAGCGCGTTGCGCACGTTGTGCAGGCCGGGCACGGGCATCACGAACGGCTGCGCCCCGGAGGCGAAGTCGGGGGCCTCGACCTTGAACCGCGCGCCGTCGGCCACCAGGTTGATGTCGAGCGCGCGCACGCCGCAGCGCTCCCCCAGGCCGAAACGCACCGCGCCGGCGGCCAAGGCGTCCAGGTTCTCGTCCTCGCCGGCGACGAAAGGGCCGCGCGTGCGGCGCCGGAAGATCCCGAACTGCTCGGCGATCGCCGCCGGCTCCTGGTGATCGCGGTGCAGGTTGAGCAGCACGCCCGCCCACGGCTCGTAGGCCACCAGGCTGCCGTCGCTCTCGTCCGCCTCGATCACCAGCAGATCGCCCCCGCCCCCCCAGGCGTTGCCGGCCAGCCCGGCGCGCTGCAGACAGACCAGCTCGCCGCCGGTGATGATCGAGGGGTCGCGTCCCGCGCCGCGCAGGAGCTCGAAGATCAGCGCCGCGACCGTCGACTTGCCGCTGGTGCCCGCCACGGCGATGGCGCGCCGCTCGCGCACGAACTCCGCCAGCAACTCCGACCGGTGCCGCAGGGGCACGCCGAGGCGGTGCGCCTCCCGGACATCGGGCACGGTCTGCTCGACGGCGGTCGAGACGATCAGCGCGTCGCAGGTCCCGCCGTCGGGCTCGGGGCCGCTCAGCCCGCTGCCGTCCTGCGGCGTGATCACCACCCCCGCCGCCTGCAGGCAGGCCCGCAGGCGCTCCCGCTCGCCGCGGTCGAAGGCGCGGTCGCTGCCGGTGGCGCGGCCGCCGCGGCCGGCGTGGTATTGCGCCAGCGCGCTCATGCCGCTGCCCCCCACGCCCGCGAAGTGGTACCAGGGCGCGGGCGCCGGCAAGACGAGCACCGGATCGCCCTCGGCGACCTCCTCGAAAAGCTCGGCGATGTCTGCCGGCGCCATCCGGATGCAGCCGTGCGAGACCGCCGCGCCCAGGCGCTCCTGGTCGTCGGTGCCGTGGATGTAGATGTAGCGCGCCAGCGAATCGACGCCGGGGCCGCGGTTGATCCTCTCCTCGCACCCCTCCAGGGTGAGGATGCGGGCCAGGATCAGATCGCCGCCGCCGCCGTCGCTGGCGGCCTGGTCCTCGCCTCGGGCCGCAGGCCCCGGCAGCAGCCCCGCCGGCTCGCGCCCGCGGAAGATCGTCTCCAGCGGCGAGCCGGCGCCTATCTTGCGGGCTATCCTGTGCGCGCCGGGCGGCGTGCCGCCCGAATTCTCGCGGGCGTCGACGCCCGCCGCGGCCGTCGACACGCGGTAGGAGCGCGCCGTCCCGCCCTCGCGCACCAGAACGAGGCGCTGTGCCGCGACGTCGACCAGCAGCCAGCGCGGCGGCACGGCGCCCAGTACCCGGCGCAGGCGGTCGGCGGCGCGGGCTATCGGCGCGACGGCTGCGGCGGGATCAGCGCGGCGGTCGGGCGGCAAGACGTCTCCCCGGGCTGGGTGGTGAACCGTGACGGGCGCGACTCTAGCAGCCTCCGGGGCCGCTGCCAACCCGTGCCGCCCACCCGCGCCGCCCGCGCTGCCAACCCGCGCCGCCCACGCTGCCAACCCGCGCCGCCCACCCGCGCCGCCCGCGCTGCCCGCGCGCGCCGGTGGCGCCCCCGCGTGGCCGGCCGCTCCAGGCCAGGCGCCGCCGCGGCCGGGAACGTTTGAAAAACAGCGTCGCGCGGACCAGATTTGGCATCGAACCACCCCGCCGCGAGTCCCTGGCCGGCCGGAGGATGCCGTGTTCGACATCGAAGCCTCGCTCGACAGCCAGATCCTGGCGACCATGAACAACCGGCCGACGCTGGTGTTCATCGAACCGCTCGATCCGCGCGTCATCGAGGCGGTCTGCCATCTGGGGCGTTTCGCGCGCCCGGTCTTCCTGGCGCCCGAGGAGGACGTGCGCGAGGTGGCGGCGCGGGCCCTGCCGCACGTCGATCCCACCCGCATCGACTTCACGCTGTCCGAGAGCGCGTTCGTCGACCTCGAGGAGCGCGATGATCTGGTCGAGGAGTTCGCGCGCGCCTACGTCGAGCTGCCCGAGGGGATGGGCCGCACGCGCAAGCTCAACGTCGCCCGCGAGATGATGCGCCAACCGGCGCACTTCGGCGTCATGTGCGTGCGGCAGGGGCACGCCGACACCGTGGTGGGCGGGGTGCTGCACGAGCCGGTGGATTACTTCCGCCCCATGCTGAAGCTGCTGGCGCAGCAGGACGTGGTGCTCGAGGCGGGCGTCTTCGTGCTGCCCGACGATTCGCCGGGCGATGTCTTCCCGCACAACATCGTGGTCTTCGGCGACGTCGGGGTCAACGCCACCATGACCCCGGAGATCCTGGCCCAGGTGGCGGTGGGCACCTGCGCGGTGGCGCGCGACCTGATCCCCCGCGACGTGCTGCCTTTCATCAACGGCGCCATCGTGTCCTATTCCAACCGCGGCTCGGACGAGGGCCCCTCCCCCGATCTGGTGCGGCGGGCCACCGAGCTGGTGCCGCACTACCTGGCCGAACGCGTCAAGCTGGGCCGGCGCTACGAGACCATCCACATCGAGGGCGAGGTCAAGGTCAGCGTCGCCCTGTCCCGCCGCTCGGCCGCCTACTACCTGAAGGGCCAGGACAGGGTCTGGACCGGCGGCACCAACGTCATCATCTGCCCCAATCTGGACCTGGGCAACCTGCTGTTCCACCTGTACGCCACGCGCTTCCCCCTGGCCAAGAAGTTCCCGGTCATGTACGGGCTGCGCTTCCGCGGCGTCGACCTGCCGATGGACTGCTCGCCGCAGGACGTCCGCCTGGCGGTCAAGGCCAGCATCCTGCGCCTGCACCGCTTCAAGCACTGGTCGCGCACGCCGCGCGACACCTTCTTCCGGCGCTACCGCATCCTGGCGGTCAATCCCGGCTCGACCTCGACCAAGATCGGCGTCTTCGAGGGCGACCTGGAGAGCTTCAGCGAGGAGGTGCCGCACGGCGCCGACGAGCTGCGGCCGTTCGACGGCCAGCCCATCATCGCCCAGTACGGCCTGCGCAAGGAGGCGATCCTGCGCGCCCTGGCGGCGCGGGGCCTGACCCTGGAGGATCTGGACGCAGTCGCCGGCCGCGGCGGCCTGTTGCGGCCGATCCCGCACGGCACCTACAGCGTCGACGAGCAGATGCGCGCCGACCTGCTGGCCGCCGTCGGCGGCGACCACGCCTCGAACCTGGGGGCGTTGATCGCGCAGGAGCTGGTGGGCGCGAGCGGCAAGCCGGCCTTCATCGTCGACCCCGTCGTGGTCGACGAGGTGCCCGGCCGGGTCAAGATCACGGGCCTGAAGGAGATCCGGCGGCGCGTGATCAGCCACGCCCTAAACCAGATCTCGACCGCGCGGCGCTACGCCGAGGAGCACGAGACGTTCTACGAGAAGCTGAACGTGATCGTCTGCCACATGGGCGGCGGCATCACGGTGGGCGCGCACTGCAAGGGCCGCTACGTCGACGTCAACAACGGTCTGAACGGCGAGGGCCCGTTCACCCCCCAGCGCTCGGGCTCGCTGCCGCCGGGACAGCTCATCGACCTCTGCTTCTCCGGCAAGTACGACAAGGCGCAGCTCAAGCTGCTCAACAAGGGGCGGGGTGGTCTGGTCGATCTGCTCGGCACCGCCGACTTCCAGGAGGTGGAGGCGCGCCTGGCCGCCGGCGACGCCTGGGCGGCCGAGGTGGTCGAGGCGATGATCTACCAGATCGCCAAGGAGATCGCCTCGTTGCTGCCCGCCTTCGACGGCGAGCCGGTCGACCGCATCCTGCTGACCGGCGGCCTGGCGCGTTCGGCCCTGGTGGTCGACGGCCTGAACCGCGCGCTGGCCGCGTTCGGCTGCGGCATCAGCGTCTATCCCGGCGAGAACGAACTCTACGCCCTGGCCAAGGGGGCGCTGCGCGTGCTGCAGGGCAAGGAGCAGCCCCGCCTCTACCGGCCCGAGGAGACGGCATGAACCCGATCCGCACGCTCGACGAACTGGTCGCCGGCCTGCGCGGCGACGCCGGCGGCGCCATCGCCCCGCAGGCGCCCGCGCCGCGGCGGGTGGCCGTCGCCGCCGGGCAGGACCCCCACACCATCCAGGCCGCGGGGCGCGCCGCCGCCGAGGGCATCGCCCGCATGATCCTGGTCGGGGACCGCGCCCGCATCGCCGGCGTCGCGGCCGAGCACGGCGTCGACCCGGCGCTGTTCACGATCGAGGACGAGCCGGACGAGGCGGCCGCCGGCCGGCGCGCGCGCGACCTGGTGCGGGCGGGCGAGGCCGACGTGCTGATGAAGGGCCTGATCGGCACCGACAAGTACATGAAGCTGATCCTGGACAAGGAGCGGGGCCTGCTGCCGCCCGGCAACATCCTGACCCACCTGACCGTGCTCGACATCCCGGCCTACCAGCGCGCTCACGGCAAGCTGCTCTTCGTCAGCGACGTGGCGATCATCCCGCAGCCGGACGTGGCGGCGCTGGGCAAGATCCTGACCTACTGCGTGCAGGCCGCCCGCAGCTTCGGCATCGCGCGGCCGCGGGCGGCGCTGCTGGCCGCCAACGAAAAAATCAGCGAGAAGATGCCCAGCACCCTGCAGGCGGCCATCGTGGCCAAGATGGCCGAGCGCGGCCAGCTGGGAGACGCCATCGTCGACGGCCCGCTGGCCCTGGACGTCGCCCTCTCGCCCGCGGCGTGCGCGATCAAGGGGCTGGCCAGCCCGGTCGAGGGCGCGGCCGACATCCTCGTGTTCCCCAACATCGAGGCGGGCAACGTCTTCTACAAGGCGGCGACCCTGCTGGCGGGGGCCCGCCTGGCTGCGGTGGTCGTGGGGACGTCGGCCCCCTGCGTGCTGACCAGCCGCGCCGACAGCGAGGAATCGAAGTTCCTGTCGATCGCGCTCGGTTGCCGCCTCGCGGCGCCGCGCGGCTGAGGCGGCGCGCCGTGTCGGCCGCCGGGCCGGTCGCCGCCCTCAAGCAGCTGCGCCGGCTCTGGCGCGCCAACCTGGCGGCCTGCCTGCTGCGCCGCGGGGCGACCCGCGGCCGCTGCCCCATCTGCGCCCGCGCCACGCTCTATTTCACCGACGCCGAGGGGCTGGTCCATTGCCTGCTCTGCTTCGGGATCGCCCGGCGGCGGGCGTTGGTCCACGTGCTCGAGACCCGCGTGCCGCGCTGGCGCGAGCTGCGCGTCTACGAGCCCTCGCCCGCCGGCGCGGCCTCGGACAAGCTGGCGCGGGAGTGCCGCCGGCTCGAGCGCAGCCATTACTGGCCCGACCTGCCGCCCGGCCGCACGCGCGACGGCTGCCGCTGCGAGGACCTGGAGGCGCTGACCTATCCCGACGCCAGCTTCGACCTGGTCGTCACGCAGGACATCCTCGAGCACGTCTTCGCGCCCGAGCGGGCGTTCGCCGAGATCGCCCGTGTGCTCGCGCCGGGCGGCGCGCACGTCTTCACGGTTCCCTACCGCCCGGACGCCGACACGGCGACGCGCGCGCAGCTCGGCCCGCAGGGCGTCCGGCACCTGCTGCCGCCGGTCTACCATCTCGATCCGCTCGATCCGCGCGGCTCGCTGGTGGTCACGGACTGGGGCCGCGACCTGCCCGCGTTCATCGCCCGGCACGGCGGCCTGGCCACCGAGGTGATCGCGCTGCGCGACCTGCCCGCTCTGGGCATCGGCGCCGAGCCGACGCACGTCTTCATCAGCGGCCGCGGCGCAGATGCGGGTGAAAACCCCTCCCCCGGCGGCGCCGAGAACGCCGCGGACGGCGGCGGCCGCCCCTGACGCCGCGGCTGTTAACCCGATGACAGCAGTTGATTTCGCCGGCGGCCGGCGCTATGTTCCGCCGCACGGCATCTCGCGCGCATGCACGGCGGCCCGCGAGCCCTGCGACGGCTCTGGCGGCCGCCCCGTCCCATCCGATCCGGAGGAGAGGCAGCGATGCCAAGTTTCCGCGCCGTCGCCTGGTCGTCCATCGGCAAGAAGCTGATCTCGGGCGCGACCGGGCTGGGGCTGTTCGTGTTCGTCTGCGCCCATCTGGTGGGGAACCTGACGATCTTCATCCCCGATCACGGACACGCCTTCAACGCCTACGCCCACTTCCTGGAGACGTTGATCCACGGCTGGTTCCTGATCGCCTTCGAGATCGGCCTGCTGCTGTTCTTCGGCCTGCACATCGTCACCGGCATCCAGGTGGCGCTGCTGGACAAGGGGAAGGCGCGGCCGATCGGCTACAGGAAGCGGGGCGACGCCGGCGGCGCCAGCCGCAAGACCTTCTCCTCGCGCACCATGATCGTCACCGGCATCGCGCTGGGCATCTTCGTGCCGCTGCACGTCTGGATGTTCAAGTTCGGCGACGCGGCCATGATCCCCACCCACGGCGACGGCCAGATGCGCGACGTGTACGGGCTGGTGGTGGCGGCCTTCAAGCAGCCGCTCATCACCTTCGGCTACGTGGCGGCCATGATCCTGCTCGGCTTCCACCTGCGCCACGGATTCTGGAGCGCCTTCCAGTCGCTGGGCTGGAACAACCAGCGCTGGCTGCCCTGCCTGTACGGCGCCGGCGCGGTCTTCGCCGTGGCGCTGGCGCTGGGCTTCCTGATCCTGCCGCTCTACATCTTCTTCCTGGTCGATCCCGGGGCGGCCGCGGCGCACGTGGCGCTGGGAGGTGTGCGATGACGACGACGCTCGAAGCCGCGCCGGTGCGTCTGGACGCCCGGATCCCCGCCGGGCCGCTGCCGGAGAAATGGCGGCGGCACCAGTACGAGATGAAGCTGGTGGCCCCCGCCAACCGCCGCAAGCACACCCTGATCGTGGTCGGCACCGGCCTGGCCGGCGGCGCCGCCGCCGCCACGCTGGGCGAGGCCGGCTACAACGTCATCAACCTGTGCATCCAGGATTCGCCGCGACGGGCGCACAGCGTGGCGGCGCAGGGCGGCATCAACGCGGCCAAGAACTACCAGAACGACGGCGACAGCGTGTCTCGTCTCTTCCTCGACACGGTCAAGGGCGGCGACTACCGCGCGCGCGAGGCCAACGTCCACCGGCTGGCCGAGCTCAGCCTGGCGATCATCGATCAGTGCGTCGCGCAGGGCGTGCCGTTCGCGCGGGAGTACGGCGGCCTGCTGGCCAACCGCTCCTTCGGCGGCGCGCAGGTGTCGCGCACCTTCTACGCGCGGGGGCAGACGGGCCAGCAGCTGCTGCTGGGCGCCTACGGCCAGCTCATGCGGCAGGTGGACGCCGGCACGGTGCGCATCCTGCCGCGACGGGAGATGCTGGACCTGGTCATGGCCGACGGCCGCGCGCGCGGCGTCGTCTGCCGCAACCTGGTCACCGGCGCCTACGAGTGCTACGCCGGCGATGCCGTGATCGTGGCCACCGGCGGCTACTCGCCCGTCTATTACCTGTCGACCAACGCCGTCAACTGCAACACCACCGCCATCTGGCGCTGCCACCGGCGCGGGGCGCTGCTGAGCAATCCCTGCTTCACGCAGATCCACCCCACCTGCATCCCGCAGGCGGGAGACCAGCAGTCCAAGCTGACCCTGATGAGCGAGAGCCTGCGCAACGACGGGCGCGTCTGGGTGCCGAAGCAGAAGGGCGAGCGGCGCCGCCCGCAGGACATCCCCGAACAGGAGCGCGACTACTTCCTCGAGCGCCGCTATCCCGCCTTCGGCAACCTGGTGCCGCGCGACATCGCCTCGCGCGCCGCCAAGGCCGTCTGCGACGAGGGACGCGGCGTGGGCGCCACCGGCTACGCCGTCTATCTGGACTTCGCCGACGCCATCGGCCGCCTCGGCCGCCAGGCGATCGCCGATCGCTACGGCAACCTGTTCGACATGTACCACGAGATCACCGACGAGAACCCCTACCAGGTGCCGATGATGATCTACCCCGCCCCCCACTACACGATGGGCGGCCTGTGGGTCGATTACAACCTAATGAGCAACCTGCCCGGCCTGCACGTCCTGGGCGAGGCCAACTTCAGCGACCACGGGGCCAACCGCCTGGGCGCCAGCGCCTTGATGCAGGGCCTGGCGGACGGCTATTTCGTCATCCCGCGCACCATCAGCCACTACCTGGCCAGCGAGAAGCCCGACAAGGTCTCGACCGAGCACCCCGCGTTCGCGCGCACGCTCGACGAGGTCAAGGCCCACGTGGCGCGGCTGAGCGCCGGCAGCGGCAAGCGCACGGTCAAGGAGATCCACTGGGAGCTGGGCCGCGTCATGTGGGATCAGGTCGGCATGTCGCGCAACGCGGCCGGCCTGCGCCAGGCGATCGCCCGCATCCGCGAGCTGCGGCGCGACTTCTGGCGCGACGTCAAGGCGGTCGGCCACGCCGAGACGCTGAACAAGAGCCTGGAGATGGCCGGGCGCCTGGCCGATTTCCTCGAGCTGGGCGAGCTGATGGCGATCGACGCCCTGCACCGCGAGGAATCGTGCGGCGGCCATTTCCGCGAGGAGCACCAGACCCCCGAGGGCGAGGCCAGGCGCGACGACGAGAACTTCGCCTACGTGGCCAACTGGGCCTGGAAGGGCGAGGACGGCGAGCCGGAGCTGCACAAGGAGATGCTGACCTTCGAGGTCGCCAAGCCGACGCAGCGCAGCTACAAGTGACAGGCAGGGGCGACGACCGCGCGGCGGCGTGCGCTCCAAACCGACGGCGAGGAAAATGACGATGAGCGAGCAGACGCGCAGCTACAAGCTGATGGTGTGGCGGCAGGCCGGGCCCGACCAGCCGGGACGGCTGGTGCCCTACGACGTCCAGGGCGTCAGCCCGGACCAGTCGTTCCTCGAGATGCTCGACCTGCTCAACGAGCGGCTGCTGAAGGCCGGGCAAGAAGCGATCGAGTTCGACAGCGACTGCCGCGAGGGCATCTGCGGCACCTGCGGGCTGGTCGTGCAGGGCGTGGCCCACGGCCCCAAGGCCGGGTGCACAACCTGCGAGATCCGCATGCGCGATTTCCCCGACGGCTGCACGATCACCGTCGAGCCGTTCCGCGCCCGCGGCTTCCCCGTGCTGAAGGATCTGGTGGTCGACCGCAGCGCCTTCGACCGCATCATCAGCAAGGGGGGCTACGTGTCGATGAACACGGGCTCGGCTCCCGACGCCAACGCGCTGCCCATCGCCAAGGACAGCGCCGAGAAGGCCATGGACGCCGCCGCCTGCATCGGCTGCGGCGCCTGCGTCGCCGCCTGCCCCAACGCCTCGGCCTCGCTGTTCGTCAGCGCCAAGATCGCCCAGTACACCTTCCTGCCCCAGGGCCGCGAGGAACGCATCTCGCGCGCCCTGCGCATGGTCGCCCAGATGGACGCCGAGGGCTTCGGCGACTGCTCCAACCACGGCGAGTGCGAAGGCGTCTGCCCCAAGAAGATCTCGATCGCCCACATCGCCATCATGCGGCGCGAGTTCTTCAAGGCGGCGGTCAAGGGCTAGCGCCGCGCCGGCCGCCGCTCACAGCTCGGCCCGCAGCGCCGCCCAGACCTGGGCCGGATGCTCCTCGGCCTTCGCCACCTTGCGCCAGTGCTTGCGCACCTTGCCGTCGGGCCCGATCCAGACCGTCGACCGGATCACCCCCATGGTCTTCTTGCCGTAGAGGGTCTTCTCGCCGTAGGCCTCGTACCTGGCCATGACGGCGCGGTCGGGATCGCTCAGCAGCGGAAACGGCAGGCCGTGCTTGGCGGCGAACTTCTGATGCGCCGCCTCGCCGTCGGGCGAAACGCCCAGCACGGCCACGCCCGCCTTCTGCATCTGCTGCCACAGGTCGCGGAACCCGCACGCCTCCTTGGTGCAGCCCGGCGTGTCGTCCTTGGGATAGAAGTAGACGATCACGTGCCGGCCCTTGTAATCCGCCAGCGAGACCTTCCCCCCCCGCGCGTCCTTCAATGTGAAGGCCGGCGCGGCCTTGCCCTCGACGATCGGCATCGCGTCCTCCTCTGGTTCGGCGCCGCGGCACAATCTAGCTCGCCGGCGCGCCGCGGCAACGGAGGGCCGAGCGGCGCCCCGCCCGGCGACGGCACATTATGAACTTGGCAAAGCGATTTCCGCGCCGGTATGCTGGTCCCGACGGCAAGCAGCGATTTCGTCGCGCGGCGCCGGGCGGCGCCGCCCAGAGCGCAAAGGAGTTCGGAGATGACCCACGCCCTGCCCGATCTGCCTTATGACCGCAAGGCTCTCGCGCCGCACCTGTCGGCCGAGACGCTGGAGTTCCATCACGGCAAACACCATGCGGCCTATGTCACCAACCTGAACAACCTGATTCCCGGCACCGAGTTCGAGGCCGCGCCGCTCGAGGAGATCGTGCGCAAGTCCTCCGGCGCGATCTTCAACAACGCCGCGCAGGTCTGGAACCACACGTTCTACTGGCATTGCCTGTCGCCGCGCGGCGGCGGCGAGCCCAAGGGAGACCTGCTCCGGGCGATCAACGAGGCCTTCGGTTCGTTCGCCGCGTTCAAGGAGGCGTTCACCAAGACGGCCGTCGGCACCTTCGGCTCGGGCTGGGCCTGGCTGGTCAAGAACCCCGGCGGCGGCCTGGACCTGTTGAGCACCAGCAACGCAGGCACGCCCATGACGCAGGGCAAGACAGCCATCCTGACCTGCGACGTCTGGGAGCACGCCTACTACATCGACTATCGCAACGCGCGGCCCAAGTACGTCGAGGCCTTCTGGAACCTCGTCAATTGGGAGTTCGCCGCGCGGCAGCTGGGCGGCTGAGCCGCGAAGTCGCGGCGCTCGCCCTCAGCGGTAGCGCGCCTTGATCCCGCCCCAGGTGCGGGCGCCGTCGGCCACCTGGCCGACCGGCGCGAACACCACGTGGTCGAGCACGAAGGCGTCGCCGCCGCCGCCGAAACGCACGCTGAAGACCGGCTGGCCGGGATCGTCGCTGGCGACCACCAGCAGGCCGTTGCGGTCGGCGCCGAGGTTGAAGCCCAGGGCAGCCAGCCTTCCCAGCGGCTGGTCGTTCACCACCAGCACGTGGTTGACCGTCACCTGCTGGCTGGCCACCGCGATCCACGCCGCCCCGCCCGGCACCCTCAGGGCCATGGGCCGCCAGTCGGGCGAACCATAGTCGATCGCCTGGTTGCCGGCGGTGTTGACCAGCACGTGCTGTCCGTCCCACACCCCGGTCGCGAAAGCGTCGCCGTACGGATCGCCGTTGACCGGATCGAAGACGGCGGGCAGGGTGGTCCAGCCCTCGCCGGTGAACTGCCCCGCGGCGTCGGCGATCTCGATTTCCAGGCCGGGCGCCAGCGCCAGATCCTCGAAGTCCTCCACCACCCCGCCGCCCAGCCCCAGCGCTTCGTCGTCGGCGCCCCACAGCTCCGGGCCCACGAAACGCACGGTGAAGTCGGCCAGGGCCGACGGCGCGGACAGCGCCACCAGCGCCGCCGCCAGAAGCGCGATCGTCAGCCCCGCGGCGCCACGGCGGCGGATGTCGTTCTCCAAGCTCATGCCATCGACTCCTCGGGTTGCGGGCGACGCTGCCACCCCTCCACGCCATCCCATACGGTAACCGCACCGGCGCCCCGCGCCAGCCGGCGGCCGTTCGGCGCTCGCCCACGCCGCACCCGCAGACGCCACCGCCCATTGACAGCCCCGCGGCCCGTCCTTTATGTGTCGCTGGTCCTGCACGCCGCCGCGCGCGCCCGACTCCATCCGCGGCCGACATTCCCCTGGAGATGCCGACGATGAATCCCGATCAGCCCGATGACGCCCAGGCGGCGGTCGAAAACGAGAACCGCGAGTGGATGGACGCGCTCGACTACGTCCTGCAGAGCCAGGGCGCGGACCGGGTGCGCGAGCTGCTGCGCAAGCTGCAGCTGCGCGCGCAGCGGCGCGGCGTGTCCATCCCCTTCACGGCCAACACGCCTTACGTCAACACGATCCCGGTCGAGCAGCAGCCGCCGTTTCCCGGCAGCCGCGAAATCGAGCGCCGCATCAAGAGCATCATCCGCTGGAACGCGATGGCCATGGTGGTGCGGGCCAACCTGAAGGAAAGCGGCATCGGCGGGCACATCTCCACCTACGCCTCGGCCGCGACGCTGCTCGAGGTCGGCTTCAACCACTTCTTCCGCGGCAAGGATCATCCCAGCGGCGGCGACATCATCTACTTCCAGGGCCACGCCTCGCCCGGCATCTACGCCCGCGCCTTCCTGGAGGGGCGCCTGAGCGAGCGCGACCTGGAGAACTTCCGGCGCGAGCTGAAGCCCGAGGGCGGGCTGGCCTCGTACCCCCATCCCTGGTTGATGCCGGACTTCTGGGAGTTCCCCACGGTGTCGATGGGTCTGTCGCCCCTGATGGCGATCTACCAGGCTCGCTTCAACCGCTACCTCGAGGACCGGGGGCTGAAGCAGACGGCGGCGCGCAAGGTGTGGGCGTTCCTGGGCGACGGCGAGATGGACGAGCCGGAATCGCTCGGGGCCATCACCCTGGCGGCGCGCGAGAAGCTGGACAACCTGATCTTCGTCATCAACTGCAACCTGCAGCGGCTCGACGGGCCGGTGCGCGGCAACGGCAAGATCATCCAGGAGCTGGAAGCGGCCTTCCGCGGCGCCGGCTGGAACGTCATCAAGGTGATCTGGGGCGACGACTGGGACCCGCTGCTGGCGCAGGACGAGGACGGCCTGCTGGTCAAACGCATGGAGGACCTGGTCGACGGCGAATCGCAGCGCTACACGGTGTCGACCGGCGAGTACATCCGCCGGGACTTCTTCGGCCGCCACCCCCGCTTGCTCGACCTGGTGAAGAACCTGTCGGACGAGCAGGTGCGCAAGATGCGACGCGGCGGCCACGATCCCGAGAAGGTCTACGCCGCCTACAAGGCCGCCGTGGAGCACGCCGGCCAGCCGACGGTGATCCTGGCGCAGACCATCAAGGGCTACGGCCTAGGCGAGGCCGGCGAGGGCCGCAACATCACCCATCAGCAGAAGAAGCTGAACGAGCAGGAACTGCGCGAATTCCGCAGCCGCTTCGGCATCCCCATCTCCGACGAGGAGGTGGCCGAGGCGCCGTTCTACAAGCCGCCCGCCGACAGCCCGGAGATGGTGTACCTGCACGAGCGGCGGCAGGCTCTGGGCGGTTACGTGCCGCGGCGCGTGGTGGCGGCGCCGCCGTTGTCCTCGCCGCCCGCAGCGCTGTTCGAGGAGTACCTCAAGGGCATGGACGAGCGCGAGGTGTCGACCACCATGGTGTTCGTCCATCTGCTGGGCAAGCTGCTGCGCGACAAGGAGATGGGCCGGCTGGTGGTGCCCATCGTCCCCGACGAGGCCCGCACCTTCGGCATGGAGTCGCTCTTCCGCCAGGTCGGCATCTATTCGCACGTGGGGCAACTCTACGATCCGGTCGACAAGGAGAGCCTGCTCTACTACAAGGAGGCGCGCACCGGCGCCATTCTCGAGGAAGGCATCAACGAGGCCGGCGCGATGTCGTCGTTCATCGCCGCCGGCACGGCCCACGCCACCCACGGGATCAACACCATCCCCTTCTTCATCTACTACTCGATGTTCGGCTTCCAGCGCATCGGCGACCTGATCTGGGCGGCCGGCGACATGCAGGCCAAGGGATTCCTGCTCGGCGGCACGGCCGGACGCACGACCCTGGCCGGCGAGGGCCTGCAGCACCAGGACGGACACAGCCACGTGCTGGCCTTGCCTCTGCCGAACCTGCGCGCCTACGACCCCGCCTACGCCTACGAGCTGGCGGTGATCATCCGCGACGGCATCGAGCGCATGCACGTGCGTCAGGAGAACCTGCTCTACTACCTGACCGTGATGAACGAGGCGTACAAGATGCCCCCCATGCCGGCGGGAGCCGAAGAGGGCATTCTGCGCGGCATCTACCGCCTGCACGCCGCGCCGGGCGGCAACCCGCAGCGCCGCGCCCATCTGCTGGGCAGCGGCGCCATCCTGAACGAGGCGGTCAAGGCCCAGCGCCTGCTGGCCGAGCGCTACGACGTGGCGGCCGACGTCTGGAGCGTCACCAGCTACAAGGAGCTTTACCGCGACGCGGCCGCGACCGAGCGCTGGAACCTGCTCAACCCCGGCCGCAAGCCGCGCCAGCCCTATCTGGCGACTGCCCTCAAGGGGAGCGAGGGAGTGTTCGTGGCCGCCTCGGACTACCTGCGCGTGTTGCCCGAGGCGCTCTCGCGCTGGATCCCGGGCCGGCTGTCGACGCTGGGCACCGACGGCTTCGGCCGCAGCGACACGCGCGCCGCCTTGCGCGATTTCTTCGAGGTCGACGCGCGCTACATCGCCCTGGCGGCGCTGCGCGGCCTGGCGCTCGAGGAGCGCGTGCCGGCGGGGCTGGTCAAACAGGCTCTGGCCGACCTGAGCCTCGATACGGCCAAGCCCGACCCGCTGACCGCCTGACGGCGCGCGGACGAAAGGATGCCATGATCACCGAGGTGCGCGTTCCCGAAGTCTCCGAGACCGTCAAGAGCGGCAAGGTGGTGACGCTGCTCGTCGCCGCCGGCGAACGGGTCGAAGTCGACCAACCGCTGTTGGAGTTGGAAACGGACAAGGCGGTGGTCGAGATCCCCTCGCCCGTCGCGGGCGTCGTGGCCAGGCTGACCGTGGCCTCCGGCCAGACCGTAGCCATCGGCGAGGTGATTGCGCAGATCGAGGCCGCGGGCGGCGACGCGCCGCCCTCGTCGGCGCCCGCCGCCGCGCCGGAGCAGAAGCCGCCGGCGCCGCAGGCGGCAGAACCGCCGCCCGCAACGGCATCACCGCCGGCAGCAGAACCATCGCCGTCAACGGAGGCGCCGCCGGCGGCGGCACCTCCGCCGGCGACAGCACCGCGGGCTGCGGCAAGCGAGGCCGAGCCGGCGCCGCTGCGCGAGGTGGCGCCGGCTTCGCCGTCGGTGCGGAGGCTCGCGCGCGAGATCGGCGTCGACATCGACCAGGTGCGCGGCGGCGGGCCGGGCGGACGCATCCGGGAAGAAGACGTCAAGGCGCACGCCAAGGCGCTGCTGGCGACCGGCGGCGGCGGCGCGACCGCGGGCGCGGGCGCGGCCGTGACCGGCGCCGGCCGGGCGCCGCGGCCCCTGATCGATCCGTCGCGCTGGGGTCCGGTGACGCGCGAGCCGCTGTCGCGCGTGCGCCAGGTAACCGCCGATGCGCTCGGCTACGCCTGGGCGACCATCCCCCAGGTGACTCAACACGACAGGGCAGACGTCACCGAACTGGAAGATTTCCGGCGCCGCCACGCCGCGCGCGCCGAGGCGGCGGGCGGCAAGCTGACAACCACCGCCATCCTGCTCAAGGTCGCGGCCGCCGCGCTGCGCCAGTTCCCGCGCGTCAACGCCAGCCTGGACGCCACGCGGGCGGAGCTGGTTCTCAAGCAGTACGTGCACATCGGCGTGGCGGTGGACACGCCGCACGGACTGCTGGTGCCGGTGATACGCGACGTCGACCGCAAGAACCTGCTGGAGCTGAGCGTCGAGCTGACCCGGTCGGCCGAGCTGGCACGCAGCCGCAAGATCCCTCCCGCCGATCTTGAGGGGGGCTGTTTCACGATCAGCAACCTGGGCGGCATCGGCGGCACCGGCTTCACCCCCATCGTCTACCCGCCGCAGGTGGCGATCCTGGGGGTCGCGCGCGCCGCCACCGAACCCGTCTGGCGCGACGGACAGTTCGCGCCGCGGTTGATGCTGCCCTTGTCGCTGACGTACGACCACCGCGTGATCGACGGAGCCGACGGCGCGCGCTTTCTGCGCTGGATCGCCGAAGCCTTGCAGCAGCCGCTGGTGCTGGTGCTGGACAGCTAGCCCGCCGCCGTGCCGCGGGGCGGACCTTGCGGCAAGCCAAGGGCAGGAGGATGTCCGTGACCGAGGAGACGACTCAACTCGCCGTCATCGGCGCCGGCCCGGGAGGTTACCCGGCCGCCTTTCTGGCTGCCGACCTCGGCGTGCAAACGACGCTGATCGACCCCGAGACCGCGCCGGGCGGAGTCTGCCTGCTGCGCGGCTGCATCCCGTCGAAGGCCTTGCTGCACCTGGCGCACGTGCTGACGACGGCGCGCGAAGCATCCGCCTGGGGCATCGATTATGCGCCCCCGCGCCTGGATCTCGACCGCATGCGCGCCTGGAAGGACGAGGTCGTCGCCAAGTTGACCGACAGCCTGGCCCAGCAGATCGCCCGCCGCGGAATCCGCCGCTTGCGCGGCCGGGCGCGGTTCCGCGACGCCGGCTCTCTCGAGGTGCGCGGCCCCGACGGCGCCGTGACGTCGCTCCGCTTCGAACACGCCATCGTGGCCACCGGCTCGCGCCCCATCGTGCCGTCCAGCCTGACGGTCGAGTCGCCCCATGTTTTC
Source organism: uncultured Fibrobacteraceae bacterium (assembly GCA_964461255.1). Taxonomy (GTDB): domain Bacteria; phylum Krumholzibacteriota; class Krumholzibacteriia; order LZORAL124-64-63; family LZORAL124-64-63; genus CAYWTR01. Next base: position 14,642 of record CAYWTR010000031.1, on the reverse strand, counting down.
GATTCCACCGGCGCCCTGGCGTTGCCCTCCATTCCCAAGAGCCTGCTCGTGATCGGGGGCGGCTACATCGGGCTCGAACTCGGCAGCGTCTACGCGGCGCTCGGCAGCAAGGTCACAGTGGTCGAGATGACCGCCGGCCTGCTCCCGGGCGTCGACCGCGATCTGGTGTCGGTGCTCACGCGCCGGCTGGACAAGCTGCTGGAAGCAATACTGCTGCGCACGACGGTCGCGGCCCTGCGGCCGCAGAAGAGCGGTGTCAAGGCTGTCCTGCGCGGCCAGGACGGCGCCGAGCAGGTCAGGGTGTTCCAGCAGGTTCTGGTCGCGGTCGGCCGCCAGCCGAACTCCCGGGATCTGGGCCTGGAGAACACGCGCGCGGAGCTTTCCGCGCGCGGATTCATCATGGTCGACGCGCAGCGGCGCACCGCCGAGCCCGGCATCTTCGCCATCGGGGATGTCGCCGGCGAGCCGATGCTCGCGCACAAGGCGACCCACGAGGGGCGCGTCGCGGTCGAGGCGATCGCCGGTCGCAAGGTCGCCTGGGAGCCGCGCGCGATCCCCGCGGTCGTCTTCACCGATCCCGAAATCGCCTGGTGCGGCCTGACCGAAACCGAGGCCCGCGCCGCCAAGCGCGCAGTGCGGACGGCGAAGCTGCCGTGGGGCGCTTCCGGCCGGGCGGCGACGCTGGGCCGAGCCGAGGGCTTGACCAAGGTGATCATCGACCCAGAGACCGAGCGCCTGCTCGGCGTCGGCATCGCCGGCCCCGGGGCGGGCGAACTGATCGCCGAGGCGGCCCTGGCCGTCGAGATGGCCGCTGTGGCGTCCGACTTGCGCCTGACCATCCACGCCCATCCGACGCTGTCGGAAACTCTGATGGAGGCGGCGGAAACGTTGCTGGCGCCTCGCGCCGCCAAGAAGTAGTGCCGCGTCGCCGGCGCGCCCCCCCCCCCCCGCCGCCGCTCCGGCTGGCATTGCATGCCACGTGCCTCGGGCGAGCCGTAACCCTGGAGCACCTTCCCATCATGTTGCTGGCGCACGGAGCGTCATGGCGCGCGACGATCCACGCCAGGGAGATGACTCCGCTACCGCAGGGGGCCACGGTCGCCGGCCCGGCCCATCCGACCGCTCCAAGCCGGCGGGAAGGCAGTTCAACCGCTACGGCGCACCCCCTGCAGCAACGCCAGCAGGGCCTCCCCCATCTCCCGCGCCGTTGCTTCCGGACCGGTCAGCTTGAAGAAGAGATTGCCCTGCGGCGCCTCCAACACCGCCGCCAGCATGTGATAGCCGGCCTGAGGCCCGGCGGTGGTCATGCCCCCTCCCATGCCGGCGTTGTACGTTCCCGATACCTCGACGACATGAATCGCCAGGCCGTCGATCCTGAGCTGGCTCTCCCGGGACTGGTCCGCGACGCTGCCCCCCTCGGGCGAGGACATCTGCCCGAGCCAGCGGTCGATGTTGGCGCGCACGTCGCCGCCTCCGCCGGGGCCGAAATAGAACACCGCGCAGGCGGCGCGCTCGGCATCGCCCGCGGCGGGGCCGAAGGCGTAATTGGCCTGCCGCATGCCGCTGGGACCGAGGTCCTGCCAGATCGACGGCGGGCGGAAGGTCACGCCGGCCAGCGCGACCGGCTGGCCGTCCAGCCGCGTGAGCGCGGCCGCCGCCGCCAGGCGTGCCTTGTCCACGGAGCCGCTCAAGATCTCGACCTTGTCGCCGCCGTCCCGCGCTGCGCCGGCCGCCGCGTCCTGGTTCAGGGCCTTCTGGCAGCCCGTCAGCCCCAGCGGCACGACGGCCGCCCCCAGCAGAAACGCCAGCAGCGCCGGATGCCGACGCAGAGCGATTCTGCCGGCGCATTGATGCCTGAGCATGCCTCACCAACTCCTTCCGGATTCTTCACAGGCGATTATCCACACGAAACAGGGCCGCGCGGGACAAGGGGGTGCCGACGCGCCGGCGCGCGCCATGCTAGCAGGGAACGGCGGGGCGCGCCAATCGGGGATGGCAGAGACCAATGGCGCGGCGCACGCGCCGGCCGCCTGGCTGTCCGCCTCGCGTGACATGCTGTCGCCGCAGGAGTCCACACCGTCCCGCGGCGGCCGCCCGCAGGCTGCCCAGGTACACGACTCCGTCAACCAATCTCTTCTCAATCCTATGTTTTCAAACATTTTATGTAAGCCTGCGCCTGCTGCGTCCACCCTGGCTCCCTGCTTGCAGCTGGCCGCGGCGAACGCGGCCGCGCCCCGCGGCCCATCGCCCTGGAGATCGTGTGGAGCTGACGTGGGAGAAAGGAGACGGCCATGAAGACACTGACGAACGCCGCCGCCCGGCCGCTGCTCGGCCGCGGCGGGAATCCCGCAAGCGCAGTCCTCTGCGTGACCCTGGCTGCCTTGCTGGCTGCCGTGCTGATCGCCTCGACGCCGGCCGCGACCCGCGCCGAACTTCTGGTCCGCGCCGATCTCGGCCCGGTCACCGTCGTCGCCACATCCGGACAGGCGTGCGCGACCGTGTTCGCGCCTGCCCCTCGGATCCTGGTGGCGGGCGCGCCCCGGCCGGTGCGGGCCGTGCGCGGCGGCCCCGCGGGGCGCATGGTGGTGACGGCGCGCCCTGCGCCGCCGCTGATCTCGGAATGCTACGGCCCCGCGCCCCGCGGCCACTACGTCTGGGTGCCCGCGCACAAGGTCAAGATCAAGGGCAAGCGGTCCTACTGGGTCCCGGGACACTGGGCCTGGTTGGGCAGATGAACCAAGCGCGGCTCTTGCGGAGCCGCCCCGCGCCCAGAGGAGCGGCGCCGGCCCGGCGCGAGCAGGCCGGCGCCGCCGTTCCCGCGGCCGTGCGGCGCGGGCCGGTCAGCGCCGCGCCCCTCCAGCCTCGGCGTGCGCCCCATGCTCGCGGCGCAGGCGTTGCGCCTCTTCCCTGATTTCCTGCAGGTCGCGCCGCATCTCGCTCCAGCCGTACCAGAGCGCATAGTCGGGGTTAGCGTGGAAGGTGCCCTGGAAGGCGCGCATCCTGTGCTTCAGATGCATCACGAACAGCTTCTGCTCGATCACGGTGGGCGCGTCGTGGAAGGTCAGCAGGTCGGGGAACGGGTGCGCATATCCGGCCGGCAGGGCGAGCACGCCGTCGTCATAGAGCGCCGCCACGTCGCGGATGGCGGCCGCCAGCAGATGGTCTGCTTCGCGGATCATGTCGTCGCCCTTGGCCAGCTCGCCTTGCGCGAACTGGGAGGAGTGGCATTGCCCGCACACCTTAACCATCTTCCGGCGCTCGGCGTCGAACGCCTCCTGGGTCAGGCGGGCGACGTCCGCAGCCTTGACCACGTCGAGCCGCGCGGTGGGCTGGCCCGCGGGATCGAGCACGCCGAGCGCCTGCAGGATCGTGATCTGATCCGCCTGCCATTGCGGATCTTCCGGCAGCGGCAGCCGCACGGCGAGAAAGCCCCAGGCGGTCCGCACCTCGTGGTCGCCTCCGGGCATGTGGCAGGTCTGGCAGGTCGGAGCCGCGGCGGACTCCGGCAGCGTGCCGTTCTGCTTCAGGAGATATCGCACCCCGTGCTTGGACGACGAGTACATCTCCCACTGCGGATGGTCGAAGCCCATGTGGCAGGTCTGACAGGCCTGCGGCTGACTGGCTTCCTGGATCGAGAAGACGTGCCGAGTGTGGCAGGCATCGCACGAGGCGTGGCCGTGGACGGAGCCCATCGCGCGCAGTGCGGCGATCTCCTCGTCGCTCTTCAAACCGAGCTTGTGGCAGCCGCCGCACCCCTTCATCCCCTCGCGCATGGCCAAGGGCAGCGCGTGCGTGGTGGGCATGGCCTGCATCGCCGCCCAGGCGAGCGCGTGCTTGCCGCGCGCGAACTGCTCGGTCTGTTGCTCGTGGCAGGCTCCGCAGGTCGCCGCGGTCGGCAGTTCGACCCTGGCCACGTCGGCGGCGGATCGGTGCGCGCCGCCATGGCACGCCTCGCAGTCGACGCCGGCGGCCGCGTGCTTGCTCAGGCGCCAATCGGCCACGGCCCCCGGCGTGGTCCGCGAGTGGCACTCGACACAATCCTGGGCCGCCGCCCCGGGCACGTCGCCGGCTCCCAGAGCGACGGCCGCCAGCGCCAGCCAGATCGCGCCGACCGGCATGGCTCTGCTGCTCCGGGCCTGCGGGGCGCTCACATCTCCATTATCCGTCAACATGGGGCGGACCTCCGGGTGGGGGGATCGTGGCACCGGGCTGATGGCAGCATGGGCGATTATGAAACACCATGGTTGATATGTCGAGCGAAGTTTCCGCGATATGGTCGAGCGATCACCGCGGCCGCCCGCACGACCATGCGCCGGCTGGGGATAGAGGCGTCCGGCGGGGGGGGCCGGCGGGGGGTTGACAGGCCGGCGCGCGTGGAAAATAATCCCGCCCGCTGAAATCATGGCGCGCCGGCCATCGCCCTTGAACGCCGCGGCGGGGCGCGCCCGCGCCGGCCTTTCGCCACGAACCGAGGTGCATCGTCCTTGCCGCCCCACCGCCAGACTTCCAAGCTGAGCGCCACCACGGCCGACAAGCACTGGTTGTACGAGCGCTCGGTGCAGAATCCCGATCTCGAGGTCGATTTCATGGACCGGGTCTTCCGCAAGCGCTTCGGCCGGCCGGCGGAGCTGCTGCGCGAGGACTTCTGCGGCACCGCCTACCTGAGCAGCCGCTGGGTCGCCAAGCGGCGCTCCAACAGGGCGCTGGGAGTCGACCTGCACGCGCCGACCCTGGCGTGGGGGCGACGCCACAACGTGGAGCCTTTGGGCAAGGCGGCGGCCCGCGTCACCCTGCTGCAGGCCGATGTGCGCGCCGTCCGCGAGCCGGCGGCCGACATTCTGGCCGCGACCAATTTCTCGTGGTGGGGTTTCAAGACGCACGACGAATTGCGCGCGTACCTGCGCAACGCCTATCGCTCGCTGCGCCCCAAGGGGATGCTGCTGCTCGACATCTACGGCGGCCCCGAGGCTCAGGTCGCCCAGGAGGAAGAGCGGCACTGCGACGGATTCGTCTACGTCTGGGATCAGGTGAGCTTCAACCCCATCACGCACGACTATCGCTGCAGCATCCACTACCGTTTTCCCGACGGCAGCCAGATGCGGAGGGCGTTCAACTACGACTGGCGGTTGTGGTCGCTGCCCGAGACGCGCGAGCTGCTGCGTCAGGCGGGATTCGGCGATACGGTGGTCTACTGGGAGGGCACGGACCGCAAGGGTGAGCCCAGCGGCGTCTTCCGGCCGGGAACGCGGGGAGACACGGCCCCCGCGTGGGTGGCCTACATTCTGGCTTTCAAGCCGTAGAAGCATGCGGAAGGCCGGACGGGCGGGAGAATTTTCCTGCCTTTGGCACTTGCGCCCGCGGCAGATCCGTGTATTCATCTGCGCCGTGTGGGGGGCATGGGTAGGGCCCTCGACAGCGCAGGCTTGGGACAAGGCATGGGAGGTGCCTTCGCCATGAGCGAGTGTTCCTGGTGCGGCGACGACATCACCGGCAAGGGCTTGCGGTTCAAGGGCTTGCTCTTTTGCTCGGAGGAGTGCCGCGACGAATGGGAAGAGGATTTGGAGTCCAGCGAGGACGAGGAATTCGATGAGGAGTTCGACGAGGAACTCGAGGACGAGGATTACGACTACGACGACGCCGAAGAGGAAGACGACTAGCGCCGCTTGACCGCCCCTGCCCGGGCCGGAGGCCGCGGCCCGCCGTCGAGGCGCGCTCGTCCTGGCCTGAGCCTGAACACAGCGGGAGGAGACCTTCGCCGGCCCCCTCCCGTTGTCGTGCGTGGCCGGTCAGCGCTTCAGCAGTTGCAGCCGCCCTGACGGGCCAGCTGCAGCGTGTAGCCGCGGCGATGCTCCTCGTCGACGTAGTCGATCTGCACCCCGCCGTACTGCCGGACTATCTCCGCCACATCCGGGGCCAGCACGAACTTGACGGCTCCCGCCTCTTGCACCTGATCCGCTTGTTTCGGCTCGTCCAGAGCCATCCCGAGGGATGGTCCGCCTCAGCCGAATCCCTGAAAGTAAACGCGGATGGCGTTCTTGGGCGCCTGTTCCTCGAGATCCAAGCCGGCCAGCGCGAGCTGCGCGCTGGGTGAGATCTGGATCAGCTTTGCATCTGCCACGATTACCTGCCTCGAGCGCGGTGACCCGGTCTGGGCTGCAATGCTCCCGCCTGCACGCGGCGGCGGGGACCGACCTTTTATGATATCCAATCTTAATAGAAATGCAACTGCGAACCGCATCGCCGTATTGTCCCGGCGCAGGTCGGGAAAAGGGAACCCCGGCGGCTGCCCGCCGGGGTTCCTGGCGCTTGGCGGTCTGGCGGCGCCAGACCGCAGACGGCCCGGCCCTACTGGACCAGGCTCAGCTTGCGGACCTGCAGCTCCTCCAGTCCGATGCGCAGCCGGGCGAAGTACGCGCCGCTGGGAGCGCGCCGCCCCAGATCGTCGGTGCCGTCCCAGACGACCGGGTGCACGCCGGTCTCGAGGCGGCCGTTGACGAGCGAGCGCACGAGCTCGCCGCGCAGGTTGTAGATGTTCAGCTGCACCAGGTTCGGACGGGTCAGCGCGAACTCGATCTGCGTGCGCGGATTGAACGGGTTGGGCGCGATGGCGACGAACCCGCCGGCCGCCTGCACATCGGGCAGCGGCGACTCGACCGCGGTCAGGCCGGAGACGATGTACTCGTCGCCGACCGGCACCAGCCGGTGGCTGCCGAACGCCTGCGTCATGAAGCCTTCGATGATGACCACGTCGCCGATCACCGGCTGGTAGGTGAGCTCGATGAACGGGTCGATGATCAGCGAATCGGCGCGCGCGCCGGTGTCGGAGATCAGATACTCGCCGAAGCCGCGGTCGTGCAGGACCTCGGCGGCGCGGGTGCGCACCCAGACGCTTTCCCACGCCTCGCCCAGGCGCCCGTTGCCGTCGGTCAGGAAGTTGTCGGCCAGCACGCGCGTGGTGACGTAGGAAGGCGCCGGCGGCAGGCCGTCGCCGAACGTCACCAGGTAGACCGCGCTGCCGTTGTGCGGCAGGATCTGCGTCAGGCCGAAGTACTCGTTGACGTAGCCTCCCACGTGGACGAAGTCGCCCGGCAGCACCGCCTCGTAGGAGCCGGAGCCCTCGAAGATGAACATGCCGCTGAACGGCCCGCCGTTGCGGTCCTGCATCACGAAGCGGCTGGGCGCGCCCACCTGGCCGGTGCCGGCGCTGACGACGCCGCGGATGTTGACCACCTTGCCCACCAGCGGCGAGGCCTGGCTGGCGCTGTCAGGATGCACGTACTGCACGTCGTAGATCGGCGTGAAGCCGATCGCGACCGAGTAGAAACCGGTCGGCGCGTTGCCGGGGTTGGTCGTCGTCTGGCCGATATCGTCCGTGGCCGAGCAGTAGAAATCGACCTGCCGCTGCGGATGCGGCGCCGGGATCGTTCCGCGGTAGGTGGTGCCGCCGATGTTCACCATCGCGACCGCAGAGAAGGCGCCCAGGCCGTCTCCCGTGCTGTCGCGATAGTACAGCTGGGCTGCGGAGACGGAGTTGTCGTCGGTGATCGTGGCCGTCACCTGGATGGCCTGGCTGCTCAGCGGCACCCAGCTGACGCAGTTGACGTTCTCGATGATCGGCGCGGTGTCGCCCAGCGGGTTCTCGATGAGGTCGGACTGGCGGCGCGGCTTGAGCTCGATCAGTGTCTGGAAGTTCACGGCCGGGCCGATCACCTTGTACTGGTCGCCGTTGTCGACGGCGCCCAGGTTGATGCCGGTGTCGCTGTCGATGTAGACGAAGACCGTGTCGGCCCCGTCATAGAGCGTGAAGCTGCCGCTGGCCTTGTTGCGCACGGTGCCGATGCACGCGATGAGGCTGCCCACGTTCTCGTAGTCGCCCATGAGCTGGCCGATGGTCAGCAACTGCGGCTGCGGCTCGGGCTCGTTGCCGATGTAGGTGATGTTGGTGACGGGGCTGATCTGGATCTCGCCCTGGAACGTGCTGACGGTGCCGGTGACCTGCACGCGATCGCCGTAGGTCAGCGGCGGCGCGGCGGAGTTGAAGAAGGCGATGCCGCCGTCGGAGCCCTGGATGTAGTGGGTGCCGCTGTTGTAGGTGCCCTTGACGACGTAGATGACGCCCTCGACGGTCACCGTCTGCCCGGCGAACGGGCTCTGGGGAGCGCCGGTAACCGGATCGTAGTACTGGATGGCGTCGATGGAGGTGAGCTGGGCCGAGGCCACCCCCACCAGAGCGAACAGGCACGCGTAGGCGCACGTGCCAAACAGGAGCTTTTTCATGCTGACGAACTCCTTCATGAGCTTGGGGAGCGGGTGCGCAGCGACTCTCATATCGCTGTCAAGTACGGCATTCGCCGAAGAGTGGAGGGCCGCGCGTGCGCCTGCGAACTACCCAAATGAGATCAGGATGTCTTCAGTGGTAAGTTTCTGCTTTCAGCGGACTTACCGTGCCGCCGGAGCCACCTCCCGTTGATGTTCAAGCCGCATGACCCTGGAGGTTCTTGGCGGGGTCAGTATAGCACGCGCGGGCGGCGCTGTCCATGAAAGGCGAAGGCGGGCGACGACCCGGCCGGGGCCCGGCCGCGCCCCCTCAGGGCAGGCGCAGGATGGAGCGCCCGGTCATCTCGGCCGGCGGCGGCAGCTCCAGAAGGGCCAGAATGGTCGGAGCGATGTCGGCCAGGGCGAACGGTCCGGGGGCGATGGCGTCGCCGCGCCCCTCCAGTCCGCGAGCGACCGCCACGAACGGCACTTCGTTGAGCGAATGGTTGGTCAGCACCCGGCCGTCGGGCGCCAGCATCTCCTCGCAGTTGCCATGGTCGGCCGTGACCAGGACGACGCCCCCGCGCGCGATGATGGGCGGGATCATCTCCGCCAGCAGGCCGTCCAGCGTCCGACAGGCCCGGACGGCGGCGTCGAGCACGCCAGTGTGCCCCACCATGTCGCCGTTGGCGAAGTTGACGATGATGACGTCGTGCCGTCCCGCAGCGGCCTGCTCGCCCACCGTGCGCGCCACCTCGGGCGCGCTCATCTCCGGCTGCAGGTCGTAGGTGGCGACCTTCGGCGAGGGGATCAGGATACGCTCCTCGCCCGGGTAGGGCTCCTCGCGCCCGCCGTTGAAGAAGTAGGTGACGTGCGCGTACTTCTCCGTCTCGGCGACGCGCAGATTGCGCACGCCGTGGCGCGCGAAGACCTCGGCCAGGATGTTGTCGGGCAGGCGTTGCTCGAACAGCACCGGCAGCATCATGGACTCGTCGTAGACGGTCAGGCAGAGGTAGGCGACGCGAGGGCGGCGCGGCCGCGCGAAGCCGGCGAAGTCGTCGCGGTTGAAGGCCCAGGTCAGCTCGCGGGCGCGATCGGCGCGGAAGTTCCAGAAGAAGACGCCGTCCCCGTCCTGCACCGTGGCGAGCGGGGCGCCATCGGCCCCGCGCAGCACGACCGGCAGCATGAACTCGTCGGTCACCCCCGCGGCGTAGGAGGCCTCGATGGCCGCGGCGGCGTCCGCGGCGGCGCCGCCCTCGCCATCCACCATGGCCCGCCAAGCCTTCTCCACCCGGTCCCAACGCTGGTCGCGATCCATCGCGTAGTAGCGCCCCATCACGGTCGCGACGTGGCCTACCCCCAGCGCCGCCAGCCTGCGCTGCAGCTCGCGGACGTACTGCAGGCCGCCGTGGGGGTCGGTGTCGCGTCCGTCCAGGAAGGCATGGATGAAGATATCGGTCAGGCCCGCTTCGCGCGCCGCCGCGACGATGCCGTACAGGTGGTCGGTGTGCGAGTGCACGCCGCCCGGCGAGACCAGGCCCAGCAGGTGCAGGCGCCCTCCCGCGGCGCGCACCCTGGCCGTGAAATCCGTCCAGGACGGCAGCCGGCCGAACTCCCCCGATTCGAGGCTGCGCGAGACGCGGTTGAGCTCCTGGTCGATGACGCGGCCGGCGCCGATGGTCAGGTGGCCGACCTCGCTGTTGCCCATCTGCCCGTCGGGCAGCCCGACGTCGCGGCCCGAGCAGCTCAGCGTCGTGTGCGGATAGCGCTCGAACAGCGAGGCGTAGTAGCGCGGCTGCGCCAGCGCGAGCGCGTTGCCGGTCTGAATCCCCGGCCGCCAGCCGACGCCGTCGAGGATGCACAGCACGACCCGCGGCCGGGAATGGTCGTGTTCGCTGGGCCGGCTCATGTCGCGCCGCTCCTTCTGGACGTTTCGCCCGTCACATCAGTTCTGCCAGCAGGCCGGAGGGCAGCAGCCACACCTCGGCCTCAGCCATCGCCATCAGCACGATGTCGGCCAGGTCGGCCGTCTCGGGGCCCGTCGCAGCCTCGCCGGCTTCCGTTTCGCCGGCCTCCGCCCACGCCTGCGTGCGGAACCACGCGCCCGCCTGCAGGACCGCCCGGCACACCTCGCGCCCGTCGGGCAGGAACTCCGACACGCGCAACTGCCCCAGGCGCACCACGCCGTCGACCGGCACCGGCGGATGCAGCAGCTGGGACGGCGCGAGCGGCAGCACCCGGCGCCGCGCTTCCAGCCGGGCGATCACCGTTCGCGGCCGCGTGAACAGCCGCGCGTCGCGCGCGAACACGAAGCGCGCGCTCGCCGGCCAACAGGGGGCGTCCAACTCGTCCAGCTCGGTGCGGTGGCGATGGGGCATGAATCGTCCTAACACCCTCGTGTGCAATAAATCCCTGAACAAGGATCCTTGATGCCAATCGCTACGACCCAAGAAGGCACAATAGCATTTCAGCCTCGCTCCGGCCAGCGCAACGCGCCGTACCTCGACGGCTTCTCGCTTCGCATTATCTGCAAAGCAACATGCGACTTCTTGACACTTTTGCCATGGCTGATGTACAATGCCGTCGGCCCAAGGGGAAACGAATATGATCCGGCTACACGCACGCAGCCGATGCCCATTGCTGCCGCGTATCTGCCTATCGAGGCATCGCCGTCGTCGAGCGTCCCCCCCCCCCACACACACGCACAGGTAAACACCGTTCACCCAACCATACTGACGGACTCAACCGCTCAGAATCGTCGGCTCGTGCGTCGACGCTATCCGGTACTCGTTGTCCCGATCAGGGTGAGAGTCCACTTGCTCGCTTCAAGTTGCCCATGCTTCAAAGTCTGCTTGGTTGTGCCACTTTGAAAGTGGCTATTTATCAGTCCGTAGTGTGCACAAGGAGGCGGATTAATATGGTGCGAACAGCGACAGTCGGATCTTTCCCCGGACTGATGCTGTGGGCGCTCGGGCACTTCGTACTTCTCGTGGGTCAGCCCGCGGCATGCTCGCCATCGGAACTTTACTGTCCCTGGCCCGACTCACTCGTGAGCAATGGAAGTTACCTGCTGCAGAAAGCGAAACAGGAGATGGTGATTTGGAAAACGGTATTCGTCAATTTTCCTCACAACACGGACTTGAGGATGAACGACGCGATGCGAACGCATCTCTGGGCTGATTTCGAAGTCTTTCTGACGCGCCAGTCGCGGGGCACCCATAACGTGCTGTTCGAGGTGGTCTACCAGCCGGATGATACCAACCACCAATATCTTTGGACAGCGAGCCGCAACAGCGCATTTTACGGTAACGCAAGTGAGGTTCTCGCCAATCCACTGTACCAGGACTGCTGGTCGACATGCGCGAGTACATACCAACATTGTGCAGAACTTCAGGCTGAGATCCTCACCCAGATTGAGACGGCGTACTCCGGCCTGCCAAGTCCATTCCAAGGCGCCGATTTCATCGCTTTCATCTACGCGGTGGGGAACGGGGGCAACCCGATCGCCCCTGACGTTGGCGGTTTGGGCGGGCTCCAAGTAAGAAAAGCGGCATTCTCGGTCCTTGATGACGTCGCCTTTGCGTCTGACTGTCCCTCGGAATCATGCGATGCTGACCAATGTCAGCCCAGGGGAATCATCAATAATGTCTGGAACTTCGGCGACTACAAATGGGAGTTGGCGACGATCCTCGCACACGAGTACGGTCACCAGTTGGGTCTTGGCCACCACTTTGATAGCGGGCCGGCCCCGCCCGCTTGCGATCAAAGCTCGGCTGGCTCATCGTGTTACTTTGGACCCTATTCCCTTATGCGAACGCACCTTCTGGGAGGTCGACCTTTCCAGCCGTTTCACGAAGATCATCTGCACCAACTCGGTTGGATACCCGATCAGCAGTACGTCACGGTGGCAGAGAATCTCAGGGACGTTGCCATATTCGACATACGCCAGGGCGGCAGCCTGTTTCGTATTCCATTCGCGGAAAGGGGGTTTGTCCTCCCTTTGGACCCGCCCATTATAATGCATTTTTCGCAGGTGTTCACCATCGCCTTCCATGCTCAGACGAATGAGGACGCCCTACCTGCGTTTGACCAGACGCCCATGTACAAGAGCAGGGGGCTGGCGATCTGGCACCATGTTGATCAAACGGTCGAGGGCAATGATGACGTTTTCAGACTGTGGATGGATCTGGAGAGCGCATGGGGACTTTATTACGATGCCGGTTCCTTCGGCGACCCGGACTGCTGGCTTCAGCCAGACCCGCAGCTGGGCTTGGACAACCTGGACGCTTGGCTGGACAGGCAGGCGAACTGCATTATGCGTAATAGCGCGGAGCACCGGCAATACGCCGGATCCCAGCTCGATTTCATATCTCTCATTGAAGGTGCTCCGTACCCTGGCGAATTCTCCTTCAGGACGAACCCAAATACGTACGGCTATGAGTGGGCGGAGACGGAGTACTTTTGGAATTTCGGTCGCTATGCTCCCCAGAATATCGAGAACTCCATTATGATCCGTGTTAAGGAGGACCGCGGCGATCACTTGGTCGTCGATATTCTCCTCGCTCCCTACCAGGACGTGATCAGCCCCAACGGCGGTGAGGCTTTCACGGTCAACCAGGTCGCGCCCATCACCTGGTCCGTCGACGCGACGCTCGACATCGACCGGGTGGACATCGAGTTCTCGGCCGACGGCGGCGCGAGTTGGAGCCAGATCGCCCAGAACGAGGCGAACGACGGCCACTGCCAATGGACCCCCGGCCCACAGCACGTCACCAACAACGGCAAGATCAGGCTCATCTTCCACAACACGCACTCGTCGCACACCGGCGACGACGAGAGCGACGCCGCGTTCACGATCTGGCCGGTCCAGTACGTCGACAGGTCGGACAACGCCGGCCCCGGCATCGAGAACCCGGGCACCCCGTACAGCGTCGTCACGCTGGACTACAACCGGGACAAGAAGTTGGAAGTCTTGATCACGAAACAGGATGCGTCGGGGACGATTCTCGGCTACAACGACGTGACCAACGGCGTTCCGTATTTCCATGACTGGACATCTCTCGCATTCGCGCTTGGCGAGGCCCCGCCTCCCGGCTCCCGCGGCATCGCCGTGTCCGACTACAACAACGACGGTTGGCGGGACATCTTCATCGCCCACGCGACGCAGCCCAGGCTCTACGCCTATCGCACGACCGACGGGAAGCTGCACGACATGTCGGCGGCCACCGGCCTGGGCGGCGGCACGCCATTGGCCGACTGTTCGTGGGCCGGCGCCTGGGCCGACTACGACCGGGACGGCGACGTCGACCTGTTCGTCGCCCGCGCGGACGGGCAGGCCACGCCCGAGCAGATCCAACCGCTGCCGGACCGGCTGCTGCGCAACGATGTCGATCCCCTCGGTTCCGGCGTTCGTTTCTTCACCGAGGTCGCGCTGCCGGGATCCCATGCCACGGCGTCCGTGACCGCCGCCTGGGCCGATGTCGAGAAGGACGGCGACATGGATCTGTTCGTGGGCGACCTGCGCGACTGCGGGACGTGGCCGTGCAGCCGTTTCTACATCAACCAGGGCGACGGAACGTTCAGCGAGGAAGCGGGGACGCGGTTCCAGGCAGGCAGCCTGGACCGCTGCACGGCCGTGGAGTGGGTTGACGTGAACCGGGATGTGCGGCTCGATCTGGCGGTGGCGAACAAGAGCAGCGGCGGTTGGGTCTTCCAGAACGACGGTCAAGGGTACTTCGGTGCGCCCGCAGTGACGCTGGACATCGGCGGTCCGGCGACGGGGGTGCGGTCGCTGGACGCCGACCGCGACGGGCGGCGGGATTTGCTGCTGCTGTCCGAGACGACGACGGCCTCGCCACGGCTCTATGCCAACGTGCCGGCGGCGAGCGGCTGGCTGCTGCGGGACGTGACCGGGGCGGCCGGTCTGGATGTCTTCGCCGGCCGGACGGACGGGGCCGCGGTTGCCGACTTCGACGGGGACACGTTCGCGGACCTGTACCTGGGCCGGGAGCGGATGAACAGCCGAAAGCCGGTGTACCTGAAGGGGGTTCCGATCACAGGGCCTGGGCCCAGTGCCTGGGTCGGCTTGCGGCTCGTCGGTTACGCCAACAACGCGGCGAGCACCGGCGCGCGCGTCCATTTCACGGCCGAAAGTTTTCAGGAGATCCAGGAAGTCGACGGCGGCAGCGGGCGCGGCGGGCAGCGCGATCTGACCCTCTACTGCGAACTCGGCCAGGCAACCGGGCCTGTCCAGGCCGAGATCACCTGGCCCAGCGGTTTTGTCCGCACGGTGAGCGTGCCGCGGGACAGCGTGCTGGTGGTCTGCGACGAAGGGTCGGAGCCGCAGATCCCGCTGGGCAGCGTCACGGCGTCCCACCAACCCAAGC
>CAYWTR010000030.1:0-38984 GCA_964461255.1 uncultured Fibrobacteraceae bacterium | reverse complement strand
GCACGCCGTACTGCAGCATGATCGACACGGCGGTGGCGAAGCTGTCCATCAGGCCCGACACCACCGACCCTTCCTTGGCCATGGCGATGAACATCTCGCCGGGGCGGCCGTTGGGGTAGAGGCCGACGATCAGGTACCCTTCGTGTCCCGCGATCGAGAACTTGTGCGTGATGGCCTGGCGCTCGTCCGGCAGCCGCACGCGCTGCGGGGCCGGCGGCGCCAGACGCCGCGCGGTCTTGTCCTTCTCGCCAGTGCTGAGCGGCTGGATCCGCTTGGAGCCGTCGCGGTAGATGGCGATCGCCTTCAGGCCCAGCTTCCACGCCTCCAGGTAGGTCTGGGCGATCTCGTCCACGGTCGCCTCGTGCGGCATGTTGACCGTCTTGGAGATGGCGCCGGACAGGAACGGCTGGCAGGCCGCCATCATGCGCACGTGCCCCATGTGCGAGATGCTGCGTTGACCGTTGCGCGGCTTGAAGGCGCAGTCGAACACCGGCAGATGCTCGGCCTGCAGGCCCGGCGCGCCTTCGATGGTCTCGCGCTCCTCGAGCCAGGCCAGGACC
The DNA here is from genome assembly GCA_964461255.1 of uncultured Fibrobacteraceae bacterium. GTDB lineage: Bacteria > Krumholzibacteriota > Krumholzibacteriia > LZORAL124-64-63 > LZORAL124-64-63 > CAYWTR01. The sequence goes on along the minus strand of CAYWTR010000030.1, from coordinate 38,424 downwards.
TGCCGCCGCTCGTCCTCGGTGTAGCCCAGCCGCGCCAGCGCCTCGGGCACGGTGTTGTTGACGATCTTCAGCTCGCCGCCACCGACCAGCTTCTTGTACTTGACCAGGGCGATGTCGGGCTCGATGCCGGTGGTGTCGCAATCCATCATGAAGCCGATGGTGCCGGTCGGCGCCAGCACGGTCACCTGCGCATTGCGGTAGCCGTAGTCGTAGCCCAGCGTGTAGGCCTCGGTCCACACCTCCTTGACCGCGCTCAGCAGCTCTTCCGGCACGCGGTGGGGGTTGATCTTGTTGATGTGCGCGCGGTGCTTCTGGATCACGCCTAGGAACGGCTCGCGGTTCTCCTGGTAGCCGGCGAACGGGCCGAGCAGCCGCGCCATCTCCGCCGAGGCGGCGTAGGCCTGGCCGGTCATCAGGGCGGTGATCGCGGCGGCGTAGTCGCGCCCCTCGTCGCTGTCGTACGGGAGCCCGCGCGCCATCAACAGCGCCCCTAGATTGGCGAAGCCCAGCCCCAGGGGACGGAAGCGACGGCTGTTGGCGGCGATCGCCGGCCGCGGGTAGCTGCTGTTGTCGACGATGATCTCCATCGCGATCAGCACGATCTGCACGGCGTGGCGGAAGGTCTGCAGGTCGAACTCGCCGTCCGGCCGGCGGAACTTGAGCAGGTTGAGCGAGGCCAGGTTGCAGGCCGAGTCGTCCAGGAACATGTATTCCGAGCAGGGATTGGAGGCGTTGATCGGCGCCGTGTTGCGGCAGGTGTGCCACTCGTTGACGGTCGTGTCGAACTGCATGCCGGGGTCGCCGCAGACGTGCGTTCCCTCGGCGATCAGGCGCAGCAGGTCGCGCGCGCGGTGCGTCTCCATCGGCTCTCCGGTGGTGACGGCCCGCGTGTGCCAGATCCCGTCCTCGACCACGGCCTTCATGAAGGCGTCGGTGGCCCGCACCGAGTTGTTGCTGTTCTGGAAGAAGATGGAGCTGTACGCCTCGCCGTTGAAGGAGCCGTCATAGCCGGCCTCGATCAGCGCCCAGGCCTTCTTCTCCTCGTTGACCTTGCAGTTGATGAACTCGACGATGTCGGGGTGATCGGCGTTGAGGATGACCATCTTGGCCGCGCGGCGGGTCTTGCCGCCCGACTTGATGACGCCGGCGAAGGCGTCGTACCCCTTCATGAACGAGACCGGACCCGAGGCCACCCCCCCGGTGCTCAGACGCTCCTTGGACGAGCGCAGGTCGGACAGGTTGGTGCCGGTCCCGCTGCCGTACTTGAACAGCATCCCTTCGGTCTTGGCCAGGTCCATGATGCTGTCCATCGAGTCCTGCACCGAGTTGATGAAGCAGGCCGAGCACTGCGGCTTCTTCTCCACCCCGACGTTGAACCAGACCGGGCTGTTGAAGGACGCCTGCTGGTGCACCAGCAGGTGGGCCAGTTCGGCGTGGAAGATGTCGGCGTCCTCCGGGGTGTCGAAGTAGCCGTCCTGCCGCCCCCAGGCGGCGATGGTGTCGGCCACCCGCCTGATGAGCTGCCGCACCGAGGTTTCGCGGTCGGGAGTGTCGACGGCGCCGCGGAAATACTTCGAAACCACGACGTTGGTCGCCATCTGCGACCAGAACTTGGGCACCTCGACCCCCGCCTGCTCGAACAGGATCTCGCCCTTGTTCTCGCGGATGACCGCCGTGCGGCGCTCCCAGCGCACCTCGTCCAGCGGGTCGACACCCGGTCTTGTCAGGCGGCGCCGCAGGGCGAGCCCGCGCCGCCGCACCAGCTCCGGCGGCAGCTTGAACTCGCCCGCGGCCGGCGTCGCGCCGGCGGGCCGGGAGGCGGCAAGGGACTCGGCGGCCAGATCCAGACCGAGCTCGGGCGACGGGCCGCGGGCTGCCGGCCGGTCCAGCGGCAGCATCTCCTCGGCGCTGAAGCGGGGATTCTTCTCCGTTCGCTCCTTCATGGAGAATCACGCTCCTCGGGATCATCTCGGCGTTGCGCCGCCGTCGGGCGCGCCGGCGAGCCGGCGCGGGCGCCCGACGGGCCGCGCCCGCTCGGTGCGATTCCGCCGGCGGCCCGGTCCATTCCGGAAGCCGCCGAGGATTGGATCGGTTGTCGGCTGCCCCAGGCGTGGCGTCAATTCAAACCGCTGCGAGCCCCAATATGTAGTGGAGCTGCATCCATGCGGCCACACGATGCTGAGGAAGCCGTATTCTGTTAGGGCAGGATGAGCGGCGCAAGCTCCGGCGGACAGCGGCGCCCGCCAGCGACGCCGCGGGCGGCGGGAATCGGCGGCCGCGAGCGGTAAGGGCGCGCTTTTTCGGCCCCGCGACGCCCCGCATTTTTTTCCTCCAGCCCGCCGCCGCAGTCGCGGCCCAACCCTCCGGGAAGGCGGGCGGCCGGGCGCGCCGCGGGCATCTCCGACATAAAATATTATTCAAGAATCACTTACGGGCGAGGCGGGCTTGGGCCGGGCCGGCGGCGGCGGGACCGCGTCGTCGCGGCCCGCTTCGAGCGATCGGGACGGCGCCGCCATCGAGGCCACCAGGTCGCGCAGGCGGTCGCGCGCCGTCCGGAACGCCTCCAGAATCTCCTCGTCGCTGCCCGTGGCGGCCATCGGATCCTCCAGGGGCCGCCGCCAGTGCTTGTGGGACGGGATCGTGGCGGGCAGGAAGCGACCCGCCTCCTCGCTCAGGGTCACGACCAGATCGAACTGCTCGAGCGGCAGCTCGTCGTAGGTCTTGCTCCGCTGGCCGGCCATGTCCAGACCGACCTCCGCCATCACCCTGCGGGTCAGCTCGCCGATCGGATAGGTGATCAAGCCCGCGCTCTGCGCTTCCCAGTCGGGCGGCAGCAGGCGGCTGGCCCAGGCTTCGGCGATCTGGCTGCGGCATGAGTTGGCCGTGCACATGAACAGGATCTTCAACGCGCCTCCTCGCGCCGCCCCGGCACTTCGGCCAGAACCACGGCGCCCAGGATCAAGCCGGCCCCCGCCAGCCACGCCGCCGGCAGCCTGTCCCCCAGAATCGCGGCCGCGAACAGCGCCGCAAACACCGGCTCGGTGGTGAAGATCAGGGCGGCTCGGGTCGCGGTCGTGCGGCCCTGGAACCTGTTTTGCAAGTAAAGCGCCAGGACCGTCGCCAGCAAGGTGGTCGCCCCCAGCGAGAAGAGCACCTGGCCGTTGAGCGCGAAGCGGCGAGCCTCGAACAGCACGGCCCACGCGGCCGCCAGCGCGGCCGTCGCCCGCAGCTGCTCCTGCAGCAGCGGCAGAAAGGGATACCGGGCCAGGGCGCGGCTCAGCTCGACCAGGTAGACGGCGTAGGAGACCGCGCAGGCCAGCGTCCAGAGATCCCCCTCCACGGGCCGGCCCAGATCCGGCCGGGTCAGCAAACCCAGGCCGGCCAGGGCGGGCAGCATGGCCGCCAGGACCCGCGCGGGCGGGCGCGTCAGGCCGCGTGCCGCCACGATCAAGGGCACCAGAATCACCGACAGGCTGGTGATGAAGGCGCTGTTGCCCGCGCTGGTGGTCTGCAGTCCCACCGTCTGGGTGCCGTAGCCCAGGGCCAGCAACACCCCCAGCGCCCAGCCGCGCCGCCGCAGGCCGCCGACGGCGCACGCCGGGGCCGCGAGTCCGCCGCCATGGCGCGCCAGCCACGGTCCGAGGACGGCGAGCAGCAGGCTGGCCAGGGCGAAGCGCACCGCGACGAAGAGCAGGGGTGAGATGTGGGGCGAGCCCAGCTTGATGGCCGGAAACGACAGCCCCCACAGCGCGGAGACTCCCAGCAGGGCGAGATCGGCGCGTTGTCGCGGCGAATCGGCGGCCATCCTCATGGCGCGCACGTTAGCAGAGGGAGGGACGGGACGGTAGCGCGATCGCCCGCGCGGGCGGAGCCGGCGGGCGACGCGGCGCCGTCAGACGGCCACCAGCAGGCCGGTCAGATTGTCCAGCCGCTCGGACACCAGGGTGGCCACGCTCTGCACGACCTCTTCCGGCACCCCCACCCTGGCCAGGGTCGCCAACGGCACGCCGCCGCCGCCGCCCGCCTCGCCGCCCACCCCCAGGGCCGCGCTGATGCTGTTGGCGGCCGCCACCGCCGCCGCGAGCGCCCGGTGCGAGGTGGCGGCCTCGGGGTCGTGATGCCACCTGATCGCCGCCGCCAGCGCCTCGGGCAGGTGCCACGAGTCGGCCAGCGCCGCGCCGGCTTCGGCGTGGTCGAATCCCAGCGCTTCGCGTTCGACCTCGATGAACGGCTCCAGGGACCGCGTCTCGCCGGCCGACCACTCCAGGCGCTCGACCAACAGCGGGTTGAGCAGCAGCTTGCCGATGTCGTGGACCAGCCCGGCGGTGAAGGCGCGGTCGCGCAGCTCGAAGTCCTCCAGCTCGGTGACCACGGCGGCCGCGCCGTAGGCGACAGCCAGCGAATGCCGCCACAGATCGTCCTTGCCCAGGCCGTAGCCGGCCAATTCGCCCTGCAGCACCTTGCCCATGCTGGTGGCGAAGGCCAGTGTGACGACGGTCTTGTTCCCGAGCATGACCACCGCCTCCTTGACGCTGCCGATCTGGCGCCGGCGTCCGTAGTAGGCGGAGTTGCAGAGCTTGAGCAGGTTGGCGGTCATGGCGGGATCGCTGCCGATCACATCCACCAGACGCTGCGCCTCGACCGTGGGATCGTCCAGCAGGCGGAGCAGCCGGACGGTGGTTTCCGGCAGCGAGGCCAGCTCGTAGGTCTGGGCGACCAGTTCTTGCAACGTCGCGATCATGGCGGCACCTGCCTGCGGAAACCGGTGGCCCGCGCCCGCCGCCCGGCGGCCGCGCCCGACCCTCCGCATAGATCGGCAGGCGGCGGGCGGTCCTTGAGCCGAGCCCGCCGCGGGGCGGGGAAGCTCAACCCCGCGCCAGGCGCGGCGGCCAGCCGTCGCGGCGCAACGCCGCCAGCGCCCTGCGCGCCTCGTCCGCGCCGGCGGCGATGATCCGCTCGGCCAGACGGAAATCCTCGATGTTGATCTCGTCCATCTGGGGCGCGATCAACAGGTCCACCGGGAAGCGCTCCAGGCGGCGGGCGGCCAGCTCGTCCTGCATGATGTCGACCGCCTTGAGCAGGATGTCGGCTGCCAGGTTGCGCCGGCGGAAGGTCAGGTGGTTCCAGAACGACCGCCACCACGAATCCGTGCTTTGGCGCAGCAGCGGCCGGGCGCGGGGGGCGGCGAAATCGGCGGCCACGATGGGCGAGGGGTCATAGCGCCGGATCACGTCGACCGGCAGGGTGTTGAGCACGCCGCCATCGACCAGCAGGCGGCCGTCGCGCTCCACCGGCACGAAAGCGCCGGGAAAGGCCGTGGTCGCCCGCAGGGCCGAGACCAGGTCGCCCTCGCTCAGCACCACCAGTTCGCCCCGGTCGATGTCGGTGGCGGTGACCGCCAGCGGCACGCGCAGGTCCTCGAAACGGGGCGGCAGATGCTCCGCCAGCCAGTGCGCGTAGCGCTGCCCCTTGATCAGCCCGCCCGGGCCGGGCAGGTCGAGCAGGTCGCGCCAGCCCAGCTCCATCGTCAGGCGGCGGCAGTCGGAAGCCGAACGCCCCGCGGCCAGGAACGCGCCGACCAGCCCTCCCATCGACGTGCCCGCGATCGCCGCCGGACGCAGCCCCTCCCCCTCCAGCACCTCCACGATGCCGATGCTAGCCAGGCCGCGCGCGCCGCCGCCCCCGAGCACCAGGCCCGCCGGCAGATCGGGCCGAAACAGCAGCTCACTCGCTTCGCTCTCCGACATCGCCCCCTCCTCGCCTGCCCAAGCCCGGCCGCCGTTGCGCGGCCGGGCCGCCTCCTGTAGCATCGCCCGCGAGCCGCCAGGCCGGCGGCCGCGAAAGGGGATCCCATGCTCACACCGCGCGCCCTTCGCCCGGCGCGGCTGTGCTGGCTGCTCGCCGCAGCCGCGGTAACCGCCGGCGCCGCCGGCTGCGACGAGGTCAAGATAGAAAGACGTCCCCGGAAAGAGAAGGAGGCGACCGCCGCCTCCGCGCCGCAGCGAGAGCGGCGTCTGGACAACATCCGTCCGTTGACGGCGGACGGCGACAACCGCCAGGCGTCCCTCAGCCCGGACGGCCGGCGCCTGGTCTGGCTGCGGCGGGACGCGCCCGGCGAGCCGTTCCAGGTTCACTCCATGAATCTGGACGGGACCGACCGCCGCCGCCTGTCTCCAGCGGATCTGCGCTGCGAGGGCCCCCGTTTCAGCCCCGACGGGCGGGCCATCATCTTCGCCGGCGCGGCGCTGCCCCCGGCGGCGCCCGACGCGGCAAGCGCGCCGGACACGCTGCCCGCAGGCGCCGGGCCTATCGACCCGCCCGAGCCTCCCGAACCGCCCGAGTCGTCCCTGCCGCCCGAGACGCCTGGGCGGCCGGCGGGGATCGAGCCGCGGTCCTGGTTGCTGGATCCCGGCTACGATCTGTACCGCCTCGGCCTGGGCGAGACGCTGCCGGTCCGCCTGATCGACGCGCCCGGCTACGACGCCGAGGCCTCGTATTCCTGGCACGGGGCGCGCGTGATCTTCACCTCGCGCCGCGACGGCGCCTGGAGCCTGCGCCGTCTGGAGAGCGGCGGCGAGACGCCCCTGCTCTCCTGGCACGATTATCTGGGTGGGGCGCGCCTCTGCCCCGAGAGCACGCGCCTGGTCTTCCACGCCGTGCCCGCAGGAGGCGACGGCCTGGAGATCCACATCGCCGACGCGGACGGGCGGGGCGCGGTGGCGCTGACCGCCGACGGCGCGGTCGCCTTCGGCCCTTGCTGGCATCCCGAGGGCGATCTGATCCTCTTCAGCAGCAACCGCGCCGGCTGGGACTTCGAGCTGTACGCCATCCGGCCCGACGGCACCGAGCTGGAGCGCATCACCCACAGCCCCGGATTCGACGCCTTCCCGGAGTTCTCGCGCGACGGCCGGCAGCTCGTCTGGACCTCCCACCGCGGGGGACCCGCCGCGGGGCCGGCGCAGATCATGCGCGCCGCGTGGTTGCGCTGAGCGGGCGGCTCAGCCCTGCGCTTCCGGTTCGAGATCCACCAGCGGCGCGTCGAGGCCGACGATCTGCCCGACCTCGACGTGAACCGCCAGCACCCGGCCCGCCAGGGGCGCGGCGATCTCGCTCTCCATCTTCATCGCCTCCAGGATGAGCAGCCCCTGTCCCTTGGCGATGGCATCGCCCGGCGCGGCCAGCAGCTTGACCACCTTGCCCGGCATCGGCGCCCGCACGTGCGGGCCGCCCGCGGCGGTCTCCTCGGCCTCGCCGGCGTCGCCGTCGTGCCGGCGGAAGACGTAGGCGCGCCCGTCCAGGAAGACGTGCACGGCGTCGCCGTCCTGAGCCAGCCAGGCGCGGCGACGGCGGCCGTCGACCGCCAGCTCCAGGCGGTCGCCGGCGGCGTCCAGCAACTGGACGGTCAACGGGCGGCCGTCGACCAGCACCGCGTAGCCGGCGCCGTCGCCGGCGATCTCGAGCGCGGCCACGCGGCCGCCGGTGTGAAGCTGCAGCTGCACCGCGATGCCTCCTCAGCTCAGCCCGCGCAGGCGGAACCGCCCCAGGGCCGACCAGGGATCGGGGACCGCGGCGGGGACGCCGCCGGCGGCGCCTCCCGGAGCCGCGCCGGCGGCCCCGCCGCCGCGCGCGCCCAGGAAGGCGTGCAGGGCCGCCGCCGCCAGGGCGGCGGGCTCGTCCGGACCGCCGTCGCGGGACCATGCCGGCAGCCGCTCGGCCAGGAAACCCGTGTGCGTGCGGCCGGCGCGGAAATCGTCGTCCTGCAGGATGTCGATCAGGTAGTCGCCGTTGGTCACCAGACCCAGCACCGCGTAATCGCGCAGCGCCGCCACCGCGCGCGCGATGGCCGCGTCGCGGTCCGGCCCGTGCACCGACAGCTTGGCGATCAGGGGGTCGTAGTGCAGGGTGACCTCGTCGCCCTCGACCACGCCGCTGTCGACCCGCACGCCGGGGCCCGACGGCTCGCGCAGGCGCAGGATGCGGCCCAGCGACGGGCGGAAGCCGTGGGCCGGATCCTCGGCGTAGAGACGGCATTCGAGCGCGTGCCCCCGCGCCGCGATCTCCTCCTGGCGGAACGGCAGCGGGGCGCCGGCGGCGACCAGCAGCTGCGCGCGCACCAGGTCCAGCCCGGTGACCCACTCGGTGATGGGATGCTCGACCTGCAGGCGGGTGTTCATCTCCAGGAAGTAGAATTCGCCCTTCTCGTCGAGCAGGAATTCGACGGTGCCGGCATTGGTGTAGCCCACGGCGCGCACCGCCGCCACCGCCGCCTCCCCCATGCGGGCGCGCAGCTGCGCAGTGAGCGCCGGCGACGGTGTCTCTTCGATGATCTTCTGATGGCGGCGCTGGATCGAGCATTCCCGTTCGCCCAGGTGCACGGCGCCGCCCTGCGCGTCGCCGAAGACCTGGAACTCGACGTGCCGCGGCCGCCGCAGATAGCGCTCCAGGTAGACCGTGCCGTCGCCGAACGCCTTGCGCGCCTCGCGCGAGGCGGCGGCGGCCGCAGCCTCGATCTCCTCGGCCCGCTCCACCAGCCGCATCCCCTTGCCGCCGCCGCCGAAGGCGGCCTTGACCAGCAAAGGAAAGCCGACGCGCTCGGCCGCCGCCCGCACCGCGGCGGCGTCCAGCTCGCCGTCGCCGGCGGGCGCGGGCAGCTCCTCTCCCGGCACCAGCGGCACGCCGGCGTCGCGCATCAGGCGCCGCGCGGCGGTCTTCTCGCCCATCTGAGCGATGACCTCGGGCGCGGGGCCCACGAAGACCAGCCCGGCGTCGCGGCAGGCGGCGGCGAAGGCGGCGTTCTCGGCCAGGAAGCCGTAGCCGGGATGCACGGCCTGCGCGCCCGTGCGGCGGGCGGCGTCGATGACGGCGTCGATGCGCAGGTACGACTCCAGCGGCGGCGGCGGGCCGATCTCCACCGCTTCATCGGCCAGGCGCGCGTGCAGCGCGCGGCGGTCGGCCTCCGAGTGCACGGCCACCGTGGCGATGCCCATCTCGCGGCAGGTGCGCAGCACCCGCACCGCGATCTCCCCGCGGTTGGCCACCAGGACCTTGCTGAACGGTCGGTTCACGACTCCTCCCGCGGCGGTTCTTCGGCGGTCGGCCAGACGGCGGCGGCGGCCCAGGGCGGCGGCTGCTTGGCGGCGAAAGCGGCCAGGGCCGCCTGCGCCTCGGCGCCCGTGCGCGCCTCGGCGATCATGCGCGCCGTGAACTCGGCGCTGCGCGCGAAACCCAGCTCGGCGGCGCCCTCGACCAGGCTCTTGACCCGCGCCAGCGCGGCCGGCCCCCCACGCAGCAGCGAGCGGACGGCGTCGTCCGCCGTCTCGTCCAGCCGGCCGGGCGCGGCCAGACGGTCGATCAGCCCCAGGCGCAGCGCCGCCGGCGCGTCGATCGTGTCGCCGGTCAGGAACCAGTGCCGGCTGGCCGCCTCGCCCAGGCGCGCCATCACCAGCGGCGCGATCACGCCCGCCACCAGGCCCAGGCGCACCTCGGTGAAGGCGAAGCGGGCCTCGGGTGCGGCGACGACCACATCGCAGGCGCACATCAGCCCCACGCCGCCGCCGTAGGCCGGCCCCTGCACGCGCGCCACCACCGGCGCCGGGCATTGCCGCACCGCGCGGAACATGGCGCCCATGGCGCGCGCCGCCTCCAGATTCTCCTCCAGATCGGCCTGGCCGAGCCGCTTCATGTCCGCCAGATCGGCGCCCGCGCAGAAGGTCGGCCCCTCGCTGCGCAGCAGCACGACGTGCGGCCGCGCGCCTGGCGCGGGCGGCGGCGGCAGCGCCCCCAGGCGCTCCAGCAGCGCCCGCAGCCGGGCGACGGTGTCCATATCGAAGGCGTTGTGCGCCGCCGGGCGATCGAGCGTCACCTCGAGCACGGGCCCTCGCGCGCGGGTGCGGATGGACATCCTCCCTCCTTGGCGGGCGGGCTCAGAACCGGTAGACGCCGAACTTGACCGGCGGGATGGGCGCGTCCAGCGCGGCGGCGATGGCCAGGCCGAGCACGTCGCGCGTCTGCAGCGGATCGATCACCCCGTCGTCCCACAGGCGCGCGCTGGAATAGTAGGCGTGCCCTTCGACCTCGTACTTGTGCAGGATCGGATCCAGGATGGCCTGCGCCTGCGCCGGGGTCAGCGACTCGCCCGCGCGCGCCACCTGCTCCTGCTTGACCGTCAGCAGCACGTTGGCGGCCTGCTCGCCCCCCATCACCGAGATCTTGGCCTGCGGCCACATCAGCAGCAGCCGCGGCTGGTACGCGCGGCCGCACATGCCGTAGTTCCCGGCGCCGTAGCTGCCGCCGCAGATGAGCGTGAACTTCGGCACCGTGCTGTTGGAGACGGCGTTGACCATCTTGGCGCCGTCCTTGGCGATGCCGCCGTGCTCGTACGCCTTGCCCACCATGAAGCCGGTGATATTCTGCAGGAAGAGCAGCGGGATGCGGCGGGCGTTGCACAGCTCGATGAAGTGCGTCGCCTTCAAGGCCGACTCGCTGAACAGAATGCCGTTGTTGGCCAGGATGCCGACCGCGAACCCGTGCAGCCGCGCGAAACCGGTCACCAGCGTCGGCCCGTAGCGCGGCTTGAACTCGTGGAAGCGGCTGCCGTCGACCAGACGCGCGATCACCTCGCGCATGTCGAACGGCAGGCGGGGATCGTGCGAGACGACGCCGTACAGCTCCTCGGGATCGTAGTACGGGTCCTCGGACGGCGCGCAGGGGATCACCGCCCGCTGGCGAGGCCCCAGGTTCTCGACGATGTCGCGCACGATGCGCAAGGCGTGCGCGTCGTCGGCGGCGAAGTAGTCGGCCACGCCCGAGATGCGGGTGTGCACGTCGGCGCCGCCCAGCTCCTCGGCGGTGACCTCTTCCCCGGTGGCCGCCTTGACCAGCGGCGGTCCGCCCAGGAAGATGGTCGCCTGCTCCCTGACCATCACCACCTCGTCGCTCATCGCCGGCACGTAGGCGCCGCCCGCGGTGCAGGAGCCGAGGACCGCCGAGATCTGGCAGATCTCCAGGGCCGACATGCGCGCCTGGTTGTAGAAGATGCGCCCGAAGTGGTCGCGGTCCGGAAAGACCTCGGCCTGCAACGGCAGATACGCCCCGCCGGAGTCGACCAGGTAGATGCACGGCAGCCGGTTCTCGCAGGCGATCTCCTGGGCGCGCAGGTGCTTCTTGACCGTGATCGGATAGTAGGTGCCGCCCTTCACCGTGGCGTCGTTGGCGACGATCATCACCGGTCGGCCGTGCACGGTGCCGACGCCCGTGATCAGCCCGGCCGCCGGCACCGGCTCCTCGTAGACCTCGTGCGCCGCCAGCGGCGACAGCTCCAGGAACGGCGTGCCGGGGTCGAGCAGGGCGTCGATCCGGTCCCGCGCCAGCATCTTGCCCAGCTGCTGGTGCCGGTCGCGCGCCTTGGGAGGGCCGCCCTGGCGGACGGCGGCCAGCAGGTCGGCCAATTCGGCGGCGCGGCGGCGGTTCTCGGCATCGTTCTTGCGGAAGGTTGCGTCCTGGGGATCGACCTTGGTCGGGATGCGCTTCATGGGCACTCCTCGGCGGCGCGGGCGGAACCGATCGCGCAGTATAGCCATTCGGCGGCCGGTGGTCCAGCGCGGCGGCGCCGCGGCGCGGCGCGGCCGCGGGAAGCGCATACAGGAAGCGCGAACGGGGGCTGCGCCGGCCGCCCGCTTCTGTTAGGCTGTGCCGGCCCGCATGCGCGGGCCGGGGCTGGAGGGTGGAAGCCATGCCCGAACGCTGCACCTGGATCCGCAACGGCAGTCTGGTCACGGGCGAAGGTGTTCGCCCGGCCGATCTGCTGCTGCGCGGCGAGAAGATCGTCGCCGTCGTCAGCCGGCCCGGCGGCGCACCGCTGCCGCCGCCGGTCGCCGGCGACGATTTCCCCGAGCTGCGCGACGCCGAGAGCATCGACGCCGCCGGCCTGTGGGTGCTGCCCGGCGGCGTCGACGCGCACGTGCACTGCGGGCTGCCGCTGCGGCCCGGCGTGCGCAGCCTCGACTGGCGCGAGAGCACGACCTGCGCCCTGCTGGGCGGCACCACCACGGTGATCGACTTCGTCACTCCCGCGCGGGGCGAGGCGCTGCTCGCGGCCCTGGACCGCCGCCTGGCCGAGGCCGAGGCCGAGAGCCGCTGCGATTTCGGTCTGCACGCGACCGTGTCCGAGGTCACGCCGGCCCGCCTGGCCGAGCTGCCCGCGCTGGTCGCGCGCGGCTGCCCCACCTTCAAGGCGTACCTGGCGTACAAGGGCCGCCTGATGATCACGCCGGCGGACCTGGAGCGGCTGATGCTGGCCGTGCGGGACGCCGGCGGGCGTCTGCTGCTGCACGCGGAAGACGGCGAGACGGTCGCGGCCGCCGAGGCGGCGCTCATCCAGAAGGGCCGCACCGGGCCTGAGCATTTCCCGCACTCGCGGCCCGCCACGGCCGAGCTGCGCGCGGTCGAGACGGCCCTGGCGCTGGCCGAGCGCACCGCCTGCCCCCTGACCATCGTCCACCTCTCGCTGGCGGAGACGTTGGCGATGACGCAGCGGACCAGGACCGCGGCGCAGGACCAGGCCGGCGGCCTGGCCGTCGAGGCGTGCCCGCATCACCTGTACCAGACGGCGGCGCTCTACAAGTCCGATCCCGACAGCGCTCTGCGCGCGGTCCTCTCGCCCCCGCTGCGCTCCCCCGGCGACGCCGAAGCGCTGCGGGACGGCCTGACCTCGGGCGCGGTGGATCTGCTCTCCTCCGACCATTGCGAGTTCCCGCTCGAGCTGAAGCGGCGCGAGGCGCCTCACGGCTTCCCCTCGATCCCGAATGGGACCGGCGGCGTGGGCGAACGCTTGATCGTCTCGTACACTCTCGGAGTCGCCCGCGGCGGCCTGGACCCCGCGCTCTGGGTGCGCGCCTGCTGCGAGCGGCCCGCCGCGCTCAACGGACTGGCCGGCCGCAAGGGGGTCCTCGCCGCCGGCGCCGATGCCGACCTGGTGCTCTTCGATCCCCAGGCGCGCGGCACCCGGCTGCCCATCGGACCCGGCGATCCCCAGGCCCGGCTCTGGTCCGGCGCCGGCTGGCTGGGCGCGATCCACCACGTGCTGCGGCGCGGCCGGCGTGTCGTCCGCCCGGGCATGCGCGGCGTGGACGACAGCCGCGGCGCGTTCCTGGCGCGCCGCCTCGGCGCTCCCGCCTCACGCCCGTGATCTGGCTGCCTCCGCTGGCCTGCCTGGCGGCGTCGATGCTGGCCTCGGCGCTCGCGCTCTGCCCGGCCTGCCTGCCCCACGCAGCCCCCCTGCCCCTGCCGGCAGCCGCCTGGCGGCCCCTGGGCGCAGCCGCCGCGGTCGTCCTGCTGCTGATCGCGGCCGCGGCCGCGCGCGCCCGCCGCCGCGAGCTCTGGGAGCTCCTCCTCATATACCCGCCGCTCTGCGCCGTCCTGGCCGTGGCGGCTCCCGACGGTCGTCCCGGTCCGGCGTCGCTGGCGGCGGCGGCCGCCCTCGCCGCCGCCGCCGGCTGGCTGATGTGGCGCGACCGCCGCCGCGACGATGCGCCGGCTGCGTCGCCGTCGTCCGCGGCGCGGCGTTTCCGGGCCGCCCTGCGCCCGCTGGCTCCGCCGACCCTGGCGCTGATGGCCGCCGCCGCCGCCGCCGGCGCGGCCGCGGGCCACAAGGCCGACGGCAGCGCCGTCCTGCGTGGCGCCCTGACGTATCCTCTCTACGCGCTGCCGCAGCTGCTGCTCTTCCTCCTGCTGCCATGGCGGCGGCTGCGCCTCCTGGCCCACCGCCGGCGCGACGCCGCGCTCGCCGTCTCCATGCTGTTCGCCCTGGCGCACTGGCCCAACGGCTCCTTGATGGCGGCCTGCTTCCTGGGCATGCTGCTGTGGTCCGCCGTCTACGCCCGCCGCCCGAGCCTGCCCGCTGTCGCCGTCTCCATGGGGCTGACGGCGGCCGCCGCGGCGCAGCTGCTGCCCGACGCCTGGACCGAGCACCTCTGGGTGGGGGCCCGCTGCGTCCGCGAGCGCACGGCGACGGCGCTGGCCGGCGGCGGCGCCGATCCCATCGCCCCGCCCACCTTCGCCGGCGCCGACGCCTTCGTGGCCGCGCTCTACCCCGGCGTGGTCGGCCGGCCGGCGACGGACGGCGAGCGCGCGGCGTGGCGCGCCACGCTGGCCGAGGCGCAGCGGCGACGGCTGGCGACGTCGTTCCTGACCAGCGGCGAGCGCCGCGAGCGCCTCGACCCCGACGCCCCCCGTCCCGGCACCGATCCCGCCGCCTGGAACCAGGCGCAGCAGGCGCGCCTGCGCGAGCTCGCCGCGCCCGCCTACCTGGAGCGCGCCGGCGGCGACTTCGCTGGCCTGCTGCGCGCCTACTACCGCGAGGTGCTGGCGCGGGAGCCCGCCCCCGCGGAGCTGGACGCCTGGCCCGCCGACCCGCCGCTGACCCTCGCGCAGCGCCGTCGTCTGGCCGTGCTGCTGCTCGACCGGCGGCGCGATCTCGCCCGCGCGCCTTTCGCGGGCCTGGAGGCGGAACGATTGCGACTGCCGTGAGGAAGCGGCCGCGCGGCGGCGGCGGCGCGAGAATGCGCGCACGTGATCCCGATGCCGATCCACGCCCCGGCTCAGAACGCGCGGCGGCTGAGGAAGACGCGGTCGCCGGCGCGGACGTGCACCCCCGCGATGGCGCGCGTCTCGAGGGTGCGGCCTTCGCCGTCGAGCAGGTCGACGCGCAGATCGTGCTCGCCGGGCGGCAGGCGCAGGCGGGCCATGGCGATCTGGTTGGGCAGGGTCAGCCAGCTGCGCGTGTCGGCGGTCTCGGTGGCGGCGCCCAGCAGGTTGGCGAAGAGCCCGGCCGCCTTGCCCTCCTTCCGCGCGCCGCGGGTCGCGCCGTACTTGGCCAGCGCGCGGGCGAAGGTCTTGACGTAGATCGCCGGCTGCTTGGCCTCGAAGCCCAGCAGGGCGCGGCCTTCGACATCCTCCACCACCGCAGCGGCGGCATGCGTGCCGGCCAGCTCGGCCGAGACGTGGGCCCCGCGCACCGTGGGCCGCGCGCTCTGCAGCGACGGCACCGCCGCCCGCAACCAGTAGACGATCTCGGTCTTGCCCGCGCTCCAGCCCGGGCGCGTGCGGCCCCAAAGGTCGCGCGCCCAGCGGTCGCGGTCTCGCCCCTGGTCGGTCTTGAGGATGGGCACGTTGAGCTCCTGCTGCCGCTTGGGCGGCACGTAGCCCAGCTCCAGCAGCAGCACGACCTCGCCCGCGGGTGGGGCCGCGGCCGTGGCCGCGGCCGCCTCCGCGGCGCCCGCCATCAGCTCCGGAAAGGCGTCCCGCAGCTGCCGCAGCTCGTCGCCGAAGCCCAGCCTCGCTCCCGTGCGCTCCAGGTCCTCCCCCAGCCAGGGGGGCGGCTGCACCGCCAGCCGGCGCGCGGCGATGGCGTAGGCGTCGGCGGCGTGCCGGTAGGCGATGAAGGCGTCGTTGTGCTCGCCGCCCCACTCGTACACCAGGGCGCTGAAATAGTGCAGGAAGGCGTTGTTGCTCAGCAGCTCGTCGCGGTCGGGATCCTCGGCGCGCGCCAGGTCGCCCAGGGCGCCCAGATCGAGCTCGGCGTACTGGCGCAGGTAGAGGCTTGCCTTGCGCGCCTCGACCAGCGCTCCGTCCCGCTCGCCCAGCAGCGCGTAGTTGAGGGCCCGGTAGTAGGGGATCATCGCCATCTCGAACGGTTCCGCGCGGTAGGCGATGGTGTTGTCGTTGAGCAGCAGCGAGAAGGCCGCCTCGGAGATGCTGCGGGTGTAGAGGTCGGCGGCCAGCTCCTCGGCGGCCTGGAACGCGTCGTTGCTCTCCTGCCAGCGGTCGGCGTAGTGCAGCACCAGCCCCCGTTCCAGATGGTAGAGCAGCAGGTCCTTGCCCTTGCGGTTGTCCTCGACCACCTTCAGGGCGTTATCGTACCGTCCGGCGGCCAGGTCGGGGCGCAGGTCGGCCACGCGCGCGCTGTAGGTGGCGCATCCCGCCAGCAGCGGCAGGCAAAGCACCCACCACAACCGCCGCGGCGGCGCCGCCGCACGCCGCGCCGCGCGCACCGGCCTCGCCGTCAGCGTGGCCGCAGCCGCGCTCACGGCTTGAAGGCTTTGCGCCCGACGAACTTCTTGATCTTCTTGAAGCCCGTCCAGACCTTGGTGTTGTCCTGCAGATCGACCATGTAGCAATCGACCTGGTAGTACTTCACCTCGTCGCCGCCTTCGCGGTCGATGATCGTGTTGATCTCGCCCAGCAGCATGTAGTCGGCGCCGCGCTCCATCCCCCAGCGCTTCATGGTCTCGGGCGAGGCGAATTCCTGCTGGTCGGCCCGCTCGGCCCGCACCCCCTCGCGCTCGTCGGCCGAGGCGACCACCCGCACGCGGTTGCTGTTGATGAACGAGCGCTCCAGGTCGGCGACGAAGGTCTTGACCGGGATGTGCTCCGCGGAGCGGTTCTTGATCTCGCCGACGATGACCGCCGGCTTGCTGCCCTTGGCCATCATGAAATCCTCGACCCACGGCGTGCCCACCGCCTGGGTGATCAGGTCGCCGGCGACCAGACGGCTGTCGGTGTCGTTCCAGTTGCCGGAAAGGTCGATCTGCTGGTCGGTGTCGACGCGGGTGACCACCTTGCGGCTGCTGCAGCCGGCGGCCAGCGCGGCCAGGACCAGCACGGTCGCCGCCAGGGCGGTGGCGCGGAACAGGAGTCTGCGCGGCACGACATGCCTCCTCGTTCGGGGTATCGGGGACCGCCGGGCGCCGGCGTCGCCGGCGCGGCGCGCGCATTGTGACGCCTGGGCGGCAGGAGGTCAATCAGGGGCGCGAATCATCATCAACGGCGGTCGCCCGGGCGGGGTTCCCGGCGCGAGGATTCAGCCGACCAGGCCCCGCCGCTGCTCCTGCAGCGCCCGCCACACCCGCTCCGGCGTGGCCGGCAGGCGGAAAAGGCGCACGCCGACGGCGTCGGCCACGGCGTTGACGATGGCCGGCGCCGGCCCGTCGATCGGCACCTCGCCGGTCGCCTTGGCGCCGAAGGGGCCGGTCGGCTCGTGCGCCGGCACCAGGATCGTGACCAGCTCGGGCATGTCCATGGCGGTGGGCAGCTTGTAGTCGAGGAAGCCGGGGTTCAGGACGCGGCCCTGCCGATCCAGCAGCACTTCCTCGCAGAGGGCGTAGCCCAGCGCCTGAGCCACGGCACCCTCGATCTGCCCCTCGGTCAGGCGGGGATGGATGACCGTGCCGCAGTCGACCGCCGACACCACGCGCCGCACGAAGACCTGCCCGGTCTCGATGTCCACCTCGACGTCGGCGAACTGCGCCGCGAACGGCGGCGGCGACTCGTTGGAGCCATGGCTGGCGGTGGCCCCCGGTTGGATCTTGGCGACATCGAAGGCGTGGCGCGCCAGCTGCGCCATGGTCAGCGACCGGCCGGCCGGGCCGGTGACGCGATCGCCGCCGAAGGCGACCTCGGCCGTCCCGCAGTCCCACCTCGCCGCGGCCAGCTCCGCCAGCTGCTCGCGCATCGCGGCCGCGGCCTTGGCGACGGCGCCGCCGGTGACGTAGGTCGTGCTGGAGGCGTAGGCGCCGGTGTCGAAGGGGGTCAGGTCCGTGTCGGAGCTGGTGACGATGACGCGCTCGGCCGGAATGCCGAGGGTCTCGGCGCAGATCTGCGCCAGCACGGTGTCGCTGCCCTGGCCGATGTCGGTGGCCCCCACCAGCAGGTTGACGCTGCCGTCGCCGTTGAGCTTGACGGTCGCGGCGGCCCAGTCCACGCCGGCGATGCCCGAACCCTGCATGGCCAGGCCGACGCCCAGCCCGCGCCGCAGCCAGGGCGCCGACGGCGGGCGCTTGCGGCCCCAGCCGATGGCCTCGGCGCCGCGGCGGATCGCCTCTTCCAGGCCGCTGCTGCGGATCACGCGCGTCAGGCCCTGCTTGCCCTCGCCCAGGCGGGCCGACAGCGGATCGGTCTGCCCCACGCGGATGTGGTTGCGGCGGCGCAGCTCCAGCGGGTCCAGACCCAGTTCGCGGGCGATCTCGTCCATCTGCCGCTCGAGGGCAAAGAAGCCCTGCGGCGCGCCGTAGCCGCGGAAGGCGCCGCAGATGGGCGTGTTGGTGTAGACGCAGTCGACGTGGAAGTGCAGGTTGGGAGCGGGGTAGAGCGGCAGCACCTTCTGGCCGGTGTTGCCCTGCACCGTCAGGGCGTGGCTGCCGTAGGCGCCCGTGTCGGCCAGCACGCGCATGCGGTTGGCCACGATGCGGCCGTCGCGCATGACGCCCGTCGTCAGCGTGATGCGCTGCGGGTGGCGGTGCCGCGCCGCGATCAGCTCCTCGGCGCGCGTCAACTCCAGCCGCACCGGGCGGCCCGTGCGCAGCGCCAGCAGCGCGGCCAGATCCTCGATCACCATCTCCTGCTTGTCGCCGAAGCCGCCGCCGACGCGCGGTTTGATCACGCGGATGCGCGCCTCGGGCAGCTCGAGCACCGTCGCCAGGATGCGCCGCAGATGGAACGGCACCTGGGTGCTGGTGCGCACGACCAGGCGCCCGTCGGCGTCGAGCCAGGCGATCGCCACGTGCGGCTCGAGGTGGCTGGCCTGCACGCGCTGCACGTGGTAGGTCCGTTCGACCACCAGGTCGGCCGCGCGCAGCGCGCCGTCGGCATCTCCCACCTGGATGTCGATGCGTGCGGCGACGTTGCTGCGCCCCCCCTCGGCGATGCCGCGCGGGTCGGGCTGCTCGTGGATGAGCACGTCGGCGCGGCGCAGCGCCTCCTCGGGGTCCAGCAGCGCCGGCAGCGGCTCGTACTCGACGTCGATCAGCGACAGCGCCTCGACGGCGGCCTGCAGCGAGCGGGCCGCCACCACCGCCACGCGGTCGCCCACGAAGCGCGCCTTGTCGGGCAGCACGACGGTGTCGTAGGGCGAGGGCTCGGGGTGGCTCTGGCCGGCGCGCGTGTGCAGGATCGGTTTGACGTCCTGGTGGCACAGCACCGCCACCACGCCGGGATGGGCCAGCGCCCGCGACTTGTCGACGCGCCTGATGCGCGCGTGCGGATGCGGCGAGCCGAGCACCTTGGCGTGCAGCAGGCCAGGCGGGGCGATGTCGTCGGTGAAGACCGGTTCGCCGCGCGTCAGGGCACGGCCGTCCGTCTTGGCCACCGAGACGCCGACGCTCGCTCCGGACGCAGCGGCGCGCGGCGGGGCGGGCGGGGCGGTGGACAGCTCGCTCGCCCGCGGGCTCATGGCCGGCCTCCCCTGGCCGCCGCCAGCACGGCCCGCACCGGCTTGTGGTAGCCGGTGCAGCGGCAGAGCACGGCGCCGAAGACCTGCCGGACGTCGTCGGCGGACGGGGCGGGGTTCTCGCCCAGCAGCGACCAGGCGACGATCAGAAGGCCCGGGGTGCAGTAGCCGCACTGCACCGCTCCTTCCTCCAGAAAGGCGGCGCGCAGCCGCTCGAGGCGCGGGTCGCCGTCGAGCCCTTCCAGGGTCGTGACCGCGCGGCCGCGCGCCCGGGCCGCGGCGGCCACGCACGAGGCGATCGGCTGGCCGTCGAGCAGCACGGCGCAGCAGCCGCAGTCGCCGGTCTCGCAGCCCCGCTTGACCGACCAGCAACCGTACCGCCGCAGGGCGTCGAGCATACGTTCGCCCGGCTCGATCTCCCAGACGGCGGGCGCGCCGTTGAGCGTCAGCTCGATCCTCATGGCTGTCCCCCCGGCGGCGGGGCGTTCGGCGGCGCGGGCGGCGCCGGCGGCGTGTCCGACGGCGTGTCCGGCGGCGTGTCCGGCGGCGTGTTCGACGGCGCTTTCGGCGGCGCCGGCGACGGCGGCCGATCGTCCCGCTGCGGCCAGGCGCTGCGCTCGGGCCGCGCCTCGGCGGCCGGCAGGCCGGCCAGCTCGCGCAGCAGGCGGCGCGCCAGCACCGCGACCATCGCCCGGCGGTAGGCGGCCGAGGCCCGGTGGTCGTCGATCGGCTCGGCGCGCGCGGCGGCCAGCTGCGCGGCCGCGGCGATCGCCGCCGGCGCGCCGGCGGAGGTCGTCTTGAGGCCCACCAGAGCCTCCTCCGCGGCCAGCGCGCGGCACGGCGTCGGCGCCACCGCTCCCAGCGCGACGCGCGCGGCGCGGATCAGCGGGCCCTCCAGATCAAGGGCGGCGGCCACGTGCACCAGCGCGATGTCCTCGTGCGTGCGCGCCAGCTTGCGCGACCGCGCCCGCCAGCGCCCGGCGGACGCGGGCAGGACCACGGCGGTCAGCAGCCGGTCCCCCAGCAGAGTGCGGCGTGGCCCGAGAAAGAAATCGGCCAGGTCGGCGGTGGCGATGGTCAGGCCGTCGGTGAACTCGACGCGCGCGTCGAGCGCCAGCAGGATCGGCGCCAGGTCGGCCGACGGCAGCGCGCTGCACAGGTTGCCGCCAACGGTGGCCAGCGGCCGCACCGCGCGGTGGCCGCAGGCCAGAGCGGCGGCGGCCAGCGCACCTCCCGCGTAGCGGCGGCAGAGCGGGGAGACGGCGACGGCCTGCATGGTGGCGGCCGCTCCCAATCGCAGCTCGTCCTGCGCGCCGCGCGCGATCCCGTCCAGGCCGGCGCCGTTGACATCGACCACGAAGTCGACGCCGGCCGGCGGCCGCAAGAGCAGGTCGGTGCCGCCGGCGATGTAGACGCCGCGCCCCGGCCCTGACCGCAGCAGCTCCACCGCTTCGGCGGGCGACGCGGCGTAGAGGTATTCGCGCAGCGGTATCATCGCGCCTCCGCCTCTGGCGATCCGGTCCCGCGCGCAGTATAACTGAGCAGGGGGGACGCTCCCAAGCGCGAATCGAGCACCGCCCGGAAAGGAAGAGCCCAGGATGAACCGTGCGGGCGCGCAGGCGGACCTGTTCCTGCTGGAGAACGCCGAGCCGCTGGTGACGATGAACGCGCGGCGCGAGGTGCTGGCCCGCGGCTGGGTGGCGGCCCGCGAAGGCATGATCGTCGCCGTGGGCGGCGGGGCGCCCCCCGAGGTGATCGACGGCGCGCCGCGCGCCGCCTGGCGTCGGCTGGACGCCGCCGGCTGCGTCGTGCTGCCGGGCCTGATCAACACCCACCACCACCTGTTCCAGACCCGCACGCGCGCCTGGCCCGGCGCCATCGACGCGGGGCTGTTCGACTGGCTGCGGGCGCTCTACCCGGTGTGGGCGCGGCTGCGCGACACCGACATCCACCGCGCCGCGCTGGTCGGGCTGCGCGAGCTGCTGCGCTCGGGCTGCACCACCACCAGCGACCACCACTACCTGTTCCCCCGCGGCGCCTCGGCCGAGCTGATCGACATCACGATCGAGGCCGCCCGCGAGGCCGGCATCCGCTTCCACGCCACGCGCGGCTCGATGTCGCGCTCGGCCAAGGACGGCGGGCTGCCGCCCGACGAGGTGGTGCAGGACCCCGACACCATCCTGGCCGACAGCGAGCGGCTGATCCGCGCCCATCACGACCCGCGGCCCGGCGCGCTGGTGCGGGTGGCGCTGGCCCCCTGCTCCCCCTTCTCGGTGTCGCCCGAGCTGATGCGCGACACGGCGACCCTGGCGCGCGCGCACGGCGTGCGCCTGCACACACACCTGGCCGAGACGCGCGACGAGGACGCCTACTGCCAGGCCGTCTACGGCAAGCGGCCGCTCGATTTCCTGGAGGAGTGCGGCTGGCTCGGCCCCGACGTCTGGCTGGCGCACGGCGTCCACTTCCGCGACGACGAGATCGCCCGCCTGGGGCGCGCCGGCGCGGCGGTGGCGCATTGCCCCTCCTCGAACATGCGGCTGGGCTCGGGGGTCTGCCGCGTGCGCGACCTGCGCGCGGCCGGCTGCGCTGTCGGCCTGGCGGTGGACGGCTCGGCCAGCAACGACTCCTCCCACCTGCTGGCCGAGCTGCGCCAGGCGCTGCTGCTGCACCGCGTGGTCGGCGGGCCGGCGGCGATGACGGTGGCCGAGGTGCTGGAGATGGCGACGCTGGGCGGCGCCGCCTGCCTCGGGCGCGACGATCTGGGCGCGATCGCGCCCGGACGGGCGTGCGATCTGGCCCTGTTCGCGCTGGACGACCTGGGCTACGACACCGCCGGCGACCGCGTGGCCGCCCTCGTGCTGTGCCACCCCCATCGCGCCCGCGCCGTGGTGGTCGGCGGGCGGGTGCGGGAAGGCTGGGAGTAACATCCGTACTCCACGAGTCACCGCAAATTCACACCGCAAACTCGCCCGCTTGACTCCGGACCGCGCATGCCCCTATGCTCACACCGCTTCGGAAGCCTGCGTTCCGGAGGCGAGTGCATGGTTGTCCGGCTCCACCCTTTTCCCGACGGGCCGACCGCCCCCGCACGTGCCGGCTGGCCGCCAGGCCGGTTGAGGCCCGGTCCGCACGTCGTTCTCCCTGCCTGCTCGTCACCCGCTCCCGCCACCATCCCAGACACCCCGACCGGCGGCTGCCCGCGCGGCCGGCGTCCACCCGTTGGAGAACGGAGTCAGATCATGAATGCTCTTGCTATCCGGCGCTCGACCGGCCTGCGCGCTGCGCTGTCCGCCGCGGCCTGGCTCCTCGTGGTCAGCCTGTCCCCGGTCGCACCTCGGGCGGCCGTGGCTCCGGACGACAGCTTGGTGACGAATGTCGTCGGTTTGCAGGACCTGGCGGCGCAGATCCGCGCCTACGAGCTGTCGCTGCGCCCGCCTTGGTTCGAGGCCTATCGTGACAGTTTCGGCGTGGACAGCACGATGGCGGTCGTGGGCATCAAACCCGATGGTTATCCGGTCATCTATCGCACGTTCAATTGTAATGCCGGCCGCACCAACAGCGTCGATTCACTATGGCCCGGCGGTGCGAGCGGGTTGAATCTGACCGGTGCCAACGACTGGGGCGAAGTGGCGATCTGGGATTTGGGACGCGTCACGCCAGATCACCCCGAGTGGTACACCGCGGGTATGTCCAGAATTCGCTGGCCCATTGGCGAAGTGTGGCCGCCGTGGTTGGAATCCCTGCATGCGAACCACTGCGCCGGCACGATGATCGCCGCGGGTTTGATGGCCAATCCTCATGAGTGCTCGCACGGGATGTCGCCGGCGGCGTTCCTCGATTCCTACGATTGGGAATATGATTTGTCGGAGATGCCCGCAGCGGCGGCCGAGGGCTTGTTGGTATCGAACCATTCCTACGGGCAAGCGCTTGGCTGGGCCTTGGTGGGAGGGCCATCAGGTAATCCGATCTGTCTCTGGTTCGGTGATCGCAGCATCAGCGAGGTCGAAGATTATCGGTTCGGCTACTATGGCACGGAAAGCCGTCGGGTCGACGAGATTACTTTTGAGGCTCCGTACTATACCATCGTGCAGGCAGCGGGGAACGACCGCGGACTGCCGGACAACGCCTACGACCCCGCCTACGTAGCCTACTGGTTTGGCGAGCCGGATGAGAACGGGGTCAGGTACGCCGAACCGATCCCGCGATGCACGCCCGCCTATGGTTACAGCGGCTGTCCGCAGAACGACATGGCCTGGCTGGGCGGCTACGACACCATCGGCCCTCCTGGCACGGCGAAGAACAGCCTGACCGTCGGCGCGGTCTACGGCACAGAGGCCCCGCACGATCCGAACACGATTGACATGACCGATTACAGCGCCTGGGGTCCGACCGACGACGGCCGGATCAAGCCGGATGTCGTGGCCGACGGCGGCCCTCTCTACAGCGCCGGCACCGGGCACGGATACACCCGGGCGGAAGGCACATCGATGGCTTGCGCCGGCGTCAGCGGCGCGGTCAACCTGTTGGTGCAGTACTACAAGGACTGGCACGGCGGCGCGCCGCCGCGTTCGGCCACGGTCAAGGCTCTGGTGGTGCACACGGCGAACCGGGTCAACGCGGACTTTGCACCCGATTATCGGCATGGCTGGGGCCTGATCGACGCCGAGGCGGCTGCAGAGCTGATCCGCCGCGATGCCTGGGAGCCGGCGTTGATCCAGCAGCGGATTCTGCCCACGGGCCTTGAGCACGGGTTTCTTGTCTATGCCGACGGCAGCGAACCATTGTTGGCGACGATCGCCTGGACCGATCCGCCCGGTCCTCAGGCCGGCAGCCCGGAGTATCCGCTGGCTTTGGATCCTGCGACGCCGGTTCTGGTCAACGATCTGGACCTGCGGATCACGCGCGTGGCGGACGGGCACGTCACCATGCCGTTCGTGCTCAATCCGGCCGCTCCCGCGGCGCCGGCCACGCGGGGCGACAACTGCCGCGACAATGTCGAGAAGGTGGCGATCATCGCGCCGCAGCCGGGCTACTACCAGATCACGGTCGGCCACAAGGGCGTGTTGCAGGGCGGCAGCCAGCCTTATTCGCTGGTGCACTCCGGCGGGATGTACCCCAGCCTGGCGCTGCTGGAGAACAAGTCCGCCCAGACCGGCCTGACCGGCCTTTGGACTGGCGATCCCTACAGCGCCGCGGTGATCGACTACGACCGCGACGGCCTGACCGACCTGATCCTCACCCTGAAAGAGGCCGCGGGCATGATCTTCCGCTGCCGCTGGATTGATGAGGACGGTGTGCCGGCGTTCGTGGATGCATCTGAACCCTGTTTTCCGGATGGCGCCCCTCAGCCGGGCAGCCGCGGCATCGCGGTGGCCGACTACGACAACGACGGTTGGGACGATGTTTTCATTGCGCACGCGACGGCGCCGCGGTTGTACCGCAACCTGGGCGACGGCACGTTCAGCGACCAGGCCGAGGCGTTGGGCGTGTCGGCGTTGGCCCAGCAGTCATGGACCGGCGCCTGGGGCGATTACGATCGCGACGGCCGGCTGGACCTCCTGGTCGGCCGTTGGGACTATCACGGCCAGCACCCCGACCCGATCATCGGCGGCGGGGCGTCGCTGCGGCTGTTGCGCAACGAGACCGCCGGCGGCGGCGGCTTCACGTTGCGCAACGCGGCGACGGGACTGGACGCCGCACCGGCGCTGGCCGGGATCGCTGTCTGCTGGACGGACATCGACGGTGACGGGCGTCTGGACATTTTCGCCGGCAACCTCACCGGCGGAGGCCGTCTGTTCCGCAACACCGGCTATGATTATCTGACGCAAGACGAACGTTACGAGGATGTTACAGGCACGCGGATGGTGCAGCCCCCCGGCCAGGTCAGTGCCAGCCTGAGCGCCGACGTGGACGGCGACGGCGCGCTGGATCTGGCGGTGGGACGGATGGCGGGCGCCGGGATCGAACTGCACGTCAACGAAGACGGCACCTGGCAACGCGTCTACGGACCGTTGAGCGGATTGCTCACCGACCATTGGGCGTCGGGTCTGACGGCGATCGATTTCGATCTGGACGGTCGCCAAGACTTGCTGCTGCTGCCGGCCGATGGCGACGGGCATCCCGACCTGTTCGTGAACTCGCCGCCGGGCGAGCCGTTGCGTTTCGCCAATCTGGGAGCGCAAGTCGGGTTCGACACCGGATATGGCAGCGGCGTGGTGGCGAACGATTTCAATCTGGACGGCGACCAAGACCTGTTCTTCGGTCGGTCCGCGTCGCAGAACCGTTTCTACTACCGAGCGCTCGGCCACGACCGGCAGGACGGGGTGCCGCGGCACTCGTTGTCATTGCGTCTGGCGGGCAACGGCTGCGACAACAACCGCAACGGCATCGGCGCGCTGGTGGACTTCCGTTTCACGCCGGCGCTGGGAGCGACCATTGTCCAACGCCAGCTCGTCGACGGCGGCAGCGGTCGAGGAGGCCAGCAGGCACGAAGCCTGACCTTCGCCACCGGCGACCAGGGGGGCGACGTGCAGGTAGACGTGAGATGGCCCAACGGCCGCCGACAACAGCTGTCGTTGGCCGCGGTGCAAGGCGGCGCGGTCTATACCGTGTCCGAACCCGAGGGGGCGCCGGAGATCGAACGGCGTTCCGTCAGTGCGCGCTGCATCGCCTTGCCCGGTCAACAAGCGATCTGGGAGTTCAAGTGGCGGACACTGGCCTGGTCCAATCCGGCGCTGGACCGCGTGACCGTGCGCGATACCGCCGGCACGCCTCCAGCCTGCCAGATCGGGCAGATCGTGCTGAGCTCGACGGTGTACGGCGTGAACGTGACCGTGGAGGAACATCCGCAAGGCGGCTACTGGCATATCGTGACCTGGGAGGGCATCGCCTGCGCGGCGCCGTGCAGTTATCGGTACGATGTGCGCAGCACGCACGCCTGCCAGCAGGATGAGGTATTGGATCGTACGCTGGCGGTCACCGCCTGTCTCGAATAGCGCGGAGGCAAAGAGATGAGAACAGTCTGGCTGTTTTCGGCCGTCGTGGCGATGACGGCGCTGCCGCTGGCGGCGCGGGCAGGCGCCGGGGGCGCGGCAACGACTCCGCCGGCAACGTTGGAGGTCGCAGGTGTGATGTCGATCACGCCGCCGGCGGCGGCGTCCTATCTGGCGGTGGCGTTGCCGCTGGGAGGCGATGCGGTGGTCAGAGGCGTGCGCTGGTTCAACAACGATGGCGCCACGGTCTTTCCGCGCGTCCTGTTGGCGGTGGGCGAGCCAGGGCAGCCGCCGGCACCGGCGTTGGCGCAGATCGTTCTGGCGGAGGTGCAGGGTCAAAGCAGCGCCTGGAGCGAATGGTCGCTGCCGGAGGCGGTGTCCTGCGAGACCGGGCTGCTCTATGTCCTGTTCCAGCAGCCTCCGTTCGCGCAACGCGAAGGCGAAGGCTCCGGCAGCGGCCCTGGCATCGGCTATGTGCTTGGCAGCGGCGCCGATGCTTATATCAGTCTGGACGGACAGCAGTGGAGCGAGGTCGGGGTGGGGGCGGCGGCAGCGCTGATTCTGGCTGCGGATGAGCCGGCGGCACGGGTGCTGGCGCGGCCGGACGGGATCGTCACTGCGAGCGCGGAACCTACCGAGGTTGCGCCAGCGCCCGGCGAGGTGTCGCTGCACGCCGAACCCAATCCATTCAATCCTTCGGCCAGGCTGGTTTTCGATCTGCCGCGGGCCAGCGTTGTGAGCCTGGGGATCCACGATCTGCGCGGCCGGGCGGTCAAGACTCTGGTGCACGGCCAGCTGCCGGCCGGCCGGCACGACGCGATTTGGGATGGCCGCGACTTCCGCGGCCGGCTGCTGCCGAGCGGCGTCTACCTGGCTCGACTGGAAACGGTGGACGGCGTCTGTTCGCTGCGTTTGGGCCTGCTGAAGTAGGAGCGGCGGCGAGTGGATCCGCGCGGGAGGTTGACCATGAAACGGGAGCGCAGAAGGCGGGCGGGCCTGCCTGCGGCATGTCAGGCGCTGGCGTTGGCGTCGGCCTTGGCCACGACCGGGGCGGTGTGGCGGGTGGAACGCGACGGCACGGGGGACTTCACGACCATCCAGCCGGCGATCGCAGCGGCCTCGCCCGGGGACACGATCCTGATCGGTCCGGGCCGGTACACGGAGTTCAGCGAGTTCTGGCCGGGCGTCAATCCGTACGACACCTATGTCGGGGTGGACAAGGATAACCTGTCGCTGATCGGTCGGGACAGGGAGCGGACGGTCATCGGACCCCATGTCCGGAACTTCTATATGGCGGGTCCGAAGGGTATCGCCACGCATCGCGACGTCACGCGCCTGGCGATCAGCAACTTGACCCTGGTCAATACCTACGATGGGGTCTGGAGCACCAGGGCCGATCTGAAGATGTGGGATTGCACGACCGATAGCTGCGGCAACGGGGTGAGCAGCGGTTCGTACGGCTTCCTGGATGTCAGGAACTGTCTTTTCAAGCATTCGCGCTATGGGGGAGTTGCTACTTATCGCGCCACGATCTGCGCGACCATCGAGGATTGCGAATTCGAGGGGGGATCGATCAACAATGATGGCGTAACCTTTGTCTACACGCAGAACGCCAAGGTACAGCGCTGCACTTTCAGGGGCGGCTGGGTTGGCGTCGATGCCGAAGGGGGCGCGCGGTGTGAGGTGATAGATTGCCGATTCGAGGACGTTTTAGGGGTTGGTATTTCGGTCGTATCAGGGGCGCAGGCGACTTTGACCGGCAACGTCGTGCGAGGCGGGTACACGTGCCTCGGTGTGAATGCCCCTTTCTCAAGGGCCACGGGCACCCGCAACGTATTCCGCGATGCGGACAAGGTCGTTCGCATTGCCGGCGGCAACGTTGCGATGCAGGGGAATCACATCTTGGCTGCCAGGGAGCATTTGGTCTACTTGTTGGCATCGGCCAGTTTCACGCCGCCGTTGCAGGATTTGCGGAACAACTACTGGGGGATGGCGGATCGGGATTCGATCGCGGCGGCGATCTGGGACGGGCATGACGACCCCGCGATCAACGGGTTCGTGCAGTTCGAACCGTTCGCCACGAGACCTCTGCCGGCGGAGCGCAAGAGCCTGGGGACCGTCAAGGATCTGTTCCGGAGGCGGTGATGCTGGGACTTGAGCAGGCGGGCTGGCGGGCTGCCGCCTCGCGCGCCGTCTCGGCGTCCGCCCGCGCCGGTCGCCCCCTTGGCGCCCATTTTCCTGGAACCGTGGCGGTTTTTGCGCATATATTGACCGTTTTGCGGCCTTCTCAACCCTCAAACCCGTCCCCTGAGGAGCCTTCGCGATGATCGAAGTCCGTGACGTCACGAAGCGCTTCGGGACGACCGTGGCTCTGGACCGCGTCTCTTTCAGCCTGGGCGAGGGCGAGATCCTCGGCTTCCTGGGCCCCAACGGCGCGGGCAAGAGCACGGCCATGAAGATCATCACCACCTTCCTGGCGCCCGACGAGGGGGCGGTCAAGGTGGCGGGGATCGACGTCCTGGAGCAACCGCTGGCCGTGCGCGGCCAGATCGGCTACCTGCCGGAGACCGTGCCGCTGTACGTCGACATGAACGTGCACGAGTACCTGTCGTTCGTCGGCCGGGCGCGCCGCCTCGACGGCGCCCGCCTGCGCGAGCGGCTGGAGTGGTGCGTCGAGGCTTGCGGTCTCGGCACCGAGCTGAAGAAGCCGATCAACGAGCTGTCCAAGGGCTTCCGCCAGCGCACCGGGCTGGCGCAGGCTCTGATCCACGACCCCCGCATCCTGATCCTGGACGAGCCGACCAGCGGTCTGGACCCGCTGCAGATCATCGGCATCCGCCAGTTGATCCGCAGCCTGGCGCGGCAGAAGACCATCATCTTCTCGACCCACATCCTGCAGGAGGTGGCGCCGGTCACCGACCGCGTGGTCATCATCAACAACGGCCGCATCGTGGCCGATGGCCGCGTCTCGGAGCTGGAGCGGCGGGCGATGGGCAGCAACCGGCTGTTCGCCAGCCTGCGCGCCGACGCCGCGGCCGCCGAGCAGGCCCTGCGCAGCCTGCCCGGGGTGGAGCGCGTGGCGCGGCGCGACGGCCCGGCCACCGTGGCGCGCTTCGAGGTCCGCGCCCCCTTCGAGCGGGAGCTGGCCGCCGACGTCTCCCGTCTGGCGCGCGAGCGCTCCTGGGAGCTGCTCGAGCTGCACGAGGCCCCCTACACGCTCGAGGACACCTTCATCGCGCTGACGCGCGCGTCGGCCGGCGGCAAGGAGGTGGCGCGCCATGTCTAACCTCGCCGTCATCTTCCGGCGCGAGTTCGCGGCCTATTTCAACAGCCCCATCGCCTACATCTTCATCATCGTCTTCCTGGTGCTGACCTGCGGGCTGTTCATGACGCCGTTCTTCCTGGCGGGCCAGGCCGACATGCGCGACTTCTTCGGCAACCTGCCGCTCTTCCTCATCTTCTTCATCCCGGCCCTGACCATGCGCCTGTGGGCGGAGGACAAGCGGGCCGGCACCTTCGAGCTGCTCATGACCCTGCCCATGCGCTCGTCCGAGGTCATGCTGGGCAAGTACCTGGCGGCGCTCGCCTTCTACCTGATCGCGCTGGCCGGCACGCTGCCGGTGCCGATCATGATCAGCCTGCTGGGCAACCCCGACGGCGGGGCCATCTTCAGCGGCTATCTGGGCGCGGTGCTGCTGGGGGCGCTGTACATGAGCGTCGGCATCTTCACCTCGGGCCTGCTGCGCGATCAGATCTCGGCCTTCATCCTGGGCATGCTGGCCTGCTTCATCCTGTTCCTGATGGGCATCCCGGCGGTTGCCGCCACCATCGACGGCTGGTTCGTCGGCCTGGGTTCCTTCCTGCAGAACGCCTTCGGCCTGATGCCCCACTACCAGTCGCTGCAGCGCGGGGTGCTGGAGCTGGGCGACCTGGCCTACTTCCTCGGCCTCAGCGCGGTCTTCCTGGTGCTCAACGCGCTCTGGCTGGAAGGGAGGAAGTACTAGCATGAACCGCAAACGCACGAACTTCCGCCTGAGCTTCGGCCTGGCCGCGCTGCTGCTGGTGGGCCTGGCCGTGGCGCTAGCCGCGGTGCTGGACAACCTGCCCGGCGGCCGGCTGGACCTGACCAGCGATCGCCTCTACACAATGTCGCCCGCCGCGGCCAAGATCCTGGGCGGGCTGAAGGTGCCGGTGCAGGTGCGCCTGTACATCACCGGCGCCGACAAGATGCCCAGCGGCCTGAAGACCCTGGAGCGCGACATCGTCGACATGCTGCGCGACTACCAGCGGGCCGCGGGCGGCAAGCTGGAGTACGCCGTCTACGACCCCCAGAACGACGAGGAGATGCAGGACCAGCTGGCGCAGAAGGGGATCCGCCCGCTGCAGGTGCAGTCGGTCGAGCGCGACGCCATCGGCGTCAAGCTGGTCTACAGCGCGATGGCGGTGGCGTACAAGGACTACCCCGAGGAGATCATCCCCACCGTCCTGCCCGAGGCGCTGGCCAACCTGGAATACGAGCTCGTGTCGCGCGTCTACCGCCTGACCCGCGAGAGCCGCCCCAAGGTGGCGCTGTTCGCCCCGCGCCAGCCGGTCGACCAGCAGATGATGATGGCGTATCTGCAGATGGGGATGCAGCCGCCGCAGCCGCAGGACGTCTACCAGGGGGTGGCGCAGCTGCTCGGCGAGGAGCACTACGACGTGGCCCCGATCGAGCTGACCGCCGAGTCCCCCATTCCCGAGGATGCATCCGTCCTGGTCGTGCTCAACCCGGGCGACCTGAGCGAGCGGCAGGCCTTCGAGATCAACCGCGCCCTGAGCAACGGCCTGAACGTGGTGCTGGCGGTGCAGAACCGCGAGTACGACTACATGCCGGCCCAGCGCGGCGGCTTCAACGTGAGCGTGCGCCAGCGCCGCACCGGCCTGGAGAACGTGCTCGAGCAGATCGGGGTCGCCGTCGGGCGTGAGCATTTCTTCGACGAGAGCCAGCAGGTGATCAGCATGGGGCGCACGCAGAACATCGGCGGGCTGCGCTTCCAGACCAACGAACCGGTGCAGTACCCCATGCAGATCCTGGTCACGGGCACGCAGATGAACACCCAGTCCCCGCTGACCAACCGGATCAGCGGCCTGCTCTACCTGTGGGGCGCGCGGCTGGAGCTGAACGAATCGGCGCTGGCGCGCAACCAGCTCGAGGCGGTCACGCTATTCACCTCGAGCGAGCGCTGCTGGACCGAACCGCTGAGCGACGGCATGGTGGCCGGCAGCTTCTTCAGCGCCCGCAACCGGCGCTTCCTCGGCCCGCAGCCGCTGGCCGTGCTGCTGCGCGGCACGTTCCCCGACGCCTTCGCGGGACGGACGGTGCCGGCCTGGCCCGGCGGCGACGAGGAGTCGCCCGACGCGCCGGCGGCCGACCGGGTGGCGCCGCTGGACGCCAAACCGGCCCAGCTGGTGCTCATCGGCAACGCCAAGATGTTCGACGACCAGGTGCTGGGCGCGGCCCAGAACCGCCTGCTGCTGCTCAACGCCGTCGACGCGTCGGCCCACGGCGCGGATCTGATCTCGATCCGGTCCAAGCAGCTGACGCAGCGGCTGATCAAGCCGGTCCCCGACGGCCAGAAGCTGTTCTACCGGCTGTTCGCGACCGCCCTGGTGCCGGTGGCGCTGGCGGTCTTCGGCATCGCACGCGCCGCCCTGCGGCGCAAGGAAGCGGCCCTGTACCGCGAGCAGTACGCCCGCCGCGCCTCCGGAACCCCCTGAGCGGAAGGAGCGAGCCGATGCTCAAGCAACGCACCCTGATCATCCTGGCGCTGGCCGTGCTCGTCCTGCTCGGCATCAGCCTGCTGCAGCGGGCGACCCACCGCCGCACCACCGCCCGGCCGGATGCCGCCCCGCTGCTGGCGACGCCGCCGCCGCGCGACGACGTGACCCGCATCACGCTGGGGCACGGCGCAGACACGCTGGCGGTGGTTCTGGAACGGCTGCCCGACGGCTGGGTCGTCCGCACCGCGCACGGACACCGCGCCAATCCCCAGCGCGTCGACGACATGCTGACGGCGGTGCTCGACCTCGCGGGCGAGTTTCGCTCGGAGTCCGCCGACGTCCTGCCCGACTACGGCCTGACCGACGACGAGGCGGTGCGCATCGCCCTGTTCGGCAAGGATTACCAGCCGCTGTTGGAGCTGCTGGTGGGCAAGCGGCCCACCGGCGCCACCGGCAACTTCGTGCGCCGCGCCGGCAGCGACCGCGTCTACCTGTCGCGCGCCGGCGTCCTGGGGACGCTCGGCCTGTACGGCGGACCGGCCCGACCGACCTCGCGCCACTTCCTGGAGCTGTTGGCCTACCAGGCCGACCGCAACGAGGTCGACGCGATCACCCTGCGGGACGGCGCCCGCACGGTGGCGCTGCGCAAGGTGATCGCCGCGCCGCCGGCGCCGGCGCCCGGCGACACCGCCGCGCCGCCCCCCGCGGTCGACCGCAGCGTGTACGAGTGGCGGCTGACGGCGCCGCGCGAGCGTCCCGCCCTCAAGACCAAGGCCGATGCCGTGCTCAACGGCGCCACCAACATCCGCGCCGTGGACATCGCCGATCCCCAGGGCGATCTGATGGCGTACGGCCTGTGGCGGTCCGAGCGCACGGTCGAGCTGACCTTCCGGGACGGCAAGACCTTCACGCTCTTCTTCGGCGCCACCCGGCCCGAAGAGGGGGACGCGCCGGGGGGCATCTACATGCGCACCGACGCCGACAACACCATCTGGGTCATCCGCGAGAGCCTGGTCAACACCCTGTTCCCGGCGACGGACGAGCTGACCGCAAGCGGCTGACCCCCCCGCGTCGCCGCCCCGCCCTCCCCCCGCGCCGGGCCGGCACCGCCGGCCCGGCGTCGTTTTCCCGACTTGAACTTTCCGCGCCCAGCCGCGATTGTGAAGGGCGGGCCGCCGCGCCCGCCCCCGTCGTCGCCCGCTCGAGGAGGACCGCCCGTGACCGGCAACGGCAACGATTCCCTGCTGCTGCGCAACGCCCGCGTCCTGGACTACTTCCCGCCGCGGCTCGACGCCGAGCCGGCCCCGCGCGTCGAGGAGGTCGACCTGCGCCTGGCGGGCGGCCGCGTCAGCGAGCGCGGCCGCGGCCTGGCCGCCGCGGCGGGCGAATCGGCGCTGGACCTAGCGGGCGCGGTGGTCGTGCCCGGCAACATCAACGCTCACACGCACCTCTACGCCTCGCTGGCCCCGGGCATGCCGCCGCCGCGCAGCATCCCGCGCGGTTTCGCCGACGTCTTGACGGAGATCTGGTGGCCGTTGGACCGCGCGCTCGACGCCGAGGCGGTGTCGCTCAGCGCGCTGGCCGGCGCCTGGGAGGCGGTGCGCTGCGGCACCACCCTGATCTTCGACCACCACTCCAGCCTGACCTGCGTGGGGGGCTCGCTCGACCGCCTGGAAGAGGCGCTGGCCAAGGTCGGCCTGCGCGCCTGCCTGTGCTACGAGGTGACCGACCGCGGCGGCCCCGGCAGCCGCGACACGGCGCTGGAGGAGAACGACCGCTACCTGCGCAAGCTGGCCACGCGGCCCGCGCCGCCGGTGGCGAGCTTCAAGGGGCTGGTGGGCGCCCACGCCAGCTTCACGCTGGAGGACGAGACCCTGCAGCAGCTGGCGCGCCTCTGCGATCAGCACGGCGTCGGCGCGCACCTGCACCTGGCGGAGGGGGTTACCGACCGCGAGGTGAGCCAGGACCGCGGCTGGAAGGACCCACTGGAGCGGCTGGTCGATTTCGGCCTGGTGCGGCCCGGCACGCTGCTGGCGCACGGCGTGGAGCTGACGCCGCTGGACCTGCAGGCGATCGAGGAGCGCGGCGCCTGGCTGATCCACGCCGGCCGGTCGAACATGAACAACGGCGTCGGCCGCGCGCCGGTGGACCGTTTCCCGCCGCGCGCCGCCTTCGGCACCGACGGCCTGGACGACAACATGTGGGCCGAGATGCGCATCACCTTCTACCGCGGCAACGAGAGCGGGCGCGGGCCGCTGGGCTTCTCGGGGGCCGCGCGTTTCTGGCTGGGAGGCTACCGCCTGGCGCGCGAGATCTTCGGCGAACCGTTCGGCTCGCTCGACGCCGGCGCGCCCGCCGACCTGATCGTCATGCAGCCGTCGCTCAAGACCCCGCTCAGCGCTGACAACTGGCTGAGCATGTCGCTCTTCGGACTGCAGCCCTGGAACATCGCCAGCGTCTACGTCGGCGGCCGCCGCGTCTTCGCCGCCGGCGACCCGCCCCCCTACGATCCCGCGCTCTGCCAGGCCGCCGCCCGGAGGGTGTGGGACAACATGCGCAGGCGGGGATGACCATGCCCGGTCCGACGCCCGCCGACATCCTGGCGGCGTCGCGCGCCCTGCGCGAGCCGCTGATCGAGTTCCTGTGCGACCTGGTGCGCATCCCCAGCCTGTCGGGAGACGAGGAGCGCGTGGTGCAGCGCGTGGCCGAGGAGATGGAGGCGGCCGGCTTCGCCGAGATCCGCCTGGACGGCCTGGGCAACGTGCTCGGCCGCGTGGGCGACGGGCCGCGCGTGCTCGCCTGCGACGCGCACCTGGACACGGTCGGCCCCGGCGATCTGGATCAGTGGACCTTCGATCCCTACGGCGGCGAGATCTCCTTCGGCCGCGTCTACGGCCGCGGCGCCGTCGACCAGAAGGCCGGCATGGCGGCCATGGTCTACGCCGGCCGACTGCTGCGCGAGCTGGATCTGGCGCGCGGCGCTCAGGTCTGGATGGTCGGCTCGGTGATGGAAGAGGACTGCGACGGCCTGTGCTGGCACTACATCCTCCAAGAAGGGGTGCTGCGCCCCGAGGTGGTGCTGGCGACCGAGCCGACCGGTCTGATCCTGACGCGGGGCCAGCGCGGCCGGCTCGAGATCCGCGCGGCGGCCTCGGGCCGTTCCTGCCACGGCTCGGCCCCCGAGCGCGGCGACAACGCCATCTACAAGCTGGCGCCAGCGGTGCCGGCCCTGGCGGCGCTGCACGGCCGCCTGGCGCGCGACGAGTTCCTGGGGCCGGGCAGCCTGGCCGTGACCTGGATCGGCTCGTCCTCGCCCAGCCTGTGCGCGGTGCCCGACCGCTGCGAGCTGCACATCGACCGGCGCCTGACCGCGGGCGAGGACCGCGACCTCGCCCTGGCCCAGGTGCGCGAGGCGCTGGCCGCCGCCGGCGTGGCGGCCGAGCTGGCCGTGCCGCGCTACGACGCGACGTCGTGGCGCGGCTTGGTCTACCCGATGGAGAAGTACTACCCGACCTGGACGGTGCCCGCCGACCACCCGGCGGTGCGGGCCGGCGAGGCCGCACACGCCGGCCTCTTCGGCCGCCCGCCCGCCGTCGGCCGCTGGACCTTCAGCACCAACGGCGTGGCGATCCGCGGGCTGCACGGCGTGCCGTGCATCGGCTTCGGCCCGGGACGCGAGGAGCAGGCGCACGCGCCGGACGAGTACGTGCCGATCGACGACGTGGTCGCGGCCTGCGCCTTCTACGCCGCCTTCCCCGACGCGTACCTGGGGGTGAACGGATGAGCAAGCCGCTGCGCGGGCGCCATTTTCTCGACACCGAGGAGTGGAACGACCAGGAGATCGAGCTGCTGCTGCAGACGGCCTGGGACCTGAAGCGCAAGTTCTACCGCGACGAGCCGCACGCCCTGCTGCGCGACCGCACGCTGTTCATGCTCTTCTTCGAGCAGAGCACGCGCACCCGCAACTCGTTCGAGGCCGGCATGACGCAGCTCGGCGGCCACGCGCACGACCTGACGCCGGAGAAGCTGCAGGTCAGCCACGGCGAGACCGCGGTCGACACCGCGCGCGTGCTGTCGCGCTACGGGCACGGCATCGCCATCCGCAACTGCGATTGGGGGATCGGCCACGCCTTCATGCGGCAGGTGGCGGCGATCAGCCGCGTGCCGGTCATCAACATGCAGTGCGACCGCTACCATCCTTGCCAGGCGGTCGCCGATCTGATGACGATCCGGGAGAAGCTCGGCGACGACCTGCGCGGCCGCAAGATCGCCGTCAGCTGGACCTACGCCCCCAACTACGTGCGCCCGCTCAGCGTGCCGCAGTCCGAGATCCTGATGATGACCCGCACCGGCATGGACGTCGTGCTCGCCCATCCGCCCGAGTTCCGGCTCGAACCGCAGATCCTCGACCAGGCCCGCGCCAACGCGGCCCGCACGGGCGCCAGGTTCGAGATCACCGAGGACATGGACGCCGCCTTCGCCGGCGCCCACGTCGTCTACCCCAAGTCGTGGGGCTGCCTCGTGCACGAGCCGGTGCGCGAGGCCGCCGTCAAGGCCATCGACAGGCACCCCGGCTGGGTGTGCGACGAGCGGCGCATCGCCCTGGCCGCCCGCGACGTCATCTACATGCACCCCCTGCCCGCCAGCCGCGGCCTCGAGGTCACCGACGCCGTCATCGACGGCCCCCACTCCGTCGTCTGGGACCAGGCCGAAAACCGCCTCCACACCGCCAAGGCGATCATGGCGTTGACGATGTGAGGTCGGCTCGATCCCTGCCGGACACTCTGGGGTGCGCGCGCATGCAGGCGGCAGGCAGGCAGCGGGACAACAGACACTGTCCACCACCGCCTCCCACCACCGTGTCGATCCCTTGGCAATCCCCGCCAGTGGGCGCAACGCTTGCTCGCGCCCTGACCGCCGGCGGCCGCGGTGAGGCCTCGGCACCTCGCGGATCATAGCCGCCGACCCATGCTCGCACAGTTGTGTTGTCACAACCGCCGAGAACTCGATCCCAGCCCAGGCGGCGGACGGCCCCGTGCGTGAGCGTGCACTACAGCTCACGCCACAGCATTCAGCGCCGTCCCCGAAAAAGCGCCTTCACACCGCCCATGCTCTTCGTCGACTCGGACGGCAGCGGGACAGGAGAAAACGGCTGGAAGTCAACGTAGCCGTTCACGTTCGGATCATCGTTGCGGTCGTAGATCCATGCCGCGATGCTGTCCGCCGACGCCGTCCCCCAGTAGTTCTCCCGCGCGTCCACCCGTAGCAGAGGATTGGCTATGCTATTAGACAGCCACACAGAACCCTGGTGGCCTTTCAGGATGTGGTTCCCCCGAAACACGCCGCCGCAGGCAAGCAGCACCATCGTATACCGCTCGCTCCCCTGAAACACGTTGTCCGTCGCCTGGACAAAACCGCCGAGGTACCCGGCGAGGCTCTTCTCCCTCCCCGTCACGTCACATCCGAGAATCGTCACCGCGGAAAACCAGCCAACCGTAATCCCGTACCAACTGTCCGATATCCGACAGTTCAGAACCGTGACGCCCGTGCTATACTCAGCTGAAACCCCCACCCCACTCGTGGGGCCACCCAGGAAGTCGCAATTGCTCACCGTCACGTGACTGCCGCTGCCGACGTACACCCCAAACTGGTAGTCCCGGAACTCACAGCCGTAAATCGTCGCGTTGGCGATGGGGTGGTCGCTGGCGAGAAGGACCCCATTCGCATGGCCCTCCAGCAGGCAATCGAGAACCTCCAGCCCCCGCTCCGAGCCGTACGCCACACCGTTGCCGCAGTCGCGAACATCGCAGGCGATGACAACGCCTTTACACAAGATCAGCATCCCGTCCCATGCATTCTCCACGGTCAAGTCCCGCACGCGGAAGTAGGTCAACTCCGGCGATGTCAACAAACCCTCGGGCTGATCCACCGGATAGCCCCCAACGTCCGGCGGCCGGATCCGCACACCCTGCCGATCCACGCCCAGAATCGTCAAACTGTCCACCCGCACCGCCAAACAGGTGTTCGCGCTCCAGCTCCCATCCGGCGCCGTGAACAGCGAGTACTCCGGATATTCTCCCTGTCCGATCAACAGCGTGTCCCCCGGCGCCGCACTGTCCGCCGCCGGCTGCAACGTCGTGAAGTCACCGCTGCCGTCCCGCTCCACACGGATCGTCCGGCACTCGCTCCGGGCGGTCAGAGCAATGCACAGCAGCATCGCCGTCAAGCAGGCGAGGGGTCGCCGCAGACCCGGCGACCCCGCGACTTGCCGCGGCCTGCTCAACGCACCAACATCAAGCTCGTGGTCCACCGCTGCTTCCCAACCGTCAGTCTGGCCAGGTACCGCCCGCTCGCCAGCGGTCGACCGTCTGCGCCGCGACCGTCCCAGTTGCTCGCGTAACTGCCGCCAGGGCTATGGTCAAGTGTTGTGTATGACCCCCTCACGCAGCG
>CAYWTR010000029.1:0-50090 GCA_964461255.1 uncultured Fibrobacteraceae bacterium | reverse complement strand
GGCACCAGTTGAAGTACGCCTCTTGAAACTAGGACCAAATCCCTGATCCACAATCCGGAAACAATCTCCGCGGAATAACTCAATCCTTCCTTGACGCCGAAGATAATTGGATCATCTTGATCTCCGCTGCGGCAACTGTTTTTGCCATGCAGGGTTGCGGGCGCGGCCGATGACAATCCCGTGACACATGCCCACCGGGCCCGGGCCATCATGGGCGCTCCGGCGGCAGCCGGTCGCCGCCGCTGGCATCTCCCGGACCGAGCCCATGCGCGCGGAGGAGAGGCATCCTTGGAAAGGTTCGGACTGCTCGGTACCTCGATCCACCATGGCGGCACCGCCGCTCTGGCCTACTACACGCTGCCTCCCGAGCGGCTGGCCGAGACGCTTCCCAGGTTGAAAGAGCACTGCGGCTTCGCCGAGATGGTCTACCTGGCGACCTGCAACCGCGTCGAGGTGGTCTTCAGCGCGGGCCGGGCGAGAGGGCCGGAGGAGCGGTTGTCGCGCTTCTTCGAGTTCTTCGAGCTGGAACGCCGCGCCGCCGGCGGTCAGGAAGGGGCGCCCGACGTGCGTCCCAGCTTCTACCTGCGCCGGGGAGAACAGGCCGTCTGGCACCTGGCCGAGGTGGCGGCCGGCCTGGATTCGCTGGTGGTCGGCGAAAGCCAGATCCTGCACCAGGTGAAGGAAGCCTACGAGACCTGCTTCAACCTGGGGCTGGCGCGGGCCGACCTGACGCGGCTGCTGCACTGGGTCTTGCACACCGCCAAGGAGGTGCGCACCCAGACCGGCATCGCCGCCGGGCGCGTGTCGATGGCCGGACTGGTCGAGGAGCGTCTGAACGCCCATCTGCGGGCGGCCGACGCTCCGCGCTTGGCGATCGTGGGCAGCGGCCCGATGGGCGAGAAGGTGGCGCAGGCCCTGCGCTGGCTGCCGGGTCTGGAGCTGCTCTGGGTCAACCGGTCGCCGGCGCCGGCGGCCGAGCTGGCCGCGCGCCACGGCGGACGCGCCCTGCCGCTGGCGGATTTCCTGGCGGCGCCCACGCCGTGCGACGCGCTGCTGACCGCCACCGCCGCCCCCCGGCCGCTGTTCACGCGGGACGCCCTGCGCGCCGCCCGCAGGCCCGGACGCCGGCTGCTGGTGGCGGACCTCGCCGTGCCGCCCGACACCGCTCCCGGGGCGGGAGACGGGGAGGCGGTCGAGGTGATCCTGATCGACGACCTGCGCCGCCAGGGCGAACGCAACCGCCAGGCGCGCCGAGCCGAGAGGCGCAAGGCGCTGCCGATCATCGCCGCCCACATCAAGGAGCTGCGCGACCAGCTGGTCGAGCGCTCGGTGCTGCCGGTGCTGCTCGAGTTCCGCGACGGCTTCCTGGAGCAGAGCCGGCAGGACATCGCGGCGTTGCTGGACGGGCCGCTGCGCGACCTGGGGCCGTCCGAGCGGCGCGTGATCGAGAAGCGCATCAACCAGATCATCAAGCGCAACGCCCATCTGCTCATCGCCGGCCTCAAGGAGATGGCGACCGGCTGCCCGGCCGAAGCGGGCGCGTTGTGCTGCGTGGGCGGCTTCAACACCCTGGGCGATCTGCTGCGGGACGACGGCGAGGGCCGCGAACCGCGCGAGGGACGGGCGGCGGCAGGGAAGGGCGGGCGCGCCTCATGACCGTCATCGGGTCGCGCGGCAGCGACCTGGCGCTCTGGCAGGCTCGCCACGTGCAGGGCCTGCTGGCGCAGCGCACGGGGCTGGCCGCCGACATCCGCGTCATCCAGACCGAAGGCGACCGCCTGCCGGAGGCGCGCCTGGCCGCGCTCGAGGGCAAGGGCTTCTTCACCAAGGAAATCGAAGAGGCGCTGCTGGCGGGCGAGATCGATCTGGCGGTCCATTCGCACAAGGACCTGCCGACCGTTTCGCCGGCGGGGCTGGTCGTCGCCGCGGTGCCGCCGCGGGGCGCGGCGCAGGAGTGCTTGCTGGTCAGACCGGAGGCGTGGGATCCGGCGCGGGACATCCCGCTGCGAGCGGGGGCGCGGGTGGGGACCGGATCGGCGCGCCGCGCCGCCCAGTTGCGCCACGCGAGGCCGGACCTGATCCTGGGCGATCTGCGCGGCAACGTGCCGACGCGCGTGGCCAAGGCTGAGCGCGGCGAACACGACGCGGTGCTGCTGGCGCTGGCGGGGCTGGAACGGCTGGCGCTGGACACGGCGCCGCTGCAACGCCGCGTGTTTACGGTGGAGCAGTTCGTGCCGGCGCCGGCCCAGGGGGCTCTGGCCGTGCAGATGCGCGCGCCGGCCGCCGGGCCGGCGGGCGCCGCCGATCGGCGCCTGGCGGAGGCGGTCGCGCGGCTGCACGACGAGGAGACGGCCCGCGCCGTCGCCGCGGAGCGGCTGCTGCTTGCCGCCTGCGAGGGAGGCTGTAATCTACCCTTGGGCGCGCACGCCGTGCTGCGCGGCGGCCGCGTGCGTCTGCTCGCCGCCCTCGGGCTGCCGGCGGGCGGTCTGCGCCGTTGCCTCTGCGAGGCGCCGACGCCGGCCGAGGCCGCCGCCGACGCCCATCGCCAGTTGATGGTCTGAGCGGCCGCTGCGGTGGCCGCGCATCGGGAGGGACCGCCATGCACGACGAGCAGAACCACGGCTGCGACCACGACCACGAGCAGGGCGAAGGGATCGTGCTGATCGACCGCCCGCGCCGTCTGCGCGGCGGCGCCGTGCTGCGCGAGGCGGTGGCCGAGACGCGCCTGCACCGCGACATGCTGGTGCAGCCGCACTTCGTGCTGCCGGGGCGGGCAAGACGCGAGGAGATCGGCGCCATGCCCGGCATCGCCCGCGAGAGCGCCGACCGGCTGCTGGCGACGGTCGCCGCCGATCTGAAGCTGGGCCTGCGCCACGTCCTGCTGTTCGGGCTGCCCGAGGAGAAATCGCCCCTGGCCGACGGCGCGCTGGATCCCGACGGCGTCGTGCCGGCGGCCGTACGGGCGCTGAAACGGGAATTCGGCGCCGAGCTGCTGGTCACCTGCGACATCTGCGTCTGCGCCTACACGGATCACGGGCACTGCGGCGTCGTGCGCGACGGCGAGGTGGTCAACGACGAGAGCCTGGGGCTGATCGCCGGCATGGCGTTGGCCTGCGCCGAGGCGGGGGCGGACATGGTGGCGCCGTCGGACATGATGGA
Source organism: uncultured Fibrobacteraceae bacterium (assembly GCA_964461255.1). Taxonomy (GTDB): domain Bacteria; phylum Krumholzibacteriota; class Krumholzibacteriia; order LZORAL124-64-63; family LZORAL124-64-63; genus CAYWTR01. The sequence continues at coordinate 46,931 of CAYWTR010000029.1, read as the reverse complement.
CGGGCGCGTCGCCGCCATCCGCTACACGCTCGACGAACGGGGCCTGTCCGGCGTGCCGATCATGTCCTACGCGGCCAAGTACGCCTCGGCCTACTACGGGCCGTTCCGCGAGGCGGCCGACAGCGCGCCCGCCTTCGGTGACCGGCGCAGCTACCAGATGGACCCGCGCAACGCGCGCGAAGCGGTGCGCGAGGTGCTGCTCGACGTCGAGGAGGGGGCCGACATCGTGATGGTCAAGCCGGCGCTCGCGTACCTGGACGTCATCCGCCGCGTCCGGGAGAAGGTGCACCTGCCGGTCGCCTGCTACAACGTCAGCGGCGAGTACTCGATGGTCAAGGCCGCGGCCGCCGCGGGCTACATCGACGAGGGGCGCGTGGTGCTGGAGAATCTGTGGGCGATGGCGCGCGCCGGCGCGGACATCATCATCACCTACCACGGGCGCGACCTGCTGCGCGAGAGGTGGCTGCCGTGACGAGGCCGGCGACGCCGCGCTCGTCCGCGCTCTACGCGCGCGCCTGCGCGCTCATGCCGGCGGGCGTCAACAGCCCGGTGCGAGCCTTCCGCTGCGTGCGCGGCGATCCGCTGTTCATCCGGCGCGGCGCCGGCGCGCACCTGGAGGACGAGGACGGCCACCTCTACCTCGATTGCTGCGGCTCGTGGGGACCGCTGATCCTCGGCCACGGCCATCCCGCCGTGCTGGCCGCGGTGACGGAAGCGGCCGGCGCCGGCCTGACCTACGGCGCGCCGCATCGCGGCGAGGTCGAGCTGGCCGAGCTGGTGACCGCCGCCTACCCCGCGGTCGAGCTGGTCCGCTTCACCAGCAGCGGCACCGAGGCGGTGATGGCGGCCGTGCGCCTGGCGCGCGGCTTCACCGGCCGCGAGGTCGTCGTCAAGTTCGATGGCTGCTACCACGGGCACGCCGACGCGCTGCTGGTCAAGGCGGGCAGCGGGCTGGCCACCTTCGGCATCGCCTCGTCGGCCGGGGTGACGCGCGGGGCGGCGGCCGACACGCGTGTCCTGCCGCTGGACGACGAGGAAGCGGCGGCGAGGCTGTTCGCCGTCGAGGGAGACCGCATCGCCGCCGTGCTCATCGAGCCGGTGCCGGCCAACAACGGCCTGCTGCTGCAGCGGCCGGAGTTCCTGCGATGCCTGCGCGAGCTGACCCAGAGGCACGGCGCCCTGCTGATCTTCGACGAGGTGATCAGCGGCTTCCGCGTGGGGATGGGGGGCGCGGCCGCCCTCTACGGCGTGCGGCCCGACCTGGCCACGTTCGGCAAGGTGATCGGCGGCGGCATGCCGGTGGGCGCCTTCGGCGGCCGGCGCGACGTCATGGAGCGCATCGCGCCGCTGGGGGACGTCTACCAGGCCGGCACGCTTTCGGGAAATCCGGTGGCCATGGCGGCGGGAGCGGCCACGCTGCGATTGCTGGCGGCTGAGAGGGTGCACGAGAGGCTCGAGGCGCTGGGCCGGCGGCTGGAGGAGCGGGCGGGCCCGGCCGCGAGCGCGGCGGGCGGAACGCTGGTGCGCCAGGGCTCGATCTTCTGGCTGGCCTTCCAGCCGCGGGCGCCGCGCGCGGCGGCGCAGATCGATCCGGCCGGCGCCGCGCGCTACGCCGACCTGCACGCGGCGCTGCTGGCGCGCGGGGTCTACCTGGCGCCCAGCGGCTACGAGGTGGCGTTCCTTTCGCACGCCATGGGCGAGCAGGACATCGATCGTCTGGCCGCCGTCCTGGCCGAGGCGCTGGCGCCGGGAGCGGCGCCGTCCTAGCGGACGGTCGGGACGCGCGAAGGAGGCGGGCCGGTGGCGCGGCTGGGCGGGCGCGGCGCGGCGCTGCTGATCACGGTGCTGGTCGCGATCTGCTACGGGCAGGTCGTCTGGTGGTACGTCTTCCAGCAGCGGCGCGGGCGGGAGCTGGCGCGGCTGCAGCGCGAGATCGAGGTCCTGCGTGCGGCTGAACCCGGCGCCGCGCCCGCCGCAGGGGAGGCGAGCCCCGCCGCCGCAGCGGATCTCATCGCCGCGCGCGCGCGGCGCGACAGCCGGATGTTCGCGGCCGAGGGGGCTTTCTTCCTCGCCGCGATCACGGCGGGGGCGGGCCTGGTCTACGCGGCGCTGCGGCAGGAACGCCGCCTCAAGCGCCGGCAGCGCGAGCTGCTGGACGCGGTCAGCCACGAGTTCAACACGCCGCTGCAGTCGCTGCGCCTTTCGCTCGAGACCATGGCCGGGCGCGAACTGCCGCCGGCGCGGCGCGAGCGCTACCTGGAGCGGATGAGCGCCGACGTGGACCGCCTGGCCGGGATGGTGGATCGCCTGCTGACGATCCAGCGCCTGGCCGCCGGGGCGCCGCCGCCGCCGGCCGGCGATTTCGACCTGTCCGAGGCGGTGGAGGCGGCGCGCCGCAGCCTCGAGCCGCGCCTGCAGGCGGCGGGCATGGCGATGGAGACCGAAGGCGCCGGCGCGGCGCCGGTTCATGGACGGCTGTCCGACCTGGCGCACGCGCTGGAGCTGTTGCTGGACAACGCGGTCAACTACGCCGCGCAGGGCGGCCGGGTGCGCGTCTCCTGGGGGCGCGGTGCCGACGGGCGCGTCTTCGCCGCGGTCGAGGACGCCGGACCCGGACTGGCCGCCGAGGACCTGCAGGTGATCTTCGAACGTTTCGAGCGCGGGAGCGCCGCGCGCGGCGGCACGGCGCCGGGCGCGGGGCTGGGGCTGGCGATCGCGAGGCGCATCGCCGAGGAGCATGGCGGACGCCTGACCGCCGGACCGGCGCGGGGCGGCGCGGGCGCGCGCTTCGAGCTGTCGCTGCCGCCCGCCGGCGGGCGGCGGGGAGGGGCGGCGTGAACGGCCGCGTCCTGATCGTCGAGGACGAGCAGCACATCGCCGAGCTGCTGCAGGACAACCTGCTGGACGAAGGCTATGAATCGGCCCGGGCGCACGACGGCGAAGAAGCCCTGGATAGGTTGCGGGGCGGCAGCTTCGACCTGATCCTGCTCGATGTGCGCCTGCCCGGCATCGACGGTTTCGAGGTGTGCCGCCGCCTGCGCGCGCGCGGCGACTTCACGCCGGTGCTGTTCCTGACCGCCCGGCGCGATCCCGACAGCCGCGTGCAGGGCCTGGCCATCGGCGGCGACGACTATCTGGCCAAGCCGTTCCACCTGGCCGAGCTGCTGGCGCGCGTCCGCGGGATGCTGCGCCGGCGCGCCTGGTACGCGCGGCTGCCGCTGCCGGGGCCCGTGACGATGATCGGCGAGGCCGAGGTCGATCTGGCCGCGCGCGAGATCCGGCGCGAAGGCGCCGCGACGCGGCTCTCGGAGAAGGAGACCATGATCCTCAAGCTGCTGATCGAGCGCCGGGGCGAGCCGGTCAGCCGTGATCAGGTGCTGGACGCGGTCTGGGGCTATGACGCTTTCCCGACTCCTCGCACCGTGGACAACTTCATCGTCCGGCTGCGCCGGGCGCTCGAGCCGGATCCCAACGCGCCGCGCCATCTGCTGACCGTGCGCGGCAGCGGCTACATCCTGCACGCCGAGGGCGTGCGTCCGGCGGCGGACCCGGCGTGAGGGTCCAGGGAGGAAGCAACGGATGCGTCCCGCGATGACCCCGGCCAGCAAACGCGAGCGGTTCCTGCTCGCTAGCCGCGGCCGTGCTTGCGACCGCCCGCCCTTCTGGTTCATGCGGCAGGCCGGCCGGTATCTGCCCGAGTACCGCGCCTTGCGCGAGAGGGTCGATTTCCTGGCGCTCTGCAAGGATCCCGAACTGGCCGCCGAGGTCACGCTCCAGCCGCTGCGCCGGTTCGGCTGCGACGCCGCCATCCTTTTCTCCGACATCCTGATCGTGCCCGAAGCGATGGGCCAGCGGTTGACCTTCGGTCCCGGCGAGGGGCCGCGGCTGTCGGCGCCGGTGCGCGACCGCGGCGACGTGGCCAGGTTGCGCGCCGTCGATCCCCTGCGCGACCTGGCCTACGTCTCGGCGGCCGTGCGCGCCATCCGCGCCGCGCTGCCCGACGACGAGGCGCTGATCGGCTTCGCCGGCGCGCCCTTCACGCTCGCCTGCTACATGATCCAGGGCGAAAGCGCTAATGGCTTCCCGCGCGCGCGTGCCCTGATGTGGTCCGATCCGGGCGCCTTCGACGCGCTGATGGCGCGCCTGGCCGAAGCGGTGGGAGACCATCTGATCGCCCAGGTGGCGGCGGGCGCGGACGCGGTGCAGTTGTTCGACACCTGGGGCGGCCTGCTGGACGCCGACACCTACGCCGCCCGCGTGGCGCCGCACGTCAGGGCTATCCTTGGGCGGCTGGCGGCGGTCTGCCCGGGAGCGCCGCGCATCTACTTCGCCGCGCTGGCCGGCCACCTGCTGCCGCTGATGGGGGATCTGGGGGCCGATGCCATCGGCCTGGACTGGCGCACGCCGCTGAGCGAGGCGCGGCGCCGGCTGCCGCCCGGGCTGGCCCTGCAGGGCAACCTCGACCCGACCGTGCTGCTGGGGCCGCCGGAGGCCGCCGCGGCGCGCGCGCGCGCCGTGCTGGCCGAGGGCGACGAGCGCCCCGGCCACATCTTCAACCTGGGCCACGGCGTGCTGCCCGATACCGACCCCGCGGCGGTGGGGGCGGTGGCCGACGCCGTGCGTTCGTTCGCCTCGCGGCACGCCGCGACGGCGTAGCAAGGACTGAGCGTGGAATCCCGCCTGCGGCGGCTGGTCGCGCGCTACGATCAGCCCGGACCCCGCTACACCAGCTACCCGACCGCCCCGGAATGGACGGATGCGTTCGGGCCGGAAGACTACGCCGCGGCGCTGGACGCCGCGGCCGCCAGTCCGGAGCGGTCGCTGTCCCTCTACTGCCACATCCCGTTCTGCCAGGAACGTTGCACGTTCTGCGGCTGCAATGTCGTCGTCAGCCGCAAACGCAGTGCGGCCGACCCGTACCTGGACCGCCTGGAGCGGGAATTCGACCTGGTCGCTGCGCGGCTGGGGGACCACCGCGGCGTGGCCCAGCTGCACTGGGGGGGCGGCACGCCGAACTTCCTCGACCAGCCGCGCCTGCGCCGCCTGATGGCGGCGTTGCGCGCCCGTTTCGCGCTGCTGCCCGGGGCCGAGATCTCGCTGGAGATCGATCCCGTGGCGGTCGAGCCGGGGCAGATCGCCCTGCTGCGCGAGCTGGGCTTCAACCGCATCAGCCTGGGAGTGCAGGACCTGCAGCAACGGGTCCTGGACGCCGTCAACCGCCGCCAGCCCGAAACGCTGACCCGCGAAGTCTACGCCGCCTGCCGCGAGGCCGGCTTCGCCGGCGTCAACCTGGACCTGATCTACGGCCTGCCGCACCAGACCGCCGAGGGTTTCGCGGCCACCGTGGCCAAGATCATCGCGCTGGCCCCCGACCGGGTGGCGCTGTTCAGCTACGCGCACGTGCCGTGGCTCAAGAAGCACCAGCTCGCCATCGACGAGTCGACCCTGCCGTCTCCCGAAGCGAAGTTCCTGCTCTTCTACGAGGCGCGGCGAGCGTTCCTGGAGGCCGGCTACGCCCAGGTGGGCATGGACCATTTCGCCCGCCCCGGCGACGAGCTGGCCGAAGCGCTGCGCGAGCGGCGCGTGCACCGCAACTTCATGGGTTACACCGTGCTGCCGGCCGACGACCTGGTGGCCTTCGGCATCACCGCGATCTCGGGTCTGGCGGCCGCGGGCGGGGTCTTCGCGCAGAACGAGGGGCGTCTGGCCGCCTACTACCGCAGCGTCGACGCCGGCCGGCTGCCGGTGGTGCGGGGCTGCCGTCTGGACGCAGACGACCGGCTGCGCGGGCACGTCATCCGCACGCTGATGTGCAACTTCGAGCTGCGCTTCGCCGAGGTCGAGGCCATTTTCGGCGTCGATTTCGCCTCCGCCTTCGCGATCGAGCTGGCCGCGCTGCGGGCGCTGGCGGACGACGGCCTGATCGAGCTGACCGCCGACTCCCTGCGCGCCACGGACATCGGCCGCCTGTTTATCCGCAACGTCTGCCTGCCGTTCGACGCCCGCCTGCGGCGCCGGCGCGCCGCGGGCGAGGCGGCGGGGCCCCGCTTCAGCCGCACGGTATGAGGGGAGTCGTATGGAGATGAGCGCCGCCGCCGGGACCGCGGCCGCGGGCGAACCGCTGGGGGTCGTGCTGCTGCACATGGGCGGGCCGCGGGAGCCGTCCGAGGTGCGGCCGTTCCTGCGCCGGCTGCTGGCCGATCCGGCCATGGTCCGCCTGCCCGCCGCGTTGCGCCTGCCGCTGGCCTGGACCGTCTCGACCCTGCGCGCGGGCGAGGCTCGCCGCCGCTACGCGCTGATGGGAGGCGGCTCGCCCGCCGTCGCCCAGGTGACCGCCCTGGCCGGGGCGCTGGAGGAGGCGCTGCGCGCGGCGGGGGCGGCCGGCGCCGCCGTCGAGCCGGCCTTCCTGTATTGCGGCCAGGACAGCGAGACCGCGCTGCGGCGTCTGGCCGGACGCGGCGCGCGCCGCTGCGTCGCGGTCGCCGAGTATCCCCAGTACTCCGGCACCACCACAGGCGCCTCGCTGCGCGCGCTGGAACGGGCGCAGCGGGCTGCGGCCGGCGCGGCGCCGCGCGTCGACGCCGTCGTGCGCAGCTGGTCCGATCGCCCCGAGTTCGCCGACCTGTGGGCCGACCTGATCGCGCGCACCGCCGGCGAGTTCTTCGCCGGCGGACCGCCGCCGTATCTGCTCTTCACCGCCCACGGCCTGCCCGCCAGCTACGTCCGCCGCGGCGATCCCTACGCCGACCAGGTGCGGCGCGCGGTGGCGGCCGTGGCGGCGCGACTGCCGCGCTTCGAGCACGGCCTTGCCTTCCAGAGTCGCGTCGGGCCGGTCAAGTGGATCGGGCCCGATGTCGTCCCGGAGGTGCGGCGGCTGGGGGCGGCGGGACACCGTGAACTGCTGCTGGCGCCGATCAGCTTCCTGACCGACCACGTCGAGACCCTGGTGGAGCTGGACCTGGAGCTGGCCGAGACCGCGCACCGCGCCGGCATCTCCCGCATCGAGCGCACGCCGCCGGCGGCCTCGTCGCCGCTGGCCGCGCGCGCCCTGGCGGCGGCGGTGCTGGCGGCGGCGCAGCAGTCGGCGCAGGCGGAGCCGCAGCCGCCGGCGGAGGCGCAGACGTGAGCGCGCGCCTGATCATCGTCGGCGGCGGCGTGGCCGGCCTGGCGGTCGCCCACAACGTCCGAAGGCGCATCGACGCCGGCGAGCTGCCCGGCTGGTCCCCGCGCGACGTGCTCGTGCTGGAGGCCTCGGAACGCCCCGGCGGTTTCTGCGTGACCGATCTGCGCGACGGCTACCTGCTCGACTGGGGACCGAACGGCTTCCTGGACAACGAGCCGGCCACGCTGCGCCTGGTCGATCGCCTGGGCCTGCGGCCGCGCCTGCGGCCGGCCGCCGACGCCGCCGCGCACCGTTTCCTCTTTCTCGACGGCCGGCTGCGTCCCGTCCCGACCAGCCCGGCCGCCTTCCTGCGCAGCGGCGTGTTGAGCTGGCGCGGCAAGCTGCGCCTGCTGGGCGAGCCGCTGGTGCCGCCCAGGCGGGACGATGGGGACGAGCCGGTGGCCGCCTTCGCGCGCCGCCGGGTCGGCGCCGAGTTCGTCGAGCGGCTGCTCGACCCGATGATCAGCGGGGTCTACGCGGGCGACGTTGAGCGCCTGTCGCTGCACGGGGCGCTGCCCCGCATGGCGGCGCTGGAGCGCGAGCACGGCGGTCTGATCCGCGGCATGATCGCCCTGGCGCGGGCGCGCCGGCGGGCGCGGCGCCGGGGGGAGACGCCGGCCGGCGGCGGCCCGGCCGGCCCCGGCGGAACCCTGCACACCTTCGCGCAGGGGGCGGGCGAGCTCACGGCCGCCCTGGCCGGCGCCTGCGGCGCCGAGATCCGCTGCGGCTGCCGCGCGGTGTCCGTGCGCCGCGCCGGCGCCGGCTACGCGGTCGCCGTCGCCGAGGGGGAGCACGGCCCTCCCGGCGGCCGCGACACCGCGCCCGGTCGCGCGGCCCGTCCGGCGCCGGCCTTCACCGTCTCGGCCCCGCGCGTAGTGCTGGCCTGCCCGGCGCGCGAGGCCGCCGCCATGTTGGCCGATCTCGACCCCGAACTGGCCGCCCCGCTCTGGCCGATCGCGCCCGCGCCGATCGCCGTGGCGGCGCTGGGCTACGCCGCGGGCTCGCTGGCGCGTCCGGCCGACGGATTCGGCTTCCTGATCCCGCGCCGCGAGGGCGTGCGCACCCTGGGGGTGCTCTGGACCTCGAGCTTCTTCCCCCACCAGGCGCCCGCCGGCAAGGTGCTGCTGCGCGCCATGGTCGGCGGCGCCTGCGATCCCGAGGCCGCGGCGCTGAGCGACGACCAGCTGCTGGCGGTCGTGCAGGCAGACCTGCGCCGCACCATGGACCTGCGCGCGGCCCCCGAGCTGGTCCGCCTCTACCGCTTCCGCGAGGGCATCCCCCAGTACGCCGTCGGCCACCGCGCCCGCCTGACCTCCCTGGCCGACCGCCTGCGCGCCTGGCCCGGCCTGCAAGTCACCGGCAACTCCCTCCACGGCATCTCCATCAACCACTGCGTCCGCGAAGCCGAAACCGTGGCGGCGGCGGTGGAAGGCTAGATGCCCCGCCTGCCCTCCCCGTGCTTGAGCTTTGCCGCCCGCCCGCCTAGGCTGGGAGCCGGGAAATGCAGGAGGCGCAGCGCGCCGAGATCACTTTGCGGAAGCGGTGGACATGTCACTGGGCGATCCTCCTGCGCTGCGAGCGGGTTTCGCGGCCGGCAAACCCGCGGGAGCGGGCGACTTCCTGCTCGAGCGGCGGCGACGCCTAATCTGGCCGCACCTTCCCGAGCGGGCGTCCCTGCTGCTGGATGTCGGCTGCGGCAACGGCGCGCAGACCGCGCTGCTGGCGTCGCGTTTCGACTTCGTCGTCGGCGCCGATCCAGATCCGGCTTACCTGGGAGAGATGGCAACGCTCGCGTCCCGGCTGGCACCCGGCGCCCGCGTCGCGCCCGTGCGCTGCGCGGGGGGTGCCCTGCCGGTGCTGGATGGGGCCTGTGATGTCGTCACCTGTTTCGAAGTTCTCGAGCACGTCGATGACGACGCCGAGGTTCTGCGGGAGCTGCGTCGCGCGTTGAGGCCGGGCGGCCGGCTGGTCGTCTCGGTCCCCAACCGTTGGTGGATCTTCGAAACGCACGGCGCGAACCTGCCGCTGCTGCCATGGAACCGGGTTCCCTTCTTAAGCTGGCTGCCGCGCGCTCTGCACGACCGCTGGGCGCGCGCGCGCATCTACCGCCGCCGGCAAATCGTCGCGTTGCTGCGCTCGTGCGGTTTTGTCATCGAGCACACCGCCTACGTGACGGCCCCGATGGACGTGGTGAATTCGCCCCGGCTGCGGGCTTTCCTGCGCGGCACTCTCTTTCGCGCCGACTCGACAGCCGTTCCCCCGCTCGCCGTGTCCGTGCTGGTGGTGGCGCGCAAGCCCGCCTGAAGCAAAGGACGTCTGCCGGTTGGCTTGCCGGGACGGTTGACTGCCCGCTATTGATTATGCTATTCTCTATTCAACAAGCGTCAAAGCCCTGCGAGTTCGATCGACACCAGGCTATCAATGAAGGGGGGCGCATCATGAAGGCACGCTTGATTCTGTTCGGCTTAACGGGCCTCCTCGCCTGCATGCAGGTGGGGGAAGGGACGGCGGCCACGCTCACGGTCCGACAGGACGGCTCGGGCGATTTCCTGACCATTGCGGAAGCCATCGCGGCCGCGTCACCCGGAGACGCGATCGATGTTGGCCAGGGAACCTACGCCGAATCGCTCGTCATCACCAAGTCGCTGAATATCTTGGGCTCCGGGGGGCGTGAGAGCACAATTCTGGATGGACTCGACACACAGCGGCATGTCTGGATCTCCGGTGCCCTCGAATGTGAATTGCGAGGCTTACAGTTCACCAGGGGCCTCTCGTCATCCGGAGGCGCCATCGATATTTCTGGTGGGGCGCAGGTGGCGATCAGCGATTGTTGGTTTCACAACAACACATCCACCTGGGACGCCGGCGCCATCATGGTGCGCCAGCCGGGAACGAATGTCAGCGTGGAAGACAGCCGCCTCGATCATAACACCGCCGAATGGAACGCCGGCGCCTGCGGCGTTACCAGCAACGCTTCACTATCTCTGCTCCGGTGCGAGCTCTATGACAATCAGGCGGGAGTGATCTGCGGTGGGATCGCCTCATACAACGGCGCATCGCTGGCGGCGGCGGAATGCCTGTTTGTGCGAAACCGCGCACTCGCCGCGGGCGCGGTCCGCTCCTATTACAATTGCCCCGGTGTCTTCCGCTTCAATACTTTTCATGACAATGAATCCCGCGATCATGGTTCTGTGTTGATCGAGGGCGGAGCCGCTACCGTATTTGAACACAACATCGTGACGAGCGACCGTCTGGGGGCGGGCTTGAAGTATGTTGATGGCGTGGGCCTCCATGACTGCAACCTGTTTTATGACAACCCGAACGGCGATCTCGTCGGCGCTACCCTGGCCGCGGGCGAGATCATCGGCGATCCGCTCTACTGCAACTATCCCTTGGATGATTTCACGCTTTGCTTCCTCTCTCCCGCCTTGCCTGCCAACAACGGCTGCGGCGCGATGGGCGCGTTTGGGCAGGGATGTGATTCTTGCGGTCCCGTGTCGGTGGAGATCACGACCTGGGGAGAACTGAAGAACAGCTACCGTTGAGACGCGTGCGGCGTCTTTAAGATTGCGGCCACTTCACCACAAGGTGGGCGGCCGCCTTGAGGTGCTGTCGCGGGCCTTGCGCGCTCCTCACCCCACGAGAATCACGATCACGGTGATGTTGTCGCGGCCGCCGGCGGCGTTGGCGGCGGCCACCAGGTCGCGGGCGATGTCGGCCGGTTCGCCGGGCGCGGCCAGCAGGTTGGCGATGGCGGCGTCGTCCAGGCAATCGGTCAGGCCGTCGCTGCAGAGCAGGAAGCGGTCGGCGGGGGCGGCTGTCTCGCGGGTCAGCTCGCAGTCGCAGCCGGCGCCGATGCCCAGCGCGCGGGTGATCATGCCGCTGCGGATCGGCAGCTCGGCGCCCAGCTCGGCCTCGGGCGTGTGGTCGCGGGTCAGGCGCCGCAGGCTGCCGCCGCGCAGGCGGTAGGCGCGGCTGTCGCCGGCGTGGGCGACCCAGGCGTCGCTGTTGCGCAGGCTCAGGGCGACGGCGGTGCTGGCCATGCCGCTCAGATCGCCTGCGGCGCGCGCGCGGACCTCGGCGTCGGCGCGGCGCAACAGGGTGGCGAGTTCGCGGCCCGGGTCCGGCGCGTTCGACACCGCTGCGGCCGCCGCGGCAGCGGCGCCGGCAACCAACGCCGATGCCACCTCGCCGCCGGCGTGCCCGCCCAGCCCGTCGGCCACCAGGAAGAGGCGGGCCGCGGGGTCGCAGAAGAAGGCGTCCTCGTTGTTCGCGCGCATGCGCCCTTGATCCGAAAGACCGGCGGCGCGCAGAGTCAGGGTCGTCATGGTTTTCGCCTGGCCTCCGGAGGACGCCGGCCGATGGGGTGTCGTCGCGCCGGCGTCGCCTGGCCCATTATAGACAAAGACGCCGAGCCAGCCCAGGGCTGGCTCGGCGCATCCGAAACCGCGGCACGCTCGATGGCGAGCGGGCCGCCACGACGGGACCGGTCAGCTCAGGCGCGGATAGACCAGGTTCCCGCTGCGGCCGCCCGGCTGAGGGCCCACGGAGGGGTCGCCGGCGCCGTCATCTCCGTAATTGCCGTAGACGCCGAGCGTCACCTTGCGCGACTCCACGACCGGCTTGAGGTAAGGTCTCTTATCCATGACCCATCTTCCCTTTCAGTGGCCCCCCGCCACGTTGTACGCACACAACCACTCAGGAACGGCACGCCCCGGGGGCGGGGCACCTGAGCAATGCACCCCACCATCCTATACAAAAACCGACCATGTGTCAATCGTGAAAAATGAGCTGGCGCTGTTCCAGGTCGTCCAGGTACTGCCGCAGGTCGTCGTTCGCCGTGTTTTCGTCCACGTCGTACCGCTCCAGCAGCAGCTGGACGATCTCGGTGACCGAGCGCCTGCCGTCGCAGGCCCGCCAGATATCTGCGCCAACGTGGCTGACGGTGTGCATGGTCTCGCCATCGGGGGCGCAGATGAAGACCTCGTCCCCGTCCTCGCGCCATATGGCCTGGTCGTTGCGGCGCGGCACCATGTCTTTGCGCCAGGGCACCAATCCGGACCTCCTCCAGGGGCAGCGTCGCGCGGCGCCGCCGCGAACCGGGGCCGCGGGGGCGGGCGACATCCTAAGCGGCGCCGCCGGGAGCGTCAAGCGTATCCCGGCGCTCCGGCCGGATCCGCCGGGCGGCGCCGGCGATCAACCTGGACAGGACGCGCTCGGCCAGGCTGCCGGCCGGCGGCAGCAGACGGCCTCCCAGCCGCGCCAGGTCGCGCGCCATCACCAGCAGCCACAGCGCGGCGTTCCAGATCTCGAAGGCGGCGCCGTCGAGCCGGTAGGAACGGTCGCCGCTGCCGACCGCCACGGCGCGGCCGATCACGTCGGCGACGCTCAGCGATCCCCAGGCGGCGTTGGCATCGCCCTTCTGCCACCAGCGTCCCCGCCCGCGGAGCCAAAGCAATCGATGACACGTCAGCCGGTCGCGCTCGGCGAAGACCACGAGCAGGCCGGGCCGCAGCCTGCGAGGCGCGGGCGCCACGCTGAGACGGTCGCCCGGCCGCAGCAAGGGCGCCATGCTGCCCGACAGGACCGTCAGAATGCCCGGCTGGCCCCCGCGCAGCCGCGCCAGCCAGATCTCGCGCGCAGCCCGCTCGTGTGCGGCGTCGCCTGTCATGGCGAACCGACGGCGCGGGGGCGCGCCGCCGGGCGCGGCATCGCCTCGAGCCCGCACGCCGCCAGCGCCACCCAGACCAGCGCCAGGGCGGCGCGCCAGGCGCGGCGAACGAGCAGGCGCGGGTCGTTGGGGCCGTGGTCCTGGGGACCGGAATGCCCCGTGTCGTCCAGGCCGCCGGGCGACGGCCTGAGCTGGCGGCGCAGGAAATCCAGGCGGACCGGCCAGCGGTCGCGCCGCATCATGGCCATGGCGGTGTTGCCCACCGTCGAATGATTGACGCGCTGGCGCAGCAGCGACTCCGGCCGCACCATGGCCTGCATCAAGGCGCCTCCGCGCCGCGGCGGGCGCGCGGCGAGCAGGCGGGCCGCGGTCGGCTGCGGGCCCCACAGCCGGGCCAGCGACAGGCAGACCCACAGCGGGGTGGCCACGCGCGCGGCGTCCGCCCGGGCCCACAGCACGGACGGTTCCATCTCATCCCCCTGCCGCGCCAACAGCACGTGGACATCCCGGATCTGCCCCAGGTAGTTGAAGCCGCCGATGGCGGCGTGCAGGCAGAGGTGCAGCAGGAAATCGACGGGCGCCAGCACCGCTACGGGCTGCCCGTCCAGCGCAGCCGGCCGCGCCTGCGCCAGCAGCGCCGCGGGATCGAACCGCGCATCCATGGCCGCGCTGGCCAGGTTCCAGTGCAGCTCGAATCGGCACCATGGCAAGCCGGCCCGCCGGTAGATCAGGTGGAAATGGTGCCGCCGATAGAACTCGCGCGGGCGCCAGCGGTCGTCCAGCTGATAACCCAGCCCGCGCATGGCCGCGTCGGCGTCGTCCAGCCGCTCCTCGGGCAGGAGCAGGTCGATATCGCCGTAGGGGCGCTCGTCCGGATCCTCGGTCACGGCCAGGGTCAGAGCCGCGCCCTTGAGCAGGACGCACGGCAGGCCGCGTGCCGCCAGCGCCGCCGCCACCTGGTGCAGCTCTCGGCGGTAGAAGGCGTTGCGCATCGCGGTCTCGATGTAGTGCTGGCGCACGACGGCGCGGGCCGCCTCGGGCCAGGCCTCCCACCACGCGCCCCGGTCCCGGCGGCTGTAGACCAGCTCGGCCAGCCTGTGCGAGGCGATCAGCCCGAGCACCCGCGGCCAGAAATCCGGTCCGGCGTCGGCCGGCGGCGGCGGCGCTACGCCTTGGTCGAGCCCCGCCATCAGCTCCAGGACATGGCGTTCGGCCGCGTCGAGGGGGAGGATCCGCTGGATGCGCACCTCGTCGCTCACCTCTTCTCCCCGGCTCCCTGCTGCAGCTCGTGGAGATGGCGGTACAGACCGCCGCGCGCCATCAACGCCGCGTGACCGCCTTCCTCGACCAGCCGCCCGTCGGCGATCACGAGGATGCGATCGAGCTGCCGCACCGTGGACAGCCGGTGGGCGATGACAACCGCCGTGCGCCCCTCCATCAGGGCGCCCAGAGCCACCCGCACCGCCTCCTCCGCGTGGGCGTCCAGCGCCGAGGTCGGCTCGTCCAGGATCAGGATGCGCGGGTTGCGCAGGAAAGCCCGGGCCAGCGTCAGGCGCTGGCGTTCGCCGCCGCTCAGGCGCACGCCGCGCTCGCCGACCCGCGTGGCGAATCCCTCGGGCAGGCGGGCGATGAATTCCAGGGCGTTGGCGCGCTCGGCGGCCTGCCGCACCTGTTCGTCGGAGGCGTCGAGACCGAAGCGGATGTTCTCGGCCACCGACAGATCGTAGAGCACCGGATCCTGCGACACGTAGGCCATCTGCCCGCGCAGGTCGGTCAGGTCGTATTCGGGGTAGGGCCGTCCGTCCAGGCGCAGCACGCCGCGCTGCGGATCGAACAGGCGCAGCAGCAGGCCGGTCAGCGTCGTCTTGCCCGCTCCCGACGGGCCGACCACGCCGATCCACTCGCCCGCCGCGATGTTGCTCGACAGGTCGCGGATCACCGGCTCGCCGTCATAGGCGAAGGTCACCTTTTCGAGCGCCAGCTCCCCGCGGCAGACCAGCGCCGTGCGTCCCGATCCGGGGCGCCGCGTCTCGGCCGGCTCGGCCAGGATCCCGTCCAGGCGAGCCGCCGCCGCCACCGCGCCCTGGGCCGAGGCGTACAGGCCCGTCAGCGAGGACATCGGCACCGCCACGCGGTAGGCCAGCAGGAAGAACGCCACCAGCTCGCCGTGCGTGGTCAGGCCGCGCGCCGTCAGGGTGAAGCCGTACACGACCACCACGATCAGGGCGATCCAGAGCAGGATCTGCGCGGCGGATTCCAGGCCGGCCGTCAGCACGGCGCGGCGCTGGCCGGCCGCGCGGTAGCGCTCGAGCATCTCGCCGAAACGTCCTCGTTCGTGCTCCTGGTTGTTGTAGCTCTTGACGATGCGGATCGCACCGGCCAGCTGCTGGACGTGGTTGCTCAGCTGCCCCAGCTCGCTGTACATCTGCCGCGACAGGCGCTGCAGACGGTGCCCGAACAGGTGCACCAGCAGCATCGTCGCCGGCACCACCGCCATGATGACCAGCGTCAACCTCACGTTCAGATTGAGCATCAGGACGATGGCGCCGGCCAGCGTGATCACGGCGCGTGCCAGGCCGATCAGGCCGCTGGTCATCATGTACTGCACGCTGCCGACATCCGAGGTCAGGCGCGATGACAGGTCTCCGCCCTGCTGCTTGACGTAGTAGAGGCACGGCAGCTCGAGCAGATGGGCGAAGAGGCGCGCTCGCAGGCGCGTGATGTAGTCCAGGCCCAGGCGCGCGCCCACGACCGTGGACAGGTAGGTGCCGGCCAGCTGCCCGGCCAGCAGGCCGATGAGCAGCAGCAGCAGCGACAGCCGCTCGCCCCGCGGCACGCCTCCCGCCAGCGCGTCCACGAACCGCCCCGCGTAGATCGGGATGGCCAGGCTGACCCCGATCGCCCCGAGCATCAGCAGGTTGAGCAGCGCCAGATCGCGCCGATGGGCGCCGAGGAGGCGGAAGTACGGGCCCAGGGCCCTGAGACCCTCGCGCGTCAGGGGAGTCCGCGGACCGGGTGAGGCGTTTCGGTTCACGCTTCCGCTTCGAGCAGGGGCCAGAAACCGGCGTCCGGGCGCAGGCGCAGCCGGCGGACCCGGCCGGCGCGCCACAATAGCAAGGCGCAGTCCAGACCGCGCGCCATGCCGCGGGAAAGGTCGGTTTCGAGCAAGGACAACGGCACCATCACCTCGGCGGTCAGGCGCGGGATCGCCTCGATGCGCGCCACCGGCAGCACGGCGTGCTCGCCGCCCTGTTCCAGCAGATAGAGGCCGGCCAGCGGCCCGCCGCCGCGCACCTTGCCGGGGTAGAAGGGGTTGATCGGCGAACTCTCGACGCGCACGCCGTCCTCTCCCGGCACGATGACGGCCGTCTCGTCGGCCAGCACGCGATGGGAGCCCGGATGCGACACGGCGGTGGTCTTGCCGCTGCCGGGCGGGCCGCAGAACAGATGGACGCCGCCGGCGCTGAGCGCGGCGGCGCTGTGCAGGAGGAACGGCGCCGCGGCCGGCCGCTCCGCGCCGCCGTGGGCGGCCTGGTAGAAGAGCAGGTAGATGAACTGCTCGAGCACGCGCAGGCCCGAACCGGAAAGCAGCAGGGGGGAGATGGTGCAACGGCAGAGATCCGGGCTGGCCATCGTGCCGCTGACCAGACCGCCGCCCAGCTCGAAATAGCGTCCCTGCAGGCGGCGCGTGCGGATAAGCGAATTGGGCAGGGGTTCAGCCGGCGGCGCGGTCGTGTCTTCGGACGGCGCCGGCGCGCCGCCTGCCGCCGGAGGTCCGGCCCGTCCGGGACCGACCTCGGCCTCGACCGTCAACATCGCCGGGGCCGAGTCCAGATAGCCGGCGTACCCGTCGAGGAAATGCCGCCACCGTGGGTCGGCGGCGTCGATCAGCCAGCCCAGGGTCACGGGGCCGACGTGCAGGGTGCGCAGTTCGTTCATCGCGGCCTCCACGATCCAGCGGGCGGGCCGGGGCCATCAGGGTAACGCGGAAATTTGGCGCGCGCGCCGGTTTTTAATCAACCATAATCGTGAAGGGTGGCCCGCGGAAGCCGATCGTGGTTATCATGTCCGCTCGGGGCGTGCGCGGCCGAGCGCGCCGCCCAGGCAACGGTCCGTACCACGGGAGTGTGGATCATGAGCTTGGCCAATCGTTTCGCCGCCGGACGGCTGCGCTCGCCGGGACCGGCCGGGCTCTGGCGCGCCGCCGGCGTCCTGGCGGCGCTGGCCGCGATCGCCGCCCTGTCCGGTGTGTTGACGGCCGCGCCGCCGCCCGCTGCTCCGGCCGCCGGGGCCGGGCCCGCCGAGGGAGGTAACCCCGCCATGACCGCTGTCGCTGCGCACGGCGCCGGACCCGCCGCGGGCGGGCCGCTGCGCTTCCTGTTCATCCACCACTCGGTCGGCGGCCAGCTGCTGGCCGATCCCGGAGAGCTGGTGGGCGGCGACAAGGGCTCCGCCGAGCGCTGCATCCACGTCAGCCACCCCAACGGCGGCGGCCTGCGCGCTCGCCTCGAGGCGCTGGGCTACGAGGTGCACGAGGCCTCGTACGGGTCGCGCATCGGGGAGGACACCGACATCCACCACTGGCGGAACAAGTTCGCGGGGCAGATGGACGAGATCCTGCGCTGCGACCGCAACGACCGCCTGTACGAGGATGGCCGCCGCAATCACATCGTCGCCTTCAAGTCGTGCTTCCCGAACAGCGACTTCCGCGGCGCCGGCTCCGAACCTGGCGAGCCGGACTCGCCCGAACTGACGCTGGCCAACGCCCAGGCCGCCTATCGCTCGCTGCTGCCGTTGCTGCAGCAGCAGCCGGACGTGCTCTTCGTCGTCTTCACGGCGCCGTCGTTTGTCGAGCCCAAGCCGGTCGGCATGCGGGCCAAGCTGCGGGGCGTGCTGGGGGGCAAACCCAAGTCGGCCGAGCTGGCGCGGCAGTTCAACAACTGGCTGGCCGACCGCGAGCGAGGCTGGCTGGCCGATTACCCGCTGCGCAACGTCGCCGTCTTCGACTATTACGATGTGCTGACCGGCGGCGGCGCCTCCAACTGGCTGGTCTACCCGACGCGCGGAGGCACCGACAGCCACCCCAGCGCCGAGGGCAACCGCAAGGCCGCCGAGGCTTTCCTGCCGGTGCTCGAGCAGGCGGTCGCGGGGATGGGGCTGCGAGCCCGCGCGGCGCAGGGCTCGCTGCCCTAGCGGCGGAGGACGGACGGCGAGGATGTCGCATGCGGGCGCCGACGGCGGGCTGCGCCTGGCCCTCTGCTCTGTGGGCGAACTTTTCGGCGGCGTCGAGCGGCAGCTGCTCGGGCTGTGCGCCGACCGGCGCCGCCGCACGGGCGCCTTCCCGCTGCTGATCCTGTTCCACGATCTCGAGCTGGCGCGGCAGGCGCGCGCCCTGGGCGTCGAACCGGTGATCCTGCGCGGCCGGCACCGCTACGACCCGGGCCTGGCGCGCCGGCTGGCCGCGACGCTCGGCGCTCACGGCATCCAAGTCGTGCACGCTCACGGCTACAAGGCGATGGTGGCCTGCGCGCTGGCGCGGCGGCGGAGGCGGTTCGCGGTGGTCAAGACCGAGCACGGCAGGCCGGAACCGACCCGGGGCGCCCCCGTCGCCTGGCTGAAGTCCCGCCTGAACCGCGCTCTGGATATCTGGGCCACGCGGCGGGCCGCCGACGTCGTCTGCTACGTGACCGAGGACATCGCCCGCCACCACGAGCGCGCCCACGGAGGTCTGCTCCGCCGGGTCGTCCACAACGGCATCGACCCGCTGGAGCGCGCCGCGCTGCCGCGTCCGCCCGAGCTTGAGCCCGGCCTGTGCCATCTGGGCATCGTCGGGCGCGTGACCCCGGTCAAGGGCATCGAGTACGCCCTGCGCGCGCTGGCGTCGCCCGAGGTGCCGGCGGCGGTGCGCCTGAGCATCATCGGCGACGGGCCTGCGGCGCCGTCGCTGCGGCGCGAGGCGGCCGCGCTGGGGCTGGGCGAGCGCGTGCGCTTCCTCGGTTTCCGGGACAACATCTACGACTACCTGGCCCACCTCGACGCCCTGCTCATGCCCTCCCTGCACGAAGGGCTGCCCTACGTGCTGCTGGAGGCGATGTCGCTGGGCGTGCCGGTGATCGCCTCGCGCGTGGGAGGGCTGGCGGAGGTGCTGCGCGACGGACAGACCGGCTGGCTGGCGCCCGTGGGAGACGTGGCCGCCTGGCGGCGTCTGATCATCAGGACGGCCGCCGAGCCGGAGGCCGCGCGGCGGCTTGGCGCCGCGGCGGCGGCCGCCCAGCGCGCGGCGTACACGCTGGAGTCCATGGGGGAGGCGGTGGCGAGCTGCTACGAGCTGGCGGCGGCGCGGACCAGCGGCGGCGCGGAGGCGGACGGCCGTGGTTGAGGGCGCGCCCGAGCGCCGGGAAAGGCCGCCCGGCTACCTCGAGAACCACTGGGTCATCTACGCCCTGTTCCTGTTCTTCGTCTTCGCGCGCTACGTGCAGCTGACCGCCCGGCGCGACGTTTTCGCGGCCATGCGGCTGGAGTTCGCGCTGGGCCTGCCGCTGGCCATCCTTTGCATCATCCTGCTGATGCAACGGTCGGTCGACATCCGCCCCGCGCGCGGCCTGATCGCCGGCATCGCGGGCCTGTTCCTGGCGATGCTGGTCCAGCTGCCGTTCGCCGCCAACCCGGTGCTGGCCAAGACGGTCTTCGTCGACCGCGTCGTCAAGTTCGCCTTCCTGACCTTCTTCATGCTGACCCTGGTGCGCTCGCCGCGCTATCTGAAATTGTTCCTGCTGACCTTCCTGTTTTCGTGCTTCTACGTCGTGCAGGAGTCGGTGCTCGGCCTGATCACCGGCGGTCTGGTCTGGGAGAACCAGGGCGTGATGCGTCTGCACGGCGCGGTGCCGATCTACGGCCACCCCAACAGCCTGGGCGGGATGGCGATGGGGGTCGTGCCCTTCTGCGTGTTCCTGCTGCCGGTCTGGCGCCAGTGGTACATGCGGGCGGGGCTGCTGGCCCTGTTGACGGGGGCCGTGGTGGTTGTGCTGTACACCGGCTCGCGCACGGCCTACGTGGCCTTCATCGGCTTCCTGCTTTTCTGGTGGGCGTCGTCGCGCAACAAGCTCAAGGCGATGCTGATCGGGATCGCGGCCGGCCTCGTGGTCGTGGCGGTGATCCCGCAGCAGTACAAGGAGCGTTTCCAGAGCATCGGCGGTGAAGAGGCGGAGGGGCAATCCAAGGCGACGCGCTTCGAGATCCTGCGCGACGCCTGGGACATCTTCCTTGAGAATCCGGGCGGCGTGGGCGTCGCCAGCTTCACCGCGGTGCGCATCAAGAAGTTCGGGCGCGCCCAGGACACGCACAATTTGTATCTGGAGGTCGCGACGAATCTGGGCGTTCAGGGCCTGATCATTTTCGCCGCCATGGTCTGGTCAACGCTGGCCGTGTATCGCCGGACGGCAGCGCGCTTGGCGCAGCAGGATAGGGCCATGCGGCGCCTGGCGCGCCGTCCGGACTCTAACCCAGGGTTCAAGCGCGAGCTGAGGCGACATCTTCAGGATCTGGGTTTGCTGAGGGCCGCCTGCAAAGCGGCGGCGGGATTCCTATATGTGCGCCTCTGGCTGGGGTTGTTCGGGATGGATCTCTACGAGGTCTACTGGTGGTTTGCGGCTGGGTTGGCGATATCGCTCGCCTTCCTGGCCGATGCTGCCTCACACCGCAGCGCCTGGTTGCTTGAGCGCGGTGATTCCGAGTACCAAGATGGTCCGCGACAGATCGTCGCCGATGCTTAACGATCAGGCCGTGTTGCCATCAAGCGACGTTGAGCCGATATAGTCGCCAGTCGGTGGCTTGATTATGGCGCCTGCCTGTGGTTGTGTGAGCAGGAGGATGGCATATTGGCAGACAAGAGAGCCGAGGCCGAATTCTTCAATGAGGAATACTCCAGCAACGTACGCTCGTCGGTCGGGCAGGTGTATTCCATCATCAAGAACCGCGATCTCTATTATGAGCGCCTGATCCTGGATGACGTGCAGGGATTGCGGGTGCTGGAATACGGTTGTGGTACTGGATCTCATTCGCTGGAGATGGCGCGACGAGGCGCGCATGTGGTCGGAATCGACATCTCTCCTGTCGGCGTGGACATCGCACGCGAAAAAGCTGAGCAGGCAGGCCTTGCCAACGCCATCTATGAGGTCATGGATGCGGAGGCCATGACTTTTCCGGATGGCTCTTTCGACCTTATTATTGGGGAAGGGATTCTGCACCATCTAGATCTTGAGAAGTCGTTCAGTGAGATCGCGCGCGTGCTGAAGGAGGATGGCCGTGCGGTTTTCCAGGAGCCTCTTGGACATAACCCCGCCATCGAGCTTTTCAGGCGTATGACCCCCCGCCTTCGCACGGAGGACGAACACCCTCTGAAGTACAGTGATCTGAAGCTCGCACGCCGCTATTTCCATCGCGTCGACTGCCGCTACTTTCACCTGGTGTCCTTCGCCTCGCTGGCTCTGCTCAAGACTCCATTCTTCTTCCGGGCTGTCGACATGTTGGACAGAGTAGACGCCGCGCTCTTTCGCCTTTTTCCGTTCCTGGGTGTCTGGTCGTGGTATACCGTCATGACCATGTCGGCGCCCATTCGACCGAGGCGATAGGTTGTCCTAGCCGGCGCGGGAGCGGGGCGGCAAAGCCTCGCCAACCGGGAGCACGAGTTTGCACAGGAACGTTATGGTCGTGTTCGGGACGCGGCCAGAAGCGATCAAGATGGCGCCTGTGGTGCGCGCCTTGGCGGCGCAGACAGAACGCCTGCACGTTTCCGTCGTGCTTACGGCCCAGCATCGTGAAATGCTCGACCAGGTAGTGAGCCTGTTTGAACTTCATCCTGATCATGATCTGGACCTCATGTCTCGCGACCAGGATCTATACGATATTACCGCAGGGGTCTTGACCGGACTGCGAAAGGTAATGCTGATGGAAAGACCTGACCTCGTCTTGGTACATGGCGACACAACAACCTCGATGGCGGCGGCACTCGCCGCGTTCTACTTGCGTGTGCCGGTGGGACACGTGGAGGCTGGCCTGCGGACTCGTGACATCTACAGCCCGTATCCTGAGGAAATGAATCGGCAACTCACCGGTCGGATCGCTACGTATCATTTCGCTCCCACCGCCGCCAGCAAGCGCAACCTCTTGATGGAAGGCGTGCCGGCCAGCAACGTGTTCGTGACCGGAAACACCGCGATCGATGCGTTGCTCTGGATGATGGATCAGCCGCTTACCAAGGCGCTACCGCCGACCTTCGGGACTGGCCGGAAAGGCATTCTGGTCACCGCGCACCGCCGGGAGAGCTTTGGCGAGGGCATCCGACAGATTTGCCTGGCTATCCTGGACATCGTGAACGCCTTCGCGGATATCGAGGTTGTCTATCCCGTCCACCTGAATCCCAGCATCTGGCAGCCCGTTCATGAACTGCTTGGCGGCCATTCGCGTGTTCGCTTGATATCGCCGGTTGACTACAGGCGGTTCGTCAGGATGATGAGCGATAGCCACATCATCCTCACGGATTCAGGCGGCGTACAGGAAGAAGCGCCCAGCTTGGGCAAGCCAGTCTTTGTGATGAGAGATTGCACAGAGCGCCCGGAGGCAGTGGCTGCCGGCACCGTGCGGATCGTGGGCGCGGATCGAGAAAGGATTGTCTCCGCACTGTCGCATGTCTTACGGGACCAGGAAGTATGGATGGTGATGTCGCAGGCGCACAATCCCTACGGTGACGGAATGGCAGCCGAAAGGATTGCGGCACACGTATGCAATATTCTCGCGGTCGCTGGACAGCCCCTTTTCCCGGTGACCGCTTTCGAGGCACCGCTCTAGGTTCAAACATCGCTGATAGCGGTACGCGCCTGCGCGTCGAAAAGGATGCCGAGCGTCAAAGGCGCGGGAATTGGAGCTGGAATGTGCGGTCTAGTAGGAGTTTGCAATCTGACGGGCGAATCGTTTGTCGAGGTCGAACTCCTGGAGAGGATGACCAGATCACTGGCGCACCGAGGGCCGGATGAGGAGGGTTTTCATATCGAGGGCCCGATCGGTCTTGGCCATCGCCGCCTGTCCATCATCGACCTGGCGTCAGGCCAGCAGCCCATGTTGGACAGGACGCGCGATCGTGCGATTGTCTACAACGGCGAGATCTACAATTACCGCGAGATTAGGGAGCAACTGCAGAGGCGTGGTGATCGGTTTCAAACGAATTGTGACACTGAAGTCCTGTTGAAGGCGGCGGAACTCGACACTGCCTTATGGCTCAATTCGTTCAATGGCATGTGGGCATTTGCAATTTGGCACGCCAAAGAACGGACCCTGCAAATCGGCCGCGATCGTCTTGGCATCAAGCCGCTCTATTGGACGATTGCCAACCGGCGGTTGATATTCGCCTCAGAAATTAAGGCGATCCTCTTGCATCCGGAAGTGCGCCGCCAAGCGAGGATTGACAGGATCGCCGAGTTCCTGGCCTACCGCACCTTGGGTGCTGAGGAAACGCTACTGGAGGGAATCCAGGCTCTAGCGCCGGGCCATGTCATGACGATCCGTGTCGGCGACGAACAACCTGCGTTTACTAGGTATTGGGACGATTTCAGCGTTCCGAATGGCGATTACTTCGGTAGTAGCGGGAATTACGAGGAGCAGCTGCAGGCAGGGTTGGACAGCGCCGTGCGCTATCGGCTGATCAGCGAAGTGCCGCTTGGCACGTATAACAGCGGTGGCGTGGATTCCTCACTTGTGACGGCTGCGGTGCGGCGGATGACACAGGGTGAACTGCACACTTTCTCGGTGGGTTTTCCAGAGAGCAGCCACGATGAAAGTGCGTATGCCCAGATGGTGGCGAAGAACCTGGGCACGTACCACCATGCCCTTCGCTTCAGCGCGACAGAATACGCGCGCGAACTCCCTGCCACCATTTGGCATTGCGAAGAACCTCTTAGCCATGCGCACACGGTGCCGCTGCTTGTGCTGAGCAGGTTCGCCAAGCAGTATGTGACCGTAGTCTTGACTGGCGAGGGCGCGGATGAGCTTTTTGGGGGGTATCCTCGTTATCAGATACCCATGATTGCGCGTTCGGTGACGAGGCTGCCCAAGTTCTTACGCGCAGCGCTCCATGCGGGGCTGGTGCGCAGCCGTTCCCGCCGTCTGGCCAAACTCGCTCAGGGCAGAGGGGACGTAGCGGTCAGTGCAATCGAGAACGCTCGCTTTGTCAGTGAGGAACAGATCAGGAGTTTGGGGCTGGATTCTGGTCCCGCACAGCGCAGTCGCGCCATGCTGTGGGGAAAGACTGGTCGAGTGAACGAGGACACCCTAGAACGAGTACTTGCCTTCGACCGCGCGACTTATCTGCCCACCTTGCTTAGACGGCTAGATCGGACGACGATGGCTTCGGGAGTCGAGGCCCGAGTTCCCTTTCTTGATTTCCGGCTCTTGTCCTGGAGCAAGCGCTTGCCGACCGGGCAGAAGATTCTCATTGGCCGCGAAAACAAGATCCTGCTCAAGCGCACAGCGACCAGGGTATTCCCGCGCTCCATGATCTACCGTCGCAAGATGGGTTTCGACGTCCCCATATCGGAATGGCTGCGACGCCAAGAGGGATTGGCTCCCTATCTTGATTGTCTTCTCGATCAGACTTTCAGGCAGCGAGGGTTCTATGTTGCCCGCGCTGTGGAGACGATGGTTGACGATCACGCTCGCGGTGAGCGGGACCATGGCGAGACGTTGTGGCCCCTGCTCATGCTTGAACTCTGGCTGCGATTGTTTGTAGACCACGAGCCCGTTAAGCCAGCATGATCAACCCGGAAGACACGATGTATTGGTAGATCATGGAAGATTGAAGCCGGGCTTTCCCCGCGGTGGCGGCGTCCAGTCACTGGCGGATCGGCTGCCCTGGTTGACCAGGGCTGCCTGGGTCGGTGCCCGCGAAAACGACGGGGTATCCCTGGGAGTTAACGGCGCCGCTGGCATCGACCACGTAGACGTAAGCGGTGGTGGCGTCGGCGAAAGTGCCTTGATTTGTTCGGAAGGTAATGGAGTTGCCATTCCAGGTACTGGGCACCTGAATTTCCCTGTGCGTGCATGCCGCCCAGGTAGGTGCGTTGCCGATCTCAACCCGCGCGCGGGTGATGTCAACATAGAGTTCATCCCAATAACGTTCTGCCTGGGGGGTTGGGTCGCCTACGTCACGAGCGAAATAGAAGCCTAGGTAAAACCTAAAGAAAGGACAATCGCCATCCTGCATGAAGGTTCCCGAGATGCTTGACCAGACTTGCCCGTCGATCCAGATCGTCCACTGTCCGTTGTTGCCGTTGACGGTGCCCTGGTCGATGTAAAACTCCATGCGATGCCACTGCTCATCGGCATACAGATTGTTGTACGGCGCATAGGCACGGACCGGTGGTTCGAGAGCGTGGCCATCGCAATCGGCGACATACTGCTGGACCGAGCTATAATCGGCTCCAAACCTACCTTCCCACACATACTGATCTAGGCGGCCAGCGCGGAGCTGCAGCAACTTGTTGTTGCGGGACTGAGCCCCCCACATCCGATAGTTGAACCATCCGGAAAAGTACATGGGCGCATCGGGCCAGTTCATCAATCCGATCGTGCTGTTGTATCCGCCACCATTGCTAGTGAAATTCTGATAGGCAGACTTCGTGTTGGCCTTGCGGATCTTTGTGAGGGAGTACACCGGGGCGATACCCTCAGTGAACCAGCCGCCTTCGGATTCGGACAGCAATCTAGTGCCGACCACGCCGGCCTCGAAGTTGTCGTAACGATACGGCGAGGCGATGGGTTTAGCGCCGAAATCCGAGCCCCCGATGGTTACTGAACTTCCGTGCTCAACCGTGCCGCTTAACGAGGTGATAGAAGGCAAAGCCGAAACGGCGCCAGCCACGAGGGTAGGGACGCTAAAGACGGAGAAGACGATGGCGGCTATCCTGCGGTTCATGGGGCTCCTCCGGAACGCATGCTCCAAGCCTTGCAGATTGCACGCTTCGACGGGGCGCGGCCGGCCACGGGCCGCTTGATCACCGCAACCAGCACAGGCCGTGCCACTAGTAGGTGAATGATCAAGATAATCCCCAGGCCGTGCTCGTGGCAAGGACCGCAGCGCAGCCGGCGCCGAGAACGCTGCCGTACTTACCGGTTAGCAACGACCGCCGCCGTGCCAGAGCCCAGCTCCGCAAGCCCCTCACACGCGATCTCGAGGTCGCGTCCCCAGTGGTAGCGGTCCAAAACCGCCCGCCGTCCGCTGGCGCCCCAGGCGGCGCGCTTGTGCCTATCCCAGCACAACCGCATTTTGGCTGCCAGATCCTGCACGTTGCGGTCGCGGAACACGACGCCACACTGCTCTGCCGCAACGACGCGCGCCAAAGGGCGGGCATCCGAGACCAGCGCTGGCCGCGCGCAGGCCATATAATCAAACAGCTTGTTGGGTATGGTCGTATCTGTGTGCTCCGTCCTCAGATGTGGTATCAGACCGATATCGGCGCGCCGTATCGCTTCGGGCACGAAACGGTGCTCAAGCCAGCCGTGGAATCGCACCGCGTCCTCGACGCCCAGGCTGGCAGCGAGCCGGCGGAGCCCAGCGAGATGATCGCCGCTGCCGATGATATGGACCAGGGGGGACGGCCTCTGAGATCTGAGCGCGGGCAGTGCTCGTAGCACCAGGTCAAGGCCGCGGCTACGATCCACATAGCCGATGTAGAGGAAATGCAAGCGATCGTCACCCCTCATCTCCAGAGGGAAGGCGCGATTGCTGTGACCGTTCTCTGCAAAGATTGCCATCTCAGGAGTATTCGAAACCACGCGCACACGCTCAGGCGCGGCGCCGAGGGCGACCAGACGTTCGCGCATCTCATCGACCACAACGAAAATCATGTCGGCGCAGGGAACGACACGCTTCTCAAGCGCCCTGCCTACCGATGGCAGTTTCAACAAACGCGCGCCGACGCGAAGAGGATAGTTTGCGTGTATCGTCGCCCACATGGCGGGATGGTTCTCCGCCATGTCGATAAGAAGAGGCAGTCCGGCAGCGGCGGCAGCGTGCTGGGCGATCGGTGCCAGAGGCAAGTCGCGCACCATCACCACATCCGCAGCGCAGGAGCGAATGCCTTCCTGCACCGCGCGTCGCCAGACAGGATTGAAGAAGGCCGGCAACGACAGCACAGCATTAGCTGCTCTTGGGCAGGTTGGAGGTGTTAGACGGCGGCAGGGTATTGAATCAACCAATTCAAGGAGTGGCCGGCGTTTGTGGTTGCGGCAAACAAGAGTTACCTGATGCCCCGCTTTCATGAAACCGGTCAAGAGCTTGTTGATCCGGATATCCCAGGGGTAATCCTCTCCGTAAACCGCCAGCACACGCAAGGATCTCTGGGTTACCATCATGCCGCCCTGACTAGCTTGTGTTTCAACCATTACCTTGGTCATGAAGGTCTGGTCCGTCCATGAGGCCAACTATCAAACGCATTTTCCCCGAGGGGCTGCGCTCGATTTCGCCAACGATTTCGAAACGGACCTGCGCAGCGGGATCCACGTGGTCTCGGATCCTCGTCACGATGAGTTCCTCATGTGCGCGGCCGAAGCCGGCGTCGGGGACGATGCGGACGCAGAAAGTGTCGAGGGATTCTTGAATCACCTGGAACTGGCGGATCCCGCCACCTTGCCGCTTGATCTCCTCGAAAATGTACATCATGAATTCGCCGTGGAACCGTTCGCCCGCCCGGTTGCGCACCATGTCGTATGCTCTGCCATGAAGGCCCTGGAGCACAGTTAGCGTTCGCCCGCAAGAACAGGGCTGGGAAGATAGCGTACCGAAATCCCCCGTGCGATATCGTATCAGAGGCATGGCACGATTGTGCAGTTCGGTGACCACCAGTTCGCCCGGCTCACCCGGCGCGCATTGTCTATCGCCATCGCAGATCTCCACGATCATGTTCTCTTCCGTTAGATGCAAGAAGCCGGCAGGGCATTCGTGCGCGATTGTCCCCAATTCGCCGCAGCCGTATTCATCGAAGACCTTTGTCTGGAAAACACCTTCCAGGCGTCGCCGGATGCTCGGCGTGAGAACCTCGCTGGTGGTAATGATGCAGCTCAATCCCAGCTGCAGACTGGGGTGGTGGCGGGCCACGTGATCCGCGAAGGCGTCGAGCATCGAGACGTAGCCGTAGAAATAGCGCGGCCTAAATTTGCGGGCGACCTGGACATAGCGGTTCAGATCAGATTCCGTGAAGGCGAAAGCCGAGCAGCGCCGCCGGTGACAAATCCAATCAGTCAAGGCGGCTTGCCGGCGATCGCGAGGTTGAAATGGGACTCCCCAGAAGCGCAGCTGCGCGTCGCCAGGGCCTACCCCCGCCCAGGAGTAGCCACGCCAGGTCGCGGCCAGTTCCGACAGCCAGGCGTCGCGCGTCTTCCAAATGGTTACCGGCTGTCCAATGCTCCCACCCGTGGTCTTCTTGACCAGTCGCCCGCGCACATTCTCAGACAGGTGGCAGGCGGCGTTGGCTTGTATCTGCGCCTTACTCAGGAACGGCAGCGTGCGGAGGTCATCGAGATTCCGCAGCGGCTCGATCGCACCTAGCGTCTGACTGTACGCAGGCACGTAGCGAGCGGCATGATCTATCAATCCTCTCAGCAAGGTAAGCTGGTGGCGGTGAATTATCTCTCGATCCCAGTACTGGCTCTCCTGGAGGCGTCGCCGGCATGGTCCTAGCTGCCCGGCTTGCAAGGCGACCACGGGATTGTACACGAAGTTGCGGTACAAGAACGAGCGCACGGTCGAGACGCCTCTAATTGAGTTAGATAGTGTTCTCGGTGAGACAATCAATCGTTAGGTGCAACTTATTGATCGACTGTCGGGTTGTCGTCGCTCCGCCAGGGCTCAGCATAGCAGCCTACCCGCGATGCTGCCAGAACTGGTTTCCGGTTGCGGGCTTGGCTGAATTGCGGCCTAATGCCGCATAGGGTTGCCATCAGGCTCGAGCGTGAGTAGCCATGGCCGCCGAGCAACGATCTTGCCGCGGTTTGTGCAGAGGCCGGTTGGAAACGCTCCCGGAAGGGACGGAATGCCAGGTATCTACGGCGCCATCGATGCGAGCGGGCGGCGCGACGCCGCGGCGCTGGCGGCGGGCATGGAGGGGCTGCTGCGGCACCAGGCGTGGTACGGGGCGGCGCGGTGCGAGGCGCCCGGCGCCAGTCTGGGGGTGCTGTCCACGTCGCCGCATTTCGACGCGTCGGGCTGGGCGGCCGCGACCGATCAGGTGGTGGCCGTCCTGGACGCCCAGGGCTTGACCCTGGACGGGCGGCCCATCCTGCACGAGCCCGCGCCCGCGGCCAGGCTGGCCGAGCTGTTCCTGCGCGAGGGCGCGGCGCTGGCGCCCCGTCTGGGCGGCGAGTTCAATCTGGCTTTTTTCGATCGTCGGCGCGCGCGGCTGGATCTCTGGGGCGATCGCTTCGGCTACGCGCACCACTACTACTACCAAGACGGTGACTTGCTGCTGTTCGCGCCGGAGGTGAAGGCCTTCCTGGCCTGGCCCGGCCTCGATCTGGAGCTCGACGAACAGGCCGTCGGCCTGCTGCTGAGCGTCGACGCGCTGGGCGGCGGCCGGACGCTGCTGCGCCGCGCGCGCCAGCTGCCGGGCGGGTCGCGGCTGGAGTTCGAGGGCGGCCGGACCCGGCTGGTGCGGTACTGGCGGCCGGAGTTTGCGCCGGACGATCAGCGCTCACGGCAGAGCTGGCTCGACGAAGGTCTCGAGCTGTATCGGGCTTCGCTGCGCAAACGCATGCCCGCCGACGGCTACCCGCGCGTCGTCGTGCCGCTGTCGGGCGGGCTCGATTCACGGTTGCTGCTGCGCCTGGCGCTCGACCAGCAAGGAAATCTCGAACCGGTCACGCACGGTAACGGCTACTGCCTGGACTACCGCGTCGCCAAGGGGGTGACCGCCGCGCTGGGGCTGGGGTCCCGCCACCGGCTCGTGCGGATCGTGCCCGAGTGGTTGGCCGACTTCGGCGCGCTGGCCTCCTGGCTCAACGACGGGCAGCTTTCGCCGCGCAACGCCTGGCTGATCGGCATCGGCCTGGAGATCGGTCCCGGAGCCGTGCCGTTTCTCAACGGGATCCTCGGGCCCTATCTGTCGATGGGCTCGGGTCATTTCTTCGCCGCGGATGACATCAGGCCCGAGCGGGACGAGCAACGGCTGCGCGCCCGCCTGGAGCGGGGGCTCGACTTCCTGGGCCTGGGCGACGCACAGCGGGAGTTCGCCCGCTTCTTGCGACCGGAGGCGGCGCGCCGCTTCCTCGAGGGCGCGCGCGCGATCGCCTGGGAGGCGTTCCAGCCCTACCGGCACCTCGAATTGATCTGCGACCAGCTTTCCTGCTGCATCCACCTGGATTTCGGCGGCCGGG
The DNA here is from genome assembly GCA_964461255.1 of uncultured Fibrobacteraceae bacterium. Taxonomy (GTDB): domain Bacteria; phylum Krumholzibacteriota; class Krumholzibacteriia; order LZORAL124-64-63; family LZORAL124-64-63; genus CAYWTR01. The sequence goes on along the minus strand of CAYWTR010000029.1, from coordinate 16,680 downwards.
TCCAGCGGACCGTCAGCGCCAACAAGTTCTTCTTCAACGACCTGCTGCCGTTCGTGGACGACGGGCTGTTCGATCTCTACGGTCGCCTGCCGCCGCGGCTGAAGATGGAGCACGTCCTGTACCGGGACATGTTTCGCGAAAGGCTGCCCGAACTGGCGCGCATCGCCTACAACCGCACCGGCGCCGATCTCTACGCGCCGCCGGCCGTCCTGGCCGCCATCGCGCGCCGCCGCCAGCGGGCGGCGCGGGTCCGCCACCTGGCCGTGCGGCTGACGCGCGGCTGGGTGAATCTGCCCAACCCCCAGGTCTACTCATCACCGGCCGCCTGGCTGCGCCGCAGCCGCCGCATCCGCGAGGCGGTGCTGCCGGCGGTGCGGACCGCCGCCGCGACGCGGCCCGACTGGTTCGCGGGCGATCGGATCGCGCGCGTGCTTGCGGAATTCGACCGCGGCCATTACTACCACTTCGGGACCATCATCAAGATCTATGGTTTGATGACCTGGCACCGGCTGTTCATCGAGGGAGGCTACCGCGGACTCGATCTGGCCGCGGGAGCGGCGGGAGCGCTCGGCGGGCGGCGCTGAGCGGCCCCCGCGGGGCGTCGCCGGCGAAATGGAGATGGGCTGATGGTATCGCTCCTGAGGTGTCTGCTTGCCGACTGGCGGGACAAGTACAGCCGCTTCAACTTCGTCCTGGCGCTCATCCGCAACGTGCCCGGCTCCTTCGGCATGGAACTGCGCGGCAGGTACATCCCGCGTTTCTTCGCCGCCTGCGGGCGCCATCCGGAGATCGGGCCGGGACTGCGCCTGCGGGGCGTGCACAAGATCACCGCGGGCGACAACCTGGCAATCGGCGTCGACAACTTCCTGCAGGCCAGCGGCGGCCTGGTGTTCGGCAACGACGTCATGCTGGGGCCCAACGTGAAGATCTGGACCATCAACCACCGCTTCGACGACACGCAGCGTCCGATCCGCGACCAGGGCTACATCTACGAGGAGGTCAGGATCGGCGACGGCGTGTGGCTGGGCGCCGATGTCTTCGTCCTGCCGGGCGTGCACATTCCCGAAGGGTGCGTGGTGGCCGCCAGCAGCGTCGTGGGCAAGAAGAAGTACCCGCCTTATTCCCTGCTGGCCGGCTACCCGGCGCGCGTGGTGGGACAGCGCAGGCCGCCGGTCGTCGAGGGCGCGGCCGCAGGCGAGCAGGCGGACGCCGACGGCGATGGCGCCGCCGCCTCCTCGCAACGCGGTGACGAAGCGTGACGGCGCTGCCGGAGCTGCCGCTGATCTCGGTCGTGGTGCCGGCCCACGATGCCGCGGCCTTCCTGCCGCGCACGCTCGAATCGATTCTGGCGCAGACAGGCGTCGACCGCGAGGTCATCGTGGTCGACGACGGTTCGGGCGACGACACCCCGCGGCTGCTGGAGGAATACCGCGCGCGTGGGGTGCGCGTTTTCCGCCAGCCGGCATCGGGCGGGCCGGCGCGGCCGCGCAACGTGGGGTTGCGGGAGGCGCGCGGCGAGCTGGTGGCGCTGTGCGACGCCGACGACGTCATGCTGCCCGGCAAGCTGGCGGCGGCGGCGGCGGTCTTCGCTCAGCTGCCCGAGATCGACCTGCTGTTCACCGACTTCCAGGCGGTCGACCCCGAAGACCGGATCATCCGGCCGCCGTTTCTTTCGGGCTACGACAGCTTCCGCCCCCTGTTCGGGCCGACGCCGCTGCCGCGCGTGACCGTGGGACGCGGCCGCGATCTCCACCGCGCCTTGCTGCTCGCCAACTTCGTCGGCACCTCGAGCGTGGTCGCCCGCCGGGCGGCGCTGCTGGACGCCGGCGGCTTCGACGAGAGCCTGCGCAACAGCGACGACCGCGACATGTGGTTCAAGCTGGCGCGGGCCGGCCGCGTGTTCGCCTGCCTGGATGAGATCCACCACCACTACCGCGTCCACCCCGCCAGCCTGTCGCGCCGCGTCACCCATCGCCTGCCCTCGGTGATCACGGTCCTGGAGCGACAGCTTTCCGCCGTGGACGATACTGCCGACCGGGCGCTGCTGCGCCGCCGCATCCACGGCGCTCGGCTGGCCTACGCCTGGGGTCTGCGACGCGAGGGGCGCCACGCCGAATCCGCGGCGCAGTACCGCCGCTGCCTGCGCGAGCGGCCCACCCTGCGCGGAGCGGCCGGCCTGGCGCGCACCTGGGCCGAACGGCTGCTGGGGCGCTCGCGGCCGGCCTGAGACGCTGGCCAGCCTGGCCGCGCCGGCGTCACAGGTGCTCGATGTCGCCGTGCGTCAGGAAGAAGCGGCCGAGATCGGGCGCGCCGCGGGGCCAGCGCCCTCCGGGCGCCTGGCGGATGAGCAGCGGGTAGCCGGCGCCTCGGCGCAGCGGATTGACCAGGAAGCGGCGGCGGGCCGAGGCGGGCGTGGTGTCGAACACGACCGCGCGCAGGCCGGCATGATCGCGGCGCAGCGCGCGGACGATCGGATCCAGGTCGAAATCGTCGGGGTCATCGCTCAAGACGTCCAGCACGTGCAGGCGGCGAGTTTCAGGATCCGGTCGTACGACGGCGGCGCGGCGCGCTGTTCCGGCCTCCACTTCCGCGTAGATCTCATAGCGTCGCAGAGGGCTGCGCGCGTATCGCCATCGCAGATAGGCCTGGGAGCGCTCGACCCAAAGCCGCCCGCGCGGCGCCGCCGGGCGAAGGGTCGGCCAGGCCAGCAGCGCGGCGGGATCGAGGCGCACGACTTCGGCGTCGGGCCGGCGTCGCGCCCGGGCGGCCGTCGCCAGGCACAGCAGCGTCTCGGCCGCTGACGTCTTGCGGGCGCCCAACTGGCAGACCGCATCGCGCAACAAGCCGGCCACCCGCCAACCGCGCCGCAGGAAACCCGGCCGAGAGGCTTCGTTGGCGAAGTTGAAGAAGAAGTCCACATCCGCCATGTTGGCCAGGGCGTGGTCGAGCAGCCGCCCGAACACGCCGCGGCCCCGGTAGGCGGGATCGACCACCGGGTCGATGTCGCGGGCACCGACAAAGACGTCGCCGTCGCAGCGCACCCGCTTGGGCAGGGCCGCGTAGAGGCCGACCACCGACTCGCCGTCGCAGCACACCGCGCGGAAAGAAGGGCCGTCCGGGGCCTCCTCGTGCAGCCAGCGGAAGCGGGCGTCGCTGAAGTCGGCATCGTGCCCCCGCCGCAGCAGCGCCAGGCAGGCCTGCTCGTCGCCGGGCTGATAATTGCGCACGTGCAACATCCAACCCCCGTGGCCGCGACCGGTCCGTGGCCGCCGCGTTCAGTCCCGGCGTCCCAGGAGCGTCCTGGCCGCGCTGCGCCACACGAAGCCGTCATGCGGCCGATGGCGCACCGCCCGCCAGTAGTCCCGCAGCGCGCCGGTCCAGTTGCCCCGCGCGGCGCGGCTGGCGGCCCGCTGCGCGTAGTTGACCGCCCAGGCGCGCCGCGCCTGGGCCGGCGTGACGGCGTCCGGGTGCGCGGCCAGGAAACGTTCGAACAGCCGCACGAAATTCGCGAACCGTTCCTCGGTGCGATGCGACATCTGACCGCCCCAGATCCGGTAGCGGGCCAGCGGCTCGGGCAGGTAGATGAACTCGTAGCGCGTCGAGACGCGCAGCCACAGATCGTAGTCGATGGCCATGCGCAGCGTCTCGTCGAAGCCGCCGAACTCCTCGAGCACCCGCCGCGGCAGCAGGGCGGTGTTGAAGGTGACGAAGTTCGACAGCAGAAGCGGGGCTGTGATGCGTCCGCCGTGCCGCTTGACCGGCGGCGTGGGCAAAGTCCTGCCTTCTCCGTCCATCAGGGCGATGTCGCCGTAGACCACGCCCGCGGCCGGCCGCGCCTGCAGCAGCGGGACCTGCCGCGCGAGCTTGCCCGGCAGCCAGGCGTTGTCGGCGTCGCAGAAGCCGACGAACTCGCCGCGCGCCGCGCGCAACCCGGCGTTCTTGGCCGCGGTCTGGCCGGCGTTGGCCTGGCGGATCACCCGCACCCGTGGATCCGCGGCGTACCCTTCCAGCACGCTCGGCGTGTCGTCGGTCGAGCCGTCGTCGACGACGATCGCCTCGAGCGCGGGCCACTCCTGGGCCAGGACCGAATCCACCGCCTCGCCGACGTAGCGTCCCATGTTGTAGGCGGCGGTGATCACGGAGACCAGGGGGGCGCTGCTCATCGCCTTCCTTTCGCCGGCGCGGCGTTCACGACGAACCGGCCCAGTAGGACGCTCCGGGCTCCGTGGACAGGCCCAGCCGGCGGCGCAGGCGCAGCACCATGATCTCGGCGCCGCACAGCGTCCAGCGGAATTCGGTCATGTCGGCCGTGACGCAGCTGCGCGGCAGCGCGTAGATATCCTCGGGCTCGAGCAGGTTCTGGTAGGCGACGAAGCAGCCGCGGAAACCGGCGCCAGCCACCAGGTCGCGCACCTGCGGCGTGTAGTCGGCCGGCCCCCCCTGCGGGTAGCAGAACCAGGCCGGCGGCTCTCCCAGGACCTCGGCCAGACGGCCGCGCGAAGCCGTGATCTCGTGGCGAGCCTGGTCCGGCCCGACGCGCGACAGGATGGGATGCGTGACCGTGTGCGCGCCGAAGAGCATCCCCCCGGCGGCCATGTCCCGCACCTGGTCCCAGGTGACCGGCGCGTAGGCGGGCGGCGGCCCGGGCGGCGGCTCAACACCGAGCCCGGCGGCCAGCGCGCCGAGCGCCGCCTGCTTCTGCTCCTCGGGCACGAACCGGCAGCGATCCGCCACCGCGTGCCAGGCCGCCTCGCGCCCCGCGGCCGTGCTCAGCTCGAGGCGCAGCGTCTGGCCTCCGATCTGGACCTCCAGCTCGCGTGCTTGCGGGGCGAGGCCCAGTAGGTATTCGAGCCGGTCCCACCAGAACCACACCCGGCCGTCGACGAAGCCGGTGGTGACGAACAGCATGGCCGGGATGCCGTGCGCGCGAAAGATGGGGTAGGCGACGTCGTGGAAGTCGCGGTAGCCGTCGTCGACCGTCACCACGACCGGGCAGCGCGCGCCGCGCCCGCCGGCGCGCCTGGCCAGGATGTCGTCCGGCTGCCAGAGGGTGTGGTGGCGGACCAGATACGCCGCCTGGAGCCGCAGCGCCTCCGCCTCGACGCAGCGCAGGTTGCCGGTGGCGCCGGCGGCGAATCGGTGGTACATGAGGGAGCGCACCGTGCGGGCGGTGAGCAGGCGGCAGAGCGCCTCGAAACCGGGGCAGGCGAGCAGCAGCTTCTTGACCAGGTGCTTCATGGGCGTCTTTGCGGCCTGTTCGAGATCGTGCACCCCCGGCGCGGCAGAGAGCAGTGTAAACTGCCGCCCCTTGCTTGTCGAATCTAGAGGGCGGGCCCGGTCTTCCCGTGCGCGCCCGGATCATTGCGAGGAGCAGCGTGCCGCGACGCCTTTCCGTGCTTTTCTGCATCGACCAGCTGCCGGCCAACGGCGGCACCGAGAAGCAGCTGATCGGGCTGATCGAGCGGCTGGACCGCCGCCGCTGCGAGGTGCAGCTCTGCACCCTGCATCACTTTCCCGACCAGCCCGAGCTGCCGGAATGCCCGCACGTCTCGCTCGATGTCATCTCCCTGGGCCGTCCGGCGGCCTGGCGCGGCGCCGCCCGACTGGCACGCCGCCTGCGCGCCGGCCGGGTCGACGTGGTGCACGCCTTCTTCCAGGATGCCGCCGTGGTGGCCGCCGTCGCAGCGCGCGCCGCCGGCGTGCCGGTCCGCCTGCGCGCGCTGCGCGACCTGGGATTCTGGCGGCGCGGCGCCAACCAGCTGCCGCTGCGCCTGGTCCAGCCGCTGTTCACCGGCTACGTCGCCAACTCGCAGGCCGTGGCCGATCACTTCCGCGCCGCCGACCGCCTGCCGGCCGCGCGCATCGCCGTCATCCCCAACGGCATCTCGCCGGCGGAGTTCGAGTTCGTCGACCACGACGAGGCGGCGCCGGCCGTGGGCATCGTCAGCAATCTGGACCGGCCGGTCAAGCGCCTCGACCTGTTCCTGCGGGCGGCGGCGCTGCTGGCGCGCGAGCGGCCGGAGCTGACCTGGCACGTGGTCGGCACCGGCGTCCGGCTGCCCGACTTGCAGGCTCTGGCGCGCGACCTGGGGCTGGCCGGCCGGATGGTTTTCGCCGGCGCGGTGCGCGACGTCAACGCCTATCTGGGGCGGCTGGGGATCGGCGTGATCTGCTCCGACTCCGAGGGCTTCTCCAACGCCCTGCTCGAGTACATGCTGCGGGGCTGCGCGGCCGTGGCGACCGCGGTGGGGGGCAACCGCGAGGCGATCAGGCATGGCGAGACGGGGCTGCTGGTGCCGCCGGGCGACGCGGCGGCGCTGGCGAGGGCCATCGGTCGTCTGGTCGCCGATCCGGTCGAGCGCCGCCGGCTGGCACGCCGCGCGCGCGAGGAGGCGGCCTCGCGCTACGATTGGAGCCGCTGCGTCGGGGCGCACCACGAGCTCTACGCGCGGGCCGTGGCCGAGGCGGCGGGCCGCCGGGGGAGGGACGGGCATGTTCGCTGATTTCCGGGCAGATCTGGGGCGCCTGCGCCGCTACGGCAGCCGGCAGTCGACCCTGCGCATCCTGCTGGAGAACCAGGGCATCTGGGCGATCGCCTGCTACCGCGCCGGGCGCTGGCTCAACGACCACCGCCCGCCGCCCGGCCTGCGGCAGGTGGTCATGCTCTTCTACCACATCTGGTGGAAGCTGATCGAGATCACGACCGGCATCTGCATCTCCCCTGACTGCCGCATCGGCCCGGGCCTCTACATCGGCCACTTCGGGCAGATCTTCGTGCATCAGGACGTGGTCATCGGGCGCGACTGCAACCTGTCGCAGGAGGTGTCGATCGGATTGGGGCGCCGGGAGGGGCGTTGGGGCGTGCCGACCATCGGCGAGCGCGTCTACATCGCGCCGGGGGCCAAGGTGATCGGCCCGATCCACCTCGGGGACGGCACCGTGGTGGGGGCCAACGCGGTGGTCACGCGCAGCACCGAGCCGAATTCGGTCGTGGCCGGCGTGCCGGCCAGGGTTATCGGCATGCAGGGCAGCGGCGATTTCATCGTCTGAGCGCCGGCGCGGCGGGAGCGGGCGGCATGGTGTTCGCAAGCGTGATCTTCTGGCTCAGCCTGGCCCTGCTGGCCTACGTCTACCTGGGATATCCGCTGCTGGCGCGCCTGCTCGCGGCGCGGCGCGAAGGGCGGCCGGCCGCAGCGCCGATCACGCCGCCGGTGACCGTGCTGATCGCGGCCCACAACGAGGCGCGCCACATCGAGGCCACCGTGCGCAACAAGCTGGCGCAGGACTACCCGCCCGAGCGGCTCGAGGTGGTCGTGGTCTCGGACGGTTCGACCGACGGCACGGACGACCTGGTGCGCGGCATCGCCGATCCGCGCGTGCGGCTGCTGCGACAGGAGCCGCGCGCCGGCAAGACCGCGGCGCTGAATCTGGCGATGCCGCACGCGCGCGGCGAGGTCGTCGTCTTCAGCGATGCCAATTCGCTGTACGCGCCCGACGCCGTGCGCCGGCTGGTGGCGCCGCTGGCCGACCCGCGGGTCGGCTACGTGACGGGGCGCATGGTCTACAAGGCGCCGGACGGCTCGCCCACGGGCCAGGGCTGTTCGGCCTACATGCGCTACGAGAACGCTCTGCGCGGCTGGGAGACGCGGTTGGGATCGGTGGTGGGGGTCGACGGCGGCATTGACGCGGTGCGCCGCGATCTCTATCAGCCGATGCGGCCCGACCAGCTGCCCGACTTCGTGCTGCCGCTGGCGGTGCGAGAACGGGGCTGGCGCGTCGTCTACGCGCCGGAAGCGCTGCTGTACGAGGACGCCCTGGCGGCGGCGTCCGACGAGTTCCGCATGCGCGTGCGCGTGACCCTGCGCGCGCTGCACGCCCTGCGCGACAAGGCGGCGTTGCTGGACCCGCGCCGCCATGGCCTCTTTGCCTGGCAGCTGCTGTCGCACAAGCTGCTGCGCTATCTGGCCCCGTGGTTCCAGCTGGCCGCCCTGGGGGCCAACCTGGCGCTGGCGGGGGCGGGGCCTTTCTGGCGGGCGCTTCTGGGCCTGCAGATCTTGTTCTACCTGGCGGCGGGTGTGGGGCACTGGCGGCGGCGGCGGCCGATGCCGCGCCCGCTGACCATGGTCTATTATCTGTGCCTGATCAACGCCGCGGCCGCCGTGGCCTGGGTGCGCTTCTGGCGCGGGCAGCGGCAAGTGGTCTGGACTCCGCGCACCTGAGCCGCGCGGCCGCGCGTGGGCGGGCGGCGAGGCTGGGGGAGGCGAGCGTGCATCTGCGCGTGCCATCGGCGATCGTGGCCGCCGTCTGCGAACCGGCCTGGGACCTGTACGAGGGCAGCGTGCGGCTGCGCACGCTGCGCGCGCTGCGCCGGTCGCAGTGGTTCGACGCGGCGCGGCTGGAGGAGATGCGGGCCGCGGCGCTGCGCGAGCTGCTGGCCCACGCCGCGCGCACCTCGCCCTTCCACGCGCGGCGGCTGGCGGCGGCGGGCATCGATCCCGAGGGGGTGCGCGGCATCTCCGATCTGGCCGGCCTGCCGCTCTTGACCAAGGACGACGTCCGCGAGCATCTGGACGACCTGCTGTCGACCGCCTACCGCCGCGAGCATCTGACCCCGGCCAAGACCGGCGGCTCGACCGGCGTCGCGCTGCGCGTCTACTGCGACCGGCGCGGCATCGAACGCCGCGCCGCGGCCGCCCTGCGCGCCGACGAGTGGTCGGGCTGGCGGCTCGGCCAGCCGATCGCCGCCGTGTGGGGCAATCCGCAGGCGCCGCGCGGCTGGCGAGGCCGCCTGCGGCGGCTGCTGAAGGAGCGGGTCTTCTTCCTGGACACGATGCGCATCGACGACGCCGCCATCGAGCGTTTCGCCGCCGACTGGCGCCGCTGGCGCCCCGGCCTGCTGTTCGGGCACGCGCACTCGGTCTGCATCCTGGCCGAGGCGATCGCGGCGAAGGGGCTGGAGCTGCCGCCGCCGCGGGGCATCGTGACCTCGAGCATGATGCTGCTGCGCCCCGAACGCCAGACGATCGAAAGGACCTTCGGGGTGCCGGTGACCAACCGCTACGGCTGCGAGGAGGTCAGCCTGATCGCCTGCGAGTGCGAGCGGCACGACGGCCTGCACGTCAACGCCGAGCACGTCTGCGTGGAGGTGCTGCGGGACGACGGTGCGCCCTGCGCGCCCGGCGAGGACGGCCGGATCGTCGTGACCGAGCTGGTCAACCGCGGCCTGCCGATGCTGCGCTACGAGGTTGGCGACCGCGGGGCGCTCGCCGCCGGCGCCTGCGGCTGCGGGCGGGCGGCGCCGCGGCTGGCCGCGGTCACCGGCCGCACGGCCGATTTCCTGCGGGCGCAAGACGGGGCTCGCGTGGCCGGCGTCTCCCTGATCGAGAACACGCTGACGCGCCTGCCCGGCATCAAGCAGATGCAGCTGGTGCAGGAGCAGCCGCTGGCGCTGCGGGTCAACCTGGTGCCGGCGGCGGGCTACGACGCGGCCACGGCGGCTGCGCTGGCCGCGATCCTGCGCGGGGCGCTGGGAGACGGGTTCGCGATCGACATCGTCGAGACGACGAGGATTCCGCCGGAAGCGTCGGGCAAGTACCGTTTCTCGATCTGCCGGCTGCCGGGATGTTGAACGCGGCGCGCATCCGGCGGCGCCCGCCGCTGTGGCTGGTCGCGCTGGCGCTGCTGGCGCCCTTCGCCCTGCCGATACCCGCGGCGCTGGGGCGCGTCTTCCTGCTCTGGCAGGTGGGCGATTTGCTGCACGTGGCGCTGCCGCTGCTCCTGACGCTGGTGCTGCACGCGCGCGGACCGCTGCGGGGGCGCCCGCTGGCCGCCGGCGCCGCCGCGTTCGCGGCCGCGGCGGCCATGGAGGGAGTGCAGGCGCTCGTGGGGCGCAGCCCGCGGCTGATAGACGCCGCGCGCGATCTGCACGGGGTGGTGATCGCGCTGGGGTGGCTGCGGTGGCGGGCACGCGGGGAGAGGCTGACGGGGGCGGCGCTCCTGCTGCTGATCCTGGCCGTGCCGGCGCAGCTGGCCACGCTGCCGGCGCAGCTGGCCGACCGCCGGGAGGCGCGGGAGCTGTTCCCCCTGCTGGCGGACCATGAGACGGAGGGCCAGCGGCGCCGCTGGGGCGACAGCGACGGCGGGCGTCTGGCGTTTCCCGCCGCGCCCGGCCGCGGTCTCGTGCTGCAGCTGCGCGGCGGGCCGCCCGACCGCTACCCCGGCGCCGTTCTGTCCGGCTTCCCGCGCGACTGGCGCGGCTGGACGCATCTGGAATGGCTGGCGCGGGCGCCCGGCCTGGAACCGGGGGATTCGCTGGTCTACGGGGTGCGGTTCGAGGATTATCGGGCGCGGCGCGACGGCGCCTGGGCGGCGGTCGGCAGAAATGCCGCCGCCGAGTGGCGGCGCGAGAGCATCGCTCTGGACGCCCTGCCGTTGCGTCCGGGGAAGCGGCCGCTGCGGCGCGACGATCTGATGCGCCTGCTGTTCTTCCTGCCGCAACCGCAACAGGAAATCCTCCTGCAGATCGACGACGTGCGGCTGCGGTGACGGGCGCACGGCGGCGCGGGCCGGATCCGTGCCGCCGCCCGGCCGCCTTGACTGCCGGCCGCAACGGGGGGAAACTGACGCCGCCGCGCCGTGCGGCGCGAAAGGAAGCTGCCCGCCTTGGACTACCAGATCCGGGAGATCGAAAGGCTCGACGAGTTCGAGGCGGAGGCCGCCGCCTGGGATGGGCTGCTGGCGCGCTCGAGCTGCGACACGATGTTCTTGACCTCTGCCTGGCTCGGCGCCTGGTGGCGCGCGCACGACGGGCGCTGCCGGCCGCGCATCGTCTGCGCCCTGGAGGGCGGCCGGTTGGCGGCGGCGGCGCCTCTGTGCGCCCGCCGCAGCCGCTACTACCGCGTGCCGATCACGGAGCTGTGCTTCCTGGGCGACCTGACGTCGGACCGCCAGGATTTCCTGGCGCGGCCCGGCGAGGCCGGCGCGCTCGAGGCCATCTGGCGGCGGCTGCGCGACCAGCCGCGCGGCTGCGCCATCGTGCGGCTGGAGGAGATGCCGGCGCAGAGCGCCGCGGTGGCGGCGGGGCGGCGCGTCTGGCGCGGCTTCGAGAGCGAGACATCCTCGAACCTGCCGTACCTGCCGATTCGCAGCGACTGGGCGGCGTTCGAGGCGACTCTGTCGCGCAAGTTCTGCTCCGAGATGCGCACGCGCCCCAAGCTGTTCGCGGGCTGGGGCGCCTGGCGTTACGACGTGACCGAGGGAACCGGCATCCTCGAGCAGCTGGACGAGGCGATCGCCGTGGAGGCCGCCAGCCACAAGGCGCGGCAGGGGCGCGCCTTCTACGCCGATCCCGCCAACCGTGAATTCATGCGCCGCCTGCTGGCGGCGCCGGGCGCCATCCGGCCCCTGCTGTTCACGCTGAGGGTCCAGCAGCGGCTGGTTTCCTACATCCTGGGCTTCGTCTACGGGGGCGTCTACCACGCCTACAACGGAGCCTTCCTGCCGGGCTATGCCAAGGGTTCGGTCGGCAAGTGGCTGTTCCATCAGACCGTCCGGCACGCGTTCGAGAACGGGCTGCGGGGGTTCGATTTTCTGCGCGGCGCCTCGTATCTCAAGACGCGCTGGCGCCCCGAGGACCGGCCGCAGGTGCGGGCGGTGGCCTTCCAGCCCGGCCCCGCCGCGGAGCTGTTGCGGCTGGCGGTGTTCCGCGTGCGGCCGTGGCTGAAGCGGCGCCTGCCGGCAAGACGCGCGGCGGCCTCGCCGGTGGGATGATCGCGGCGGTGGACGGATGTTGAAATCGCTGGCCGGTTGCTCTGTCTTGACCCGACGGGCCGCGCGGCTGCTGTCGCAGCGGGCGGTCGTGCTCTGCTATCACGATCTGCGGGAGGACGACGAACCGGCCTCCTGGATGACTGTCTCGCGGCGCGACTTCGCGGCGCAGCTCGATTGGCTGGCCGAGCTGGGGGATTTCGTCGCGCCGCACGCCCTGCTGGCTCCGGAGGACCCGCGCCCCGGCCGCCTGCGGCTGTTGGTGACTTTCGACGACGGCAAGCCGAACAACCTGCGCATCGCCGCGCCGACGTTGCGCGCCCGGCGCATCCCGGCCCTGTTCTTTCTGTCGACCTGGCATCTCGACACCGGCGAGCCCTTCTGGTTCGACCGCGTCGTGGGACCGATCCAACTGGCGGCGCTGAGCCAGATCGATCTGCGCGACTGCGGCCTGCGGCGCTATCGCTTCCGCCCCGGACCGCCGGCGGCGCGCTGGGAGGATCTGCAGGCGCTGCTGCAGGAGCTGAAAGCGCTGGCGCCGGAGACCGATCCAGCGGTGGAGGAGGCCCTGCAGGCTATCGCGCGCGCCTCAGGGCTGCCGGCGCAGGAGCTGGCGGAGCGGCTGCGGCCGCTCAACTGGGACGAGGCGGCGGAGCTGGCGGGCGACGGGCTGCTGAGCTGCGGTTCGCACGGGCACCGGCACGTGATCCTGACCCGGCTTGACGACGCGGCGCTGGCGGCGAACCTGCGCGATTCGCGGGCGGCGCTGCTGCGGCGGCTGGGGCGGGACACCGACGCCATCGCCTACCCCAACGGCGACGCCGACGCGCGCGTGCGCGCCGCGGCGGGCGAGGCGGGCTTCCGGCGGGGATTCCTGACCCGGCCCGGGCTGGCGGCCGCCGGCGGCGATCTCCTGGCTCTGCCGCGCCTGCTGATCGGCGGTTACGACGGGCTGCGCCTGCTGCGGTTCAAGCTGAACCGCGTGCTCTTGCCGGCCGCCGCCCGCGCCGCTCTGGGGTTGCCAGCTGCGCGCGCGCCGGTGTAGATTGCCGGCGGCCGGCCGTGCGGCGTCGCCGCGCGGCCCGGAGGTGTTGGCGTGCGCGTCGGAATCGGCTGGGATCGCCATCGGCTGGTGCCGCAACGGCCGTGCGTGCTGGCGGGCGTGCACTTCGCGGACTGCCCCGTGGGGCCGCTGGGGCATTCGGACGGAGACGCGGTGGCGCACGCGGTGTCCGACGCGGTGCTCGGCGCGGCGGCTCTGGGCGACCTGGGCAGGCATTTCCCCGACACCGACCCCGCCTGGAAAGGCGCCGACAGCCTGCAGCTTCTGGCCCGCTGCGTCGCGCTGGCGCGGGCCGCCGGCTGGCGGGTGGCCAACGCCGATTGCACGCTGATCGCGCAGAGGCCGCGCATCGCCGGCCGCGCGGGGGAGATGGCGGCGGCCCTGGCCGCGCCGCTGGGAGTGGCGCCGGGGGCGGTGTCGGTCAAGGGAACCACGGGCGAGGGCCTGGGGCCCGAGGGGCGAGGCGAGTGCGTGACCGCCGTGGCGGTGGTGCTGCTGGCCCCCGCCGCGCAGGAGGGGTCGGGATGAGGATCCTGGTCTTGATGGGCGGCACCTCGCGCGAGCGCGACATCTCGCTGCTGTCCGGACGCGCCGTCGCGGCGGCGCTGGCGGAGCGCGGACACGATGTCAGGACGCTGGACGTGACCGCCTGGGCGGCGCTGCCCGCCGCCGCGGAGCTGCGGGAGGCCGAGGTGGTTTTCCCGGCTCTGCACGGCGGTTTCGGCGAGGACGGCCGGCTGCAGGCTCTGCTGGACGTGATGGAGGTTCCGTACGCGTTGTCCGGACCGCTGGCCAGCGCGCTGGCCATGAACAAGGCGGCGACCAAGCGGATCATGCGCGGCGCCGGCATCCCCACGCCCGACTGGCTCCAGGTCACCTGGGACGCCTCGACGGGGCGCCCGCTGGCCCTGGCCGGCGGCGTCCACGACCCGGACGAAGGCCGCAACGCCCATTTCTCGATCGAGCACATCCGCGCCCGCGTGCTGGACGATATCGGCTTCCCCGTGGTCATCAAGCCCAACACGGACGGCTCGAGCGTGGGCGTGGAGATCGTGCACGATCTGCGCGGATTCGCGGACGCCTTCGCGCGCGTCGCCGCCAACTTCCAGGACGTCCTGATCGAGCGCTACGTGCCCGGCCGCGAGCTGACCGCGACCATCTTCCTGTCGCGGCGGCTGCCGCTGGTGGAGATCAGACCGCGGCAGGGGTTCTACGACTACGCGAACAAGTACACCGACGGCGCGAGCGAGTACCTGGTGCCTGCCCCCGTGCACTCGCCTCTCTACGAACAGATCAGCGGCGACGCGCTGCGGCTCTACGATCTGTTGGAGTGCCGGGGTCTGGCGCGGATCGATCTGCGGCTCGACGGCGACGCGCACCACTTCCTGGAGCTGAACACGATCCCGGGGATGACCCGTACCAGTCTGGTGCCGAAGGCCGCAGCCGCGGTCGGCATCGGTTTCGCCGACCTGTGCGAAGATCTGTGCCGCGCCGCTCTCCAGCGCCGCCCGCCCGCCGGGCTGGCGGCGGGCGCCCCCGCCTGAAGGAGCCTGATGCCGCTGCAGGTCTATGACCACCTGACCCGCGTCAAGAAGCAGTTCGAGCCGGTGCGCCCCGGGCGTGTCGGTTTGTACGTCTGCGGCATGACCGTGCAGGACAAGCCGCACGTGGGGCACATGTTCGCCTTCGTGGCCTGCGACATGATCAGGCGCTACCTCGAGTTCCTGGGCTACGCCGTGACGCACGTCCAGAACTTCACCGACATCGACGACAAGATCATCGAGCGGGCGCGGGCCGAGGGCGTGGACTACCGCGTCGTCGCCGAGCGCAACATGGCGCTGTACTTCCGGGCCGCCGACGCGCTGGGCATCCGCCGGGCCACCCACTACCCGCTGGCCACGGAGCACATACCCGAGATCGTGGACTTCATCTCGCGGCTGATCGCCCGCGGGCACGCCTATGCCGCCGGCGGCGACGTCTACTTCAGCGTGCGGTCGGACGCCGACTACGGGCGGCTTTCGGGCCGCCAGGTGGACGACATGCGCGCCGGCGTGCGGATCGAGGTGGGCGACAGGAAGGTCGATCCGCTCGATTTCGCGCTCTGGAAGTCTTCGCCCCCGGACGAGCCGGGCTGGGATTCCCCCTGGGGCCGGGGCCGACCGGGCTGGCACATCGAGTGTTCGGCGATGTCGACCAAGTACCTGGGGGACCATTTCGATTTCCACGGCGGCGGCCGCGACCTGCTGTTTCCCCACCACGAGAACGAGCGCGCGCAGTCGATCTGCGCCACCGGGCACGCCTTCGTCAATTTCTGGCTGCACAACGGCTTGCTGTTTCTCGGCGACAAGAAGATGTCGAAGTCCGACGGCAATTTCTTCGCCATGGAGGATGTGCTGGCCAAGTTCCCGGCGCACGTGGTGCGCTTCTTCCTGCTCAACGCCCATTTCCGCAGCCAGATCGACTACGGGGAGGAGCGGCTGCAGGAAGCGGCGGCGGCCCACGAACGCCTGGCGCGCGCCGCGACGCGCCTGCTGGAGGCGATCGCGGACCCGGTCGACGCGGTGCCGGAAGGGCTCATCTCCCTGCCGGGAGAGGCCCTGGCCAAGGCGGTTCGCGGGCACCGGCGCGCGTTTTTCGCGGCCATGGACGACGACTTCAACTCCGCCGGCGCCATCGGCGCCTTGTTCGGCCTGGCGCGCGATCTCAACCAGTATTTCGCGGCCGCCGGGGAGAAGGTGCGCGACGCCGCGCCGCTGGCGCAGGCGCGCCGGCTGCTGGCGGAGGCCGATCGGATCCTGGGTATTTTCCCCGGCGGGCTGGAATCCCTGCCGAGCGCCGCCGCAGAGATCCCGGCCGATCTGCGAGACCTGGCCGCCCGCCGCGACCAGGCCCGCGCCGCCCGCGACTGGGCGCTGGCGGACCGGTTGCGCGCAGAGATCCAGGCGCGGGGCTACCAGGTCGAGGACGGCCCGGACGGGTCGACGCTGCGCCCCCGCCAGTGACGGGGCGGCTGGGCGCCGAACTGCCGGCCGATCTTTGGCTTGACACGCGAGCGAGCTCTCCTATATATTGCCAGGTCCATTTCAGCGAAAAAGCGCCCACCAGGGCATAAATGGGGAGTGAGGACTGGGTTCCCGGCGGCGCATCGGCGCCCCGGCCCGGGGACGGCGGAGTCTCGCGTCCCCTTTGGTATGTTTGGCGAGGCTGGCGTAGCTCAACTGGTAGAGCTCCTCACTTGTAATGAGGCGGTTGGGGGTTCAAGTCCTCTCGCCAGCTCCAGCTTCGGCCGCGCCGGCGCGACCCGGCGGGCGGGGCCCAGAAAGTCCGGGGTGAGGCTGATACGAATTGGCGGGGGGGTTCCCGAGTGGTCAAAGGGACCAGACTGTAAATCTGTCGGCTGATGCCTTCGGAGGTTCGAATCCTCCCCCCCCCACCACCTTTGCATCCGGCGCGACGTGGTCGCGGCGCGCGATTGGGACCGGGTCCGGAGCGGGAATAGCTCAGTCGGCTAGAGCATCAGCCTTCCAAGCTGAGGGTCGCGGGTTCGAATCCCGTTTCCCGCTCCAGCCGGAAAATGGCGCGCCGCCGCGCGCACGCGCAGAGGAGCCCACGTAGCTCAGTCGGTAGAGCACTTGCATGGTAAGCAAGCGGTCAGCAGTTCGATTCTGCTCGTGGGCTCCATCACGCCCCGCCGCGCGCCCGCAGGGGCGGCGCGGCGCGGCCGGATCATGACGATGCGCCGCCGGCCGCGGCCGGCGCCAGGGTTCGGGGCACTTTCCGTGGGAGGAAGCCGCTGATGGCGCGCGAGAAGTTCACCAGGACGAAGGAGCACGTGAACGTGGGTACGATCG
>CAYWTR010000028.1:0-51589 GCA_964461255.1 uncultured Fibrobacteraceae bacterium | reverse complement strand
GTACGCCTACTAAGACAACGTCGCCGACCTGCAAGAACGCATGGCAGGACGGCGATAGTCAGACCAAATACAATTTCGACGGCACAAGCTACCAGTCAGAGAAGACATAGAGGTGCGTCATTACGCGCGTATATCCCTCCAATTGTTGCCTCTCCGCCGCAGCCATGACCTGCGCCTGCACCTCAGTAATCCCTGGATTCTCGGCCAAAATGCGCGCGTAGGCTTCCCGCTCCAAACGGTCGAGCATGGAAGTCGGGAAGCCCATCGCGCTAGACAGGACCATAGCGCGATTGGCGCCCGGCAGGTACGAGGCGAAAACATCGTCTTCACGACTGAAGAAGGTGATCACCGGGTCCTGTCGGCCATCAGCCGGGATCCGCCAAATGCTGCGGTCGTGAAGCGTGATCGACGGGGCGCGGCGCGTGGAGACAAAAATGATAGTGCTGGCGTCCGCGCTGAAGGAGGGATGCGTGTTCATGATGGGGATGGGATTGCCCGTTGGTATGCGCGTGTACGTCAAACGCCGGCGGTTGCGGTCAAGCGCGACCTGACCGGTGGCGGCCAAACCGGTAGTGTCGAAATCAACAGAGAACAGCTCGCTGCCATAGAAGGTATCGTTCTCCAAGGTGCCGTGGAAGACCAGCTTGGTGCCATCAGGAGACCAGGTCGGCCCGCCTATCAGGGCAGCCTCGGATGTGATCTGGAAGGCCCTTTGAGGCGCCAGATTGAGCGACACGACCCAGATCGATTGCCGCGTGTAAGTGCTTATCTGATCAGGAGTGGCACGCGAATGGCCGAAACGTGCGAAGGCGACCCACTGGCGGTCGGGGGACACTGCGGGATCGAAATGCTGCCAGAATCTGCCGTTGGCCTGAAAATCCTCCGTCTCGAAGTAGATGAGCACAGGAGTGTTCGGGCTCTGGTTGAGACTGCTCCGGAAGAGGCGCTGGCCACGCGGGGTCTTCATCCAGAAAACCAGGCTGTCATTGCCCAACCAGACCGGCCCACCCTTCTGCTCCACGCGCATCGGGTTGAGCGTCCAGGCGTCGACTCCCAGGTTGATGATCAGTGGCTCGCGCAGGTTGATCAGCCGAGCTCCGGCCGAGGCCAACCGCGTCAGCGGCTGAGTGCCTCCGACATTGTCGATCAGCACCAGTTGGCGGATGGTCGGAGGATCGTCCGGCGGCTGGCCCGGGGGCGGCAGCGCGTTCCAGTCCGCTGTAAAGACAATCTGCGTCAGATCAGGAGAAACCTTCGGCTCGAGGTATTGATACCCCTTGGAAGAGGTATCCGTGGTTACCATCGCGAGGTTGCCGGGTGAATGGTTGCCAGTCAAGAGCAGGACCTCGCTGGGATCCTCTCGTGTGGAGCAACCTGCCGCGATCAGCGCCAGCACCATCAGCAAGTGAAAGGCCGGCAATAGACGGGGATTCATCAGCTTCATCGACTTGATGACCTCCAGCGACGGGCAGCTGGCCGCGATTGAGTGCGTACCCGGCCGAGATGGCACGCGGTGGGGCCGAACCATCGGCGAGAGACCGCTATAAAGTATGCCCCTGCGGCGGCTGAGCGCAACCGCGTTGTTGGGGTCCGTGTTGTTTGGCTCGTGGGCCCGGGGGGATTGCTGGCGCCAGAACGGCCCCGCGCCGCCACAGGCAGGGACGATGCCGGCCGGCGCGCCCGACTCACCCTTCGAGCTGGAACGTGGTGGGGATGCGGATCCAGGACCAAAGAGGGTACTTGCCGAGGCGGGCAGGCTGAAAACGAGAGTTCCGCAGCGCCTCTGCGGCCGCCGACGTCAAACGTGCGTCGGGGCTGGCCACCGTGACCACCTGCTTGACCGTTCCGGCAGGATCGAGAAGCAGGTCGAGGACCACCTCGCCCACCACCCCTTCGGCCACGGCCGCAGGTGGATAGGTCGGTGCGGCGCTGGCCAGCAGCTGAGCGCCATGGCCGCCCAGCTTCTGGTAGCGCCTCAGGATATCGAGACTGCGGGGCAGAGCGCATTTGGTCATGCCGGCCGCTACCGCGGCGGCGGCGGCGGCGGTATCGCCGGCTGCGCGGTGCACATCTCCGAGCAGATAATCCACGACGCAATCGTCAGGACGGCTGGAGCCCGCACGTTCCAGCAGCGCCTGCGCCCGTCGCAGCAACCGCGCCCGGTTGCCGGACCAGTTCCCGACATCAGCGGCCGGCCCTTCTCGCGGCAAGAGCCACGGTTCCCCCTGCCCGCCCAGCAGGTAGAGCTGGCCCAGGGTCAGCAGCAAGAGGCCCTGGTCGGAATGGACTCGCAGGCAAAGCTCCAGTTCCATGATCGCGTCCGATCCGGCCTGATAGCGGAACAGCTCGAAGGCATCGGCCAGTGACCGCTCCACCGCTGGCGGCGCTTCGTCCTTGAGCTGGCGGCACCGGCTCAGCAGATGCGGACGCCAGATGCCGTCGGCCACGGGAGATTCCCTCCAGGTCGTATCGAGCACCGCTGCGGCGGGCGGCGGCGAACTCGGGCGATGCGGAACGGGCGCTTGCGTCGCGCACCCGCTCAGCGACACGACGGAAAAGGCCAGTAGGAAATCCCTGACCCGGTCGGCCTGGGGCTTCGAAGCCATGCCCCTCCCCTTCCATAACCCGCGGTTGGACGCCGACGACCGCGGAGAGCCGCCACCTTTCCGCCGCGGCGCCGCCGAGCGTCAATGGGGCCCGATCTTGAGGCACCACAGCCTAGGGCCGGACCGTCTGCCGCCGCAACCTGGGATTGCGGCGCGCAGACCGGTGCGCCGCGCCGCGGTGCCGGGCGGAGATGGGACGGCGCCGCTGGCGAGCGGAGATCCGCCAGGGTCGGCGCTACTGGTATTGGCTCTTGACCTCGCCCCACGAGGTCGGCGCTGAAGGGACGCTCTCGTCGACCATGGCTGAGCAGCTGGAATCGCACTCCAGGAAGCTGCTCCGCACGACATCCTCTCCGACCAGGTCGACGCTAAAGGCAGTGTACCAGTACTGTGATACCTGGGGGTTGTCATGGTACAGCGCGTAGCTCACACCCGGCACAGTCGGCAGGACCATCAGCAGCTGGCCGTCATGGACCGAGCCGGGCGCAACACCGTCGGTTCGATAACGGATCATGGTGAAATCGCCGCCGCCGGCGACGAAGCCCAGCTCGATGACGTATCCCCCCGATTGCAGGGGCGCGAAATCGCGCACTGGCGCGTGGGGCTCGGGGCAGAGAGGAGGCTGGCAATGATAGAGGTCCAGCGCGCCGATGTAGCCGCCATGACGAGGCGTCAGGGCCGGCAATTCACCCTTGCTGGCGGTCACGACCGATGGCGCGCCCATTCCCAGATGGCCGTCGACATCGACGAAGATGCCCTCCCGCTCCGTCGTCACCTCCACGAGCACCTCGCCCAGAACCGCCGGTCCGCACGGCAGCGAGGCCTGCAGAACCAGATCCAGCACCCAGAAGGCGCCTTCGACAACCGGCCCCTCGCTGGCGATGATGCCGACACCAGCGCCCGGCGTGAAACCGACGATCGCGCCCGAGCTGACCAGACGCAGACGCGCCTCCGCCAGTTCGCCGTGCAGATTGCTGGCGTGCAGTGGTAGAGCCACGGTCGCCGGCAGGATCGGCGGCAGCGGCCAGGAACAAGCATCCGCGTCGCTGCCTGCCGGGTGGAAACCCAGTCGCGGCAGGTGATCCACCCCATAGTCCTGCACGTTCACGCTCAAGGGCGACAAGGTCTCGCAGCCGCCCGCCCCCGCTTGCCGGGCGCACGGCGCCAGCGACAAGGCGAATGCCGCCGCCGTGATGAGCGCGCGCTCCTTCTTGTTCACCATCGCCGTCCTTTCCGCTGGGCGGTCTCGCCTCGATTCGCCGCCACGCCCGCGGTCTCTATCGGAGCAAGGGCGGCACCAGCGACGGCGCCAGCCGCCGCGCCTTGTCGACCGCCCAGCGCTACCGGCGGGCGACACGCTGAACCGCAGGCAGAAACCGATCTATTGATTGGTCATTTATTATGACATGATTGAATAATTAGGTCAACAATATTGTTATTCTATACTATTTATTATCTAAATGTGTTTTGCTGGCTCTGGGTTCTTGAGGGGGGAAGCTTCGGCGTTCGACCATGGGTGACGGGGCTTGACAGGCGCTCGATTCCCGTCAGCGGCGCTTGTCACGGTAGGTCGGATCCAGTCGGATGACCTCGGCCCATTCCGCGTCGGCCTCGGTCTGGCGTCCGGCCCTGGTGAGCAGGACGACCCGGTTGTTGCGGTAGGCGGCGTTCTGAGGGTCGAGAGCGATGGCCGCCTCGATCGCCGCGAGCGCCGGCGCATCCAGACCGGCTTCCAGGCAAACCAGAGAAACAAGCGCCCAGAGATCGGGATCGGCGCGTCCGGGGGGGGCGGAGGCAAGAGGCATGGCCAGGGCCTGCGCACGGCCGGGCTCGCCCAGCAGCCGATCGGCTTCGAGCACGATCCTGGCTTCCGCGTCCGTCAGGCGATCCGGCCAGTCCGGCAGCAGCAGAGCACGCGCGCCCTCCGCATCGGCGGCGCGCAGACGGGCCAGGGCAAGCGAGCGTCTCACTTCAAGGTCGGGCCGCCGCGCGTGAACGTGTTCGAGCAGGGGACGCGCGGCGGCGTGATCTCCCTGCTCGATCAGCAGGCGGGCCAGCGCCCGCTGCGCCTCCGCGCAATCGCCGCACAGGCGCAGCGCCTCATCGAGCTGACGGCGGGAGGCCTCCCATTGCCGGTACATGAGCAGCGCCTGGCCGTAGTCGACCCGGGCGCGCCAATTGTCCGGCTCGAGGGCAACCGCCTCCTGGAATTCCGCGAAGGCGCGTCCGCGTTGCTCGAGCGCAATGAGCGCGGCTGCCAGATTGAGATGCAAGGAGGCGGCGCGCAAGGGCGCGTCGCGGATCGCCTCTTCGAGCTGCAGCACCGCCTCCCCCGGGCGGTTCATGCGCAGCAGCGCGATGGCCAGCCGCTCCCGGGCCTGCCAGACCAGGTGTGGCGAGGCTTCCCAGCGCGTCACCAGGTCGCCGCCGGTGCGCGCCGCCTGGGCGGCATCGCCGCCTGCGAGCAGGGAGTCGACCTCGGCCAGCCCGGCGGCGAAGAGGTCCGCCTCGTGAGGCGTGGCCGCGCGCGAATACACCGCCGAGAAGAGCGAGACGATGGTCACCAGTATCAGCGCGGCGACGAGGGCCAGGTGCGAGCCGGTCGAGAGATAGGCGCGCAGCCGCCCCAGTCCAACATTCAGGGGATGGCTTCGGGGCAGCCGGCGGATCACCGGCGGGCGGCGCCGGCCAAGCTGTGCCAGGGCCGCCTTGATGCGCGCATCGTCGGGCGCATGCTTCAGCGCCAGGACCAGATAGCGATGAGACTGCTGCTTGCGTCCACCGAGCTGGTTGATGCGCCCCAGGGCGTAATACCCGGCGACGCCATCGGGCGCGGCCTTCACGGCGCGGCGCGCAAGCCTCTCCGCCGTGACGTACTTCCTGTGGCCGCAGGCCAGACAGATCGCCAGATAGCCCAGGCATTCAGCGTGCTCCGGCACACGAGCCAGCGCCTGGCGCAGCGTCCTTTCCGCCTGCTCGTATTCCTCCCTGTCCAGGCTGAGCAAAGCATCGCGCAAGAGAGAGGAGACCACCAGTTGATCCGCCGCCGACACAGGGGGCCGGGCGGGATCGCGGGCTCCCGAAGTCATCGCTGGTTCTCCCTTCACGTCATAATCCCGGCTACGCCGCTTGCCGGCGGCGGACAGGGACGGCGCCCGGCATGTGTCACCAGTTCAGCGCTCTCATTCTGCGGCACCGCCTGGCAGATTCAAACCATCCGATGTCTCATTCGTGCCGTAGATTCCGCGCCCGTCCGCGTGGTTCCGACCGAAACCGGCCGCTGCAAGGTTCAAACCCCACTGGCCGGCAACCCGGCCATATTATATTGATTGAGCTAATTATTGATATATGCTACTATGTTTTGGGCCAATCATTCATGATCAGCTCTAACCGAAAGGGAGGTCTGAAACATGACGGCGGCCAGATGCGCGTCGCGACGCTCGATCGAGCTCATGATGGCGGGGACGGCGCTGTGCGCGGTCCTGCTCGCAATGCCCGGCGCCCCCGTGGCGTTCGAGAGCGCCCATCAAACCGTTCACCTGATCTGGAACATCGACGGCGCTGACTGCACGGACCTGCCGCTGACGCTGATGGAGGACCATGTGTGGGTCGGCACGGCGCCGGTGCGCGGTCCGGCGACCGCATCGCCGGACGGCGTCCTGGTCTATTTCAAGTTCATGGTCGATGGCAGCCTGCAGCCGGCCCACTATGGCCAGGATGTGACGCGCGCGCGCGGTCTGGTGTTCGGCTTCGATCCGCCGAACGCCGTTGAAAGAATCCGCGCCTTCGGCTATCATACGATAACGCTCCGGGAACTGGATCTGTCGTACAACGTGGCGGGCAGCGAGAGTTCGATCCAGGCGCACATCGAGTACGCGAACACGCCGCTCCCGATCCCCGTGAACGTGCTGGCCGGCACTCGGGTCGTCGTCTATGACCTTGACGCCGGGGTGTCGCTCGGCACTCATTTCTATGACATCGAGGCCCAGAGGCTGCCGGTGTCCCACGTGCTGCCCGACCGCCGCTACGAGCTGACGTTCTCGGCGCCGGGCTACCAGTCCCTGACCACGGTCCACGCGGTCGCGGGGCCGGGTGCAAGCAGCATGACCGTGACGCTCCAGAAGATGGTGCCGACGGGCGACGCCAGCTGGGGCAACGTGAAAGCGCAGTTCCGGTAGCGCAGGGTTGCGTCGACCCGGCGCCGAGGTCGCCATGCCGAAACCTCCCGCGGACGGACTACACTCGCGGGCTGTGCGCCCCCGCTCGCCGCTGATCATGTCCATGGCGATCCTGCTCATCATGGGCGCGCTTGGGAGCGCCGATCCGGCATTCGGCCTGCTGCGCATCGACTTCGAACAGAAGTTCTTCGTCCATCCGGGCAAGGAGGTGTGGGACTACTGCGTCGTGCGCCACAAAGACCTCTATCACATCTTCTATATCGCCTACGACGAGGCCACGCCTGGAGCGCGCTGCCAGGCGCTGGGCCATGCAACCTCGCCGGATCTGATCCACTGGACGATCCTCGACCCGGCGGTGATCGCCGGCCCGGACTGGTGGGACGCTGATAACCTCTGGGCGCCGGACGTGGTCTGGGACGATGTTCGGCAGCGCTGGACGATGCTCTATACAGGCGTCGACGCGCTCAAGGTGCAGCGCGCCTGCGCCGCCCATTCCACCGATCTCTGCGCCTGGACCAAGGAACCGTCCAATCCGGTCTTCGTGCCTGACAGCCTCACCTACTACTGGTCGCCGACCCTGGCCTGGAGTTCGTTTCGCGATCCCTTCGTCTACCAGGAGAATGGGCTTTGGCACATGCTGTCGACGGCCGGGCAACGCATCAACGGTTTTCCGGGCCAGAAATTGGGCATCGTCCATCGCGCCTCATCCACGGATCTGGTCAACTGGACCGACCAGGGCGCCCTGTACAAGCACACCGGCTCCTTCGCGGTGAGCGGGCACGACATGGAAAGCACCCAGTATCTGAAGCGAGGCGCCTATCATCACCTCTTCATGACCGAGCAGAGCGTCTTCGGCGTCAGCCACATGGCCGCCCTGGAGGCCGGCGCCTGGCAGCATTCCACGCGCGCGATCATCGATTGGGGGAATGCCGCCGAGATAGACCAGTTCGATCCCGGCATCGACATCTTCTCTCGCTACGCCGTCGGCCAGTATCCCCTGACCGGCCACTACTTCTATGTCGTGCGCTTCGACACTCTGCGCTTCAACAACAACGGCCAGCAGCCCTTCATCTACAAGCCGCACCCGCTCGATCGCGACTTCGCCTTCCGCACCGGTTCGGCGACCATGGGCAATCCCTGCTGGGGCGACAACCCCGCCATGCGCGGCGAACCCTCGAGCGGTCTGGTCGGACATGGTTGGTTCGGCAGCCAGGAGTATTTCCAGGGGCCGCTATCCGGCCGCGGATCGCCCGGCACGCGTCTGGGCGACGTCGCCACGGGGGAAGCCAGAAGCCGTCCCTTCACGATCGCGGGCGATTTCATCCGTTTGCTGGTGGGTGGCGGATACTATCCGGAAACCTGCTACGTGGCGCTGGTGGACGCTGCCACCGACTCGATCCTGGAACGCGAGACCGGTCATGGCGCCGAGACCATGACCTGGCGCCGGTGGAATGTCCGCGCCCACCGAGGCCGCACCGCCTACATCCGCATCTACGATTACGAACAGGGCCCGTTCGGGCACATCAACGTGGACGAAATCGAAGAATATTTCGATCCGATCACCGGCGTCGCGCCGCCGCCGGGTCATGCCGGCTGGCCGGCGCTGATCGATCATGGACCGCGACCGAATCCCAGCAACCCGGCCACAACCATCAGTTACACGCTGAGCAGGCCGGGCGAAGTGTCGCTGTCCATCTATGATCTGCGCGGCCGCCTGCTGTGGCACAGCGGCCCCGCCGCCCAGCCTGCCGGCACGCATTCCCGCCGCTGGCTGGGCATCGACGGCGCTGGCCGTCCCGTGGCCTCCGGCGCCTACCACTATCAACTCAGCCTGGACGGCCGTGTGATGGCCAGCGGCGCGCTGGCGGTCGTGCGCTGAGCCGCGCGACGGCCCTCCCGTCGGCGCGCCAGCACGGGCCGTCTCAGCGCGCGATCAACAGGGAACCTCGCCCCTGCCTGCCTTCCCAGGTGATGAGATACAAGTAGCGCCCGGAGGCCACGGGCACGCCGGCGCGGTCGCGGCCGTCCCAGATCATCAATGCCCGGCCGTTATCCACGAATGCGCCCGTGCGCCGGACGACCAGGCGACCGCGCAGATCGAAGACGGCGAGTTCGACCTGGTCGTCGGGTACGGCCGTGGACGAGGCGCCGGGAACAGTCCAGGATGACGGCGCCAGCATCTCCACGCGGACTTCCCCGCGTGCGGGATTGGGGAAGGCGCGGCTCTGCACCTCGAGATCGGCCAGCGGCGACCCCTGGCAGAAACCGGCCAGCAGCTCGGGCAGCCCGGCGACGGCCGTCGGCAGCGGCAGGCGACGGTTCTCGATCGTGCCGTGCTGGTTGGCCAACGGCCCACCGAAGAGAAAACGCAGATCTTCGGCGATGATCTCCCTGACGCGTTCGGCATGCGGCGCGGCTGGGCCGCCCTCGGTCGCGCAGAGCCCGCGCATGGCCAGGTAGGCCGCCCATCTCTCAGGCCTGCCATCCAGGTAGGCCCAGGTCAGGACATGGCCCATCTCATGCGCCACCAGCCAGGCAACCGTGCCGGCATCGACGGGCCCAAACGCCGGGGAGAGGAAGATGGCCGCCCGCCGCGAGAAACTACCCAGCGCAGCGGCCGGCACCGAGGGCAGCAGGAAGATATCGACCGACAGGGCGGGCCGGACTCCGGTGATGCCGTCGAGTGCCGCGACGACATTCTCGGCCGCCAGCGGTTCGAAGCGGGCGATGTCTCGACGCGGCAGCCGCGGATCGGATGGGCCCCGCAACAACTCGACTTCGCCGGCTACCGGGTGCCTTAGCCAGACCCCGAGATCATCAGAAGTGAGCCACTGCTGCTCGATCTCCGGCGCGGTGTGGATGCGCGCGACCAGACCGCTGGCGGCGACGTGGACAATGGCCGCGCGCGCCTCGCACAGGGAAAGGGCCGCGGCGGCAAGCATCGCCAGCGAGCCAAGGATGCCGGCCCTGACCCCTATCCAGCCTCCGCTGCCGCGTTCGACCATTCCTGGAAACCTCGATCCCTGACAGGACAACATGCGCCGCCTACGGTGCCTCCCGCGAGGTATGCCGCACGCTTCGTACCGCTGGAGCGGCGACTCGGGCGATCCTCACGCTGGCGAGACTGTCCGGCGAAGAATTTTCAAGTTGTTATTATGCAAGGGATTGCATCGGGCCAGAAGCCGCTGCGCCCGCTGGGCGATCCGCAGCCGGCGATCGTACCGTGCCCCCTGGCGATGATGGTGGGCAAAGGTCTGCGTGCTTTTGGGGGCGATTACCCAACAGGCGCAAATTGTCATTCCACAGAGTTTTACGATCTCGCATTCAGGCACGATGAGAGGACAATTCCCCATACGTCGGACCACCATGGGCACCGACTGGAAACGATAGGGAATCGTTCAGGAGCGCGCGGGAAATACCCTGGGCCGCCTCAGGAGCCCGTTGTGCCGGAAGCGCCGGCCGCCGCAGGCGCCGGCGGAGGAGTCGCCAGCGCCGGCAACCCGCCGAATCGGCTGACCACGAGCGCGCCCAAGCCGAACGCCACCGCCGCCAGCTTCAGCGCAAGGCCCAACAAACCGAGCAGAAACGCGACGCCGCCCATCCCAGGCACCAGACCCAGCAGGGAACCGAACAGGCCTGGCAGATGCAGGAGCACCAACCCCAACAAGGCCAGCGCCACGTCATGCCTCAGGGGCAGTGAAAGAGCGTCACGCACCCAGGCGCCGAGGCGGTGGCAGGCGAGACCGAAGGCCATCAGGATCAACACGGCATAGGCCAGGCCGAGCATCAGGGCGACCGGAATGCCGATCAGCGTCAGGATCAGAACAGCCATGCTCAAGGCCAGGACAAGATGCCCCAGCAGCAGCCAGACAAGACCCTTGAGGAAGCAGGCGGCGGACCGCCTGCAAAGCACCCCCAGCGCCGCCTGCAGTCGCGCCTGCGGCAGCACCAAGAACAGCAGAGCCAGCAGCAGCGCGATCACCGTCAGCGCGGCGGCACGCAGTCCCAGCGCCAACCATCCCGACCAGAGCGACGCGCGCATCCAGTTCAAGCCGCCGGTCATGCCGGGGCCCAACGCCACGGTGCCGCCCCTGATCTTGACACGCTCGTGCCGCGCCAGGCGTCCCAGCACGACCACGACGTCGCCCGTCACCTCCGCGCCCGCATCCAATTGCACGTTGCCGAAAACCGCCACGACACTGCCATCGACCCGTCCCGCGACGCGCACGTCTCCGAACACGGCCACGGCGTCGCCGGCGAGGGCCTCGTCGGCTTCAACCGTGACATCGCCGCCGACACGCACCATGTCTCCGCCGATGGATCGGCGTTTCACGGCCGGCGGTTGAGGCGCCCACACCGGCAGCTGGATAACGCGGTGTCTGCCGTCGGCGCGCGTGGACGAGTCGAGGCGAATCGTGTCGGGTATCTCGTGCAGGAGCGCCGCCGTTATCTCGGCCAGGCCGGTGCTGATCTTCTCGCCCAGATCCGCGGGCACGTTGACCCGCACGCGGCCGCCCGCCGCGTCGCGCAGCGAGATCGTGTTGTCCTCCACCTGCAGTTCGAGACGCGAGAGCTCTTGCCCCAGCTGATTGATGACGCCGCCGATATCCTCGAGCGCATGGTTCAACGAACCGTCGCGCAGGGAGTCCGTCTGTTGCGTCAGCTTCCTCAACCTCTCCTGAGCTTTCGCCTGGAGAGAATCACGCCGCGCTTGCGCCGCCAGCATTTGCGCTTGATGGCTTTCGATCAGACGCTGCTGGTACTCCAGCTCCGCTCTTTCCCGCGCACCAACGCCGTGAGCAGATGTGTCCGCTTCCGGTGGTGGCGGCGGCGCAGGCGAGGTCGCCGCCGCGCCGGCTGCGAGCCCCGCAAGCAGGGCAACGCCGAGGCGCAGTGTCCACATGCGCCGCCAGGCAGATCGCCGCGGCCCGGAGAGCGGTGTATCAACCACTTTCTGACCTTCTCGCCGCCAACGCCGCCCGCCGCGCCGCCCGCTGCAGACGCACGAGGGCTTCAGGCAAGAGCCCCACCGCGGCCACCACCAGCCAGCCGGCGGGCAACAGCCCCGGCAAAACGCCCGCAGCGGCCAGTCCGGCCATCCCCAAGCTCGCCGCGCGCACGGCGGAAGCGCGCACGAAAGCAGGCAGGAAATCTTCTTCCAGGTAGACCGGCACGCGCTCGCGGCGCAGAGGCTCCAGCGCGCGGTAGGAATCGTACGGCACCGCGGCCAGTACCCTGGCGTCAAAGTCCGCTGGCGGGGGCGCCTGCGGCAGGCCTTCCAACTGCTGGAACAGTGTCTTGAGCGCCTCTAACTCGCGGCGGCATCGCTCACAACCGCGCAGATGCAGGAACACTCGCAACGAGACCTCCTTGGGCAGGTCACCGTCGAGGTACTCCTGGAAACGCGCACGCCAGTCGGCGCAAACCTCGCCGCGATCCCGAGAGAGATTGTCGACTTCCATCATCGGCTCCTTCCGTCTGCGGGGCCGGTGAGTGAAGACCGGCGGCGGCGTGTGGTCCGCCGACCGGTCAGGGTACACGGCTCACAGATTCCTGGCAACGCTCCCCGCCGCGGGCAGGCGCGGCCGGCTCGAAGAGCGGAGGGGGACGGGGGCTTGGGTTGCAGGCCTGAGCCCCCGCTCCCCGCTCCTCAACAGGCCGGCGTCGTATCCCCCGACACTTGACTACCGCCCGCGCCTGTTGATTCTTCGGGCCGTCGCACAGCACAAGCGCTTCGCTCCTGCAGGCGCCGCCCTCCGCGTCCTCTGACATTCCAGGTCCGCGCCCTCGGCCGGTTTGCCGGGGCCTCAGAATCGATGGACCGGTGATCACGTACGGCCGGGGACGCAAAAGGTTGCCCGCCAGTGCGTCGGTGGCGGCTGCCGGGCACGATGCGCGCGGCGCCGCCAGCGGGGCTAGATATCGTAAGATTTCGCCTTCAACATATCCTGTATCATGTTGCGAGCTCTATGGATACGAGCCTTGACGGTTCCCAGGGGCAGCTCCAGGATATCGGCGATTTCTTCGTAGGACAGCTGCTGATCGTGACGCAGAAGCGTGATGAGCCGGTAGTGGGGCGGCAGGGCGGCGATGACCTCTTCGAGCCTGTCCATCGCCTCGCGCCGCTCCAGCACGCGATCGGGCGCTGGGCCGGGATCCGGCAGCGGGAACTCCACCGTCTCGCCCTCCGGCGTGGTCATGGCGTCCAGCGAGAGAAAGCGCAGCCGCTGGCGCCGCAGGTGATCGATGCAATGGTTCGTGGCGATCTTGAAGATCCAGCTGGAAAAAGCGTAGGTCTCGTCGAAGCGGTCGAGCAGCGAGAACACCTTGATGAATATCTCCTGAGCCAGGTCGCGCGCGTCTTCGGGATTCCGGGTCATGCGGTAGCACAGGCCGTAGACAGGAGCGCGGTAGCGTCCGAGCAGCTTGACGAACGAGGGCTCGTGGCCTCGCTTGCATTTGCGGATCAGCTGCAGGTCGCCGTGGCGATCGTACATCGGGCCTCCCGGTGGCGGTGAAAATAGGTCGGGCCGCGGCGGGCGGTCAACTTGGACTTGGCGCGCGCCCGAGTTCCCTCGGCCCCTCCCCTGGCGGCCGACGCCCGCGGCGCGCGCTTGACAGCGCCGCTGCGCCGTGGCTCAATGGACCGGCGCGGCAAGCGCCCACGCGGTTGGGCGGCGGCGGCGCCGCCTCCCTGGCAGAAACCAGAAACAGCCGAGGAAGGTCATGACCAGCATCGAGAGCATCCAGGCGCGTCAGATCCTCGATTCACGGGGCAATCCGACGCTGGAGGTCGAGGTCTTCCTTGCGGGCGGAGCGATCGGCCGCGCCGCCGTGCCGAGCGGAGCGTCCACCGGCGAGCATGAGGCGATCGAGCTGCGCGATGGGGACTCCCAGCGCTATGGCGGCAAGGGCGTGCTCAAGGCCATGCGCCACGTGCAGGAGATCATCGAGCCGGAATTGGTCGATGTGGACGCCACAGACCAGCTGCTGGTGGATCAGATCCTGCGCGATCTGGACGGCACGCCCAACAAGGCCAAGCTGGGAGCGAACGCCATTCTGGGCGTTTCGCTGGCAGCAGCGCGCGCGGCCGCCGCCGCCGCCGATCTGCCCTTCTACCAGTACCTGGGCGGCGTGCACGCGCGCACCCTGCCGGTGCCGATGATGAACGTGCTCAACGGCGGCGCGCACGCCGACAACAACGTCGATCTGCAGGAATTCATGATCATGCCCGTTGGGGCGGCGAATTTCAGCGAGGCGCTGCGCTGCGGCGCCGAGGTGTTCCACAGCCTCAAGAGGGTGCTGACCGCCAAGGGGCTGGCGACCAGCGTCGGCGACGAGGGCGGGTTCGCACCCAATCTGGGTTCCAACCGCGAGGCGCTGGATTGCCTGTTGAGCGCCGTGGAGAAAGCCGGCTACAAACCGGGCGAGGAAGTGGTCTTCGCCATCGACGCCGCCGCCAGCAGCTTCTACCGTGATGGACTCTACCTGCTGCAGGCGGAGGAAGATGAGCCCTGGGACGCCGATCGCCTGATCGATTTCTATGTCGACCTGGCCAACAACTACCCCATCCTCTCGCTGGAGGACGGCCTGGACGAGAACGACTGGTCGGGATGGGGACGCCTCTACGAGGCGCTGGGCAACCGCCTGCAGATCGTCGGCGACGACATCTTCGTCACGAACCCCGAGCGCCTGCGCCGTGGCATCGCCTCGCGCTGCGCCAACAGCATTCTGATCAAGTTGAACCAGATCGGCACGCTGAGCGAAACGCTGGAGACCATCGAGATGGCCAAGCGGGCCGGATTCACCAGCGTCATCAGCCACCGCAGCGGCGAGACCGAGGACACGACCATCGCCAGCCTGGCGGTGGCGGTCAACGCTGGACAGATCAAGACCGGATCGCTGTGCCGGACCGACCGGATCGCCAAGTACAACGAGCTGCTGCGGATCGAGGAAGAGCTGGGCGATCTGGCGGTCTATCCCGGACGCGGCTGCTTCTACAACCTGGGGTGAGCGGCGCGCCGCCACCCCCGCAATCGATACGCTGCCGGACATGAGCTGAACGTTCCGGGATTGCGTTGCGCAAGGAGGCGCCTTGCCTGCCGCGACGGCCCCCCCCGGCTCCGCCGGTGGATCGACGCGACGCCCGCGGCCGCGTTTCTGGCGGGGCCTGCCGCCGGCGCGCCGCCGGATGGGCAGGCCGTTGCTCATGCTCGCCGGCGTCGCCGCCTGCCTGCTCGCGTCCGCTTCCCTGCTGGGCGAGAACGGATTGCCCGCCTACCGCCGACTGGATTCCCAGCGCACTGAGCTGGCGCTGGAGGTGGACCGGCTGCGGGCTCGGGAAAGCGCGCTGCGCGCCGGCGTCGACGCGCTGAGGCACGACCCCGAGGCGCTGGAGCGCGTGGCGCGCGAGCGCTATCGCATGCACAAGCCGGGGGAGCGCATCATCGAGATCGTCGGTGATGTTGCGTCCCCTCCCTTGCTCGATCTGCTGGCGGGCGCCCGGGCAGACTCTATGCCCGAGCCCGAGACGGCGACCAAGCCTGAGGAGCCTTTTGCCCCCCGAGGCCGGGCGCCTTGACATCGCCCCGGCCGGTCTCTATATTGGGCCGGCCTCCGTTGAGGAGGCCCTGAGCGAGCTTACGGTTGCGGGGTGGAGCAGTCTGGTAGCTCGTTGGGCTCATAACCCAAAGGTCGCAGGTTCAAATCCTGCCCCCGCTACCACCAATAGGGCGCCGGCCCCGGCCAGGTCCGCGAGAGGACGGCCGGGGCCGGCGCCTTTTTCCATGCCGCCGCCGCCCCTCGGCTGCTATCTGACCAGCGCGAGCGCGCGGATGTCCTCGCCCCCGGCGGTCGTCAGACGCGCCAGGTAGGCGCCGGCGGCGGCCGGCGCTCCGGAGACGGTGCGCCCATCCCAGATCAGACGGTGACGGCCGGCCGGCAGCGGCCCGTCGTGCGCGCGGGCCACCCGGCGCCCGCGCGCGTCGAAGATCTCCAGCCGCACCGGACCCGCCTCGTCCAGGTCGAAGACCAGTGCGACCCGGGGATTGAAAGGATTGGGGTGCGCGGCCAAGACCGGCCCGACCTGCGCGACCGCCGGCGCGGCGGCCGGGGCCTGGAGGCCGTAACGCACCGCGAGCAGGTCCATGTCGCGGCCGGAGCGGTAGCTGTAACCGGCCACGTACAGATCGCGCTGTGGCGAGACCGCCAGGGCCGCGGCCTCCTCGGCGCCGTGGTCGGGGCCGTCATAACGGGTGGACCACAGCCGCTGGCCGCTGTCGGAGTCATAGCCGACGATGGCGATGTCCCAGCCGCTGGCGACGCCCCCGTCGCTGAATCCGCTGACGATCACCTCGCCGGCGGGACCGAAAGCGATGCACGAAGCTTCGTCGTACCACCCGGGCGGGCCATCGTAGGTCGCCGCCCAGGCGACCTGCCCGTCCGTCCCGCGCAGCTTCAGGGCCAGGTAATCGTAGTGGCTGCGCCCGGCGATCACGATCGCGCCGTCGGCGGCGAGCCGCATCGCGCGCAGGTCGTCCGCGCGGTTGCCGCCGCTGTGATACTGCCGGGTCCACAGGATCTCGCCCTCGCCGCCGGAGTACTTCTGCGCGAAGACGTCATAGGACGAGGCGGCCGACCAAACGCGGTTGGCCATGATGACGTCGCCGGCCGCGTCGACCGCCACCCAGCCGCTCCGTCCGGATGCGGCCACGGCGCCGGGCGACTGGCGCTCCCAGAGCTGGCTGCCGTCGGCCGCGTCGCGCTTGATCGTCAGGAACGAGGCGCCGCCGTCGGCATGCTGCACCACGCCCGTGGTCACCGGATGGCCGTCGGGGCCGACGGCGATGGACCAGGCGACGTCATCGAGGCGGTCGGCGCCACCGCTGAAATCCAGCCACAGGATCTTGCCGTCGGCGCCCGCCAGCTTCATCGTCAGCATGTCGTGCCCGCGCCCGGAGCGCCAGGCGCGGCCGGCCGCGTAAACATCGCCGGCGGCGTCGCAGGCAACGGCGAGCGCCGCTTCATCGACTCCCTCGGGGCTAGCGTAGCTGCGGGACCAGAGAACCTCCCCGGTCGCGCTGTCCAGCTTGAGGACAGCGACGTCGTCGCCGTGGCCTCACCCAGGGCACCCTCGCACGAAACCCGCCGCGATCAGGTCGCCGCCCGGCTCCCAGATCAGCTCCGACAGCGCCATGTCGTTCCCATCCGCCGACGGCAGCCGCCGCGACCAGATGACGCCGCCGTCGGCGCGCGCCAGCTTGCGGATCAGGATGTCCGCCCCTACGACGCCGTCGTAGCTCTCGCCCCCCACGACCAGATCGCCGCCGGGGTCGACCAGCGCGGCGAGGGCACGGTCCTGGTACAGCCCCCCCCCATCGTGGACGTGCTCCCAGAGCAACGCGGGCGCGGCGGCGGCCACCGCCGGCAGCGAACAGGCGGCCAGCACGCAGACAGTCGATGCGGTCGTCAAACGCATGCATCCTCCCCGGATGGCGTCGAATCGGGACGAGCACGGCGGCGGCCCCATCGCCGCCGCCGCCAATCTCCAGCGAAATGATAGCATATTCGGGGGCCGCGTGGCGAGCGCGCTCAGACGGGCAGGGCCAGATCGCCCACCTCCCGCTGCACCGCGTCCAGGATCTCGCCAGAGCGGACAAGCTCACGCATGCGCGTGTGGTCCGGGTGCAGCGGTCGATCCTCGTCCAGGCGGGCGACGTGCCGGCGGATGACCGACCGGGCGACCTGCACGCCGCGCCCGGGATCGAGCTCGCGGAAGTCGAGCGCCTGGGCCGCCGCCATCATCTCGATGCCGAGCACGCCGTACGCGTTCTCGATGATCTGGGCGTTCTTGAGCGCCGTGTTCATACCCATCGAGACGAAGTCCTCCTGGTCGGCGGCGGCCGGTATCGAGGCCACGGCGGCCGGCGCGCAGAGCAGGCGTTGCTCGACGATCAGCGTGTCGGCGGTGTACTGGCTGAGCATCAGCCCGGAGAACATGCCGGCGCCCCGCGTCAGGAAGGCGGGCAGGCCGGCGCTCAAAGCGGGGTTGAGCAGGCGATTCAGGCGCCGTTCGGACAGCACGCTGACCATGGTCACCGCGGCGCCGACCATTTCCATCGGCAGCGAGACCGGAGTCCCCTGGAAATTGGCGCCGGTCAGGGTCAGCCCGTGCTCCGGCAGGAAGATCGGATTGTCGCCCACCCCATTGAGCTCGATCTCGACCTGGCGGCGGGCGTGCGCGACGGCGTCGTGCGCGGCGCCGATCACCTGCGGGCTCGAACGCATCGAGTAGGCGTCCTGCACCCTGGGCTTGCACTTGCCCGTCAGCAGATCGCCGCCGGCCAGACAGGCCATGATGGCTCGCGCGCTGCGGCGCGCTCCCGGGAAGCCCCGCTCCTCGTGCACGCGTGGATCGTACGGTTTCAGGTTCGCGTGCAGGGCCGCCAGCGACATCGCGCAGCCGATCTCGGCCTGCCGCAGCCAGCGATCGGCGTCGTGCAATTGCAGCGCGCTCATCGCCGTCAGCAGGTTGCTGCCGTTGATGACGGCCAGCCCGTCGCGCGCCTGCAGTCCGGGCACGGCGATGCCGGCGCGCGCCATCGCCTGGTCGCCGGGCAACAGCTCCCCCTCGTACCAGGCCTGTCCCTCGCCCAGCAGCAGCAAGGCGATCTGCGACATCGGCGCCAGATCGCCGCAGGCACCGACCGAACCCTTCTGGCAGACATAGGGGACCAGGCCACGGTTGAGCATCTCGACCAGAGCCACCGTGATCTGGGGGCGGCAGCCGGATCGGCCGTGCGCATGGACGTTGATCCGACCCGCGATGGCGGCCCGCACGTACTCCGGGGGCGCCGGTTCACCGATGCCGGCCGCGTGGTTGTAGATGAGGTAGCGCTGGAACTGCTGCACCTGCTCATCCGAGAGAACGATCTCCGAGAATTCGCCGATGCCGGTGTTGACCCCGTACATGATCTCGCGGGCGCGGATCTTCTCCTCCAGCATCGCGCGGCAAGACTCGATGCGCGCGAGCGCGTCGGGGTGGAGCGCGACCGCTTCCCCCTCCCGCGCGATGCGGACAACCTTCTCGATGGTCAGATCGGAACCATCCAGCACGATCGCCATGGACGTCTCCTGGGCCAGAGGGCAGGGCGGGGACGGCGGTGCGGCGACAGCGCCGCAGCCCGGCGCATCATAGCCGGGCGCGGCGCGCAGGGGGAGCGGAAATCCGGCGCGGCGGCGCCTGCGCCGAGGCTAGGCGGGGCCCGCCCCGCCCAGACGCTGCGTCAGGGAGTCGGCGGCAGCCACGGCCGGCAGATCAGGATCGGCCAGCGCCAGCGCCGCCCGCAGCTGCGCCAGGGCCTGGCGCGCCTCCTCCTGGCGGTTCAGCGCGGCCAGGCTGCGCGCGCGCAGCAGCAGCGGCGGGATCAGACGGGGGTTGAAGGCCAGGATCTGCTCGGCCTGCTCCAGCGCCGCCGCCGGCTGCTCGACCTGCAGCAGGATGTCGCCGTAGCGCTGCTGGAAGAACCACCGCTCGTGCGGAGGCCAGACGTGAGCTGCAGCCAGGGCCCGCCCCCAGGCCTCCAGGGCCTGCGCGGGCTCGCCCTGCAACTCGAAGATCATGGCCTGGAATTCGCGCAAGCGCACGTCCAGCGACCGGCGCGCGAGATCCGAATCGCGGTACGGCGGCTTCTTCCCCAGCGCGGCCCCGAGCGAATCGACCAACGCCAGACCGTCCGCGGCACGGCCTCCCGCCGCCAGCACCAGACCGCGATAGAAGCCGGCAGCTTCTGAGTCCGCGGCCCCGGCGAGATAACGGACCAGGGCCGCCCTGGCCTGCGCGAACATGCCGTGCTGGAAATAGGCCTCGGCCGCCATCAGATCCATACGCTCGGCCATCGGCGTGCCGGAGAATTCGCTCCGCACCCGCTCCAGGATCTCGGCCGCCTTGGCGAGACGCCCCTGCAAAGCGTAGAGGCGCGCCAGATTGAGCAGCGAGTAGAAGAAGTCGGGCTGGATCTGCAGCGCCAACGTGAACTCACGCTCTGCTTCCTCGTAGCGCCCCATGTGCATCAGGATCTCGCCCAGAGAATCGTGCGGATTGGCGATGCCCGGCGCGACGAAAGCGTACTTCTGGAGATGCGAGAGCGCCTCTTCGTAACGACCCTTGCCCGCGGCGGCGTAGCCCAACCAGTTCCAGGCGCGCGCGTAGTTGGGGTCGACGCGCAGCAATTCCCGCCACGCCTTCTCCTCTTCGGCGTGGTTGCGGTCGCGGGCAGCCGCCCGGGCGCGGGCGATCAGCACCTGACGATGCCGGGGCCGGCGCTCGCACAAAAGCGCCAGCAGCGAATCGTTGGGCGCCTGGCTCTTGTCGAAGAGGCTCAGACGCAGCTGCACCAGCATCCGCTCGTTCTCGTCCTTGAGCAGCCGGGCGAGGCTGTCCGCGGCCGCGCGATGCGTGTCCCAGTCGCCCCGCGTCGCCATGCCGCCCTTGACTTCCGCCAGCGCGGCGTGGGCCATCGCAAAACCCGGATCCAGCCGCAGGGCTGCGGTCAGAGCGGCGTCGGCCTCCTGGAACTGGAAGGCGTCCAGGTGATCCTCGCCCTTCAGATACAGGGCGTAGGCTTCGGGGGAAGAGGTGGTGAACTCCGGTTGGTGGGTGCCCCGGGTGGCGAGCGCCACCCCCAGGACCGCGACGACCACGCCGCCGAACAGCAACAGCATCCTGCGCATACACCCTCCCCGGAACAGACCCCATCGCCGCCGCCCCAACCCGGGCCAACGTTCTTGGTACGCTGCGCAGCGCGGCCGGGTTGCGGCCCGGACCGCAATTGCCTGGAATTCGCCCCGCTGCTATAATATCGGCCAGAATCCGGCCGACGACACTGCCGGAACCATAGGCCCCAGCGCGCCCCTCGGGAGCCTGGAGAGCCACTCGGGCACGGGGATTGCGTCGCGGGCGCCGGTTCGGCGCAGCGGCTTCGCCCGAGGGGCTTTGCGCGGCTCCGCTTCGTCTCCCGAGCGCATCGCGGATCGCCCCCGCCCGCCCCGGCGCATTCCCGCCCCGGGCGTGCCTGTTTTTCCGCCAGCCCTCAGCGAGGGGAATTGAGATGCCACTGCCGGCCGCAGAACCGAGCGACGCGAGATCGCCGTCCCCAGCCTGCCAGCCCGAGGCCGAATTCCTGAATCGGGAGTTGAGTTGGTTGGAATTCAACCGCCGCGTGCTCTTCCAGGCGCTGGATCGGCGGACGCCGCTGCTGGAGCGGCTGCGCTTCCTGAGCATCTTCGGTTCGAATCTGGACGAGTTCTTCATGAAACGGGTGGGCGGCTTGAAGAGGCAGCTGGCCGCCGGCGTGCGCAGCCACCGGCCCCATAGCTTGACGCCCGAGCAGCAGCTGGCGGCGATCCGCGAGATCGTGCTGCCGTTGCTGGCCGCGCAGGCCGAGGCCTACACCGCCGACATCCGTCCCGCGCTGGCTCAGGCCGGCGTTCACCTGCGGCGCTGGTCGGAACTGACGCCCGCCGAGCACGCGGCCGCCGAAGCGTATTTCAAGGCCAATGTCTACCCGGTGCTCACGCCGCTGGCGGTCGATCCCGGACACCCTTTCCCGTTCATTTCCAACCTGTCGACCTCGCTGGGCGTGCTGCTGCGCCACCCGACCCGCAAAGGCGAGCTTTTTGCCCGGGTCAAGGTGCCGTCGGTGTTGCCGGCCTGGATCCCGCTGCCGGACGCCGCCGGCGAGCACTGCTTCGTCAGCTTGCTGGAGTTGATCAGCCACAATCTCGACGACCTCTTCCCGGGCATGCTGGTGCTCGACGTCATGCCGTTCCGCATCACCCGCAACGCCGACATCGAACGTGACGAGGAGGACGCCGAGGACCTGCTGGAGCTGATCGAGGATGAGCTGCGGCGCCGGCGCATGGAGAAGATCGTGCGCCTGGAGCACGGGCCCGACCCGAACGGCCGCCTGCTGCTGTTCCTGCGCGAGGAGCTGGAGCTGGAGGAAGCCGACGTCTACGAGATGCCGGCTCTGCTCGATTACAGCGGGCTGTGGGCCGTCGCCGATCTCGACCTGCCGCAGCACAGGTACGAGCCCTGGCATCCCCTGACGCCGCCGGAACTGGCGGGCGATGAACCGGACATCTTCACGGTGATCCGCCAGGGCGATCTGCTGCTGCACCATCCCTACGACAGCTTCAGCACCAGCGTCCAGCTGTTCATCGCCCAGGCGGTCGAGGACCCGCGCGTGCTGGCGATCAAGATGACGGTCTACCGCACGGGCGAGGACAGCCCCTTCATCCCGATGCTGGTGCGCGCCGCGGAAGCGGGCAAGCAGGTCATCTGCCTCCTGGAGCTCAAGGCCCGTTTCGACGAGGCGCGCAACATCACCATCGCCCAGCAGTTGGAGAAGGCGGGCGTGCACGTCGTCTACGGCGTGGTGGGGCTCAAGACCCACTGCAAGACCGCGCTCGTGGTGCGCCGCGACGCCGACGGACTGCGCAGCTACGCGCACATCGGCACGGGCAACTACCACACGCAGACGGCCAGGCTCTACACCGATCTGGGGCTGCTCACCTGCCGGCCGGAATACACCGCCGACGTGATCGAGCTGTTCAACTACTTGACCGGGCGCTCGCTGCGGCGCGAGTACCGGCACTTGCTGGTGGCGCCCGTCAACCTCAAGCAGCGGCTGCTGGAGATGATCGCGCGGGAGGCGACTCACGCCCGCGCCGGCAGGCCGGCCCGCATCACCGCCAAGATGAACAGCCTGGAGGACCGCGACATCTGCCGGGCGCTCTACGACGCCAGTGCGGCGGGCGTGCCGATCGACCTGATCGTGCGCGGCTTCTGCTGCCTGCGGCCCGGCGTGCCCGGGATGAGCGAGAACATCCGCGTCATCTCGGTCATCGGCCGTTTCCTGGAGCATTCGCGCATCTTCAGCTTCCAGGCGGGGGCCGACGACCCCCTGGATGGCGAGATGTACATCGGGTCCGCCGACTGGATGTACCGCAACCTGCTGGCGAGGGTCGAGGCGGTGGCGCCGATCCTCGATCGGCGGCTACGGCAGAGATGCCTGGAGATCCTGCAGGTGATGCTGGCCGATCCTTGCCAGGCGTGGGAGATGCAGCCCGAGGGTTCGTATCGGCGACGCGAAGACGACGCGCCGGAGGCGCTTTCCCGAGGCACGCACCAGGCTTTGATGGAACTGACCCGACGGCGGGCAGGCGCGGGCGCGCGCATGTCCGCAGCCGGCGCCACGACGGCGGGCGCCGGCGCAAGCTGAGACGCGGCGCCGCCTTGCCGCGGTGGCCTTGCCGCCCTGCGGGGTGAGCCATGAGGGCGCACAAAGACTTCAGTCTGCTGGGCGCGGAGGCGCTGCTGGCGCGGCTCGAAGAGCTGACGCGCGAGAGCGCCGGCGTGCGGCGCGCCGCCGACCGCGAGCATCTGCACCGCATGCGGGTCGCCTCGCGCCGCGTGCGCGCCGTGCTGTCGCTCTGCGGCGACTGCTGGCCCCCCGGTCGGGTGAAGATCTGGCGGCGCCAGATGCGCGGCCTGACGCGCGCGCTGGGCATGGCGCGGGACACCGATGTCCAGATCGAGTTCGTTGAGCGGCGGCTGGATCGTCTCGCCGCGGCCGACCATGCTCCCGGTCTGCGCCGTCTACTGCTGCGCCTGCAGCAGCGGCGCGAGCGGCAGCAGGCCGGGGTCACGGCGGCGCTCGCGCGTCTGGAGCGCAGCGGCATTGTCGCTGATATCGCCCGGCATTTCGCGGCGCCGCTGCAGCAGGCGCGGTCGAGGCAGGGGGACGGGCGCGCGGCAGGCGCCTGGCGGCCGGCGCGTGAGGCGATCGCGCCGAGGCTGGCCGCCGTGCTGGCCGGCGGGAGCTGTCTGCAGCAGCCGGAGCTGGCGGCGGAGCAGCACCAGCTGCGCATCGCGGTCAAGCGGCTGCGCTACGCGCTGGAGATCATCCAGCCGCTGGCGCCCCAGGCCAGCAAGGCCGCGCTCAAGCCGCTCAAGGAGCTGCAGGAGCGCTTGGGCGATCTGCACGACTGCGATGTCTGGCTCGAGCTGCTTCCCCGCTTCGCCGAGAAGGAGCGCCGGCGCACCCTGGATTACTTCGGCCACGCGCGGCCCTTCGCGCAACTGAAGGTCGGACTGTCCGCGCTGGCGGCGCAGCTGCGGGAGGAGCGCGCCGAGCGCCACGCCGCCGCCCTGGCGCTCTGGAACAACCTGGCGGCGGACGGCTTC
Source organism: uncultured Fibrobacteraceae bacterium (assembly GCA_964461255.1). Lineage (GTDB taxonomy): Bacteria > Krumholzibacteriota > Krumholzibacteriia > LZORAL124-64-63 > LZORAL124-64-63 > CAYWTR01. Next base: position 27,557 of record CAYWTR010000028.1, on the reverse strand, counting down.
TTCGCGGCGCTGAACGACCTGCCACCGCCTCCCCCCCAGCAGGCGGCGGCGCCGCGCGAGGTGGCGGGATGAAGGTCGCCGTCATCGCCGATGTCCATGCCAACCTGCCCGCGCTCGACGCGGTCCTGCGGCACGCCGCCGCGCAGGGCGCCGGCGAGATCTGGAACCTGGGCGACAGCGTGGGCTACGGCCCCTTCCCCGAGGCCACGATCCAGCGCCTGCGCGCCGAGGAGGCGCTGAGCATCGCCGGCAATTACGACCTGAAGGTGCTCAAGACGCCGCGCAAGCTCGACCGCTGGCGGCAAAGCAAGGACCCGCTGAAGCTGCAAGGCTTCGTCTGGACGCATGCGCAGCTTTCGGCCGCGAGCCGCGATTGGCTGGCCTCGCTGCCGCGGCAGCGGCGGTTGAAGATAGACAAGCTGCGCCTGCTGCTGGTCCACGGCAGCCCCGCGCGCGACGAGGAGCCGGTGGACGACTCGACTCCCGACCGGCGGCTGCGGGAGCTGGCCGAGGTCGCACGCGCCAGGCTGATCCTGTGCGGCCACGCCCATCGCCCCAGCGAACGCCGGAGCGACGGCGTGCACTTTTTCAACGCCGGCAGCGTCGGCCTGCCCGCGGACGGCGATCCGCGCGCCTGCTACGGCCTGCTGCAGCACAGGCAAGGCGTGCTCCAGCTGACGCACCACCGGGTCGAATACGACGTGGAGCGGACCGTCGCCGCCCTGCGCGCGGCCGAGCTGCCCGACGCCTTCGCCGCCATGCTGCGCCGCGGGCTCGGCCTGGACGAGCTGGCTGCCGCCGCGCCCGCGCCCGCGGACGACGGCGAGGATCGGCTGGCCTCGGCCCTGGCCCTGGCGCGCAGTTGCGACTACGACGCGCGGCACACCGAGCAGGTGGAACGCCTGGCCATGCAGTTGTTCGACCAGCTTCAGCCCTGGCACGGTCTGGGCCCTGCGGCGCGCTTCTGGCTGCGCTGCGGCGCGTTGGTCCACGACATCGGCTGGTGCGAGGGGCGCGCGGGACATCATCTGACCGCCCTGCGCCTGGTGCTCTCCTCGCCCTTGCTGGCCTTTGCCGAACGCGAACGGCTCATCATCGGCGGCATCGCCCGCTACCATCGCAAGGCACCGCCCAGCCTGGAACACGATCACTTCGCGGCGCTGGGGGAAGGCGACCGCGAGCTCGTGCGCGCGACGGCAGCCCTGCTGCGCGTGGCCGACGCCCTGGACTACTCCCATCGCCAGCTGGTCGCTGAGCTGAGCTGTGAGGTCAGCGACCGCGAGCTGCGCATCCACTGCCGGGCGCGCGGCCCGCTGGCCTGGGAAGCCGAGCGTGCCGCCACGAAGGGGCAGCTGCTCAGCGAGGTGCTGGGGCGCCGCCTGACGATCACCTGGAGCGAAGCATGAGACTGCAGGACGAGCGGGTCGTCGCCTTCCTCGACATCGGCACCAACTCGGTGCGCTTGCTGCTGGCGCGGCTGGGCGCCGAGCAGTCCTACGCCGTGATCACGCAGCAGAAGGAGGTCGTGCGGCTGGGCGAGGGCGCTTTCCCCGACCGGCGCCTGCAGCCCGAGGCGATCCGGCGCGCGGTGGAGGTGTGCGGGCGCTTCGCCGAGATGGCGCGCAACTACCAGGCGAGCGAGATCATCGCCGTCGCCACCTCCGCCTGCCGCGAGGCGCGCAACCAGGAGCAGCTGCTGCGGCCGCTGAGGCGCGAGGCGGGGCTAGACGTGCGCGTGATCTCCGGCAAGGAAGAGGCGCGTCTGATCTATCTCGGGGTCGCCAGCGGCATCAAGCTGGACGAACGGCCGGCGCTGTTCATCGACATCGGGGGCGGCAGCACCGAAATCGCCGTCGGTGACCGCCACCAGTACAGCTACCTGGACACGCTCAAGCTCGGCGCCATCCGGCTGACGTCGCTGTACTTCCTGCCCGAGGAGATCGGCCCGGTGTCGGCCGCGCGCTACTCTCTGCTGCAGCGGCACGTTCAGAACACGGCGCTGCGCACGCTGCAGCGGCTGCGCGCGCACCGCTACGCGTCGGCCTTCGGCAGCGCGGGCACGATCGGCGCCCTGGGCGACATCGCCGCCCGGCTGGCGGCCCGGCGCGGCGCCCGGCGCCGGGACGACGTCCTGACGCGCGATCAGCTGCGGCTGGCGGTGCGGACGCTGTGCGAGCTGCCGCTGGCCCAGCGGCGACGGCTGCCGGGGCTCGCTCCCGAACGGGCGGACATCATCATCGGCGGCGCCGCCATCCTGGAAACCCTGCTGCAGCAGCTGGACCTGCCCGAGATCCGCATCAGCGACCGCGGGCTGCGCGAAGGCCTGCTCATCGACCATCTGGCCCGCCTGGCCGAGAGCCAGCAGGAGCGCAGCGCTCCGTTCCGCGAGCGCAGCGTTTTTCAGCTGGGGCGCGCCTTCGGCTTCGCCGAACCGCACGCCCGGCAGGTCGCCCGGCTGTCTCTGCAGCTGTTCGACAGCGCCCGCGCAGCCAAACTGCACAAGCTGGGCGACTGGGAACGCGAGCTCCTGGAATACGCCGCCCTGCTGCACGACATCGGGGTCGCCCTGAGCTTCAACAACCACCACGCCCACTCGGCCTACTTCATCCGCCACGCCGACCTGCTGGGCTTCGACCAGACCGAGATCGCCATCATGGCCGCCACGGCGCAGTATCACCGCAAGCAGAATCCCAGCAAGAAGCACCGCGAGTTCGGCGAGCTGGGCGCGCGCAACCGCCGCGCGACCCGCATGATGGCGTCGCTGCTGGCGCTGGCGGAGAGCCTGGACCGCAGCCACACCGGCGTCGTCACCGCGGCGCGCCTGAAGGCGCGCGACCGAGCCCGCGTCGAGCTGGAACTCGTCGCCGCGGCCGATTGCCAGCTGGAGGTGTGGGGGGCGCGCAGCCAGGCGGCTTCCTTCCTGCGCGCGTTCGGACGGAAGCTGTCGATCTCGGCGCGGATCGAGCCGCTGGCGGCGGACGCCGGCGCCGCCGCCGAATCCTCAGCGGGGCAGCAGCACCGGCATGCCCATCAAAGGCCAGATCTTCCAGACGAATAGCGCGAGCACGGCCAGCATCACGGCGCTCATCGGCAGCCCCGCGAGGAAGAACTGGCCCGAGGTGAACTGGCGGCTCTCGTAAGCGATGGCGTTGGGCGCGGCGCCGACCAGCAGCAGGAACGGCATGCCGGCGGTCACCAGCGAGGCGTAGAAGATCACCTCGGGCGCCACCCCCATGTAGGGCGCCATCACCAGGGCCACCGGCAGGGAGATGGCGATGGCCGCCACGTTCATGATGAAGTTCGTCATCACCAGCACGAACAGGGCGATGCCCAGCACGAACACCAGCCAGGGCGCGCTCTGCAGCATGCCGAGCCACTTGATGGCCAGCCAGCTGGCGGCGCCGGTCTGCCAGAGGCAGAAGCCTATGCTCATGGCGCCGCCAAAGAGCAGGACGATGTTCCAGGGCAGCGTCTCGAGATCCTGCACCGTCAGCACGCGCAAGAAGAACAGCAGCAGCGTGGCGACCAGGATGACCGCGCTCTTGTTGAGCGGCTGCAGGGCGGGCACGAACGACTGCGCCCCCAGGACGGCGATCGCGCCGCCGACGATCGCGATCGTCTGCAGCTCGGGGCGCGTCATCGGCCCCAACTGGGCGTAGAGGCCGCGCGCTCGCTCGCGCAGGCCGGCGATCTCCTTCTGTTCAGGACGGAAGAAGAGCATGAAGTAGCCCCAGCAGATGACGATCATGACCACGCCGACCGGCAGCATGTAGTAGCTCAGCTCGAAGAAGCCCACGTCCCGCCCGACCAGCTGCTTGAAGAAGCCGATCGCCACCACGCCCCGCGCCGCGCCCAGCAACGTGATGATGCTGCCGGCGCCCGCCGTGAAGGCCATGCCCATGAACAGCGCCTGACCGAACCGGGTCGGACGCTGATCCTCGCGGTAGAGCGCGTGGATGGTCACCAGCAGCGGGAACACCGCCGCCGCGACCGCGGTGTGCGCCATGATCAGGGTCATGGCTCCGACCATGAGGTAGCAGCCCAGCAGGATGCGGCTGGTGCTCTCCCCCACCAGCACGAGCATGCGATAGGCCATGCGGCGCGTCAGACCGGTCTTGGTGAAGACCATGCCGATCACGAGCGAGCCGATGATGAACCAGACCGACGGGTCGAAGAAGTCGGTCATGGCGTCGCGCGCGGGGCGGATCAGAAAAAGGGCCTGGATGACGCCGATGGCGATGCCGGTCACGCCGATCGGCACCACCTCGAACACCCACCAGGTGGCGGTCAGCAGGAACAGGGCGACAGCCCCCTTGCCCTGGTGGCTGAGCGGGAAGTGCTTGCCGGCGGGATCGACGGCGTCGGACCAGGCCGGCGACCAGTAGACCAGGCAGAACAGCAGGAGGCCCACGCCGATGGCCGCCAGACGTCTCCAGTCGATCCGCTGCGGGGATGGTGCTGCGGTGTGGGGGCGGGGCGGCGACGCGGCCGGCGACGGCGAGGGCATGAGGCTCCTTCCAGATGCCGCCACCGTGCGGCGGCGCGGTCGAGGAGGCGCACGACGGAACGTCGACGATAAACTGCCACACCGCTTTCGAGCAAGCGCCAGGTGCGGGAAGAAGAAGCTCTACCTGATTGATAGACTCTGCTTTAGGCGCCCGGCGAACGGCATTGTGGCAGGCCTCGCGGCAGGGCGCCTTGACACCCCCACGGCGCGCCGATACGGTGAGGCGTCGCCTGGGAGCAGCCGGCGCGGAAAGGAAGTCATGTCGACGCAGCAGCAGCGCGGACAGTGGAGCGGCGGGCTGGCCTTCGTGCTCGCCTCGGCGGGCAGCGCCATCGGCCTGGGCAATCTGTGGAAGTTCCCCTACCTGGCCTACGAGAACCAGGGCGGCGCCTTCGTGCTGGTCTACCTGGCGGCGATCGCGCTGGTCGGCATCCCCATCATGGCCGCCGAGATCCTGCTCGGGCGGCGCACCCAGCGCAGTCCGGTCGGTGCCTTCAAGATCCTGGCTGCCGGACGGCCCGGAGCGCGGCTGTGGCCGGGCGTGGGGCTGCTGGGGGTGACGGCCGGATTCGTCATCCTGAGCTACTACAGCGTGGTGGCCGGGTGGACCCTGCGCTACATCGTCATGGCGCTGGGCGGACGGCTGGACGATCTGGCGCATCATCCGGCCGAGCTGGAAGGCGCCTTCCGCGCCTTCCTGGCCAACGGAGCCGAACAGACGCTGTGCCACTTCCTGTTCATGGCGCTAACCACCGGCGTGGTCTTCTTCGGCGTGCGCGGCGGCATCGAGCGGCTCTCGAAACTGATGATGCCCATCCTGCTGGCCATCATGACGACCCTGGTCGCCTACAGCGCCACCACGCCCGGCTGGAGCACGGCCGTGCAGTTCCTCTTCAACGCGCGCTGGGAGCACTTCCGCGGCGACACCATCCTGCTCGGCCTGGGGCAGTGCTTCTTCTCCCTCAGCCTGGGCATGGGGGCGATGTTGACATACGGCAGCTACATGCGGCCGGCCGATTCCATCCCCCGCGGCGCGGTCTGGATCAGCCTGCTCGACTCGGCCATCGCGCTGATGGCCTGCCTGGTGATGTTCTCGATCATCTTCACCTTCGACTTCCAGGTCAGCGCCAGCGCCGCCATCCTGTTCACGACCTTGCCGACGGTCTTCTTCCAGCTGCCCGGCGGCGGCCTGATCAGCGGCTTGTTCTACATCCTGATCGCCATCGCCGCCCTGACCAGCACGGTCAGCCTGCTCGAGGTCGTGACCAGCTACGCCATCGACGAGCTTGGCTGGAGCCGCCGCCGCGCCAGTCTGACCCTGGGCGGCGGCATCTTCGCCCTCGGCGTCCTCTGCGCGCTGAGCTTCGGCGGCAGCGCCGCGCTCTCCACCTTCAATCCGCTGGGCCGCGACTCGACCGTGGGAGTCTTCGGCACGCTCGATTTCCTGGCGGCCAACTGGATGCTGCCGGTCGGCGGTCTGCTGATCGCGCTGTTCACGGGCTGGCTGCTGGGGCCGCACGAGGCGCGCGCCGAACTGGAGAGCGGCCACGGCCCGCTGCGCGCCTTCGGCGCCTGGCGCTTCCTGATCCGTTTCGCGGCCCCGCTGGGCGTGGCGGCGATCATCGTCAGCGTCATCCTGGGCGCCGAATACCAGTAGACCGGCCGGCGCCGCCGGCGCGAGCATGGCAAGCCAAGACCCCATTCCCGCCGCCGCGAGACGGCTGATCGCCTCGGCCTTCTTCATGGACGCCGGGTTCTTCCTGGTGCTGGCGGCCATCCCCTACCAGGTGCTCGCCCTGGGCGGGGGCGCCGTGGCGCTCGGCGCGGTGCCCTCCATCAGCTCGGTCACCTACATCGTCACCACGCTGGCGGCGGGGCGCTGGAGCGATCGGCACGGCCGCCGCCGCCTCGCCTGGTGGGGCAACGCCTGCTTCATCCTCTTCGCCCTGATTTCGAGCCGCATCGGCAGCCTGCCGCTGCAGGCGCTGGCGATGCCCCTGCTCGGTTTCGGCACCGCGCTCTACTGGCCGGTGGTGCAGGCGGCGATCGGCGATCTGGCGGGCGGCGGCCGCCTCACGCGCGCGATCGGGCTGTTCAACGTGAGCTGGAGCGCCGGCAAGATGCTGGGCTACCTGCTGGGCGGGGTCCTGCTGGCGACGCTCGGCCTGCGCGGAGCGTTCGCCGCCGGGGCGCTGCTGGTCGCGATCGCCAGCGTCTGCCTGCCGCGCGGCGGCGGGGAGCCGGGCGGGGCGGAGCCGGCGGTGCAGCCGCGCCCGCAGGCATCGCCGCCGCCGCCGGCAGAGCCGGGGGCAGCGCCGTCGCCAGAGCGGCCGGCGGCGCCCGGCGCGCCGCTGCGCCGCGCCTTCCGTCACATGGCCTGGATCGCCAATTTCGCGGCCTACGGGGCGGGGGGCGTGCTCAACCACCACCTGCCGAAATGGTTCGCCGTCCGCGGCTGGGACGAGTGGCGCTTCGGCGCGCTGCTGGCGCTGGTGTTCCTGGGACAGACCGCCGCCTTCCTGCTGCTGGCGGGCCGGGTGCGTTTCGCCTACTCGGTGCGCCGGCTGCTGCTGCCGCAGGCCGCGGCCGCAGTGGCGATGGGGCTGCTGCCGCTGGCGGGCGCCTACGGGCTGCTGGCCGCCGCGGCGCCGCTGCTGGGGGCGGCGTTCGGCGTCTGCTACGCCGCCAGCATCTTCTACAGTCTGGATACCGGGGAAGGAAGGGGACGCAACGCCGGCATCCACGAATCCCTGGTCGGCGCCGGAGTCTTCATGGTCCCGCTTCTGGGCGGGATCGGGGCGCGGCTGGGCGGCTGGCTCGGAATCCCCTACCTGCTCTCCGCCTGCTGCCTCTGGGCGGCGGTCGCCTGGCAGTGGGCCAGGTGGCGGCGGGCCATGCGCGCGCAGGCGGACGGCGCGCGGTGATGGCGCTCGCCCCCGCCGGTGTGCTAGCCTGTGCGCCGGGCGCAGGCGCGGCGGCCGGACAAGGAGTTATCGCGCGATGACCGTGCTCGCCACGGAGTTCCTGGCCTTGCTCGAGGGATGGCACGTCGCCGCCGGCGCGCGGACCTCCGGCGGCGGGGGCGAGCATGCCGCCGCTCTCCTGGCGGCGGCCGAGAAACTGCTGGCCGAAGGCGGAAGCGACGAGAGCCAGCTCTGGCAAGCCTACCTGGAGGCGACCGGCAGGCCCGATTACCTGAGCGCGCTGCCGGATCGCGCCGCGCGCCAGCGCTGGGCCCAGACCACATTCGCCGCCATCAGGCTCGCCGGCCATGACCTGGCAGACATGCTGGCGGCGCGGGCGCGGGAGCATCCCGAACGTCCTTTCCTCCAGGAACAGACCGATTCGGGACCGCGCCGCTGGAGCTACCGGCAAGTGCGCGAGCGCACCCGGGCCATCGCGGCGGCGCTGCTGAGGCTGCAGCCCCGGGCACCGCGGGTGGCCATCCTGGCCGAGAACTGCCTGGAAGGCGCCTGCGTCGACCTGGCCTGCCTCCAGCACGGCATCTTCGTCTCGCCGCTGGATGTCCATTTCCACGCCGATGTCCTGGCCGGCATTTTCACTCGCCTGGGCGTCGAGGTGGCCGTGGTCGACAGCGACGAGCGGCGATCGCGCCTGGAGGCGGTCAGGACCCTGGCGCCGCGGCCGTTCACAATTCTGCATCTCGACCCCGCCGGGCGGCTGACCGGACGGGACGACCGGCCGCTGGCGGAGCTGCGGTCCCGGCTGGCCGACGACGAGATCGAGACGACGCTGGCGGCGCGGCCCCGCCCCCGGCTCGACGCGGTGGCCACGGCGATGTTCACCTCCGGCAGCACGGGGCAGCCCAAGGGGGTCTGCTTCTCGCTCTACAACCTGGTCACCAAGCGCTACGCGCGCGCCGCGGCGCTGCCCCGGGTCGGCCGCGACGAGGTGCTGCTCTGCTACCTGCCCCTCTACCACACGTTCGGCCGTTTCCTGGAATTGCAGGGAGCCCTCTACTGGCGGGGCATGTACGTGTTCGCGGGAAATCCGTCGGCGGAGACACTGCTGACCCTGCTGCGGCAGGTGCGCCCGACGGCGCTGATCGGCATCCCTCTGCGCTGGCAGCAGATCCGCGAACGGTGCCAGGCGGTCTTGCTGGAGGCGACGGGCGAACAGGGACGCGAGGCGGCCGTGCGGGAGATCATCGGCGACCGGCTGCGCTGGGGGCTGTCGGCCGCCGGCTACCTCGACCCCAAGATCTTCCTCTTCTTCCAGCGGCACGGCGTCGACCTGTGCAGCGGCTTCGGCATGACCGAGGCCACCGGCGGCATCACCATGACGCCGCCGGGAGCCTACCGCGAAAACAGCGTCGGCTTGCCGCTGCCGGGGGTGCGCGTGCGCTTCGGCGCGGACGGCCAGCTGCATATCGCCGCGCCGTACCTGGCCCGCTATCTGGACGATCTGCAGCCGCCGGCGCCCGCGCAGGCGCCCGCGCCGCCGCCCGCGCCCACCGAGGCCGGCGCCGCCGAGGCCGGCGCCGCCGAGCCCGTGCCGCTGCCCGATCTACCGCCCGCCGACGACCACTGGCTGGCCACGGGCGACCTGTTCGAGCAGGACGAGGACGGCTACCTGTCCATCGTCGACCGCATCAAGGACATCTACAAGAACAGCAAGGGGCAGACGATCGCGCCACGGCGGGTGGAGCAGAAGTTCGTCGAGGTGCCCGGCGTCAAGCGCGCCTTCCTGGTCGGCGACGGACGAGCCTACAACGTGCTGCTGATCGTGCCCGACCGCGACGACCCGATCATCCGCGACGCCCCCTCCCCGGAGAGCGTGCGGCATTACTGCCGCCAGCTGATCGCCGCCGCCAACCGCGAATTGGCTGCCTACGAACGGGTGGTCAACTTCGCCCTGCTGGAGCGCGATTTCGAGCTCGCGCGGGGCGAGCTGACGCCCAAGGGCACGTTCCGCCGCAAGCAGATCGAGGCCAATTTCGCCGCCCGCATCGGCGAGCTGTACCAGACCGATCACGTGCTGCTGGAAGCCGCGGGCGTGCGCGTGCGCATCCCGCGCTGGTTCTATCGCGATCTGGGCATCCTCGAGGATGAGGTCGTGGTCGAGGCGGACGGCCTGCGCGACCTGGAATCGGGACGCGCGCTGCCGCTGGGACGGACGCCGGACGGCCGCGTGCGCGTGGGCGACCTGGAGTACAGAGCGACCGACGGCACCGTCGACCTCGGCCTGTTCGCCCGCCAGCCGCTGCTCTGGATCGGCAACGCCAGCCTGGCGGCCTTCTGCCCGTGCAAGGAGGGATGGGACCTGCCGCTGGGCCCCGTGGGCGCGGACGTCTGGCTGCCGTGGCGCGCGGCGGACGCGGCGCCCGCGCCGCCGCCGGAGACGTGCCCGCACGTGCGGGACCAGCGGCTGGCCGACCTGCACCGCCTGGCCGTGCGCATGCTCTTCGCCGCGGCCGACGACGCGCTGGTGGCGGTCGCGACGGCCGAGGGGCTGCTGCGGCAGGCCGACGACCGGCTGGGCAGGGCGCTGCGCCGCCGGCTGGAGGCGCTGGCGCGCCATCCCGAGCTGCGCGTGCGCTGCCTAGCCTACCGCCTGCTGCTGCTGGACGAGCCGGTGCCCGATTACAGCCGCGTGCTGCCCGCCTTCGTGCAGTCGGGCCTGCCGTTCCTGAGCGAGGAGAGCATCGAGGCGATCGCGCGCGCCAACCTGGAGCAGCGGCGCCTGGAGGCCCTGCGGCAGCGGCTGCACGGCTATCGGCGGCAGCTCGCCTGGCCCGCCGCGCCGGCGACGCGGAGCGTCTTCGCCGACATCTTCAAGCTGCTGGCGAATTTCGCGCGCTACCAGCCGGCCTACTACGGCCCCGTGCGCGAGGAGCTGGCCTGCTGGCTGCTGCACCGCGCGGACCCGGAACTGGCGCGGCTGGCACGGCGGCACTTCGACCAGCTGGCCGCCTGGTTCGAGGCCAACCTGGAAGCGCACACGCCGCACAACGCGCCCCAGGACTGGACCGGCAAGATCGTCTTCCAGGAGGATCTGTCCCCCGCCGAGGTGCGGCGGCTGGAGGCGGCGCTGGTCGGCACCACGTTCCTCAAGCAATCGCTCCTGCTGGCCTGCGACGGCGAGACCTTCGACCTGCGCGAGATCCCCGCGGACGGGATCTGGATCTCGCGCATCCTCAGCTTCCTGCCGTACCAGCGCTACCGCGCGAGCATCAACACCAGGAGCGGCAAGCACCACGACCTGCAGATCATCGTGCGCGAGGACATCTCCCAGGAGCCGGTGCTGGAGACCATCCACTGGATGGTGGCGATCGCGGGCTATCCCTTCGGCGCGCCGATCGTGCCCAAGTTCGGGTGCTGCCGTCCGGAGCTGGGCGCCTATTCGCTGGGCTACCTGAGCGATCTGACCGTCTGGGAGAAGATCCGCGAGTTCTCCAGCGTGCGGGAGCCGGGCGGGCGCTTCCCCACGGGCGGAGCCTGGCGCAAGCTGTTCGTGCGCGCCATGGCGGCCCCCATCATCGGCTGGCGCAACAGCGGCGGGCAGATCGTTCCCGGGGCGGCCACGCCGACCAACATCGTGGTGCCCGAACCCGACTTTCGCGAGGGCGCGACCATCATCTCGCTGACCGGCTGGCGACCGTACCGCAACACCCTGTCGCTGGTGGCGCCGCTGCTGCGGAATTTCTACCAGCAGACCGCAGCGCACTACCCCTGGTGCCAGCCCCAGCTGGAGGCGCGCTGGATCTTCGACGCCGTGATCGAGGCGTTGGGGGTGGCGGAGGGCCGGCTTTTCCTCGCCGACCTGCGGCGCGATCTGGCGCGCGAGCCCATCCCCGGCGACTGCTACGCCTTCGCCGAGGCGCTGGATCAGCATCTGCAGGGGCTGCAAGAGCGCTACCATGTCCCGCTGGCCGTGCGGTGCGCGATCGACCGCTACCTCGCCTGGGCCGAGGCCAACCCCGGCGCCACGCCGTCCGCGTGCGACGAGCTGCTGTCGGAGCTGCTGCGCCTCTACCGCCTCGACCGCTATCCCGAGATCGCGCGCTACCACCTGTACCGCCACACGTATTTCGCGGCGGCTGAACCGGACGTGCGGGCCGCCGCAGACCGCCTGCTCGCGGAGCTGTTCCGGCGCCCCGACCGCCCCGCCACGCATCTGGTCGAGCTGTCGGATCTGCAGGCCCTGCTGACGTCGGTGGCCGACCGAGCGCTCTTCGCGCGCCTGGTCTTCCCGCACGCGCGGCCGGCGCAGCAGGTGGAGGTGCTGGCGGTCGGCGCCGGCGGCCAGCGCCAGGTCATCGTCCGTTCCCAGATCACCGACCGGCGGGGCGGCGGCTACGAGGTGCGCGAGCCGCTGGGGCCGGCCGAGATCGGCCTGGTCTACCGCCTCTTCTACCGCGCCGGCTTCCCCAAGACCATCAGCGAGCAGGACCGCTACTTCGTCGCCGCCGATCAAGCGGGCGAGATCGTCGGCGGGATATGCTACAAGAATCCGGACGCGGCGGTGGCGCATCTGGACGGCATCGTCGTCGCCGGTTCCCTGCGCGGCCGGGGTCTGAGCACCGCCCTGCTCGAAGACCTCTGCCTGCGGCTGACGGGGCAGGGCGTGCGGGTCCTCAAGACCCATTTCTTCCTGCGCCATTTCTACCTGCGCCACGGCTTCCAGGTCGACCCGCGCTGGGGCGGCCTGGTGCGATTCCTGGCGCCGTGAGGGCGGCCGCGCGGCGCCCCCTTCGCGGCGCCCCGGCCTCAACCAGCGAGGTGGCAGCGTGAACTACCCGGTGTGGGACCTGGCCATGGGGGGCGGCGTGCTGATCGCTATCATCGCGATCCTGCACGTCTTCATCTCCCACTTCGCCGTGGGCGGCGGGCTCTGGCTGGTGCTGAGCCAGCAGGCGGCGCTGCGGCGCGGGGACGCCGAGCTGCTGGCTTTCGTCCGCCGGCTCAGCAAGTTCTTCATCCTGACCACGTTGGTCATGGGCGCCGTGACGGGGGTGGGCATCTGGTTCACGATCGCCCTGGTCTCCCCCACCGCGGTCTCGGCCCTGATCCACGCCTTCGTCTGGGGGTGGGCGATCGAGTGGGTCTTCTTCGTGGTGGAGATCGCGGCGGCTCTGGTCTACTGGTACGGCTGGGACAGGCTCGACCGCCGCACGCATCTGCGGGTCGGGTGGATCTACTTCGGCGCCGCCTTCCTCAGCCTGGTCGTCATCAACGGCATCATCACCTTCATGCTGACGCCGGGCCGCTGGCTGGAGACCCGCGCCTTCTGGGACGGCTTCTTCAATCCGACCTACTGGCCGTCACTGGCCGTGCGCACCGCCCTGTGCGCCGGGCAGGCCGGCCTGCTGGCGCTGGCCGTGACCCTGGCGCAGCCGCGCGGACCGGCGCGCGCGCGGCTGGTGCGCTGGAACGCCGGCTGGGTGCTGGCCGCGGTGGCGATCGGCGCGCCCGCCGCGCTTTGGTACCGCGCCGCCTTCCCCGGCTGGGAGACCGCGCTGGCGGGCGGCGTGCCGGTGCTGCCGGTGGTGACGCGCCTGCTGGTGCTCGGCACGGCGGCGCTGCTGCTGGTGGCGCTCTGGGGCCTGCTCCTGCCCCGCGCCTGGAACGCCGCGGGCGCGGCCGTCGGCATCGCCGGCGGGCTGCTGGTCTTCGGCGGCGGCGAGTGGGCGCGGGAAGCGGGCCGCAAGCCTTACACCATCCACGGCTACCTGTACTCGACCGGCCTGCTCGTCGCCGAGGAAGAGCGCGTGGCCGCCGACGGCGTGCTGGCGCACACGCGCTGGGTCGCTGCGGCCGCGCGCGACGGCGGGGACGAGGTCGCCCTGGGCCGGGAGCTGTACCGCAACCACTGCGGCATGTGTCACACCATGGACGGCTACAACGGTCTGCGCCGTTTCCTGGCGCACTGGGATCGCCAGACCGTGCTGAGCCTGCTGCCCCGCCTGACCGCGATGCGGGGCCGCATGCCGGCCTGGCACGGCGACGAGCGCGAGACAGGCGCCCTGGCGGCCTGGTTGGTGGCCGAGGGAGCGCGCGTCGAGGCGGTCCTGCCCGCCGACCCGGCGCGCGCCGGGCGTCTGGCCTGGGAGCTGTCGTGCGGGCTGTGCCACACCGCCGACGGCCACCAGCCGCTGCGCGGCGCCCTGGCCGGCAACACGCGCGAGGATCTCGAGCTGCTGCTGGAGATGGCGGGCGAGATGAACGAGTTGATGCCGCCCTACCTGGGTGACGAGGCGCAGCGGGAGGCTCTGCTCCGCTACCTGCTGGCGGAGTTCTCGGGCCAGGCGGCGCCGGGCGGCGCCGCCGCCGCGGGCGCCGCCGCGAACGCCGTGGCGGAAAGGAGCCAGCCGTGAACGGGAACCCCATCCTGCCCGCGCCCGACGCCCTGCCCTTGCCGGCGCCCGCGCCGCTGCTGCACGGCCTGCTGCTGTTGACCTTCTATCTGCACCTGCTGTTCATGAACGGCCTGGTCGGCGGAGCCGTGCTGACCTTCTGGTCGCACCTGCGCGCCCGCCGCCCGGGCGCGGAGGGCGCGGGCCTCGACCTCGAGCTGGCGCGGCGAGTCGGCAGGCTGCTGCCGACGTTGACCGCCGGCACCATCACCTTCGGCGTGGCGCCGCTGCTCTTTCTGCAGACGCTGTACGGCCAGTTCTTCTTCACGTCCAGCATCCTGATGGCGTGGCCGTGGCTGAGCGTCATCCCCGTGCTCGTGCTCGCCTATTACGGCGTGTACCTCAATTCCTTCCGCGGCGACCGCCTGGGCGCCGCGCGCGCGCCGCTGCTGGCCGTGGTCTGCCTGCTGCTGCTGGCCATCGCCTTCATCTACACCAACAACGCCACGCTGATGCTGCGGCCCGATCGCTGGGCGGCCCTGCACTTCGCCTCCGCCGGCGGCGGCGCCCTCAACCTGGGAGATCCCCAGGTGATTCCGCGCTGGCTGCACATGATCCTGGGCGCGGTGGCGGTGGGCGGCCTGCTGCTGGCCGTGCTGGGGCAGTGGACCCGCAAGCGCGCGGCGGGCGGCGGCGACACCGGCGGCGACGCGGCCGGCGCGCGCATGCGCAGCGTCGGGCTGGGAGCTCTGGCCTATCTGACCATGGCCAACTTCCTGGTCGGGATGTGGTTTTTGATCGCCCTGCGCCGCGACGTGATGATGCTCTTCATGGGCGGTTCGCCGCACGGCACCGGGCTGCTCGGTCTGGGCCTGGTGCTCTCCTTCGCGATCATCCTGCTGGCGCTGCGCGCGCGGCAGCGGTCCGACGACGGTCTGTGGCCGGTGGCGGCGGTCACCCTGCTGACGGTGGCGCTGATGGTCCTGATGCGAGACCTGGTGCGGGCCGGCTACCTGGCCGAACACTACCGGCCCGAGACCTTCGCCGTGCAGACCCAGGGGCTGAACCTGGCGCTGTTCGCCTTGCTGCTGGTCGCCGGTCTGGCGATCGTGTTCTGGATGGTCAGGCGGCTGCTCGATGCGCGGCCGCAGTGAAACGGACGGGCGATGATCAGGGATTCCACGCAGCCCGGGTCTGGAGACGCGACGGCGGCGCCCGTCGGGCTGGCCGACGACCACGGCCGGCTGCACACCTACCTGCGCGTCTCGGTGACCGACCGCTGCAACCTGCGCTGTCTCTACTGCATGCCGCCCGGCGGCGCGGCCCTGCGCGCGCGCGCCGAGCTGCTGACCGACGCGGAGATCGTGCGGCTGGCGCGGGTGCTGGCCGGGCTGGGGATCAGCAAGATCCGCCTGACCGGCGGGGAGCCGACCGTGCGCGCGGGGCTGCCCCGCCTGGTGCGGAGGCTGGCGGAGCTGCCGGGCGTCGCGACGGTCGCGCTGACCACCAACGGCGTGCGCCTGGCCGGCAGCGTGGGTGCCTTGCGGGAGGCGGGGCTGGCCGCGCTCAACATCAGCCTGGACACGCTGCGGCGCGAACGCTTCCGGCGGATCGCCGGCCGCGACGCGTTGCCCGAGGTCCTGGCGGGCATCGACGCGGCGCTGGCGGCGGACATCCGCCCGCTCAAGCTGAACGTGGTCGTCATGGGAGGTCTGAACGACGACGAGCTGGTCGATTTCGCCGACTTCGCGCAGGCCCGGCCGCTCGAGGTGCGCTTCATCGAGTTCATGCCGTTCAAGGACAACGGCTGGCGCGCCGGCGCCGTGGTCACCTGCGCCCGGATGCGCGCGAGGCTGGCGGCGAGCCGCGAGCTGCGGCCGCTGCCGGCGGCGCCGGCCGACGGCGGGGCAGCCACGGCGGGCCGGCGCTGCGCCGTCGCGGGCGCTCGGGGAACGCTCAGCTTCATCGCGCCGATGTCGGCAGCGTTCTGCGCCGGCTGCGCGCGCCTGCGGCTGACGGCCGCCGGAGAGCTCAAGACCTGCCTGTTCCACCCCCCCGCGCTCAACCTGCGCGACGCGCTGCGCCGGGGCGCCGCTGACGGCGAGCTGGCCGCGCTGGCGCGCGCCGCCGTCCTGGACAAGCCGGCCGCCCGGCCGGCGGACGACCGGCTGCCGATCTGGACGGGCGAGGGCATGTCGGCGATCGGCGGCTGAGGCGCGGCGCGGAAGCGGCCTGCTCAGCCCTCGTCATCCTCCCTCCGGTCCGGCACCTGCGCGCCGGTCCCGCTTTCGGCCTCGCCCTCCGCCCCCAGCCGCGGCAGCCACTGTTTGAAGACCTCGCCGTAGATCTCCCAGACCGTCAAGAACAGCGCGCCGACGATCGGACCGATGATGAAGCCCAGCACGCCGAACGCCGCCAGTCCGCCCAGGGTGCTCAGGAAGACCAGCAGCTCGGGCATCTTCGTGTCACGGCCGACCACGCGCGGCCGGATGAAGTTGTCGACCATGCCGACGACCAGCACGAAGAAGAGCGACAGCAGGATGGCGGTCGTCCAGGCGCCGCCCATGGCCAGCCAGACCACCGCCGGCACCCAGACCACGCCGGTGCCCAGGCCGGGGATGACCGAGAGCACGACCATCACGGCGCCCCAGAAGACCGGCGCCTGGATCCCGGCCACGGCGAAGGCGGCGCCGCCCAGCCCCCCCTGGATGACGCCGATCAGGCCGGTCCCCTTGAGGGTGGCGCGCGTCACCGACACGAACTTCTCGAGCATGCGCTGTTCCTCGCGCTCCTCGAGGGGCAGGTAGTAGAGGATCCGGGCGAGCACCCGGCGGCCATGGAGCAGGAAGAAGAAGAGAGCATAGAGCATCACGAAGAACAGGAAGAGGAAATGGACGGTGCCGACGGTGACATCGCTCAGCGCGCTCACGAGCCAGTGGCTGAGGCTGCGCGCCAGCTCGCCGGCCCGGGTCAGGATCTCGCCGCGGTACGGTTCGAGCCGCTCGTAGAACGGCAGCGACTCCAGATGCCGGGTCAGGGCGTCCGGCTCGGCGAGGTTGCGACCGATCCAGGGGCCGACGCTGTTGGCGACCTTGATCGCCTGCGCGGTCACCACCCCGGCCAGACCGCCCAGCGGGATCAGGATCACCACGACCAACAGCAATTCGCTGAGCACCGCCGACAGCGCCCTGCGGCCGCGCAGCAGCCCGCAGAGGCGCGCGTAGAAGCCGTGCATGAGCCCGGCCAGGATGGCCGCCATCAACAGCGCCAGCAGGAAACCCTTGACCATGCGGTAGAAGAGCAGCGAGATGGCGATCACCAGCGCCAGGACCACGATCCGGTTGACGGTTTGTCGCTCCATGGGCGGGCTCCCGGTGGAGGTGCGGTGAGGCATGGCCTGCGGGGCCGCCCGGTTTTCCGGGACGGCCGCGCGCATGGTAGCGCATCGGCGCGGCGCGGGCTAGACTGCGCGGTGAGCGGCCAGTGGCGGCCGCCCGAACGCGAAGGAGCCGATCATGGCCGTGACCGCCCGGTTGGAGACATCCAAGGGGAGCATCGAGGTCGATCTGTTCGCCGATCTGGCGCCGCTGACCGTGGCCAATTTCGTCAACCTGGCCCGCCGCGGGTTCTACGACGGTCTTTCGTTCCACCGCGTGATCGCCGATTTCATGATCCAGGGAGGCTGTCCCGACGGCAGCGGCCGCGGCGGCCCGGGCTACCGCTTCGAAGATGAATGCCAGGACTGCCTGCGCCACGACGGCCCGGGCGTCCTGAGCATGGCCAACGCCGGGCCCGGCACCAACGGCAGCCAGTTCTTTATCACGCACGTAGCCACCGACTGGCTGGACGGCCGCCACACGGTCTTCGGCCGCGTGCGGGACGCAGCGGGCCAGCGCACCGTCGACGCGATCGCCGCCGGCGACACGATCACCTCGATCACCGTCCAGGGCGATTGGCAAGCCGTGCTCACCGCGCAGGCGCCGCGGGTGACCCGGTGGAACCAGACGCTGGACGAGCGCTTCCCACGCTTGCGCCCGGCGGATTGAGCTGTCCGGCCGCCACGGCCCGGGCCAACCCCAGTCGCCCCTGATGGGCGTAATCGATCGCCTCGCCCAGAATGCGCGTGGCCTCCTGGGGAGCGTGGAAGCCCATCGAGTTCTCGGCGTTGATGAAGTCCACGCGGTACTGCGCCCGCCGCTGCAGCCCCCGGGCCTCCTGCAGCTGGGCGTCGGTGGCGCCGGCGGCCGCCGCCTGCTCGATCTCCGCGATCAGAGCGACCACGGCGTCGAGCGCCCGGTCCATCATCCCCTTGGTGCGGTCCTGGATGATGTGCACGCGGTCGACCAGCTCGGCTTCCGTGCTGCGGTGGCACACCTGGCACGCCTTGGCGGTGTTGAGCAGCGGGCTGCGAACCTGGTGGTCGCTCACCTTGAGCGCGCCCTCGCGCAGGTAGGGCATGTGGCAGTCGGCGCACGCCACGCCCGCGCGCGCGTGGATGCC
The DNA here is from genome assembly GCA_964461255.1 of uncultured Fibrobacteraceae bacterium. Lineage (GTDB taxonomy): Bacteria > Krumholzibacteriota > Krumholzibacteriia > LZORAL124-64-63 > LZORAL124-64-63 > CAYWTR01. Next base: position 9,234 of record CAYWTR010000028.1, on the reverse strand, counting down.
CTGGCTCCACAGCTCGAATTCGGGATGCTGCACCTTGACCGCCTGCGCGCCGGTCCGCTTGTGGGTCCAGTCCGCGAAGGGCGTGCCGTCGGGGAAGGTGTAGTCGTCATAGTACGCCTCGATGTCCTCGGCCTTCAGCCCCCGGCCCCAGGGGTAGAAAAGCGTGGCCTTGGACGCGCAGTAGTATTCGACGTGGCACTGGGCGCAGACCAGCGACCGCATCTCCTGCCGGCTGGCCTGCTGGTTGGGATCGTAGGGCGTCTCGCGGCCGCTCCGCCGCCACTTCTCGATCGACTCCAGGTGGGGCACGGGATCGTCGCTGGCGGCCAGCGCGGCGAGCCCCCGCATCAGCGCCGGCCGGGTGATCCGCAACCGCTGCGACACCGGGTCGTGGCAGTCCAGGCAGGAGATCGGGTGCTGGACCCGTTTGGTGGCCTCGACGTAGGGCTCGGCCGACACGATCTCGAAGCCCGTCATCAGCTGTTGCAGGCCGTCGGCACCGAGCAGCGGGTCGGCCAGCGTCCCGGGCGCGCCCGCCGCCAGCCCCGCTTCGCGATAGGCGACGACCACGGAAGCATGGCAGTGCAGGCACGAGCCCACCTGCGGACGCTGCAGCACGCGCTCGGTCTCGCGCTGGTCGTGCAGCATGAAGGCGTGGCCGCGCTCCTCGCGGAAGTCGATGGCGAACGCATAGCCGTCCCAGATCGTCTGCAGACGGGGGTCCTGCTCGATCTTGCTGGTGGTCTTGGGAACGCCGTCCTCGCCGACGGCGAAGGGGTCGGCCTCGCTGCCGCCGTAGCGCGTGCGCTCCATGTCCACCGTGCGCCGGTAGCTGTCGTACTGCCGCGGATAGTTCTTGCCCCACTCGGCCGGGTCGACGGTCTGTTCGTCCAGCTCCACGATCTTGAAGACCGTCGAGCGCGCCTCGAGCTTGCGCTGAGCGATGTTCTCGCGCAGCGCCAGTAGCGCGACGACGGCCACGGCCGTCACCAGCGTGATCAGGAGGTAGCGCAGTTTCATCGTGCCAGTTCCTTTCAGCGCACCGGACCGTGACCGGCCGTGGCGTGGCAGCGGATGCAATCGAAGCGGCTCTCGTCCTGCCCGTGCGTGAACACAACCTCGCTCACCAGCTCGCGGTGGCAATCGCGGCAGTTGGCGTTGAGCACCCGCTTGTTGTGGGGACGGATGCGGATCGGCTCGTGGAAGTCCTGCAGGGTGAAACCCTTCGAGTGCCAGAAGCCGTTCTCGGCCTTGGTGAAGTACTTGGGGATGAAGGCGTGGGGCGTGTGGCAGTCGTTGCAGGTGGCCACGGCGTGATGGCTCGCCTTGACCCAGCTGTCGTACTGCTCGTTCATGATGTGGCAGTTCTTGCACGCGGCGGGATCGTTGGCAAGGTAGGAGAAGCCCTGGCCGTACCAGAAGGTGTAGCCGCCGAGGCCGATCAATCCGCCCAGCAGCAGCGACAGGAGCATCACCATGGCGCCCGCGTCTCCTCTTCGCGCCCGGCGTCCCGGGCCTCATCCCCCACCGGGGCGGCCGCCGGCCCGCGCGAACGTCACAAGAAATTAGCGACCGGCAATTCCGTAGACAAGAATGGATTGGCCGAAATCGGCCGGCCGCGCCGAAATCCGTTGGTGGCGGCGGTAAGTTATTGGTATGCTTACTCAATACATTCACCCCCACCCCCGGGGAGGTGTCCCGATGGTCAGCAGAATCCCCACCGGTCTTGTTCTGGGAGGACTGCTCGCCGTGGCGGTTTCCAGCGCCGGCGCCCATCAATTGCTGGCGCCTGCCGAAGTTCAGGCCGACGCGAGCGGCCAATTCTCCTACGAAGCGGTCCTGATCGTCTCCTCGCCGGTCGCCTACGGTAGCGGCGAGATCGACGGCAGGGACAACACCGATCTGGGGTGGGCGCATTTCGACGGCTTCTGCATGGTCGTGCGCCAGCCGGGCTCGTATCCTTGGACGATCGCCGGCAAGCTCGCCGATCCCTCGCACAACGGCTCCGTGCGCTATCGCGAAGCGCTCTGCGACGGCTGGGAGGGCGAAGTCACGACGCTGATCCTCGCGCCGGTCGTGCCGCTGGACACGGCCACCTGGAGCACGGTCAAGGCGATGTACCGCTGACGGAATCCAGCCACCGGATGCCCGTCCGGAATCGACCGCCAGATTCCGCTTCCCGAGGCCGAACTCGCCTGGAGGCCAGGGCGGGCATGGGCGACATACCCGAGTTCAGGCTTCTTCTGGGGCTGCTTTTCGGCCGGCGCTAGCCGGGCTCGCGGGAGAACCTCGCGGTGATGGGGATGGCGACGAGCCCTCCCCATCTCCTTTTTTTCTCCGTTGTTGCCTTCATAATGTAATGCAGGACAATGGCTTGACACAATAGCGGGTTGTGTCCAGGATAAATCTTATAAATTTGCTTGACATCGAACGAGGTCTGCGTTAAGATCTGGGCGTTGTGAAATGACGGTCGCCGAGACCAAACAGAGGAACGACTCGAACAACAACCCGGACCTCGAGCCAAATAGGAGAACAACCATGAAGCGTTTCGTCCTGATCACCCTGGGCCTGGTCGCCGTGCTGGGCCTCAGCTCCTGCTCCGACAGCGTCACCAACCCGACCGAGAACGAGTCCATGGCCAAGCGCGATATGGGCATGAGCCGCGATTTCCGCGCCCCCGCCCCCAGCGGACAGACCATCGCCGAGATCGCCGAGGCGGCCGGCTTCGAGCTGCTGCTGGCGGCCGTGGGCTACATCGCCGAGACCAATCCGGGCAGCCCGCTCGTGGCCGGCCTGCTCGACCGCGATCAGTACACGGTCTTCGCCCCCACGGACGAGGCCTTCGTCAACCTGGTCAACGCCGTCGCGCCGTTGCTCGACCCGGATGTCTTGGCGCAGGACGGGCCGTTCGCGGCCATCGATCTGCTGCTCGGCGCCGGCACCATCGAGGCCGTCGTCAGCTACCACGTGACCGAGGGCCGTCGCGCCGCCAACAGCGTCCTGCCGCGCCGCGGCTTCCGCACCATCGAGACCCTACTGCCCGGCGCCACCTTCACCGTTTCGACCGGCGGCGTGATCACCGCCGTCGGCAGCACGGCCAACATCACCGCCGCCGACATCTCGGCCAGCAACGGCATCATCCACGTGATCGACGCCGTCCTGCTGCCGGTCGACCTGGGCCTCTAGACGCATCTCCGGCGATGCCGAACCGGGCCGGGCCTTTGTGGCCCGGCCCGCTGTCTTGCTCCGGCCGGGCCGGCCGCGGCCGGAAGTCGCTGTCGACGAGCGCACATTGATGTACCCTGTGGCCGATGCGGGCCGCGCCGCGACGACCCAAGCACGGGGGGAGATGCCGGCATGAAGGCGCCCGAGGGCTTTTCGCAGCCGGATTGGCAGGCATTGCTCGAGCGCGCCATGGCGGTCGCGGCCGAGGGGATCACCATCGCCGACGCTCGCCTTCCGGGCCGTCCGCTGATCTACGTGAACGAGGGCTTCGAGCGCCTCACCGGCTACGCGGCCGCCGAGGTCATCGGCCGCAACTGCAAGTTCCTCCAGGGGCCCGACACCGATCCGTTGACCATCGCCGCCATCCGCGCCGGTCTGCAGGCGCAGCGCAGCTTCACGGTCGAGATCCTCAATCACCGCAAGGACGGTGCTCGCTTCTGGAACCGCCTGTCGATCACGCCGGTGCGCGGCGCCGACGGCCAGGTCAGCCACCTGATCGGCATCCAGTCCGACGTCACCGAGCGGCGCGAGGCCGAGCAGGCGCTGCGGGCCACGAAGGCCGCCTTGGAGATGGCCAACACGGGCATGCGCCGCAACCTCGAGGAGGCCGCCGCGATCCAGCGCGCCTGGCTGCCGCACGCCCTGCCGCGCGTCGCGGGCTACCGCTTCGCCTGGGACTTCCAGCCCTGCGATGAGCTGGCGGGCGACGGCCTCGACATCGTGCGGCTGGACCGCGATCACCTCGGCCTCTACGTGCTGGACATCGGCGGGCACGGCGTGCCCGCCGCTCTGCTGTCGGCGTCGCTTCACCGCTGGCTGTCGCCCGTGCCGGAGGAATCGTGCCTGTTCCGCCCCCAGGGGGACAACGAAGCGAGCTTCCAGATCGCTTCGCCGGCCGAGGTGGTCGCCAACCTCAACGAGCGCTACCGCCTGGAGCCGGAGCACGGCCGCTTCTGCACGTTGATCTACGGCGTGCTGCACCTGCCGACCCGCGTGCTGCGCTACGCCCTGGCCGGCCACCCCCCTCCCCTGCGGTTCGCCACGGAGGGCGACGCCGAGAGCGCCGGCGAATGCCCCACGGCGCGAGGCGTGCCGATCGGCGTGCTGCCGGCGTTCGATTACCAGGAGGTGAAGGTGCGGTTGGCCCCCGGGGACAGGCTGCTGTTCTACAGCGACGGCGTGCTGGAGGCGTTGAACGACCAGGACGAGGCCTTCGGCCGTGAGCGGCTGCGGCAGGCCGCCGCCAGGGAATGCGGCCGCTCCCTGGAGCCATGGCTGACCGGCATCCGGCAGGCCGTGCTCGCCTGGTGTCCGGGGCGCGCCCTGCAGGATGACGCGACCCTGCTCGGGCTGGAGGTTTGTGGGACCGTAGGCCCCGATGCATAGAGCCTCGGCGGCGATTCCTGTCTTGGGATCACGGTTCGTGATGCCAAGATCGATCTTGCGGCCTCGCCCCCGCGCCACGATCCCCAGCACGCCCGGAAACGGGTAGCCGACAGAAGCGGCGCCCCCGGGCTGGACATCGTCCGCCGCCGCCGGTACGCTCGTGGCTAGGCCACGCGCCGCGGCCACCGCCAGGCGGCCGCCGATGCCGCCGGGCAAGGCACCGGGACCGCCGTGGCCGGGCGCCGGTCGGACGCCTTGGGGGGATGCCGTCACAGAGGGAGGGGACGATGGACACGCTGTGCGCGTCACCGCAGGCGTGGCGGCCGGTCTGTGCGCTGGCGACGATCCTGCTGCTTGCGGCCCTGGGGAGCCAACCGGTCTGCGCCCAGGACGTCACCGGCGCCCTGCAAGGCACGATCGTCTCGGCCGAGAGCGGCCCAGAACAGGGGGTGCGCGTCACGCTCTCGGGTCCCAACCTGCAAGGCGTGCGCGAGACGCTGACCGACCGGCGCGGGTTCTACCAGTTCCTGGCGGTGCCGCCCGGCGTTTACGAGCTGAACGTGGCGCGCATGGGTCTGCGCGCGATGACGGTGCAGCGGCTGGTCGTCGAGCTGGGCCGCACCACCGCAGTGCCGACCCTGACGCTGGCCTTGCAGCCGATCATGATGGAGCCCGTGGTGACGGTGGTGCCGCGGATCACAATCGATCCGGTGGGCACCGCCGGCGGCGGCACGCTCGACGAACGCGACTACGCCCTGCTGCCGGTCGATCGCGACTACAAGTCGATCCTGACAGTGCTGCCCGGCGCGAACCAGAGCTACCGCGGCGATCCGGTGAACGTGGGCGGCAGCACGGGTCTGGAGAACCAGTACTACATCGACGGCGTCAACGTCACCGACACCAAGACGGCGGCCCGGGCGACGAGCCTGCCGTACAACTTCGTGCGGGCGGTGGAGGTCAAGACAGGGGGCTACGAGGCGCAGTACGGCCGCGCCTTGGGGGCCGTCGTCAATGCCATCACCTATTCGGGCACGAACGAGTTCGAAGCGCAGGTGTTCGGGTTCACGCAGCCGGGCAGCCTCACGCTGGCACCGCGGGAGGCCACGACTCTCAGGGAGGAGGGAGCGATCATCTACGACGGTGGGGCACGGGTGAGCGGGCCGTTGGTGCGGGACAGGCTGTGGTACTCGGCGGCCGTGAATCCGCGGGTCGACACCGTGGACAAGGAGATCCTGGGACATGGCCTGTTTGCCGACCGGACCGAGGCGGTGCGGTTCGCGAGCAAGCTGACCTGGCAGGCGAGCCCGGCGACCAGCCTCGAGCTGTCGATGTTCGGCGACCCAACCACTCGGGACGAAGTCATCACGCCGTGGCCCGGCCTGACCACCATCCTGAACTCCGATGTCCTGCTCCATCGCGTCGAATCGGGCGGTCTGGTTGGCTCCCTACGCGGGACGATCGCACCGAGCCGGTCGCTGCTGCTGCAGGCCGCCGTGGCGCGTCAATGGCACCGCTACTCCCAGCGCCCCCGCACGCTCCGGGGCCGCGAGGAGCTCCCCTACCTCGACTGGGTGGAAGGGGCCGTGGGAGGTGGACGAGGCGGTTTTCTAGATGAGGACCGGGATCGTTCGAGCCTGGCGGTGCAGGCAACGCTCTTCGTGCCGGGCCATACGTTCGTTGCCGGCATCGACTATGAGGACGCGCTGAACGCCGTGAGTTTCGAAGGTGCCAACATCCAACGCATCGACACTGATCTCTACCTGCGCGATGACCAGTCGGTGCACGGAACTGTCCACAACCGCTCGCCGGCTGTCTACGTGCAGGACAGCTGGCGGATCACCGATCGCCTGACCGTCAATCCGGGGCTGCGATGGTCGGGACAGTATCTCATCGGGGCCAGCGGCCGCACGGCGCAGAACTTCGCCGACGAGTGGCAGCCCCGCCTCGGATTCAGCTGCCGGATCGGGGCAGCAGGCGCGCAGCGGCTGTACGGGTCGTATGGCCGCTTCTACCAGTCCGTGCCGACCAGCATGGCGATCTCTTGGTACGTGGACTACCCGTTCGTCTACTCCTCCTACTCCGTCGACCCGCGCCAGCCGGGGGCGGAGCCCGACGCAGTCTACGACTACACGACCTACGAGGCGGATTTCGCGCGCCAGATCCCTGGGCTGCAGGCCGAGAACTTCCACGAGTTCACGCTGGGCTATGAGCGGCTTGTCGGAGCCGGCACGCGGCTCGGCGTACGAGCGACGCGGCGCGATCTGGGATCGAGCTTCCAGTGGGGAATCAATGACGAGGGCGATTGGATAATCGGCACGCCGGGCGAGGGAGCGTTTGACTTCCTGCCTCCGCCTCGGCGGGAGTACACTGCGGTCGAGGTCGCCGCGGAGGGGAGCTGGCGCCGCTGGCAGTACCGCGCCTCCTACGTACTCTCCCGGACGTGGGGCAACTATCCGGGGCTTTTCGACAGCGAACCCGGGTACGAGAGCCCAGGAGGGGCCCGTTCATTCCAGACGCCGAACCAGGCCGAGAACAGCACCGGTCAGCTGCCCAACGACCGTCCCCATGCCTTCAAGTTGAGCGGAGCCTGGACCAGCCGTTTCGGCCTGCAGGCGGGGGCGTTCGTGACAGCCGCCTCGGGCACTCCGGTCAACGATTTCGCGGCCGGTCCCTTCGGCGCGACCAACCCGACCTTCCTGGTCGCGAGGGGTAGCGCCGGGAGGACGCCGGCGCTCTGGGACGTCAATCTTCGACTGGCTTACGAACTGCCAGGTGTCAGAGCCGCGCGCCCAAGGATGCTGCTGGATCTGCTGCACGTGGGGCACCCTCGCCGCGCCGTGCGGTGGGATGAACTGCACTACCTGACGCTGGACGAGAATGGGGATCCGGCCACGCCGAATCCGGACTATAGACAGCCCATGGCCTACCAGCCGCCGATGGCCGTGCGGGTGGGCGTTGAAGCGAGCTTCTGACGCGAAGGATGGCTAGCGACCCGGACGAACGGCTCCGTGCCTACTCAGGCAGGTCCTGCCAGGTGGGGGCGGTCTGCCAGCCGCGGAATTGATCGTACTCGATGCGATAGCCGTCGGCCGTTCGGTTGTCGAGCACGACGCGCAGGTTCGTCTGGGCCCGCAGCACCTCCAGCACCCTCGGCAGCGGGAGCGTGTGCAGCGGCACGCCACGCGGCACTTCCCAGATGCGAACCGTGCCGTCCTCGGCCGCGGTGTAGATGCGATCGCTTTCGGGCGTGATCCACACCGCGCCGACGCCGCCCTCGTGGCCCAGCAGCAGGTGCGGCTGGTTCTCGTCGAGATGCAGGACCCAGACCTCGCCCTTCTTCATCCCGACCACCACAAAGCGGCCGTCGGGCGAGATCGCGCGCCGGCTCGACGCGGTCCAGTCCGAGCCCAGCCATGGGTCCGTGGGGATCGGCAGAATGCGCTCGGTGCGCTGCTGGAGATCCCACAGCGTCAGCCCGCGGGGAGAGTCAACCAGAAGGTGGCGCATGCTGGCGTCCAAGCCTCCGAAGTCGCCGTACTCGCCGGCATTGAGCACCTCATGATCGCCGGTCACGAGGTCCCACAGCAGGAGCCCCTCATTGCCTGAGGACACCAGCCGATTCCCCCCCACGAAACAGAGGCTGAGGAAGCCCTCCTCGCCTCCTGACCTCAGGGTCTGGATTGTGCTGGTTTGCAGGTCCCACACGCGGATGACGGCCCGGTCCGCTGTGACGCCGCCCCTCCCACCTCCCACCGCGGCGCAGCCGCCGTCGGGAGAGAACGCAACGGCGCCGATCGTGCCGGAACTCCCCCATGACAGCTCCCGCGGCGCGGCGCCGCTGAGCGGTATCAGCCAGGCCTTGCCGCCAACATAGCTTCCCCCCAGGATTCGGTGGGACGATGGGTCGAAGGCGATCGTGGCGATCGTCTGGCCCGTGGGATGTTGCCACAGCACCTCGCCCGCGCTTTCACCGTCGAGGATGTCGCAGACCCTTAGCATCGGGATCTTGGTCAGCACCAGACGGCGTCCGGCATCGACAAAACAGAGGGGCTGCAGCCCCATCTTCGCGGGGAACGCCCGGAAGACCTGCGGGAAGCGGGCCGCGAGCGGGTAGAAGACGATCGCGTCCGGCTTCGACCAACCGGCTTCCAACATCTGACCGGTTCCCAACATCTGCGCGAACACGATCCACGAATCGTCAGGGGTGAATCCCGCCTCCGAGACCTGGAAGTTGGCCTCGCCCTGCGCCGGCAGCGGCCAAAGCAATGTTGGCGCAGCCTCGGGTCGCGCGCGATCGAGGAGGGCGACCTGGCGGATCTGCTTCTCTCGGTAAACCACTCGCGAGGCCGAGCGGCCGAAACCGACGTAGCGGATGACCGTCTCCGCGGTCTGGCGGCTCAGGGTCGGTCTCCACCCCCCTCCCTCCTGCCGGGCCCAGACCCGGATCCCGCCCAGCTTGTCCGCAGAGACGATGAGCTGGCCGCTCGCGTCGAACGCGAGTCCCCAGATTTCGTGCTCGTGACGGCCGACGAGGATCGGCCGCGCGGTTCGCAGGCTGTCCACGGCGAAGGGTTATAGTCGAAAGTTGTGGATGAGCTGAACACGAAGGCGGCGTATCCTCCC
>CAYWTR010000027.1:50334-53161 GCA_964461255.1 uncultured Fibrobacteraceae bacterium | reverse complement strand
GATAGCCCTCGGCGTGGATGTAGCTGATCTCCTTGAGCTTGAGCGCGCCCTCGAGGGCGATCGGATAGTTCAGCCCCCGCCCGAGATAGAGGAAGTTCCGCGCGTCCTGGTAGTGCGTGGCGATTTCGCGAATGATCTCCGAGGCGCCCAGGATCGCGCGCACCTTGTCCGGCAGGCGCTGCAGCTCCTCGACGATGCGGATGCCGTATTCGCTGGACAGGTTGCTGCGCCGGCCGAGCATGACCGCCAGCATGATCAGGATCGTCAGCTGGCTGGTGAACGCCTTGGTCGAGGCGACGCCGATCTCCGGGCCGGCGTGGATGTAGATGCCGCCCTCGGACTCGCGCGCGATCGTCGAGCCGACCACGTTGGTGATGCCCAGCACCTTGGCGCCCTTGCGGCGCGCCTCGCGCATCGCCTCGAGGGTGTCGATCGTCTCGCCGCTCTGGCTGACGGTCAGGCAGATGGTGCCCGGCTCGATCACCGGCGAGCGGTAGCGGAACTCCGAGGCGTACTCCACCTCGACCGGAATGCGCGCCAGCTCCTCGATCAGGTACTCGCCCACCAGGCCCGCGTGGTAGGAGGTGCCGCAGGCCAGGATGATGATGCGCCGGATGTTGCGCAGCTCCCAGTCGGTCAGGCGCAGCCCTCCCAGCTTGACGTCGCCCGAGGCGGGCAGCAGGCGCCCGCGGAAGGCGTCCTGGATCGTCTCCGGCTGCTCGCAGATCTCCTTGAGCATGTAGTGCGGGTAGCCGCCCTTCTGGATCTGCTCCAGATCCCAGGTGATCTCTTCCACGTCCTTGGTGATCCGCTCGTTGTCCACGGTGGTGGTGACGACGCCGTCGGGCGTGAGCACGACCATCTCGCCGTCGTCCAGATAGATGACCTGCCGGGTCTGGCCCAGGATGGCGGCCACATCGCTGGCCAGGTAGTTCGCGCCCTGTCCCACGCCGACCACCAGGGGCGAACCGCGGCGCGCGCCGACGATCCTGCCCGGCTGGTCGGCGTGGATGACCGCGATGCCGTAGGTCCCCTCGACCAGCTTCAGGGCCCTCTGCACCGCTTCCTCCAGGTTGCCCCGGTACTGATCGCTTATCAGGTGAGCCAGCACTTCGGTGTCGGTGTCCGACACGAAGCTGTAGCCCCGTTTCTCCAGCTGGATGCGCAGGGCCGAGTAGTTCTCGATGATGCCGTTGTGCACGACGGCCACGCGGCCGGCCGTGTCCAGATGCGGGTGGGCGTTGATCGTGTTGGGCTCGCCGTGCGTGGCCCAACGCGTGTGGGCGATGCCGCAGGAGCCGGCCAGGCGCTGCCACGGCAGCTCGGCCTCCAGGTTCTGGATCTTGCCCTCGCGCTTGTGGAAAACCAGGCCGTCGGGGCCGATCACCGCCAGCCCGGCGCTGTCATAGCCGCGGTACTCGAGCCGCCGCAGCCCCTCGAGCAGGATCGGCGCGACCTCTTGCCGTCCGGTGATGCCGACGATTCCGCACATGGCCGCTCCCTTCGCTCCCCGATGTTCGGCCGGCGCTCAGCCGCCGCACCGCCGTCTCACGTCCGCCACCAGAGCCCGCGCGCTTTCCAGGTCCTGCGCCTCGGCGATGATACGCACGATAGGCTCGGTGTTCGACGGCCGCACGTGCACCCAGGCCGTCGCGCCGGTCCACTTCAGGCCGTCGCGCTCGTCCAGTTCGCCGACGCCCAGACCGCTCAGCGCGGTCCGCCACCGCTGGCGGTCGAACCCGTCGCGCAGGGGAATCTTGTCCTTGAGCATCGCCATGGGCGGAAAGCCGTCGGCAAGGTCGCGCAGCGTGCCGCCGCTGGCGGCCAGCGCCTGCAGGATCATCGCGATGCCCACCAGGGCGTCCCGGCCCGGGTGCAGGGCGGGGTAGATGACACCGCCGTTGCCCTCGCCCCCCACCACCGCGCCGCTCGCCAGCATCTCCTCCACCACGTTCGCCTCGCCGACCGGGGTGCGGCGGACCGCCGCGCCGTGCCGCGCCGCCGCCGCCTCGATCAGGCGCGTGGTCGACAGGTTGACCACGACCGGGCCCGACCGGCGCGCCAGCAGGAAATCGACCGCCAGCACCAGCGTCATCTCCTCGCTGAGCGGCCGGCCGGCCGCGTCGACCAGCGCCAGGCGGTCGACGTCGGGATCGACGGCGAAGCCAAGGTCGGCGCCGCTGGCGCGCACGGCCCGGCACAGCTCGCTCAGATGAGCGGGCGTCGGTTCGGGGTCGTGGGGGAAGCGCCCGCTCAGGCCGCAGTGCAGCGGCACGCAAGCGACCCCCAGCCGCGCCAGCAGGCGCGGAACGATCCCCCCTCCCGCTCCTTCGACCGCGTCCACCACCGCCTTGAGCCGGCGCGCGGCGATCGCCGCCGGGTCGAGCCAGGGCAAGGCGAGCAAGGCCTCCAGGTGGCGATCGTCGGCGTCGGTCCGCGCGCTCAAGACGCCGAGACGGTCCCAGGGAACGTGGCCGCCGCCCCGCTGCAACGCCGCCTGCAGCTCGCGGTTGGCGGCGGCGGTCAGGAACAGCCCCCGGCCGTCCAGGAATTTCAGCGCGTTCCAGGGCTGCGGGTTGTGGCTGGCGGTGATGACGATCCCCCCGGCCGCGTCGCTCTGCTGCACGGCCAGCTCCGTGGTGGGTGTCGTCGCGACTCCGAGGTCGTGCACGTCGTGCCCCGTCGACTGCAGGGCGGCGGCGACCGCGCTGCGCAGCATCGGGCCCGAGGGGCGGGTGTCGCGCCCGATCACGACCGGACCGGGAGGCAGCCAGGCGCCGAAAGCGGCCGCCCAGCGCGCGGCGACCACCGCGTCCAGGCCGTCGCC
>CAYWTR010000027.1:0-50324 GCA_964461255.1 uncultured Fibrobacteraceae bacterium | reverse complement strand
CGCCGATCACGCCCCTGACTCCGGACACGCTCACCTGCAACGGCAAGCTCCGCCTCCTCTGCAGCGTCCACTGCGCGCGGACCGATGGGCTCGTCGCGGGGTGGGAATGGAGCTGGTGTGCGGAATCGAACCGCAGACCTGCGCATTACGAGTGCGCTGCTCTACCAGCTGAGCTACACCAGCTCCCAAGACATGCGCTCGATGGTGCCTGGGGACGGAATTGAACCGCCGACACCGTGATTTTCAGTCACGTGCTCTACCAACTGAGCTACCCAGGCACCCGCGGGAGAAAACGCCGCGCGCGGACCGCGGACGGCCCGCGCGGCGGCCCGGGAAAATCAACATCTCCCCGGCCCCGCTGTCAAGGCCGGAGCCCCCGCGGCGCCGGCCCCAGCCCAAACTATACTCTACCCGCCCCCACGGCGGCCAGTTCCTCGATCTTTGCCAGCACCGTCTCCAGCTCGAACGGCTTGTAGATGCAGGCATCGGCCCTGGACCAGGTGGCGATGAATTTCTCGCGCTCCAGGCTGTTGACCCGCCGGGCGGTCAGCAGCAGGATCGGGAACGGGACGGCGTGCGGGTCGGTCTCCATCCATTCCTTCAGCAGCCGGCTGACCTCGTAGCCGTTGCAGCCCGGGAGCATCACGTCCAGCAACAGGACGTCCGGCGGCCGCTGCTTGGCCTTTTCCAGACCCTCCAGGCCATCGTAGGCGGTGGCGACCTCGAAGCCGCGCAGCTCGAGGCTGTATTCCAGCGTCTCGACGATGTCCGGCTCGTCGTCCACGATCAGCACCCTGACGCCCTCAGCCATGCCGCTCCTCCGTTTCCGGGACCGCCAGCCGGTTCGACGCCGCCAGCCCCTTGCTTGTCTCCGCCGTCTCCGCCGGCGCCGGATCGTCGGGCAGATCGAACAGTTCCCAGGCCGTCCCCTCCAGCAGGGCCGCAGCGCCCGGCCGCGACCTCTCGACCTCCCAGGCCGCCGCCAACCTCTGCCAGGCGCCGACCACGGCCCCCCAGAGTCCGTCCGCCGGCTCCTCCACGGGCGGGCCGCCGGCCGCCGCCGCGTCCGGGCCTTCCAGCCGCGCCAGGAATTCGCGCACCGCGCGCGCCGCGCGCCTCAACTGCGCCCCGTCCTCCGGACGCCGCCCGCCGCGGGCGTCGAGCAGGGCGACGCGCCCCCCCGCCGCCTGGCGCGCGCGCAACCGGCGCGAAGCCACCAGCACGCGCTCCGACTCCGGGTCGCGCGGCAGCACGATCCAGACGGTCGTGCCGGCGCCGGCCCCGCTCGCCAGCGAGATGCGCCCGCCGTGAGCCTCGACCAGCGCCCGGGTGATGTGCAGGCCGAGCCCGGTGCCGGGCTCCGACGCGGCCGCGCGCTCGTCGCCCCGCGCGAACGGCTGGAACAGTGTGCGGCGGACCTGCTCGCTCATGCCGACGCCGTTGTCCTCGACCACCAGCGCGAAAACGCGCAGGGGGAGGAAGAAGCGGTCGGCCACCGCCCGCGCCGCCAGGTCGTACCCGTCCCCCGGGCGCGGATTGAGCCACACCCGCACGCGCCCCCCCTCGGGCGTGTACTTGAGCGCGTTGCCGACGGTGTTGTGGATCATCTGCACGACCTTGTCCCCGTCGACGTGCGCGGGGAAGCTGTCCGGCCCGCAGTCGCAGCTCAGGGCGATGCGCCGCTGCCGTGCGGTGGCGGCGAAGATCTCCAGCGCCTCCTGCAGCAACGGCACCAGATCGATGGTCTGGCGGTGCAGGTCCAGACGGCCGGCCGCGGCCCGCGAGACATCCAGCAGATCGCTGATCAGCCGGTTGAGCCGGTCGATGTTGCGCATGGTCATCGTCAGGAAGTTACGAGCCTGCGGCGACGGCTCCCCTGCCTCGCCGCGCAGCAGCAGGCCGACGCTGTTCTTCATCGAGGTCAGCGGCGTGCGCAGTTCGTGGCTGATGGTCGAGATGGCCTCGGCGCTGCGGCGCTCGGCCAGCACCTCCTCGCTGGCGTCGCGCACGGCCAGGACGCGCGCGCTCCGCCCGCCGCCGCCCTCGACCTGGCCGCCGAGCCGGACCTCGAGCGTCAGCTCGCGCGCCTGCGAGGCCGGCAGCTTGTCCGCCTCGCGCCCCGCCTCGATCAACCGCCGGCCCGCCGCCGCCAGCCAGGTGCGCCAGGCCTGGCCGTCGGCGCCGACCGAACCCGCCAGCAGCCGCTGCGCCGCCGGATTCGCGGCGGCGATCTGCTGGCCCTCCAGCAGGGCCAGCGCCGCCGGCGACTCGGCCCAGAGCGCTGCGGGCGGCCAGCCGGCCAGGCCGTCCGGCGGGGGAGCGGGCGCGTCCGGCGCCGCCGCCGCCAGCCGGCCTTCCGCCGTGAACATGCGGTACAGCGACCAGACCGCCACGACCTCCTGCACCACGGGCGAGGCGTACGCGTGCGGCTCGTCGGCCGCCAGGAGCAGCCACTGCGACACCGCCTCCTGCTCCCCGGGCCCGCCGGCCTGCAGCGGCAGGATGAGCAGGCAGGCAAGGTTGAACTTCCTCAGAAAGGCGCAGCCGGGGCGGAAAGGGTCCTCGTGCAGGGCGGCCCAACGCGGCCGCGCTGGATCCATCCCTAGCAGCGGGCTGACGCGCGAGCCCAGGGCCTCGAGCAGCAGGCCCGGATCGCGCGCTCCCGTCCCCCCCGCGATCGGCCGCACCCGCAGCGCCTCCTCCTCGGCATCGCGGGCGGTCTCCAGCACCAGCGCCACCGCGAAGCCGCCGGCCCGCAACACCCGCGCCGCCAGGCGGCAGCGGCGCTGGGGCGAAGGCTCGCGCAGCAGCCGGGCCAGGAAGAGCAGCCCCCCGAGCCCGCCGTTGGCGCGGGGAGCGGGGCGCTGCCCCTTGAAGAATCTGCGGATGACGGTGGGCAAGATTTTCCCTCGCCGGCGCGTCCTTGCCGCCCCGCCGGCCTCGACCGCCGGCGCGGGCCGCGCGGCGACCGTGCCGCCGCCGCGCGCTTCCGGGCGCCGATCAGGCAGCAATCGTCATGCCATGGGGGCCGCGGCTCAACCGCGGTAGCCGCGGGGATGGGCGCAGTGCCACGCCCAGGCGTCGGCGATGATGGCGGACAGATCGCTGCGCTCGGGACGCCAGCCCAGCAGCGCCCTCGCCCGCTCGCACGAGGCGACCAGCCGCACCGGATCGCCGGGACGGCGGGGCGCCACGGCGGGAGCCAGCGCGCGGCCGGTCACGGCGGCGGCGGCCGCCACGATCTCACGCACCGAGAAGCCGCGCGCGCTGCCCAGGTTGATGGCCTGGAAGCCGGGCCTATCGGCCCAGGCGATCGCCAGCGCGTGCGCCTCGGCCAGATCGGCGACGTGGATGTAGTCGCGCACGCAGGTGCCGTCGGGCGTGTGGTAGTCGTCGCCGAAGATCTGGAACTGCCGCCCGGGCTCGAGCAACGAGCGCAGCAGCCGAGGGATCAGATGGGTCTCGGGCTCGTGGTCCTCGCCCAGACCGCCGTCGGCCCCGGCGGCGTTGAAGTAGCGCAGGGCCACCGCCGCGATGCCGTGGGCGCGAGCGGCGTCGGCCAGCGCCCACTCCATCGCCACCTTGGTGCGGCCGTAGGGGTTGATGGGCGCGAGCGGCGCCTCCTCCGGGATCGGCGTCAGCTCCGGCTGCCCGTACACCGCGGCGCTGGAGGAAAAGACGCACCGCCGCGCCCCGCCTGCGGCCAGACGCTCGAGCAGCGCCACCGTGCCGCCGACGTTGTCGCGGTAGTAGGCCAGCGGCGCGGCCGCCGACTCGGACACCAGGCTGCGCGCGGCGAAGTGCACGACGGCGTCGTGAGGCCGGGCGAAGGCGCGGTCCAGGCAGGCCGGATCGTCGAGGCGGCCGCGATGCAGCGGCACGCCGGGGGGCAGCGTCTGCTCGTGGCCGGTGCTCAGGTCGTCGAGGACCTCGACCTCCCAGCCGCGTCCCAGCAGTGCGCGCACCGTCACGCTGCCGATGTAGCCCGCCCCGCCGGTGACCAGCACTCTCACGCGCGCTCCTTCGCCCGCGGGCCGCCGCCGTTGCGTCGCCGCGCCAGAAAGCGGCCGGTGACCGACGCGGCGCAGGCGGCGATGGCGGCGGGAGGCCCCGCGGCCACCAGGTGGCCCCCCTCGTCGCCGCCGCCGGGGCCGAGATCGATGATCCAGTCGGCCTGCTCGATCAGCTCGAGGTTGTGCTCGATCACGACCACGCTGTGACCCTGCCGCACCAGCTCGTGCAGCACCTTGATCAGGCTGCCGACGTCGTCGACGTGCAGGCCCGTGGTCGGTTCGTCCAGAAGATACAGGTTGCGGCCGCCCGAGGGAACGGCCAGTTCGCGGGCGATCTTGAGCCGCTGGCTCTCGCCGCCCGACAGCGTCGTGGCCGGCTGCCCCAAGGTGAGATAGCCCAGACCGACCTGGCGCAGCATCCACAGCCGCTCGGTCACCGCGCCGTGGCCGGCGAGGAAGACCAGAGCCTCCTCCACGGTCAGGCGCAGCACCTGGGCGATGTCGAGACCGCGGAAGCGCACGGCCAGCGTGCTGGCGTTGAAACGGCTGCCGCCGCATTCCTCGCAGGGGACGCTGACGTCGGCCAGGAAATGCATCTCGACGCGGTGCTCGCCCAGACCCTGGCAGGCCGGGCAGCGGCCGCCCGCCGTGTTGAAGCTGAACCGGCCCGGCGGGTAGCCGCGCGCGATCGCCTCGGGGGTCGCGGCGAACAGGGCGCGGATGGGAGCCAGCAGCTGCAGATAGGTGGCCGGGTTGGAGCGGCTGGTGCGGCCGATCGGGGTCTGATCGACCCGCACGACCTTGTCGATCGCCTCGGCTCCCTGGATGGCCGTGAAGGGCGCCGCGCGCCCCGCCCCCCCCGCGGCCTTGCCGGTCAATCCGTCGTGCAGGCAGCCGCTGAGCAGGCTGCTCTTGCCGCTGCCCGAGACGCCGGTCAGGCAGACCAGCCTGCCCAGAGGCAGGCGCAGATCGAGATGGCGCAGATTGTGGAGGCGCGCTCCCTTGACGACCAGTTGGCGCGAGGATTCGCTCCGCGGCGCCGGCGGCCTCTGCAGCCGGCGGCGGCCGGTCAGATAGTCGGCGGTCAAGGTCGCGCCGCGGGCGAGCAGATCGGCCAGCGGGCCCTGAAACACCACCTGGCCGCCCGCGCGGCCGGCGCCGGGCCCCAGCTCGATGAAATGATCGGCCGCCCGCAGCACCCCCAGGTCATGCTCGACGACGACCACGGTGTTGCCGGCCGCCACCAGATCGCGCAACGTGCCGATCAGCCGATCGATGTCCGCCGCGTGGAGTCCGGTGGTCGGCTCGTCCAGAACGTACAGGGTGTCGACCAGGCGCGAGCCCAGCGCGTTGGCCAGGTGGATGCGCTGCGCCTCCCCCCCCGACAGGGTGCGGGAGAGGCGGTCGAGGGTCAGGTAGCCCAGGCCGACGCGCTCCAGGAAGCCCAGGCGATGCACCACCTCGTCGCGGACCTCGCCCGCCACGGCGGCGGCGGCGGCGGGCAGACGCAGCGCCGCCATCTTCCGCCTCGCCTCGCGCACGCTCAGGCGCCCGATCTGTCCCAGGTCCAGCTTGCCCAGCTTGACCGCCAGCGCTTCGGGGCGCAGGCGGGTGCCGCCGCAGGCGCGGCAGGCCGTGTCGCCCATGAAGCGGCGTGTGAAGAAGCGGTGGTGCTCCTTCTCCATGCGCCGCCGCATCTCCTCCAGGAAGGGGATGACCCCCACATAGTCCCGGTCCCGCGCCTCCAGGATCAGGCGGCGCTGCTCGGGCTTGAGCTGCCGGTACGGAAGGTCGACCGGGATGCGGCGGCGGCGGCAGAATCGCACCAGGCAGGCGAACTGCTGCGCGAAGCTGTCGGTCCGCCACGGCCGCACCGCGCCCTCGAGCACCGTGAGATTGCGGTCGGGGACGATGCGGTCCTCGTCGAATTCCAGCCGATTGCCGAAGCCGCGGCAGGCGGGGCAGGCGCCCTGCGGCGAATTGAACGAGAACAGGTGGGGCGTCGGCTCGGGAAAGGGGCGTCCGCAACCGTCGCAGGCCAGCGCCTGCGTGAAGACGCGGCGCCAGGTCAGCTCCAGGTCGCGCAGCACCACGCGCCCGCCCGATTGCCGGAAGGCCAGCTCGACCGCCTCGGCGAAGCGGGAGCGCGCGCCGTTGTCGAGCACCAGGCGGTCGATGACCACCTCGATGTCCGCGTCGTCGGCCGCGGCCGGCGCCGCCATCCCCGTCGCCACGGTCTCGTCCAGCCGCACCAGACGGCCACCCGCCACGGCGCGCTGGAACCCCTGGGCCAGGAGCGCCGCGGCCCAGTCACCGCCGCCGCGCGCAGCCGCGTCGGGCAGCGGGTACGCCACCAGGAGGGACGCGCCCGGCCGCGCCCGCCGCGCCGCCTGCCAGACCGAGGCGGCGGTGTGCCGCCGCACCGCCGCGCCGCACTCGGGGCAGGTGATGCGGCCGCCGCGTGCGAACAGCACGCGCAGGTGGTCGTTGATTTCGGTGACGGTCCCGACGGTGCTGCGGCCGCTGCGAGCGGCGTTGCGCTGTTCGATGGCGACGGCGGGGCTGATGCCGTCGATCCAATCGACGTCGGGCTTCGGCAAGCGCTCGAGGAACTGACGCGCGTAGGTCGACAGCGACTCGACGTAACAACGCTGCCCCTCGGCGTACAGGGTGTCGAACACCAGCGACGACTTGCCCGAACCCGAGACGCCCGACACCACGGTCATGCGCTGCCGGGGGATGTCGACGTCGCAGCCGCGCAGGTTGTGCTGGCGCGCGCCGCGGATGCGGATCAGCTCGGCCACGCCGCTCCTCACGCCGCCGGCCGCCTTCGCCGCGGCGGACCGGCCTCTTGCCCCTGCCCGGCGCGGTGTTATGCTGCAGGCGCCGCGCCGGCCAGCTGAACATGATAACCGCGGCGCCGCGCCCCGACAAAAGAGAAACTCCAGGCCTCGCCGGAAAGAGCCGAGCCATGCCCTTGCCCCACACCGAAACCCTGCTCGCCACGATCCGCGCCCTGCGCGCGCCGGGCGGCTGCCCCTGGGACCGCCGCCAGACCCTGCGCGACGCCGCGCGCTACCTGCTCGAGGAGGCGGGCGAGCTGGTCGAGGCCGCCTTGAGCGGCGAGGTCTCCGCCGTGCGCGAGGAGCTGGCCGACCTGCTCTACATGGTCTGCTTCTGCGCGGAGATCCTGGGCGAGACCGAGCCGGCCGATTTCGAGGCGATCGCACGCCAGGGCAACGAGAAGTTGGTCCGCCGCCACCCCCACGTCTTCGGCGACCGTCCGGCGGGCGACCATCTCGAGAGCCAGGAACGCTGGAACGAGGTCAAGGCGGACGAGAAACGCGCCGCCGGCCGCGCGGCCGAGCCCGCTTCGATCCTCAAGGACCTGCCCGCCGCCAGCTCGCCTCTGGCCCAGGCCTGCGCCTTCCAGGTGGACGCCGCCGCGGTGGGCTTCGACTGGCCCGAGATCGGCGGCGTCTGGGACAAGCTGCACGAGGAGATCGGCGAGCTGCGCGAGGCGGCGGACAGGGGCGATCAGGCCGCGGTGGCGCGCGAGGTCGGTGACCTGCTTTTCGCCGCGGTCAACCTGGCGCGGCGGCTCGAAGTGCCCCCCGACGACGCGCTGCGGCTGGCCAACCGCCGCTTCCGCGACCGCTTCCGCGGCGTGGAAGCCCGCTACGGGTGGTCGCGGGCGCAGCTCAAGGCCGCGCCGCTGGAGGCGCTCGAGGCGGCCTGGCAAGAGGCCAAGGCCGCCGAGCGCGGCGGCGGCGCGGCGGAGCAGCCCTGACCAGGAACGGCGCGGGCGTTCACCGACCCGACCGCGGCCGGGCGTAGCTTATCATCATGTGGTAGGCCAGGTCGGGGTAAGCCGGCGCGAACGGCGTGCCGGGGTCGTCGCGCGCCAGCGAGACATCGTAGGCGGTGGACAGCCCCCAACCGCGCAGCCCGCCCCAGTGCACGCCGGAGGTGAGGCAGCGCGCGAACTCGCAACCGGCGACGCCGCTGGCGGCCGGCAGGCGGGGTTCGGTGTATTCGACGAAAAGCGAGGTTATCCCCTTGCGGATCTCCACGGCCGCTCCCAGCAGCAGCAGATCGTTGTCGCCGCCGCTCCCCCCCTCGGGCACCGCCGGGTAGAGCGGCGGCCAGGGCGTGAACCGCCCGGGCACCGCGCCGGCGAAACGTCCCTGGTCCGGGTTCCAGCGCCGCGCCGCCTGCAGGTGCAGGCGCAGCTCGGGCAGGTGCGAGTCCGGCCAGAGGCGGACCGTCGCCGCCAGTCCCAGCTCCGCCGCCGCCGCCGATTCGCTCAGACCGTCGTCGCGCCGGCCAAGCGGCTGCGCCAACGCCGCCCGCGCTGCCCAGGCCAGCCGCCGGCCCGATCCCGGCAGGCGCGCCAGCAGGTCCAGACCGGCATCGCCCAGGCCGGCCGCCCGGCCAGGGTAGCCTTCGCCGGCCGTCCCGTGCCAGCGCCGATAGGGAACCGACGCCCGCAGGCGCAGGCCAGGATGCAGGCTGTACTCGAGCCGCAGGCGCGCGTCGAGCGCCCTGACGGGGAAGGGCGCTCCGGCTCCGGGCGGCTGGACCCGGAAGAGCTCCCCTCCCAGGCCGACCACCAGCGTGCCGGGCGGCGGGGGCAGCGCGCTGTCGAGCCGATAGAGCGCGGTCGAGCGCTCGGCGGCGCGCGCGGGCCAGGGCGCGGCGGCGAGCCAGCAGGCGGCGCCGAGCATGAGAGCTGCCGCCCCCGGCAGCGCGCGCGCGCCCGCCGCGCGCCGCGTGTGCGCGATCGCGGCCACTCAGGCCTCGCCGGCCGTCGAGCCGGCCTCCGGGCCGGCCTCCGGGTCGGCCGCAGGGCCTGTCGCCTCGTCGGCTTGCCTGTCCGGGGGCGCCCCGGCGGCCGCCGGCTGCTCCGCCGTCGCCTGTTGCTCGCCCGCCTGCTGATCGCCCGCCCGCTCCTGCTCGCGGTCGCGCTTGAGCTCCTCCAGGTAGTTCATCTGCAGCTCCATGACCGCCGTGTCGAGCAATCGCAGCAGGGAGGCGGGCGTGTCCGTGCGGCACTTCACCTTGAGCATCTCGACCATGTCGATCGTCGCGCGGGCCTGCTCCAGGTCCCGTTCGACCCGGCCGGTGGCGGGGTGCTTGATCTTGCCCAGCTGCTGCATCGCCGCCGCTTGCAGCGATATCGCCAGTCCGGCCAGGATCTCATCGTGGCGGGTGAAAGGGGCATCGTCCATGGCGTCCTCCGGTCGGCGCGGTGCCCTCGGGCCGGCGCACGCCCGCGCCGTCGGCGGGCCGGCGGGCTCGCTCCATGATCCCGCCGCGGGGCCGGCGGCGCAAGCGGCGAGTCGCGCCGCCGCCTCAGAGCGCCGCGGCGGCCGCCGGCCGGTCGAATTCGTCCTCGATGCCCCCCACCACCGCCTCGACCAGGTTCTCCAGCGTGACCAGGCCCAGCGGCGCGCCGCCGCGGTCGACGACGATCGCCATCTGCTGTCGTTGCCATTGCATCTCCGCCAACAGCTCGTACGGCGTCAGACGCTGGTCGGCCAGCAGGCAGGTGCGCACGAGCTCGCGCGGCAGCGGCGCCTCCGGCGGCGTCTGCGGAGGCAGCAGCAGCAGGTCGCGAGCCAGCAGCCAGCCCGCCAGCGCCCGGCCGTCTCCGGCGCGCACCGGCAGGCGGCTGTGCCCCGAGCGCGCCGCGGCCTCGGCGCAGGCCGCCACCGCGTCGTCCCGAGCCACGGTGACCGCGCGCTCCAGCGGCAGCATGATGCGATGCAGGGGCACGTGCGCCAGCGCCAGGAAACGGTCGAGTTCTCCGGCGAAACGCTGGTCCTCGCCTTGCGGCTGGGGATGCGCCAGCAGCAGGGCCCGCACCGCCTCGCGTCCCAGACTCGACCGCCCGCTCTCCGCCGCGCCCGGCAACATGCGCTGCAGCAGGCCGGCGTAGCTGCGCATCGCCCAGCGCACCGGCGCCACGACCAGCATCACGGCGCGCAGAGGGGGCGATGCCGCCGTCATCATGCTCTCCGGGTACTCGCGGAAGAAGACCTTGGGCAGGATCTCGCCGAAGACGACCAACAGCACGGTGACGAGCAACGCCGCCAGCCAGCGGCCGTCGGGCCCGAACCGGGCCGCCAGGGCCGCGGTGGCGACCGCGCTGGCGAGCACATTGACCAGGTTGTTGCCGATCAGGCAGGTGAGAATGGAATCCTCCAGGCGCAGCAGCAGGCGTTCCAGCGTGCGCAGGCGCGGATCGCGCCGCCTCTGCGCCCGTCCGCGCAGACGGATGCGGCTGGCGCTCATCAAGCCCGTCTCGCTGCCCGAGAAGAAGGCGCTGCCGGCCACGCAGGCGGTCAGGATCAGGGCCAGCCAGCTCCAGGACATCGGCTCGCCGGCGCCGTTCATCGCGCCCCTTCGCGCCCCGCGCCGGCCCGGCGGTCCAGCCGCACGCGCGCGACCCGCCGGCCGCTCATCTCCACCACCGTCAGCAAGGCCGCGTCGGTCTCGACGCGGTCGCCCCGCGCCGGGATGCGCCCCAGCCGGGCCATCACCAGACCGCCGAGGGTGGCGTAATGAGGGGAATGCGGCAGCGCCACGCCGCACCCTTCCTCGACCTCGTTGACGCTCAGCCCCCCTTCCACGATCCAGGTGTCCGCCGCCACCTGCAGCAGCTCGGGATCGTCGCGATCGGACTCGTCGCCGATGCGCCCGGTCAAGGCCCGCAGGCAGTCGTCCAGGGTGACGATGCCGGTGAAATCGCCGTGCTCGTTGACCACGACGGCCAGGTGGCGCGCCGTCGTGCGCAGCTCGGTCAGCAGCGCGGCCACCTCCTTGCCCTCGGGCACGAAATAGACCGGCCGCAGCCCCGCAGCCAGCGGCTGCCGCTGCCGGGGACGCGCCAGCAGATCCTTCAGGTGGAAGAAGCCGACGGGCTGGGAGCGATCGGGCGCCGTGACCGGATAGCGGTTGAAGCCGGTGGCCCTCGCCACCTCCAGGATCTGATCCCGCGTCGAGGAGACGTCCAGGGCCACGACTTCCGGCCGCGGGGTCATGACCTGCCAGGCCTCGAGCCGCTGCATGCCGAGCAGCCGCGCCAGGAAGCCGCCCTCCGACTCGGTCAGGGCGCCTTCCTCGACCGCCAGACCGCAGGCGATGTCGAGCTCGGCGGCGGTGAACGGGCGGGTGCCGGTGCGCTCGTACGGCAGGGCGGCGATCAGGCGGCCGGTCAGACGCGCGCTGCCGTCGACCAGCGGTTTGATGGCGGTCAGCCAGAGCGCGAGCGCCGGCTCGGCCAGCAGGGCGACGCGCCGGCGGTAGCGCAGGGCCAGCAGCTTCGGCGTGATCTCGCCCAGCAGCAGCAACGCGGCCGTCAACGCCGGCACCGCCACCGCGATGCCGCGCGGCCCCAGCCAGGCGATGGCCAGCGCCGTGCCGACCACCCCCGCCAGCGTGTTGACGATGACGTTCCCGATCAGCAGACCGGGAAGCAAGCGGTGCGCTCGGCCCGCCATGGCCGCCACCCGCCTGCCGGCTCGGCCGCCGGACGCGGACATCTCCGCCAGTTCGGACCGGCGCAACGAGAAGAAGGCGCTTTCGGCGCCCGAGAAGAATGCCGACAGCAGCAGCAGCAGGATCAGCAGCAGCAGCAGGTTCAACCGCAGGCCTCGCTGGCGCCGCGGCGGCGAACCCGGCGCGGCCCCGCGAGCATAGTGGCTTCCTTGACACCCCGCAAGGCCCTCACTACGATGGCCGCGCCCGCCCGCGCAGACGGCCCCGAAAGGACGCGCGTGCCCCAGATCCTGGTCATCAGATTCGGTTCGCTGGGAGATCTCTGCCTGCTTGCCTGGACGCTGGCCGGCCTCGACGCGCAGGGCGGTGCGGAGCGCGCGCCCCGCGTCACGCTGGTGACCAAGCAGGCGTACGCTCCGCTGCTGTCCGGGGCGCCGGGCGTGCACGAGATCGTGCCCCTGCCGGCGGGCGGGCCGCGGGCTTTGCTGGCGCTGGCGCGGCGGCTGCGCGCGCGACGCTTTGACGCCGTGGTCGACGCGCACGCCGTGCTGCGCAGCCATGCCCTGCTGGCGTTGCTGGGCCGCCGGGCCGATCGCAGGCTGCGCAAGGACACCGCCGCGCGGTTGGCGCTGCTGCGAGGACGGCGAGAGCAGCCCGCCCTCGACCGGCGGCTGCTGGACCGGTACGACGCCGCCCTGGGGCACGTGGCCGGCGTCGTGGCCGCCGCCCCCGGCGCCGCCCTCCTGGCGGACGGGTCGCGCCCGCCGCTGCGGCCACGGGGGAGCGCCGGCGCGGGGGCGGCGCCAGCCCGGCTGGGGCTGGCGCCGGGTGCGCGGTGGGACACCAAACGCTGGCCGCCGGAGCACTTCGCGGCGCTGCTGAGCGGCTTTCGAGGCCTGTCGGCGGCCCCCGTCAGCATCTTCCTTGGCGCGCGCGAGCAGACCTGGTTCGAGGGCGGCCCGCTGGACGCCGCCGCCCGCGGCGCCGGCGGCGTCGCCGTGCGACGCGCCCTGCCCCTGCCGCAGCTGGCCGCCGAGCTGGCGGCGTGCACGGTCCTGGTGACCAACGACAGCGGCCTGCTGCATCTGGCCGAGGCGGCGGGAACGCCGGTGCTGGCCATGTTCGGACCGACCGTGCGCGCGTTTGGCTATTTCCCGCTGCTGCCCTCCAGCCGCGCTCTGGAGGTGGCCGATCTGGATTGCCGTCCCTGCTCGCGCAACGGCAAGCGCCCCTGCCATCGCCGCGATCTGGCCTGCCTTACCCGGCTCAGCCCGGCGGCCGTGCTGGCGCAGCTCGCCGCGATGGCGGACTGGCCCGACGCCGGGAGCGAGGTGCCCGATGCCTGACGATCCGCTGCCGCTGCGCCTGTACCGCTCGCTGTCGCCCGCCTTCGTGGCGGCGCTGCCGCTGGCATCGCCCTGGTCGGCCAAGCTGCGGGAAGGGCTGGCGGGCCGGCGCGGCCTGGCGGCGCGCCTGGCGCAGGCCGCGCCCCGCCTGCAAGGATGCGTCTGGTTCCATGTCGCCTCGGTCGGCGAATACGAGCAGGCTCGTCCGGTCATCGCGGCCCTGCGGGAGCTGCCGCAGCCACCGCCGGTGGCCGTCACGCACTTCTCGCCTTCCGGCTATCATTTCGCCGCGCGCCGTCCCTGCGCCGATTTCCACGACTACCTGCCCTTCGACCACCCCGGAGCGATGCGCGACCTCGTGTCGGCCTGGCGCCCGCGCGCCCTGGTGTTCGTGAAGTTCGATTGCTGGCCCAACCAGACGGCGGCGGCCGCCGCCGGCGGGGCGCGCGTCCTGCTGCTGGCGGGCACGCTGCAGCCGCGTTCGGCCCGCCTGCGCCCGCCAGCGCGCGGCTTCTTCCGGGCCTTGTTCGACCGTTTCGCCCACCTGGGCGTCTGCACGGAGCAGGATCGCCAGCGCTTCGTCGCCGGCCTGGGCGTGCGAGCCCCGGTGAGCGTCACCGGCGACACCCGCGCCGAACAGGTCATCCTGCGCTACGAGTCGGCCGCCGCCGGGGCGGCGGCCGCGCGCCTGGCGCGGCTGGGCGACGCGCGGCTGATCCTGGGCAGCACCTGGCCGCCGGACGAGGCGCTGTGGCTGCCGGTCCTGCCCGAGTTGCTGCGGCGCTTCCCCGGGCTGCGCCTCGTGCTGGCGCCGCACGAGCCCACGCCCGCGCGGTTGTCCGCCCTGGAGGGGCGGCTGGGACGGGCGGGAATCGCCTCGCTCCGGCTCGGCGCCCTGCTGGCCGGCGAGGCGGGCCCGTCGCCGCCCGCCGAGCAGCCGCGCTGCGTCCTGGTCGATTCGGTCGGCCTGCTGGCCGAGATCTACCGCGCCGGCACGCTGGCCTACGTGGGCGGCAGCTTCACCACCGGCGTGCACAACACCATGGAGCCGGCCATCGCCGGCCTGCCGGTGCTGTTCGGCCCCGTGATCCAGAACGCCGCCGAGGCGGCGCGACTGGTCGACGCGGGCGCCGGCTGGGTTGTGCGCCGACCCGCCGACGCGGCGGCGCGCGCCGCCTGGTTGCTCGCCGCGCCGACCGACCGGGCGGCGGCCGGACGCGCCGCCCGCGCGGTCGTGCTGGCGCAGCGCGGCGCCACCGAGAAATCGCTGGCCCTGCTGCGCGCCTGCATCTAGCTTGTGCTGCCCCACGCCGAGCGAACTGGAGTGCCCGTGCGCCCCCAAACCGCCCGCCAGCTGTCCGCCGCGCCGGCCGCCGGCCCCGGGCCCGCGGCCGACGCCCGCTGGGCCATGCCCGTGGCGCAGACGCCCCGCTTCATCCAGCTGGAGACGGTCACCGTCTGCCCCGCCAAGTGCCCCTTCTGCCCGCAGCACGAGATCCGCCGCGACCCGGCGCGCATGCCGGACGCCACCTGGCGGCGCATCGTCGACCAGACGCGGGGGCTGGGGGTCACCTACAGGCCGTTCCTGACCAACGAGCCCTTCATCGACAAGCGCCAGCCCGAGATCTGCGCCCACATCAAGCGCCACGACCCCACGGCTCGGGTCGAATACAACAGCAACGGCGCCGTCCTGGACGAGCAGCTGAGCCGGCGCCTGCTCGACGCCGGCGTGGACATCATGCGCTTTTCCATCGACGGCTTCTCGCCCGAGACCTACGGGCCCTCCCGGGTGGGCCTGGACTACGCGCGGGTCAAGGCCAACGTCACCCGCTTCCTCGAGCTGTGGGATGCCGGCGGCCACCGCGGTCGGGTGCACACCGAGGTCCGGATGATCGAGGTGCCGCAGAACCGGCACGAGAAGGAGGCCTACCTGGGCTACTGGGGACCGCGCTGCAGCGAGGTGGTCTTCACCGAGCTGTACCGGTGGCCCTGGACCGGCCAGACGGAGCGCGACGTTCCCCGCAAGCCGTGCCTGAAGATCCTGGACGAGATGTTCTTCTACACCGACGGCAAGGCCACGCTCTGCTGCTGGGACGTGCACCAGCGGGCCGTGATCGGCAGCGTCCACGAGCAGAGCGTGCTGGAGATCTGGCACGGCTTCGCCGCACGGCAGCTGCGCGCTCTGCTCGAGGACGGCAGGCGCGATCTGATCCACCTCTGCGCGCGCTGCGACGCCTACGCCGGCTTCGATTTCTCGCGCTTCCTGCGCCCGCGGGAAGGCGGCGCGGCGCCGCGCTGACCCGCGCCGCGGTCAGGCCAGGGGAGCGTAGGGCACGGGGTCGACAGCGCCGGCCTCCGCGAAGCCGCGGCGGCGCAGCCGGCAGCTCTCGCACAGCCCGCAGGCTGTCTCCTCGCCGACATAGCACGACCAGGTCAGGTGCAGCGGCGCCCCCAGCTCCAGGCCGCGGCGCACGATGTCGGCCTTGCGCAGGCGGATCAGCGGCGTCACGATGGCGATGCCGGCGCCCGGCCGGGTGCCCGCCTCCACCGCCGCGGCGAAACGGCGGTAGAACTCCTCGCGGCAATCGGGATAGCCGCTGCCGTCCTCCTCCACGGCGCCGATGTAGACGGCGCGCGCGCCGATCGCCTCGGCCCACGACACGCCGATCGCCAGCAGGTGCGCGTTGCGGAACGGCACGTAGGTCGAAGGGACCGTTCCGGGAGCCGGCAGGCCGTGCTCCACCGGCAGCGCCGGGTCCAGCAGGCTCGAACCGCCGATCAGGCGCAGATGGCCAAGATCGGCCTCCAGCCGCCGGGTCACGCCGTAATGGTCGGCGATGGCGACGAAGGCGCGGCGCTCGCGCGCCGCGGTGCGCTGGCCGTAGCCGACGTGGAGCACGGCCGGCTGATGAGCCTGGGCCGCCTCCGCCAGACACACGCAGGAGTCCATGCCGCCGCTCACCAGCACGACGGCCAGCGGCCGCGGCGCCGGCGTTCTCGCCATCATCGCCACCTCCCCGCGGCGTCGCCCGCCGCGCTTCAGGTGCCGCGCTCGCGCTCCGGCCAGAGCAGCTTGTGCAGCTGCAGCTGCAGCCGCGCGTCCAGCCTATCCTCGAGCAGCCATTCCGCCAGTTGCCGCGGCGCCAGTTCGCCGTGGCAGGGCGAGAACGTCACGCAAGGACCGGCGGGCAGTAGGCCGCCGGCGCGCAGCAGCCCGCGGGCCCACTCGTAATCAGCGCGATCGCAGCAGACGAACTTCAGTTCATCGCCCTCGCCCAGCTGCCGCAGGCCTTCCCAGTCGATCTGGTCGGCCGAGATGCCGCTGCCGGGCGTCTTGACGTCGACGACCCGCCGCACGCCCGGCGGCACCGCCGCCAGGCCGACGCCGCCGAGAGTCCCGCTCGTCTCCAGCACGACGCGGCGTCCCGCCGCCAGCAACGCCCGCAGCAACGCCGGCGTTTCCGCCTGCAGCAGCGGCTCGCCGCCCGTGACCAGCACCGTGCGCGCGCCCAGCCGGCCCACCTCGTCCACGATCCGCGCGACGGGCAAGGTTCGCCCGCCCTGGAAGGCGTGGCTCGTGTCGCAGTAGCGGCAGCGCCTGTGGCAGCCGGTCAGCCGGACGATCGCGCAGAACCGCCCCGCTTCCTGCGATTCCCCCAGGATGGCGGGGTAGATCTCATTGACCAGCAGCATGACCATCCCCGCGCTGAGAGTGCGCCGCCGGCGCTTGGCGCCGCGGCCATCCGTGCTACAATGTGCCCCGACGAACCGCCATTGCCCGGACCGAACAAGGAGCAGACGCCGTTGCGTAACTTATGCCAAGCCCCTTCCTGCCACAACCGCCGCCGCAGCGGCGCCGTCTCCGGTGTCGCGCCCGCCTGCTTCTTGGCGCTGACCCTGCTGGCCGCGCTGGCTGCCGGCTGCCAGGCCGATCGCAAGAGCAGCGACCGCGGTCCCGCGGACAGCCAGCCCCTCGCGGCCGCCGACGGACCGCCGGCAGCGACGCCGGGGCTGACGCAGGCCGTGCCGGCGCAGGGCGCGCGAGTGTCCGCATCCGTCGTGGGCAGGCTCGACACCAGCGCCGCCGACGCTTTCTTCCAGCTGGCCAAGCGGCTGGAGCGCGGCGGCAAGGTCGGCGCCGAGGACTTCGGCGCGCTCATGGCCCGACCGCCTTACGCCGCCCTGCGGGCATCCGGGGGCGATTTGTTGCTCAACCCGGCTGTGCTCGAGAACGTGATGCGCCATGTCTACGGCGGTCCGGAAGCGGCGGCGGCCGGCCGCGGCGGGCGCGGCGCCGCGCCCAAGCGACGCGACCTGGTCGAGAGCTTTCAGTATCTGCAGGAGCACGCGAGCGAGGTCGCGGCCGTTCTGGACAGTTGCCGCGCCATCGACCTGCCCGCGCAGGTGTTGGCCCGGGTCGAGGGCTGGCTGCCGCGCGGCGACCTGCCAGACACGCTGACCATCTCCATCCTGTGCGCCGGCCCGGACGCGCGTTTCACCGGCGGCCGGCTGCTGGTCGACGCCGGTCTGGCCGCCGCGGCCGGCACGCGGCAGTTGGCGCAGATCCTGGCGGCGCAGCTCTATCGCGGGCTCTCGCCGCCGGCGGGGCCGGCGCCCAAGGACGCGGGCACGGGCAAGTCGGCGCTGGCGGCGACGATCGCGCGCCTGCGTCACGAGGCGATCGCCGGCTGGCTGGAGGAATACCCGCGGCTGCGTTTCGCAGCGGCGCATCCGGCGCTCGGCGCCGCCGACCAGACGCGTCTGGAGGCGCTGAGCCTGGCGCAGCGCTCGCTGGCCTCGGCGAATGAGCTGCTGGCCGCCTTGCGCACCGACCGCGACGCGCTCGATCGGCAGGGGGCGGTGGTGGACGATCTGCTCCGGCTGCACCGTGCCTACACGGCGACGGGATACCACATGGCCGCGACGATCGCGGCGCGGATGGGCGAGGCGCGCCTGCGCGAGGTGTCGCTCGCCGACGCCGATTTCATCGCCGCCTATCAGGAAGCGGCCGGCACCCCCGGCGCGGGCGGCGACCAGGCCGCCGACATGCCGCCGCTGGCTGACGAAACCGCCGCCTGGCTCGTGGGCCTGCTGCGCGCCAGGGAGCGCTGAGCGGCGGCCGCGACGTCGCGCCGCATCCGGCCTGCGCGCCCGGAGGGAGCAAGCGGCATGAGCCGGCAGGATCCCCATTCCTACGCGGACGGCGACCAGGCCATCGTGCAGCACCTCGATTGGCGCCTCGAGTTGGACTTCGCGTCGAAGCGGCTGCGGGGCGAGGCGCGGCTGGCCTTTGCCGCACCAGCGGCCAGCGCGCTCGACCTCGACACCCGCGCGCTGGACATCGAGACCGTGCTGGGGCCCGACGGCGCGCCGATACCCTGGTCGCTCGACGCCCCCGACCAGATCCTGGGCCAGCGGCTGAGGCTGCAGCCTCCGCCGGGGGCGACCGCGGTGACGATCCGCTATGCCACCACCGCGGCCGGCACGGCGCTGGGCTGGCTCGATCCGCCGCAGACCGCCGGCGGGCGGCAGCCGTTCGTCTTCAGCCAATGCCAGGCCATCCACGCCCGGGCGTTGGTGCCGTGTCAGGATACACCACGCTTTCGCCTCACTTACAGCGCCGCGGTCGCCGTGCCGGGGCCGCTGCGCGCGGTCATGGCCGCCGCGCCGGCGGGGAAGGAGGCAGCCCAGGAGCGCGGCGCGATGGTCTGGCGGTATCACATGCCGCAACCGATCCCTCCCTACCTGCTGGCGATGGCCGCCGGCGAGCTCGACGCCGCAGAGCTGGGCCCGCGCACTCGCGTGTATGCCGAGCCGCCCACGCTGGCGGCCGCCGCCTGGGAATTCGCCGAGGTGGACGGGATGCTGCGGGCCGCGGAGCGGCTGTTCGGCCCCTATCCCTGGGACCGCTTCGACCTGCTGGTCATGCCGCCCGCCTTCCCCTACGGAGGCATGGAGAACCCGCGCCTGACCTTCCTGACCCCGACGCTCTTGGCGGGGGACCGTTCGCTGGTCAACGTGGTCGCGCACGAACTGGCCCATTCCTGGACCGGCAATCTCGTGACCAACGCGACCATGGACGATTTCTGGCTCAACGAGGGTTTCACGGTCTACGCCGAGCGGCGCATCCTCGAGGCTCTGCACGGACCGGAGCGCGCGGCGCTGCACGCCGCCATCGGCCGCCAGCAGTTGCAGGCCCATCTGGACGCTTTCGGGCCCGACTCGCCGCTGACCAAGCTGCGGACCGACCTGGCAGGGGTCGATCCCGACGAGATCTATTCGCTGGTGCCGTACGAGAAGGGCTTCATGCTGCTCGTGCTGCTGGAACGCACCGTGGGGCGGCCGCGATTCGACGAATTCCTGCGCGCCTATCTCGATCGGTTCCGCTTCCAGTCGATCACGACCGAGCAGTTCGAGGATTTCTGCGCCGAGCAGCTGCCCGGTGCGATGGAGCAAGCTGGCGCCCGGCTCTGGATCCACGCGCCGAACGTGCCGCCGAACGAGCCTGTGTTCCCGTGCACCAGACTGACGGCCCTGCGTTCCCTGGCCGCCGCCTGGAGCGAGGGAGAGCGGCCCGCCTTGGCCGAAGCCGCCGCCTGGACCTCCGAGGAGTGGCTGATCTTCCTGCAGGCGCTGCCGCGCAAGCTGCCCGCCGAGGAGTGCGCCTGGCTGGACCGCAGCTTCGGGCTCACCGCGCGCGGCAACCACGAAGTGCTCGTCGCCTGGCTCACGATCGCGGCCGCCTCTGGCTACCCGCCCGCGCTGCCGCGCGTGCGCGAGGTGCTGACGCGCGTCGGCCGCGCCAAGTACCTGCGCCCGCTCTACGCCGCGCTGGCGGGCGATCCCGCCCTGCTGCCGCTGGCGCGGGAGATCTACGCCGAGGCGCGCGACGGCTATCACCACCTGGCGCGCCTGACCGTCGAGGCCGTGCTGAACAGGGCCGCGGGCGGCGGGGCCTGAACGGGGAGCCGCCGCCCGCCGGCGTCACGGCTGCGGTGACACGGCGTAGAGCGGCCTGATGTCGACGGGAATGCCGTCCAGCTGCGCCAGCGCCTCCGCCAGCGCCTCGGGCATCCCCCCATAGCGCTCGATCAGTTCGCGGCCGGTGCCGTAGTCGCCGAGCGCCTGGACCATCAGCAGCTTGCGCAGCAACGCCTCGACCGCCGGCCAGAAGCGCTGCTCGACCACCTGGAAGCGGCCGCTGTCGGGGTTGACGATGATGGCCCGGCGCTCGATCAGGTAGTTGAACTGCATCGCGTTGGCCTGCCCGTGCGCCTCGCCGATGCCGAAGCGCACCGAGCGGAAGAGGCCGGCCAGGTAGGTGGCCGCCTGCTGACTCAAGAGCGAGGGCGGGAAATGTCCCTTGCCCTGCAGCCGGTGCACCGTCCAGGCGCCCAGCAGATCCGCCTTCGCTTCCTCTAGCGTGGCGT
Organism: uncultured Fibrobacteraceae bacterium; assembly: GCA_964461255.1. GTDB lineage: Bacteria > Krumholzibacteriota > Krumholzibacteriia > LZORAL124-64-63 > LZORAL124-64-63 > CAYWTR01. The sequence continues at coordinate 30,032 of CAYWTR010000027.1, read as the reverse complement.
AGATCTCCTTCAGTTCCAGACGCACCTCGGTCTCGCGCCCGTCGATCACGATGCGCCCCGGGCCCAGGCCATGGCCCATCTCGTGGAACAGCGTGTGCAGGAAGAACGATTCCGCGGCGAGCAGGCCGGCCTGGCCCTCGTCGAGCAGGCGCGCGCCGATCGGGCTGAGGATCTGCGCGAACTTGGCGTCCATGACATTGCGCAGCAGCACCTTCTTGCTGCCCTTGGCCTCGCGCACGCGTTCGTCGTTGGGCAGGTTGAAGGCGATGGTCTGCACGCCCGCGCGCGTGTCGCCGGCGGTGAAGACCTCGTCCGCGACACGGATCGGCGACTCGCTGCCCCGGTTCGGGTTCTTGTGCTGGTCCGGGATGGGCAGATTGGCCTCCAGCCATGGCAGCTCCGCCTTGAAGCGGTCCAGGCGCGCGGACTCCTGCGGATCGACCACGGTCACGAAGGCCTCGAAGGCGGCCTTCAGGCCCAGCAGCCCATCCTCATAGGTCTCGTAGGGTCCGATCGTGATCTCCACCTCGCTGTCGAGGTCCATCCACAGCATGTCCGAGGCGAAATAGTCGTCGGTCAGAAAAGCGTCCGCGCGCGCCAGGAGGAAGGCGCGCAGGCTGGCGTTGCCGGTCGCTTCCGCCGCCTCGCGCAGCAACGCGGCCGCGCGCGCCAGCGGCGCCGCGAAGTGCTGCGAGTAGGGCACCGCCACCAGCCCTCCGTCCGGCCCGCGCCGCACCATGGTGGTCAGTTCGGCCAGCCTCCCCTCGCCGGCGGCGATCCGCGCCTGCTCTTGCGCGCTCAGGTCGAGCGGGTAGTAATTCGCGCCGGCCGGGTGCGGCCAGTCGCCCACGAACGGCGCCCGGTCCAGGCGGCGATCCCAGGGGCCTGCGTTGAGGTCGAAATACAACCTCGCCGCTTCGCCGCCCGCGCCGGGGAGAGTCGCCAGGCGCGCCCGCATCTCATCCAGGCAGGGGGTGGCCTGCCGCGCGAATAGCTCATCCATGATCGCGGCGGCGTCCACCAGCTTCTGCAGGGCATGCCGTTCGGATTGAGGCAGGTGCGACAGATCGGCCTCGATGCGAGTCGGCGCGTAAGCCGCCAGCCTCTGGGCGATGTCGGGCGCCACCGGCGGCGTTCCCACGCCCAGCCAACCGCAGTCGTCCGCGGGCGCTCCGGCCGGGTCGGCGGCGCCTCCGGCGTCGGCCGCGGCGGGCGCGAACAACAGGCAGCAGGCCAGCGAGGCGGTAAGACGGCGAACGTTCAGGGTGGTCATCGCGCGGCTCCTCGGTTCGGGTGGCGGCGGCGCCCGCCGGTCGTCATCCTGCGGCGCGACGCGCCACGCCAATCTAGCAGTCGCGACCGGCGGCCTCAAGCGCGCCGCTTCACGGCGTCGGCAGGAGCGGCCGAGCGCGACCCCAAAGGCGTCGGCCGGCCCCTGCGGGACCGGCCGACATGCCACGGCGCGCCGGTTGCGCGCCGCGTTCCCCGCCGCAGCTTGTTACCGGAACAGGCTCTTGACCTCGCCCCAGCTGCCGTCGCCGGCGGAAACCGGGATCGTCAGCAGGGCGGTGCGGCCTTCGCCCGGGAACAGGTCGCCGCCGGCGTTGGCGACCACCACCATGTCGCCGTAGGCGGGATGGCCGACGACGTTGATCTCACCGTTGGCGATCAGGTTGGCGCCCGTCCACAGCGTGAGCGTGGCGATCAGCACCGGCACGCCGAAATAGCCGCTGAGCGGCTCGGTCAGACCGACTTCGACGCCGGTCGCCAGCTCGCCGAATTGCACGCCCATCGGGTAGGCGACGCCGAGCACCACGATGCGCGGATCGAGCGTCAGCTTGAACGCCGCGCCGCCGATGAGCATCTCGGCGCGCGCCAGGACGAAGGCGGTGTGGGTCTCGTCGACACCGCCGTTGAAGACCGCCGTGTTCTGCGTTCCGGCGGTGTTGAAGTAGACGCCGACGTTCGGGGTCTGGGCCAGGGCGGGGACGGCGAACAGGATCAGGGCGAGGATCACATGAACGTTCTTCATGACCAGCCTTTCTTGCTTGGATGGTGACGACCGAGGTTGCCGAAGACGCGCAGGCTGGGCGCCGCAGGCGTTCGGATCGAAACCGCTCGCGGGCCGGCCCACTTCTGCTCTCCCCAAACGGAGACCTGCAGCGGCGCGGGCTTTCGATCCATTGGCACGCATCATCAATTATATGATAGGGTCAAAATATTGCAAGAACCCAATGCAGGGCGATTGATACCTGCGGCGAAAGCAGATCATTCTCGTACTTGAACTTATAATTGGGGGACATCGTCGAAGAGCCCTCGCGCACGGCGCGGAACAGGGCGGCTGCCACGATGGCGGCTCAAGAAACGGGGAAAATAGCGCGGCCGGCCAGGAGGCCGGCCGCGATCGAGAGCAGCGCGCACGAAGCCTACTGGAACAGACTCTTGACCTGGCCCCAGCTGCTCTGCTCGTTCGGCACCGGGATGGTCAGCCAGGCGCAGACGCCGGCCGCCGGGAACAGGTTGGCGTTGCCGTCGGCCAGCACGACCGAGTTGTAGCTGGGGTGCGGGATCACGTTCAGCCGGCCGTAGTCGATCAACGCTTCGCCGGTGAACAGCGTCAGGGTGGCCAGACGGACCGGCTGCCCGAAGAAGCCAACGACCGGATTGGTCAGGCCGATCTCGATCCCTGTCAGCAGTTCGCCGAACTGCACGCCCATCGGGTACTCCCCGATCAGAATCATGATCTCGGGGTAGATGTCGATCTTGAACGCCGCGCCGCCGACCAGCGCCTCCGCGAAGGCGATGACGTACGCGGTGTGCGTCTCGTCGAAGCCGCCGTTGAGCGTGGCGTAGCTCTGCGTGCCCTCGGGGTTGAAGTAGACGCCCACAGACGGGAACGGCGTGCTCGCCATTGCCGGCGCGGCGAGCAACGCGATCAGAGCGCTCAGCACAAGAACCTTCTTCATGGCCAGCCCACTTTCTGTTGTTGGTTCACTCCGTGTCACACCTGTTGTGCGCGCATCAAGCGTGAGAGAGCTGTTGGTCCAGACCATTGCCCAGAAGTCGAGGTGCCACCACCTCCTTGTCGCGGGCCCCGGACAGGCCTGAATCCGAAGCCCAGCACCGCGCGACTGCGCGACCCTCGCAATGTCCGACGCGCGTATCCTACCACCAGACACGTCCTGGCATCAATCGAAAAAATGCGCCGGGGAATATTGTCTCTGGCTTCTTTTGATTTTTGGTCACACAAGAAGCCAACTGGTGAGCCGAGGAGACGGCGGAGGCGGATGGATCTGGCGGGAGCGACGAGACTCGAACTCGCGACCTCCGGCTTGACAGGCCGGCGTTCTAACCAGCTGAACTACGCCCCCGCCCGGAAGCGAGCGCAGAATATAATCCGCGCGCCCGAGGGTGTCAACCGGCCGCGGCTCCGTGCAGGCAGCAGGCCACCGCGAGCGGATCAAGATCCGCCAGGTGCGCCTGCTTCCAGCCGGCTGGCAGGACCGGCGCCAGCTGTTGCGGCAGCGCCGGATGGCCCAGCGCCAGGCAACCGCCCTGGGCCTGAGGCGTCCAGCCCTCCGCCAGCGCGCCGAGCGCCGTTTCCGTCAAGGGACGGTGCGAGGTCACGATCAACGCCGAGCAACCTCCCGGCAAGACTGCGGCGCGCACGTTCCCGACAGGCGGGCGGTGGCAAACGCCCAGACGCCGGCGCCACAGCGAGGCCAGGGGCGCGGCCTCCCCCCAGCGGTCGCCCCGGGTCAGGTCGAACCACAACGCGTCCGGCCGACCCGGCGGAAAGGGGTCGCCGCCGGCGACGGCGGTCTGCCGCCTCCATGCTTCCTCGTAGACCGCGACCGGCGCCGAGGAGTCTGCGGTTGCGGCGACGCCGGCGGCGGGATCTGCCGGCGGCGAGCCTTCGCCGCCGTCCAGCGGCAGCGCCCGCCACGGGATGCCGCGGCAGAGCAGTCGATCGTGTCCCGCCGCCGCCACGGCGCACAGCCACGACAGCGGCAGCTCGGCCGGGTCGCGCAGCGCCGCAGCGGCCTGTGCCGCCGCCGCCGGGTCCGCGGCTGCGAGCGCCGAGGCGAGAGCGCCCATCGTGATGTCGTCGCAGAAGATCAGCGGCGCAGGGCCGCCGGGCGCGAGCCGGCGCGCTCGCGACACCGCGCCGGCGTCGAGCGAAGCGAGCGGCGCCCCCCGCTGCGCGGCGAACCTCAGATGGCCGACCATCACCGCTTCCGCGCCCGCCTGCAACCCGGCGACGAACGGCTCGGGCGCCGGCGGCCCGAGCAGGTCGACCGGACCGTCGTGGCTGTCCCGCGCGGCGCCGCCATGCCCCGGCCAGTGCTTCAGGCAACAGGCGAGGCCGCCCTCGCGCAGTCCCTGCACGGCGGCCGCCACGTGGCCCGCCGCCCGCGCGGGATCGGCGGCGAAGGCGCGCGCGCCGATGACCGGATTGCGCGGCTCGGTCAGCACGTCAGCGACCGGCGCCAGCACACGGTCGATGCCCAGAGCGCTCAGCAGGCGCGCCGTCGCCGCGTGGACGCGGCGGGTCAGGTCGGGATCGTCCACGCGGCCCAGGCCCCAGGCCGCCGGAGGGCGTCCCGCCGCCGCCGCCAGCACGGAAACCGGGCCCCCTTCGTGGTCGGCGACCAGCTCCGCCTCCGGCCGCAGCAGGGCGCGCAGGCGCGCGCATAGCGACCGCAGCTGCGCCGGCCCGGCGACGTTGCGCGCGAACAGGATCACGCCCGCCGGTCGGTATCGCGCCAGCCAGGCCTCCTCGGCCGGCGCAGGCAGCGGGCCGCCCAGGCCTACAATCAGCCGCCGGGCAACGGCCTCCGCGTTCACGGCGTTTCCCCGGAAGCCGCGGTGCCGCCCGCACGCCCGCCGGCTGCCAGCTGCTCCAGGCGCGCGCCCGGATAGTAGTGGGCCAGGATCTCCTCGGCGCTCTGTCCCCTCCGGGCCCGGGCCACCGCGCCGTCCTGGCAGAGGCCGATGCCGTGCCCGAATCCGGTGCCCCGAGCGGTCACGCGTCGCGGCCGCCCGTCATCCCCCGGCGTGACGATCAGCTCGCAACGAGCGCTCCAGAGGATGGCCGGCCGCCCCGATGCCGGCGGCAGCACCCAGCGCAAACGATCGCCGCGCACCTGGTAGACGCCGGCCTCGGTCACGATCTCCAGCCGGTCGCAGCGGCCGCAGCCGCTGCGGCTCGCGATGCGCAGCCCCAACAGCCGACCCGGCCGGCGCGGCTCTGCGCCCGCGCCGCGCGGCTGGAAGACCTTGCCCGCCCAGCCGCGGCGCGCCGGCGCGGCGGCATAGTCCAGGTAGGCAGGCAGCGTGCGTGCCAGGATCCGCTCCAGCTCGGCGGCGCTCCACGATGTTTCCCAGCGGTAGCTGGCGCTGCCCGAGCAGAAGGGCGCGCCTCCCCCGGCCGGCGTGTCGGGCCGGCCACGCAAATAGGCGCGCGGCTCGCGCGGCCAGACCTGCTCGATCGTGCTGCCGTGCCCGCCGCAGCAGGCGCTGTAGAAGGCCTCGATTTCGCGCCCGTCATGCCGCAGCACCAGCCCGACCGTGGACGCGATGGCGGCGTTGCACAACGAATCCTCGCCCGTGGCGCCGCGGTACACCTGATCGCGCTCATCGGCCCAGACGTCGAAGCCCTGCGCGGCGCGCGAGCCGAGGTGAGCCGCCGTGTAGGTGCGGGCGGCGACCGCCTGCGCCTCCAGGGCGGCGCGGCCGCCGGGCCCGGGCCGCCCGATCTCCCAGGGCACGACGCCGCGCAGATACGTTTCGATGTCCAGCAGGTTCACCACCGTCAGGCCGCCCGCGGCGGGCACGGCCAGCAGCAGACCCCGGTAGTCCGCATCCTCCCAGGCGAGCAGGTCGTCCGGGTCGATCGGTTCGAGCAAGACCGCCGGGGCCGTCCCCCCGGCTTCCCCCGCCGACCAGCGCACCCGCCCTCGCTCGGCGGCGAGCGACACGGTCTGGCCCGCGCTCAAACGCGCCAGGCGCACCGCCCCCGCGTCGGTCGAGAGGAGGGCCTCGCCCCGCGCGGTCAGACGCGTCGCGCGGCGGTCGGAGATCAGACCCACACGAACGAGCCGGGGCGCCGCCGACGGCGGCGCTCCGGGCAAGAAGGGCGGCGGCCGGCGGTCCAGCTCGGGCCAGATCGGCCCGGACCCAACCTGGGCAAGCGGCGCCGGCGGCGCTTCTTCCGCCGGCAGGGGTCGCGGCCGGCCGGCGCAGCCGGCGCCGGCCAGGGCGCACAGGACGCCCAGGGCACCGGCCAGCAGCGCGGCGGCCAGCAGCGGGGCGCCGGAGCGAGCGGCGGGCGGCCACCCGCCGGAGCCGCTCGTGCGCGATCCGCTCAACGCATCACCACCAGTTTCTGCATCTCGCTTCCCAGCTCGCCTTCCGGGCCGCTCAATTCCAGACGGTACAGATAGACGCCGTTGGCCAGGGCGTCGCCGTCGGCGTCGCGCCCGCTCCACGGCACCGACACCGCGCCGTCGGCGAAGTGCGAAGGCGAGACCGGCAGCGCGGCCACCTTCCGCCCCGACACCGTGTAGATCAGCACGCGGCCCGCCGCCGGAGGAGCCGTCGTGCGGAACAGGAACGCCGTCTGTTCCCGCATCGGGTTGGGGAAAGCGCCGGCGAAGGTGATGGTGTGGCGCGTTGGCTCGGGTGGGGCGCCACGCAACGGATACACCGTGACGTAGTCGCGACCGTCGGTGTGGCGCACGGTCAAACGCAGCGCGCGCGCGACCGCCGACTCGTCCTCGATGGTGGCGGTGAAGGCCAGGTCGATCGTGCGCTCGTCGCGGCGCGTGGCGCTGACCGCGCTCAGCTGGACGTTCTCGCCGGCGATCGAGATGCCGGCGTCCGGGTCGATCCAGGCCGAGCTGACCACCACGGCCGTCAACGCGACCGGCTCGCCCACACGCCCCAGCAGAGTGTCCGGATCGACCGGTTCGGGGTGTCCGGCGCGGTAGAAGGTGATGGTCTGCGGCAGACGCACCGTCAGCGTCGGATGATCGTCCGCCGGCAGGGATCTGGCGGTGTCGTAGACATGCAGGGTCACTTCGTGATCGAACGGTCGCACCGGCAGGTCCAGCCGATAGACCGCCAGCTGATCGCTCTGCTGTCCCGGAATCGTTTCCGGCGTCACGGCGTTGGTCAGATCGTCCCCCGCCGAGTCGAGCACGACCAGGCGGTCGACGCCGGCCTCGTCGCGCGCCGTGATGCGCAGCGCGCGCACGTTGCCGGCGTTGAGCGCCGCCAGCGCCTGCCCATCGACCAGCGGCGCGCCGCCGGCGTCGTCCAGCGTGACCGCCACCTGCGGCGGCCCGCAGTCCAGCGCCAGCAGCGCGTCGCCCAGCAAGGCGTATTGCGCCACCATCTCCCGGTAGGCGTCGCCGTACACGCCGCCGTAGCGCGCCAACACGTCGCCGATGGTGTGCAGCATCAGCTCTCCCAGCACCCAGCGCGTCCGGCCGGCGGGCGAGGGGCGCGGCGGCAGGTCGAGCCAGCGGCGGAACTGCAGCTCGCTGAAATCGACGTTGGGCAGCAGGAATTCGTAGCCCGAGCTGGCGTACACGGCGCACGCGGCGCCGCCGGGATGCAGCAGCATCTTCTCGCCCAGCGACGGTTCCATGGCGCCGCGGTCGGCGGTGTTCTGCGCCCAGTCGGAGATGTGGCACGCCATGCCGAAGAAAACGAAGGCTCGCGATCCGTTGTTCATGTTCAGGACATCCTGCCGCGCCTGCTGCGGAGTGGCGCGGATGTCCTGGATCAGCACCTCGTGCGCCATCAGGCGAGCGTTGGCGTGACCCTGGTAATGCACCAGCAGCGCCCCTTGCGTCAGCAGCGACAGCAGCGGCGGGACGGCGTCGCTGGCGGTGTACTGCTGGAACTGCTGCGTGTTGCGCACGGTCTGGCCAGGGCTCAGGTAGGGGTCCAGGTAGGTGGACAGGAAGAAGCGCTGCGGCGTCTGCGCGCCGCCCGCGAAACGGTCCCAGCGCGCGGCCAGGCTGTCCTCGCTGGTCTGGAACCAGCGTTCGCCCGCCTGAAAGACCTCGGTGTCGAAGCTCTGGTCTCCGTAGCCGTACGACCAGGCGTCGTCGGCGATGAAGATCGCCCGGCGGCGCCAAGGCTGCTCGCCCTGACCGGATTCGGCCGCGATCACCTTGTCGATCATCACGTCCAGCTCCGCCACGCTGTTGCAGGGAAAGCGGCCCACGAGCAGCTCGGGCGGCGTGAGCGTGTCGCGCGGATAGTTGCTGCCGGCGCCGGGCGTCACGTACCAGGCGTCGGCGGCCAACAGCTCCGGCGTCTGCACGGCCCACTGGCCGTGCAGGCGGGTCGGCACCCAGTCGGTCGTGCCGTCGGTCACGCCGATGGCGCGCACGTTCTCGTTGGCGTCGCCCACCAGCTGCAGCGCCCTGCTGCCCCAGGCGTCGAGGGCGTGGAGGACGAAGCGTCGGATCGCCCACGGATCCTTCAGGCCGCCGCTGAACCAGTCGTACAGATCCTGCACGTCGACGACGTGCGCCTGCAGGCCGGCCGCGCCGGCGCGGAGCCGGCGATGGGACAGCCAGCGCTCGGCGGCGGCGCGGAAGCCGCCGTGGGTCACGACCAGCAGTTCGGGATTCCCGGCCGCATCGCGCGGATCGCGCGGGTCGAGCGCCGCCGTGGCGCGGAAGTACAGGAACTCGGCGACGCCCGCGCCCGCCATGTCGGCGGCGGCGACGAAGCGGCGCGTCACGCCGGCACCCTGCGGAGCGCGCAAGGACAGCGTGTACGGTCCCCCGCCGAGCACGTTGCCCGGAGTCAGAACGATCCAGACCGGGCGTCGCGGATCGGTGACCTCGATCAGTCCCAGGTCGGCCCGGGTGAAGCCGGCGACCTCGAGGTCGCGGTCCCCCGCGTCCTCGCCGGCATGGAAGGCCAGCGCGTCGCCGACGGCCTGGTAACGGGCCCGGTACGACAGCTCGAACCAGTCCAGGAACGAGAACATCTGCGCCCCGGTGGTCTGCCGCCGCGCGCGCAGCGTCACCGTGGCGCCGGCCAGCAGGGCGCCGCTGAGCGTCTCGCCCGAGTCGACCACCCGTTCGTTGACGGTGTCCAGATTGATGCTGCCGACGAGCACGGTCTGGGCGCCCACCAGGTTGACATCGACCAGGCGCGTGCTGGAGCTGTTGTTGTAGCCGACCAGACCGGCGCGCACGCGCGCGTCGCCCGCGTCCGGATCGGCGGCGTAGACCGGAACCGTGCGCTCGACCACCTGGTCGCGGAAGCTGTTCCAGTGGTAGCGGTCGCGGCTGGCGTCGTTCAGGAATTCCTGGTAGCCCAGGTCCTCCTCGAAATAATCGACGCGGCGGTAGTGGGGCAGCGGCGGACCGGCGGCCGGCGCGAGCTCGATCTCCTGCATGCGGGCCCAGCTCCGGCCCTGCTCCGGATCGGCGAAGGCCAGCCAGTAGATGTTGCCGCCGTTGTTGTTCTCGTGCGGATCGCCGCAGCCGGGCACCGTCACCGGACCGGCTCCCAGATCGGCGGTGTGCTGCCCGTCGTCGCGGGGGCGCAGGCCGTAGAACAGGAACGCGTCGCCGCTGGCGAACACGCCGCCGTCGCCCAGCAGACGGATCGGCACCTCGACTTCCAGGTAGCGCCCCTGGGGATCGGCGGGATCGAAGCGGCGCTGGTAAAGACGGATCTGGTTGGCCGTGACCCCCGCGGGCAACAGGCCGCGGGCGGCCAGCCCCGCCGCGGTTACGCGGTAGAGCCGCGTCTGCCCGACCGACAGGCGGACCTCCGGACCCAGCAGCACAGCGCCGCGGTGCGCGTCCGCGAATGAGGCCTCGGCACGCATCGCCGCCGCACGCGCCCGCGCCGGCGCCGCTCGCGCGCCGCCGGCCAGGTAGGCAGGGGGACCGCCCGGCACCGGCGCGTAGGCCTCCAGCAGCCGATCCGCCTCATCGCCGTCGGCGGGCACCAGCCGCAGTTCGGCCGGCCAGCGGCCCAGCGCTTCCGGATTGAGAAAGAGGGAGCCGAAGCGCTCGTCTGCCCGTCCGCCTGCCGCCGCCTGGCGCGCCGACACTGCGCCGGCGGCGCGGGTCGCCGCCTGGTCCGGCGTGAAGCGCACCTCGTAGACGGCGCTGCGCAGCAGCCGCAGAGCATTGCCCTCGGCGTCGGCCTGCAGGGGGATGATCGTCAGCGGCGCGATCCGCCTGCCGCGCCAGACCGCGGGCTCGCCGAGCGCAGCCGCGGTCCCCGTTTCCGCGCGCGCTCCGGCCCGGGCCGCGACGTCGGCCAGCGCCTGCGGGTTGAGCGCGAGGCGCCCCCCGCGCGGCGCTTCGCCCGGCAAGAGAAGCTCCGCGGTCAAGAATTCGCCGCCCGTTTCGGGGTCGATCCCCGCGACCGGCGTCGGCGCGATCATCAGCGGCCGCGGCTCCAACGGCGACCATTCCTCGGCCACGACCGCCAGTTCCGCCTGCATGCCCGGCGGCACGACCACCCAGCCGCCGTGTCTGGGCAGCAGGGGCCGGCCGGGATCGCCCGCGTTGAAGAAGCCGTCCAGGCGCAGCTCGTGGCGCGGCGGCGCGTCCGGCCGCAGCCTCGTCACCGTCCAGGCGGTGTCGCCGATCGCGACGGCCAGGCGCAGGCCGGCGTCGTCGCTGCGCTGGACCAGCAGGGGCGCCGCCGGCGCGCTGGACGCTACGGCGCACAGCGGCCCGAGCGCCAGGCAGGCAAGGGCAAACAGCAAGCGGAAGGCGGGTCCGCAGGACGCGAGGCTGCTCATGCGGTCTCTCCTTGGGGGAGCGCGCGGCGTCGATTCAGGGGGAGATCACCGGATTTGACTCAGTATATGAAGGGTCATCCCGACGGTCAACGCCGGGCCGCCATGGCGGCCCGCCGCGACCGCGCCAGGTCACCGGCGCAGCAAAAAGAGGGGAGGCTGCCGGCCTCCCCTCCAGTCGCTCATCCGAGCGCGGCCGCTCAGTCGCGGTAGATGTTCTTGACACCGCCCCAGGTGCCTTCCTCGTTGGCGACAGGGCCGCCGTTGATGGCGAAGATCGGCCAGTCCTCGCCGATCGGATCGGCCCAGCCGGCGGGCACGTTGGACCAGCCGAGATCGACCAGATCGAATTCATTGTTGCCGTTGGCGTAGACCGGGTAGGTCGGCGAAGAGACCAGCATCGGATGCAGGAAGTAGTAGATCGCGTCCGTCGGCATCTGGACGAAGAAGGTCACGGTGGCCAGGTGCACGACGCCGCCGACGTTGGGCAGCGCCAGGTCACCAGTGCCCACACCGACCGCGAACTCGGGGGCGGTCAGGAAGTTGGTGGCGCCGCCGGTCAGGCTCCAGGAGGCGGCGACGGGATTGCCGACGTGCGAAATGCGGCATTCCCAACCGGAGACGCCGGCGACGCGGGAAACGCCAGTGGCTACCAGGTACAGCGTGACCGACTGGAAGGGCGTGCTCGTGGTCAGCTCCCGCGCGGCAGTGGCGTCGCTGGTTGACGTGTAGAGCCCCAGCCGGTCCACGCCGGCGGGAAACGCCGCCAGCGCGCCTGCGGCCGTCAACGCCAGCGCCGTCAGGGTCAACATAAATGGTAGCGATTTCTTCATGGCTCCGACTCCCCTCTCCAAGCTTTTTGAGAACCTACCTGAACCCAGGCATCCCCGCGCGGCCGCAGCCGCCCACACGCCGCCGGCGCGCCAGCGCTGCGTCCTTGGTCCCGGGATCCGACACTCCGTCCGCCACGCCCCGCCCGGGCGGTCGATCGCTCCGGGCCAGCCGCGTCCGCTCGCGGGACGCCATCAATATCCAGGCAAAGAAAGTGCGTGTCAAGCGCGATAGCGCGCCGCGCGCCGACCTCCCCCGGCCAGCCCACCCCGCCAGCGGCGCACCAAAGAAACCCGGGTGGCGTCCCCGCCACCCGGGCCTGGCTGCAGCCAGATGAAGCGAAGCTCGGCCCCTAGTACAGCGCCTTGACGCCGCCCCAGGTGTTGGTCTCGGTCGAGACCGGGCAGTCACCGTTGATGGTGGCGCAGAAGAACGGCATCCCCGCCTCGTCGTAGCCGGTGGAGTTGAACAGCCGGCGCAGATCGAACTCGTTGTTGCCGACCGCGTAGACCATGCCGTTGTGTCCCGGGATGCTCGGCGTCGGAATCGCGACCACCCGGAAAGAGACCTGGTCCGTCGGCGCCAAGATGAAGCCGGTCAGCGTGGCCAGCACGATCGACGGCGTGTAGGGCGCCGGAGCGACGGTGCCGATGCCGACCGCGAAGTTCGGCGCGGTCAGGAAGTTGGTGCCGCCATGGCCGACCGCCCAGGAGGCAGCCGTGACGGGCCCCACCGTTTCCACCGTGCACTCCCAGCCGGAGATGCCGCTGTCGGCGGAGATGTTGGTGGCGCACAGGTATGCCGTGAACGGCGTGAACGGGGCAGCCGTCGTGATGCAGTTGTTCGTTGCTGCTGTATCGAAGTACAGGCCGGCGCTGTCTCCATCCGGATCGATCTGCGCGGCCGCCGGCACGGCAATCGCCAGGACCGCGAACAAAGTGAGCAACTTCTTCATGGTGTCAGCTCCTTAATGCCAAGCCGAAGCTGTGGTGTTGGAGGGCTGTGAGCGCTTCTGGCGTCTTCTCTTGCGGAGCCCCGCCGGCCGCCATGGCCGGCAGGGTCTCCGCAATCATCGATCACTCCTCGAGGCGTCACACCCTTCGCTGTCTTCACTGCTCAAGGAGTCAGGCAACACGGGTGCGCTCCGCTTACGGGCAGACCGTACCCAGGCCCTGGGCCATCAGCACGATGTCGGACAGGTTGAGCGCGTTGTCGAACGCGAAGTCCGCATAGTACTGGTAGCCGCCCGACAGGGCGTTCTTGAACTGCACGATGTCAGTCAGGTTCACCTGCAGGTCGCCGGTGATGTCCGGGCTGTTGAACAGAATGTTCATCGTGCTGGCGCTCAACGGCGCGCCGTTGATCATGACGACCGTCAGCTCGCCGCCCGTGCGGTTGGAGTAGCCGCCGCCCGCGACCGGGAGGCTCCACTCCGTCTCTCCGTTGATGTCGGTGTTGAAGCGAGCATACGAACCACCCGGGCACAGCTTGAGCCCACCCAGGGTGGTCTCGAGCCAGAGATCTTCCCGAGGATAGAGGTAGATCGGGTCGCCGTTGCCGTCCAACAGGGTCAGGGTGATCGTGGCGTCCACGACACCCGTGGTGGCGCGCGCCTCGTTGAGGCCGCGACCGTTGCCGTTGGGCAGGGTGTAGACCGAAACCTGAACGCCCGCCGCGGTGGTCGCCGTCGACAAGGTCAGATCGGGGATCCCCGCCGTGCTCAACGACGCGACACCGACCAGGCTGCAAACCAGGAGACCCACGAGTTTCCTACGAACCATCAGGACACCTCCTAAAAGGCACTCCCAAGCGAGGGCGGTTAACCCAAGCGATCACGATTGGCAACCGCGTTGACCCCTCCTTTCCACTCTTCGAAGTCCCGTACTTGACGCCATGAGAGTACCACAGCCCCCCGGCAGGCGCAATACCCTTTTTTTTATTCAACGCGTTAGGGATTTTTTAGGGCTGATGAGGCGGCGATTCGGTTGAAAAATAGAGAGATTTGGTGGGCGAAACAGGACTCGAACCTGTGACCTCCTGCTTGTAAGGCAGGCGCTCTAGCCGGCTGAGCTATTCGCCCTTGCCCCGCGGACCTCGCCGGAACGTGCGGAAGAGGTGGATGGGAATGCAGACGCAGTACCCTCCCACCAGCAGCAGCGGCGCGGCCGTGATGTCTCCCGCCGCCAGCAGCAGATAGCCGGCGACGATGGCCGCCAGACCGGCGATCAACCAGACGTTGGCCTTCAGCTTGGCTGCATTGTCTGCATCTGGGCCAGCCACAGGCGAACCTCCCTGCCGTGCGCGCTCTCCTGCGCCGCTCGTGTGCGCAGATTACGGCTCGCCGCCGCCCTCGTCAAGGCGCGCCGCCGCATCGCGAAGGCGGCGGTAACGCGCCACGGCCAGCGCGTGCTCAGCCGCCGTGCGCGAGAACACGTGACCGCCGTCGCCGTCGGCGACGAAGTAGAAAGCGTCGCAGGCGGTGTCGGGAAGCGCCGCCGCCCGCAGAGCGGCGCGGCCAGGGTTGCCGATCGGTCCAGGCGGCAAACCCGGCCGGCGATAGGTGTTGTACGCGGACGCGACCGCCAGATGGCGATGGCGCAGGCGCTGCCCTTTGCGTCCGTGCAGATAAGCCACCGTGGGGTCGGCGTCCAGCTTCCAGCCGGCGCGCAGGCGGTTGAGGTAGACCGCCGCGATGCGCGGGCGTTCGGCGGGCAGCCGCGCTTCGGCCTCCACCAGCGAAGCCAGGATCACCAGGTCGTGCGGCGCCAGCCCCAGCGCGCGCACGGCCGCACCCGCCTCGGCGGCGGCGCCCTCGGCGCGTTCGAGACCGGCGCGCACCAGAACCTCCGCCGCCGCACGCGCGGAAACGCCGGGCGCGAAATGATAGGTGTCCGGCGCCAGGTAGCCTTCGCACCAGTGGAAGCTGCGCGCCGCCTCCGCCGCCGCCTCCCGCAGCGCCGCCTCGAGATCCCGCGCCCGCGCCGCGGCACGTTCCGGCCCGCCCAGCAGGCCGCGGGCGGGCAATTCCAGACGCACCAGCGAGTCCGCCGCCGCCAGGAAGCCGGCGGGATCGCACGCCAGCGCGGCGGCCGCGGCGGCGGCCACCTCGCCGGCTTCCCAGCCTTCGATCACGGTCAGCCGAACGGGCGCCGAGCGGCCCGTCGCCAGCAAGTCGAGCAGGTCGCGCGGCGAGGCCGAGGGCGGCACGGCGTAGACGCCGGCGCGGACGCGCCGATCGACCCCGCGCAGCCGAGCCGCCAGCACCAGCAGGTGCCGCTGCCGCAGCACGCCGGCGGCGGCGAGGCTGTCGGCCGCGGCGCCGAAGGTGGCGCCGGCCGGAACCCGCACCGTGATCGCGGCCGGCCGCGCGGAAGGCGCGGGCACGGTCCACCAGCGCCACAGCCAGCCCGCGCCGGCTCCCGCCGCCAGCGCCAGCGCCGCCGCCACCGCCAGCCGGCGCCGGACGCGGGCGGTCATGTCTCTTCACCGTCCCCGCCGCCAGCGGGCGAGCGGCCGCCGGCGCGCAGGGTGTCGAGATGCTGCTGCAGGATGAGCTCGGCCGCGGCCGCGTCGACGCGCGCGCGCGCCCGTCTCGCCGTGGCGCCGCCCGCGCGCAACCAGCGCGCCGCCTCGCGGGTGCTGTAGCGCTCGTCGACCAGCGTGACCGGCAACCCGGTGTGGCGCGCCAGAAGCGCGGCGAAAACGCGCGCGCGCGCCGCCGCGGGCCCCTCGCGACCCGATTCCTCCAGCGGCAAGCCCACCACGAGCGCCGTGACGCCGCGTTCGACGATCAGACGGTCGACCAGAGCCAGCAGGCTGCCGTCTTCCGGGGTGCGGTGCACGGCGATGGCGGAGGCGAGGGCGCCGGTGGGATCGCTGGCGGCCAGCCCGACGCGGCGTGGGCCGTAATCGAATCCGAGCAGGACCGGCATGGCGGGCGGGTCACTCCCCCCCGTTGAAACGCTTGCGCAGCCGGGCGCGGAAGCGGCCGTCGGGGGCGAAATCGAAGTGCAGTTCGTCGGTGAACTCGCGCATGATCATGATGCCCCGGCCGCGTTCGGCCAGCAGATCCGCCGGCGGCCGCCACGAGGCGACGTCGAAACCGGGGCCGTGGTCCAGGACGGTGACCTCGATCTCGTCGGCGCGGAAATCGAAGTGGATCTCGACCGCCTGGTCCTCGCGCAGATGGTTGCCGTGCTCCATGGCGTTGGTGCAGGCCTCGATGACCGAGGTGCTGAGCTCGTCGACCTCCTTGCGCGCGAAGGGCAGGTCGCCGGCCAGCTCCATGAGCACCGCGTCGGGCACGCCCAGGTAGACCATCTGGCTGGGAATCTTCAGCTCGATCCGAGAGTTCACGGCCTTCCGCCTCGACGGCTGGGATCAGGAAAAGCTCCGGACCGCCTCGTCCTCGTCGTTGTACGATTCGAACACGGTGTGCAGCTTGCTCACCATGAAGATGTTCTGGATGCGGCTGGAAACCCGCAGCAGCTTGAGTTCGCCGCCGCTGCTCTTGAGCGTCGTGTAGCCCTGGATCAGGATGCCCAGGCCGGTGCTGTTGACCCAGGTGACCTTTTCCAGGTTGACGACCACGTTCTTTGTCCCCTCGTAGATGAGGGTCTTGAGCGTGCGGTCGAAGCTCTCGGCGTCCGGGCCGCCCATGATCTTTCCCGAGACCTCGAGAATCGCCACGCCGTCCCGCTTGCGCTCCCGGATCTTCACCCCGGCCTCCTTGAGGAGCTGCCCCCGCCGCGCCGCCGGACTGCAGCCGGCGTCGGGTTTTCAAGATAGGCCCGCTCCCGCCTCGTGTCTAGGCCGGAAGGTCGGCGCCCTCCGCCTGCGCCCGCAGCAGCGCCAGCGCCGCGGCCAGATCGGGCGGCGGCGGACTGTGGAACGCCAAGCGCTCGCCGGTCGCCGGATGGTCCAGAGCCAGCTCGTACGCGTGCAGCAGCTGCCTGTGCGCCAGCCGCGCCAGCCGCAGGGCGACCGGCCGCTCGTCCGCCCGCAGGACGCGCGCCCGGGCGTCGTCGCCGTACACCCGATCGCCCACGATCGGATGGCCGGCGTGGGCGAAGTGGACCCGGATCTGGTGCGTGCGCCCCGTCTCGAGCTCGACGCGGCAGAGCTGGACGAATCCAAAGTCCTCCAGCACGCGGTAGCGCGTGGCGGCGGGCCTTCCTCCCGCCGGCAGCACCGCCATGCGCTGGCGCCGCGTCGGATGGCGGCCGAGGTTGCCCGCCAGCCGGCCCTCGGGCTGCGGCCACCTTCCCCACGACAGCGCCAGGTAGGCCCGCCCCAACGACCGCTGCCGCAGCTGCGCGGCCAGCCGCCGGTGGGCGCTCTCGGTCAGCGCCACCACCAGCAGCCCCGAGGTGTCGCGGTCGAGGCGATGGACGAGACCGGGACGCAGCGCGTCCGGCCATGCCGCCAGCCCGCGGCAGTGGTGCAGCAGCGCGTTGACCAGGGTGCCGTCGGGGTGGCCGGGCGCGGGATGCACGACCCGCCCCGCCTCCTTGTCGACGACCACCAGCTCGGCGTCGGCATGCACGATGCGCAGCGGCAAGTCCTGGGCGCCGGCCGCCGGCGGCGCGGCCGGCGGGGGGCGCAGCTCGATCTTGTCGCCAGCGCGCAGGCGGAACGACTTGGGACGCACCCGGCCGCCGACGGCGACGCCTCCCGCGGCCAGGGCGCGCTGGACGGCCGCGCGCGACAGGTCGGGACAGAGTTCCGCCAGGAAGAGATCGAGGCGTTTGCCGGCGTCGCCGGCCGACGCCGTGAAGCGGCGCGGCGGCGGCTCCGCGTTATTCACGGTCGGCCTCGGCGGCGGCCGCCTCCCGGGCGCTCCGCACGGCCCGCGCCGCGCGCGCCTCGCGCCGCGACTCGGCCAGCAGCGACAGCAGCAGCGCCGCGCCGCCCAGGGTCACGCCCATGTCGGCCACGTTGAAGGTGTAGAAGCGATGCGGGCCAATTCCCAGGTCGATGAAATCGACCACCAGGCCGCCGTAGAAGACGCGGTCGACCAGGTTGCCGAGCGCGCCGCCCAGGATCGCCGCCAGCGCGGCGCGCCGGCCCCGCAGCGCCGCCGGCGTCCGCGCGTAGAGATAGAGCAGCAGCGCCGAAGAGAACAGGCTGATGGCGATCAGGAAGGGCCGGCCGCCGTGGAACAATCCCATGGCCGCGCCGGGATTGCGCACGTAGGCCAGGCGAACCAGGTCGCCGATGACTTCCACCTTGTCCAGCAGGGCGTCGCGATGCGCGAGCGCGAGGCGCTTGGTGAGGAAATCGATCGCCAGCACGGCAGGGGCCCACCACCAGGCCGGCGGCGCGGGGATGCGGCTCAAAGCTCCTCCTTCTCCTCCTTCTCCTTGCACGCGATGCACAGGCGCGTGTAGGGCAGAGCCTTCAGCCGCTCCAGTCCGATCTGCTTGCCGCAGGCCTCGCACTTGCCGTAGGTGCCGTCCTCGATCCGGGACAGGGCCTCCATGATGTGGTAGAGGTAGCGCCCCTCCGACGAGGCGAACTGGATCGTCGCCTCGTACTGGTACTCGTCGGTGCCCTGATCGGCCATGTGGTTGGAATGCGCCTTGGCCAGTTCGAGACCCGATTCCTCGCCCTCGTGCTGGATGATCTTGGAGTGCTTGGCCAGCGACTTGCTGACCCGCGCCTTCTCCTCCATCAGCACGCGGCGGAAGCGATCCAGGTCGGTTTTCCTCATCTTCACCCTCCAGTCTCGGACGGCTTGCGCGCGAGGCTGACGACGATGTCCACGTCGTCGACCCGGAACTGGTCCCGCTGGGGCCAGGCAGCGCCCTCCTCGACCAGATCCGCCAGCGTCTCGCCGGCGATGCGCTTGCCGTGCGCCGCCAGCACACGCGCCAGACGCGGCGCGCCGCCGACCGCCAACACGATGCGGTCGGTGACCTCGAGCCCGCTCTTCTTGCGCAGGTTCTGCACCCGGTTGATGATCTCCCGGGCCAGCCCCTCGTCCACCAGGTCGTCTGTCAGCGTGGTGTCGATGGCTACGGTAAGCCCGTTTTCCGCCGCCGCAATGTACGGCGGCACCGAGCTCTGCACCACCTCGACCTCGGCCGGCCCCAGCTCGGCCGGCTCCCCATCGACGTCCAGCGCCACCGCGCCGGCCGCCCGCAGGGCATCGATCTCGGCGGCCGTCATGCCGGCGATCCGCCTGGCCACCGCGGGGGCGCGCGGCCCGAAGCGCGGCCCGAGCGACCGGTAGTTGGCCTTGGCCGCGACCGCCAGCACCTGACGGGGATCGGCCAACGTCGCCACCTGCTTGACGTTCAATTCCTCGGCCACCAGGGCGGACAGGGCGGAATCGCCGCACAGGCGCGCCGCGCGTTCGTCCTGCGCGTGCAACAGCAGGCGCCCCAACGGCTGCCGCGTGCGCAGCTGCGCTTCCTGGCGCAGCGCCCGCCCCAGCCCTACTACCTGCTGCACGGCGGCCATCGCCGCCTCCAGCTCCGGATCGCGCGCGGCCGGCGACGCCGCCGGGTAGTCGGTCAGGTGCACCGAGGCGTCGGGATCGGCGTGGGCGCGCAACCCGCGGTAGAGTTCCTCGGCGGTGAAGGGGATGAACGGCGCCAGCAAACGCAGGGCGCCGTCGAGCGCGCCGTGCAGCGTCGTGTACGCGGCGCGCTTGTCGGGCGACATCTCCCCCTTCCAGAAGCGCCGGCGCGACAGCCTGACGTACCAGTTGCTCAGATCGTCGACCACGAAATCGCCCACCGCCTTGGCGGCGCGCGTGAAATTCAGATCCTCCATCGCCTCGCGCGCCTCGGCGGCCACGGCCAGCAGACGGCTCGCCAGCCAGCGGTCCAGCACCGTGGGCGCCAGCGGCCCCGGCTCGCCGCCAGACGCCGGCGGCGTCCAGCCGTCCAGGTTCGCGTAGAGCGCGAAGAAGGCGTAGGTGTTCTCCAGCGTCGCCAGCAGCTTGCGCTGGGCCTCCCTGACCCCCTCGCGGTCGAAGCGCGTCGGCATCCAGACCGGCGAGACGGTCAGCAGGTACCAGCGCAGGGGATCCGCCCCCTCCTCGCGCAGGATCTCGCGCGGATCGACCGTGTTGCCCAGGCTCTTGGACATCTTTTTGCCTTCCTTGTCGAGGATCAGCTCGAGGGTCAGGCAGCTGCGATAGGAGCTGCGGCCCGACAGGAAGGTGGAGATGACCAGCATGGTGTAGAACCAGCCGCGAGTCTGGTCGATGCCCTCGCTGATGAAATCGGCCGGGAACTGCGACTCGAAGACCGCGCCGTCGCCGAACGGGTAGTGGTGCTGCGCGTAAGGCATCGCCCCCGAGTCGAACCAGCAGTCGATGACCTCGGGCGTGCGGCGCATCGTCCCGCCGCAGCCCTCGCGGCGGCAGGGGAAGGTCACGGCGTCGACGAAAGGCCGGTGCAGGTCGAGCCGCGACTGGTCGGCGCCGGTCCAGGCGGTCAGATCGGCGCGGCGGGCGGGCATCGCCTGTTCACCGCAAGCATCGCAGATCCAGACGTTCAGCGGCGTGCCCCAGAAGCGGTTGCGGCTCAGCGCCCAGTCGACGTTGCCGGCCAGCCAGTTGCCGAAGCGCGCCGAGCCGACCTCGGGCGGCACCCAGCGGATCTCGGCGTTGGCCGCCAGCAGGCGGTCGCGCAGCGCGCTGGTGCGGATGAACCACGACGGCGTGGCGTAATAGATGAGGGGCGAACCGCAGCGGTCGTGGAAGGGGTACTCGTGCGTGTGGGGAGCCTCGGCCACCAGCCTTCCGGCGGCGCGCAGATCGGCGATGATGGCGCGGTCGGCCTCCTTGACGTGGCGGCCGGCGTAAGGAGCCGCGTCGGCGGTGAAGCGCCCTTCGCCGTCGACCGGGCAGAAGAACGGCAGCCCTTGACGCTGGCCGACCTGGAAATCGTCCTCGCCGAAGGGGGGAGCCATGTGGACGATGCCGCTGCCGGCATCCAGGGTCACGTGCGGCGCCGACACCAGCCGGAAGGCGTCGGCGGCCCTGGGCGCCCCCGGCGGCAGGAAGGGAAAGAGCGGCCGGTAGCGCCGGCCGAGCAGATCGCGCCCCTTGAAGCGGGACAGCACCTCCACGCCGCCCGCGGGGTCGAGCGCTTCGAGGCGGGCCTCGGCCAGGATCAGGACGCGGCCGGCGTGCCGCGCCCGGACGTAGTCGAAATCCTCGCCCACGGCCAGGGCGACATTCGCGGGCAGCGTCCACGGCGTGGTCGTCCAGGTCAGGAACTCCTCTTCGGCGTCGCACGCCCGCAGCGCCACGTAGATGCTCGGGTCGGTCGTGGGGCGGTAGCCGGCGGCCGCCTCGTGGCTGGACAGCGGCGTCCCGCAGCGGGTGCAGTAGGGCACCACCTTCTGGCCGCGGTACAGCAGACCGGCCTCGGCGAATCGCGAGAGGATCCACCACACGCTTTCGATGTAGCGGTCGTCGTAGGTGATGTAGGGATCGTCCAGATCGATCCAGTAGCCGATGCGCTCGGTGAATTCGTCCCAGTCGGCCTTGCACGACCACACGCTCTCGCGGCAGGCGGCATTGAAGCGCTCCAGCCCGTACGCTTCGATGCCGCGGCGGCCGTCGGCGATGCCCAGCTGCTTCTCGACCGCGCGTTCGACCGGCAGGCCGTGCGTGTCCCAGCCGGCCTTGCGCAGCACGCGGTGCCCGGTCATCGTCTTGTAGCGGCAGACGATGTCCTTGCACAGCCGGGCCATCACGTGGTGGACGCCGGGCAGACCGTTGGCGGTCGGCGGCCCTTCGTAGAAGACGAAATCGGGACAGCCCTCGCGCAGGGCCAGGCTGCGGCGGAAGGTGTCGTGCTCGCGCCAGAAAGCGCTGACGCGCCGTTCCGATTCGGCGTCGTGGAAACGCCGGGCCAGCGGCGGATAGAGCGGCGTCGCGCGCTTGGCGTCCACGGTGTCCATGACCGGAGTTCTCTCCCGCGCGGCCGCCGCCGGGCGGCGGCCCACGCCGTCAGGCGGCCGGCAGCCGTTGCAGGAAGCCGGTGACCAGGGCTTCGAGCTGCGGCTGCGCCTGCCGCGCGGTGCGGATGATCTCGTCGACATCGACCGGCCGCAGGGCGTCCGGGAAGCAGGCGTCGGTGACGACCGACAGCCCCAGCACCTTCAGCCCGGCGTGCACGGCGGCCAGGCATTCCGGCACGATCGACATCCCCACGGTGTCAGCGCCGATGGCGCGCAGGAAACGGTATTCCGCGGCGGTCTCCAGATTCGGGCCCGCCACCGCGACGTAGACCGCTCGCCGCAGCGACAGCCGCAGCTCCAGCGCCGTGCGCTCGATCAGCTCGATGTAGTCACGGTGGTAGGGCTCGCTCATATCGGGGAAACGCGGCCCCAGGCGGTCGTCGTTGGGCCCGATCAGGGGATTGTCCCCCATCAGATTGATGTGGTCGGTGATGACCGTCAGATCGCCCGGTTGCAGCTGAGGGTTCATACCCCCCACGGCGTTCGACAGGATCAGCGTCTCTGCCCCCAGCGCCTTCATCACCCGCACCGGCAGCGTGATCTGCCGCATGCTGTAGCCCTCGTAATAGTGCACCCGCCCCTGCATGGCGACGACGGGCTGGCCGCCCAGCCGCCCCAGCAGCAGATTGCCCTGGTGCGACAGCGCGGTGGAGCGGGCGAAATGGGGGATCGCCGCGAAAGGGACCGAGATCTCGGCCTCGATCTGTTCCGCCAATTCGCCCAGACCGGTGCCCAGGATCAGCCCGATCCGCGGCATGAAAGCGGTCTGGCCGCGCAGGAACTCCTGTGCCTGTTCGATCTGCGTCCAAAGGTCCGTCAAGAAGGCACCTCCCAAGCCCGCCGCCCGCCGGAGCGCCGGCGGGCGACGGGACAAAGTAACACGCCCCCCTGCGGCGCAACAGCACAAAAGGGCGCACCAAGACGCGGCGGGGGGCCGCCTGGCCCCCCGCCATCAGTCCGCGCCGCCGGCGACTACAGATCGCTCAAGCCGCGCGTGAAACTCTCCATGTTCCAGACCTCGCTCCGCTCGCGGGGCGCCTGCTCGCCGTCCGCCGGCGGGGCGGAAGCGGGCGGAGACGGCGCCTCGTCGCGCGCCTCGTCGCGCAGGTGGGCCAGGGTCTGCTCAACCTCGGCCAGCGGTTCGAGCAGTTCGTCGACGTCCTCGGGCGCCAGCCCGGAGGCGCGAGAGCGGGCCGCCGGCAGCGGCTGGCCCGGCTCGTAATCGCGCCACTGGTCGTGCGCAGTCGCCGCGGCGCGCGACGGCCCGGCGGACGGCGTCGACCCTGCACCGCCTTCGGCCGGCGCCGATTCTTCAGGCCGGCTCTGCTTGCCACCCGCTCCCCCGGCCTGGGGGCGCGGCTGCGCCAGCTCCAGCAGACGCCGGTCGAGCTCTTCGAAATCGGTCTGGTGGTTGGCGATGAACTGGATCTGCGCCTCCGCCAGGCCCCGGAAGCGCGCCAGATAGCCTTCCTTCTCCTTGTGCAAATCGACGACCTCGCGGCGCAGGTCGGTCGCCAGGCGGCGGAAGCCTTCGAGGCTCTGCTGCGAGCGCATCTCGGCGTCCTTGAGGATCAGCTCGGCCTCTTTGCGGGCGTTATCCTTCGCCTCGGCCAGCACCCGCTCCGCCGTCATCAGGGTGTCGCGCAGAGTCTTCTCCATGTGGCGATACTCCTGGATCTTCTCGTCGAGCTCCAGGATGCGTTCGCGCAACTGCTTGTTGTCCAGCAGCACGGCCTCGTACTCGTCGGCGACGGTGGTCAGGAACGCCTGGACCTCCTCGGGTTCGTAGCCGCGCATGACCTTGCGGAAGTCCTGCTTCCTGATGTCAAGAGGCGTGATCCTCATCTCTCTCGACCCTCCCGGATTGGCGGGCAGCATTCCCGCCCGGAGCGGCGGCGCCACGGCGCGTCCTTGCTCCCGCCCGCGTCACAGCCCGAGCAGGAGCCTGCGCGCCAAGTGTATCAAAAGGAATGCCAGAATCGGGGATAGATCAAGCCCGGGCACGGGCAGCAACGGGCGCAGCGGCGCCAGCACAGGTTCCGTCACCCTCACGACCATCAGCAGCAGCGGATGGCTGGGCCGCGGATTGACCCAGCTCATGACGACCCGGGCAAGAATCAGCCAGGAATAGACCTGCAGCACGGCGAGGGCGAGGCGGAGCCAGTCCATGCCGCCACGATACCCTGGACGGGGATCCCCCACAAGTGGCGGTTTTCCGTCCGGAGGGGCCGGCGGTCAACCGCCGCGGGCGCCGAAGATCGCGGTGCCGATGCGGACGATGGTCGCGCCCTCGGCGACGGCGGCCTCGAAATCGTCCGACATCCCCATGCTCAGGTGAGGCAGCGGCAGGCGGCTGTCGCGCCGCGCCGCCGCGGCCAGCTCGCGCAGGCCGGCGAAGGTCGCGCGCAGTTCGCCCTCGGGGGCGCCGAAGCGCGCCATGCACATTAGCCCCTGCGGCGCCAAGGCGGCGCAGCCTGCCAGACGGGCCGCCAGTTCGGCCACCTCGCCGGGGTCGGCGCCGTGCTTCTGCGGCTCGCGCGTGATGTTGACCTCGATCAGGATCGGCTGGCGCATGCCGCCCGCGGCCGCGGCCGCGTCCAGGCGCTGCGCCAGGGCCCAGCCGTCGACGGCGTGCAGCATATGGAAGCCGACCACCCGCCGCGCCTTGTTGCCCTGGATGTGGCCGATGAAATGCCAGCGCGCGGCGCCGGGCGGCAGGCCGGCGGCGGCGAGCAGGGCGGGCAGGGCTTCCCGGCGCGGCAGCGCGTCCTGGACGCGGTTCTCGCCCAGGTCCAGCTGCCCGGCGCGGCAGGCCTCGAGCACGGATTCCAGCGGCACCTGCTTGGTCACCGCGACCAGGGTGATCGGGTCGCGGCGGCCGGCCGCGGCAGCGGCGCGGGCGATGCGGTCGCGCACCCGCGCCAGATTGCCCGCAACGTCGACGCCGTGAGTATCCACAGCCCCGCCCCCTCGCCGGGCGCCGGCGCGGTCCGCTGCGTCTACTGCCAGCGCAGCAGCATCGTGGCCGGATCCAGCTCCAGACGCAGGTCGGCCACCTCGGCGCGGTCGTGGTCCTTGAGGATGCGCACGCGCACTCGCTCGCCGCGCGATTCCAGCAGCACGATGACCGCCAGCCAGGCGTCGAAACGCGCCACCGTCAACGGCACGCCGCGCGCGTCGCATTCCTGTCCCTCGCGGTGGGTCAGCGACGAGGTCCAGATCTCGGCATCCCAGGCGCGCGCCAGCCGCGCCACCCCCTCCATCTCCCACTCCTCGGTCTGTTCGAAGCGCGGCGTGCCGTCCATGATCACCAGCGACGGCTCGAAGTGCGCCGCCTGCCGCAGGAAGCCGACCGACTGCTCCAATTTCTCCAGCGAAAACAGCTTGCGATTGTAGACGAGGATGTGCCGGTTCCGCTCCATCTCGAGCTGCCTGACGGCGCGGTCCGCGAGCTGCAGTTGCTCGGCCAGGGCCTGGAACAGCTGGTCGTAGAACCTGCGCAGCCGCTCCACCGATTCCTGGGTGGAGATGTGAAGGACCTTGCGCCCGCGCAGCAGGGCGTCGAGCGCCAGCCCGGTCAGAAACGCGGTCTTGCCCACGCCGTGGCGCGACAGCACAACGCCCAGTCGCCCGCGCCCCAGCCCTCCCTCGATCGCCCGCTCGAACACGCGCACCGGGCTTCGCTCAAGCACGTCCTTCGGCGTCATCGCGGTCCCCCCTTCAGTGCTCGCCCGCGGCGCGCTTCTCGGCGTGGCGCCGTTCCAGTTCGGCGGCGACCTCGGCCGGCGCAGGCGCGTAGCGGGCGAACTCCATGGTGAACTCGGCCTTGCCCTGGGTGCTCGAGCGCAGGACGGTGGCGTAGCCGAACATCTCGGCCAGGGGCACGTCGGCGTCGATGCGCACGAAGCCTTCGTCCTCGGTTGTGCCGACGATGATACCACGGCGCTGCAGCAGGGTCCCCATGATCTCGCCCTGGAATTCGCCCGGGCCCTCCACCGAGACCAGCATCAAGGGCTCGAGCGCGACCGGGCGGCCCTGCAGGTAGGCCTGGCGGAACGCGCCGCGCGCGGCGGCCTGGAAAGCCATGTCGGACGAATCGACGGGGTGGAAGCCGCCGTCCTCCAACACCACGCGCAGCCCCTGCACGGGATGGCCGGTGTAGGGTCCCTCCTGCAGCATGGCGCGGAAGCCCTTCTCGCACGACGGGACGAACTCCACGGGGATGGCTCCACCCACGATGCGGTTCTCGAACACGAAGGCGCCGGTCTCTTCCGGCTCGAGGCGGCCCTGCACCTTGGCGTACTGACCGGAGCCGCCGGTCTGCTTCTTGTGGGTGTAGTCGAACGGCACGGCGCGCGTGATCGCCTCGCGGTATGCGACCTTGGGTTGCCCCGCCGTCACCGCGGCGCTGAACTCGCGCCGGATGCGCTCCAGATAGACCTCCAGATGCAGCTCGCCCATGCCCTTGATCAGCGTCTCGCCGGTCTCGGCGTCGTGCGTCACCCGGAACGTGGGATCCTCCTTCGTGAAGCGCTGCAAGGCCTTGGCGAGGTTGTTCTGGGCTTTGGCGTCGGCCGGCTTGATCGCCAGCGAGATCACGGGTTCGGGCACGTGCATCGAGGTCAGCGAGATCTTGCGCCCGGCGGTGAAGGTGTCGCCCGTGGCGCAATCGACGCCGAACAGGGCCATGATCTCGCCCGCGGGCGCCGCCTCGATGTCCTCCATCTGGCTGGCGTGCATGCGCACCAGCCGACCCACCTTGACCTTCTTTCCTGTGCGGGTGTTGTGGATGGTGTCGCCCTTGCGCAGCGTGCCCTGGTAGACGCGTGTGTAGGTCAGCTGCCCGTAGGGCCCGTCCTCCAGCTTGAAGGCGTAGGCCACCGCGTGGTCCCCGGGGTCGTTGCTGAGCATGAGGCTGCGCTCCCGGTCGCCGTCCAGCTCGCGCGCCTCGTTCTGCACCTCGGTGGGCGCCGGCAACAGCTCGACCACGCCGTCGAGCAGCAGCTGCACGCCCCGGTTTTTGTAGGCGCTGCCCACGAAGACGGGTGTCAATTCGCGCGCCAGCGTGCCGCGGCGCAGGGCTTGCCAGATCAGTTCCTCTGTGACGCGGTCATCCAGGATCGCCTCGGTCAGTTCGTCGCTGAACAGGGAGGCGGCGTCGAGCAGCACCTCGCGTCGCGCCTCGGCCTCATGCCTCAGGGGCCCGGGTATCTCCTCCCAGATCATCTCCTCGCCGTTGGCGCCGGCGAAGCGGCAAGCCCGCATCCGCACCAGGTCGATGACGCCCTGGTGGTCGGCCTCGAGGCCCAACGGGATCTGCACCAGGACCGCGTTGTGCTTAAGCTTCTCGCGCAGCTGCTCTGTCACCCGCATCGGGTTGGCCCCCGAGCGGTCGCACTTGTTGACGAACGCCAGGCGCGGCACGTTGTAACGCCGCATCTGGCGGTCCACCGTGATCGACTGCGACTGCACACCCGCCACGGCGCACAGGACCAGGATGGCGCCGTCGAGCACGCGCAAGGCCCGCTCGACCTCGATCGTGAAATCGACATGGCCCGGCGTGTCGATCAGGTTGATGTGGTGCCCGGCCCATTCGCAATGGGTGGCGGCCGACTGGATCGTGATGCCGCGCTCGCGCTCCAGCTCCATGGAGTCCATGGTCGCGCCCACGCCGTCCTTGCCGCGCACCTCGTGCATGGCGTGGATCCGCTTGGTGTAGAAAAGGATGCGCTCGGTCAAGGTGGTCTTGCCCGAATCGATGTGGGCGCTGATCCCTATGTTGCGGACTCTGGTCGGATCCTGAGACATGGCACCTTCCCCGGCGGCCTGCGGCCCTTCCGCGCCGCCGCCGCGGCGGCGGGGCGGGAGTCGAAAACAACGCGTCCGGCCACCCCGGGCGGGGCCGCCGGACCGCGCGCCATGGTAATGCCGGCGGCCGCGCCTCGCAAGCCTCGAGCCCTGGTCGGGAGGGGCCGTCCGCTCAGGCCAGCGCGTCGAGCTCCCGCCCCACCCTGGCGAAGGCGGCGAGACACCGCTCGATGTGCGCGCCGGAGTGAGCCGCCGAGGCCTGCAGGCGGATGCGCGCCTGCCCCCGCGGCACGACCGGATAGCTGAAACCGACCGCGTAGATTCCCTCGTCCAGCAACGCCCGCGCAAAGCGCTGCGCCAGCCGCGCGTCGTCCGCGTGCCGCCGGAAATGCACCGGCACGATGGGATGGTCGCCTGCGTCAACGTCGAAGCCGAGCGCCCGCAGTCCTTCCCGCAGCGCCCGCTGGTTGGCCGCCAGCCGCAGACGCGGCTCCGGATCCTGCTCCAGGATGCGCAGCACCTCGAGCGCGGCGGCGCAGATCACCGGCGGCAGCGAATTGCTGAACAGGTAGGGACGGCTCTTCTGCCGCAGCCAGGCGATCAATTCGCGGCGGCCGCTGGTGCACCCGCCCAGGGCGCCGCCCAACGCCTTGCCCAGCGTCGTGGTGATGATGTCGACGCGCTCCTGCACGCCCGCCGCGGCCGGTGTGCCGCGCCCCCCCGAACCGACGAAGCCGGTGGCATGGCTGTCGTCGACCATGACCAGGGCGCCGTGGCGATCGGCCAGATCGCACAGCTGACCCAGCGGCGCCAGGTCGCCGTCCATGGAGAAGACGCCGTCGGTGACGATCAGCCGGCGCGAGGCGTCTCGAGACTCGCCCAGCGCGCGCTCCAACCCCACCATGTCGGCGTGCTCGTAGATCAGCCGCCGCGCCTTGGCCAGCCGCACGCCGTCGATGATCGAGGCATGGTTGAGGCGATCGGCGATGATCGCGCAGCCTTCGCCCAGCAGGGGCTCGAAGACGCCGCCGTTGGCGTCGAAGCAGGCGGCATAGAGGATCGTGTCCTCAGTCCCCAGGAAGCGCGAAAGCTCTTCCTCCAGGCGCTGGTGCAGAACGGTGGTGCCACAGATGAAGCGCACCGAGCTGAGGCCGAAGCCCCACTCGTCCAGCGCCCGGCGCGCGGCCGCCACCACGCGCGGATCGGCGGACAGTCCCAGATAGTTGTTGGCGCAGAAATTGATCAGCCGGCGGCCGCCGACGCACACCTCGGCGCCCTGGGGACCCTCCAGGACGCGCTCCTCCTTGAAGAGCCCCTGGGCCGCCAGGGCGTCCAGCTCCCGTTGCAGCTCCTGCCCGACCGTGCCGTACATCGTCGTCCCCCGCCACGGCCCCTCAGCGGTAGCGCCGCGCCATCTCCTCCAGGGACACCACCGGCACCTGTCCGGCGCGTCCCGCCTGGCCGAAGGCGATCATCCGTTCCTTGACCACAGCGGCCATCGCCGCCCGCGCCGGCTTCAGATAGTCGCGCGGATCGAAGGCGTCAGGCTTCTCGGCGAAGACGCGGCGCACCGCGCCGGTCATGGCCAGGCGGTTGTCGGTGTCGACGTTGATCTTGCGCACGCCGTGCTGGATGCCGCGCTGGATCTCCGCCAGCGGCACCCCGTAGCTGGCGCCCAGGCGCCCGCCGAAGCGGTTGATGATCTCGACCAACTCCGCGGGCACCGACGAACTGCCGTGCATCACCAGGTGTGTGTTGGGCAGGCGCCGGTGGATCTCCTCGATGACGTCCATCCGCAGCACATCGCCCGTCGGTTTCTGCTTGAACTTGTAGGCGCCGTGGCTGGTGCCGATGGCCACCGCCAGCGCGTCGCAGCCGGCCTCGGCCACGAATTGCTCCGCCTGCACCGGGTCGGTCAGGTGCGCCAGGGCCTCGGCGCCGCTCAGTCCCGCCCCGTGCCCGTCCTCGATGCCTCCCAGGCAGCCCAGCTCCGCCTCGACCGTCACGCCGCGCGCGTGCGCGGCCTTCACCACCTCGCGCGTGACGCGGACGTTGTATTCGTAGCTGGCGGGTGTCTTGCCGTCCTCCTGCAGGCTGCCGTCCATCATCACCGAGGTGAAACCCTGGGCGATGGCCGACAGGCAGGTTTCGGGGCTGTTGCCATGATCCTGATGCATGGCGATGGGGATGCGCGGATGCAGTTCGACCGCCGCCAGCATGAGATGGCGCAGGTACGCGTCCTGCGAATAGGAACGCGCTCCGCGCGAGGCCTGCACGATCACGGGCGAGTCTGTGTCCTCGGCGGCCTGCATGATGGCCTGGATCTGCTCCATGTTGTTGACGTTGAACGCGCCCACGCCGTAGCCGTGTTCGGCGGCATGGTCGAGCAGGACGCGCATCGGCACCAGTGGCATCTCCACCGTCCTTGGGCTTTGAAGGGGCTCCAGGAAAAGTTCGCTACCGGCGGGCGGGGGCGCGCCGCACCGTGGCTTCAAGCTACGCGATGCTGGCGGGAATAT
Source organism: uncultured Fibrobacteraceae bacterium (assembly GCA_964461255.1). GTDB lineage: Bacteria > Krumholzibacteriota > Krumholzibacteriia > LZORAL124-64-63 > LZORAL124-64-63 > CAYWTR01. The sequence goes on along the minus strand of CAYWTR010000027.1, from coordinate 95 downwards.
CAACGCCGGGCCGCGAGACCGACCGGGCAGGCTTGCTCCGAGTTATTCCACGAAGATTGTTTCCAGATTGTGGATCAGGGATTGGGTCCTAGTTT
>CAYWTR010000026.1:10331-53642 GCA_964461255.1 uncultured Fibrobacteraceae bacterium | reverse complement strand
TCAACCAGACCCTCGACGAGGCGCTGGCCGAGCAGGAGGGCGACTTCGACGCCGACAGCCGCTGGGCGCTCACCTGGTTCGAGCAGTCAGGCTTCGGCGAGGGCGAGTTTGGCGTGGCCGAGCAGCTCTCTAAGTCCAAGAACACCAGCGTTGCCGGCATGGTCGAAGCAGGCATCCTCGAATCGAAGCGCGGCAAGGTGCGCCTGCTCCGGCCGGAGGAACTGCCTGCCGATTGGGACCCAGCCACCGACCCGCGCCTCACGGCGTGGGAGATCGTCCACCACTTGATCCGCGTGCTCTCGAGCGGAGGCGAGGGCGCGGCAGCCGGGCTCGTCGCCAAGCTGGGCGCCAAGGCTGAATTCGCCCGCGAGCTGGCCTACCGCCTCTACACACTCTGCGAGCGCAAGAAGCGCGCGGCCGAAGCGCTGGCCTACAACGGCCTCGTGCAGAGCTGGCCCGAGATCGTCCGCCTCGCCCGCGAGGGCACCCAACCCAGAGCCGAGCAGGGCGGGTTGTTTGCGGAGGGCGCGGAGCCCGCTCCCTGAATAGCGCTGTCGCTTGTGGCTGACCCGCCGGCGCTGGAGTCCTTTCCTATGGAACCGCTTCGGTAACAACGAGTTGCGATTGTCTCCTTCTGCGGAGGATGGATTTGTTGAAATGTGTCCTTGACGGAAGGACACCATCTGATTCATCCTTCGCCCATGCCGCTGCACCCCGTTCTCGCCGACAAGCTCCGGATCGCGCTCGAACCGGCCGTTTCCATCCCTCGCACCCGGCGCGATGCCCGGCTCCCGGCAGTGCCGGGGAAGGTGCACTCGGTGATCGGGATGCGCCGCGCGGGCAAGACCACGTTCCTGCACCAGCTTCAGGGCGAGCGGCGCGCGAGCCTGTCGCCCGAGCGCGCAATCTTCATCGGGTTCGACGACGACCGGCTGGCCGGGATCCAGGCGGACCAGCTCGGGCTCCTGCTCGAGGAGTACTTCCGCATCCAGCCCGAGATGCGCTCGCGCGAGCCGGTCTACTGGTTCCTCGACGAGATCCAGCTCGTCCCCGGCTGGGAGCGCTTCTGCCGTCGGGTGCTGGACACCGAGCGGGTCGAGCTGGTGGTGTCGGGCTCGTCGGCGCGGATGCTCTCGCGCGAGGTGCACACCTCGCTGCGCGGGCGCGGCATGGCCACGGTCATCCGCCCCTTCGGCTTCCGCGAGTTCCTTCGCCATCGCGGCGCCGAGCCCGCACCGGGCGCCTTTCGCCCGACGGCCGTCGAGCGCTCGCTGGTCGAAAAGCGTTTCCGAGAGTTCCTGGTCGAGGGCGGTTTCCCGGAGGCCCAGCAACTTCCTGATGCCCTGCGGATCGAGTTGCTCCAGGGCTACGTGGACACAGTGCTCTTCCGCGACGTGGTCGAGCGTTACAAGGTCTCGCAGATCGAGGCCCTGCGCTGGGTGGTGCGCCAGTGCCTGCGCAACCCGGCCGGGAGTCTGAGCGCGCATCGCCTGCATCTCGATCTGCGCGCCCAGGGGCACGGCGTGGCCAAGGACGCTGTTCACGCGATGCTGGGCCACCTGACCGACGCCTTTCTGCTCAGCGCCGTGTCGCTCGCCACCGAATCCGAGCGCAAGCGCAACTCGAACCCACGCAAGATCTATCCCGCCGATCCGGGCCTGATCCCCGCGTTCGACAGGAGCGGCCGCGCGAATCTCGGCCACGCGCTCGAAACGGCGGTGCTGAACGAGCTCGAGCGGCGCGGCGCCGAGGTGGGCTACGTCAAGACCGCCAAGGGGCTCGAGGTGGACTTTTTGGCCCACCACCCGGGCGGCGACGTGGAACTGATTCAGGTGTGCGCCGACGTGTCGTCTGCGGAAACGCGCACCCGGGAGGTGCGGGCGCTCACGGAGGCGGCGAGCGACCATCCACGGGCCGTGCGGCGCCTCCTGGTGCTCGACCGCGACGCGCGCGTGGACGCCGTGCCGCCGGGAATCGAGATACAGCCCGCGTATGAGTGGATGCTCGCCGCGCCGCTCGATCGCTGAACCGACAGGAGACCCGCGCATATGGCCATCACCAATCAGGATCGCGTCGGCAAGGCGATGGAACTGCTCCGCGCCGGGCTCGCGCCCTTCGCCGAACGCGAGTTCAGGAGCATCCACAAGGCGCAGGCTGACGACGCGGCGCGCCGTTACTCGAGCGACGACCGGACTGCCGCCAGGAAGCCGCTCGCTGATTGGGACGTGGCGGCGCTGCTCAAGCTGATGTGGGAGGCGTGGAACGACATTTTCGGCAAGACGCTCGGCCGCGCCGAGCGCTCGCTGTTGCAGGAGCTGCGCGACTGCCACAACAAGTGGGCGCACCAGGAATCGTTTACGAGCGACGACGCTGATCGCACGCTCGATTCGATGGCGCGCCTGCTAGCGGCGGTCTCGGCCCCGCAGGCGGACGAGGTCAACAAGATGAAGCTGGAGCTGCGCCGCTCACCTTCGACGAGCAAGTGCGCAGCGAGAAGCGCAAGGCCGGCGGCTCGCTGATCGAGGCGGCCGCCGCCGGCACGCTCAAGCCCTGGCGCGAGGTCGTGACACCCCACGCCGACGTGGCGAGCGGGCGCTACCAGCAGGCCGAGTTCGCGGCCGACCTCTGGCAGGTGCACCTGGGCGAGGGCGCCGACGAGTACCGCGAGCCGCAGGAGTTCTTTCGCCGCACCTATCTCACCGAGAGCCTGAAGCGCCTGCTCGTGGGTGGCGTGCAGCGGCTTTCGGGCAAGGGCGGCGACCCGGTGGTGCAGCTCCAGACCAACTTCGGCGGCGGCAAGACCCACTCGATGCTGGCGCTCTACCACCTGTTCTCGGGGGCGAACCAGGGCGAACTGGCGGGCGTGGACGCGGTACTGGCCGAGGCGGGCGTGAAGAGCCTGCCCCGAGCGAAGTGCGTTGTGCTGGTGGGGAACAAGATATCGCCCGGAAACCCGGTCACCAAGCCGGACGGCACCGTGGTGCGCACGCTGTGGGGCGAGTTCGCCTGGCAGCTCGGCGGCAAGAAGGCGTTCGCGCGCGTCAAGGCCGACGACGAGAAGGCCACCAACCCGGGCGACGTGCTGCGCGACCTGCTGAAGGAGTACGGGCCGTGCCTCGTTCTGATCGACGAGTGGGTGGCCTATGCGCGCCAGCTCCACGACCAGAGCGACCTGCCGGCGGGCGGCTTTGAGACGCAGTTCACCTTCGCCCAGGCGCTGACCGAGTCGGCCAAGCTCGCGGGCAACTGCCTGCTGGTGATCTCGCTGCCCGCCTCCGATACCCAGGGCTCGCCCCACACGCAGGCGGATGATGCGGAGGTCGGCGGTATCCGCGGGCGCGAGGCGCTCGAGCGGCTGCGCAACGTGGTGGGTCGACTGGAGTCGTCGTGGCGGCCGGCGACCACGGAAGAGGGTTTCGAGATCGTGCGCCGGCGGTTGTTCGAGCCGCTCGCCGGGCCGGACGCTTACAAGCAGCGCGACGTGACCGCGCGCGCCTTCGCCGACTTCTATCGGGCGCAGACCGCCGAATTCCCGCCGGAGTGCCGTGGCGGCGACTACGAACGGCGCATCCAGGCGGCGTACCCGATCCATCCGGAGATGTTCGACCGGCTCTACACCGACTGGTCCACGCTGCTCAAGTTCCAGCGCACCCGCGGCGTGCTGCGCCTGATGGCGGCGGTGATCCACAGCCTATGGGAGAAGGGGGACCGCAACCCGCTGATCCTGCCGTCCACGGTGCCGATCGACGATCCGCGCGTGCAGCCCGAGCTGACGCGGTACCTCTCGGACAACTGGGCGCCGATCATTGAGAAGGACGTGGACGGGCCGAGCTCGTTGCCGCTCAAGATCGATGCCGAGCAGCCCAACCTCGGCAAGCTGCACGCGACGCGGCGGGTGGCGCGCACGATTTACCTTGGTTCCGCGCCCACGGCGGCCGCGGCGCACCGCGGCATCGAGGACCGGCGCGTCAAGCTGGGCTGCGTGATGCCGGGCGAGTCGCCGGCCGTGTTCGGCGATGCGCTGCGGCGGCTGGCGGCGGCCGCGACCTATCTCTACCAGGACGGTCCGCGTTTCTGGTACTCGACGCAGCCGACGGTCACCAAGCTCGCCGAAGACCGCGCCGAGCAGCTCAAGCGCGACCCTGATAAGGTGGGCGAGGAGCTGGACGCGCGGCTGCGCGCCGACCTGCGCAAGAGCGGCGACTTCGCGCGTATCCACCCACTGCCGCGCTCGGGCGCGGACGTGCCCGACGACCTCGACGCGCGGCTTGTCGTGCTGCCCGCCGACAAGCCGTACACGAAGGCGGCAGGCAGCGAGGCCGAGGCGGCGGCGCGGGCGATCCTCGAGTCGCGGGGCAGCGCGCCCCGTCACTACCCCAACTCGCTGGTCTTCCTCGCCGCGGACAAGGTGCGCCTGCAGGATCTCGACGAGGCGGTGCGCCGATTCCTGGCGTGGCAGTCGATTCTCGACGAGAAAGAGGCGCTCAACCTCGACCCGCACCAGGTGCGCCAGGCCGAGACGCAGAAACAGGCGGCCGACGGCGCCGTGAACGCGCGCCTGCCCGAGACCTACCAGTGGTTGCTGGTGCCCGAGCAGGTCAGGCCGGATGCGCCGATGACCTGGCAGCTTCTCCGTCTGGCGGGTGGTGAGGTGCTGGCGGTGCGGGCGAGCAAGCGCCTCCGGAGCGAAGAGCTGCTGCTGGTCTCCCTCGGCCCGTCGATGCTGCGCAAGCATCTGGACGACGTGCCGCTCTGGCGGGGCGACCATGTCGCGGTGCGGACGCTTGTGGATGACTTTGCGCGCTATCTCTACCTGCCTCGCCTGGCCGGTCCCGAAGTGCTCGTGCGAGCCGTCCGCGACGGTCTCGCGCTGATCACCTGGCAAACGGATACGTTCGCCTACGCCGAGCGCTACGACGAGGCGGCGGGACGATACGCGGGGCTGCGCGGCGGCCAGGTAGTGTCGCTGTCGCCGGAGGACCCGGGAGTGCTCGTCAAACCGGCAGCGGCGCGCCGGCAGATGGCGGTGGAGGTGTCGTCTGCGGCGGGGACGGGTGCGGCCACGGACGACGGCGGCGCTGCGGGCGCGGGCGCCGCGGCGGCGGGAGGAACGCCATCAGGCGCCGAGGGCACCGCCGCCGATACGCCGTCCGCGACGCCGGCGCCGCGTCCCCGGCGCTTCCACGGCACCGTGCAGCTCGACCCGGCGCGCGTGGGCCGCGACGTCAGCCGCATCGCCGACGAGGTCATCGCACACCTGGCGGGCCAGGTGGGTGCACAGGTCACGGTCACGCTCGAGATCGCGGCGACGCTGCCGGGTGGCGCTTCGGATCACATCGTCCGCACCGTGACGGAGAATAGCCGGACGCTGAAGTTCGCGAGCCAGGGGTTCGAGGCGGAGTAGGACGATCGGGCTTTCTCCGTGCGTGCAGCGACAGGCTGCCACCAGCCTGACCTTTGATTCCCCGCCGGTCTACCTCACCAAAATCATCTTCCGCGTCTGTCGCTCTCCGTTCTGCTGCAGCGCGCAGAAGTACGTGCCCGACGGCGCCTGCCGGCCGGCCTGGGTCGTCCCGTTCCAGTGGACGCTGTGAGGGCCGGCGGGGAGCCAGCGATCGCGCAGGGTCCTGACCAGGACGCCGCGCGCGTCGTAGATCTTCAGGGTCGTCGGGCCGCTCTGCGGCAGATAGAAGGGGATCCAGGTGATCGGATTGAAGGGGTTGGGGTGGTTCTGGTCCAGGAGCAGGCGCGGCGGCAGCGTGCCCAGGGCCATCTCCTCGACGGCGGTGACGATCCCCAGCGCGCCCAGCAGGCGCAGCTTGCCGAAGCCCCACCAGTCGTTGTAGACCGGGCCGGTGAACGCGTCCTGCAAGGCGCTGGCGGCCAGGCGGCTCTCGATCTCCGGCGCGGTCGCGGCGGGGAAGGCCTGCCGCACCAGCGCCGCGGCGGCGGCCACGTGCGGGCCGGCGGCGCTGGTGCCGCTGAACTGGCGGTAGCTGCCCAGCGGATAGTTCTGCGCCGTCTGGTGGGACATGGTCGTGTAGACGTCGTAGTTGCCAGGCGAGACGATGTCCAGCAGGTGCTTGCCGTCGATGCGCGCGCCGCGGCCGCTGAAGGCGCTGAGCGCCCCGGGCGGGATCGTGCCGCCGCCGGGGCCGTAGGAGCTCTCGAAACCGCGCGTCGAGTAAGACCCGTTGCAGAAGGCGCTGTCGGCCGTCGCGGGCCAGGTGACGTTGCGGTCGTTGGAGACGTGGGCGCTGAACTCGGCGCCGTCGGCCCAGGACGAGCGGTTGTCGGCGACGTTGCTGACCAGATCGACGGCCGCGCCGGTCTGGTTCGACACGAGCAGCCGCCACTCGCCGTTGACGTGAGCGTTCTGGTCGCGGTCGAGGTAGAGGTCGAGCTTGCAGGTGCCGCGGGGGCTGGTGTCCAGGCTGCTCCACACGTAATACCCGTCCACGCTCTGGTTGCCGCCGGCGATGGCGAGCTGCCCGCCCGCGGGCGATGTCAGCGTGAAGGCAAGATCGCCGGGCGCGGTCCGCCAGAGGGTCGTCCAGTAGAGCTGGTGGAGATCCAGCCCGCCGAAGGGCGCCGCGACGACGGGCAGGGTCACGCCGCCGCCGGCCGGCGCCGCGGCGAGCGCGTGCTTGGCGCCGCGCGCCAGGTTGCCCGAGGGGGTGATCTGGATCGTCGTCTCGTTCTCGATGGCGATGACTTGCTCGTCGAGCGAGGTGCCGTCCAGGAAGCGCCAGACGAACCCGCCGAACTCGTACAGCATCACGTCGGCCGCGCGCGCGCGGGCCCAGGGGACCAGGTAGGAGATGGGCACGCCGCTGAAGAAGTAACCGGCCAGCAGCTCGGCGTCCGGCGCGATGCCGGTCAGGCGATGGCGCCCGCGCTCGCCGCCCGCGACGATGCCCATGACGGCGGTGCCATGCCCGTTGGCGTCGGGGTCGGACAGGATCAGGTCCTGGCCGCGCACCCGTTCGATCGTGTCGGCGCCGACGGTCGCGTGGATTTTCGAGGTGCCGAGCTGGACCAGCCGCTCGCCCACGTCCAGCACGCCGTCGCCGTTGTCGTCGAGCGCGATGAAGAGCGGCTCGCCGAAGCCCGGATCGTGCTCGCCGTAGCCCGCGGCGGGCCCGAAATCGCGCACGCCGTTGCCGTTGGTGTCGGCGTAGAGCCAGTCCCAGAACGGCTGGAAGACGCCGTCGTTGTTGGCCGGCGGGCCGTCGCCCCAGACGCCGGCCCAGTCCAGGATCCAGCCGTCGCGCAGGCGCAGCGTCTCGCCGGGGTCCGGCAAGCCGTCGCCGTCCAGATCGACGAAGGCCAGCCCGTCGACGAACCCGCCCGTGCCGCTCAGGTCGTGCCAGGCGAAGGTGTCGCCGTCGGCGCGGAAGAACGAGGGGTGGAAGACGTCGATCCCGGTGTCGAAATCGGCCACGCGCGTTCCCTTGCCCGTCAAGGGCTGGCCGAGCGGATCGGCGTGGTTCCAGGCCTGGTCGGCCTGGATCTCCGGGCGCGAGACGTCGAGCAGCGGAAAGACCGCGGGCGCCCAGGCGGACTCGATCCGTAGCACCTCGTGGCCCGCGGCCAGCGCCTCGACCTCGCCCCACGGCACCTGCAGCGGATAGATCGCGCGCGTGCGGGCGATGCGGCCGTCGACGCGATAGAACGCGCAGCCGCGCCCCTCGAGGTCGGCGATCTGCGCCGCCGAGAGCTCGCGGTCGAACTGGGCGGTCACGGTCACCCGCGGCGCCCGCAGCACGTCGCGCAGCTCGAGGTCGAGCGCGGCGGCCTTGTCCGGCGCGGCGCGCATCGCCAACAGGAAACGCAGCGGCGAGTCGACGGCGGCCGGCGCGGCGGCCGCTGGGGAGGACGAGGCGAGGCCGCTCGCGGCCAGCGCGGCGAACAGCCAGAGGAGGATCTGGATCGCGGGACGATTCATGACGGTTGCGCTCCTTGGTTGTCGGCGGCGCGGCCGCCGCAGGAGGGGACGCTGCCTGCCGCCTCCATAACATCGCGGCCGCACTGGCAGATGAAGCCTTTCAATCATAGCATGCCGGCGCACGCGGACGAAAGGACAGCAGGGCGGGCATGAAACCGACACCGCTTACCGACCAGACGCGGCGGCTGCTGTACGCGCCGGAAGCGTTCGTGCGTGCCGATGAGAGCGACGACAGCGTTTTCTACGCCGCCGACCGCCCGACGAGCCACCTGGACGAGACGGCGCGCCGGACCGTGACGGAGCTGATCGGGGCGCTGGTCCGGGAAGAGCGGTCGAACATCCTGGACCTGATGTCCAGCTGGGATTCGCACCTGCCGGAGGATCTGCGGGCCGGGCGGGCGGTGGGCCTGGGTCTGAACGACCGCGAGCTGGCCGCCAACCCGCGGTTGACCGAACGGGTGCGGCACGATCTGAACCGGCAGCCACGGCTGCCGTTCGCGGACGAGGTCTTCGACGTGGTGCTCAACACGGTATCGGTGGACTACCTGGTTCACCGAATACGACGTGGAGCATCTCTGGGTCTGCTTCAACGACGCCTGTCCCCTGCTGGTGCGGGGCTGGGCCGCCATGAGCCGCCAGGGCAACCGCGGTTTCTCCTACCGCTTCATGTTCCACCCCCAGAAAGGCTACGGCGGCACGCTCCCCGTGCCCAGCCTGCGCGCGCTGCGCGCGGGCGTCGTGGGCACGGCGGCTGCGCCCGACCGCGCGTGATCGTCCTCAGCGGAAACGACTCTTGACCGAACCCCAACTCGCGGCCGGCGCGTCGACGATCGAGGTCTGGTGGCCGCAGACCTTCATCACGTAGTCGAATTCGCCGAGGGTGCCGCCGCCGGGGGGCGTGAAATCAGGGGAGCCCACCCAGAGGACGAACTGCTCGCCGGGCGTGGTGACCCAGGTCAGGGTGGCGTCGCCCCAGTCGCCGCCCGTGCTGGCGTGGTAGAGCACCTGCGGCGGCGGGCTGCAGCTCGGATAGCAGGCGTTCAGGACCAGGATGTTGCACGGTTCGGCGGCCCAGACCTGCATCGTCATCGATGTGCCGCCGGCGGTCACCGGGTACCAGTCGGTGTCGCGGAGCTGGCCGCTGCCGGCGCTCAGGTACCAGCCGCCGCGGCCGCACAGCCAGCCGCATTCGCTGCCTGCGGTCCGCCACTCGAACAGGACGTTCCAGCTCGGCGGCAGGCCGCCGCAGCCGGCGTTGTGGTTGTCGGTATAGCCGTCGAACAGCGTCGGCTCACCCTCGGGCACGCCGTCATCCGGACAATCGACCGGCAGCGAAGGGTAGTGCCCGGCGGCCTGGAACGCGGCGTCGCCGTCTCCGCCGACGCGGTCGGCCATCACGGCGTGCGCATCGGCCATGCCCGCCAGGCCGAGCAGGGCGAGAATCGCCAACCCATGACGCATGATGAAGCCTCCCTCCGGATTCGTTTCCCCCGTTGGCATGCAGGTCGATGCCAGAGGCGCAAAGGGCCATGCTGCGGCGGCTCGCCGCCGCAGCGGCGTGCGGGAAGCATAGCACGGGGCGCAGGCGGCGTGAACGGCGCCGGGCCGTCCACCTCACCGATCGTCCTGCGGATCGACGTGCACGATGACGCGCGAGCGGGGCAGTTGGGCCATGATGGCGCGTTCGACGCCGTCGGCGATCTGGTGGGAGATGTTGACCGTGGTCTCGCCGTCGACGACCAGGTGCAGCTCGACGAAGCGGTCGGGGCCGGACTTGCGGCCGCGCAGATCGTGCATGCCCCGGACCGGAGGCGGCAGCGCGGCCACGTGGGCGCGGATCCAGGCCAGCTCGTCCTCGGGCAGGGTCTCGTCCATCAGGTCGCGGGCCGCGTCGAGGGTCAGGCGCCAGGCGGCGCGGATGATCAGCAGGGCGACGAAGATGGCGGCGACGGGATCGACCCAGCGCAGGTCGGCCTGCGGCAGCAGCAGGCCGCCCAGCCAGACGGCGCCCAGGCCGACCATCACGCCGGCGCTGGTGTAGACGTCCGTGCGCAGGTGCCAGCCGTCGGCCATCAGCGCCACCGAGTCGGTGGCGCGCCCCACCTTGAAGAGCAGGTGAGAGACGATCAGGTTGGCCACCACCGACACCAGCATGACGGCCGCGCCCCACTGGGCCCCGGTCAGCGGCTCGGGGTGGCGCAGCTTGTGCGCCGCCTCGTAGATGATCCAGGCCGCGGCCGCGAAGATCAGCAGCGCCTCGACCGTCCCCGACAGGTTCTCGATCTTGCCGTGGCCGAAGGGGTGGCGGCGGTCGGCCGGCTTGGCCGAGGTCTTGACCGCGAAGAGCGCGATCACGGCCGCCAGCAGGTCGACCCCGGAGTGGATCGCCTCCGAGATCATCGACACCGAGCCGATCAGCAGCCCGACCACCAGCTTCAGCGTCATCAGCGTGGTGTTCGAGACCACCGACAGCCAGGCGACCGCCGTCTTCTGCCGCTGCGGGCGCATGGCGCCTCCCCGCCGCTCAGTCGAAGCGGACGTCGCGGCCCGCGTTCTGCTCCATCAGCCACTGCCGCAGCGGCGCGAAGTACTCCAGCAGCGCGCGGCTGGACAGCGGCTCGCCGGTGACATCCTCCAGCAGCCGGCGCCAGTCGCGCGTCGCGCCGGGGGTCATGATCGATGACAGGTAGGCGCCGACATCGCGGTTGCCGTAGTAGCTGGCCGCGCGCGGGTCGCGGTCGAGGATCTCGCGGCTGATGTGGTCGTGCAGCTGGTGCAGGATGACGCTGCTGAGAGCGTAGTCGTAGTACTGCGCCGGGTCGTCGCTGATGTGCGTCTTGGTCAGCGGGTCGCAGGCCGGCCCGCGCCGCCCGGCGGGCGGCTCGATGCCCTGGTAGCGCGCCGCGTATTCCCACCACCGCTGCTGCCAGGCGTCCGGCGGCAGGTCGCGCTCGTACAGGTCGTGCTCGAAGTGGGTCATGGTGCCGCAGGCGAACGGCAGGAAGACCACCGGGCCGTGCAGCGCCTGGCTCAGCAGCCAGCGGATCTCGTCGGGCCGCTGCCGCGGCGCGAGCAGGCCGATCTGCTCCAGGTACGGCACCTGGCTGCTGGCCAGCTCGATCAACGTGCCGATGGCCTCGTGGAAGGCGCGGTTGGCGCCGGTGCGCAGCACGAACGGCACCTCGGGATTGCTGTAGGCCAGGAAGTAATACACATGGCCCAGTTCGTGATGGGTGGTCGTGAACCAGCCGTAGGTGGACTTGACGCTCATCAGGCTGCGCACGTCCTGGTCCAGATCGATGTGCCAAGCCGAGGCGTGGGTGTTCTTCTTGCGCGGCGCGCCGGCCGGCAGCTCGTACAGGTCGGACCGCTCCCAGAACGTGGCCGGCAGCGCCGGCAGTCCCAGGGAGACGTAGAAGCGTTCGGCCTGCTCGATCAGCCAGGCCGGCTCGCGCCCGGCGACCAGGCCGTCCAGGTCGACCCCCTCGACCAGCCCGGGCCACTCCTGCGCCCAGCGGTTGTCGAGCCAGTGGGCGGGCAGACGGCGGGGCACCGGCTGCCCGTAGCGCCGGGCCAGCTCGTGCCTGGCCCAGCAGTGCAGCTGCTCGTAGAGCGGGCGCAAGCCGGCCAGCAGCTCGTCCATCAGCGCCATCATCTCGGCGCTGCTCATCCCGTAGTCGGCCACTTCCAGCCCGAAGAACGAGCTGAAGCCCATCGCGCGCGCCACCTCGTTGCGCCGCCGCTGCAGCTCGGCCAGGCCGTCTTGCAGCTCGGGGCCGATGCTCTTGCCGCATTCCCAGATGGCCTGCCGCTCGTCCAGATCGCGCGCTGCGGCCATCAGCCCGTCCAGATCGTTGGGGGTGATAGCGCGCGGCGGACGGCCGGGCAAGGCGAGCTGGAACTCGAAGCCGTAAAGGGCGTCGTTCTGCGCCGCCTCGGCGCGGATCAGGGCGTCGACCGTCTCGGGCAGCGTGCCCGGGTGGTGCGCGGCGATGCGCCAGGCGGCGCCGAGCTGCCGCCGCTGCAGGTCGGTCAGGACATCGCGGGAGCGCAGCGCGCGCAGCTGTTCGATCAAATCGCTGCCCGCGGTGCCGGCGGCGAAAGCCTGCTCGGCGGCGATGCGGCGCGCGGTGTTGCTGTCGCCGATGTCGGTGTTGCTGTCCCAGCGGGCGCCCTCGGCCGCCCGCCACAGCTCGCGGTAGCGCGCGTTGTATTCGGCCAGGAAGGCGTCCGGGTCGAGCGCGTCGGCCCGCTTGCCGCACCCTCCCAGCGCGAGGGCCGCCGCGACGGCGGTGGACAGCACTGCCAGCACGAGCAGGTACGGAACGAGCGCGGGCCGCGCCGGGGCGGCGTGGTGGCGATGGCGTTTCATGGCGCCTCCGGGGATGGGGATCAGGTCACGAATTCCAGCCTGGCCACCGCCGGCAGCAGGCCGGCGCGGTGGCCGCGGTCGAGCAGCTCGCGGATGGCGGCCCGCCCCCGCTCGCCGTAGTCGAGCGTCCAGTCGTTGACGTACATGCCGACGAAGCGCCCGGCCAGGTCGATCTCCATGTCGCGCGCCCAGGCCAGGGCGTGGGCCAACGCCTCGTCGCGGTGCTCCAGCCCGCAGCGGATGCTCGCGGTCAGCAGGTCGCTGATCTGCCGCCTGCGCTCCGGGTCATGCCGCTTGTGGATGGCGTTGCCGCCCAGCGGCAGCGGCAAGCCCGTCGTCCGCAGCCACCACTCGCCCAGGTCGAGGCAGCGCTGCAGCCCGGCCGCCGCGTAGGTCAACTGCCCTTCGTGGATGATCAGCCCGGCGTCGCAGGCGCCCGCGGCGACGCGTTCGATGATGCGGTCGAAGGGAACCACCTCGTGGGCGAAGGGGCCGATCGCCAGACGCAGGGCCAGGTAGGCGGTGGTCAGCGTGCCCGGCACGGCGATGCGCAGGTCCGCCAGCCGCGACATCGGCACCGCCGCGCGCGCCACGACCAGGGGGCCGTAGCCGTCGCCCATGCTGGCGCCGCTGGGCAGCAAGGCGTAGCGGTCCAGCACGTGCGCGTAGGCGTGGATGGAGATGGCGGTGATGTCCAGCTCGCCGCGCACGGCGCGTTCATTCAGCGTCTGGATGTCCTGCAGGATGTGGGTGAAGCGGTAGCGCCCGGTGTCGATCCTGCCCTTGGCCAGCGCCCAGAACATGAAGGCGTCGTCCGGATCGGGCGAGTGCCCCAGGGTCAGCTCGACGGCGCCTCCGCGCGCGGCGGCCATCACGCGCCACCGCCGCGGCGGCGGCCGCGGGGCCGGGGCGCGCTCTCGTGCGCCTGTGACTGGCCGCCCTTATCAGCTGCGGCGCGGGCGCGGGCGCCGCGGCGGATCGCCGCCGCTGCGATCGCCAGCGCCGCGACCGCCAGCGCGACCAGGGCGACCAGCGCGCCGGCTGGCAGCCGGCGGCCGCCTGCCAGCGGCTGCCGCTCGCGCGCGGCCGCCGCACGGCCGGCCGGCTGGCGTTCGGCCAGCAGGCGCGGCGCGGCGCCGCCCTCCATGGTCCAGCGCAACTCGGCGCCCGCCTCCAGCGGCGGCCCGACCCAGCGATGGAACCCGGTCGCCTCGTCCAGCCCGCGGTCCGCGAAACCGCCGCGCAGTTCCAGATCCGGCGGGCTGGCCAGCAGCGTCAGCTGCTCGACCGGCGCGCTGGCCGACAGCCGCAGGTCCGCCTCGCCCGGATAGGGCACCGTCGCGGTCAGGCGCAGGCGCGTCGGGCCGGCGCGCAGCGGCTGGGTGACGCCGATCCGGCCCGGCTCGCCGGCGCCCGTGGTCGCCAGCAGGGTCGGCACCGGAGCGCTGAGCATCTCCAGCGCGATCTCGCGCGCCTGCTCCGGCAGCGCCAGCTCGAAGCTGGTCGGATCGGGCAGGATGGTGCGGAGCGGCGAGCTTTCGTTCTGCAGGCGGATCATGTATTCCAGGCTAAGTTGCTGCTCGGCGCGGCGCACGACCAGGGTCAGCTCGGCCACCTTCAGGCCGTCGCGCGCGGTGGTCGTGGCGAAGACGTGCACGGTGACCGGTCCCTCCATCAACTGCCGGCCGGTGACCTGGACGTAGTAGGGGATGTTGCCGGCGGTGGCCTGCACCAGGTAGCCACGGGTCTCGTCCAGGAACAGCCCCCGCAGCAGCGATTCCCCCCGCACGTCGCGCAGCGTGACGACCGGCTGCGGCGGCTCGCCCCGCTCCAGCAGCACCAGGGATTCCGCCTCGCCGGGCCCGCCGGTCGTGCCGTCGACGATCCGCACGCGCACGTCGACCGGCAGCGTCTCGCGGTCGGGCTCGCCCAGACCGCCGTCGGCCGCCAACCGCCCGATGCCCTGGGCCTGGACCAGCGCCGCGCCCGCGACCAGGATGGCCGCCGCCGCGCCCAGCGTCGCCGACCTTGCGCGCCAGCGCCGCCGCCCCGCCGGGCGCGGCCGCGCCGTCCGCCTTTTCATCGCGCTCGCCTCCGTGACACCGTGGCCGCCGGGACGCGAACCGGTGCCCGCGCGCCCCGCGCCGGCCGCCGCTGCGCCCGCTTGAGTTCGCCGGGCGATTCCGATATGTTCGCCGCGCCGGCGTCCCGCCTCAGTATAGGCGACGCGGCGCAGATATCAACCGGACCGTGAGCGGGGAGAGGCCCATGCTGGTTCACGCCGACTGCCGCCACTACCGCGGGCACGTTCCCTGCGCGCCGCACAAGGCGCGGGGCGTCCATTGCGAGGGCTGCCCCGATCACGATCCCTGCGACGGCCGCATCCTGCTGATCAAGCTGGGCGCCGCCGGCGACGTCGTCCGCACCACCCCCCTGCTGCGGCCGCTGCGCCGCGACTGGCCGCGGCACCGCCTGACCTGGATCACGCACTGGCCCGATCTGCTGCCGGCCGTCGTCGACGACCCCCTGCCGCTGGACGCCGGCACGATCCTCTGGGCGCAGCGCGCCGCCTTCGACCTGGTCGTCAACCTGGACAAAGACCGCGAGGCCTGCGCCCTGGCCGACGCCGCCCGCGCGCCGCGCAAGGTGGGCTTCTTGCTGGGGCCCGGCGGCCTGTGCGCCCCGAGCGACGCGGACGCCGCCCGCGACAAGTGGCTGACTGGCCTGTTCGATGACGTCAGCAGGGCCAACCGGCGCTCGTATCTGCAGGAGATTTTCGCCATCTGCGGCTACGAGTTCGCCGGCGAGGAGTACGTCCTCGACCGCCCCGAGCCGCCGCCGCCGCTGCTGGCCGCGCTGCCGGCGCAGCGGCCGCTGGTCGGTCTGAACACCGGCTGCGGCGCCCGCTGGCCCAGCCGGCTCTGGCCCGAGCAGCACTGGGCGGAGCTGGCGCGCGCCCTGCGCGCCGAAGGCTGCGGCGTCGTGCTGCTGGGCGGACCCGACGAGGACGCGCGCAACCGCCGCCTGTCCGCCGCCGCCGGCGTCGTCTACCCCGGCCACTTCGACCTGCGCACCTTCACCGCGCTGATCGACCGCTGCGACCTGGTCGTGACGGCGGTCACGATGGCGATGCACCTGGCCATCGGCCTGGGCAAGCGCCTGGTCCTGCTGAACAACATCTTCAACCCGCACGAGTTCGAGCTGTACGGGCGCGGGGTGATCGTCCAGCCGGAGCAACCGTGCGCCTGCTACTTCCAGCCGGCCTGCCGGGCCGAGCGCTTCTGCCTTGAAACCCTGCGGCCCGAGCGGGTGCTGGCGGCCGTGCGGACGCTGCGGGAGCGGCGGTGAAGGTCGCGCTGCTGGGGCCGGCCCCGCCGCTGCGCGGCGGCATCGTCACCTACCTGGCGATGCTGGCCCGGACCCTGGAGGCGCGGGGGCACGATGTTTTCTGGGCCTCGTTCCGCAAGCAGTATCCCCGCTGGCTCTTCCCCGGCACGCAGCAGGAGGGACAGACCGCCCCCTGGCTGCAGCGGCCCAGCGCGCCGCGCTTCGTGCCATGGTCGCCGTGGAGCTGGTGGCGCACCTACCGCGAGCTGCGCGCCCAGGACCCCGACCTGGTGGTGCTGAAGTACTGGATCCCGTTCTTCGCCCCCGGCTACTGGGCGGTGACGCGCCTGCTGCGCCGCCGCACGCGGACGCGCGTGGTCTATATCCTGGACAACGTGGTGCCGCACGAGCGCTATCCGCTGGCGCGCCGGCTGACCCGCCTGGCGCTGCGGCAGGGGCACCTGCTGATCGCCCAGTCGGAGCAGGTGCGGCGCGACCTGCTGGCGGTCGTGCCCGAGGCGGCGCGCGCCCGGGTCCTGCTCTGCCCGCACCCGGTGTACGATTTCAGCGCGCCTGGGCGTCCGCGCCCCACGCCGGCCGAGGCGCGCGCGCAGCTGGACCTGCCCGCCGGCCTGCCGCTGGTGCTGTTCTTCGGCTTCATCAAACCTTACAAGGGTGTCATGCACCTGATCGACGCCGCGCCGCCGCTCAAGCAGCACTTCGGCGCCGGCATCAAGGTGCTGATCGTCGGCGACATCTACGGCCCCGCCGAACCTTACTTCCAGCGCCTGCGCGCCGGCGGCGCCGCCGACATCGTCCAGATCGTCGACGGTTTCGTGCCCGACCAGACCGTGGAAGCCTACTTCATGGCCGCCGACCTGGTGGTCCTGCCGTACGTCTCGGCCACCCAGAGCGGCATCGTGCAGATCGCCTACAACTACGACAAGCCGGTGGTCACGACGGCCGTGGGCGGGCTGCCCGAGGTCGTGCGCGACGGCGAGACCGGCTTCCTCGTGCCGCCGGCGGACCCCGCCGCGCTGGCGCGCGCAATCATCCGTTTCTTCGCCGAGAACCGCGCCCCCGCCTTCGCCGCCGCCGTCGCCCAGGAGAAATGGAAGTACTCCTGGGACCGCATGGCGGAGGCGGTGGAGGGGGGGGGAGGCCTGTTGTAGCGGCGCCAGACGTTCAAAGCCGGAGTGTGGCGCCAGCGGGTCCCTGCAGCGAATGGGGGAGTGCTCATGGAAGTCCGCTTGCCCGATTCACCCCAGCCTTTCGATCCCGCGCAATGGAAACTCTCCAAACATGGCGATAGCATGGAACAGAAGTGGGCGGACACGCTCAGCCGCCTGCTGCCGGAATACGAGTCGATATGGCAACGGCATATTGTGCCGCTGACCTTCCGTATCTACGATCCCGACCACTACTTTCTGCGCCCAAACCTCGCCGACCGGCTTCTCGATCTGGCCAACGCCCATTACACGGCAGCCTATCATCTTGTCCTGTGCAATCAGTGGCTTGCAAGGTGTGCGGCTCTCAAAGAGAAGGGCTCCTCGGCGCGGCGTCAGTTCCCGACTCTTACAGATTCCATTTACGCCTTCTTTGCCCATTCCGTCTCAACCATCGATGCAGCGCTGTGGTTCGCGCACAGCACCAATATCGTCTTGGAATATTACAGATGCAGCCGGGCTTTCGACATCCAATACTCTGATCCGGCTCAATGGGGCAAGAAAGCGCCGGTATGCCTTCGCAAAGATAAACGGGTTCCAAATCTGGATGCGTTCTTCGCCATCCGTCGTCTTCTCAAGCAATATAGAAACCTGCTGCTGCATGAGCGCCCAGTTTTCATCCACAACATGCTTATGCCGAAAGCCGACGTTTTCGAGAAATACGCAGGTTTGGCCGGAATTGGGCGCCTGGCCCTGGGGCCGGAGCGTTTCAAGGAGGATTTCGAGGACATTGGTCAGCGCCTGGAAGCGCTCTTGCGCCTGATCGGACTGGGGCTGCGGCCCGTCTGGCGACGATGTCTGCAGGCGCTTGACGGCATCAAGAGTGCGGAATACCAGCGTGACCAGAGGGCGCTTAGCAGGCACGATCGCAGCCTGGTGTCCTCGCGCTTCGAACAGATCAGGGTGCTATGAGTCATTGCCGCGAGCGTCATCTGCACTCCCAAATCAATGATGACCACGCGTTCGCACGATAGATGAGCTGCGGCGCGAAAAACGCAGCCATGCGAACGTTGTTCTCATGGTCTGCCGATCGCCGCCCTGCTCAATCCCGGATCTCGACCACGTCGCCTTCGCCGAGGGGGTGGTCGCGGCCGACCTGCTGGCCGTCGAACTTGACGCTGCGGCCCCAGACGCGGGCGAACTTGAAGGCGGCCGCCAGGTCGCGGTGGATCAGGCGGGCCAGGTCCTCCACGGTGTCGCCGGCGAAGAGGGTGTAGGGGCGGTCGTGGTCGGGCGGCTTGCCCGGCGCCTTGGTGTAGACGCGCACGATCGTCAGGCCGCGCACGAGCAACAGCCCGAGGCGCTGCAGCCCGGCTCCGGACTCGGCCGAGACGGCCAGCGCCGGGAAGGCGGTGCCGGCCAGCTCCTGCAGCACCGCCAGCTCCTCCGGGTCGAAGCCCAGGTCGACCTTGGTGGCCAGCAGCAGCGTCGGCAGCACGACGCGGAAGGGATCCTCCAGCTCTTCTTCTTCGCCGGCGGGCGCGGGGGGTGGGGGGGTGTCAGCCCCCGGCGCCGGCGCTTCGCCGGCGGGCGTCCAGTCGTCGGGGATCAGGCCGGGCGGCAGCCGGCCGCGCCAGTCGTCGGTCAGGGTGATGCGCCTCTGCGCCAGGCGCGCGCGGATGGCGACCACGTGCTCGGCGCAGCCCGCCTCGTGCAGGTCGACCGCCAGCAGCGCCGCGTGCGCCGGCTGCAGCGCGTTGTACATCCACGGCTCCAGGAAGTCCGCCGACACCGGCGGCAGGTCGATCAGCTGCAGCGGCACGTCCTCGTGCCTGAAGATGCCGGGCAGCGGCGTCTGGGTCGTGAAGGGGTAGGGGCCGACCTCGGCGCGCGAGCCGGTCAGGGCGCGGTGCAGGCTCGACTTGCCGGCGTTGGGCGGGCCGATCAGGGCGATCTGCGCCGCCCCCTCGGGCCGGATGGCCTGCACCGGTCCGGTGCGCGCCGCCCCCTTGCGCGGGCCGGCCAGCTCGTCGGTCAGCTCCTTGATCTTGGTCTTGATGTCGGCCTGGACGTGCTCGGTCCCCTTGTGCTTGGGGATCGTCGACAGCATCTCGCGCAGCCAGCGCAGCCGCTCGGCCGGCTCGCGCGCCTTGCGGTACTGCTCCTGGGCCTTCTTGTACTCGGGCGAGACGTTGGTCGGCATGGTCCATCCATCGGCTGGCAGCGTCTACGCGGAGGCCTCCCGGCCGGGCGTCCGATCGCCGCCGGCCGTCCAGGGACAGGGCAAGCCCAGGCGCGCCAGCTTCTGTTCGCACTCGTCTCGCTCGCGGTGGCGCTTGAGCGCGCCGTCGGCGGCGCGCGCCAGCCAGCCGGCCTCCCCTGCCGCCGCCAACGCCGCCTCCGGCTGGCCGCGGCTCAGCGCGGCGGCGATCCGCGTCTCCAGACGCGACAGCTGGAGCGCGCCCAGGCGGTAGTCGCCGAACGCCTCCCAGGCCAGCGGCGTCCAGCGGGCGACGATCTCGTCGCCGATGACCCGGGCGTAGGCGCGGATCTCGGCCTGGGCGTGGATGTCCAGACGCAGAGCGAGGAAGTGCAGCAGGTTGTGCAGGTCGATCTTCCAGTAGGCCTCGGTGTAGGTCGACAGCGGCAGCTCCTTGCGCGCCTGCTCGCGCGCCACGCCGCGCGCCAGACGCTCGCGGTAGACCTCGCGGGCGGCCGCCTGCAGCTCCGCCTCGCGCCGCGACAGCTCGGCCCCCTCCGCCGCCGGCAGGCCGGCGCCGCTGCCCTGCCGGTTGCCCTCGGCCTGCGCGCGCCAGCCGTCGGGCGGGGTGCGCTGTGCGGCGTCGATGGCCACCGAATAGCGCGTGCTGTACTCGTTCACCGAGGCGGTGCGGTGGCGGATCCACTGCCGCCAGGCGTCCATCGGCACGCGCACGTGCAGCTTCAGCTCGCACATCTCGAACGGCGTGGTGTGGCGGTGGCGCATCAGATAGCGGATCAGACCCCGGTCGTCGCTCACCTGCCTGGTGCCTGCGCCGTAGGAGACGCGCGCGGCCTGCACGATGGCGGCGTCGTCGCCCAGGTAATCGATCACGCGCACGAAGCCGTCGTCCAGCACGGGGAAGGGGCGGCCCAGGATCTGGTCGATGGCGGCCACGCGAGGGCGGCTGAGGGGTTCGGGCTGCGGCGTCATCGTCCTCCGGCCGGCGGCGCGGGCCGCGGGCGTGCGTTCGTGGTGGGGCAGGCTCAGGCGCCGAAGGCTTCGCGCACCGCCGCGCGCACCAGATCGTCGTCGGCGTGCGCGGGCAGCGTCACCCGCAGCCGCGGTTCGCGCTGCATGGCGCGGCGAGCTGCCGACTCGGCGCCGTGGTTGCGGGCCCAGGCGCGCCGGGCGATGCCGTTGTTGACGTCCCAGGCGAGCATGGCGTGCAGGCGGCGGTCGGCGGCCTCGCTGCCGTCGAGCACCAGGCCGAAGCCGCCGTTGAGGGCCTCGCCCCACCCCACGCCGCCGCCGTTGTGCAGGCTGACCCAGGTGGCGCCGCGGAAGCCGTCGCCGATCACGTTGTGCACCGCCATGTCGGCGCAGAAGCTGGAACCGTCGTAGATGTTGGCGGTCTCGCGGTAGGGCGAATCGGTGCCCGAGACGTCGTGGTGGTCGCGTCCCAGCACCACCGGCCCGCGCAGCCGGCCCTCGCGGATGGCGGCGTTGAAGGCGGCGGCCAGCCGCCGGCGCCCCTCCTCGTCGGCGTAGAGGATGCGCGCCTGCGAGCCGACCACCAGACGGTTGGCACCCGCCTGGCGGATCCAGCGCAGGTTGTCCAGATACTGCTGGCGCGTGTCGGGGGGCGCGGCCTCGGCCAGCGCGGCGATCGCCTCGGCGGCCAGGGCGTCGGTCGTCGCCAGGTCCGTGGGATCGCCGCTGGTGCAGACCCAGCGGAACGGGCCGAAGCCGTGGTCGAAGCAGAGCGGTCCCATGATGTGCTCGACGTACGAGGGGTAGCGGAAGCCGCCGTCGGGCCGCTTGACCTCGGCGCCCGCGCGCGCCGCCTCCAGCAGAAAGGCGTTGCCGTAGTCCCAGAAGTGCATGCCGCGCGCGGTCAGGGCGTTGATGGCCGCGACCTGCCGTCGCAGCGATTCTTGCACCCGCGCCTTGAAGGCGGGAGGATCGGCAGCCAGCAGGCGGTTGGCCTCGTCCAACGTCAGCCCGACGGGGTAGTAGCCGCCGGTGTAGGGCATGTGCAGGCTGGTCTGATCGCTGCCCAGGTCGACCGCCGCGTCGGCCGCCTGCAGCCGTTCCCACAGGTCGACCACGTTGCCCTGGTAGGCGATCGACACCGGCCGCCGCTCCCGCCGCGCGCGCTCGATCCGCCGCAGCAGCGTGTCCAGATCGGCCTCGACCTCGTCGACCCAGCCCTGGGCGTGGCGCTTGGCGACGGCCGCCGGATTGATCTCGGCGATGACCGCGACCGCGCCGGCGATCACGGCCGCCTTGGCCTGGGCGCCGCTCATCCCGCCCAGACCCGAGGCGACGTAGAGCCGGCCCGCCAGCCCCTCCTCGCCCGCCGCGCCCAGGTAGAGCCGGCCCGCGTTGAGGATGGTGATGGCCGTGCCGTGCACGATGCCTTGCGGCCCGATGTACATGTAGCTGCCGGCGGTCATCTGGCCGTAGCTGGTCACCCCCAGAGCCGACATCCGGATGTAGTCCTCGCCCGTGCTGTAGTTGGGCACGACCATGCCGTTGGTCACGACCACGCGCGGCGCGTCGGGATGCGAAGGGAACAGGCCGAGCGGATGGCCCGAGTAGACGACCAGGGTCTGCTCCTCGGTCAGTTCGGACAGGTAGCGCATCGCCAGCAGATACTGCGCCCAGTTCTGGAAGACCGTGCCGTTGCCGCCGTAGGTGATCAGCTCGTACGGGTGCTGCGCCACCGCCGGGTCCAGGTTGTTCTGGATCATCAGCATGATGGCCGCGGCCGCCGCGCAGCGCGCCGGATACTCGCCCAACGGCCGCGCGTGCATCGGATAGGGGGGGCGGTAGCGCCGCATGCAGATGCGTCCGTCCTGGCGCAGCTCGCGCGCGAACTCCGGCGCCAGGCGGTCGTGCAGCCGGGGCGGGAAATAGCGCAGGGCGTTGCGCAGAGCCAGTTCGCGTTCGGCGGGCGTCAGGTTGAGCGGCCGCCGCGGCGCGTGGCTGATGCCCGGCGCCTCGGGCGGCATCTCCGGAATCTCGTCCGGCAGGCCCCGGCGGATGTGGGCCTGGAAATCGGCCAGCGGCATGACAGCGCTCATGGCGGTCTCCTGCGATAGGGGGCGTCGGGTCAAGAATACCACCCGGCGGGCCCGGGGGAAAACGGGATGTCGGCGCCATCGGGCGCGCAACCCGTGCCGCGAACCGGGTGGCTGAATACTGGCCGCTTTCTTGTAATTTATATTGATGCATCTAGTTACGGTCGTTCACCGGGCGAACGAGCTGCGTCGCGGCGTCGGACGTCGCCGGGCGGCTCGCGATCGCCCGCGTTGCGTCCCGCCCGTCCGGGCGCGCCGCCCTTTCTTGACCGCGGCGCGCCCGGACGGCACAATCGGGCGGGGCGCCGGCCGGCGAGCGCGCCGAAGGGCGCCGGCCCCTGAAAGGAGGAGTTCGATGTCGCAGATCATCAACCGCATGGTGCGGGCCGCCCGGCTCGAACCGGCCCTGTACGAGGAGGTCGAGGCCGACCGCGGCGCCATGGGGCAGGCGATGGCCGTGGTGCTGATCTCCAGCCTGGCCGCCGGCGTCGGGGGCGCGGGCGGCGAGGGCAGCCCCGGCTTCCTGGCGGTCATGGTGGGTGCTCTGTTGGGCTGGCTCTTCTGGTCGCTCCTGGTCTACCTGATCGGAGCGAAGCTGCTGCCAGAGGAAAAGACGCAGGCCGATCTGGGACAACTGATGCGCACGATCGGCTTCAGCGCCTCGCCGGGCGTGCTGCGCGTGCTGGGGTTCATCCCCTTGTTGGGAATCGTCATTCAATTCGTCGCCCAGATCTGGATGCTGGCGGCCATGATCGTGGCGGTCAGGCAGGCTCTCGACTACCGGGGAACCGGCCGCGCGCTGCTCGTCTGCCTGATCGGCTTTCTGGTGAACCTGCTGATCGTGGGGCTGTTCTTCAGGAGCGCGCTGAGCGACCTGTCCTGACGGCCCTGTTCCGAGGACCTCGGCCTGATGGCCCTGGGAGGATGCCGATGTCACGCCTGATCATGCTGGCGGCCGTGGCCGCCTCGCTGGCCGCCGCAATCGCCAGCGCCTCGTCCGCCGCCGCCGGCTCCGCCAGCCGCGCCGCCGCCGCCCGACCGGGCGGCCCCGTCTACAAGCCGGCATACAAGTATCCCGTGCTCGAGGAAATCGAGGCCGTGCGCGATTCCTTGCAGGCGGCGCGCGATTCGCTGCGGGCTGCCGTCGACGCGCGCCACGCGGCGCAGAAAAAGCGCGAGAAGGACGAGGCGGTCGCCCTGCGCCTCGACTGGCGCGGCATCCAGAAGCCGGCCGGCCCCGAGGCGTTCCCGGCCGCCTTCCACTTCCCGCCGGTGCCGCAGTACATGACCGGAACCTGCTGGTCGTTCTGCTCGACCTCGTTCTTCGAATCAGAGGTGGCGCGCCTGACCGGCCGGCGGATCAAGCTGTCGGAGATGTGGGTTGTCTACTGGGAGTACGTCGAGAAGGCGCGACGTTTCGTGCGCGAGTACGGCCATTCGCCGGTGCTCGAAGGCTCGCAGGACCACGGCACGATCGAGGTCTTCCGTCTCTACGGCGCCGTGCCGGCCGAGGCCTACGCCGGCTGCCCGCTGCCGGACGGACGCCACGATCACCAGCCGCTGCAGCGCGAGATCAGCCGCTACCTCGAGTGGGTCAAGCAGCACGGCTACTGGGACGAGCAGCAGAACCTGGCCTACGTCAGGTCGATTCTCGACCGCCACCTCGGTCCGCCGCCCGACCGCTTCACCTTCGAGGGCCGCGAGTGGACCCCGCCGCGATTCCTGGCCGAGACGCTGGCGCTCGATCTGGACGCCTACGTGGGCGTCGTCTCCACCCTGAAACAGCCGTTCGGACCGGGCGCGCTGCTCGACGTGACCGACAACTGGCGCCGCAGGGACGACTACCTGAACGTCCCGCTGGACGATTTCTACCGCACGATCAAGGAGGCGGTGCGGGCCGGCTACACGGTCTCGATCGGCGGCGACGTCAGCGAGCCGGGCATGGACGGCATGGAAGACGCCGCGGTCATCCCCGCCTGGGACATTCCGTCCGCGCACATCGACCAGGCCAGCCGCGAGCTGCGCATCGCCAACGGCACCACCGGCGACGACCACGGCGTGCACGTGGTCGGCTATCTGCGGCACGGCGGGCGCGACTGGTTCCTGATCTAAGGATAGCAACCGCAGCTCGCGCCTGGGCAAGCACAAGGGCTACTACTTCTACGACGGCGACTACATCAAGCTGAAGATGCTCAGCTTCATGGTGCACAGGGACCGCCTGCGCGGCGTGGGGGAGCGCTAGACGCGGCGCGCGTCCGCGCGCGGCCGGTGAACTCGCAGGTCGGTTTGCCGGGGGACGCGACCGGGCGCCGCCGGGCGTGCCGTCTTATTGTGCTGGCGCCAGGTCCCGCCGCACGAAGCAGTTCAGGTACTTGCCGCCCGGCAGGGGCAGGAAGACCGGCACGTATTCCGCGTGGAAGATCGGGTGCTGGAAGATGTCCAGCTCGCGCGCGAAGGGGCGCATGGGCGATCGCCGCGGCTGCTGGGTGACGTCGACGTTGCCCAGCAGCAGGTAGTCGGGCCGCCGGCCGAGGATGTGGGCGCCGTCGTGCTTCTCGTGGCCGGCGTAGCCTTGCTGGAATCTCATCTTGCGCCGCGCGATGTGCCGGTCGGTCAGTCCCAGCAGGTCGTAGGTCACGAAGCCGGTCCGGTAGGGGATGTAACCGACCGGCCCGAGCGCGATCGTCGTGCCGGCCGGCAACTGCGCGGCCAACCCTTCGGCCGCCAGCTTCCAGCCGCCCAGGTTCGCCTGGCTCAGGTGGGCCGTCACGATGCGCCGTTCCTTGCCCGCCAGCGAGGCGGGCAGCAGCAGCAGGCAGAGCAGCGCGACCAACGGCCACCGCGCGCGCGTGCGGCCGGCCGCCAGCAGTGCCGCGCATGCGGCCGCAAACAGCGGCAACACGGGGGCGAAAAAGCGATACATCCCCAGCATGTCGCCGCCGATGGCGGCGGCGTAGGCGGTCCACCCGCCCAGCAACAGGATCGTCAGGCGCAGGTCGAGCGCGTGCCAGGCCGCCCGCGCCGCCTCGCCGCCGCGCGCCGCCCGCCAGCCCAGCACCGCCGCCGACGGCAGCGCGAAGGCCAGCAGGAAGCGGCCGGCGTACGGCAGGCCGGTCCGCAGCTGGCCTGCCAGGTCGCCGGTCTTGGCGTAGTAGGTGTTGGGCAACCAGTCGCCGTACGTCGAATGTCGCCACAGCAGATGCAGCGCGGTTGCGGCCAGGACGACGGCGATGCCTGACCAGCGCCGCGCAGCCGCGGCGTTCGCGAGCGCGACCGCGGCGCCAGAAGCCTGCGCCGCGGCGCCATGGCCAGACACGGCGCCGCCGCCGCGACCGCCCGGCAGCCCCGCCCACACCGCCAGCGCCAGCGCCAGGCCCGGCCCTTCTGGCCGCGCCAGCAGCAGCGGCACGCCCCAGGCGCCGGCGGCCAGGGGCCGGCGCTCCAGCGCCGCACGCCAGGCCAGCACGAGCAGCAGGCCGAAGAGCGCCGTCTCCAGACCGCCGAGGCTCCAGCACGCCCAGGGACCGCAGGCCGCCAGCAGCCAGGCGGCCGCCGGCTGCGGCGGCGAACCTGGCGCGCGCAGCCGGGCGGCCGATCCCGGCAGCAGCAACAGCGTGCCGGCTGCGGCCGCCAGCCCCATCAGGCGCGCCCAGAGCAGGGCCGGCAGGCCGGCGGCCATGCCGGCGGAGCAGAGCAGCACCCAGAGCAGATTCGAGTAACCCTCGACCGCCTCACCGGGGTTGAAAACGAGGCCATGCCCAGCCAGCAGGTTGCGCGCGTAGCGGAAGCTGATGTAGGCGTCGTCGCTCTCGCACCGGAACCACAGCGCGTGGATCGCCAGCGCTGCGCAGGCCAGCAGCGCCGCCAGCCAGGGCCGGGCCCGCGAGCGTCGTGCGCTGCCTGCCTTCGTGGTCTCCACCGGCCTACTCCAGCGGAGTGTCGAAGATGTCGGGGCGGATGCCGCGCGCGCGCAGCTCCGCCAGCATGGTCTCGCCCGGCACCGCCAGCTCCTGCGGCTGCACGCCGCGCCGCGCGATCGCGCCGCTGGCCAGCATCCGAGCGATGATGGCCGCCGGGTAGCCGGTGGTGCGCATCATCGCGGAGATGCCATTGGTGGCGTCGTAGGCGTCGATCAGGCGCAACGAGCGCCGCTGGCGGCGCCCGCCCAGCCGTCCCTCGACCTCTATCAGCACCAGCGCCCAATCGCGATCGGCGTATCCCAGCGCCCGCTCCAGCCTTTCGCCGAGGAAGTCGCGCGGCGCGAACCGGCCCCCGCCGAACTCCACCGGCTCCGACGCGCACAGGCCCAGATCGACGAGCACCCGGAAGCGCTCGCAGTGGCCGGGATATCGGATCGTCTTGTAGTCCATCTCGCGCACGCGCCCCGCCAGCGTCAGCGGCAGCGTCGAGATGCCGCCCGAGGTGTTGAACGCCTCCAGCCGGCCGAATGGCGGCGGGAACTCCAGCTCCTCGACGTCGGCCAGCGAAGCCACCTCGCGACGCACGCCGTCGCGCACGACCACCGCCGGTTCGATGTACTCGTTGATCAGGCCCTGCACCGCGAACAGCAACCTGTAACCGAGCGGCGGGCGCGGATCCTGCGGCAAACCGCCCACGCGCACCCGCAGGCTCTCGACCGCTTCGAAAGGCGTCTGGAGATGGTAGGCCAGCAGCGTCGCCATGCCTGGCGCGAGACCGCAGTCAGGGACCACAGTGATGCCGGCCGCCCGCGCCTCGCCGTCGAGCGCCAGCTGCCGCTCGACGACGTGGATGTTGCCCCCCAAGTCCAGAAAATGGCGGCCATGGGCTATGGCCAGCTGTGTCAGCTCCAGGTTGAACCAGTAGTTCACGGCGCTGATCACCGTCGAGGCGTCCGCCAGCAGCGGGGTCAGGAACGCCGGATCGCCGACATCTCCGGCCGCGATGCGCAGGCGGTCATCCGGAAGGCGGGCGCGCAATCGCGCCAGGGCGCCGGGGTCGGCATCGCAGACGGTCAGCAGCGTGGTGTCGTCGGCCTGGCGCAACAGATCGAAGGCGATGGCGGTGCCCTGCAGGCCCGCGCCGAGCAGCAGATACTTCATGGGCCACCTCTGGCCAGGCAGTGTACAATGCGACCGCACCGCTCGTCAAAGGAGGCTCCCACCGGCTACCGTCGTCGCGCCGGCGCTGCCATGGCCGTTGAGGCGGCGGCCAAGGTTCGGGCGGCCGGGCAGTTGAGGCGGATCCGTGGTGGGTGCGCGGCGGAGCGTGGCCCTGGAGGGGGTAGCGATCACTTTGATGGCGCGGGCCGCGCCATCGCATGTCCCGCCGAGCGCCACGAGTATCATTCCCGGAAGGGTCAGGGCCACGGCCGGCGGCGAGACACACCGAGGCGGTTCGATCATGAACGCTGCCGACGCGCGGTTTCCGGTTGTCACGGCGTTCGTGCGCTGGCGCGGCCTGGTGCTGCTGCTGCGGCGCGCCGCCGGCGTCAGCACTTTTCCCGGCTGGTGGTCGGCGGTCAGCGGCGGCCTGGAGCGCGAGCCGTTGGCGCAGGCGCTGCTGGAGATCGAGGAGGAGACGGCGCTGCCCGCGGCGCGGCTGGAGCTGCTGGCCGAGGGATTGCCGCTGCGCGTGGCGCCCGCGCGGGGCGCGGGCGGATGGCTTGTGCATCCTTTCCTGTTCGCGTGGCGCGGCGACGAGCCCCCGCATGTGATCCTCAACTGGGAGAACAGCGAGGCGAGGTGGGTGGCGCCCGCGGAATTCGGCCGCCTGCGGACCGTGCCGGGACTGGGCGAGGCGTTCCGGCGCATGGCCGACCCCGCCGCGATGGAGCAGGCGCTGTCCGCCGACCGCGAACACGGCGCGTCGACCCTGACCGAACGATTGCTCGACCTGGTCGCAGCCCTGGCCGAGGGGGCGGGCTGGCGAGCGGCCGCGGCCGCCAGCGCGAGGGTTTGCGTTGCTCAGCCTGATTTGGCGCCTCTGAGCGAGGTGTCGCGGCGGGCGGCGGCGCAAGCCTCTGCGGCCGGCGATTCCGCCGCCGGCCCTCCCGCCGCGGCCGGTGACCTCGCTGCCGCCGGCGGACCCGGCGGCGCCGGTGGACCCGGCTGCGTCGCCGAGGGTCCGCGCGCCGTGGTGAGCGCCTGGCGCCAGGAGCATGCCGCCGCGGCCGCCGCCGCGGCCGGAGCGGCGGCGGCGGCGCTGGCGGATCGCGAAATCATCTTCACCCTCAGCCGCAGCTCATCGGTCGAGGAGGTGGCGCGCCGGTTGCCGCGCCGCCGCTGGGTGGTGGCCGCGTCGGAGCCCGGAGGCGAGGGATGCGCGCAGGCGAGCCGGCTGGCGGCGCTGGGAGCGGACACGACGTTGATGCCCGATGGAGAGTTCTTGGCCCGCTTGCGCGCGGCCGGGTCGGGGGCGGGGGCGCAGCCGGCGGCGAGCCGCGGGCCGGCCGCTGCGGCCGCTGCGGCGTTGCTCTTGGGGGCGGACGCGGTGCTTCCGGATGGCGCCATCGTCAACAAGGTCGGCTCCCGCCCGGCAGCGACGGCTGCCCGCGCGGCCGGCTTGCCGGTGGTGGTCGTCGCCCATCCCTGGAAACGATGGTCGCAGGCGGCGCCGACTCCAGCCGAGGATGGCGGCGCCGCCCTGTTTGAGACGATCGAGGCCGCGCTGATCACGCTGCTGTGCGGCGCCGGCTGAGACGCGCGGTCGTCTCGGCGTCGCCGCGGGCCTCGCCGCGATCCTCCTCGCCGCGATCCTCCTTTGACCTGCCCGGCGCCGGCCGCTACTATCCCTGCCGGCCGTGTCCGCGCGGGCCGCGGGCCGGTAGACCTGGCAAAGGAGCCGATCCAATGGAAGGCAGGGTTCTGCACAAGCATCTGCTGGAGCTGATCCGTCGCACCTCGGCCGAACTGCCGCCGGACGTGACGCGCGCCATCGAGAAGGGATGGCGCAAGGAACGCAAGGATTCGACCGCCAAGTACGCGCTGGGAGTGGTCCTGGACAACATCAAGCTGGCGCGCGAGAAATCGCAGCCGCTGTGCCAGGACACCGGCACCATCATCTGCCATGTCGATCGTCCCGATTGGATCGGCGAGGAGGAATTCCGCCGGGCCTTCGACAAGGCTGTGGTCGAGGCGACGGCGCGGGGCTACCTGAGGCAGAACAGCGTCGACTCCCTGACCGGCAAGAATTCCGGCAACAACCTGGGCCCGGGCAGTCCGGTGTACCATTTCCATGCCGCCAAGGGGCGCGCCCTCGCCGTGCGCATGCTGCTCAAGGGCGGCGGCTGCGAGAACGTCGGCATCCAGTACGCCCTGCCCGACACGGTGCTGGGCGCCGGCCGCGATCTCGAGGGGGTGCGGCGCTGTCTGCTCGACGCCGTGTTCAAGGCGCAGGGCAAGGGGTGCGGGCCGGGCGTGCTGGGCGTCTGCATCGGGGGCGACCGCTCCAGCGGCTACGCCGCCTCGAAAGAGGAGTTCTTCCGGCCGCTCGACGACCTCAGCCCCGATCCTCGTCTGGCCAGGCTGGAGAAGCAGGTGCTCGCCCAGGCCAACCGCCTGCAGATCGGTCCGATGGGGTTCGGCGGGGCGACCACGCTGCTGGGGGTCAAGATCACGCATCGCAACCGTCTGCCGGCGTCGTTCTTCGTCTCGGTCTCCTACATGTGCTGGGCGTATCGGCGCAACGGTTTCCAACTTCCGGCCTCGGGCAAGAGCGCGCGCTGGTTGTACGACCAGTAGCGGCCGCGGGAGGAGAAGGTCATGCTGCTGCAGGCTCCGTTCACCGAAGAGAAGATCCGCGCGCTCAAGGTCGGCGACATGGTCGAGATCACCGGCTTGATCCGCACCGGTCGCGACGCGGTGCACAAGTATCTGCACGAGGGCAATGAGCCGCCGGTCGATCTGCGCGACGGTATCATCTACCACTGCGGTCCGGTGGTGGTGCACGAAGGCGGCCGCTGGGTGGTCAAAGCGGCCGGCCCGACGACGTCGATCCGCGAGGAGCCGTACCAGGGCGACCTGATGCGCCGCTTCCGGCTGCGGGGCGTGATCGGCAAGGGCGGCATGGGCCAGAAGACCCTGGCCGCCTGCCGCGAGGTCGGCGCGGTCTATCTGCACGCCATCGGCGGTGCCGCCCAGGTGCTGGCCGAAAGGGTCGTGGCCGTGCCCGGCGTGCACCTGCTGGAGAAGTTCGGGTCGCCCGAGGCCATCTGGGAGTTTCAGGTGGAGCGCTTCCCGGCCGTGGTGACCATGGACGCGCACGGCGGGTCGTTGCACGCGCGGGTGCTGGCCGAATCCGAGGCGGAATTCAGGAAGATGCTGTGACCGATGGCGGGACGCCGCGCCTGGAGGTGGCACGCGTGAAGGATCAGCGCCCGGATGCCGAGAGCGTCAACTTGGCGGATCTGCTGAATGTGCTGTGGCGCCGCCGGCTGCTGGTCGCCGGCCTGACCTTGTGCGGGCTGCTGGCGGGCGTGGTCTACGGCCTGGTGGTCACGCCGCTGTATCGCGCGACGGCGCACGTGCGGCCGGGCATCACCGCCTTCACCCCTGAAGGCGGACCGGTGCGCGATTGGCGGCTGAAGGACATCA
This sequence comes from uncultured Fibrobacteraceae bacterium, assembly GCA_964461255.1. Lineage (GTDB taxonomy): Bacteria > Krumholzibacteriota > Krumholzibacteriia > LZORAL124-64-63 > LZORAL124-64-63 > CAYWTR01. The sequence continues at coordinate 22,970 of CAYWTR010000026.1, read as the reverse complement.
CCACCTGGTTCCAGAGCGGGATGTACCTGCCCGAGCTGCGGCGGCAGCTCGGTTGGGGGCCGGACCGCTATCCGATCATCCGCGCCGAGTTCATCCCCCAGGGCCTGCAGGGCATCCAGGGCGGCAACATCATCACCCTGCGAACGCTCGACGCCGATCCGCGGCAGGCCGAGACGATTCTGCACGCCGCCGTCGCCGCCTTCAACGCCTACGCGCAGGCCGACACGGTCTCCAACCAGCTGCAGCTGACCGCGCGCGGTCTGGAGGTGCAGGTCGCGGGGCTGCGGACACAGCGCCGCAACATCGAGAACCGGCGGCTGGGGCTCGATCTGGACATCGGCGCCGCGGTGGCCGAGTCGAGCCAGGCGATCACCGATCTGGCGCGCGTCGATCTGGAAATGGAGAGGATCGAGGGGCAGAGCCGCCGCAGCCGGCGCGGGCTGGTTTCGCTGGCGGACGAGGCCGGCTCCTTGCGCGGCGGGATCGCCGAGCTGGAAGATGCCATCGTCCGCCTGCGGCGCGAGGCCGAGAGATCGGACGCGGCCGGCGAAAACGGCGGCGGGGCAGGCGCGGCGGCGGGTGCGCCAAGCTGGCTGCTGCCGGCGCTGCGCGGCAGTGTCGCTCAATCGCTCAACGAGGCGGTGCGTGGCCGCGCCGCTCTGCAGGAGCAGCTGACCCGCAGTCTGGTCATGGCCGACAGCCTGCGCCAGCAATTGATGGTAGATTCGCTGGCCATCGAGGGGTTGCAGCTGCGCAAGCGCATCGAGATCCCCAACCGCATGGTCGCGCTGCACCGCGACATCGAGAACCTGCGGCTGGAGCGGGACCAGCGATTGCCGGTCCAGCTCGAGGAAGTCGACAATCTGATCCGCGAGAAGCAGGTGCAGCTGGCGGCCCTGGCTCCCATGGAACGGGTCGGCCACGTGCAGGTCTCGGAACGGCCGGTGCGGCCGCGAAAGCTGCGCGCCGTGGGCATCTTGACCGGCCTGGCGCTGCTGGGCGCGGTGGGTCTGGCCTTCGTCTGGGACTACGTCGCGCGACACCGCGACGCCATCTTCGCCCCCCGCGCCCGCGGGGGTTGAGACCACCGGCACGCCATGAACGGCCGGCGCGGCGTTCTGGGCAACCTGGGCATCCTGGCCGCCGCCCAGGTCGTCACGATGCTGTTGAGCGTCGCGGCGCTCGTGCACGTCGCGCGCACCGTTGGGTCGCACTGGTTCGGGGTACTGCAGCTCGGGGTCGCCTTCTCGGCCTACGCCCTGCTGGCGGCTGAGTGGGGGCTGTACGCGCTCGGCATCCGCGAGGTGGCGCGCCTGGACTCCCCGGCGCGGGCGCTGGCCTACGCTCGCCTGCACGTGGGGCTGCTGGCGCTGCTGGGCGCGGCGGCGCTGGCGGCGGGCGCGCTTGTGCTGCCGCTGCTGCCGTTCTTCCGCGCCGATCCGGCGATCTTCCTGCTCTACCTGCTGACCATCGTGCCCCAGGTCTTCACGCTGGAATGGCTGGCGACCGGCCTGGAGCGGATGCCGTGGGTGGGGATCTCGCGCACCGCGCGCAGCCTGGTCTACGCCGTGCTCATCCTGCTGCTGCTGCGCTGCCTGGACGGAGCGGCCGGCTGGCCGGCCGCGCGCTGGGTGCCGTTGCTGTTCCTGGTCTCCTGGACATTGAGCGCCACGCTTCTGGCGTGGCGCGTGCGCGGCTGGTTGGGAGGCGCCGTGCTGCCGACCTGGCGCGGGCGCGGCGAATTGGCCCGGCGCCTGCGCGCCGCCGGAGCGATCGGCGCCGGACTGATCATCATGCGCGCCATTCTGAACATCGACCTGCTGCTGCTCGGCGTGGTCGCTCTGCCCGAGGTCGTGGGCGGCTACGCGGCGGCGGCGAAGATCATCTTCGTGCTGCCCGTGGCGGTGGAGGTGCTTTGGGGGGCCCTGCTGCCCCGGCTGTCGCGCCTCTGGCGGGAATCGGAGGAGCAGTTCCGGCGCCGCTTCACCCTGTACCTCGGCCTGGCGGCGGCCGGCTTTCTGCCGGTGGCGGTGGGTGGCTGGATGGTGGGGCCGCGGCTGATGCAGCTGCTCTACGGCGCGAGCTTCGCCGACGCGGGCAGGGTGTTCCAGGTGCTGAGCGTGTCGTACGTGCTGTTGGCGCTGGGCCAGTTCTTCGGCAACACCTTGCTGGCCAGCGACCGGCAGCGCGTCCTGCTGGCGCCGCTGGGGATCAGCGCGGCGGTGGCGGCGGCGGCGGTGCTGCTGCTGGCCAGCCGCTGGGGCGCGCCGGGGGCGAGCTGGGGGATGCTGATCGCGCACGCCACGCTGCTGGCCGGCACCGCCTGGACCTGCCGCCGGCTCTGCGGGCGAGCTCTGCTGCGCCCCTTCGCGTTCTCGCTGCTGGGGTGCGGGCTCATGGCCGCGGCCCTGCGGCTGGGGTCGGCCTGGCCGCTGCCGGCGCTCGTGGCGCTGGGGGGCGTCGCCTACGGCGCGGTGGCGCTGCCGCTGCTGCTGCCGTGGGCCAGGCGTCAGCGCTGAGGTTCGCCGCGGTCGGGCGATGTCGCGACGGCCTCCGCCCCGGCGCCGCCCGCCCCGGCGCCGCCCGCCAGCCAGGAGGCGAAGATCCAGCAGGCCAGGATGACGAAGGTCGGGTTGTTCAGATGTTCCTCGAACAGGAACAGCCCGGCCAGATGCAGGGCCAGCATCCCCTCCAACCATCGCGGCGCGGCCGGTCCGCGCCGCGCGCGCCACATGGCGCCGGCCAGACCGGCGAGCACGCAGAGCCCCAACGGCAGGCCGAAAAACAGGGTCGCCTGGAGGATGGCGTTGTGGGTGGCGTTGATGCTGCTGATCTCCATCAGCTGCGTGGCGCCGCGGGTCACCCCTAGCCCCAACGGATGCGACGCCGAAAGGCTGGCCGCCGCCCAGCCGCTGGCCAGTCGCTCGCTGGCGTTCGCCTCGGTGCTGACCGCGTCAAGCCATCGCAGCCGCCCGCCGGGAGGGCCCAGCACCAGCAGTGCGGCCAGCAGGCCTACCGCCAGCGGCGCCGCCAGCGCCAGCGCCCGCCGCGGCTGACGCGCCGCCACCAGGTAGGCGCCGCAGGTGGCCAGAGCCACCAGCAGCGGCGAGCGCGTCGAGGTCAGGTGCAGCACGGCCAGAACGCCCGCGCCCGCCGCCAGCGGCAGCCAGACGCCGGCGCGGCGCAGGAAGTACAGGTGCAGCGCGGCGGGGATCGCCAGACTGGTCACCGCGGCGCTGGCGGCGTGGTGGCCGTGCAGCCCCGGGATGCGGACCGCCTGGTAGACCCAGTGCGTGAACGAGGCGTCTCCCGCCGACAGTCCCAGCCGCCGGGCTACATGCTCCAGGCCGGTCGCTTGCATGAAGACGACCGCGACGTTGGCCGCCGCGCCCCACAGCAGGCCGTGCAGGAAGGCGGCCTGCCGCGCCTCGCCCGCGGTGGCGCGCAGCAGCAGCAGCGCCCACGGCGCCGCCAGCAGCCAGCGCGCCGCCTGCGCCAGCGTCGCCGTGTCTCGGGCGGGCCAGGCGACGAAGGCCCAGCCCAGCGGCGCCAGCGCCAGCAGGAGCAGCCCGGCCAGCGGCGCCGCCGGCACTCCGCCGGCCAGCAGGCGAAGCAGAACCCAGGGAACGGCGGCCAGCCCCACGAGGTCGGTCAACCGCGGCGACAGCGCCAACTGCGGCGCCGCGTACAGGTTTGCGGTCAGGCCGAAGCCCAGAAGCCAGGGGAGCAGGCGGGCGGTGGCAGCGGGCATGAACGACCTTGCCGAGCAGCGTGCCGAGAAGGCGGCCTCGCCGGCCGCGGCCGCCGCCGGGCAGTATCGCGGCCTGCCCGCATACCGTCAAGCGCTTCCCCCTTGACATTCGCGGCGCGGGTGACAGTCTAGGCGCTCACATGGGCCGCCGGATCCACCACGCGCCGGCGGCGCGCCCGCGCCCCGCGCCGGGCTCACCCGTAGCCAGAGGTCCGTCGCCATGCGATCCTGCGCGCGCTTCTTCCTCGCCACTTTCATGCTGTCCCTCCTGCTGGCTGGCTGCGGCAAGGGCGGCCAGACCTCCGGTCAAGCCGCGAACGCAGCCGGCAAGGAGGACTACATGACCACCCCGACCGGTCTGAAGATCAAGGATGTCACCCTGGGCAGCGGCGACGCCGCTCAGGAGGGCGACCTGGTCACCGTCCACTACACCGGCCGCCTCTTCGTCAACGGCGCCCCCGCCGATACTTTCGACAGCTCGGAGGTGCGGGGCCAGCCGATCACCTTCGCCCTGGCGCAGGGTCGTCTGATCCAGGGCTGGGTCGAAGGTGTTCCGGGCATGAAGCCCGGAGGCAAGCGCGTGCTGGTCATCCCGCCTGAGCTGGGGTACGGAGAGCGGGGCACCCCCAACATCCCGCCCGGCTCGACCTTGTGGTTCGAGATCACGCTGGTCGATCTGCCGCGGGTCAAGACGGAGGATCTGACCGCCGGCAGCGGCCCGGAAGCCCTGGCGGGGGACGAGATCTCCGTCCACTACACCGGCTGGCTCGATGACGGCGGCCAGAAGGGACGCAAGTTCGACAGCTCGCTGGACCGCGGGCAGCCTTTCCAGTTCCAGCTCGGCGCCGGACGGGTCATCCCCGGTTGGGACCAGGGAGTCGAGGGGATGCGGGTAGGTGGCAGGCGCCTGCTGGTGATCCCTCCGGAGCTGGGCTACGGCGCCTCGGGGGCGGGGGGCGTAATCCCGCCCAACGCCACCCTGATCTTCGAGGTGGAGCTGCTGAACGTCGTCGGCAAGAACTAGCGCGCGAGTCGCTCATCGGGGGCGCCGGAGTGGTCCGGCGCCCCTGTATGTGCCGGCGCCCAACGGCGAGAGGCGGCGCGCCCCAGCGCAAGCCAATACTTGTGCCGCGAAGAATGTTTCCGGCAGGATGCCGGCGGCCAGGAGAATTGGTCAATCCTTTTCGGGACAAGGAGTTAGTTTCAGATAGGACAGGAACCAGAGGATCTTCTGCCGCGATGGCAAGCCCAAGTGCGCCAGTGCGGTCCGTCACACGGCCGAACCGGAAACAATCTTCGCGGCACAACCCAAGGCAAGCCGTGCTTGGCGCTTGCGCCTGCCGAGGGCGAGGGCTATTGTCGAGCGATTCCGCGGACCTGCGAATTTGTTAACAGGTCTACGAAGAGGCTCCCGAGGCTGCGGCAGCGGGCCGGCGCGCCGGCCGGCCGCGCCGCCCCCATCAGCAGGAGGAGAGGAACGGCCATGGAGAGTTGGATCTACCTGATCCCGCTGGCGGGCGTGCTCGCCCTCATCTTCGCGGGGTTCAAGACCGCCTGGGTCAAGCGCCAGGATCCGGGGAACGAGACGATGCAGACCATCGCCTCGCACATCCACGAGGGGGCGATGGCCTTCCTCGCCCGCGAGTACAAGGTGCTGGCGTTCTTCGTAATCGTGGTCGCCGTGCTGCTGGCCGTCGGCAACAGCGGCCTGCCGAACTCGCACCCCCTGATCGGTCTCTCCTTCGTCATCGGCGCCCTCTGCTCCGGGCTGTCCGGCTTCTTCGGCATGAAGGTCGCCACCCTGGCCAACGTGCGCACGACCAACGCCGGGCGCACCAGCCTGAACAAGGCGCTGGGCGTGGCCTTCAGCGGCGGCTCGGTCATGGGCATGTGCGTCGTCGGGCTGGGCGTGCTGGGCCTGAGCCTGCTGTTCATCGTCTACGCCAACACCTTCATCGGACAGACCGGCTGGAGCATGACCCGCGTCCTGCAGGTGCTGTCGGGCTTCTCGCTGGGCGCCAGCTCGATCGCGCTGTTCGCCCGCGTCGGCGGCGGCATCTACACCAAGGCGGCCGATGTCGGCGCCGACCTGGTGGGCAAGGTCGAGGCCGGCATCCCCGAGGACGATCCGCGCAACCCGGCGGTGATCGCCGACAACGTGGGCGACAACGTGGGCGACGTGGCCGGCATGGGGGCCGACCTGTTCGAGTCCTTCGTGGGCTCGATCATCGGTTCGATGATCCTGGGCGTCGCGTTCCTGCAGGGCACTTCCATGGCGGGCAGCATCAACGCGGTGCTGCTGCCGCTGCTGCTGGCGGGCCTGGGCATCGTGGTGTCGATCCTCGGTACCTTCCTGGTGCGCACCAAGGAAGGCGGCAGCCCGCAGGCGGCGCTGAACACCGGCACCTTCGGCGCCGGCATCCTGATGGTGATCATCTCGTTCATCGCCATCCGCGGCATGCTGCCGCCGGAGAAGGCGATGGGCGTCTTCTGGGCCACCATCGCCGGCCTGGCCGCCGGCATCGCCATCGGCATGATCACCGAGTACTACACCTCCGAAGGCCGCTCGCCGGCGCGCAGCATCGCCAAGGCCAGCGAGACCGGCCCGGCCACCAACGTGATCGCCGGCCTGGCCCTGGGCATGCTCAGCACGGCGCTGCCGATCCTGGTCCTGTCGGCGGCCATCCTGGTCGCCTACGTTTCGGCCGGCCTGTACGGCATCGCCATCGCCGCGCTCGGCATGCTGTCGACGACCGGCATCCAGCTGGCGGTCGACGCCTACGGCCCGATCGCCGACAACGCCGGCGGCATCAGCGAGATGGCCGGCCTGGGCCCCGAGGTGCGCAGCCGCACCGACAAGCTCGACGCGGTCGGCAACACCACGGCGGCGATCGGCAAGGGATTCGCCATCGGCTCGGCCGCGCTGACCGCGCTGGCCCTCTTCGCCGCCTATCGCGAGGCGGTCGGCCTGACCCAGGTCAACCTGGTCGATCCGCAGGTGCTGGTCGGCCTGCTGCTGGGCGCCATGCTGCCGTTCCTGTTCTCCAGCTTCGCCATGAACGCGGTGGGCCGGGCCGCCTTCTCGATGATCGAGGAGGTCCGCCGCCAGTTCCGCGAGATCAAGGGCTTGATGGAGGGCACGGCCAAGGCCGATTTCAAGCGCTGCGTCGACATCTCCACCGCCGCCGCCATCAAGCAGATGGTGGTGCCCGGCCTGCTGGCCGTGCTGGCGCCGGTCGCGGTGGGCTTCACCGGTGGTCCGGAGATGCTGGGCGGCCTGCTCGGCGGCGTCACCGCCTCGGGCGTGCTGCTGGCGATCTTCATGGCCAACGCCGGCGGCGCCTGGGACAACGCCAAGAAGCACATCGAGGCCGGCCATCTGGGCGGCAAGGGCAGCGCCACGCACAAGGCAGCGGTGGTGGGCGACACGGTCGGCGATCCCTTCAAGGACACCGCCGGCCCCAGCCTCAACATTCTGATCAAGCTGATGTCGGTCATCAGCCTGGTCATCGCGCCCATCCTGGTCAAGATGCACATCCACTAGCCCGGCGCCGCCGCCGTCGGGGCCCGGAAGGCCCGCCCTCCGGGGCGGGCCTTTTCATCCGCAGGAGATCGCCATGCCACAACCCGTCAAGATCCTGGCCTTCGCCGGCAGCTTGCGCGCCGGCTCCCACAACCGCCGGCTGGTCGAGCTGGCCGCCGCCGCGGCCCGCGCCGCGGGCGCCCAGACGACGTTGCTCGATCTGCGCGAACGGCCTCTGCCACTGTACGACGCCGACCTGGAGGCGCGGGAGGGCCTGCCCGCCGCCGCGCGGGAGCTCAAGCAGATCTTCAAGGCGCACGACGGCCTGCTGATCGCGTCGCCGGAATACAACAGCGGCTTCACGCCGGCCCTCAAGAACCTGCTCGACTGGCTGTCGCGGCGCGAGCCGGACGAGGCCCCGCTGGCAGCCTTCGCCGGCAAGGTCGCGGCGCTCTGCAGCGCGTCGACGGGCGAGCTGGGCGGGCTGCGCGGGCTGGCGCTGCTGCGGCCGGTGCTGGCGGCGTTGCAGGTGACGGCGTTGCCCGAGCAGGTCGCGGTGCCGAGGGCGGCCGAGGCGTTCGGCGCCGACGGCAAGCTGGCGGATCCGCGCCGCCAGGCCGCCGTCGAGGCGCTGGCGGCGCGACTGCTCGCGGTCACGGGTCGGCTGACCGGCTGAGCCGGACGCTCCTCAGCGCGAGGGCCGGCGCGCCGGCGCGCGCCGCGACGGCAAGGCCGCCGGCGCCTCGAGCGTCATCTGCAGCAGCGCCTGAGCCAGCGTCTTGCCCTGCGGATCGAGCAGCAGGGAGGTCGTGCCGCCGCCGCCCAGCGCCTGCTCGAGCAGGAAGTTCAGCCCGTGCAGGTTGGGCAGCTCATGGCGCACCACGCGCCCGCCGACCAGGGGGCCGAAGAACGCCTTGACCCGGTCCGCGGTCAGGTGCTCCACCAGCCAGGGGTAGAGGCGCGGTTCGCGCGCCAGGACGCCGATGTTGGCGGTGTCTCCCTTGTCCCCGGAGCGGGCGTAGGCCAGCTCCTGCAGGCGGACCGCGCGCGTCCGTCCGCCTGCGGCGCGGCGGGCCGGCCTGACGGCGGCGGCCGCCGCGGCGCGGGCCGCAGCGGCCTCGGCGCGCGGTAGCGAACGCACCCGCACCGGGAAGGCGATCTCGGTGAAGTCCTCTTCGCCGCTGGTGGCGACGGTCAGCACCTTGGCCGTCACCCGGCTGCGATGCAGCAACGCCGGCCAGTAAGCCACCACCGGCGACGGCTTGGGACGGCCGCGCGTGGTCACGGCCATGCCGGCCGGACCGCTCAGGATCAGGGTCGACAGCGCCTTGCCGAACTCCTTGACCTTGGTCTGATCGTGGTCGCGCACGCCGAAGCGCAGCAGGATCTCGTTGGTCTGGCACGGCGCCAGCGCCGGCGGCCAGATGGACCCGGCGCCCACCTGCGAGGTGTGCGTCTGTTCGTAGCGGTGGCGCAGCTTGCGCCAGAAGATGCCGGCGATCACCTCGGCCTTGCGCGAGGTGTCCGGCCCGCTGACGAGCACCTCGCCGACCGCCTTCCAGCCGTCCTCGTACGACATCGACACCTTCAAATGGTCGGGCGCCGGCCCGCCCCGCACGCCCGCGACGCGCACCCGGTCCGGCCCTTCCTGCTTCAGCTCGATGGTGTCGAAGCGGGCCACCCCCTCCGGGGTGATGTAGCGCGCGGGGTCGCCCATCTCGTAGACCAACTGCTCCTTGACCGTCTTTTCCGACACCAGGCCGCCTGTGCGCGGATGCTTGGTGACGACGAACGAGCCGTCGGGCTCCATCTCGATGATCGGGTAGCCGATGTCGTGGTAGCTCGGCACCTCGCGCCAGTCCGTCAGGTTGCCGCCGGTGGCCTGCGCGCCGCATTCGATGATGTGCCCGGCCACGATGCCGGCGGCCATCCGGTCCCAATCGGTCATGTCCCAGCCGAACTCGTGGATCATCGGTGCCAGCGTCAGCCCGGTGTCGGTCACGCGTCCGGTGACCACGATCTGGCAGCCCGCCTGCAGCGCCGTCACCACCGGCTCGGCCCCCAGGTAGATGTTGGCCGACGTGATGCGCGCGCGGTAGGGGTAGAAGTCCTCGCCCGTCTCCAGATTCGTGAAGCGTTCGCCGGCGGCGCTGAGCTCGTAGAGCCGGCCGGCGATGTCATCGCCGTAGACGACGCCGACCTTCAGATCCAGTCCCAGCCCCTGGGCCATCTCGACCACCTTGCGCCCCAGGCCGATGGGGTTGATGCCCCCGGCGTTGGTGATCAGGCGCACGCGCTTGCGCGCCAGCAGCGGCAGGCAGTCCCGCAGCTGCTCCAGGAAATCGACCGCGTAGCCGAGCTCGGGATTGGCCTGGCGCTGCTTGTGCAGGATGGACATCGTGATCTCGGCCAGGAAGTCCATCGTGACGTAGTCGAGCGGACCGCCGGTGAGCTGGCGGCGGAGGGCCGACAGGTCGTCGCCCCAGTAGCCGCCGGCGTTGCCGATGCGCAGTGGCTTCTTGCGCACGAGATTCCCTTTCCGCGCCGCCGAGGCTTGCGCTGCGGCGCGCGTGCACGACATTAGACCGGGGCGCGGGGACGCCCGGGAGGATGCGAGCATGATCTACGTCTTCGAGCACGCCGGCAAGTCGTACCGCGTCGACGCCACGGACTTTCTGCTGGAGATGCAGGCGTGGGACGAGGATTTCGCCGCGGGCATGGCCGAGCGCGCCGGCATCGCCCACGGGCTGAGCGAGGCGCATTGGCGCGTGATCCGCTTCATCCGCGACCGCTTCGCCGCCGCCGGCGAATGCCCGCGCGCCTACGAGACCTGCCGCGCCTGCGGTCTGAGCCTCGAAGGGCTCAAGGCGCTGTTCCCCAGCGGATATCTGCGAGGCGCCTGCAAGCTGGCCGGCTTGACCTACCGTGACGGGCCGGGGCAGCTGAGCGGCGGCGCGCCGCTGCCTGCCGCCGCCGCCGGCCGGGCGGGCGCCGCTGGTGCGGGTGCGGCAGCGGGAGCGGCGCCGGAGGGGCGCCTCGCCGACGCGCCTGAGGCCTTCCTGGGAGTCGAATTCGCCGGCCGCGTCGACGCGCAGGGCTTCTTGCTCGATCCGGCCGATTGGAGCGAGGCGTTCGCCGCGCAGAGCGCCCCGCGCCTGGGCCTGCCGCAGGGCCTGGGGCAGCACCACTGGCGGGTCCTGTCGTACCTGCGGCAGAGGCACGCCGCCACCGGCCAGGTTCCGACCGTCTACCAGACCTGTGAGGCCAACGACCTGACGATCGAGCAGCTGGCCGCCCTCTTCCCGAGCGGCTACCACCGCGGCGCCGTTCTCCTGGCGGGCCTGCACGCGCGCTGAGCGGCCGCTAGCGGGCCAGATCGCCCAGCCGCCGCACAGCGACCACGCTCTCGACCGGCAAGACCAGGCGGTCGTGCCGCTTCCAGACCCCGACCTCGGCGGCGCGGCGCAGGTAGGCTTCCCGGCCGGCGGCATCGCCGCCGGAGGGGTGCACGTCGGCATCGCGCAGGATCAGGCGTCCCTGGCGGATCTGGTCGTAGCGGCCCACGCACAGCTCGCCGCCGGCCAGCTCGGCGACGACGGTCATCCCGTGCAGCTCGCCGCGATCGTCATGGAAGGTGCCCATGCGCTTGCGCTCAAACGTCCCCGGCGGCGTGCCGCGCGAAGGCGGCGGCGAGGTCGCGGCCGATGCTCTGCGGATCGCGTCCCTCGATCTGGTGGCGGGGCACGAAGTGCACCACGCGTCCCGCCTTGAGCAGCGCCAACGACGGGCTGCTGGGCGGCAGGTCGCGAAGGTAATCGCGCGCCCGCGCCGTCGCCTCCAGGTCCTGGCCGGCGAAGACGGTCGCCACGCGCGCCGGGCGGGGCTCGCCGCTCAGGGCCAGGGCGATAGCCGGCCGGGCCGCCCCGGCGGCGCAGCCGCAGACCGAATTGACGACCAGCAGCGCCAGGCCGGTCCGGTCGGCCATGAACGCGTCCACGGCTGCGGCCGTGCGCAGCTCCTCGACGCCGAGCCGCGTCAACTCGTCGCGCATGGGCTGCACCAGTGCGGGATCGTAGGGCATCGCTGCATCACTCCCGGATCGCGCGCCGCCCCGACGATCGCCGGCGGCGCGGCTCTGGAAAAGGGGTTGGTCAAATCAGGATAAATTCCTTCCTTTATTGCGCCAGCAATATTTCCCTGGCGATGGGGCTCTCGAGGCTTGACAAATCGCCGGGGTCTCATATCAATGATTGCGCTTTGCCGGTGAGTTCTCCGAATCGCGAGCTGCCGCTGTGCGGACCGATCATCCCTCCCTGCGGGGTGAATCAGGGGAGTCCGCCAGGGGCGGGTGCGGACGCCGGGGAACCACCGCGCGCAAACCGAGGTCTCCGCGCGAGAGTTGCTGAGGACGTGTGCTTGGGTTAGCCGGCGCGTGTCCTTTTGTTTTGGGTGGTGTTTTTCCGGTTCAAGGGTCGCACTGAAAGGAGAAAGAAGATGTCACGTCGAATCATGTTGCTGGTGGCCGCGCTCGCCTTGCCTCTGATGATCTGGGGTTGCAGCAAGGCGCCGCAGCTCGAGATCGACAAGGCCAACGCCGCGTTGGCCGCCGCCAGGGCCGCGGAGGCCCAGCAGTACGCGCCCCAGTCCCTGACCGTCGCGCAGGACACGCTGAACGTGGCGATGACCATGAAGCAGGAGCAGGATTCGAAGTTCGCGCTCTTCCGCAGCTACGGCAAGTCCAAGGCGATGTTCGCGCGCGCCGAGGCGCTGGCGCTGGCCGCCGAGAACGACGCGAAGGCGGAGAAGGAGCGGGTGCGTCTGGAAGTGGCCGACCTGCTGGCCCAGGTGATGGCCGAGCTGGACGCCGCGCGCGCGGCGCTGGACGCGGCGCCGGTGGGCAAGGGCAACAAGGCCGAGATCGAACTGATCCGCAACGACATCAACAACCTCGGCGCCTCCTACGCCGAGGCGAAGGCCGAGTTCGACGCGGGCCGCTTCCTGACCGCCAAGAGCAAGGTCCAGACCATCAGCGACCGCGTGCGCTCGATCATGGACGAGATCGCCACCGCCGCCGCCAAGCGGACCGGCCGGCGCTAGACAAGCGCGCGCCAGGCGTCTATTGTACGGGGAGGGTCGCCGGCAGGCGGCCCTCCCCTGCGCAAACAGGAGACGACAGACGGATCTGGCCCGGCGGTGCGCAGCCTTGAAGGACTCGCGACGTTCCCTTCTGATCATTGGCTCCCTGGCGGCCGCGTTGATTGCGCTGGCGGCCGGCGGCTGTCAGGAGCCGCCGCCCCGCGGCTACCTCGATTTGGGCGCGCTCCTCACCCACCCCACCGACCACGACGTCGCGCTGGAGGAGCTC
>CAYWTR010000026.1:8596-10321 GCA_964461255.1 uncultured Fibrobacteraceae bacterium | reverse complement strand
CGCGGCGGTGCAGCGCGCCAAGCTGGCGCTGGAGGCCGCCGCCAACGCCGGCGCCATCGTGCACGCCGAGCCGGACTACCGGGCGGCCGAGACGCTGCTGCAGGCCGGGCGCATGGAGATCGCGCGCCAGCAGGGGAGGCTCAAGCCTTTCCGTGATTACGCGGCGGCCGACTCGGTGCTGGCGCTGGCGGCACTGGCGGCCAGGAGGGCCGAGCATGACGCGGCGGCGCGCGCGCGGGCGCTCGAAGCGCAGGCCCGCCAGGAGCACGATCTGCTGCGCGACGAGCTGGCGGCGCACCGCCAGGCGCTGGACGGCGGACTGGTGATCATCCACGCCGAACGCTACTGGTCGCAGGCGAACCTGGCGTTGCAGACCGGCCGCCGGCTGATCGCGGAGCGGGAATTCGTAGCCGCGGCCGAGAAATGCGCCGAAGGGCGCCGCGCGCTGGTGCAGGTGGGCAGGCTGCTGGCGCAGCATCTGGAGGACGAGGCGAAGAACGCCCCGATCTGGAGGCGCTGGGTGCAGGAGACGCTGGTGCGCTCGCGGCAGGACAGGGGACACGCGATCATCGTCGACAAGTCGCGGCACAAGCTGTACCTGATCCGGGAAGGCAAGCTGGTGCGGTCCTACGATTGCGACCTGGGGTACAATTCGATCCGGCAGAAGATGTTCCAGGGCGACGGCGCCACGCCCGAAGGCCAGTATCAGGTCACCGGCGTCAAGAACAACGGCGCCAGCAGGTACTACCGCGCCCTGCCGCTCAACTACCCCAACGCGCACGATCTGGAGCGGCTGCGCGTCTACAAGCGGCGCGGCGTGATCAGCGCCTCCGCCCGCCCCGGCGGCAACATCGAGATCCATGGACACGGGGGGCGCAACGAGGACTGGACGGAAGGGTGCGTGGCGCTGCGGAACGACGAGCTTGATCATCTGATGCGCCATGTGGGCAAGGGCACGCCGGTGACCATCGTGCGGAGGTCGGACCAGTGGCCGTGAACGGACGCGCTCCGCTGCCGATGGCCCGGCGGCGCAGCCGCGGCGTGCCGGCCGCCCCCAGCGGCGGCGGCGGGCCCTTCCGACCCTGGCGCCGCTACGGCGTTCTGCTGGCGTGCGGCGCGGCGGCGATCGCCGCCGCCCTGATCTGGCGCGCGGTGACCGAGGGGGGGCGGCCCCTGGCGGAGCACCGCGCTGCGGCCGACACGCTGGCGCTGCAGCTGGCGACGTTGCCGGACGATCCCAAGCAGGCCGAGCGGGCGCTGCGGGACGCCCAGCGCGCGCTGGCCCGCCTGCAGCCCAGCGGGCCGTACATCGTGATCGACTCCCACGCCAACCTGGTCATGCTGCGCAGCGGCGGCACGGTGCTGCTGGAGGGGGTCTGTTCCACGGGCTCGGGCGCGGCGCTGGTGGACAGCGCGACAGGCCGCACCTGGGTGTTCAACACGCCGCGCGGCGTCTTCAAGATCAACAGCAAGTTGAAGAACCCCTGGTGGCGCAAGCCGGACTGGGCCTTCATCGAGGAGAACGAGGAGATTCCCAAGGATGAGCGGCTGCGCTACGACGAGAACATGATGGGCGACTATGCGATGGGCTTCGGCGACGGCTACTTCATCCACGGCACCATCTATGAGCGGTTGCTCGGGATCAGCGTGACGCACGGCTGCGTCCGCCTCGGCGCGGAGGATCTGAAGGCGCTCTATGACCGCGTCAAGATCGGCACCCCGGTC
>CAYWTR010000026.1:0-8586 GCA_964461255.1 uncultured Fibrobacteraceae bacterium | reverse complement strand
GAGCCGGCTCCGGCGCCGCCGCGCCGGGAGGGGCCGGGCGGCGCCGCGCGCCGTGCGCTGCGCGCGGCGGCGCTGGCCGCGCTGGTGGGCGCGGCGGCGGCGGCGGTCGCCGGCAGCGACCCGGCGCGCACCCGGCTGGAGACGCAATACCGGGCGGTGCAAGCGCAACTCCAGCTCGCCAGGACCAACCAGCCCTACCTGCTGTTCGACTGGCCTTCCGGCCGGCTGGAGCTCAAGCTGCGCGGCGTGACCGTCCATGAGTTCCCGCTGCGGTTGCTCGACGCCGACAGCGCGCAGCTGCGCCGCTTCGTCCACCGCTTCCAGGGGGACGAAGGCCGCATCGCCCGCGGGGTCACGCTGCGGCGGCTCTACACCGCGCAGGACCAGACGCCCGATTCGGTGCTGGCGATCGTCGGCGAGGTGCTGAAGGTCGATCCCGAGATCCTGCAGCGTGAGATCCCCGGCTGGTTCGAGCTGGGTTGGAACGGTGCCCGGCTCGAGGTCAGGGTAGCGGCCGAGGGGGCGGCGGCCGGCACCCCATTGCAGCGGCTGCACCGGACGCTCCGCCGGCCCCTGGGGGAGGCGCGTCTGCGGATCATGCTCGACCGCCGCGACGCTCTGACCCTCTACCGCGTGGCGGCGCCAGGCGTGCCGGCCATCGTCCCGGCCTTGCCGTGACCGGCGGCCGCGGCGGCCGGCGCGGTTGCCGCCGGCAGGCCTTGGCCGTTAATTTGGAGCGGCGCGGCAGTCCGCGCGGCCCGCGCGGCCGACCATGCGGCCGGGAGGCTGTGGATGATGCGGTGGTCATCGGCGGTTTCGGACGCCCCCGCTCTGGATGAAGCGGTCGCCGCGGCGTTGCTCGGCCTCGACGGCGAAGCCGCCGCGCAAGCCGACCTGGCGGTGGCCTTCGTCTCGCACCATCACGCGCGCCGCTACCGGGAGCTGCCGGAGCTGTTGCGCAAGGCCATGCCGCGCGGGTTCTTGCTGGGGTGCTCGGCCGGGGGCGTGATCGGCGGCGGCGAGGAGATCGAGCACCGCCCCGGCTTTTCGCTGACCGTGGCCAGCCTGCCGGATGTCCGGATCCACCCCTTCGCGCTGGACGCCGCGGCGCTGCCCGACGGCGACGCCAGCCCGCGCGCCTGGCACTCGGCGCTCGCTGTGCCTCCCGAACCGCTGCCGCACTTCATTTTGCTGGCCGATCCTTTCAGCTTCCCGGCCGCCGAACTGCTGGCGGGCCTCGACTACGCCTATCCGGCCAGCGTCAAGGTGGGGGGGCTGGCCAGTGGAGCGCGCGAGCCGGGCGCCAACGCCCTCTACCTGGGCGGCAGGATCATGCGCGGCGGCCTGGCCGGCGTGGCGCTGGCGGGCGACATCTCCGTCCAGACCATCGTCGCCCAGGGGTGCCGGGCGATCGGTCCGCCGCTGCGCGTGACCCGCTGCGACGGCAACCTGCTGCTCGAGCTGGACGGCGCCAGCCCGCTGGCCGCGCTCAAGTCGATCATCACCGAGATGTCTCCCGGCGACCGAGACCTGGCGGCGCATTCGCTCTTTTTGGGGGTGGCCGCGGGGGGCGAGCCTCTGCAAGGCGAACCCGGCCGCAGCCGGGACGAGTATCTGATCCGCAACCTCATCGGTATCGACCCGCGACGGGGGGCGCTCGCGGTGGGCGAGCTGCTGCGCGAAGGTCAGATCGTGCAGTTCCACCTGCGCGATGCCGCCGCCTCGGCCGCCGACCTGGACAAGCTGCTCGACCGCTTCGCCGGCGGGGCCGCCGCCGCCGCCACACGTGGCGCTCTGCTTTTTTCCTGCCTGGGGCGGGGCGTGCACTTGTACGGTCGCCCGGGGCACGACAGCGAAACTTTCCGCGCCCGGCTGGGAGATGTGCCCGTCGGCGGCTTCTTCTGCAACGGCGAGATCGGCCCGGTGGCAGGCGCCACCCACCTGCACGGCTACACCAGCGCTTTCGGCCTGTTCGGGCCGGCCGGCCGCTAGAGCGCCGGCCGTGGCGCGAGGCGACAAAGCGTGCCAAACCGCCGGCCCGGCCGGTTATGATGGGTGCACGATGGCGACTGCGCACGACGAACCCAACCCCCTGAGCCTGTCGTTCGGCGAGGAGCTGTACGCGGCTTTCCTGCACGATCCGGCTGCCGTGCCGCCGGCCTGGCGCGCCTATTTCGCCCGCCTGGCCGAGACTCCGGCGGGCCAGGCCGCTGCTCCCGCGGCGGCGGCGCCGCGTCCCCTCTCGCCCGAGATGGCCGCCGTCAGCGCCGTCCTGGGCGCGCGCGAGGCCGAGCTGGCGGCGCGCCAGAACCGTGTCGACCAGCTGATCCGCAACCACCGGGTGCGCGGGCACATCATCGCCAAGGTCAATCCGTTGGCCGATCCGCCGCCTGCCCCACCGGAGCTGGACCCGGCGTATTACGGCTTCGGCGAGATCGACCTGGATCTGCCGTTCGCCGCCGGCAGCCTCGCTCCCGGCGGCATGATGCCGTTGCGGGAGATCCTCGCCCGCCTGCGCAACACCTACTGCCGCTCCATCGGCGCGCAGTTCATGCACATCGACGACCTGGCGGTGCGCGAATGGCTGCAGCGGCGCATGGAGGGGTGCGAGAACCGCCTTGCGCTGACGCGCGGCGAGCAGCTGCGAATCCTGACGCGGCTGACCGACGCCGTGGTGTTCGAGGAGTTCGTGCAGAAGAAGTACGTGGGGGCCAAGAGCTTCTCGCTGGAAGGCGCTGAGAGCCTGATCCCCTTGCTCGATCTTGCGATCGAGGCGGCGGGAGAACAGGGTGTCGAGGAGATCGTTCTGGCCATGGCCCACCGCGGGCGCTTGAACGTCCTGGCCAACATCATGGGCAAGAGCGCGCGGCTGATCTTCGAGGAGTTCGAGGACCGCTCGCCCGCGCGCTACCTCGGGGGCGGGGACGTCAAGTACCACCTGGGCTATCACGCCGACTGGCTGACCGCGACCGGCCGCAGCCTGCACCTGGCTCTCTGCTTCAATCCCAGCCACCTGGAGTACGTCAACCCGGTGGCGCTGGGGCGCGTGCGGGCCAAGCAGGACCGGCTGGACGACCGGGAATGCCGCCGCAGCCTGGTGTTGCTGGTTCACGGCGAGGCCGCCTTCGCCGGCGAGGGGATCGTGCAGGAGACCCTGAACCTGAGCGAGCTGCCCGGCTACCGCACCGGCGGATCGCTGCACGTGGTGGTCAACAATCAGATCGGTTTCACGACGCTGCCGGCCGAGGGTCGCTCGAGCGTCTACGCCACGGACGTGGCCAAGATGCTGCAGATCCCGATCTTCCACGTCAACGGCGAGGATCCCGAGGCGGTGGCCCAGGTCGTGCGCCTGGCGCTGGAGTACCGGCGCGAATTCCAGCGCGATGTCGTCATCGACATGTACTGCTACCGCCGGCGCGGGCACAACGAATCCGATGAGCCGGCGTTCACGCAGCCGCTGCTCTACCACGACATCCGGCGGCGGCGGCCGGTGCGCGAACGCTATCTCGAGCATATGCTGCAGCTGGGAGGGGTGACGCGCGAGGCGGCCGACGAGCTGGCCTCGTCGCGGCGGGAACTGTTGGAGGAGGCCCTGTCCGCCGCGCGGGAGGACAACGGCGGCCGCGCCAACCTGCGCCCCGATCGTCCCAGCGTCCTGGGGCGCATCTGGCAGGACTATCGGGGAGGGGCGGACGCCGATGTTCCGGAGGTCGAGACCGGGGTGCCGCGCGCGCGGCTTTCGTCGCTGCTGTCGTCGCAGGGCGAAACTCCGCCCGGTTTCCGCCCGCACCCGAAGCTGACCCGGTTGCTGGAGCTGCGCCGCCGGATGGCGCGGGGCGAGAAGCCGCTGGACTGGGCCGCCGCGGAGGCGCTGGCCTTTGCCTCGCTGCTGGCCGAGGGCACCCCGGTGCGCCTGACGGGCCAGGACAGCGAGCGCGGCACTTTCAGCCACCGGCACGCGGTGCTGCACGACTTCGAGACAGGCGAACGCTACGTGCCGCTGGCGCACGCGGCGCCGGCCCAGGCGAGCTTCGCCGTATACAACAGCCCCCTTTCGGAAGCGGGGGTGCTGGGCTTCGAATACGGCTACAGCCTGGCCTACCCCGAGGCGCTTGTGATGTGGGAGGCGCAGTTCGGCGATTTCGCGAACGCCGCGCAGGTCATCATCGACCAGTTCCTCAGCAGCGCCGAGGACAAATGGCGCAGCCTGTCCGGTCTGGTGCTGCTGCTGCCGCACGGGTTCGAAGGGCAGGGGCCGGAGCATTCGAGCGCGCGCCTGGAACGGTTCCTGACCCTGGCCGGCCAGGACAACCTGCAGGTCGCGCAGCCGACCACGCCGGCACAGTTCTTCCATCTGCTGCGGCGCCAGGTGCGCCGGCCGTGGCGCAAGCCGCTGGTGGTGCTGACGCCCAAGAGCATGCTGCGGCACCCGCAGGCGGTTTCCAGCCTGGACGAGCTGACGGAAGGCGGTTTCCGCCGGATCCTGCCCGATCGGCCGCCGGCTGGCGGCGGAGAGCGGGCGGCCGCGGCCGCCCAGGTGCTGCTCTGCAGCGGCAAGATTTATTACGATCTGGCCGAGGAGCGGCAGCGGCGGGGCCGCGACGACGTGGCCATCCTGCGTCTGGAGCAACTGTACCCGTTGGCGGCGGCGGAGGTCGAGGCGGCGATGGCGCGCTACCGGAAAGGCACGCCGGCGCGCTGGGTGCAGGACGAGCCGGCGAACATGGGCGCCTGGCCCCATCTGCGCGTGCGCTTCGGCGAGCGGCTGCCCGGCGGCGCGCCCTTCAGCGTCGTCGCCCGCGCCGAATCGGCCAGCCCGGCCACCGGTTCCACCGGCAGCCATCGGCAGGAGCATCAGGAACTGCTGGAAAGGGCGTTCGCACCCCGAGGAGTGGACTGATCATGGCCATCGAGCTGCAGGTGCCCGCCGTGGGCGAATCGATCACGGAGGTGCTCATCGCCGCCTGGTTGAAGGCGCCCGGCGAGCGCGTCGCGCGGGATGAGCCGCTGGTCGAGCTGGAGACCGACAAGGCGACGGTCGAGCTGCCCGCGCCCGCGGACGGCACCGTGCTCGAGGTGCTCAAACCGGCCGGCACCACCGCCCAGGTGGGCGAGGTGATCGGGATGTTCGCCGAGAGCGCGGCGGATGACGACGGGGGCGAAGAGGCGCCGGCGCAGCGGCCGGTCGCCGCGAAGCCTGACGCCCGCGGCGTCGCCGCCCAAGGCGCCGCCGCCGGGTCGACGGCGGGCGCGCCTGCGCGCGTCATGCCCGCCGCCCGCCGGGAACTGGCAGCGCGGGGCCTGGACGCGTCGCAAGTGGCCGCGACCGGCCCGGGCGGGCGCCTGCTCAAGGAGGACGTGCAGCGGCACGCGGCCGCCGGGGCCGAGGGCGCCGCGCCCGCCGCCGCGCCGCCGCCCGTGCCGGCCCAGCGGCGCGAGCGCGCCGCGCCCGTCAGTCCGATCCGCCGCCGCATCGCTGAACGGCTGGTCGAGGCGCAGCAAACCGCCGCGCTGTTGACGACGTTCAACGAAATCGACATGTCGGCGGTGATCGCTCTGCGCCGCGAACACCAGGAAGCCTTCCAACAGCGGCACGGCGTCAAGCTGGGCTTCATGTCCTTCTTCGTGCGCGCCGTGATCGAGGCGCTGCGCGAGGTGCCGCAGCTGAACGCCGAACTGCGCGGGCAGGAGATCATCTACCGCGATTACTACGACATCGGCATCGCCATCGGCGGCGGCAAGGGGCTGGCCGTGCCGATCATCCGCAACGCCGAGACCATGAGCCTGGCGGCGCTGGAGCTGGCCGTCGCCGATTTCGCGGCGCGCGCCGCCGCCAACAAGCTGGATCTGTCCGAACTGCAGGGCGGCACCTTCACGATCAGCAACGGCGGCGTCTACGGCTCGCTGCTGTCGACGCCCATCGTCAACCCGCCGCAGAGCGGCATCCTGGGGCTGCACGCCATCCAGGAGCGGCCGGTCGCGCGCGACGGACAGGTGGTCATCCGTCCCATGATGTACGTGGCGCTGACCTACGATCACCGGCTCGTCGATGGGCGCGAGGCGGTGACCTGCCTGCGCGCGGTCAAGGAGCGCATCGAGGCGCCGGCACGCCTGTTCCTGGAGATTTGAGCATGGACACGAAGAAGCACGACCTGGTGGTGATCGGCGCGGGTCCCGGCGGGTACGTGGCCGCCATCCGCGCCGCGCAGCTCGGCCTGGACGCGGCCTGCGTCGAGAAGGAGGCGGCGCTGGGCGGCACCTGCCTGCGCGTCGGCTGCATTCCCAGCAAGGCGCTGCTGGAGTCCAGCGAACGCTACGAGGAGGCGGCGCGCGGCCTGGCCGAGCACGGCGTGCTCGCCGGCAGGGTGGAGCTGGATCTGGCCGCCATGCTGCGGCGCAAGGAGCGGATCGTCGCCGAGCTGTGCGACGGCGTGGCCGGCCTGTTCAAGAAGAACAAGGTGACGCGCTATCGCGGCCGCGCACGGCTGGACGGCCGAGGACGCGTCGTGGTCGAGGGGCAGGACGAGGCCGTCCTGGCGGCTCGCCACGTGGTGATAGCCACCGGCAGCACGGCGGCCGATCTGCCCGGAGTCCAGCTCGACGGCGAGCGGATCGGCGACAGCACCGCCGCGCTGTCGTACGCCGAGGTGCCGCGGCGGCTGATCGTCATCGGCGCCGGTTACATCGGCCTGGAACTGGGCTCGGTCTGGCGGCGACTGGGGAGCGAGGTGACCGTGGTCGAGTTTCTCGACCGCATCCTGCCCGGCATGGACGCCGAGATCGCCCGCGAGGCGCTGAAGCTCTTGAAGAGGCAGGGGATCGAGTTCCGGCTCAAGGCGCGCGTGCGCGGCGCTCGCGTCGCAGGCGCCGAGGCCGTGGTCGAGGTGGAGGGGGGAGAGCCGCTGCGGGCCGACCGGGTGCTGGTGGCCGTGGGACGCCGCCCCAGCACGCAGGGGCTCGGGCTGGAGAGCGCGGGCATCGAGCTGGACGAGCACGGCCGCATTCCGGTCGACGACCGCTTCGCCACCGCAGCGCCCGACGTCTACGCGATCGGCGACGTCATCCGCGGCCCGATGCTGGCGCACAAGGCGGAGGAGGAAGGGGTGGCGTGCGTCGAGGGGATCGTGACCGGGCACGGGCACGTCGACTACGACGCCATCCCGGGCGTGGTCTACACCGAGCCCGAGATCGCCGCCGTCGGGCGGACCGAGGAGGAGCTGAAGTCAGCCGGGCGCAGGTTCCGCAAGGGCGTCTTCCATTTCCGGGCCAACAGCCGGGCGCGGGCCCTGGGCCGGATCGACGGGCGCGTCAAGATCCTGGCCGATGCCGCCACCGACCGGGTGCTCGGCGTGCACGTGATCGGACCGCGCGCCGGCGATCTGATCGCCGAGGCGGCGGTCGCCATGGCCTTCGGCGCGAGCAGCGAGGACATCGCCCGCGCCTGCCACGCCCACCCCACGCTGGCCGAGGCGGTCAAGGAGGCCGCGCTGGCGGTCGACGGACGAGCTATCCACGCCTGAGAGTGCGGGCGGCGATCTGCAGCTGCCCGATAGAGCGAGGGGCCGCCCGCCGGGCGGCCCCCCATGTGTTGCGCGAATCTCGAGACGCGCGGCCCCTCTACCTGTAAAGCGACTTGATCGCGCCCCAGCTGGCGTCTTCCCCGGGCACCGCGCACTGGATCGAGGCCTGGATGCAGCAGGCGTCGAACAGCTCGCCCATGGTGGCGCTGCAGAGGAAGCCCGGATAGTTCGCCGGCATCGCGCCGCCGCCGGACATCCAGACGCGCATCGCGTTGGCGATCGTGTACTCGATCACGCAATTGTTGCCTGAAGGGCAGTTGCTGAAAAGCCCCGTGAAGTAGACGTTGCTGGTGGCGCCGACCTGCTGGCCGCCGACGAAGGTGATCCTGGTCGAGACGTTGTAGCTCGTCAGGGTGCCGGTCAGGTCGAGGCCGTTGCCCCAGGGACCGCTGCCGGAGAGCCAGAACTGGCCGCCGACGTAGTTGGTCGAATAATCCTGGTAGCCGTTGCCGAAACCATCGAGATTGTTGCTGACCAGCACCGCGCCGGTCGCGTCGATGGCCATCCCCCAGACCCGCCACTGAGTGCCGAGAGTGGCGCCGTCCCAAGACATCGCGTCTTCCATGTTGCCCGGCTCGCCCGGTCCCGGCGAGCCGTCGGTGCCGCACCAGGCTTCCGAAACGCGGCCGCCGAGCAGCAGGCCGTTGTAGGTGGAGAAGATCCCCGTCGTGTGCGGGCACTGCGCAAGGGCAGGAACCGCCGCCAGCAGGAGCACCGCCGCCATCACCATAACCCTGGTCTTCATCTTCCGTACCTCCTCGACTGCGCGCCCTTGATTCGCCCACCCGCCCGCCGGGCGGGATGGAATGCCCTCACAACGAAAAACGCTGCGCGGCCGCATGAGCGGCTGCCGCGAAGAAGCTGGCGAAGTCCTGGCAACCTCGTCTGGCGAGAAACCCCTCCGCAGCGGGATTATAGCACAGTTGGGGTGCCAGTCAACAATGAACGAAGCAGGAGTTTCCCCAGAATTTCGCCGCTGGCTAACCCTGCGGGAAAAGTGGGAGTT
>CAYWTR010000025.1:0-60310 GCA_964461255.1 uncultured Fibrobacteraceae bacterium | reverse complement strand
GGAGGATACGCCGCCTTCGTGTTCAGCTCATCCACAACTTTCGACTATAACCCCTACTACTGGATCAAGGGCCACAACGCGTGCGGGGAGAGCGACCTGAGTTACCACTATGCCACAGGCAGTCGGCGCTCCACGCCCACGGGCCCGCCCACGGGCGTCGCCGCGACCGACGGCTCGAGCTGCAGCCACGTCCGCGTGACCTGGAACCGACTGGACGGAGACTGGAAGCACCACGTCTTGCGCGATGGCGTGGACATCTCGGGTCCTCTCAGCAACAACACCAATCTGTTCGACGATCAGACCGCAACGCCGAGGGTCACCTACGAGTACGCGGTGCAGGTGCGCGCCGACTGCGATCCCGGCATCGCCTTCACGTCGGCGGCCAACACGGGCTGGCGCAACGGCAGCCCGGCGCCGCCGACCGGCGTCGACGCGTCGGATGGGACGTACTGCACGATGGTGCGCATCACGTGGCAGCCCGCGGCGCACGCGGCGAGCTATCGCCTGCAGCGCGCTGGCCTGATCGTGCCGGGAATCACCAACACCTACTACGATGACACCGGCGCGGTGCCGGGCACGGTGTACACCTACGCCGTCGGCGCGGACAACGAGTGCGGCACGACCTGGGCCGCGAGCACCGACACAGGCTACCGAGGGGCTCCGCCAGCCGCGCCGACGAACGTCAACGCGAGCGACGGCGTGTACTGCGACAAGGTGCAGATCGACTGGAGCGCCGCTGCGGGCGCCGCCACCTACGATGTCAAGCGCGGCTCGGCGACCATCGTCACCGGCCTGACCGTCACGACGTATGCCGATGTCACAGCGGAGCCGTTCGTGACCTATTCATACCAGATCGTCAGCCAGAGTCCTTGCGGGTCGGCTACCAGCGTGACGGACACTGGATGGCGGCGCGGCACACCAGGCGAACCGACGGGGCTGACGGCCACGAACCACCAATGTTATGGGGTCTACCTCTCTTGGTACTCGGTCTACTATGTCACCCACTACAGCGTGTGGCGCCGGCACCCGGATTCTGCGGAACCACTGGTCATAGCAGCCACAGTCTCCAACACTTCGTACACCGACACAACCGGCAGGCCTGGAGTCACCTACTACTACTCGGTCAGGGCCCACAACGCGTGTGGGGAAGCTGTGGGCCCCCAGGAGGTGCCAGGCATTCGCACGATCGGCGACATTCCGGCGCCGTCGTGGCTGTGGGCCGCGGACGGCGATCCGGATGCGCTGTGCGACCACCTTCAGGTCCAGTGGGCATACGTGTCCGGAGCCAACGGTTACGAGCTGTGGCGGGCCGGTTCGCCGGTCGGGCCGACCGATCTGATCGCGACGGTCCCGCAACCGGCGACGCCGCAAAAAATCGTCTACTGGGATCAGGGTCTGCCATGGTCGACGCCGGTCCACTACTGGGTGCGCTCCCGCCAGAACGCCTGCGTGGGGCCATTCACCGGTCCTGAGAGCGGCCTGGCCTTCATCGACACCGATCAAGATGGTCTTTGCGACAACGTCGACAACTGCCCCACCGTTGCCAATCCCGATCAGCTTGATCGCAACGGCGACGGCATCGGGGACGCTTGCCAGGCGCGCAGCCGATACGCCCTTCGCTGCGAGCCCAACCCGTTCAACCCGGCCGTCCAGATTTCCCTCGACCTGCCCGTCGCAGAGGCCTGCGTCATCAAGGTCTACGACGTGCGGGGGAAACAGGTGCGGCGCTTCGCAGTGCGTGCGCCGGCGGAGGGCGCGGTGGTGAGCGTGCTGTGGGACGGCTGCGATGAGCGTGGCGAGCGGGTTGAGAGCGGCGTGTACCTGGTGCGAGCCGCGACGGCGTCAGGCTACAAGGAGACGGCGAAGATAGTTTTGCTCAAGTGAGGCCACCGGCGCGCTGCGGCGCTCGTGCGCGCGGGCTGTCGGCTCGGGCGCGAATGACATCCGCCGGCTCAATCAATGAGCAGCGCGGTGTCGACCACTCGTATCGACAGTGGTCGCATAGCCGCGCTCGGCGCTCCCACGCGGATATCGGTGCGCGGGTGTCGTCGGCGAGCGCCGGACGCGATGCCGGCGCTGGCCGGACGCGTGCCGCTTCCCGACGGATGAGCCGCCCGCGGCGATTCCCGTTGCGGCGCCGGGCCGGGATCCTATACTGGCCGGCGTCGCGGCCCGCGCCGGGCCGCGCGCTCGGCCCGGGCCGGATGCCCTGCGCGCATGCACCTGATCGTCTGGGGCGCCTTCGTCCTGTTCATCCTGGGGGTCCTGGCCCTCGATCTCGGCGTTTTCCATCGGCGCGACAAGACGATCGGTCTGCGCGAGTCGCTGGGGTGGAGCGCCTTCTACGTGGCGCTGGCGCTGGCCTTCAACGTGCTGGTCTATTTCCTGTACGAGCGCCACTGGCTCGGCTTCGGGCATCTCCGCACCGGCGATCTGGACGGGCGCGCCGCGGCGCTGCAGTTCCTCACCGGCTACCTGATCGAGAAATCGCTGTCGCTGGACAACATCTTCGTCATCGCGATGGTCTTCGCCTACTTCCACATCCCCCTGCGCTACCAGCATCGGGTGCTGTTCTGGGGGATCCTGGGGGCGCTGGTCCTGCGCGGCGTGATGATCGGGCTGGGAGCGGCGCTGATCGCCCGCTTCGAATGGATCATCTACGTCTTCGGCGGCATCCTGCTGCTGACGGCGCTGCGCATGCTGCGGGGCGAGCAGGAAATCCATCCCGACCGCAGCCGGATGGTGCGCGCGGCGCGGCGCCTGTTCCCGGTCGCGCCCGAGCTGGACGGCCACCGCTTCTTCACCCGGCTGCCGGACGGCCGGCGGGCCGCCACCCGCCTGTTTCTGGCCCTGGTGCTGGTCGAGAACAGCGACCTGCTGTTCGCGGTCGATTCGATCCCGGCCATCTTCGCGATCACGCGCGACCCGTTCCTGGTCTTCACCTCGAACGTGTTCGCCATCCTGGGCCTGCGCACGCTCTATTTCGTGCTGGCGGGGCTGAACGACCGCTTCCGCTACCTGCGCCACAGCATCGTGCTGTTGCTGGCCTACGTCGGGATCAAGATGCTGCTGTCGCACGTGCTGCCGATCCCCAACCTGGTGTCCCTGGGGGTCATCGTGTTGCTGCTGGGAGGGGGCATAACGCTGTCGATGGCGGCGTCGGCGCGCGATCGGCGGCGGGCGGCGGCCGGCGACGGCGGCGGCTGAAAGCACCGCGTGCGCCGCCGGCGCGGCTCGGCTATACTGAAAGTCGTGTCGTTTCGTCCCCCGCACGGATCGATTCCCCATGGAGGCTTGCGTTTGATGCCGACCTTGAGTGGTCGTCCGGGCGGCGCCGTCGCCTGGCTGTCGTGCTGGCTGCTGGCGGCGGGCGCCGGCGCCGGGCTGGCGGCCCAGGACCCGGAGAGCGCGCCGGCCGCGCCGCAGGCCGCCGTCCCCGACAGCGCGCTGGCGCTGGCGCTGGGGCGCATCGCTGGGCAGCCGCTGACGCTGGAGCAGGCGCTGCTCGCTGCCGCCGAGGGATCCACGGAGGCGCGGGAGGCGCGCGCCGAGCTGGACGCCGCGCGCGCGGCCGTGCGGCGCGAGCGGGGAGGCTTCGATCCCGAGCTGTTCGGCGAATGGCGCCACGCGGGCCGCGAGCAGCCCACGGCCTCGTTCTTCGCCGGCGCCGACGTGCTGGAGACCGACGAGACCGTCGCCACGGCCGGCGCCCGCTGGCGGCTGCGCTGGGGCACCGAGCTGACCGCCACGCTGGATTCGCGCCGCCGCGAGGACAACAACGCCTTCAGCTCCCTGCACCCGCAGTACGATGCCGCCGGCAGCCTGGCGCTGCGGCAGCCGCTGCTGCGCGGCTTCGGGGCGGCGGCAGCCGGCGAGCTGACCGCCGCCGAGCGCAGCCTGGAGGCCGCCCGAGCCCGGCAGGAGGATGCCGTCCTGGCCGTGCGCGCCGGCGTCGAGGGAGCCTACTGGGACCTGCACGCCGCCGCGCGCGACCACGCGGTGCAGCAGCTCGTGCGGGAGCAGGCGCGCGTGCTGCTGGCCGAGGCCACGACGCGCGTGCGCGCGGGGTTGGCCGGGCCCGGTCAGGCCGCCAACGCCCGCGTCTTCCTGGCCGAGCAGGAGCAGGCGGTGCTCGACCGGCAGGAGCAGCTGGACCGCGCCTCGGACCGCCTGGCCACCCTGATCGGGCAGCGGCCCCCGGGGGGCGCGCCGCGCTGGCTGGCCGCCGATGAGCCGCCCCGCGCCTTCCCGCCGGCGGACCAGCAGCGGCTGGTCGAGGCCGCGCTGCGCGGCAACCACCAGCTGCGGGCCGCCGAGCGGGCGGTCGCGGCGCTGGCCGCGCGCGCGCGCGCCGGGGAGCGCGACGCCCTGCCGCGGCTGGACCTGTTCGGTTCGCTGGGCGGCAGCGGCCTGGCCGGCACCGGACGCGAGATCGTGCTGCCCTTCGGCGCCGAGCCCGAGACGGTGCGCGTGGCCAGCACGGGCGGCCGCGGCGAGAGCCTGGACCAGGTGCTGGGTCGGGACTACCCGGACTGGAGCGTCGGCGTGAGCTTCGCGCTGCCGCTGGGCAACCGCGCCCTGGGGGGCGAGCGCGACCGGCGCCGGGCCGAGGCGGCGCGCGCCGAGCATCAGCTCGAGGCGGCCCGCCGCGCGCTGGCCGACCGCGTGCGGGCCGGCGCCCGCGAACTCGAGCACGGCGAGGCGCGTCTGGCCGCCGCGCGCGAAGGCGTGGCCGCCGCGCAGGAGCAGGTGCGCATCGGCATGCTCGAGTACCGCCACGGGCGCAGCACCGCCTTCGAGGTGGCGCGCCTGGGAGCCGACCTGGCCGCGGCCCAGCAGCGCTATTCGCAGGCGCTGGTGAGGGTGGCGCGGGCGGTCGCCGAACTGCGCCGACTGACCGCCGGCGCCTACCCCGGAGAGGAGAACGCGCAGTGACCAGAACACGGATGGGCGCCCTGGCCCGGCGGTGCGCCGCGGCGGCGGCCGTGGCCGCGGCGTTGGCGGCGGGCGCTGGCTGCGCGCGCCACGAGCAGCGCGGCGGCGGCTTCCAGATGCCGCCCCTGCCGGTCGAGACGGCCCGCATCGAACCCAGGCCGCTGGCGCAGAGCTACACGGCCGTCGGCACCCTGGAGGCGGCCGAGCAGATCGACGTGGCCGCCGAGATCGACGGCCTGGTGGCGCGGCTGCCGTTCCGCGAGGGGGGCGAGCTGCGGCGCGGCGACCTGATCGCGCAGCTGGACGACGCGCAGCTGCGCGCCGAGGTCGACCGTGCCGAGGCGCTGGTGGAGCAGGCCCGCGCGTCGCACGCGCGCGTCGCGGCGGTGGTGGCGCAGCAGGCCGGCGCGCCGCAGGACCTGGACGACGCCGCGGCGGCGCTGAAGGTGGCCGAGGCCAACCTGGCGCTGGCCCGCGCGCGGCTGGCCAAGACCCGGCTGACCGCGCCGTTCGACGGCGTGGCGGGCACGCGCCGCGTCAGCGCCGGCGCCTACCTGCGCGCCGGGCAGGCGGTCACCGACCTGGCGCGCCTGGACGAGCTGCGGCTCCGCTTCACGCTGCCCGAGCGGCTGCTGGGGTCGATCCGCCGCGGCGCCATGGTCACGATCACCTCCAGCGCCTTTCCGGACCTGGCCTTGACCGGCGAGGTCGAGGTGGTCGAACCGGTCGTCGACGCCGCCACCCGCAGCGCGCGCGTGGTCGCCCGCCTGGGCAATCCCGATCGGCGCCTGCGGCCCGGCATGTCGGCGGCGGTGGAGGTGGTGCTGGCGGAGCGGCCCGCCGCGCTGGCGGTTCCCAGCGAGGCGGTGTTCGCGCAGGGCGACCAGATGCTGGTCTACGTGGTCGGCGCCGACAGCACGATCGCGGCCACGCCCGTGACGCTGGGCCTGCGCCTGCCGGAGGCGGTCGAGGTGACGGCCGGTCTGTCCGCGGGCGACGTGGTCGTGCGCGCCGGGCACCAGAAGCTGTTCCCGGGCGCCCGCGTGGCGCCGCTGGGGGACGCACCATGAAGCTGAGCGAAGTCAGCGTCCAGCGGCCCGTCCTGGCCACGGTGATGAGCCTGGCGATCCTGCTGCTGGGCGTGATCGCCGTCACGCGCCTGCCGGTGCGCGAGTACCCGGACATCGACCCGCCCATCGTGTCGGTCTCGACGTTCTACCGCGGCGCCAGCCCCAGCGTGGTCGAAACCGAGATCACCGAGGTGCTGGAGGAGGCCTTTTCGACCCTCGAGTCGGTCAAGTCGATGACCTCGTCCAGCCGGGAGCAGGGCTCGAACATCACGGTCGAGTTCGAGCTCAGCCGCGACGTCAACGAGGCGGCCAACGATGTGCGCGACCGCGTGTCGCGCGTGCGGGGCCGCCTGCCGCGCGAGGCCGAGGATCCGGTGGTGCAGAGGGTCGATGTCAACGCGCAGCCGATCGTGTGGCTGGCGCTGTTGAGCGAGCAGCACAGCACCCTGCAGCTGTCCGAGCTGGCCGACCGCGTGCTCAAGGACCGCCTGCAGCGGCTGCCCGGCGTGGGCTCGGTGTTCATCGGCGGCGAGCGCCGCTACGCCATGCGGGTCTGGCTCGATCCCCTGCGCCTGACGGCGCGCGGCCTGACCGCCGCCGACGTCGAGCGGGCCATCCAGCGCGAGAACGCCGAGATCCCGGCCGGCCGCGTCGAGGGGACGCTGCGGGAATTCGCCGTGCGCACCCGCGGCGACCTGGTCGACCCCGGCGAGTTCGGCGCCATCATCGTCGCGCGCGCCGGGGACGACGTCGTGCGCCTGCGGGACGTGGCCGACGTGGAGGTGGGCGCCGAGGACGACCGCAGCGTCACCCGCTTCAACGGGGTGCCCTCGATCGGTCTGGGCATCGTCAAGCAGGGCAAGGCCAGCACGTTGCAGGTGGCCGACGCGGTCCGCGGCGCGCTGCCCGAACTGCGCGAGCAGTTGGCGCCGGGCATGCGCCTGGATCTGGCCTACGATTCGTCCCTCTTCATCAGCGAGTCGGTCAAGGAGGTGCAGGAGACCCTGCTGATCGCCGTCGCCCTGGTGGTGCTGGTGATCCTGCTCTTCCTCAAGAGCCTGCGCGCCACGGTGATCCCGGTGCTCGCCATCCCGGTCTCGATCATCGGCACGGCCTCGGTGGCGCTGGCCCTGGGCTTCACCATCAACATCCTGACCCTGCTGGCGCTGGTGCTGGCGATCGGCCTGGTCGTCGACGACGCCATCGTGGTGCTGGAGAACGTCTACCGCCATCTGGAGATGGGCAAGACGCGGCGGCGGGCGGCCATCGACGCCACGCGCGAGATCGGTTTCGCCATCATCTCGACCACGATCACGCTGGTGGCGGTGTTCATCCCCCTGTCGTTCCTGACCGGCACCGTGGGGCGGCTGTTCCGCGAGTTCGGCATCACGGTCGCGGTGGCGGTGCTGATCTCGGGGTTCGTGGCCTTGACCCTGACGCCGATGCTCTGCTCGCGCATGCTGGCGCCCCTTTCCGGGGGGCGCCAGAGCTGGGCCGAGCGCAGCTTCGAGGCCTTCTTCCGCGGCCTCAACCGCGTCTACACGGCGACCCTGCGCTGGTGTCTGGCGCGCCGCGCCCTGGTGCTGCTGTCGGCGGTGCTGGTGGTGGGCAGCGCCTTCGTCACCTGGCGGCTGCTGCCGCGCGAGCTGGTGCCGGTCGAGGACCGCAGCACGGCCTTCGGCGTCGTGATCGCGCCCGAGGGCGCCACCCTGGACTACACCGACCGCTACATGCGCGAGGTCGAGGCGCGCCTGCTGCCGGTGCCCGAGCGCCGCGCCCTGTTCACCGCCACCGGTCTGGGCTTCGGCGGCCCGGGGCGCGTCACCGACGGGTTCCTGGTGCTCAACCTCGTGCGGGCGCACGAGCGCGAGCGATCGCAGCAGCAGATCGTGCGCGAGCTGTTCCCCCAGATGCTGGGCATCCCCGGCGTGCTGGCCTTCCTGATCAATCCGCTGAGCCTGGGCGGGCGCTTCAACAGCTCGCCGGTCGAATACGTGCTCAAGGGCGAAAGCTACGAGCAGCTGGGCCAGGCGGTCGGCATCCTGATGGGCAAGGCGCAGCAGCTGGGCTACCTGGTGAACCTGGACGCCGACCTGCGCCTCAACAAGCCGCAGCTCGACATCGAGATCGACCGCGAGCGGGCGGCGCAGCTGGGCGTGACCGTCGCGGACATCGGGGCGGCGCTGGAGTCCTACCTGGGGGGGCGCGCCGTCAGCGAGTTCAAGCGCGGCCTGAAGCAGTACGATGTCATCGTGCAGATGCGTCCGGCGGCGCGCGCCACCCCCGACATCATCGACCAGATCCATCTGCGCGGCCGCGACGGGCTGGTGCCGCTGGCCAACGTGGTGCGCGTGCGCGAGACGGTGTCGCCCAAGGAGCTGAACCACTACAACCGGGTGCGGGCCGCCACGATCACGGCCAGCCTGGCGCCCGGCATGGACCTGGGCACGGCGCTGGACGCCCTCGACCGCATCGTGCGCGAGGACCTGCCGGCCGGGGTGACGCGGGAGCTGAAGGGGCAGTCGCGCGAGTACCGCGAGTCCGAGGGCAACCTCAATTTCCTGTTCGGCCTGGCGGTGATCTTCGTCTTCCTGGTGCTGGCGGCCCAGTTCGAGAGCTTCGTCCATCCCTTCACGATCCTGCTCTCGGTGCCGCTGGCGGTGGTGGGGGCGCTGATCTCGCTGTTCGTCCTGCAGCAGAGCCTGAACATCTACTCCCAGATCGGCCTGATCATGCTGATCGGGCTGGTGACCAAGAACGCCATCCTGATCGTCGAGTACGGCAACCAGCGGCGGGCCGCCGGCGAACCGGTGCGCGAGGCGATCGTCCAGGCGGCCGCCATCCGCCTGCGGCCCATCCTGATGACCTCGCTGTCCACCGTGTTCGGCATCCTGCCGATCGCCCTGGGCCTGGGGGCCGGCGGCGAGTCGCGCCGCCCGCTGGGCGTGGCCGTCGTCGGCGGCCTGCTGTTTTCGACCTTCCTGACGCTGGTCGTCGTGCCGGTGGTGTATGATATCCTGGCTCGCCGCACCGGCGCGCGGGCGACGCTGGGCCAGGAGCAGACGCCGGAAGCGGCCGCGCGGGAGCGGCCGCCGGCGCAGCCGGCTCCGGTCGCCTGAGGGGAGAGGACATGACTGCTGCGGCCCCGCCGCGCGGGCGCTGCTCCTGGGCGCTGGTCGAGCCCCTGACCTCGTACCACGACCGCGAGTGGGGCGTGCCGCTGCACGACGATCGCCGGCATTTCGAGTTCATCGTGCTCGACGGCGCGCAGGCCGGGCTGTCCTGGGCGACCATCCTCAAGAAGCGCGAGAACTACCGCGCCGCCTTCGACGGCTTCGATCCGGCCAAGGTGGCTCGCTACGGCCAGCGCAAGCTGCAGGCGCTTCTGGCCGATCCGGGCCTGGTGCGCAACCGCCTGAAGCTGGAGGCGGCGATCGCCAACGCCCGCGCCTTCCTGGCGGTGCAGCGAGAGTTCGGCAGCTTCGACGCCTTCATCTGGCGCCTGGCCGGAGGCCGCACGGTGCAGAACTCCTGGCGCGCCGCGGCCCAGCTGCCCGCGCGCACGCCCGTCTCCGAGGCGATGAGCAAGGAGCTGCTGCGGCGCGGCTTCCGCTTCGTGGGGCCGACCATCTGCTACGCCTACATGCAGGCGGCCGGCATGGTCAACGACCACACCGTCGATTGCTTCCGGCACGCGCAGCTGGGCGGCGCGGCGCCCCGCCGGCGCGGCGGCGGCGCCGGCGCCCGCGCGCAGGAGAGGCGATGAGGGCCCGGCCGGGCAGCGGGCCGGGCGCGCTGGCGCTGGCGGTCGTCGCCGCCGGACTGCTGCACGCCGCCGCCGCCCGCCCCGAGCCGCGCCTGTGGCCGCCCTGGCTGCGCGAGAAGCGGCCGGAACCCGAGTATCCCGCCTTGACCGTCACGGCCGCCTGGCTGCTGGCGGCGCGGGACAGCGCCCGCGCGGTGGTGCTGGACGCGCGGCCCGCCGCCGCCTATCGCGCCGCCCGCATTCGCGGGGCCGTGTCGCTGCCGCCGGACAGCCTGCCGGTGCCGGGGCCGGGCGCCGCGGCCGGCGCGCGCACCGCGGCGGCGCTGGCGGGGCGCGGACTGCGGCCCGGCGATCTGCTGGTCTGCTACGCCGACAGCGCGACGCTGCCCGCCGCGGCGCGGCTCTTCTGGCGGCTCGAGCTGGCCGGAGCGCGCGCCGTGCGCCTGCTCGACGGCGGGTTGACGGCGTGGCTCGACGCCGGCGGCGTGATCGAGGAGGGGGCGCCGCCAGGTGGATCGGAGCCTCCGGCCGGGCCGCCGGCCGCGGCCGCTCTGCCCTGGGAGGCGGCGTCGGACACGGCCGCGCTGGCGACTCCCGCCTGGCTGGCCGCGAACTTCGGTCGCCGGGGGATCGAGGTGCTGGACGCGCGCGCCGCGGGCCTGGGCGGCGCCATGGCGCTGCTGGACGACCCGCGCTGCGTCTGGCGGGACGGCCACGTGCCGCACAGCCTGCCGTTCGACTTCCGCACGCTGCTCGGGCCGGGGGGCAGATGGAGGCCGGCGCGCGAGCTGCGGGCCGAACTGGCCGCGGTCGGACCGCGCTCCTCGACGCGGGTCGACATCGACGCCGAGTTCGCGGTCTACGACGACGGAGTCAGCGGCGAGGGGGCGCTGGGCTACGTGGCGCTGCGCCTGGCCGCCTTTCCGCGCGTGCGCTACTGCCCGGACGGCTGGGCCGGCTGGATCGCCGCGCCCGAGCGGCCGGTCGTGCGCCTGGCCGAGGCCGCCGAGGTGGCCGCGCTGGCGACGCCGGCGGCGCTGCTGCCTGCGGCGCCCTCGGAGGGCGAGGCGCCCGTCGCCGACATCGTGCTGCTGGACGTGCGCCACGATCTGGATTTCTATCCCGGGCATCTGCCCGGCGCGGTCAATCTGCCCGCGCATCAGCAGGCCGATTCGCTGGAGGTGGTGCTGGCACGGCACTGGCCGCACGCCGACCCGGCGGCGACCCCGGCCGTCGCCTACTGCTACGGCCCCGACTGCATCCGCAGCCGCAACGCCGCCACCGCGCTGGCGCGGCTGGGTTTCCTCCAGGCGGTGTGGTTTCGCGGCGGCATCGAGGCGTGGCGCGCCGCCGGGCTGCCGCTGGCGCAGAGCCCGGCCAAACGCGCCGCCCGCGGCGCGGGAGCCGCGGGCGGGCGGTGAGCGCGGTCGCAGTTCGCAGCCGCATCGCGAGGGCGCGCCCGGGCGCGCGCCTCGGACCCGATCAGTAGCGGCTCTTGACCGACCCCCAGCTGTTTTCCGTGTTGGGCACCGGGCCGCTCGGCACCACCGTGATGTTCAGGCCGATGTCCTCGATGTGGCAGACCATGCCGTCGAGCGTGACGAAGTCGCACACGCTGACCACGCCGTCGCCGTTGTCGTCCCAGGCATCGACATGCGCCAGCCGCCCATGCTGCGGCCATACCTCCTGCCAGACCTCGCAGGTGGGATTGCCGCCGCTCTGCGGCTCGGTCGGCTCGAAGTAGCTGACCTCGCCCATGCAGACGAGCGTGTAGGTGGGGCCCACCCATTCGATGTGATAGTCCTGCCCGTCGAGCTTGATGTAGTCGCAGATCGTGACCTCGCCGTCCCCGTCGCTGTCCAGGTAACCGTCCTGGTGCCACGGCCGCCCGAAGTTCGGCCACAGCTCGTTCCAGATGCTGCAGGTGCCGGGGATGGGGTCCTTCATGCCGCCTTGCAGTTCGAGATAGATCTCGCCCTCGGAAACCGCCAGAGCGGGCAGCAGCAGCGCTGCGGCGGCCAGAGCCAGGGCGATGCGCAACGAGTACTTCATCTCTCCCTCCTCGGAGATGGGGCGATGGAGTCGTGGGGCAAAGAAAAACGTTACAGAGGCGGGCGATGACCTCCCAGGTTGGGGCTGGTGCCTGCGGGACGCAGGGATGATATCAGAAATGCAGGATCAATTTCAAGCTGTTTCTGGGCGGGATGCGGCGCCGGCCCGGCGCGCAGAGGGCCGCCCGCGATCCCCGGGACCGCGGGCGGCCGGCGGACTCGGCGCGCTGCCGGCGCGCACCGACGCGCGGCGCGGGCTCCGCTAGTAGAGGCTCTTGAGCGAGCCCCAGCTCTGTCCTTCGTTGGGCACCGGCGTGCTCGGGCGCACGCGCAGATTCACGCCGATGTCCCTGATGTGGCATTCGCGGCCGCCGAGCACGATCCAGTCGCAGGCGCTGACCACGCCGTCGGCGTTGTCATCCGACCAGAAGTCGACGTGGTGCGGCTGGCCGTGGTTGGGGAAGATCTCCACCCAGGTTTCGCAGGTGGGATCGCCGCCGGTCTGAGGGACGGTCGGCTCGAAGTAGCCGGGCAGCGTGCCCGGACATTCGAGGCTGTACGTCGGCCCGGCCCACTCGATGTGGTACCACTGGCCGTCCAGCTTGATGTAGTCGCATTGCGTCAGCTCGCCGTCGCCGTCGCTGTCGATGTACTCGTCCTGGTGATGCGGGGCGCCGTGGTTCGGCCACAGTTCGTTCCAGTTCGAGCAGGCGCCGGGGATGGGACTCTTCAGTGTGGTGTCGAGTTCGAGGTAGAGCAGCTCCTGGGCGAGCGCGGCCGCGGGCAGCAATGTCGCGAGC
Organism: uncultured Fibrobacteraceae bacterium; assembly: GCA_964461255.1. Lineage (GTDB taxonomy): Bacteria > Krumholzibacteriota > Krumholzibacteriia > LZORAL124-64-63 > LZORAL124-64-63 > CAYWTR01. Next base: position 47,688 of record CAYWTR010000025.1, on the reverse strand, counting down.
GCGCAGGCGGCGACGAGCGCCGCAGCCCGGCGATGACGGTTGGCCATTTCTCCCTCCTTGCAAGAAGCGTGAAGGTCGATCGCCCCGGCGACGCCGGGGACCATGCCGCGACAACTCCTTTTCCTGCAGGCAGATGCGCGACAACCCGGGATCGGCAAGATTCCGGACTGTTATGGTACTTTATAATCGGGATGAATATCAACCTATTTTTCGGGGATTTTCCGTCCGCTCCGCGAACGGAACTCGCGGGGGGGTCAGACCGCCAGCAGACCGGCGATGCAGGCGGTCAGCCAGCTGGCCAGCGCGCCGCCGAACATCGCCCGCAGGCCGAGCCGCGCCAGGTCCGAACGGCGGCCGGGGACCAGGGCGCTGATGCCGCCGATCTGGATGGCGATGCTGCCGAAGTTGGCGAAGCCGCACAGGGCGTAGGTGGCGATGACCGTGCTGCGGGCGCTGAGCGCGCCGGCGTGCACGGCGTCCTCCAGGTGCAGGTAGGCGACGAACTCGTTGACGGCGATCTTGGTGCCGAGCAGGTGGCCGATCGCAGGCGCTTCGCTCCACGGCACCCCCATGACCCAGGCCAGGGGTGCGAAGAGGGCGCCGAAGATGCGCTCGAGGGACAGGCCGATCCAGCCCAGCCCATGGTTGACCATCGCCACCAGGGCGATGAAGGCCAGCAGCATGGCGCCGACGTTGGCGGCCAGCCGCAGGCCGGTGCCCGCGCCGCTGGCCGCGGCGTCCAGCAGGTTGGCGCTGTCGCGCGGTATCTCCAGCGCCACCCGGCCCGCCGTCTGCGACGCCTCGCGCTCGGGCAGCATGATCTTGGCGATCACCAGCGCCGCGGGGGCCGACATCACGCTGGCGGACATCAGGTGGCCGGCGTCGACCCCGAAGCGCACGTAGGCGGCCATCACTCCGCCGGCGATGGTGGCGAAGCCGCCCACCATCACCGCCATCAGCTCCGAACGGGTCATGCCGTCCAGGAACGGCCGCACGACCAGCGGCGCTTCCGATTGCCCGACGAAGATGTTGGCGGCGCAGGAGAGCGATTCGGAACCGCTGGTCCCCATCGATCGCCGCATCAGCCAGGCCATCCCGCCGATCAGCCGCTGCATGATCCCCAGGTGGTACAGGATCGCCATCAGGCTCGAGAAGAAGATGATGGTCGGCAGGACATGGATGACGAAGACCGCGCCCAGAGGCACGAGCTGGCCGCTGGCGGCGTCGGTCGCCTGCCAGTGCGTCAGGCCGCCGGGGCCGGGGCCGAGGTGCTCGACCAGGTCGGGGCCGGTGCGAAAGAGCGAGCCCCACAGGAACGCGCTGCCGGCGTCGGTGAAGCTGAGCAGCCGCGTGACGACCGCGCGCGCGCCCTGGAACGCCGTCTGGCCCCACGGCGTGCGCAGCAGGAGCAGGGCGAAGGCGAGCTGCAGGCCCAGTCCCCACGCGACCACGCGCCACGGCACGCGGCGGCGGTCCTCGCTCAGCAGCCAGGCCAGCGCGAGCAGGACGACGATGCCCAGCAAGGGGACAAGACCGGTCAATGGAGGAGCTCCTTCCGAAAGGGCGGCCCGGGACGGGGATGCTCCCCGCCCGCCGCGCATTCTAGCCGCCGGCGCCCAAAATTGACAGGCCGGAAGGGGCCGGGTATCATAGCGCCCATGGACGCGAACGGGCGCGGGTTCTTGCCCCCGGTCATCATCGGCATCGCTGGCGGCACGGGCTCCGGCAAGACCACGGTCGCCCACCGCGTGCGCGAGGCCGCGCCGGGCAAGACGGTGCGCATCATCCACCACGACTCCTACTACCACGACAACTCCCGCCTGCCCCTCGCCGAGCGCGCGTTGATCAACTATGATCACCCCAGCGCCTTCGAGACCTCGCTTCTGGTGGACCACATGAAGGCGCTGCGGCGGGGCGAGGCGGTCGAGGGGCCGCTCTACGACTACGCGACGCACTGCCGCCGCCCCGAGACCGAGCGCGTCGAGCCGGCCGAGATCCTGTTCGTCGAGGGGATCCTGGTGCTGGAAGACGAGGCGCTGCGCGCTCTGATGGACATCCGCCTGTACGTCGACGTGGACGCCGACGAGCGCTTCATCCGGCGGTTGCGGCGCGACACGGTCGAGCGCGGGCGCAGCGTGCAGTCGGTCATCGACCAGTACTTGAGCGTGGTGCGGCCGATGCACCAGCAGTTCGTGGAGCCGTCGAAGCGTTACGCGCACATCATCATCCCCGAGGGGGGCCACAACCGGGTGGCGATCGATCTGATCGCCGTCAAGATCGCCGACGTCATCCGCGCGCGCGGCCGCCTGCGCGCGCCCGCGGCGCCGGAGAGCGGAGGCGCGAGGTGACCTGGGACGACGAGGAACTGCTGCGCAAGCAGCCCGAGCTCGCACGCATCCTGATCGGTTCGGCCGAGATCCAGCGCCGCGTGCAACAGCTCGGCAACGAGATCAGCCGCGACTACGACGGCACCGTGCCGGTGTTGGTGAACATCCTGAAGGGGGCGTTCGTCTTCCTGGCCGACCTCAGCCGCAGCATCACCATCCCGCACGAGGTCGATTTCATGGCGATCGCCAGCTACCACGGCGGCACCAAGAGCACCGGGGTGGTCAAGATCGACAAGGACCTCAAGACCAACATCACCGGCCGCGACGTCCTGATCGTCGAGGACATCATCGACACCGGGCTGACCATCAACCACCTGCTCCAGCTGCTGGGCACCCGCGGGCCGCGCAGCCTGCGGGTCTGCGCGCTGCTGGACAAGAGCGCGGCGCGCATCAAGGGCGTGCCCATCACCTACACGGGCTTCGAGATCCCCAACGAGTTCGTGATCGGCTACGGCCTGGACTACGACGAGAAGTTCCGCAATCTGCCTTTCATCGGGGTGCTCAAGGGCTGAGCGCCCCCACGCGGAGGCAAGCCGCCATGGCCCGACCCAGACAGGGGGCCGCCGCCCCGCCCGCGCGGTTCCCGGAAGCGCTGACCTTCGACGACATCCTGCTGGTGCCCCGCTACTCCGATGTCCTGCCGCGCGACATCGACCCGCGCACCTCGCTGGCGCGCGGCTTCCACCTGCCCATCCCGCTGCTGTCGGCGGCCATGGACACGGTGACCGAGGCCGACCTGGCCATCGCGCTGGCGCGCGAGGGCGGCCTGGGCGTGGTGCACAAGAACCTGGAGCCGGCCCAGCAGGCCGAGCAGGTCGACCGGGTCAAGCGCAGCGAATCGGGCATGATCACCAACCCGATCACGCTGCCGCCGGAGCGGCCGATCGACGAGGCCATCGCCCTGATGCGGCGCTACAAGATCTCGGGGGTGCCCATCACGCGGGGGCGCAAGCTGGTCGGCATCCTGACCAACCGCGACCTGCGCTTCGTCGAGGACACCCGCCGCCCGATCAGCGAGGTCATGACCAGCGAGCCGCTGGTCACGGTGCCCGAGGGGACCACCTTCGCCGAGGCGGTCAAGATCCTGCACCGCCACCGCATCGAGAAGCTGCCGGTGGTCAACGCCAAGGGCGAGCTGCGCGGCCTGATCACGGTCAAGGACATCCAGAAGAAGCTGGACTTTCCCCATGCCTGCAAGGACCGCTACGGACGCCTGCGCGTGGCGGCCGCCGTGGGGGTGGGCGAAGGGACGATGGCGCGCGTCGGCGCGCTGCTCGAGGCCGGCGCCGACCTGATAGTCGTCGACACCGCGCACGGGCACTCGCGCAACGTCATCGCCGTCGTCAAGCAGATCCGCAAGACGCACGCGAGGGCGCGCGTGATGGCCGGCAACATCGCCACCGCGGCGGCGGCGCGCGACCTGATCGCCGCCGGCGCGCACGCCCTGAAGGTTGGCATCGGCCCCGGCTCGATCTGCACCACGCGCGTGGTGTCGGGGGTCGGCGTGCCCCAGATCACCGCCATCATGGCCGTGGCCTCGGCGGCGCGGCCGGCCGGCGTGCCGATCGTGGCCGACGGCGGCGTGAAGTACAGCGGCGACGTGGTCAAGGCGCTGGCGGTCGGCGCCGACGCGGTGATGATCGGCTCGCTCCTGGCCGGCACGACCGAATCGCCGGGCGAGCAGATCCTCTACGAGGGGCGCGTCTTCAAGACCTACCGCGGGATGGGCTCGCTGGCCGCGATGCAGAAGGGGAGCAAGGACCGCTACTTCCAGGAGGGCGTCGAGGAGCCCGAGAAGCTGGTGCCCGAGGGCATCGAGGGGCGCGTGCCGTACAAGGGTCCGGCGCGCGATGTCATCCACCAGCTGGTCGGCGGCCTGCGCGCCGGCATGGGCTACTGCGGCTGCCGCACGATCCCGGAGCTGCAACAGCGGGCGGAGTTCGTGCGCGTCACCGGCGCCGGCCTGCGCGAGAGCCATCCGCACTCGGTGCAGGTGACCAAGGAAGCGCCGAATTACCGGACGGGCCAGTGAGATCGGCCCCGCCGGCCGCGCAGCCGGGCGCGCAGCCGGCCGCGCGGCCGTCGGCCCCGCCGGCCTCAGGCGAGCGCCGCGAGGTCGCGCTGGTGGCCGGCCGGATCGTGCGCTACCTGCTGCGGCGCAGCCAGCGGGCGCGGCGGGCGAGCCTGCGCGTCGACCACGACCACGGTCTGGTCATCGTGCTGCCCCGGCGCTGGCCGCTTGCCGAGCTGGCGCCGTTGCTGCGCGAGCACGCCGCCTGGATCGACGCGCAGGTGGACAGGTACGGCGTGCGCGACGGCCCGCGGCGCCGCGAGCTGGTCGACGGCTGCGAGGTTTCGCTGCTGGGCCGGCCGCGCCGTCTGGTCATCCGGCCGCGCGCGACGCCGGGCCGCAGCCGCGTTCGGCTGCACGAGGATCCCGGCGGCGGGTGCCTGGAGGTGAACCTGGCGGCCGCCGATCTGCTGGGCCCGCGCCCGGTGTTGGAGCGCTGGCTGCGCCGGCAGGCCCGCCGCTGGCTGACCGCCCGCGTCGCCGCGCTGGCGGTTCGGGTGGGGGCGGCCCCGCGCCGCATCGTCGTCGGCGAGCGCCGCAGCCGCTGGGGCAGCTGCTCGCCGGGCGGAACGCTGTCGTTCTGCTACCGGCTGATCATGGCGCCGCCCGAGGTCATCGACGCGATCGTGCTGCACGAACTCTGCCACCTGGTGCACCTGGATCACGGGCCGCGGTTCTACGGGCTGTACGATCGGGTCTGCCCCGACCACCGCGCGCACCGTGCCTGGCTGCGCGCCCATGAAGGCGAACTGAAACTCTGAGAGGCCTGCAATCGCCATGAACGACCAGCCGCCGCGCCTGTACGAACGCGAGCGCATGCTCGCCATCCTGCACGAACACACGCTGACCGAGGGGCTACGCCGGCACGCCTACGCCGTCGAGGCGGCGATGCGGGCCGCCGCCGCGCGCACCGGCAACGATCCGCAATACTGGGGCGCCGTCGGCCTGATCCACGACTTCGATTACGAGCGCTACCCGGACGCCCCCGACCATCCGCTCAAGGGCGCGCAGATCCTGCGCTCGCTGGGCTACCCGGAGCAGTTCGTGCGCACCGTGCTGTCGCACGCCGCCTACACCGGGGTGCCGCGCGACAGCGACTGCGCCCGCTGGCTGTTCGCCGTGGACGAGCTGTGCGGCTTCTGCATGGCGTGCGCCATGGTCCAGCCCGATCGCAAGATTGCGTCGGTCCAGGTCGCTTCGGTGCGGAAGAAGCTGAAGAAGAAGGACTTCGCCGCCAAGGTCAACCGCGAGGAGATCGCCGAGGGCGCGGCCGCGCTGGGCCTGACTCAGGAACAGGTGATCGAGCATGTGCTGGCCGCGCTGGCGGGGGTGGCCGAGCAACTCGGGCTGTAGGACGTCGGCGCGCGACTGCGCCGCCATCGACCGCGCCCCGGTCGGCGCGCCGCGATCGGCCGCGTCGTGGGCGGCCGCGCCACGGTCGGCCGGCGACGCCCCGGTGTTCACCCGGTGAACATTCATAAGTTAATTATTGACAGTGTTTTGCGCCCTGGCTGATGGAATCTGGCCACTTGCGATCGCAGTCCGCCCGCCGGCGATCCGGCGGCCGATCGCACGGCCCCTCGCGATCTGCTATCGTGCCAGCGGTGAAAGGAGCGCCGCCATGACCGAGCGTTGGGCGAACAACCGCCTCTGCAAGCTGCTGGGCATCGAGCATCCGATCATCCAGGCGGGGATGGTCTACAACAGCGGCGCCAAGCTGGCCGCCGCGGCCGCCGAGGCGGGCTGCCTCGGCCTGATCGGCGCCGGCTCGATGCGGCCGGACCTCTTCCGGCAGCAGATCCGCAAGGCGCGAACTCTGACGTCGCGCCCGGTGGGCGTGAATCTGCCGTTGCTCTACCCCCACATCGCCGAGTGCCTGGAGATCGCCCTCGAGGAGGATGTCCGCATCTTCTTCACCTCCGCCGGTTCGCCCCGCCGCATCGCCGGCCGTCTGAAGAAGGAGGGCCGCATCTGCGTCCACGTCGTGGCGCATCCGGACCTGGCGCGCAAGTGCGAGGAAGCCGGCTGCGACGCCGTGGTGTGCGAGGGTTTCGAAGCGGGCGGCCACAACGGGCGGGAGGAACTGACCACGATGGTGCTCGTGCCTCTGTGCGCGGCGGCCGTGCAGATCCCGGTCATCGCCGCCGGGGGGATCGCCACCGGCGGGCAGATGGCGGCGGCGATGGTCCTGGGGGCCGAGGGGGTGCAGATCGGCTCGCGCTTCGCCGTCACCCAGGAGTCGTCAGGCCACGAGGCATGGAAGCAGGCCGTGGTGCGGGCCGGACCGGCCGACACGCACCTGGTGCTCAAGCCGCTTGTGCCCGTGCGGCTGCTGCGCAACCGCTTCCGCGACGAGGTGATGCGTCTGGAGGCCGAGTGCGCAGGCCGCGACAAGCTGGCCGATCTGCTGGGCAGCGGCCGCGCCCGGCGCGGCATGCTCGAAGGGGACCTGGAAGACGGAGAGCTGGAGATCGGGCAGGTGGCCGGCCTGATCACCGACGTGCCGACGGTGGCGCAGGCGGTCGCGCGGCTGCTGCGCGGCTATGACGAGTCCGTGGCGCGCCTGCAGGCAGGGGGGCCCCGCGCGCAGAACGCGCCATGATCGCGGCTGCGGAGCTGGCCGGTCTGCTGGCGCGGCTCTGTCCGCCGGCGGGCATCGATCTGGCCGGCGCCGCGAGCCTGCCGTGCCGCCTGCCGCACGCCGGGGCCTTTCTGGATTGGCTGCGGACCGGCCGCCATGGAGGCCTGGCGTACATGGCGCGCGGGCCCGAGGAGCGACTTGCGCCGGAAAGGCAGCGGCCCTGGGCCCGCTCGGTCCTCGTCTTCGGGCAGCGCTACACGGATGGTTGGGGGCGTGCAGACCGCTCCCCGTGGGACGGGGCGACGGCGCCCCGTCCCTGGACCGACGGCGTGGCCCGCTACGCGCGCGGCGCCGATTACCATGGCGTGCTCGAGGCTGGCGTGAGAGCGGTGATCGCCGGCCTGCGCGCCGCCACCTGCGCGTTCCGCTGCCACGTGGCGGTGGACACGGGTCCCTACCTGGAGCGCGAGTACGCCTGGCTGGCCGGCCTCGGCTTTCTCGGCAAGAACACCTGCCTGATCAACGAGCGGCTGGGCTCGGGGCTCTTTCTCGGCGTGGCGGTCTGCGAGCTGGTCATCGAGGGGTTGCCTCCGGCCGGGACGCCGGCGCTCGCGCCGCTCTGGTCCGTGTCGCCCAGACCGGGCACGCGGCCCGGCGGCGGCACCGCTGCGCCGGCCGATCCGCCGGCCACGCGCTGCGGCAGCTGCCGCGCCTGCGTGGACGCCTGCCCGACCGGGGCGCTGGATCGTCCCTTCACCCTGGACGCGAACCGCTGCCTGTCGACCTGGACCATCGAGTGGCGGGGGATGCCTCCGGCCGGAGAACGGCATCGCCAGGGCGGGCTGGTCTTCGGCTGCGACATCTGCCAGGCGGTCTGCCCCTGGAACACCTCGGCGGCGGCGCAGCCGCCGCCCCGCGCCGAGTATGCTGTTGCCGGCGCTCATGCTGAGCTTGAGCTGGGGGACCTGCTGGCGCTCTCGCCGGAGGAATTTCGGCGGCGTTTCCGCCACACGCCGCTGTGGCGGGCTCACGCAGGGGGGCTGCGGCGCAACGCGATCGCCGCGGCGGCCAACACGGCGCGGACGGACCTGATGAGCCGGCTGGCGGCGATCGAGGCCGGCGATCCGGAGCCGCAGACGCGGGCGGCGGCGGCCTGGGCCCTGCGCATGCTCGCCGGCCGCGGCGCGAGGTGAAGGACGCGCGTGAAGTGCGCGAGGTGAAGGGTAGGTGTGGAGGGGCGAGGCGGGCCGTGGCCCCGAACGCGCGTTTGATGATCTTGTTGGCGTTGGTCGTGGCTGGCGAAGACACTATCCGCGCACGCAAGATCATCATCGAGAGGTTCGGGGATACGGCCGGGCGCGCACGTATGGCACATCGTCGAGCATGCAGACCGGCGGATCGGCTGCGATGCGGCCGCGAGCTGCGGCGAACGGCTGAGGGTCGCTGCGGGCGGCCGCCGGGCGCGCCGGCAGGAGGTAGGGCATGGCGACTCCGGTTGACGCGGTCTACTGGACGGCCCTGCCGGGCGGCGCGGTCCGGTGCGAGCTGTGCCCGCTGGGGTGCCGGTTGGCGGTCGGCCGCGTGGGGCCGTGCGGCAGCCGCGCCAACGACCAGGGGCGCATGGTGCCGCGGGAATACGGGCGACTGGTGTCGCTCGCTATGGATCCCATAGAGAAGAAGCCCCTGTACCACTTTCACCCCGGATCGGACATCCTCTCGGTGGCGGCGCAAGGGTGCAACCTGCACTGCCGGTTCTGTCAGAACTGGACCATCAGCCAGGAGCGCGCCGCAGCCGCCAGCGAAGCCACGCCGGCGCAGCTGGTGCAGATGGCGCGAGCGCGCGGATCGGTGGGCATCGCCTACACCTACAGCGAACCGCTGGTGTGGTACGAGTTCGTGCGCGACACGGCCGCAGCGGCGCGCGCGGCCGGGCTGCGCAACGTGATCGTCTCCAATGGCTTCCTCAACGAAGGACCGTTGCGCGCGCTGCTGCCGCTGATCGATGCCGCCAACATCGATCTCAAATCGATGGACGACGGCTTCTACCGCAAGGTCTGCAAGGCTCGGTTGCAGCCGGTGCTGGCGGCGCTGCGTCTCTGCCGGGAGATGGGCGTGCATCTGGAGGTCACCAACCTGGTCATCCCCGGCCACAACGACACTGACCAGCAGATCGCGCGGCTGGTCGATTTCGTGGCGGAGTTGGGCCGGGAGGTTCCGCTGCACTTCTCGGCCTACCACCCCGCATATCTGTTCCGGGCTCCGCCCACGCCCCCCGCAGCGCTGCAGCGCGCCGCCAGGCTCGGGCGCGCCAGGCTGGATCATGTCTACGTGGGCAATGTCCAGGTCGAGGGGGGCGCCGACACCGTCTGCCCCGACTGCGGCGCCGTGGCGGTCAGGCGGTCGGGGTGGCGGGTCGAGAACCGGCTGGGCCCGGAGGGCACCTGCCCAGGCTGCGGCCGCCGCCTGCCGATCGTGGTTACGTGAACCCGCCGGCGCCCTGCCGGGTGAGATCGGCCGGACCGGCGGGCCCGCGGCGGTTGATGCTTCAGCCGGAAACCCAGTCCTCGGCCGCGTGCGTGGCGGTGACCGTCGTGCTGATGCCGCCGCGCACGAACCACTCGCCGCGCACCTCCATGAAGCGCGGCCGGGCCGCGGCCACCAGGTCATCGAGGATGCGGTTGGTGACGGCCTCGTGGAAGGCGCCTTCGTCGCGATAGGACCAGAGGTACAGCTTGAGCGACTTCAGCTCGAGGCAGAGGCGGTCGGGCACATAGGTGATGTGGAAACGGGCGAAATCAGGCTGGCCGGTCAGGGGGCAGAGGCAGGTGAACTCCGGGCAGTCGAACTCGATCTCGTAATCCCGCTCCGGCTGCGGGTTGGTGAAGGTCTCGAGCGCGCGGCTGGGCTGGGTCGGCATGGTCGGTTCCTCGCCCGGACGTGGGGGTGGCCGGCGGCGGCGCGATCCGCCGCGGGCCGCGCGGCCAGGCGCCGGGGACGCGGGCACGGCCCGATCCTGCCCCCGGCGCCTCGCCACGCCATATCATTTGATCAGCGCCATCCTGCCCGTGTGGGCGTGGCGGCCGCTGATCACCTGGAAGAAGTAGACGCCGGAGGCGGCGGCGCGGCCGCCGCCGTCGCGGCCATCCCAGACGGCGGTGTGAGCCGCCGCCGGCAGCTCGGCGTCGACCAGAGTACGCACCAGACGCCCGGCGAGATCGAAGACGCGCACCGTCGTGGGCGCGGCCTCCGGCAGGGTGAAGCGGATCGTCGTGGCCGGGTTGAACGGGTTGGGCGCGTTCTGCTCGACGCGGAAGGCGAGCGGCGGGCCGTCCGGCAGCTCGCCGTCGCGGATCGAGGTGGCGCTGCAGGCGGCGCCGAGGGCGCCGATCAGGCCGCAGCCGCCGCTATGCGCCGGCAGGCAGGGCGAGGCATCCTGCAGGCCGAAGTTCGCGGCGGCGGCGTTGCAGAAGAGCGGGTCGAGCGCGACGTTGCCGCCCGTGCCGGTCGGATCGGCCACGCCCCCGTACTGCGCTCCGCTGTTGCCGAAGGCGTTGTTGCAGGAGAATGTCACCGTCGAGCTGCTGGCGTGGAAGCCGTTGGCGAAGCTCGTGCCCCCCGTGTTCAGCGCCATCAGGTTGCGCTCGACCGTCACCGTCGAGCCGGTCACGTAGAAGCCGGCGGCGCCGGTGGGCGAGCTGTTCGCGGCCACCGTGTTGCCGGTCAGCTGACCGTTGGCGACGGTCTGGAAGGCCAGCGCGCCGCCGAAGAAATCGGCGGTGTTGCCGGTCAGCACGCTGTTGCGCACCACGGCGCTGGCGGCGGCGGTGATCGCGCCGCCGGCGCCGACATGCGCCTGGTTGCCCTGGCTGGTCACGCTGTCGATCACGGCGGCGGCGTTCTCCACCTGGAAGGCGCCTCCGCTCATGAAGGTGGCGGTGCTGGCCTTGCCGTTGTCGTGGAAGCTGTCGCGCAGCATGGAGATGCTGTTGCCGGCCATGTAGAGGCCGCCGCCCTTGGTCTTGGCGGTGTTGCCGTGGATCTCGTTGTCGCGCATGGTCAGGACGGTGGCGCCGCCGAAGTTGGCGGCGTAGACGCCGCCGCCCAGATCGAGATCGGCGTGCCCGGAAATCTCGCAGCCGATCAGCGTCACGTTGGCATCCTGGATGCAGAGGCCGCCGCCGCGCGGCGCGTACGAGAAGTTGTCGAACACCGGCGTGTTGTCGCTGATGCGGCAGCCGATCAGGGTGGGCGCGCCCTGGAAGATGTAGACGCCGGCGCCATAGATGGCGCTGTTGCCGTGCACCGCCACGTTGGTCAGGGTCGCGTTGGAGTTGAGCAGGAACAGGCCGCCGCCGCCGCCGAACTGGCTGACCGAGCCGAGGCTGTTGCCGGTCACGTCGAGGTTGCGCAGCGAGGGCGAGGTGCCGTTGATGACGACGCCGCCGCCGTAGAAGCCCGCGATGGGGCTGCCGAAGCTCTGTCCGCCGCCGCCCGTGCAGCGGAAGCCGTCGACCACGGTGCCGGGTCCGGTGCCGCCCTGGAAAAGCAGCGCCGGAGACGAGGGATTCGCGTTGATCACCGTCGGGTTCCCGCTGGGGTCGCGGGACGCGTACGCCGGGTCGTAGCCGCCCAGGATGTAGAGCGCCTTGTTGGCTATCGTCTGCGTGCCGGACAGGCTGTCGGCGGCGCGCAGAGCGATCGTGTCGCCGGGCGTGGCCGCGTTCATCGCGTCGAAAAGGGTGGGGAATTCCACCGGCACCTTCTGGAACGAGTCGCCCAGGGCGCGCAGCAGATTGATCCGCCCCGCGCCCAGCTTGCCGGCGTAGGCCGGGTTGACGGCGTCGATGTTGTCGGCCGTCGCCAGCAACCGGTTGATCACCTGCGTCCGGGTCCACAGGGGATTCGCCGACCAGATCAGCGCCAGCGCCCCCGCGGTCAGCGGCGAGGCGAACGAGGTGCCCTGCGTGCTGGCGTAGGTGTGGGCGCCGGTGCTGCGGTTGTACCAGGTCGTGTACATGCTCACCCCGGGCGCCGCGACCTCGACCCAGGACCCGTAGTTGGAGAAGCTGGCCTTGGCGTCGTTCTGATCGGTCGCCGCCACCGACAGCACGTTGGGATGCGTCGACAGGTACGAGGGCGACGTCTCGTCGTTGTCGTTGCCGGCCGCCGTGACGATGATCGCGCCCTGGTTGACGCAGTAGGTCACGGCGGACGACAGGAAGCTGGTCGAGCCCCAGCTGCAATTGATGATCTTGGCTCCCCGCGCAGCGGCGTAGATCATCCCCTGCGAGCAGAAGTCCATGCGCACCACGCCGATCTCCGACCCGGCCGGCAGCCAGCCGACGCGCACGGGCAGGATCTTGCAGCCCCACGAGGCGCCGGCGATGCCCAGGCCGTTGTCGGTCATCGCCGCGGCCACGCCCGCGCAGGCGGTGCCGTGGCTCTCGAAGTCCATGGGGTCGTTGTCCGGCGTGTTGAGGTCCTGTCCCGGCTCGCCGGTGACGCCGGTCACGAAATCCCAGCCGCGCCAGTCGTCGACGAAGCCGTTGCCGTCGTCATCGACCCCCGGCGTGCCGAACCATTCGGTCCAGTTGATCTTGATGGCGCCGTTGAGATAGTTGGGACCGGTGCCGCCCAGGTCGGGGTGCATCCAGTCGACGCCCGAATCGACGATCGCGATCACGATGTTGGTGTCGCCGACGGTCTCGGCCCAGCCGCCCAGAGCCCGGATGTCCTTCGCGCCCAGCACGGTGTTGCGCAGATACCACTGCTGCGCCAGGTTCGGGTCGTTGGGCAGCGCGTACTGCGCGCAGATATCGACGGCCTCGGCCTTGGCGACCTCGGGCAGCGCCGCGAACGCGGCCAGAACCTCGTCCAGGTCGTGATGCTCAGGAAAATCGATGGCCCAGAACCGGCGCAGATCGGGATCGCCCGCCTTTTCCGGCGCGCCGAACCCGGGATAGAGCCGCGACATGTCGCGAGCCTGGTAGCGATCGGCCGCGGCCTGCAGCGCCGGCAGATCGATCGCCAGGCCGCCCGCGGCCTTGGCCACGGAGGGCGCCAGCCCCGGCTGCAGGGTGACGACGACGCGGCCCGGCACCCGGCCCAGCGTCTGGTACTCCGCGGCGGCGGAGGGGGCGATCAGGGCAAACGTCGAGATTACCGCCATCAACACGGTCAAGCACTTCAGCATGGTGTTCATCCTCTCGCAGGGATGCGGAGCCTCGTGGCGCGCCGGTATGGAGGATTGATCCGAATCAGCTTCATATATTATAGAGATTGAAAGGGTCCCTATCAATGCCGCGCCCCCGGAGGGCCGCGTCCGGGGCGGCGGGCGCGGAGCCTGGCGACATCCTAAGAGGTTTGCGCCCTTGCACATAGTCTTCATCGAGCCGTACGACGGGGGATCGCACCGGGCCTTCCGGGAAGGTCTGGCCGCCCGCTCGCGCCACCGCATCGAAAGCCTGACGCTGCCGCCGCGCTTCTGGAAATGGCGGATGCGGGGGGCGGCCGTCCATTTCGCCGATCTGCTGAACGCCGCCCGGCCGCCGGCGAATCTCATCCTGGCGACCGGGTTGATCAACCTGGCCGACCTGCGGGGATTGCTGGCGCCGCCGCTGGATCGGGCGCCGCTGGTGCTGTACCTGCACGAGAACCAGCTGACCTACCCGCTGTCGCCCGAGGAGGAGTTCGATTTCCATTTCGGCGCCACGAACATCGTCAGCGCGCTGGCCGCCGATCGCGTGGTCTTCAACTCGGAATACCATCGCGGCATCTTCCTGGACTCCCTGCCGGCCTATCTGGGGCGGATGCCCGAGGCCGTGCCCAAGGGCGTGCGCGAGCGGCTGGCCGCCCGCAGCCGGGTGCTGCCGGTGGGGCTGGAGCGGACGCCGGCGGGCGCGGGCGCGTACGCTCAGTATCTGGGCGCGCCCGCGGCGGCGGACGCGGGCCCGGGCTGGCCGCGCGACGGCGGCGATGGGCCGCTATTGCTGTGGAACCATCGCTGGGAATTCGACAAGCGGCCCGAATGGCTGGCGTCGGCGCTGGCGGCGCTGAGCGACGACGGCGCCCCCTGGCGCGTCGCGCTGCTGGGCGATCCGCGCGGCCGCGAAGAGGTCTTCGCGCCGTTGCGCGAGCGGCTGGGCAGGCGCCTGCTGGCGTGGGGGCTCGAGCCGGACCGCGCGGCCTACGAGCGCTGGCTGGAGCGCGCGGACGTGGTCGTCAGTTGCGCCGCGCAGGAGTACTTCGGCATCGCGGTCGCGGAAGCGGTGCACGCCGGCGCCTACGCGGTGCTGCCGCGCGCGCAGGTCTATCCCTCGCTGTACGGGCGGCGTTGCCGCGGGCGGCACCTCTACGAGGGGGCGGAGGGGCTCGCGGCGTTGCTGCGCGAGGTGCTGGCCGGGCGGGCGGGGCACGTCTGCGCGTTGCCGCTGGTCGCCGACGAGTTCTGCTGGCCGCGCCTGATCGGCGCCTACGACGCGCTGCTGGAGGAGGTCGCGAGCGAAGGGGGCAAGAGATGAACCGGCGCCGCACGTACCGCGGCTACCTGGTGGACATCGAGGGTGTGCTCGTGCGCGACAAGCGCTACCAGCCCATCGAGGGTTCTCCCGCGTGGTTCAACGGCCTGGCTGAACGGGGACTCGCCGTCTGCCTGGTCAGCAACAACACCACGCATCGCCCCGAGGAATTGATCGCCGATCTGCGGGCGGCCGGCTTCGCGGCGACGCCGCAGCAGCTGGTCTCGGCCCTGGAGCTGGGCGCTTCGCTGCTGGCGAGCTGGGGCAAGCGTCGCCTCCGCTGGCTGGGGACGCCGCGCCTGGCGCCCTGGTGGCGGGAGCGCGGCTTCGCGCTGGAAGGGGACGGTCCCTGCCAGGCGGTCGTGCTGGGAGTGAATCCGGAGCTGGCGGTGGCCGACCTGGACGCCGCTCTCGCCTCGCTGCGGGACGACGGGGCGGAGCTCGTCGCGCTGCACCGCAACCTGTTCTACCTTGACGCGCACGGACAGCCGCGCCTGGGGCCGGGCGCCTGGTGCGCGGCGCTGGCCGCCGCCGCCCGCCACGAGCCGGTCACGATCGGCAAGCCGCACGAGCGCATCTATCGCGAGGCGCTGAAAAGGATTGGCGTGCCGGCGGGGGAAGTCCTATTTATCTCGGACGATCCGCAGGCGGACCTGGTCACGGCCAAACGGCTGGGGATGGGCACCGCCTTCGTCCTGAGCGGCAAGTATCCCGACCACGCCATCCTGGGACGGATGGATCAGGGAGACTGGCCCGACATCATCTGCGACCGCGCGGAGAGGCTTGAGCCATGACGGCCACCGGCAACGGCGAACCGGACGATTCCCGCGCGGCGGCCCGCGCCATGGCGCTGTCGCTGTCGGCCTGGGAGCTGGCCAAGTCCCGCGTCGACCGCACCGAGTCGGCGCGCAGCCGCCTGATCACCTTGCGCGCGCAGCAGCGCCTGCAGGAGGAGGTCGAGCAGCGGCTGGACGTCCCGCCCGCCGAGCGGTCGCTGGTGCTGGTCAACGAGGGGGCCAGGGACGCGGTCCTGCTGGTGCACGGCGCCACCGGCACGCCGGCGGATCTGCAGGACCTCGCCCGCTTCCTGCACGCCGCCGGCTGCACGGTCTGGGCGCCGCTGCTGCCGGGCCACGCCCGCGTTGGGCCCGGCCTGCAAGAGGTGATGTGGCTGGCCTGCCTGCAGGAGGTGCGGCTGCGCCTGCGCCTGCTGAAGCGTCTGTTCAGCCGCGTCCACGTGGTCGGCGCCGGTTTCGGCGCCGCGCTGGCCCTGAACCTCGAGCGCGAGGACGCGCCCGCCAGCCTTGTGCTGCTGGCGCCCGCGCTCGTGCCGCGGCTGCCATGGCCGGTCCGGCTGCTGCTGCGGCTGGGTGTTCATCGCCTGGGCTGGGTGCAGAGGCGAGCCGGCTGGAATCTCCAGGTGCTCAA
This sequence comes from uncultured Fibrobacteraceae bacterium, assembly GCA_964461255.1. GTDB lineage: Bacteria > Krumholzibacteriota > Krumholzibacteriia > LZORAL124-64-63 > LZORAL124-64-63 > CAYWTR01. The sequence goes on along the minus strand of CAYWTR010000025.1, from coordinate 31,704 downwards.
GGCCATGGAGAAGGCGCGCGGGCGGGTGGGGCGGTTGCCGGCGCCTGTCTATGCCGCGCAGTGCGCCGACGACGAGCGCGTCTCCCCCTCCTCGCTGCGTCTGTTGCAGCGGAAGTCGCGCCACCGCGCCTCGCGCTTCCGGCTCTACCCCTCCGGAGGGCACGCCATCCTGGCCGCCCACGGGCAGGCCAGCCTGCACGTGGAGATCCTGCGTTTCCTCAAGGAAGTCTGATCCGGCCCAGACCGATGGCGTCAGAGCGCCAGTCGCGAAGGGTCGACGCCCGCGTGCGTCGCGGCGGCGCGCACCGCCGCGGCCGCGGCCGCCGTCGGCCGGCGCCGCAGCTCGAGCAGCCGGTCCAGCATCTGGTCCATGGCGGCTCCCGCGGCCGGGCCGGGCGCCAGCTCGCGCAGCGCGGCCAGGCTCAGGCGGGCCCCCAGGCCGAAGCGGCCGCGCGCGAGCGCCTCGAGGACGCGCACGTAGTCCGCGAAGCGGGCGGCCAGCTTGGCGGCGATGGCCGCCGCCGCGCGCTCGCCGCGGCGGGCCAGCAGCCGCGAAGCCAGCAGGTAGCACTGGGCGCCGTCGGCCAGCGCACGGCGCCTCGCGCTCTCCTCGTCCCACCCCCAGGGCGCACTCCGCCTCGAGCGCAGATCGGGTCTGCCGAACAGGCCGAGCGCGATCAGCCGCGCCTCGCCGGCGCGCAGATAGCAGGCGGCGCGCGCGCGCTCGCCGCCGTCCGGGACGTCCAGCGGCGGCGTCGCCGCAGGCAGCGCCGGGCCCTCGTCCGCCGACTCGGCCCGCAACCGGGCCGCCAACAGGTGGGCCAGGTAGATGTTCACATCCTCGTCCGGCCCGCGGTCATTGGCGGGCAGACCGCAGTCGCGCCGCGCCTCGAGCAGGTTCTCGATCATGAACCATCCCACCGGCCGCGCCCCGGACCACTCGGGAAACAGCGGGAGATAGCGCGCACCGCGGCTGCGGCGCAGGGCGGTCGGCATGGCGTGAACCTCCGGCGGCTGGCGGGGACGTGACCGCGATCCCGTCTCGCCTAGCAGGCGCCGTGCCCACGGCCGTCGTCTTGTGGGATTCCAAGTCTTTTTGAATCAATCATTTACAAATGGCTCGCCCCTGCCGCGGTGGCGTCGAGGGCCGCGGGGCGGCCGATTTCGAGTCGCCGCTGGTCGCTGGCGGCCGGCACGGCCACGCAAATTGAGGCTTCATCCCCGGGCGGCGCGGTCGAAACCAAGGGGGGTCAACATGCGCCAAGAATGAAGAAAGGATGAGGGGATGAGCGACCACGAGCAGCAGACGCAACAGCACGATCTGGAGCCGGGTCGGCGGGACGAAGTCGGCTCCCCGGCGCCGGGGATGCAGGACCTTGAGTCGGCGGCGGTCGAGCCGGCGCAAGAGGCGACGGCGCGTTGGGTGCCGCCGGCCGTGCTGGGCCTGTTCGCCGCGGCGGCCGTGCTGGCCGCGGCGGCGGCCGGCGCCTGGGCGGCGCGGGCGCTGCTGGGCGGAGGCCAGACCCTCCCGCGCGACGCGCACTGGCTGGCGCTCGTCGCGGCTGGACTGGGGTTGGCGCTGCTGGCCGCGGCGGCCGGAAGAGTCGTGGCCGCCGCCAGCCGGCGCCAGCAGGATGCTCACCGCAGCTTGCGCGGGGTGATCGACCAGGTCGCGGCCCTGAACCTGGATCGGCACGACGGTTGGGAAACGCCGCAAGTGAGGCGGGAGAAGGATCTGGCGCGCTTTCTGGATGCGGTGCGCGGCCGCGACGACCGGCAGCGCGCGCTGATCGCCCGCCTGGCGGACCTCGACCAGGAGACGGCGCGGTTGGGCGCGTTGCTGATGGCGCGCGATCGAGCCGCGGTCACGCAGGATTATGCGCAGGCGTCGGTGGGCCGCGTGGCCTCGGGCATCGCCCTGCTGTACGAGGATCTGGATCAGGCGCTGCGGGAGAAGGCGGCGCTGGCCGTCCGGGTGGAGGAGGCGGGGGAACAGCTCGCCGCCGCCGCGGCCGATGCGCGCCGCTGGCACGACGGGGTCCATGACCAGTTGAACGTGCAGATCGTGGCGCTGCAACGGTTGGGCGGCGAGATCCAGAAGCTGGCGGCGCTCCTGGAAGAGAAGCTGGCGGCGCTGCAGGAGGCCGAAAAGAGCGGCCTGCCCGGTCCCGCCGACATCAGGCAGGCCTTGCCACGGCTGGGCGACGCGGAGCGCCCGGATGTGGTGACGGCAGGCGCGCGCTCCCTCAAGGAGCTTGTCGCCGCCGGCGGCAGCCTCGCCATCCAGGCGGCGCTGGAGGTGAGCCGGCTGGGCGAGCGGGGCGAGACGCTGTTCCCGCTGACCGACCGGTTGAAGAGCTTCATCGCCGACCTGCAGCGGCAGGCCACGCAGCTGGAGCAGGCCGCGGCGCAACAGGCCGCCGCCCGCGAAGCGCTGGCGCGCAGCCACGAGCTGCTGGCGCGGCTGGAGAGCGCGCAGGCGCGCGACGTGCCCGAGGCGGAGGCCTACCGCCGGGTGGCGGCGCGCGTGAGCGAGCAGAAGCTGCTGCTGATGCGCGCCATGGCCGACCTGAATGCGCTGGCGCAGTCATTCAACGCGCAGGCGCAGCGATTCGACGCTCTGGGCGCCAGCGTGGGTGAGCTTACCGGACGACCCTTCGAGGTGGCCGGGAGCGACGCCGAGCGCGCCGCGCCGGCTTGCGCGACCGGCTTCGTGAGCGAGACCTTCGCCGGTCTGGACGCAGGCGCCCAAGGCGGCGCCGGGGCGTCTGCGCCGCCCTGGCCGTCGGCCGCGACGGCGGCAGCCGGCGGCGCGGAGGATACCGCCGAGCGCATCTATGATCTGGCGGAGTTCGACGCGGTGGCCGTCGATGAGGACGTTTCCGGTCTCGCGACCGCGCCCGCCGGCGAGGACCAGGAGCGCATCTACGATCTGGCGGAGTTCGGCGCGGTCGCCCTGGCTTGACCGCAGGATTCGATGAAGGACCAGCGCGAACCGTTCGCCCTGCTGCTGCGCGAGCAGCTGATGGCGCTGCGCGCCGTGGCCGTGCAAGGCTGCGGCGATGGCGTCGTGCCCGCCGCGCTGCCGCAGGCCGTGCATGCCGCGCGCTTGCTGGCCGGCAGCAGCGAGCTGCTGGGAGACGCCGCCCTGACGGCGTGGCTGGGGGCGCTGCGCGATTTTCTGGAGCGCCTGGCCGATCGGCCCGAGGCGGCTGCGCACGCGTGCGAGCTCCGGGTGCGCCGGATCATCGCCCTGCAGGAGCGCCTGGTCCAGCGCTTCGCCGCCGGCGCTGAGCTGGCGTCCCTGTTGACCCCCGACAGCCTGGAGCTGCTGCACCGCGACCTGCCGGCCGCGGGCGCCGTGCCGCCGGCGCAGGGCGAGGACGAGCCGTCGCGGGCCGCGCAGGCGTCCGCTGTCCGCCTGGAAGGCCTGGACGATGGACTGGCCACCCTGCCGGCGGACGACTTCCTCGATCTGGTCGAACGGCTCGTCACCCGGGTCCCGCTGGGGCGCGCCGATCCCGCCGCCGACGAGCCGGCGCGGCAGGAGCGCCAGCAGCGCTGGCGCGCCGCCCGACGGCTGTGCGACCTGCTGTTCCAGGTCGATGGCGCCGCGGAGGCCGGGCTGGATGCGGGCGACGACGGCGCCGTCGCGGAAATGCCGGGGGCGGAGGTGTTCGCGACCGCGATGCGCGACGGCTACAACGACGGGCTGGCGGCCGGCGGCGCGCGGGACGCGCTCGCTGCCGAGGCGCCGGTCCCCTGGACGCTGTCGTGGCGGGCGCCGGCGCTGGGCGCCCCCGGGGAGCCGCTGGCGGCCGAACGCCTGCGCGCCGTCTTCCCCGAGGCGGCGCAGAGGCATCGCGGCCGCGTGCTGGGGCTGATCGCGGCCGATCTCTTCGCCACCACCGGACCGGCGGCGCCTCCCTGGCGGGTCGCCGTCGAGGTCGACGGCGACCGCCTGCAGGTCGAATTCCGGCGCCCGCCGGGCCGCCTGCGCGCCGAAGCCGCGCGCGCCCTGCAACGCCTGCTCGAGCAGGAGTCGCTGCTGGAGTCGCCGAACCTGCGTGCCGCGCTGGTGAATCTGCGCGGCGAGGGATTGCTGGCGGATGCCCGCTTCGACGCCCGCGGCGGCGGCCGGCTGCGCCTGGTGCTGGCGACCGTGGCCGCCGCGCCGCCGGCGGTGCTCGCGCTGCCGCTGGGAGGAGGCAGCGTCGCGCTGCCGATCCACCTGGTCGAGGAGGTCGAGGCGCCGGCGGGGTGGGAGTGGAGCCTGGCGGCGGACGGCGAAGCGGTCGCCCGCGACGGCCAGCGCCGGCTCCTGGTCGATCCCGCCGCCTGGGTCGACGAGGTGCTGCCGCTGGATCGGGAGGCGCCGGGTGTGCGGCTGGTTCTGGCCGGACAGGTCGAGAAGCGCATCGCCATCCTGGCGGCGGGCCCGCCGGAGCGGGTCGCCGTGCGCGGCCGCGGTCCCGCGCCCCCGGAATGGGCGCAGCTCGCCGCGCAGGCGGTCGAGCTGGCCGACGGCGCGACCTTGCCGCTGCTCGACCTCGAAAGGATCATCGCGCTGCGCCTCAGCGGCGGCGGCGCGGCCGAAGCATTGGACGGCGCGGCGCCGGAGAAGTCCGCGGACAAGGCTCCCGGCCGGCAGAGCTGCGAGGCGGCGGGCCCGGCCGGCGGCCTGATCGCGCTGCTGGCGGCGGCGCGCGCGCGCGCGGATGTCCTGGGCGAGAAGCTGCGCGCGGCCGGATTCGAAGTGGCGCTCGGCGACGATCCGGCGGCGGCGGTCTCGGCCCTCGCGGCCGGAGCGCTCGCCGTGGTCGCCGACGACGTCCCGCCCTCCCGCCACCTGTCGCGGCTCCGCGAGCTGCTGGAGGCTGGCGGCGGCGGGCAGACGGCTGTCCTGATCCTGGCCGCCGGGGGCCTGGACGCCGGGGTGCGCGCGCGTGCGCGCGCGCTCGGTGCCGCGGGGGTGTGGGCGCCGCCGTTCCTCGTCGACGAGCTCCGCGAACTCCTGGCCGCCGCGGCTGCGGTCTAGCCCGGCGCCCGGCGTGCGGATTGCAATGGCCGGCTCCATCCGACCGTGCCCGGCGCCACCCCCCGATGCCCTGGAATTCCCCTGCCGCCTCGATATCCGCTCCCAACTGCCTCCGCGATCCCGTCGAACCCAAAACTGCCCCCCGGCATGGGAGTTGCAGTCCCCGGCGCGCAACCTGTGCCCGACACCTTGGGGGTCGAGAGGAGAGCGAGGAAATGGACGAGCGTTTCAAGGACTACGGCAACATCTACATCGGCGCCGAGGATACGCACAGCCAGGTGATGACCTCCGTCGAGGCCGCTGATTACTTGAAGATGCATGTCAAGACGGTTTGCCGCCTCGCCAAGGAGGGGAAGATCCCCGCCAAGAAGGTCGGCAGCGAATGGCGATTCCTGCGGGGCGTCCTCGACCGGTGGTTGGCCGAAGAACTCGTTTAGCAAAGGGCTGGGCGGCGTGGCGACGTTCGAGCCGCTGAAACTGGGGGCGCCGGATCTCTTCGGCGTGCGTTTGACGGGCGCCGTGGGCAGGGCGGAGAAGGGCCGGCTGAAGGAGCTGGCCGATCGCTGCCTGGCCAGCGGCCGCTTGCGCATCGTGTTCGACCTGGCCGATCTGGACGCCATCGGCGGCGGCGGCGCCGCGGTGCTGGCCGACTTCCAGCGGCGGCTGCTGGCGGCCGGCGGCAAGGCGGTCTTCGCCGGCGCCAACGACCTGGTCCTGAAGTTCCTGCGCCTGCAGTTCGGCGAACTGCCCCTGTTTCTGCATCCCGATGCGGCCGCCGCGGCGGACGCGCTCGCCGCCGAACCGGCTCCCGCCGCCGGCGGCGCTGCCGGCGAACGCGCACCGCAGGACGACGAGGATCTCGAACTCGATTCGGACGCTGGCGACGTCCCCGCCGACGGCCTGACCGACGGTGCCCTGGACGATCTTCTGGGCTCCTTCGCGGCTGGATCCCCGCCGCCCGCGCCCGAACCGGCCGCGCCGCCGCGCTCCCGCGGCGGGCCGGCGGCGGCATCGCGCGCGCAGTCCACGCGGCCGGAAGCGGGGGCGGCGGCCGCGCAGCCCCAGCCCCAGCAGCAGCCCCAGCCCCAGCCGAGGCCGCAGCCCCAGCCGAGGCCGCAGCCCCAGCCCGGCGCCGCGCGGTCTGGCGGCGGCCCGCCTCTGCTGCCGCTGGACCAGGTCCTCGCCGCGTTGAGGGGGATGGACGACCCCGCGGCCCTGGAGACGGCGCTGCGCGATCTCCTGCACGAGCACGATCTGGCCGACGAGGCCGCCGTCCTGGTGCGGCGGGGCGATCGCCTGGCTGCGGTCGACGGGAGAGAAGTCGCGGCGGATGGCGTGCTGGCGTCGGCGCTGCTGGCGGCGGGGCGGCCGCTGACACTGCTCGATTTCAGCGAAGGGGAACTGCCGGAGGACGAAAGCCGTCTGCTCGCCGAGCTTCGCCCCGACCTGATCGTGCCCATCCTCATGCGCGGCGTCCTGCAGGTCGTGGCGGCGCTCAGACGCGGGGCCGGCCGGGAATACGGCGTGGGCGAGACCTTCGCGCTGGCGCTGCTGGCGCGCGCGCTGGACGCCCCGGCGCCGCAGGGCGAGCCGGCGGCGGCCGGCGACCGCGATCTGCCGGGGCAGCTGCGCCGCAAGGTGCGCCAGATGCAGGCGTTGTTCTCGATTTCCGAGGACCTGGCCCGGCTGCGCGAGGAGCAGCGGCTGCTTGATCTGCTCGCCGTGACCATCACCAGCCAACTCGGCATCCGCCGTCTGGTCTTCCTGGGCGCGGAGCAGGAGACGCTGGCGCCGGCGTTGGTCAAGGGAGCGGAGCACAAAGAAGTGGCGGCGCTGCCGCCGCTGGGGGCCGAAGCCAGAGCCTATTTCGCGGAGCTGCCCTTGCCGGTGCCGGTGGGCGAGCTGCCCACGCCGCTGCTGCGCCTGCGCGAGGCCTTCGCCGCCGCCGGCATGGCGCTGGTCGCCCCCCTGCGCACGCGCGGCCGGCTGCTGGGCCTGCTGCTGCTGGGCGCGCCCGGGGACGGCGAGCGCAACGACCTGGACCTGGACTTCCTGTCCACCCTGCTCAACCAGGCCGCCATCGCCCTGGACGGCGCGCGCATGCTGCAGCATACCCAGGACCAGAGCCTGGGCATGGTGCGCGTGCTGGTCTCGCTCCTGGAGCGCCGCCACCAGGGCAGCGGCGGCATGACCGATCGCATCTCCCAGCTGGTGGGCGAGGTGGCGCGCGAGATGGCCTTCCCGCCCGAGCGGCTGCGCGATCTGACGCTCGGCACCGTGCTGCGCGACGTCGGCATGATCCCCATCAGCGATCTGGTCCTGCGCTCGCCGCGCAAGCTGACCGAAAGCGAATGGCGGCAGATCAAGGCCCACCCCGAGGTCGGCGTGCAGCTGCTGGCGCCGCTGCAGCTCGCTCCCACCGTCCACGAGGTCGTGCTGCACCACCACGAACGGTTCAACGGCGAGGGCTACCCGCGCGGGCTGCAAGGGCGCGCCATACCGGCCGCGGCGCGCATCGTGGCCGTGGTGGAGAGCTACGTGGCGATGACCGCCGAGCTGCCCTACCGCGCGGCGCTGGCTCCGGCCGAGGCGATCAGCATCCTGAGCGAGAACTGGGGGATGCGCTACGATCCCGAGGTGGTCGAGGCGTTCCTGCGCGTGCTCGCGCGCGAAGTCGGCGGGGGCGGCGAGTTGGAGACCGCCGCCGCGGGCGCCACCAACCCGGGGCGGTCGCCGTGACCGGGCTGGCGTCGTCCGGCCGGACGGTGCTGCTCGCCAGCGGCGACGACGAGCTGGTGCGCCGCTTCCGCGCCGATCTGCACGAGGCGGGCTTCGCGGTGCTGACCGCGCCGAGCGGGCCCGAGGCCATCAGCCTGTTCTGCCTGGAGAAGCCGGCGCTCGTGCTGCTCGACGCCGAGCTGCCGGGCGGCGGCCTGCTGGTGGGGCGCGACCTGCTCGAGACCCCGGCCGGCGCGGACGCCTGCGTGCTGGCGATCGCCGGCGGCGGTGTGGCCGATCCCTGGGACGCCGCCAGCGCCGTGGGCGCGCAGGACGTGCTGCCGCGGGGGTGCGGCGCGCTCGAGCTGACGAGCAAGGCGACGCTGGCGCTGCGGCAGCTGGCCGTCTCGTGCGATCTGCGCCTGCGCAATCGCGAACTCAAGCGGCGCGTGGCGCTGGGCGTGGGCGAGCTGGAGCGGGCCAACCGCCGGCTCAAGCAGCAGCTGCGCCAGCAGCAGACCCTGCTCGAGCTGACGCACGAGATGAACGCCCTGCTCGATGTCGAGGCGCAGGCCAACGTCCTGCTGCTGTCGATCGTCGGGCAGCTGGGCGTGCAGTCGGCGGCGTTGTTCGCCGCGGTCGCGGGCGAGGAGATGGCCCTGCAGGGGGTCAAGGGCATCGAGGCCGCCGCCTGCGAGGCGATCGCCGCGGAGGACCGCGCGGGCTGGAGGCAATTCCTGGAGACGGCCGGCGCGGCGCCCCTGGAAGGCATCGTGCCGGCCGAGCTGGCCGCGCTCGGCTTCGCGCTCATGGTGCCGATCCGCTGTCGCGCCGGTGTCAGCGGCGCCATCGCGCTGGGGCCGAAGCTGACCGGGCAGCCGTTCTCGCCCGGCGACCTGCGCATGCTCGAGACCATGGGCAACTCGTTCGCCGTCGCGCTGCAGAACGCGGCGCTGTACCAGCAGCTGCAGCAGTCGTACGTCAGCACGATCGGCGCGCTGGTCAGCGCGATCGAGGCCAAGGACAAGTACACGCGCGGCCACACGGCGCGCGTGGCGCACTATGCGCGCGCGCTGGCCGTGGCCCTCGACCTGGACCGCGACCAGCTCAAGCAGGTCGAGTACGGCGCCGCCCTGCACGACGTCGGCAAGATCGGCATGCACGACGACATCCTGAACAAACAGGGCCGGCTGGACGACGCGGAATTCGCCGCGATGCGCAACCACCCGGTGATCGGCGACCGCATCCTCGCGCGCATCGACTTCCTGCGGGAGGCCCGCCAGGCCGTCCGCCACCATCACGAACGGGTGGACGGGACCGGCTACCCCGACGGCCTCAAGGGGGACCAGATCCCCCTGCTGGCCAAGATCGTCTGCGTCGCCGACGCCTTCGACGCCATGACCACGACCCGCCCCTATTCTCAGCCGATCTCGCTGGACCAGGCGATCGCCATCCTCGAGAGCAAGGCGGGGTCGCAGTTCGATCCGCAGGTCGTGGCGGCCTTCGTGCAGCTGCTGCGCTCGCAGAGCCTGCGCCCCGCGGCGCTGGCGGCGGCCACCGTCTGAACTGTCAACTTCGCGGCGGGCGTCACCGCGCGGAGACACCCGGCCAATCGCTTGCCATTTATGGAGTAGCGGCCCGCGGCGGCGCCGCGGCGCGCGGGTGTCATCCCGGGGAGGCGGTCGTCCGGCGCGGGCCCGCCGGCGACGGGCCCTCGCCAAGACGGCGCCAGCAATTCGCAAGCACAATGCAAACAATCACTTGTGCGCAGTCAGGGGAGCCGCCGCGCGGGGCGGCCGCGAGCTGGCCGCGACCTTGCAAAGCAGGGCGCGGGGAGCGGGCGGACGGGGATGGGAGGACTCGTCAGCTCGCCGGGCGGAGTCGGCGGAGGCGGCAGGGCGCCCTCGTCCCTCGGCCGGCTCCACCCATCCCTGCTCAGGCGGCGATCGCGGACCGGAGGCGCGGGGCATGAGAGGCGCGGGACTGGAGCGCGAACACGAGGAGATGCTCTGGGCCGGCGCCGTGCTGGAGGCCGGCCTGCGCCGGCTGGCCGCCGGGCTGGCGGCGGACCTGGCCGTCGGCGGCGCCGCCGTCGCGCGGCGCGGGCGCCGCTGGCGGGTGCTGCTGGCGCTGCGCGCCGGCCGTCAGGTCTGGCGCGGCGAGGGCTCGGTCGTGCTGGCGGGGCGGGCGCGGCCCGGCCGCGCCGGGTCGCGCCGCCGGTTGCTGGCCGCGCTGGCCGCGGGCGCGGCGGAGGCGCTCCGGCAGGGCGGGCTCGGCCCGGGCGTCTGGAAGGGAGCGCGGCGCGCGGATCCTGCCGCGCCGCCGGCTCAGGCGGGCGAGGTCTTCGCGGCCGGCTTCTGCCCGGTCTTCTTCCTCTTGTCCTGCCGGGAGAGGATGCGCGCGAATTCCGTCTGCAGATCGTCGCGAGACAGGCCGCGCTGGATCTCCCCCCCGTGCGCCAGCGAGATCGCGCGCGTCTCCTCGGACACCACCAGCACCACCGCGTCCGACACCTCGCTCATGCCGATGGCCGCGCGGTGCCTGGTGCCCAGGATGTAGCCCAGCTCCTCGCGCTCGGTGTTGGGCAGGATGCAGCCGGCGGCCGCGATCTTGTCCTGGGAGATGATGACAGCCCCGTCGTGCAGCGGCCCCGGCACCGTGAAGATCGACTCGAGCATCGCCGCCGAGATCTCGGCGTTCAGCTGCGTGCCGGTCTTGATCCAGCGGCCGAGGTTGATGTTGCGTTCGATGACGATCAGCGCGCCCAGGCCGCGCCGGGAAAGACGGTCGACCGCTTCCAGGATCTCCCGCTCGGCGGGCAGCTCGGTGTCGCCGGCGAAAAGCTTCAGGCCGCGCTTGCGCCCCAGATGGGTCAGGGCCGTGCGCAGCTCGGGCTGGAAGAGGATGATGAAGGCCACCACCCAGACCGTCTGCAGCGTCGAGATGATGCGCTTCAGGACGATCATGCCCAGGGCGTTGGCGGTGTAGGAGAGCAGCAGCAGCACGCCCAGGCCGATGAACATCTGGATGGCGCGCGTGCCGCGCACCAGCATCAGCAGCCGATGCAGCAGGTAGGCCACGATCAGGATGTCGAGGATGTCGATGATCAGCGAGGTCGTGATCGCGTGCCACATGTCCGCAGACCGCCTCCGGAGCGCCCGCCGCCGCAAACCGGCCGCAGCTTAGCATCGCCCGCAGAAGGGCTCAACGCCCGATCGCGCGCCGCCGGCCGCGGCGTCTCAGCCGTCCGGCATGATCGCCGCCAGCGTGTCCAGGAACTGCCTGCTGGCCGCCACGTCGTGCACGCGCACGACGGCGGCGCCCGCCCGCTGCGCCGCGGCCAGCGCGGCCAGGCTGCCCGGCAGGCGATCGTCCACCGCCGCGCCGGTCAACTGCTCGATGAAGCGCTTGCGCGACGCCCCCACCAGCAGGGGGCGGCCGCGCGCCACCTCGGGCAGCCGCGCCAGCAGGGCCAGGTTGTGCTCCAGGCGCTTGCCGAAGCCGATGCCCGGATCGACGGCGATGGCCGCCGGGGCGACGCCGGCGGCCTCGGCGGCCGCCGCGCGCCGGGCCAGCCAGGCCGCGATCTCGCCGACCACGTCGTCGTAGCGGGGGTCGTCCTGCATCGTGCGCGGCTCGCCCTGCATGTGCATCAGCACCAGGCCCCCGCCGCGCGCGGCGACCAGCGGCAGCAGGGCGGGGTCGGCGCGGCCGGCGGTGATGTCGTTGACGCCGTCGGCGCCGGCGTCGAAGGCCAGGCGCGCGGTCTCGGCGTTGCTGGTGTCCACGGTCAGCGGCAAGGCGCAGCGCCGCCTGACCGCCTCCAGCGCGGGCAGCAGCCGCGCCCGCTCCTCGGCCGCCGGCACTGGCAGGGCGCCCGGCCGCGAGGAGAAGGCCCCCAGGTCGAGCAGATCGGCGCCCTCGTCGGCCATCCGCGCGGCGACGTCCGCCGCCTGCTCGGGCCCGGCGGCGCGCGAGGCGGGATAGAAGCTGTCGGGCGTCAGGTTGACGATCCCCATCAGCAACGGGCGGCCGGGCGGCGCCAGCAGGCGCCCGCCCAGCCGCCAGGCGGGGAAACGATGGGGTGCGGCGGGGGCGGCGGGATGATTCCCGCCGCTCAAGAGGGGTCGCCCCCCGCGCGCGGCGCGCCGCCGCCGCCGGCCTCCCGGCCCTCGGGACTTTCATCCTCGGCGCCGTCGCCCGCGGCCGGCGGCGCGTGATCCTGCGCCGCGGCTGCGGCGTCGTCAGCGCTGGCGGCGTCAGCAGCGTCGTCGGCGGCGTCAGCGGCGGCGTCGGCGGCCGCGTCGGCGGCCGCGCGTCCCACCAACACCGGCGCGATCACGGGCGGCGGCAGCGGCTGGCCCTTCATGAGCAGCTCGACCTCGCCGCGGTCGAGCGTCTCGCGTTCGAGCAGCGCGCCGGCCATCGTCTCGAGCTGCTGGCGGTTCTCCTCCAGGATGCGCCTGGCGCGCGCCAGCTGCTCGTTGATGATGCGCTGCACCTCCCCGTCGATCTCCTGCAGCGTGCGCTCGCTGTGCGCCTGGCGCCGCGTGTAGTCGCGGCCCAGGAACACCTGCTCGCTGCCCTCCTCGTAGGCGACCGGCCCCAGGCTCCTGCTCATGCCCAGCTGCGTCACCATGTAGCGGGCCAGGCGGGTGACGGTCTTGATGTCCGCGACTGCGCCCGAGGTGATCCGGCCCAGGAACATCTCCTCGGCGCAGCGGCCGCCCAGGGCCATGCAGATCTTGTCCAGGTACTTCTGCTCGGCCCAGTTGTAGTCGTCCTCCTCGGGCAGCGTGAAGGTGACGCCTAGCGCCTGCCCGCGCGGGATGATCGTGACCTTGTGCACCGGGTCGCTCTCGCGGCAGTGGTAGCCCACGACCGCGTGTCCGGCTTCGTGGTAGGCGGTCACCCGCTTGGTCTCGGGAGTCAGGATGCGGCTGCGCCTCTCCGGCCCGAGCATGACCTTTTCCTTGGCGTCCTCGAAGTCCTCGCGCGTGACCTGGTCATGGTTCTTGCGCGCGGCCAGCAACGCGGCCTCGTTGACCAGGTTCTCCAGATCGGCGCCCGCCATGCCGGGCGTGCCGGCGGCGATCTGCTTGGGCGAGACCTCGGGGTCGATCTTGACCTTGCGCATGTGCACCTTGAGGATGGCCTCGCGGCCGCTCAGGTCGGGCATGTCGACGATGATCTGGCGGTCGAAGCGGCCGGGGCGCAGCAGGGCGGGATCGAGCACGTCGGGCCGGTTGGTCGCCGCGACCAGGATCACGCCGTCGTTGGACTCGAAGCCGTCCATCTCCACCAGCAGCTGGTTGAGCGTCTGCTCGCGCTCGTCGTGGCCGCCGCCCAGCCCGGCGCCGCGGTGCCGGCCGACGGCGTCGATCTCGTCGATGAAGATGATGCAGGGGGCGTTCTTCTTGCCCTGGTCGAACAGGTCGCGCACGCGCGAGGCGCCGACGCCGACGAACATCTCCACGAAGTCCGATCCCGACATGCTGAAGAACGGCACCCCGGCCTCGCCGGCGACCGCCCGCGCCAGCAGCGTCTTGCCCGTGCCCGGCGCGCCGACCAGCAGCGCCCCCTTGGGGATGCGGCCCCCCAGCCGCTGGAACTTCTTGGGCGAGCGGAGGAACTCGATGATCTCCTGCAGCTCGACCTTCGCCTCGTCGCAGCCGGCGACCTCCTCGAAGGTGACGGTCGGCTTGTCCATGTTGATCAGCTTGGCGCGGCTCTTGCCGAAGCTGAAGGCCTTGTTGCCGCCCCCCTGCATCTGGCGGATGAAGAAGATCCAGAGCGCCAGGATCACCAGCAGCGGCAGGTAGGAGGTCAGGGCCACCGTCAGCCAGTTGACCTTGGGCAGCGCGCCCTTGAGCTTGGCGTCCGGGTTGTGCTCGCGGATCCACTCCGGGAACTTCGGATCGTCGGTCAGCAGCACCAGCTTGAACCGCTGCACCTTCTGCACGGTGTCGTCGTCCAGCGTGATGCTGGCGCGCTCCTTGAACTCGCCCTCGACCAGCAGCTCGGTCTTGGTGATGGCGGCGATGTTGCCCAGCTCGACCTGCTCCTGGAACGCCGAGAAGCTGATCTCGTGCACGGTGCGGCGGCTGTAGTTCATCATCTCGAAGGCCAGGAAGACCATCAGCGCCAGCAGGATCCAGAAGCCGGCCGTGCGGCCGGGCAGGGGCGGGCGCTTGCCGCCGGGCTTGGGCTGGGGCGGGCGGCCGTCGCCGCGCGGGGGCGGGCTCTTGGGGACTGGGCTCATCGAGCTGCGCGTCCTTTCGCCGGCGGCGCCGGGCCGCCGGAGATCGTCATGGCACGGCCGGTGGATCCGGGCGATGCCCGGCCGCAAGCACCTGGAGTGTAACGGCCGGCCCGTCGCCCGGCAACCAACGGGTCCGTTCGTCGCGGGCCACGCCGACCACCCAGAGGATGCCGCCGTCGTCCTCGACCACGGGCGTCGCCGCCCGGCGGCTGCGCGGCACCCGGTGCTCGCGCAGCAGATCGCTGACCTTTTTGCCGCCGCCCAGGCCGAGAGGCCGCAGGCGATCGCCGTCGCGCCAGGCGCGCAGCCGGGGCTCTCCTCGAAGCGCGGCGGCCGGCAGGGTCAACCGCCAGCCTTCGTCCGCGCCCGCGCATTCGCCGCTCAAGATACGAAAGGTGACGTTCAACGGCAGGCGGTTGCCGGCCGACGGCGGCAGCAGGCGCAGCCGTCCGAATTCGAGGACCAGCCGCCAGCCGGCCGGCAGGTCCAGGCCTCCGCCCGAGGTAGCGCCCGGCAGCCAGGCCAGCATGGCCTCGACGTGCGCCAGCGCCAGCCGCGGCCCCAGGCCGGCGCGGCCCGCCAGCCAGCGGCGAGCCGCCCGCCGCGCCAGCGGCGCGGGCAGGGCCGCCAGGCCGGCGGCGTCCAGGGTGCCGTCCGCGCCCTCCAGCCGGCGCCCCGCGCGGCGCGCCATCCGGTCCAGGAGCGCGGCGTCGCCGGCCAGCAGGGCAGCCAGGCGCAGCGGCCCCGCCTCGGCGCCGGCGCCGAAGATGTCGCGGGCCAGCGGCAGCAGCTCGAGCCGTACGCGGCTGCGGGCGGCCTGGCCGGTCTCGTTGGTGGCGTCCAGCCGGTACGGCTGGCCCAGCGAGTCCAGGAAGCCGGTGATCTGCTCCCGGGAGAACGGCAGCAGCGGGTGGATGAAGCGCCCGCTGACCGGAAGCATGCCGCGCACGCCGCCCGGGCCGGCCCCGCGAAAAAGCCGCATGACGATGGTCTCGACCTGGTCGCCCCGGTGATGGCCGGTGGCGACGCAGTCCAGGGCCGGATGCTGGTCCAGCAGGCGGCGCAGCATAACCCGCCGCAGGCGCCGGCCGGCCTCCTCGAGGCCGCGCCCGCGGCGGCGCGCCAGGGCGCGCGCGTCGGCGCCTCGCACGTGCAGCGGCACCGCCAGCCGGTCGCACAGCTCGCGGCAGAACGCCTCGTCGGCGTCGGCGTCCGCCCCGCGCAGCCGGTGGTTCAGGTGGGCGGCCTCGAGCACGGCGCCCCGCTGGTCGGCCCACATCCGCGCCGCGCGCAGCAGCGCCACGGAGTCCGGCCCGCCCGAGAGCGCGACCAGCAGGCCCGGCGTCCGCCCGTCGGCCGAGCGCGCGGCGCGCCGGACCAGGGCATCCAGATGCGGCAGCAGCCTATCGGTGAAGGGATGTGCCAAGACAGCTCCCAACCGGGAGGGTCGGGAAGAAGGTGGTGCCGGCACAGGGATTTGAACCCCGGACACGCGGATTATGATTCCGCTGCTCTGACCAGCTGAGCTATGCCGGCACCCCGATAACAGCCGCGACGAGGGCGGTCCGCCCAGGCGGCATCGCGCGCCTAAGCAGGCCTGGAATCAGAATCTAGACGCCCTGGCACGGCTTGTCAAGCGCCCGCCCACGCCCGCGATGGACGCCGGCGCCGGACCAGTGCTATGGTGCCGGCACGTTCGCCCCGCCGCGCCGCCGACCACAAGCCCGAGGCCGCCCATGCTCTCTGAGCAGCCGCGCCCGCCAACGCCGCCGCCCGCGGTCATCGAGGAGGCCGACGTCTCCCTGGCGCCCCTGCGGGACCGGACCGTGGCCGTGCTCGGCTACGGCAACCAGGGGCGCGCGCACGCTCTGAATCTGCGCGACAGCGGGGTGTCCGTGGTCGTCGGCGCGCGGCCGGAGGGCGCCGGCGCGGCGCGCGCCCGCGCGGACGGCTTCGAGCCGCTGGCGCTGGCGGCGGCGGCCGCCGCGGGCGATCTGGTGATGCTGCTGCTGCCCGACGAGCTGCAAGGGCCGCTGTACCACGAGCTGATCGCCCCGGCGCTGCGGCCGCAGGCCGCGCTGGGCTTCGCGCACGGCTTCGCGATCGCCTTCGGCCAGATCGCGCCGCCGCCCGGGCGGGCCTGCATCCTGGTCGCGCCCAAGGGGCAGGGAGACATGCTGCGGCGCGCCTTCGCGTCGGGCGGCGGCCTGCCGGGGCTGCTGGCCGTCGCCGACGGATCGCCCCCGCAGGCGTGGGAGCTGGCGGCGGCCTACGCCAAGGCGATCGGCTGTCTGCGCGGCGGCGGCTACCGCACGACCTTCCGCCAGGAGTGCGTCGCCGACCAGTTCGGCGAACAAACCGTCCTGTGCGGGGGTATGTTGGCGCTGATCGCCGCCGCCTTCGACACGCTGACCGAGCGCGGCTACGCGGCCGAGAACGCCTACTTCGAGTGCGTGCACGAGGTCAAGCTGATCGCCGATCTGCTGCACGCCCACGGTGTCGACGGCCTGCGCCGCCTGATCAGCCGCACCGCGTCCTACGGCGGCCTGACGCGGGGGCAGCGGCTGATCGGCGCGGCGGCGCGGGCGGAGATGGCTCGCATGCTCGACGAGATCGAGAGCGGCGCCTTCTCCCGGGAGTTCCTGGCGGACTGCGCGGCGGGCGGCGCGCAGCGGCGCGCCCGCGAGCAGGCCGAGGCCGACTCGGCGCTGGCGCGCACGGGGCGGGCGCTGCGCGCGCGCCTGGCGGCGCTGGCGCTGCAGGCAGGGGACGCGGCCGCGGGCAAGCCGCCCGCCCGGCGCGGCGGGGCAACCTAGGCGCAGGCCGGCCGTAGGAAGAACCTTGGTGCCGAAGGGAGACAGGATGAACCGGGACACCTTGCTGTGGCGGATCGGGGCGGTCTTCGCGCGCCCGTCCGAACTGATGGCGGCGGTCAAGGAGAGGCCCCGGTGGGTGCCGGCCGGCCTGATCGTGATGGCGGTCATGGCGCTGTTCACCGCGGCGATTCTGCACATCAGCGGGCCGGAGCAGATGGAGATGATGCGCGAGACCCGCATCGGCCGGATGATGCCCGAGGAGGCGTGGCAAGAGCAGTTCAACCGGTCGCTCGACCCCGGACCGGTAGACCGGCTGCGCAGCGGCCTGTCCGCGGCGGCCGGCGTCTGGGTGGCGGTGTTCATCTCCGGCCTGGTCTTCCTGCTGTTCGGCAAGCTGGCCGGCGGCACCGGCACCCTCAAGCAGGTCATGGGCGTGGTCTACTGGAGCGCGCTGATCTCGACCGGGCTGGCCCTGCTGGTGCGCCTGCCGATCGTCCTGGCGCGCGACTCGCTGCTCGAGGTCAGCACCGGCCTGGCGGCCTTCCTGCCCGATCCCGACCCCCTGTCGCCGACCTTCCAGCTGCTGCAGTACTTCGATCTCTTCGCCATCTGGGGCCTGGTGGTCGCGATCATCGGCTTCGCGCAGATCCATGGTTTCCCGCGCAACAAGGCGGCCACGGTCACGATCCTGCCGTGGCTGTTGATGAGCGCGGTCATGTTCGGCCTGGGCCGGGCATTCATCTGACACGCATCGCAGCGGGAGGGCGGCGTGACCAAGCAAGCGGGAGGGCGGCGTGACTAAGAAGAAGAAGTGGGTCCTGATCGGGGCCGGCGCGCTGGTGGTGGCCGCGCTGGTGACGGTCAACCTGGCGCGCAGCCGCGACCGCGGCACCGAGGTCGAGATCGGCAAGGTGGCGCGCAAGGCGCTGACGCAGACCGTGTCGGCGTCGGGCACGATCAACCCGCAGAACTCGGTCAACGTCAGCGCCACGACCATCGGCAAGGTGACGCGCCTGGCGGTGGCCGAGGGGGAGACGGTGCGTTCGGGGCAGTTCCTGCTGGAGATCGACCCGGCCGAGTACGCCTCGGTGGTGCGCAGCCTCGAGGCGGTGGTCCGCACCGCGCAGGCCGACCTGCGGCTGGCCGAGGCGCAGCAGGAGAAGGCCGAGCTGGACCTGCGCCGCGCGCGCGATCTGTTCGACCAGGGCCTGCAGACCCAGGAGCAGCTGACGGCCTTCGAGACCGCGCGGCGGGTGCAGGCCGCTCAGCTGGAGGCGGCGCGCAGCCGCCTGCGGCAGCAGGAGGCCAGCCTGGACAAGGCGCGCTACGACCTGGACAAGGTGACCATCACGGCCCCGCTCTCGGGGCTGATCACGCGCCTCAACGTCAAGGAGGGCGAGAGCGCGATCATGGGCACCCTGAACAACCCCGGCACGGTCCTGCTGACGATCGCCGACATGGCGGTGCTGGAGGCGCGCGTGCAGATCGACGAGACCGAGGTCGTCAAGGTGGCGCTGGGGCAGCCGGCCAAGATCGAGATCGACGCCTTCCCCGACACCTCCTTCGCCGGCCGCGTCACCGAGATCGGCAACAGCCCCATCTACACCGGCACCGGCGCCGGGCAGCAGGCGGTCGATTTCGAGGTCAAGATCACGCTCGACGAGCGCGTGCCCGGCATCCGGCCGGGGCTGTCGGCCAAGGCGGAGATCGAGACCGCGACGCGGGCGGCCGCCCTGGCGGCGCCGATCGGCGCCGTGACCGTGCGCAAGTGGCCGCCCGAGGAGCGCCCCGCGCGCGGCCGGCGCGGGCGCGCCGCGGCGCGCGCGGCCAAGACCGCGGCCGCCGCCGACACCGCCGCCGCCGCGGCGGCCGACGCCGCCGCCGGCCGCACCGGCGCGAAGCGCCCCGAGAAGGAGGGGGTGTTCGTGGTGGAGGACGGCGTGGCGCGCTTCCGCCTGGTCAAGCTGGGCATCACGGGCGAGGAGGATTTCGAGCTGCTGGAAGGCGTGCAGGAGGGCGACAGGATCGTGACCGGGCCGTTCCGCAAGCTGCGGGACCTGCAGCACGGCGACGCCGTCAAGGAGGCCAAGCAGCGCAAGGGCGCCGCGGGCGGCGGCGAGCGCGAGCGGGGCGGCGGGCGGGAGTGACCGGACGGCGGCCGGCGGCGGCGGGAGCGGCGGCGGGAGCGGCGGCATGAATCTGCTCGAAGGGGTGCGCATCGCCCTGGCGAGCCTCCGCACCAACAAGCTGCGGACGTTCCTGACGCTGCTCGGCAACATCGTCGGCACGATGTCGGTGATCGCGGTCGTCTCGCTGATCAACGGCGTCGACATCTACGCCCGCCAGAAGGTGCTGGACGAGGGCAGCGACGTCTTCACCATCTCCCGCCTGAACGTGCTGGAGTTCCTGACCGACTTCGACGCCTTCCTGGAATCTCTGAACAACCCGCGGCTGACCATGGCCGACCGCGACTACCTGCTGGCGCGCATGGAGAACGCGCGCGCGGTCGGCGCGGCGCTGTCGACGCAGGCCGATCTGCGCGCCGGCGGCCGTGCGTTCCGCGGCGTGTCGGTGCGGGGGCGGACCGACGACTACGCGTTGCTCGAGGACATCCCGCTGGCGGTTGGGCGCCACCTGACGCAGCAGGACGTGGTCGCCAGCAGGCCGCTGGCGCTGCTGGGATGGGACGTGGCGCGCGACCTGTTCCCGGGCCTGCCCGATCCCACCGGCCGCACGGTCAAGATCGGCGCGCGCCACTTCGAGGTGGTGGGCGTGGCCGCCGACCGCGGCACGGTGCTGGGCAACAATCGCAACCAGTTCGCCATCATCCCCATCACCTCGTTCCAGAAGGTGTTCGGCACGCGCGAGTCGATCGACATCAAGATCGCGGCGGGCGATCTGCGCCTGATGGCCGACGCGCAGGACGAAGCGCGCTTCCTGATGCGGGTGCGGCACCGCCTGCGGCCGCTGGCGCGGGACGACTTCGCGCTGCAGACGCCGGACCAGCTGCTGCGCATCTGGGGCGGCGTCTCGCGCGCCATCTACGCCGCCTTGACGCCGCTGGTGGGCATCAGCCTGGTCATCGGCGGCATCGTGCTGATGAACATCATGCTGATCGCGGTGACCGAGCGCACGCGCGAGATCGGCGTGCGCAAGGCGCTGGGCGCGACGCGGCGGGCGGTGCTCTGGCAGTTCCTGGTCGAGGCGATCACCCTGTCGCTGGTGGGCGGTCTGCTCGGCATCGCCCTGGGCTTCGGCCTGGCGCTGCTGATCTCGCTGCTGTCGCCGCTGCCCTTCGCCTACGCCGGCTGGGCGATCGCCCTCGGGCTCGGCGTGACCTTCGTGATCGGGATGGTGTTCGGCACCTACCCCGCCTGGAAGGCCTCGGGCCTGGATCCCGTGGAGGCGCTGCGCCATGAGTGAGGGACGCGCGGCGGCGGTCGGGCTGAGCCTGCGCGAGAGCCTGGGCCAGGCGGTGCGCACCATGCGCGGGCACAAGATGCGCAGCGGGCTGCTGATCCTGGGCGTGGCGATCGGCGTCGCCACGCTGCTGGCCATCGTCACCATCGTCAGCGGCCTGAGCGGCAAGATCCGCAACGACATCGTCTCCAGCAGCCGCCCCTACCTCTACGTCGCGCGCTACACCGGGATGGGCGGGGAGGACGTCGACGCGCTGCTGCGCCGGCCGCAGATCATGCCCGAGTGCATCGAGGCGGCGCGGTCGGTGCCCGGGGTGGAGATGGTCGACTACTTCGTGGGCGGCGGCGGCGGCACCGTGCTGAGCTTCGGCAAGGAGCGCACGAACTTCGTCCAGATCTCGGGCGTCTCGGAGAACTTCCCCTACCTCTTCTCCTTCACGCTCGAGGAGGGGCGCTTCTTCACGCGCGAGGAGGTGGCCGCGCGCGTGCGGGTCTGCGTGCTGGGCCACGGCCCGCGTTCAGCCCTCTTCCCGCGGCAGGACCCGATCGGCAAGCGGCTGCGCATCCGGGGCAAGGAGTACCTGATCGTCGGCGCCATGGAGGCGCGGCGGCAGATCATGGGCCAGTTCGGCGACAATTTCGTGGCGGTGCCGTGGACCGCCTACGAGCGCGATTTTCTGCGGCCGGAGTACGAGGACCGCGCGCTGGCAGCCACCGTGGCCGACGGCTGGGACACCGACCAGGTGACGGCCGACCTGATCGGCGCCCTGCGGCAGGTGCGCCGGCTGTCGCCCGGGCAGCCCAACGACTTCGAGGTGGTGGCCTCGGAGACCTACGGCGACCTGGTCGACAAGCTGACGCAAGGGGTGGCGCTGGTGCTGGTGGTGCTGTCGTCGATCGGCCTGATGGTCGGCGGCATCGGCGTCATGAACATCATGCTGATCTCGGTGACCGAACGCACGCGCGAGATCGGCATCCGCATGGCGATCGGCGCGCGGCGGCAGGACCTGTTGACCCAGGTGCTGATCGAGGCGGGCGCGCTGACCGGGATCGGCGGCGTGATCGGCATCGGCCTGGGCTACGCGCTGTCCTGGAGCGTGACCAGGCTGCTGCACTTCCCGTTCGCGATCTCCCCGCTGACGACCCTGGGCGCGGTGCTGTTCTCGGTCTCGATCGGCGTCGTTTTCGGCGTCTACCCGGCCAACCGCGCCGCGCGCATGGATCCGGTGGAGGCGCTGCGGCACGAATGACCCCGGCCCGCGCAGGCGCGGCGGAGGCGAGGCGATGGACGAGCTGGCGCACCTGTTCGAGAACAACCGCCGCTGGGCCGCCGGCCTGAAGGCGGCCGACCCCGATTTCTTCACGCGCCTGTCCCTGCTGCAGGCCCCCAAGTACCTGTGGCTGGGCTGCTCGGACAGCCGGGTGCCGGCCAACGAGATCGTCGGCCTGCTGCCGGGCCAGCTCTTCGTGCACCGCAACGTGGCCAACCTGGCGCACCACACCGACCTGAACTTCCTGTCGGTGCTGCAGTTCGCGGTCGAGGAGCTGCGCGTGCAGCACATCATCGTCTGCGGGCACTACAACTGCGGCGGGGTCAAGGCCGCGCTTTCCAACCGCACGCACGGGCTGGCCGACAACTGGCTGCGCGGCCTGAAGGAGCTGTGCCACGCGCACCGCGAGGAGCTGGAGCCGCTGGCCGACGAGCACGCGCGCGCCGACCGCGTCTGCGAGCTGAACGTGGCGGCGCAGGTGGGCAACGTCGCGCGCACCACGATCGTGCAGCAGGCGTGGCGCCTGGGCCAGGACCTGACGGTGCACGGCTGGATCTACCGGCTGGAGGATGGCTTGCTGCAGGATCTGGGGCTCGACCTCGACGGCCCCGCGCGGACGCCCCTGATCTTCCGGCCGCGGTAGCGGGCAGGCCGCGCACGGAGGCGATACCTCGCACCCGCCGCAATTGCCGCAAAATTGCCGAGCCCGCCGCGCCGCCGCGTCGCTACAGGCGCACGCGCAGGGGTCCCTTGAGCGCCAGGCCGGCCGCCAGCGAGATGATGCAGAACGCCGCCAGCCACGGCAGGCGCACCCCGGCGTAGCTGGTCTGCCGCGCGGGCAGCGCCAGGGAGATGGCGGCCAGCGGCGCGTCGCCGGGCAGGGGCGGTTCGGCGGGGTTGAGCAGCGCCGCCCGCCAGCCGGCGCGCTCGCGCACGGCGGCCAGGCGCGGCAGGCCGCCGCCCGCGGCCAGCCGCTTGGTCCAGACGCCGCCCGGCGTCTGCACCGCCAGCTCGAACTCGCCCGCCGCCGCCGGGCGCACCCGCCAGGTGGCGCTGCGCGCGGCCCGGTCGCGCACGGGCGGGGTCTCGAGCAGCACGCCCGCGGGCACCGCCAGGCGCAGGCTGTCCAGAAGCGCCTCGCCGCCGGGGGCGACCACGGCGGTCACCAGCAGCGCCTCGCCGGGACGCGGCGGCCGGTGGGCGAAGCGGGCGTCGAGCTGCGCCAGGATCAGCACCAGCGGCGGCACGAAGACCGCCAGGGCCGGCAGCGTCAGCGCCAGGTAGCGCAGATTGGCCCGCGCCAGGTCGCGCTGGATGCGCAGCATCACCCCCAGGTCGTCCTGGTAGAGGCCCAGCTCGTAGAGATGCCCGACCAGGCGGTCGCGCGTGGCCGCCAGGCGCTCCTGGGGCGTGACCGCCTTGAACAGCAGCAAGAGCGCCGCGCCCGCCAGCACCGACACGCCCGTCATCGCCCAGGCGGCCGACCCGCCGAAGGGGGCGAGCAGCAGGTCGAACAGCCGGTTGGTCACGTCCGCGATCAGCTGCATGCCGCGCTGGTCCTTTCGCCGGCCCGGGTCCGGCCCGCGCCGCGCCGCGGGCTCACGAGATGTAGCCCAGCCCCTGCATCCGCTTGCGGATCTCCTCGGCCGAGCCGCCGCCCTCCTCGAACTTCGCCAGCTCGCGCTCCAGCACGTGCCGCACGAACTCGTCGGGACTGGAGTAGCCGGCGATGGCCGACACCTTCCGGACCCGCGCCAGCAGGTCCTTGTCGAGCTTGATCCTCGGTCCGAACATCGACGCTCTCCCTTCGGCGCGCCCTCGGCACGCCCTCAGCGCGCCTTCAACGCGCCTTCAACGCGCCGCGGCGGCGCCGCCGGGCCCGTCCGCGAACAGGTCGCCGCCCCGCATCTGCGGCGGCGGGGTCACGCCGAACAGCCGCAGCAGCGTGGGGGCCATGTCCAGCAGGTCGGGATCGGCCTTGCGCACCGGCCGGTTGCAGGCCAGGATGCCGGGCACCTCGTCGGCCGCCATGCAGTGGTCGCCGCTCCACTTGAGCAGGTTGTCCTCGAAGATCGCGGCCGGCGCCTTGCCCAGCGCCGACTCGTTGCTGCCGCGATAGCCGGCGTAGTAGCCCAGGACGATGTCGGGGCCGGCCTCGCGGTGCGGGCCGTGGTAGATCTGGTCGGAGCGGTGGGCGTACTTGATGGCGCGCTGGCCGGTGGCGGGATCGACGACGGCCTCCAAGCGCTGCGCCAGCTCCGCCAGCAGCTCCTCGCGCTCGCGTCCCGGCTGGACGATCCCCTGCTTCTCGCGGCCGCGCAGGTTCAGGTACAGGCAGTTGATGCCCACGGCGTAGGCGCGCGTGCGGCTCCAGTCGATGCCGTGCAGGTAGGCCACGCTCTCGCGCGCGACGCCGGGCCGCAGCGCCAGGTAGCCGTTCTCCAGCAGCCAGCTGTTGACGTGGAAGCTGCGGCGGTAGGGGGCGAAGCCGTGGTCGGACATCACCATGATCAGCGTCTGGGGGCCCAGGGCGTCGATCGCCTCGCCCAGCACCTGGTCCAGCCGGCCGTACAGGTCGCGGATGCGCCCGGCGTGGCGCGGGTCGGTGCCGGCGTGGGTGGGGGACTGCGGGTCGATCCCCCGCCAGAACATGTGGCAGCTCTGGTCGGGTGTGTTGAAGTAGAAGAAGAGCAGGCCGCTGTCGCGGCGGCTGAAGCGATCCAGCTCGTAGCGCAGCTGCCGGCGGCGCTCCTCGAACACCAGGTCCGACTGCACGGCGTAGGCGTGGTCGTCGAACACCCCTTCCTCGAGCGCCTTGGTGTCGTCGGGCAACCCCTGCGTGTAGTAGCCGCCGATCGCCTCGGCCAGCTCGCGCGCGTAGTGCCGCGGCGTGCTGATCGGCATCTCCGGCCGCACGGGGTCGATCTGCACCGGCGTCACGTACAGCCGGAAGGAGGGCCGCACCTCCATCAGGTAGAAGCGGCAGATGCCGGTCACGGTCTTGAGCAGCGGCACCATCTTGTATTGCAGCGTCACCCAGTCGCTCCATTCCCCTTCCTGGAGCGCGAAGCGGTCGCCGCCGATGTGGAACGTCGCGGCGGAGTGGACCGGATCGACCACGACCTCCAGCGGCAACGACGCCTCGGGGTCGCCCTCGCGGTAGGTGTTGCGCGGCCCGTGGACGCTGGTCGCGAAGCGGCCGCGCGAGGGATCGACGATGACCACCCGCCCCCCGGCGGGGTCGAGGTTGGCCGGCGGATCGTCGGTGTAGTAGGTGAAGATGCCGTAGGTCCCCAGGATGTCGGGGGTGCCCATGCCCGACAGGCTGCGCGCCTCGCACTCGACCGGCGGGAAGTTCGACGGGATCTTGAAGATGGTCACGTCGACGCCGGCCGCGGCCAGCAGCTCCCAGAAGGCCGTGCCGTCGCGCTTGAGCGTCACCTCGCCGCCGCCTCGCGGCACCTTCCACGGCCCCAGCTTCAGGTACGACGAGGGGGGCGAGGCCTCCGAGGTGGACAGGTAGGGCATCAGGGTCGCCGGATCGCGATGGATGAAGTCGAAGATGCCGTGCCCGCCCGGATCCTGGCCGGTGCTGAAGTTGGACCAGGCCACGGGCGACTGCGGCGGCGTCGAGGTGCCCAGCCGCCGCAGATCGCCCTCGGCGAGCAGCCGGTCGAAGTTCGGCATCAGCCCCTCGCCGCGGTGCTGCTCCAGCAGGACGGGGTCCATGCCGTCGAAGCCGAGCACCAGGACGCGGGGCGCGCCGGCGCCCGCGCCGGCGCCTGCGGCGCCCGCGGCGGCGACATGGGCGCCGGCCAGCGCGATCAGCAGCGAAGCGGCGGCGGCGGCCGCAGCAGGCCAGGATCTCATGGTGCGGCCTCCTCGAAGATGTCGCGGCCGTTCATGTACGGCGGCGGCGCGACCCCCAGCAGGCGCAGGATGGTCGGCGCCAGGTCGGTCAGCGCCGGATCGTCCCGGCGCGGCGGCCGCGTGGCGAACAGCACGCCGGGCACCAGGCGCGGGTCGATGCAGTGGTCGCCCGACCAGGCGCGCGTGTTGTCGGCGAAGACGGCGGCGCCGACCCGGCCGACGGCCGCGTCCCAGCCGGTGCGGTAGCCTGGCTGCCAGCCGATGATCAGGTCGGGCGCGTTCTCGCCGTAAGGGCCCCGGTAGACCTCGCGCGCGTCCCACACCTCGCTGACGGCGGGCTGGCCGCGCTCGTCGTCGCGCAGCGCGCGCAGCCGCTCGCGCAGCTCGCCCGCCAGCGCCGGCGCCTCGGCCGGCGCGACGGCGCCGTCGCGCTCCCGCCCGCGCAGGTTGAGGTAGCAGCCGGCCAGGCCGGTGGCGTAGGCGCGCGTGCGGCTCCAGTCGATCTGCTCGGGCTCGGCGCGCCCGCCCGGCGGCGGCGGCAGCGGCCCGCCGTCGGGGTCGCCCCGCAGGCGCAGGTAGCCGTGCCGGCGGAACCAGGCGTTCAGGTCGACGCCGCGCTGGAAGGTCTTGAAGCCGTGGTCGCTGATCACCAGCAGCGCGTCGCGCGGCCCCAGCCGCGCCAGCGTGCGGCCGACCAGGTCGTCGGCGCGCCGGTACAGGTCGGCGATGGCGTCGCCGTGCCGAGCGCCGTCGCGGCCGGCGTTGGCCGGATGGCCGGGGTCGAGGTGCCGGAAGAACATGTGCTGGATGCGGTCGGTGGCGTCGAACACCGCCGCCACCAGGCCGCCGGGCTGCCGGTCGAGCGCGTGGAAGAACTGCGCCTCGCGCTCGGCGTGGATGGCGTAGACCTGGTCCAGGAACGCCTGCTCGTCGATGACCCGCTCGTTGAGCGCCCAGGTGTCCTCGGCCAGGCCGAGCGTGGCGTACGGCCCCAGCAGCTTGGCCAGGGTCACGGCGTAATGCGGCGGATGCGAGATCGGCAGCGCCGGATGCTCCGGGTCGATGTGCAGCGGCGTCATGTAGAACGACACCGGCTCGGCCAGCGACAGCACGCGCACGCGGCAGATCCCGCGCACGCGGGCGCGGCGCCCCAGCCGGAAGGCCAGGCGGATCCAGGGGCTGTCCTGGCCGGGGCCCAGCGTGAAACGCTGGCCGTCCAGCTCGAACTCCGCCCGCTGCGCCGCCGCGTCGACCCGCACCGCCAGCGGCAGGGTCAGCGGCTTGCCGTCCGGCCCGTCCGGCCCCGGCACCTCGCCGCGGTACAGCCCCGGCTCGCCGTCCGCCCGCAGCGGCAGGCGCAGGCCGCCGGTGGTCTCGCCGCCGGTCGCCGGCGCGCTGGAGTAGCAGGCGAACGTGCCCTGCGTGCCGCGCAGATCGGGCACGCACATCGCCGAGAGCATCTTCCCGGCGAACTTCTCCGGCGGGAACGTGATCGGCACGCGCAGCACCGTGCAGGGGACGCCGTGCTCGGCCAGCACCCGCCAGAACGCCTTGCTGCGGCGCATCAGCTCGTAGCGGGCGCGCGGCCGGCGCAGCCGCCACGGGCCCAGCCGCAGCTCGCGCCCGGCCGTGCGCAGGCGGGTCGATGACAGCACGGGCAGATGCGTGGCGGGATCGCGCTCCAGGAAGTCGAAGATGTTGTGCCGGCTGGCGTCGACCCCGGTGGCGAACCCGGACCAGGCGACCGGGGAGATCGACGGCAGGGTGGTGGCCAGCGGCCGGAAGCCGCCCTGTTCGCGCAGCCGCGCCAGGTTGGGCAGGCGCCCCTGGTCCATCCAGCGCGCCGCCAGCTCGGGGTCCAACCCGTCCAGCCCCAGCACGACCACGCGCCGCGCCGCCGCCTTGCGCCGCCGCGCCCCCCCGCGCGCCAGCCGCAGCAGCGCCCGCGCCGGCCACAGCAGCAAGGCCCCGGCGGCCAGCGCCACCCCCGCCAGCGCGAACAGCACCGATCCGCCCAGCGCGAATCCGGCCCCGGGCCCGATGTACGCCGCCGCCTCGCCCGGCGCCCACAGCAGCCCGGCCGCGGCCAGCGCCGCCCAGGCGCCCGGCCGCCCGCGCAGCCCGCTCTGCGTGATGGATTTCAACGACATGGCACGGCCATCGCGGCGCCTATCCTTGCCGGCGGGGTCGGGATTGATGATAACCGGTTTCAAATATCCGCACGGGGCGCCCGGGCCGCAAGTCGCGCGGCTATTCTCCCAGCGCGAAGGCCGCCAGCACGCTGGCCAGGTACTGCGGCCGCTCGAGCATCATGAAATGGCCCGTGCCCTCCATCCGCTTGAAGCTGATCGTGCGCGCGGCCGAGTAGCCCATCCGATCCAGCTGCTCGATCTCGTGCCCGGCGACGGGGAAGAAGCCCTCGCTGCCGATCACCAGGATGGGCGTCTCCTGGCGCGCCAGCAGCCCGGTCAGGTCGACGTCGAAGCTGCTGATCAGCAGCGAGCGCAGGCTCCGCTCGTCCGTGCGCAGCGCCTGGTCGACCAGCCGCCGGGAGATGTCCGCGTCGGCGCTGAGCGCCCCGTACCGTTCGGCCAGGAAACCGTCGTAGTCGCGCACCAGCCGGTCGGCGATGCTCCCCTTCTGCGCCTCGTCGGCCAGCTGCCGCGGCGCCGCGTCGATCACCACCAGCCGCCGCGCCGCCCGGGGATGCTCCAGCGCGTAGCGCAGCACGATCAGCCCGCCCATGGCGTGCCCGACCAGCACCGGCTGCACGATGTCGTGCTCCCGCAGATAGTCCCCCAGCCGCTCGGCCGCGCTGCCGATGGTCAGCTGCCGCACCGGCGCCGTCCGCCCGTGCCCCGGCAGCTCGAACGTCCAGACCCGCAGCCCCCTGCCCAGCAGCGCCGCCACCTCGTCCCAGACCGCCGCGCTGCTGCCCAACCCGTGCACCAGCACGATGTCATCTTCGCCGCGCCCCTCGCCCATATCCCGCTCATCCCGGGGCGCCGCCGCCGCGGCCGCCCCGGCCGCCCCGACAAGGATCAGCAGCAGCCCGACCCCCCACCGCCTCATAGCCGAAATGGCGCCGAACATCCCATCCTCCCCGGCCAATCCCCCCGACAACCCTTGCATCCAATCCCCCCCCATGTCAAAATCCCCTTCCGCATCCAGGGGTGTATTTTGCGGACGTCGCACCTCCACATTCAACCCGGCATCGGTGCGGCCAGCCACCGCGCCAACGCCGGGGTATGCCATGGGGCTGTGCCTGCACTCCATTGCGGCCCCAACGCCATACAACAGCCTGCTGCTCCCAACCCTCGCCAGGCGGCCGCTTGCGTGAAGCTGAAGATGGTCCAGGGGTGTTCGCTGGAGATGAGAAATCCCATATCGCGCTCGCCGAGGCCGCGGTTTCCGGTTGATGTGACCATTTGAGGTGTATCTGGATGCGCTGGTCAAGGTAATGGGTGTTAGACCGCTAGCGCGACGCGTCAGCTTTAGGTGATGGAACCGATGGCCCACGATGTATTCATCTCATACGCGTCCGGTGACAAGTCAATCGCTGACGCAGCGTGCGCCATTCTGGAATCGCGTTCAATTCGCTGCTGGATCGCGCCTCGCGATGTTCTTCCTGGTACACTGTATGCAAAGTCCATTGTGGATGCTATCACGTCATCGCGAACCGTGGTCCTTGTGTTTTCAGCGGGCGCAAATGCATCCTCCCATGTGCTCAGGGAAGTTGAGCGCGCAGTGAACGCAGGGATTCCCGTTGTGCCGTTTCGGATTGAGGATGTGACGCCCTCGAGATCAATGGAGTACTTCATCAGCACGTCGCATTGGCTTGACGCTCTGACGCCGCCCGTCGAACATCACCTCCACCGGCTGGCCGATGTCGTCGTTCGCCTGCTGTCCGACGGCCAGGTGCCTCCGAACAAAGCGGCGCCGAGGCTGGCAAGCCCATATGCACTGCTTTATGAACTCGGCTTCAGCATTCCAGCTCTCATTGACGGCAGCCGGAAAACCCCAGAGGCGGCACAGCAACTCGTGATCACGGTCTCCGGGCTATTCACGCAACTTCGGTTGGCCCAACCTGCAGGGTGGCGGCACTGGGGCAGCGATCGGGACCTCGACGGGGCGGTGCAATCGTCCTACGGGGCCATGAAGGCGCTCGTATCACCACTAGCAGGCTGTTGAAGAATGCACCCCAGCAGACGCCTGCTCCGGCCTGCCCGGTTCGCTTTTCGCCTCTGGCTTTTGGGGCCGACTGACCGACCCGCTTCCGAGGGAGCGCCACTGATGGCGACATCCAGGCTACCGCACACCATCTGGGGCTACTGCCGGCCCGATGGTCGGGCGCAACGCCCCCGCCGGGGTCCGCGGTCAAGTCGCCGCCAACAGCCTCCGCATCAAGACGACGTTGCACGCAGCCGCGGCAAACGTGAAGATCCATCTGACCTTCGCCAAGCCGCGGTGTTTCAGTTTCCTCAGCCCGCCGATTTCCTTCAGCCAACCGAATCGTTCCTCGACCAGCTTGCGTCGCCTCTGGCTCTTCGCATAGCCCGCGTGCCGCGTTGTCCGGCCATCCACCGCCGTGTACCGGCGCTTGCGCGCTACGTGAGGCGTCACGTTGTGTGCCCGAGCGCCTTCAACGAGCCCCCTCTGGTCGTAGTTCTTATCCCCACCCATCGTCTTCTGGCCCACACCCGGCAGACGGGCGATCATCTCCAGAGCAGCCTCGCGCTCCGCCGTTCCCGTTGCCTGCGTCAGTTCGGTATCGACGATCAGGCCGTTGCGATTCTCGGTCAGCAGGTGTCCGGCATAGCAGAGCTTCGCTTCCTTGCCGTCGCCCTTGCGCGCCAGCAGCGCATCCGGATCTGTCGTGCTCTGGTGCGTCGCGTTGCTCCGCTTCTCGCCCTTGAAGTCGATCATCTCGTTGCGGCCACCGCCGTCGCCAGGCCCGTCACCATCCTCAGGTGGATCCGACTTCGGCCGGAAACTCTTGAGCGACGCACTCGCCTCGATCAGCGTCCCGTCCACCGTGAAATGGTCCCGAGACAGCAGCTTCTTCGCGGCGGCCTGACCCTTGATCGCCTCGAAAAACCGCTCCGCAACGTCATGCAGCAGCAGACGGTCTCGGTTCTTGGAAAACGTCGAGTGGTTCCAGACCTGGTCGTCCATCGACAGACCCACGAACCAGCGGTACAGCAGGTTGAAGTCCAGTTCCTCCATCAGCTGCCGCTCCGAACGGATGCTGAAAAGGACCTGGATCATCATCGCCCGGATCAGCTGCTCCGGCGGGATCGACGGCCGCCCGACCTGCGCGTACATCGCGTCAAACATGTACGAGAGCTCGCCCAGAGCCTTGTCGACGATCTTGCGGATGTCGCGCAGGGGATGGCTCCGCGGTATGCGGTCTTCCAACGGGCGGTAGCTGAACATCGAGTTCTGGCCGGTGGTCATGCCGCGCAATGCTTGCCTCCTTGCTTGCCAAGGAGAGTATCACGTCACGTTGGAGCGGGCGAGTTTTTCAACAGCCTGCTAGGGGGTCGCGAGCTTGGGTACTTCCATCTTGGCTGGTTCATGTGGCTCTACGGCAGGATGAGCGCGCAGCCCGGCGCTTCAGGTATCTCGCAACTCAAGAGTGTTCTGGCAGTCTGCGGACTTCCCGAGGCGATCGAGAACAAGGTCCTTCACTTCTTTGAAGAACTCAACGTCGACGGCGATTGGCGGGAGCGTTCAAATGAGGACTGGCAAGCGCGGTCGCAGAGCCTGGTGGCGCTGATCAGCGAAGTGCAGCAACATCTGCGAGGGATCAGCGGTCTAACAACCGGCTGAAGCTGGCGGCGCGCGGGAATTCCCCGGGCGTTTGCAGGCTGCGTTCCCGCGCCGCAGCTTAGCCGGGGCGTTAGGCCCCCCGGCGGACGCTGCGTGATCCACCAACCGGCGGAGTGACATGGAACAAGGCCAGCTCAACTGGATCGCCAACTTCATCTGGGGCATCGCCGACGATGTCCTGCGCGATCTCTACGTCCGCGGCAAGTACCGCGACGTGATCCTCCCCATGACCGTGCTCCGCCGTCTCGACGCCGTGCTCGAGCCTACAAAGCAAGCCGTGCTCGACATGAAAGCGTCGCTCGACAAGGCCAAGATCACGAACCAGGACCCGGCCCTGCGCCAGGCGGCGGGGCAGGCCTTCTACAACACGTCGAAGTTCACGCTGCGCGACCTCAAGGCCCGCGCCAGCCAGCAGCAGCTCAGGGCCGACTTCGAGGCCTACCTCGACGGCTTCTCGCCGAACGTGCAGGACATCCTC
>CAYWTR010000024.1:0-64554 GCA_964461255.1 uncultured Fibrobacteraceae bacterium | reverse complement strand
AACTCCCACTTTTCCCGCAGGGTTAGCCAGCGGCGAAATTCTGGGGAAACTCCTGAGTCTTTGATCTTGATGGACATCGGGCGGTTGTGGTAGACTGCGCGGCGAGGGCTCGACGGGGGTAGCCGGGCCGCTTCCATGCCTGACGGATGTCAACGCCTTGAACGGAGCACACACCTGACTGGAGGTTGCGCCATGCTATTGCGATCGGTCTTGATCTGCGCCGCGGTGCTGCTCGCGGCGGCCGGTGCGCCGGCTCAGCTTATCGTCGGCAGCGACTACTCGCCGGCGACGATCTTCCACATCGACATCAACACGAGCGTGGCGACGCCCCTGTACACGGGAGGCTCGGCGGCCGTGGCCTGGGGCATGGCCTACGACAACGTCACCAACACCCTCTACTGGAACAACGGCAGCCAGCTCTACAGCGCATGGTTCAGCCTGGACGGCCTGACGCCGACCCTGCTCGGAACGATGACGTTCAACGGAGCGAACGTCAACTTCGTCGGCCTGGGCTTCCGCGACGGCAAGCTGCTCGGCACGCGCAACATCGCCACCGAGGCCGTCTACACCATCGATCCGGTCACGCTGGTGGCGACGCAGGTCTACGTCTACCCGAGCACGTTCGATTTCGGCGGCATCGATGTCGACGCGACCAGCAACAAGCTCTACGGCCTGAGCGACACGGGCGGCCTCGGGTTGTACGAGATCGACACGGACGCCCAGACGACGACTTTCCGGGCGCCCTACCCCGCGGGCGAAACCGACATCGACGGCCTGGCGGCGCACGCGGGCCTGGCCTACTACGTGACCGATCAGCCAGGCCTCTTCTACATTTATAACATCGCCACCGGAACGCAGGTCGGCACGCTACCGTCGCCGTTCACCGGTTCAGCCGTATTCTCGGCCGCCGCTTTCGTCCCGGAAGGCCCGATTTCCAACGAGGCGGCCACCTGGGGGCAGGTCAAGAGCCTGTTCCAGTAGACCGTTGCTTCGTCCACCACGACCGGGGCGGCTCCGCAGCGAAGCGGGGCCGCCCCTTGGCGTTGCGGGCGCGGCAAGAATAGTTCTAGTTTTGACTTGTGCCGCGAAGATTGTTTCCGGCAGGATGTCGCCGGCGAGGGAAACCGCACAATCCATTTCGGAACAATGAGTTGGCTTCGGGAAGGGCCGGAACCGGAGGATCGGACTCTGCAACGGCAAGCCCAAGCACGCCAAGGCAATTCGTCACCCGACCGATCCGGACACAATCTTCGCGGCACAACACTAGTTTTGGACTCGCCGACAATAAAAAGCCAATATCAAACAGCCGGGCTCATGATATAATCATTTCATAAAAAGCCATCGCTGAATCCATTGCCGGCATTCGATGGAGGGAGTCCGCCATGAGGATCATCCTTGCGCTTCTCATTCTCGCCGCCGCGCCGCTGCGGGCACAATGGCAGGAGAACGGCAATCTCATCTGCGGCGAGACCGGACATCAGGACAAGCCGGCCATTCTGGCCGACGGCGAAGGCGGGGCTTTTCTGGCCTGGAGCGACTATCGCAGCGGGGCCAACGATGGCCGCGTGTATATCCAGAGGGTGGATGCCCATGGGAATCGACTCTGGAACGAGGGCGGCGTCCTGGTCAGCAACGGTCCGGCGACGGAACGTTCTCCGTCTCTGGTGAGCGACGGCGCCGGCGGCGTGATCGTCGTCTACGAGGACTACCGCAGCAACTACGCCGATCTCTACGCGCAACGCATCGACGGGAGCGGCACGCTGCTGTGGGATGCTGGAGGGAGGGTGGTAAGCGCCGCGGCCCTGCACCAGGACGAACACGTCAGCGCGTCGGATGGACAGGGCGGCGTCATCGTGGCCTGGCTCGACATCAGGGACGGCTACTTCGATCTGGTCTACGTGCAGCGTCTGGATGGAGATGGCAACGCCGTATGGGCGTCCGACGGCGTCCGCGCCGTCGACGGAACGTTCGCGCAATCCCAGCCGCGGATCATTTCCGACGGGGTCGGCGGCGCCATCGTGGCGTTCGCCGTCCAGCCCTCGTTCAATTTCTTGGTGTATGTGCAGCGGCTCGACGGCTCGGGCGCCCGGCTGTGGGGCGCCAACGGCTTCGCGGTCAGCGGCGCGGGCGGCAACCAGGCCTGGCCCGTGCTGCTGGACAACGGGTTGGGCGGAGCGATCGTCGCCTGGGCCGACAGCCGCGGCGGCGATCAGGACGTCTACGCCCTGAGCATCGGCGAAGCGGGCTACGGGCTGTGGCAGGCCAACGGCGTGCCGGTCTACATGGGGGCCGGCAACCAGCAGCCGCGCGCGATCATCTCGGACGGTCTGATGGGCGCGTTCATCGTCTGGCAGAGCGGCGACTATGGCGCCGAGGACGTTGGCGCCCAGCGCATCGACACCTTCGGCAGCTTGCTATGGGCGGCGGGCGGCGTCGTGGTCTGCGCCCTCGCTGGTTCTCAGAACGCTCCCAGCGCGATCGCTGACGGGGCCGGCGGCCTGATCGTTTCCTGGCAGGACTCCCGCTACTGGTACCCGGATGTTTTCGCCCAGCGGTTGACCGCCGGCGGGGTCGCGCTCTGGCAGGAACACGGAGCGCCCGTCTGCACGGCGCCCGCGTACCAGGTCGCGGTGTCACTCGCGAGCGACGGCGAGGGGGGCGCCATCCTGGCGTGGCAGGACGAGCGCTCCGGATCGCGCGACATCTACGCGCAGCGCGTCGAGCGCAGCGGCCACTGGGGCTACCCCGCCCCTGATCTGGCCGGCGTCGCCGATGTCCCGGCCGATCAAGGAGGGCGCGTCACCCTGAGGTGGGACGCGTCGCGGCTGGACCATCACACGCAGCAGGTCGTGACGCACTACTCGGTCTGGCGCAGCCTGACGGCCCCGGCGGGGGCGGCCGCGGCGAAGGCGGCCGGCGGCCGGATCGTGACCCTGTCGGAAGTCGGCGCGGATTTCGCCGGGCCGGCCTGGCGCGTCGAAGACGCCGGCGCCACGCAAGCGTGGTGGGAGTGGATCGCCAACGTGCCGGCGATGTTCTTCGAGCACTACGCCCACACCGCGCCGACCCTCCGCGATTCGATCGCCGGCGACCCGGGCTGGCATCATTTCTGTGTCGCCGCGCACGCGGCGGATCCGTTCGCGTTCTGGATCTCGCCGCCCGACAGCGGCTATTCCGTCGACAATCTGGCCCCGGCCACGCCGGTCAGGCTCGCCGGCGAGCGCATCGCGTCGCCGGAGGGATTGCGGATCCACTGGGCGCCTAACAGCGAGAGCGATCTCGCGCTCTACCGCATCTACCGGGGCCTCGGTCCGGAGTTCACGCCGGGCCTCGACAATCTCGTCGCGGCGCCGCTGGACACCACCTGGCTGGACGTCGAGTGGCGCTGGAACAGCGGCTACCATTACAAGGTCGCGGCGCTCGACATCCATGGGAACCAGAGCCCTTGCGCCCTGCTCGCCCCGGGCCAGGTGACCGACGCCGGCGGGTCCAGCCCGCCGACGGCATTCCGCCTTGCCCCGAACTATCCCAACCCGTTCAATCCCATGACGACGCTGCGGTTCGACCTGCCCGCGGCCACGCGCATCAAGCTGGCCATTTTCGATGCCCGCGGCCGCCTGGTGCGGACGCTCGTGGAGGGGATGACGGAGGCCGGCCGCCACGAGGCGGTCTGGGACGGCAGGGACGGTGCGGGCCGCAGCCTGGGGTCGGGAGGCTATTTCGCCCGTCTCGAGGGCGGTGGGAAGGTGGAGACGGTCCGGATGGGACTGGTGAGATAGTGATCCGTCTTCTGCTCGCGCCCGCGCTGTTGCCGCTGGCGCTGGCGGCCGGCTGTCCCGGGCAGGCGCTTTCCGCGCCGGCCGCGGCCGAGTTCTGCGCCGCGACGCTCAACATCTGGCACGACCAGCAAGACTGGCCGGCGCGCCGCGCGGCCGTGCTGGCTGCGGTGCGCGCGCTTTCGCCCGACGTTCTCTTCTTGCAGGAGGTCCTGGAGAAGGAGGGGTTGCCCAACCAGGCGCAACAGCTCGCCGACAGCCTGGGCTGGACCTACACCTTCGCCTCGGTCGATCCGCCGGACGCGGCGAAACGCTACGGCAACGCCATCCTCACCCGCCATCGCATCGTCGCCGAGCACCAGGCCAAGCTGGCGCCGCTGGACGACTACCGCATCGCTGCGCACGCGCGCATCGAGGTGGCCGGGCGCAGCCTTGATGCGTACGTGACCCACCTGCACCACACCGGCGAGGGTGCGCGCATCCGGGCGGAGCAGGTCGAGGGGTTGCTCGCCTTCATCGATTCGACGCGGGGCGATGGCGCCCTGGTGATCGGCGGCGACTTCAACGCGGAGGTTGACGCGCCGGAGCTCCTGCCGCTGCGCCGGCGGCTGGCCGACAGCATGGCGGCGCTTCATCCGGCGGAAGCCCTGGCTGGCATCTCCACGCTCAATCCCGCCGTCGGCCACGCGCCGCGCCGGATCGACCACATCTTCTTCGCGGCGGAGCGCCTGCACGTTGTCGGGGCCGAGATCTTCCTGGACGCGCCCCCGCCGGAAGGTGTCTGGGCCTCCGACCATTTCGGCGTGTGGGCCCGACTGCGCTGGCGGGAATAGGGGCGGCGTCGTGACCGAGTGCCGGCGGCGGGTCCTCGGCGCAAGGCGCGAGGGCGACCGCGGACGCTTGGCGCTGCTCCGGCGCTCGCAAGGCGGCGTCGCGATGTCGGTTCGAATCACGGAATAGTTTGAATATCAACGACTTGTGCTGCTGGTTGGTCGCCCAGTCCTTTTCCCCCGGCCGGTGGTGTATCATGTCCCGGGGCATCCGAGGGGAAGGGGGTACGCCATGCGCATCATGGAGACGCGGCTTGGCGACGTCGCCGTCATGGACCTGTCGGGCCGTTTCATGGCCGGCGCCGATCTCGAGCGGCTGCGCCAGCGGATCCGGACGCTGGCCGAAACCGGCGTGACCGGCGTGCTGCTCGACCTGGCCGCCACGACGTTCATCGACTCCACGGCGATCGGCCTGCTGGTTTCGGCGCACACCACGTTCACGCGGGCCGGGGGCGCGCTGCGGGTCTGTTGCCTGAGCGATCACGTCTATCATGTCCTGTGCGTTTGCCACCTCGAGAACGTGCTCGCCACCCACCCGTCGCGTGACGCGGGGCTGGCGGCATTCCAGTCGCGCTCCCCGCAATCGGGGGACAGGCGCCGGGCGGCCGAGGAGTCGGCCTGATCACCCTTCGGCCGAGGAGGGATCGTGGACGGGCAATCCCTGGACAGCTGCGAATTCCACGCCGGCGAGCTGCTGCTGCGCCTGGACACCACGGTCAGGGCCGACCGGGACGCGGCGGAGGCCCTGATCGACCGGATCATGGAAACCGTGACCGGGATGGGGTGCGCCGCCGGCAAGGAGTGGGAGATCAGGCTGGTCCTCAACGAGGCCCTGATGAACGCCATCGAGCACGGATGCGGCGGCGATCCCACCAAGGAGGTCCAGTGCTCCGTTCTGTGCGACCAGGAGCGGGGCATGATCATCGTGGTGCGCGATCCCGGCCCGGGCTTCGATCCCGCGACCATACCCAGCCCGGTCATCGGCCAGAACCTCTACGCCTCCCGGGGGCGGGGCATCTACCTGATCAACCGCCTGGTGGACCAGGTCCGGTTCGAGCGCGGCGGCACGGAAATCCACATGCGGGTGAAGTAGAGACCCGTCCCGCCGGAGTCGGCCGTCGCCCGGCCGTCGCCCGGGCGTCGCCCGGGCGTCGCCCGGGCGTTGTGCGCCGGCGGCCGATGTGATAGAATCGCCACCTCTCGCCTGGACTGGTCATCAGAGGGGGCACGATGACCAGAAGTCTTTTCCATGCCATCTGGTCGCCGCCCGGCGGCCTCCACCTGCAAGGAGGGGTTCGCGCGGCTACGTGGTGCCGTGCGGATGAGCGCTTGCCGGCATGAGGTCCCTCTTGCCGTCCTGCGCGCCGCGAGCGCCGTGCCCGACACGGCCAGAGCCGAGTGGGTGTCAGCAATCAATCCGGCAGCACATCTCGAAGGGGGCGGTCATGCAGTCAAGAAGCAGACTCCTGTTCGTCACGGCGTTGACGCTGCTGGTCGTCGGGTGCCAGCACGATCCCATCACCCGACCACCGGTCGATTCAATGACGGCCGATCTTGCGCCGGCCGGCTTCGATGCGCGGCTGGCCGCGGCGGAGATCGTCGCCGCGAGCGGCTGGGAAGTCGATCCGGCGGCGGAGTTCCCGAAACAGTCGACCGAGAGCGGGGACAAGTGCCTGGGCTTCATCCTCGACTGGTCGCGAGAGGTGCTGGTGGGCGATGTGGTGCACTACGCCTTCCTGGTGCAGGTGGGGGCGGGCCCCTACGACCGCATCATGGTGCACCGGGTGGTCAAGGAGCGCCGCCCGCTGCAACCGCTCAAGACGCGCCACGCGATCATGCTGCAGCACGGCGATGCCGTGGGCTTCGGGAAGTTCCTGTACGGCAAGCTCGCACCGAGCGCGCCCGATGACCACGCGGTCGCGATCTTCCTGGCGCAGAACGACGTGGATGTCTGGGGGATCGACCAGAACTGGGTGCTGGTGCCGGAGGAGACGACCGATTTCGGATTCATGCAGGACTGGGGTCTGGACAACCAGATCGCGAACCTGAACGCAGCGCTGGCCGTGGCGCGCTACACGCGGCTGTTCACCGGCAACGGCTTCCGCAAGATGCACCTGCTGGGGTACAGCAGCGGGGGCATGACGGGATACTCCTACATCAACGCCGAAGCGGTCGTTCCCTACGGCCACCGTCATGTCAAGGGATTCGTCTGCGCCGACATGGTGTTCAAGTACGCGCCGGAGGACGATGCGCTTCGTCAGTTCATCTGCCAGGATGTCGCCGTGATAGCACAACAACTGGCGGACGGAATGTACGAATGGCAAGGGGGCTTCGAGCAAATGGGGCGTCTGGCCGCCGAAGATCCGGACGGCGAGTCGCCGCTGTTTCCGGGGTACACCAACCTGGATGTCGTTCTCGTATTCGGCGGCGCCACCTTCATGCTCTGGCCCTTCAACGACTGGTGGCATTACTGGGGTGCCACCTTCGACTCGGATTCCGGGATGCCGGTCGGCTTCAACTTCCTCAGCCTCGACAACGTCACCGACTTCATGAGGCTGGGATGCGACTGGGAGGCTCTCCGCTTCATCTATGACTACGAGCGGATCATCTGCGGCGAGGAGGACGTACCCTGGGATGACAATCTTGCACTGGTCGATATGCCCATCCTCTACCTGGAGCCGACGGGAGGCATCGGCGCGACCGGCCGCTACACGCTGAGCCTTCTGGGCAGCACCGACGTGCAGATCGTCACCGCTAGCTTGCGTCCACCGGATCAGATCACCGAGGACTTCGGACACATCGACATCTGGACGGCGCCGCAGGCCGTGAGCCTGGTATGGCAGCCATTGCTGGAGTGGATCGTCAGCCACCCCGGGCGGGGTGCGGATGACGAAGTGTATCTGACGGCGGAGACCATGCGCTGACATGGCGGGCGGGCTGCGAGCCCGCGCGCCATGGCTCATCAGGCGGCGGGCAGCCCGGCATGGCTGCCCGCCGGCCTGCGGGAGGAGACGCGGACATGAAGACGCGCAGGCGCGGTGTGCCGGGCGCCGGGTGGGCGCTGTCGTGGCTCGTGCTCCTGGCCGCGGGGATGCCGCTGGGCTTGCCGTCGCTCACGGCGGCGGCAGCGGTGACCGTTGTGTCGCCGAACGGTCTGCAGCGCTGGGAGGCCGGCGCGACGCGCAAGATCCTCTTCTCGGCGACCGACGTGTCGCAGGTGAGGATCGAGCTGTCCGGCAATGCCGGCGGTTCGTGGTCGGAGATCGCCGCCGCGGCGGCCGCCGCCGGCGGCTCCTACCTGTGGCCGGTGCCGGAGACGCCGGGCGACGCCTTCCTGATCCGCGTCTCCGACGCCGGCGACGCCGGCATCTCCGACCAGAGCGACGAGACCTTCGCCATCGTGCCGCCGATCACCGGCGACGAGTTCGACCACGTTTTCTTCAGCGACAGCCTGACGCCCGATTACTACGACCCGAGCTGGACCTTCGTCAACGCCCCCAGCACGCTCGTCCGCTACGGCACGAAGATCCCGGTCACCACCGCCCGGTCGCTGGTCGGCAACTACGCTCTTTCGCTGGCCTGGAGCTCGCGGGCGGGCGGCGATTGGGGTGCGGCCGTCGCGAGCATCGGCTGGATCGGACATGACGCCACCCAGCGCGACAGCCTGGCCTTTCACATCTTCTGCCCGGAGGGGACGGCGCAGGGCGATCTGCCCTGCATCTATCTCGAGGATCTGGCGAACGCGAAGACCGCCAAGCTGCCGCTTGCCGGAATGATGGGCGACGTGGCGGCCGGCGCCTGGCAGCGGGTGACGATCCCGCTGCAGGCGTTCGCGGACAACCCGGGCAACGCCGACCTGACGCGCGTCAAGACGATCTTCTTCGGGCAGCAGACCGCCGACGGCGCGCCGCACCGGTGGTACCTCGACGACATCCGCATGACCGGAGGGTACGTCGTCACGGGCGAGGATGTGCCGCTGATCGTGGTGCTGGGATCGTCGACTGCCGCCGGCGCCGGCGCCTCGCTGCCGGACAGCTCCTGGGTCGGCCGGTATCGCGCCCATCTGGCCGGCCGGGACAGCACGGCGGTGGTGGTCAACCTGGCCGTCGGCGGCTACACGACCTACCACATCATGCCCACCGGCCACATCCCGCCTCCCGGCAGGCCGTATCCCAGCGCCGGCCACAACATCACCATGGCGTTGGCCTATCGGCCGTGGGCAATCATCGTCAACCTGCCCAGCAACGATGTCGCTTCCGGGTACAGCATCGCCGAGCAGCTCGCCAACTACGAAACGGTGAAGGGATTGGCGGAAGACGCGCGCGCTCCCATCTGGTTCACGACCGCCCAGCCGCGGAATTTCGCCTCGCAGGCGATGCGGGACGCGCTGCGGGCGATGACCGATTCCACGTTCGCCCGCTACGGCGATTTCGCCATCGACTTCTGGCACGGCCTGGCGGCGGCCGACGGCACGATCCTGCCGCAGTACAACTCGGGCGACGGCATCCATCTCAACAACGCCGGGCATCGGCTGCTGTATGAACGGGTCGCCGCCGCCGGCGTGTGGGAATACGCCGTCCTGACGGGGATCGAGGAGCCCGCGCAGGGCGAGAACGAGCCGGCGCCGCGGCGCCAACGGCTACATCAGAACGTCCCGAACCCCTTCAACCCGAGGACGAGGATCGGCTTCGAGCTGAGCAGCTCGGGCCCGGTCGAGCTGGCCGTCTACGATCTGCGCGGCCGCCTGGTGCGGCGCCTGGCGCGCGGCCTCCTGCCGGCGCAGCAGCACGCGGTGGTCTGGGACGGGCGTGACGAGGCTGGCCGCCCGGTCGCCGGGGGCGCCTATCTCTGCCGTCTGCGGACGTCGGAGGGCGGCAGCGCCAGGCGCATGGTGCTCCTGAGATAGGCTCAGCCGCCCACGGCGGCGGCCGCGGGTCGCGCCCTCACGGTCGTGGAGGTCTGGGGAGGAAACTGTGATGCAGTATTACCTCATCAAGTTCTTCGTCGACCGAGATATTGAAACGCCGCTGGAAGTTATGCGGGCGGCGTTATCCCAAGCCGAGCTGTCAACGGGTGAAGGCGCGCGCTTCTACTGGGATGTTAATCCCACGGTGGTAGCAGATTATCGAGACGTAGATTCGGAGAGTTACATTGCCTTCCACGCGGCGCATATGATGGCACTCGCCTTGCGCACAGGCCTGGATGTTAACACGCTGGCCTTCGATGATATGAGAGTCGCCGCGGTTACGTTGCCGCATGGTGGCGGCCGCGGCGTCATCGTTGCCGTGCCAAGGTCGACATCGCCGGCAACCAGGAATGCGGCGCTCAGAGCGAGGTGCGATGGGTGCGGAGAAGCGCTCGCGGGAAAGGTAGGCAGACTGCCGAGACTGGTCACACTGCTGCCCGATGGAAGGATCCTGGTCCGCGTATTCTGCAGACGGTCAACCGAGTCGCCGAGCAGCGATCCTTGCTGGCAAGCGTTTGTGGACGAGCTGAATGCCAAAGGCACATGTGTATGGTGCGGCAAATCGGTCGAGACCGCGGAGGCGAGAGTCGGGGGGCTAGGCGAACCCTACTGCTGTGGCGATTGCTACGGTGAGGCGGGCAGAGCCATGTTCGAATTTGAAATGAAACAGGATCAAGTTTGACGATCCGCTGGGCTCAAGGAATGACCCGGGGCGCGTGGCCGCACGACTCGTATTCCCGGCGCTGGACGATCTCCCGCAGGTGCTTCACGACCGTCCAGATCTCGTGGTACGTGTTGTAGAGCGCGACGGGCGCGAGGCGGATGACGTTCGGCGGCCGGAAATCGGGCACGACGCCGCGGCGTTTGAGCGCCTGGCAGATCCGCCAGGCCTCCTCCGGATGCTCCAGGGCGACGTGCCCGCCGCGCCGTTCTGCTGGGCGCGGCGTGCCCACGCGGAAGCGACAGGGTTCGGCGGCGAGGAACTCGTCCGCGAGGCTGATCAGGTACGAGGTCTTGCGGAGCGATTCCGCGCGGATGGCCTCGATGCCCGCTTCCAGGGTGACGCCGAGTGAGCCGAGCAGCGCGGCGCAGGCCAGGATGCCGGGCGAGGAGAGCTGCCATCCTCCGGCGCTGCGGGCATGGTCGAAGTCCGCGCTCATCTCGAACTGCCGCTCCTTGACGCAACCGAACCAGCCCGCGAGCGCCGGTTCACGGTCGAAATGGCGGCGATTGAGATAGATGAACGCCGGAGCTCCCGGCCCGCCGTTGAGGTACTTGTACCCGCACCAGACGGCGAAATCGGCGTCCCAGGCATCGAAGTGGTGAGGCACGGCCCCCACGGAATGGGAACAATCGTAGCCGATGGTCACGCCGCGCGCGCGCGCCGCGCCGGCGAGCCGCGGCAGGTCGAGGAGCTGCCCGCTGCGGTAGAGCACGGAAGAGAACAGGGCGAGGGCCACCTCGTCCGTCATGCGGTCGATGGCGGCACTCTCGTCGACAAGGCCGTCCGCGGCAGGCGGCAGCAGCACCAGGTGCGTCTCGGGATCGAGCCCGTGCAGGC
Source organism: uncultured Fibrobacteraceae bacterium (assembly GCA_964461255.1). Lineage (GTDB taxonomy): Bacteria > Krumholzibacteriota > Krumholzibacteriia > LZORAL124-64-63 > LZORAL124-64-63 > CAYWTR01. The sequence goes on along the minus strand of CAYWTR010000024.1, from coordinate 53,421 downwards.
GGATCCAACTGCGCAGCGCGTAGATATCGGTCGGGAACTCGAGCGCGCTGGCGAGGATCTTCGTTCGCCGCCCGGCGGGGCGGTACAGCGTGCCGACGAGGGCGTGGATGTTGAGCGTGGTCGTTCCCGTCGCCACGACTTCGTCGGGGGCCGCGCCGACGAGAGGCGCCGCGAGCGCGCCCAACCGCTCCGCGAGGTGGAACCAAGGAGGCTCGGCCTCGAGCCAGCCGCGTATGCCGAGCCGCTTCCAGGCGGCGACGGCGCGGGCGAGCGACCGTCCGGCGTCGCGCGAGAAAAGACCGAGCGAATTGCCGTCCAGGTAGATCGTGCCGGCGGGCGCGCGGAACCGCGAGCGGAACGGGGCGAGCGCGCAGCCGGCGTCCAGCGCGCGCGCGTGTTCCTCGGACGTGTCGAATGATCTTGTGCCTTCGCTCATGGCCATCGCTGTACGCGCAGGATCGGGCATGCCTCTTCTCCATGTCCAGCGCCGAATTTCCAGACCGGCCGCTCCTTCGTCCCCGGGGGCGGGCCATTCAAGGGGATGCGCGCCGCCGGGGCATGTGCGCCGGCCGTCGATCCATGCTATGCTGCGCCGCCGATCCCGCCGGCCAGGGCGGCGGCCAGCCCGCGGCCGGGCCTGCGCCATGGGCCGGCGCCATGGCCCTGCGCCGTGGGCCTGCGCCCGCAAGGTGAACACACACGGGAGCCTGCAACCATGAGCCGCGATGCCTTCGTCGAGCCGGCGGTCCTGCGACGGGAATTCTCCAACCGCCTGTCCGCCATGTATGCGCAGGAGGTGCCCCTTTACGGGCAGCTCATCGCCACCGTCAAGCAGATCAACCGCGAAGTGGTTCGGGCGCTGCCCGAACTGGGCTGGGGAGATGGCGACGTCGACCGCCTGAGCGAGGAACGCCACGGCGCCATCCGCCTGGGCCGCGAGGATGAACTGCCGGTCATGGCGGACTTCTTCGCCGTGCTGGGCATGCGGCCCGTGAATGCCTACGACCTGAGCGCGGCCGGCGCCAAGGCGCTGCCGGTGGTCGCGACGGCGTTCAGGCCGGTGGATCGGCGGGAGATCGAGGCCTCGCCCTTCCGCGTGTTCTGTTCCCTGCTGAGGACCGATGACGCTCGTTTCTTCGCCGAGGGCGATCTGCGCCGGCGCGTGGAGGAGACGCTGGCCCGGCGCGACATCTACACGCCGCGGCTGCGCGGTCTGGTCGACCAGGCGAAGGCGCAGGGAGGGCTGGCGCGTCACGACGCCGACGCGCTGCTGACGGAAGGGGTGGAGCTGTTCCGCTGGCGGGGCCGCGCGACCGACAAGGCGCTCTATGACGATCTGGTCGTGCGCAACCTGAGCCTCGCGGCCGACATCTGCTGCACCCCCAACCCGCACCTCAACCACCTGACGCCCAACACTCTCGACATCGACGCGCTGCAGGCGCGCATGCGCAAGGTCCTGGCGGAGGAATACAGGCACGTGGGGGCGGAGATGAAGGACCACATCGAGGGTCCGCCGCGCCGCGCGGCGCCCATCCTGCTGCGGCAGACGTCCTACAAGGCCCTGACAGAGCCCATGATCTTCGACGGCGCGGTGCCCGGCGCGCACACGGCGCGCTTCGGCGAGATCGAGCAGCGCGGCCTGGCGCTGACGCCCGAGGGGCGGCGGCGCTACGACGAGGCGCTGGCGCGGGTCGAGGAGATCCGCAGCCGGGGTGGGGCCCCCACGCCGGCGGACTTCGAGGCGGCGTTCGCGGCGCTGCCCGACGATTTCGAAGCGTTGCGCCAGGCCGGGCTGGGCTACTTCCATTACGAGGCCACGGCAAAGGCCGCGGGCGCGTCCCCCGACCGGCTGCCGCGGGAAGTGGACGCGCTGCTGGCCCAGGGTTTCGCGCGCACGCGGCCGATCCGCTACGAGGATTTCCTGCCCGTCAGCGCGGCCGGCATCTTCGCCTCCAACCTGCGCGGAGCGGGCGCCCGGAATCACGGCGCGGGGCCGCGGCTGCCGGCTGATCTGCGGATGATCCTGGGGCGGCCCATCCTGGACAGTTTCGCCCTCTACGCGGCCCAGGAAGCGAGGTCGCTGCTGGCGCTGCACCGGGAGTTGGGGGTGCCGCTGGACCCTGACCGCCGGGCGGAGCTGGAGCGTGCGGTCGCCGCGGATCCGGCGGCGGGGGCGGCGGGCTCGTGACGGCGACCGGGCCGCCGCGCCTCAAGGCCGCGCGGCCGTGTCCATGAGCAGGTGGAAGCCGAACAGGCGCGACCCGACGACGTTGTCGGGGTCGCACCGCCGCTTCAGCCGCAGCATCTCCTGCTGCACCGGGCGCGGCGTGCGCCGCTGCCACTCCCGGCCCCACTTGCTGCCGACGCCGTGCTCCGCCCACGGGCTGCCCTGCCGGCTCTGGACCAGATCGAACACGAGCGCATCGAGGGCCGCGCGCTGTCTCTCCAGGGCCTCGTTGTCGGGCGCGATGGCGTGGATGTGCAGCGCCCCGACGCCGCCGTGGCCGAAGACGCCGAGCCGAAAGTCGGGGTGGGCCCGGCGCATCTCGCGCTCCAGATCGCCCACGAAGGCGTCAAGATACGCCGGGGGGACCACCACGTCGTAGGCTTGCTTGGGCAGAGCGCGACTCATCTCCGAGCACGCCTCCCGGATGCGGATGAGCCTGCCGGGGGCGTGGTCGAAATCGAAGCCGCCCTGCGCGTACAGAAGCTCGCCGTCGCGGCCCGTCGCCTCGGCCATCAGGAAGGTGACGACCTCTTCCACGAAGGCGGAGCCGAACACCGACGCGGGGCTGGCGGTGTCGGACACCACCACGAGCATGGCGTAGTAGGGCGCGTCGGCGAGTTCATCGCGCAGGCTCCGCCCTGCGTGGAGCGCCGCGGTCCTCAACGTCTCCCGCTTGATGATCTCGAACAGCTCCACGGCCTGGCCCTCGCGGTCGAAACGGCGCTGCAGCTGCGGCAGCAGTTGCGTGGCGCAGGCGATGTCCGGCACGGGCAGCAGCGCGAGCGCCTGGTCGCGCGGCAAGGGATAGACCTCGTAGGTCACTTCCGTGATCAGCCCCAGCGCGCCCTGTGAGCCCACAAGAGACATGCCGTGCGAGAAGCGGTCGGACCGGATCCGGCAGAGCTCCGGGTCGGTCGATCCTGGGCGCGGGGCAACGTTTTCCTCGATGACGGCGCCGGTGCCGAGCACGCCGCGGACGTGCCGGGCCAGGTCGGCCGCGGTGCCGTAGCGCACGGCGTTCGCGCCCGCCGAGCCGTTGGCCGCGCAGGCGCCGGCGCTGGCGGAGGCGGTGGATCCCATCACGATCGGCAGCTTCAGGCCGGCCCCGGCCAGCGCCTCGTTGATCGTGTCGATCGCCACCCCCGCGGCCACGCGCACGCGGCTGCCGCGCAGCCGGTCGACGGCAAGGCCGGCCGCGGCGAGGGCGAAATCCGGGGGGGCGGCGCGCGCGCCGTCGGGCAGGATGAGTTCGTGGATGCGGTCGAAGCGCTTCATGCTGATCGCCACGCCGTGCGGGCGCTGGGCCTCGACCAGGCCCGACTGCCCGGCGATGGTGGCGGTGGCGATCCGGTGAGCGCGCAGCGCGCGGATCAGCCCGGCCAGTTCCTCCGCCGACCGCGGTTCGAGCAGCAGCTCCAGCTGGCCCGGCCGGCCGCGCTCGACGGCGATGTAATCTTCGAGATCCTTGTCCCGCCAGTGCCGCACGGCGCGGGTGAGGGCATCCTTGGCGGCGGACGGCAAGACGGTCATGGCGTTGGCATCTCCATGTTCGCGGCGCTCCGATCCCGACGGCGGGCCGCGGATCTCAAATTGTACCCCCGCCGCCGCCGCGCGGCCAGCGGCGGCGGGGGCAGGCGCGCCCTCAGTCCAGGAAAACGAGGTTCCGTGATGCCCGCTCCTGCCACGCGGAGTCGACGGCAAGGTGCGGTTTCGCTGGCGCTGGGCGCCCGGGATCTCGCATGCGGTCGCGTCACGCCAGGCGCAGAATCTCCTGCACCGCCTGCGCGAGGGACGGCCCGAAGGCGATCACGCCGTCGCGGTGCCCGCCCATGATCACCGCACCTTGCGGGCCGAGCGCGCCGCGCCTGTGCAGCCGGATCATCTCGTGGGCCATCCGCGGCGTGCCGTAGGCGGCGTCCGGGCGCGTGGTCGGCAGGACGTCGAGGTGGCGCCGCCAGAGCGCCGGCGCATGGACGTGGACGACGCCCCGGATCGACGGCTCCGCCTGGTAGAGGGCGGCGTGGGTCAGGGCCTCGGACGAAGCCGCGGTCTGGCCGGCGCTGCGCAGGAAGTTGCGCTCGAGATCGACGACGAGCACCTCGGCGAAGTGACGGCGATCCACCTCCGCCAGGCCGCTGGTCTGGCTGCCGCTGATCAAGAAGCGCGGCGAGGAGTACAGGCGGACGCTGAGGTTGCCGAAGCCGACGCCGGCGTTGTCGGCGCCGATCAGTCCCCGGGCGAAGAGCACGCCGCGCCAGTGGATCAGTTCGTCCAGACCGGGGTGCGCGCGCAGCGGCCGCCGCGCGTGCTCGCAGCGATACTTGACGACGCCTTCCTGATCCGGGGATTCCTTCATGTCACGCCTTGCCGGCCGTGAATCGTCGCCGCGCATCTCGTCGCGGCCAGGGTGCGCGAAAATCCGGCGACAGGCGAGAGAATTTCCGGGATATTCTCACCTCCGGCGTTCCTCGGCCCGGGGCGGCGGAAGCGCCGGCGACGAACGCCCTGCCGCCCGGCGCCCCGCTGGGCTAGGATGGGGGCGTCCCCGAGTTCCCGCTGCCGTCTCTCGATCCGGAGGCATGCGCATGTCACGAATCCTCTTGAGCGGCCGCGCCGCGTCCCGCGCCGCGCTGGCCGTGCTTCTGGGCCTGGCGCCGGCGACGCTGGCGACGCTGGCCGCGCCGCCGATAGCCGCCGCGGCCGCTCCGGCCAGGGAATCCGCGCCGCCCGGCCCGCAGGTGCAGGAGCACGTGCTATCCAACGGCATGAAGTTCCTGCTCCTGCCGCGCCACCTCGCCCCGACCGTCGCGGCGGGGTGGGTCGCCCGCGTGGGTTCGGCGAACGAGCGGCCGGGCATCACCGGCATCTCCCATCTCTTCGAGCACATGATGTTCAAGGGCACCAAGACCATCGGCACGCGCGACCACGCTCTGGACGAACGGCTGATCGCCGAGCAAGAGGCGCTGCAGGAAGAGATGCGGGCCGAGATGGCGGCGCAGCGCCTGGCCTTGCGCCGCGGCGAGATCGCCGACATTTCCGTGCCCGAGGCCAAGACGCCGCATTACCGGGCGCTGGAGGCGAAGTTCGACTCGCTGGTCGCGCGCCAGCGCGAGAACATGGTCAAGAACGAATTCAACCTGGTGCTGCAGCGCAACGGCGCGTCGCGCATCAACGCCTTCACCAGCGAGGATATGACCTTCTACTTCTGGAACGTGCCAGCCAACAAGCTGGAACTCTGGTTCTGGATGGAGTCGGACCGGCTGCTCAACCCGGTGTTCCGCGAGTTCTATGCCGAGCGCGACGTCGTGTACGAGGAAAGGCGCCTGCGGGTCGAGTCGACGCCGCTGGGCAAGTTCCAGGAATCCTTCGACGCGATGTTCTGGGACGCCAGCCCCTACGGCTGGCCGGTGATCGGCTACGCCAGCGATCTGCCTTTCATCACCAAGGCGCAGGCGGACGAGTACTACGCGCTCTACTACGCGCCCAACAATATCTGCGCCGTGCTGGTGGGGGACTTCGACCCCGCGCATGCGCTGGCGCTGGCCGAACGTTACTTCGGGCGCATCCCGCGCGGCGCGCGGCCGGCGCCCGAGATGATCACGCTGGAGCCGCGCCAGCAGGCCGCCAAGCGCTTCTACGGCGAGGCCGAGACCAATCCGGCCGTGACCATGCGCTGGCACACCGTGGCGCGCGTGCACCGCGACGTCCCGGCGCTGTCCGTGCTGGCCGAACTGCTCAACGGCGAAACCGGACGGCTGCGGCGCAGCCTGGTGCTCGCCCAGGGGCTGGCCACCGGCGCGCGCGCCGGGCAGGACGCGCGCAAGTACGAAGGCCTGTTCGAAATCGAGGCCGAGTGCAAGGAGGGGCGCGCGCCCGAGGAGCTGGAGCAGGGCGTGCTCGCCGAGGTGGCCAGACTGCAGCGTGAGCCCGTGGGCGACGAGGAACTGCAGAGCGTCAAGAACAGGTACCTGACGCGCACGTATCGCCAGCTCGACAACGGCTTCTTCCAGATGCTGCGCTACGGCATGGCGGAAGCGCAAGGGTCGTGGCGCGACGCCGACCGCATCGACGCGGAGATCCAGCGCGTCACGGCCGCCGACGTCATGCGCGTGGCCGGGGAGTACTTCTCGCCGCAAAACAGCGCCGTGGCCATCTGGACGCGCAAGGCCGGCGCCGAGGCCGAGGATCCGGCGCTGGCCGCGCTGTCGCCTGAGGCCAAGGCCATGGTCAAACGCTCGCTGGCGCGCCTGGACGGCATGACCGAAGCGCAGCAGATCCAGGAGATGCTCGGCCGCCTCGATGCCATGGGCGGGCAGATGCCGCCCGAGATGAGACCCGCGTTGGACTACGTGCGCGGCAAGGCGCGGCAGAAGCTGTCCGCGCTGCCGGCAGCGGGCGCGCAGGGCGAGAACCAAGGAGGTCGGCGATGACCGCCAGAGGGGCGTTGATGGACGGCCGCGCGGCGCTGCTGGCGCTGGCGGCGGCTTTCTCGGTCCTGGCCGTGCAGGCGGCGGCGCAGATCCCCGATCGTCCCGAAGGGCTGCGTTTCCCGGATCTCCAGTACGATCCGCCGCGGGCGGCGGATCATCGCGTGGTCCTCGATGGGGGCGTGGCGGCCTACCTCGTGCCAGATCGGACGCTGCCGCTGGTCACGATCCACGTGCTGATGCGGCTCGGCCCCGACCTCGATCCGCCCGGCAAGGAAGGGCTGGGGGAGATCATGGTGGAACAGCTCACCCGCGGCGGCGCCGGCGGCATGAGCGCCGAGCAGCTCGAGGATCGGGTCGCGGCCCTGGGGGCGACGCTCGATGCGCAGATGGGCGGCGGCGGGCGCGGCATGATGGGGATGGGCGGCGTGCCGATCGGTGCGGCGGAGTCGCGCGCGTCGCTCAACCTGCTGGCCAAGGACCTCGAGGCCGGGCTGGCCTTGCTGGTTTCCTGCCTCAAGTCGCCGGCGTTCCAGGAGGACAGGCTGCAGCTGGCCCGCGATCAGAGGCTGCAGCGGATGAAGGAGCGCAACGACGACACCGCCGACATCGAGCGCCGCGAGTGGAGCTACCTCATGCGAGGCGACGGACACTGGTCCAATCGCTGGCCGACGCAGGCGTCGGTCGCCGGGATCACCCGCGACGACCTGCTGGCGCTGCACCGGCGCTACGTCGGGCCGCGGAACTTCCTGCTGGCCGTCGCCGGCGACTTCGACCGCGCCGCCATGGTCAGGGCGCTGGAAAAGGCCTTCGCCGGCTGGCCGCACGCCGGCGAGCGTCCCGGCCCTCCGCCCGCGCCGGCGCCGCAGAGCGCGCCGGCGCCCGGCTGGTACGTCGTCGACAAGGACGTCAACCAGGCGCGCGTGACGTTCGGCCTGCCGGCGATCGACCGCTACGATCCCGACTACCACGCGGCGCTGATCATGAACGACATCCTGGGCGGCGGCGGCTTCACCTCCTGGCTGGTCAACCGCATCCGCTCGGACGAAGGGCTGGCGTACTCGGTCAATTCGCGTTTCGAGGGGGGTGTGTATTACCCGGAGCCCTGGCGCGTCGCCTTCCAGACCAAGGTGAGGTCCACCGCTTACGCGCTCCAGGTGGCGCTGGCCGAGGTCGAGCGCATGCGCGCCGAGCAGGTCGACCCCGCGGCGCTGGCCGACGCCCAAAACAAGTTCATCGAAACTCTGCCGGCCGGCTTCGAGACGGCCGGCGCCGTCGCGGGCGCGCTTGCCGCCGAGGAGCTGACGGGCCGCTACCAGCGCGATCCGCACTACTACGCGGCGTACCGCGACCGCATCCGGGCCGTCACCGCCGCGGACGTGCAGCGCGTCGCGCGCCGCCTGCTCGACCCGGCGGGCATGACCTATCTGGTGGTGGGCAAGGTCGATGACATCCTGCTGGGAGATCCCAAGCACGACGCGACCTTCATGGGCCTGGCCGGCGGTCAGCCGACCCGGCTGCCGCTGCGCGATCCGTTGACGATGAAGCCTCTGGCCGAGTAGCCGCGGCCGCGAGGGTGTCTCCTCGTTTGGGCTGGCGCGAGGTGCGCCGCGCACGGGGGGCGCCGACCGGGCAGGGCTCGGAAAGGAGAACGGCATGATGTGCGCCACGCTGCGGCGGTCGCTGGGGGCGGTAGCGCTCGCCGCCAGCGCGAATCTCGTTGGCGGGTGCGCCTCGACGCACCGCTTCGTGTTCGACGCTGGCCCGGCGGCGGCGTTGAGGATCGAGAGGGTCGTCGCCAATGACGGCCGCGTTCTGCGCTTCGATTCGGCGGGCGGGCGGTACGATCCGAGCGCGCAATCGATCCAGGGGACGCTGGCCGACGGGGAGGCGGCGGCGCTGCCGTTGGCCGAGGTCCGCCGTCTATGGATGCGCGGTTTCGACGGCAAGCGTCAAGGGGCGTTCTGGGGCAATCCCCACGCCTGGATCGAAGGGGCGGACTGGCGCCCCGACGGCAAGCCCCAGCGCGTCGTGCTGCGCTCGGGCGAGGTCGTGGAGCTGAAGAAGACGCCGGCGGAAATCGACGCCGCCGCGCGGCTGATACGCTACGTTCCGGTGGGCGGGCCGGCGGTCGAGATTCCCTTCGACGAACTGGCCTTCGTGCAAGTCAAGGATACCCATCCGGGAAGGACGGTGCTGCTGGTCGTCGGTGTGGCCCTGCTGGGCGTGGGCATCGGCGTGGGCATCGCCCTGGGGGAGGGGATGTCATTCGGACCGTCATGAGACGCTCCGCTGGCTGTCCCCGTTCGCCTGGTCCGCCGCCGCCAATCACTTCCGCGGCCGAGGTAGGTACTCACCATGGCAGAAATGCAGCACCTGCTGAACAAGCCTGAATTCCCGCGCTCCGGGCGCTACGACCAGACATGGATGCTCGAGCACCAGATGGGGCCCAACGCCCTCTGGCTGGTCGAATGGCTGTGCGCGGCGCTGCCGCTCGCGCCGGACATGCGCGTGCTCGATCTGGGCTGCGGCAAGGCGACGACGAGCGTGTTCCTGGCGCGCGAGTTCGGGGCGCGCGTCTGGGCGGTCGACCTTTGGATGGCGCCCGACGGCAACTGGCGACGGGCGGTCGAGGCCGGCGTCGGCGACCGCGTCTGTCCGCTGCGCGGCGAGGCCCACGCCCTGCCCTTCGCGCCGGGATTCTTCGACGCGGCGGTCTGCATCGACGCCTATCAGTACTTCGGGACCGACGAGCTGTATCTGAACTGTCTGGCGCGCTTCGTGCGGCCGGGCGGCGCGATCGGCGTCGTCGTGCCGGGCCTCACGCAGCCGCTGGGAGCCGAACCGCCGCCGCATCTGGTCCAGCCGCAGGCCAACGGCACGGCGTTCTGGGAAGACAACTGCCGTTGCTTCAAGACCGCGGCCTTCTGGCGCGAGCTGTGGAGCCGCTGCGCCGCGGTGGGCGAGGTCGCGGTCGAAACGCAGCCCGACGGCTGGCGGCACTGGCGGGATTTCGAACGCGCGGTCGAGATGGCGGGCAAGAGCGTCTTCCCGTCTTACGCCGAGGCGTTGGATCGGGATCAGGGGCGCTGGCTCGGGTTCCACCGGCTGATCGCTCGACGCACCGACAGCAGCGAATACGATCTCTACGATCCCGGCCTGGGCGTGCGCGTGGGCGTCGACACCTGAGGCCGCGGCGCGCGCCGCGCCGCCGGGCCGCGCCGGCGCGCCGCGCCGCCGGCTACTCCAGTCCCAGCTTGCGCAGCTTCGGCGCGATCACCGCGCGGCAGTAGGGGGCCTGCCGGTTGCGGTTGTAATAATCGCGGTGGTAGTCCTCGGCCGGATAGAAGGCGTCGAGCGGGACTATTTCGGTGACGATGCGACCGCCGAACTCGGACTGGGCCGCCTGTTTGGAGGCTTCGGCCGCCGCCCGCTGCGCCCCATCGGCGTAGAAGATGGCGGAGCGGTACTGGGTGCCCACGTCCGCGCCCTGACGGTTGAGCGTCGTGGGGTCATGCGCCCGCCAGAACACGTCCAGCAGACGTTGGTAGGAGATGCGCTCGGGATCGAACTCTACGCGCGCCACCTCGGCGTGGCCGGTGCGCCCACCGCAGACCTCTTCGTAGGTGGGGTTCGGCTTGTCTCCGCCCGCGTATCCGGGCATGACGGACACGACGCCGTCCAGGCGCTGGAACACCGCCTCGACGCACCAGAAACACCCGGCGCCCAGAACGGCGACCTCGCGCCCGTCTGCGCGGGGATCTGCCATGGGTTCCTGCCTTTCCGCGGCCGCCGGCCGGTCAGCGCCGGCGCGAGCATCCGTGCGCGCCTCGACCGCCCCGGCCAGGGCGAGAGCGATCATGGCCATCGCCGCGTTGCGCATCATGCCGTGCCTCCGGCGAGAGTCCGCACCCGTGTGGGGGCGACAATCTAGGCGATCGCCGCCGCCGCCGCCGCTACCGCCCCGTCGCGGAACGGAGCAGTTCCAGCTGGCGGCGCGCCCAGGCAGGGGCGTCCGCCTCCCCGCCGGCCGCACCGCCGGACCGCCCATCCCCCTCCTGTCCCAGCGCGATGCAACGCTCGTAGGCCGCGATGGCGCCTTCCGTTTCACCCAGTTCCTCGAGCGCCAGCCCCAGCAGCGCCTCGGCCTGCGCGTCGCGCGGCTCGCGCCGCAGCACCTCGCGGCAGAGATCGCGCGCCGCGAGCGGCTGGTCGGTCTGCAGCTTCGCCATCACCAGCGCGCTGGCATAGGGGCGGAACTGTGCGAAGGGCGCGGTCTCGTAGAACGCCTGGTAATAGAGATCGGCCACGCTGAAGTACTGCTTGGCGTATGCCTGGCGGGCGATGCCCTCCAGGAAGGCGTGGAAGTGCGGCGCGTGCAGGGCGTGCCGGAATTCGCGATGGAAGCCGGGGCCGAGCGGGCCGCGCTCGCGCAGCAGGCGCTCGCGGCCCTCGGGGGTGAAACGATGGATCCGGATCTCCGGCCCCGAGGTCTGCGGGCCGGGCGCGAACGCCCGCTCCAGCCGGGTGAAGTGCTCGAGATCGCGGTAGAAGGCCATCTGACGCGGGAAGCGATCGGGCAGGCGCTCGTAGCGTCCCCGCACCGCGCCCGAGGTGACGATGACATCGATGGGCAGGTAGTGACGCAGGTCGTAGTAGAAGGCGGCCATCTCGACCATGCCGGTGTACATGGGGATCGTGACCACCTCGTAGTGCCGTTCGCCCAGCAGGCGGCGCTGCTGTTCCGGCGACAGCCTGGCGAACACCGGCTGCGCGCTCATCTCCAAACGGTTGTCCAGCGGCAGGGCGGGAGTGTAGGCCTCCATGGCGAAGGCCAGGCCCGGTTCACGCAGCACGTCCATGATGTAGCGCTTGGCCAGCATCATGGTGCTGGGGCGGGCCTGGGTCCGCGCGGCGCGCCAGGTCGACCAGGCGGGCGACGCCAGCACGAGCAGCGCGAACAGGCCGGCGGCGGCCAGCCGCAGCGCGCGCGGCCGCGTCGCCAAGCGGCCGCCCAGCCAGACCGCCGCTCCCGCCGTCCCCAGCGCCAGCGTCGGCAGCACCGGCAGCATGTAGCGTTCGAACTTGGTGCCCAGGAACCCCAGGCCCAGATAGAGGCATGCCAGGCAGAGCGCCGCCGCCACCCACCCGCCGCGCAGCCGCCACGCCGCCCAGGCCAGACCGACCGCGGCCAGCAGCAACCCCGGCCAGCCCAGGGCCGGCGCGAGCGCGGAGCGCATGTAGAACAGCGCGTCGGCGCCGCGGTCCTCCTGTCCAAAATGCCCCTGGCTCATATGCATGATCTGCGAGGTGAAATCCTTGCGGAAGACCGTCTGGTCGCGCAGCAGGTAAGGGCTGGTCAGGACGAAGGCGACGGCGCAGGCCAACGCGGCCCATAGCAGCCGCCGGTCGGTCAACCCCAGCCGCCGCAGCCGGCGGCGTGCGATCGCGGCGCCAGCCGCGGCGCTGGTGGTGGCGCTGGCCGTGGCGCTGGCGGCGGCGCTGGCCGTGGCGCTGGCGGCGGCGCCGGCCGCGCCGGCGTCCGCGGCTTCGGACCGCAGCCGCAGCAGGTGCGTCACGTACAGCGCCGGGGCCAGCAGCACTGGCGTGTATTTCGCCGATGCTCCCAGGCCGATCCAGATTCCGGCCCAGACGTAATCGCGCAGCCGGCCGCGCTCACGGAGGTCGACGATGCGCGCCACCGCGAGCGCGGCGAAGAGCAGCAGCAGGATGTCGGGCGTGATCAGCCGCGACTGCTCGTAGAGCAGCGGGCTGACAGCCAGCGCGCCGCCGGCCGCCGCGCCGGCGAGCAGAGGGAGGGAGCCGCCGACCGCGTCGCGGTCGCTGCCGCCGGAGACACTGCCAGCCCCGCCCCCAGCCAGGCGCGCGCCCAGGCGCGTGACGATGCAGACCACGCCGCCCACGGCGGTCACGCCCAGGGCCCGCCCCGCCACCACCAGCGGCGACAGATCGTTCTGGAGAAGGTAGAAATCGTACCGGTTGGCGAAAAACCCGCCCAGCCGGCCGCCCCAGTAGATCAGGTGCTGCAGCAGCAGGTGGACATAGAAGGACAGCGACGGCCAGCCGGCCGTGCGCGGGTCGAGCTGCAGGCGCCCTTCGTTCCAGCCCCACATCTGGAACGCCTTCTTCAGCGGCAGCGCCTCTTCCTCGATCTCGGGCAAGCCCCAGCCGAGGTTCGGCAGTCGGATCGCCATCGCCGCCAGCGCCAGCGCGGCGGCCAAAGCCGGTGCCAACCAACCCGGCTGCCGGCGCGGCTGCTCGACACCTTTCATCGGCATAGCCCCCGGGGGTTGATCGTTGTCGACGAGGGGCGCCATCAGGCCCGGGCTGGAATGAACCATGTCCGGAGCCCGCCTGTCAAACCGGCGGCGCTCCTGTCCCGAGGTCCGCGGAGGGCAGACGCGCGCGTCGAATGCGGCGGCTGCGGCCACTGGCTGCGGCGGCGCGAGATTGCCTGTGGTGGCGCGCGGAGGAATCGCCTCTTGTCATCACAAATTGTGATGCCAAGGCGGGAGTCGCCCGCGCCCGGCCACCATGGCGATGCCGCCGCCCGCCCGCTGGCGATCCCCCGCCGCGTTGGCGAATCCCCGCCGCGCAGGCAGGCCGCAACCGCGCGGGCAGGCCGCAACCGCTCCCTGCGGCCGGCGGCCACGATCAAGCTGGACCTGCCGCCCGCGGCTGACGATCTTTGGCGCGGAAAGCCCAACCGCCGGCGATCTCCATGGTGACGACCACGAGGAGCAGCCCATGAGCACGCGCGCCCCGATCAGGCCCGCCTCGCGGACCGAGCACATCACCTACGCCGTGCGCGACATCGTCGTGCTGGCCGAGCAGGTCGCCCGGCAGGGCAAGGAAATGCTCTACCTGAACATCGGCGACCCCAACCAGTTCGATTTCCGCACGCCGGCGCATCTGATCGAGGCGTGCCACCGGGCGATGCTGGAGAACCGCAACGGCTACTCGGCCTCGTCGGGGATCAAGGAGGCGCGCGAGGCGATCGAGCGGCAGGCCGATCGGCAGGGCATCCGCAGCATCCAGGACCTGTTCGTCACGACCGGGGCCAGCGAGGCGATCGAGATCGCCCTGACCGCGCTGGCCGAGGAAGGGGAGAACATCCTGACGCCCGCGCCCGGCTACCCGCTGTACACCGCGGTGCTGGCGAAGCTGAAGGTGCGCGAGAACCCCTATTACCTGGACGAGGGCAACGGCTGGCAGCCCGACCTGGCCGACATCGCCGCGAAGATCGACGCCAGGACACGCGGCATCGTGCTGATCAATCCCAACAATCCCACCGGCTCGGTCTGCGAGCGCGAGACGCTGCTGGGAGTGCTGAAGCTGGCCCGCGAGCACGACCTGGTGGTCTTCGCCGACGAGATCTACGACAAGCTGCTGTTCGACGGCGGGCGTCATGTCTCGATCGCCTCGCTGGACGCCGAGGCGCCGGTGGTCACCTTCAACGGATTGGCCAAGGCGTATCTGGCGCCGGGATTCCGCATCGGCTGGGCGATCGTCAGCGGCGAAAAGTCGTGGCTGGCGGACTACCTGGAGGCGATGAACAAGATCCTGCGCGCGCGTCTGTGCGCCAATCATCCGCTGCAATTCGCCATCAAGCCGGCCCTGGAGGGGGACCAGGAGCATCTGACCGAGGGGATGGCGAGGCTGGAGCGGCGTCGCGACCTCACCCACCAGATGCTCAACGCCGTGCCCGGCATCTCGTGCGTCAGGCCGAAGGGGGCGTTCTACGCCTTTCCGCGCCTGGAGATCGATCGCGGCGACGACGAGTTCGTGCGCGAGCTGATCAAGGCGACCGGCGTGGTGGTGGTGCCCGGCAGCGGCTTCGGGCAGGTGCCCGGCACCAGGCACGTGCGCATCGTTTTCTTGCCGCCGGAGGACGTTCTCAGGCGCGCCTACGAGCGCATCGGCGAGTTCTTCACCGCGTTCGCCGGGCGGCGATGAGCTTCCTTAGCATCCTGCTCATCGCGCTCGGGTTGGCCATGGACGCGTTCGCCGTCGCGCTGGGCGCCGGCGCGTCCGGCCGCGCGCGAGGGCGGCGCGCGGCCTTCCGCCTGAGCTTTCACTTCGGCCTCTTCCAGTTCCTGATGCCGGTGATCGGCTGGCTGATCGGCACGCGCGTCGCCGGGCTGATCGCCGCCTTCGACCACTGGGTGGCCTTCGCGCTGCTCGCCGTCGTCGGCGCGCGCATGGTCCGCGCGGGGCTCGACGCGAGCGCCGAAGCGGGGGCGGGCGATCCGTCGCGGGGCGCCACCCTGATCATGCTCAGCGTCGCCACCAGCCTCGACGCTCTGGCCATCGGCCTGACGCTCGCGATGCTGCGGGTCGACATCTGGTATCCCAGCGCGGTGATCGGCCTGGTCGCGGGCGCACTGTCGCTTGCCGGTCTGCGCCTGGGGAGCCGGCTGGGCGCGCGCTTCGGCAAGCGCATGGAGATCGCCGGCGGCGTCGTGCTGATCCTCGTGGGCCTGCACATCCTGCTGTCGCATCTGACCGGAGGTTAGCCGAGCCGCCTCAGCCGTCCGCGGGCGGAGCCGGCGGAGAGGCAGGACGATGCGCACCAAACCGGATCGATGCAATATCTGATCATCGCGCGCGGCGATCGCGGCGCTTGCCCGCACACGCGCGACCCGGTATTCTCTTGCCATCGCTTCAAATTTCTCGCCCGGAGCAAGAACCGCCACGAGGAGGGAGACATGCGTCCCGTAACCCGCCGGGTCAGGTCGCCGGGGCCGCACCGTGCCATCGGTCTGTGCTGCTTGCTGGCCCTGTGTTGGGGGCCGGTGCCGCCCGCCGCGGGGGGGGCGGCGCCGGACGGCGATGACGCCGACCTGCGCTGGCGCCAGGTCATCGATCACCGCGCCGTGGGGGAATACGCGGCTGCCGCCGACATCATCAGATCCATCCTGGCCGACTACGCCGAATCCGAGGAGATCCAGCGCCTGGCGCACAACCAGCTGGTCTTCACCCACTATGCGGGGGCCGACACCGCCGCCATGGAGACGGCGGCGCGCTCGGCGCTGGCGCAGTACCCGGACCTGCGGGCTCCGCTCAGCGATTTCCCGCCGCCTGTCCAGCGTCTCTACGACCAGCTGCGCGCGCAGATGTTCGGCGCGGTCGAGTTCGTCGGTGCCAAGGAGGGGCAGGTGTTCCTCGACGGCGAACTCAAGGGGCAGATCCCGCTGCAGCTGGCGCTGTTGCCGGTCGGACGCTACGACCTGACCGTCGTCAAGCCGGGCTTCCACGACTACCAGGACACGATCGAGGTCGCGGCCGGCGTCGAGAAGGGCTTCAGCATCTCGATGGGCCGCAAGGCCGGGCTGAAGAGCTGGCTGCTGAAGGCCGGGCCGCTGGTCGTCCTGGGCACCATCATCGGCGTGACGTCGGGCGGGGGGGATGACGCCGGCCCGGAGCCCTTGACGCGGCTGAGCGATCCGCCCGCGCCTCCGGATTGAGCTGGCGGTCGGGGAAGGCCGGACGGTGCGGCAGCGCGGAAACCCATCATTCTGCTAGCTGAAGGGCGGCGCCGTGGACGCTTCCGATGACAGTTCCTTCGTCCCCATACCCAATCCCTACATCGTCGGCAATCCGATCGACGACCGGCGCATGTTCTTCGGCCGCGAGGACGACTTCGATTACATCCGCAACAAGATCGCGGGCGAGCGACGCGGCGGGCTGATCGTCCTCTGCGGCGCGCGCCGCAGCGGCAAGACGTCGATCCTCTTCCAGATCAGGCGGGGGCGGCTGGGTCCCGACTTCCTGCCCGTGCTGATCGACATGCAGTCGATCACGGTGCGGGGCGACGTCGAGTTCCTGGCCGTGCTGCAGCAGGAGATCGTGGCGACGATGCAGGCCGCCGGCATCGCCTGGGACGGTCCGCCGGCACGCGGCGGCGCCAATCCGCACGCCGCCTTCCAGACGTTCACCGACGAGGTGTCCGCGCGCCTGAACGGGCGCAAGCTCGTGGTCATGTTCGACGAGTACGAACTCTTCGAGACGCACATCGCCAAGGACCGCTTCAGTTCCGACATCCTCAACCTGCTGGCCAACTGGATCGAGCACCGCGCCGGAGTCTTCATCGTCTTCACCGGCTCGGACAAGCTGGAGGCGCGCGACAGCGGCTACTGGGGGCACTTCCTGGGCAAGGCGCTGCACCGTCGGATCAGCTTCCTGAGCGCGGCGGACACGCGGCGGCTGATCGAGGAGCCGGTCAGGGGCCAGGTGGAATACGCGTCGGGCATCGTCGAGGAGATCTACGGACTGACCGCAGGACAGCCGTTCTACACGCAGGTCATCTGCCAGACCCTGGTCGATCGCCTGAACGAGACCCGGTCGCGGATGGTGGCAAAGGACGAGTTGATCGCGGTTGTGGCGGAGATCATCGACAACCCGCTGCCGCAGATGATCTTCAGCTGGAGCTCGCTGACCGGCGCGGAAAAGGTGGCGCTGTCGGTCATCGCCGAGCTCAACCGCGACACTCCGGCCCCGGTCGCGCCGGCCGAGATCGCCGCCTTCTGCCAGCGGGAGGACCTGCCGTGGCGGCCCGAGGGCGCGGCCTTGCAGGAAGCGCTGGAGCGGCTGTTCTACCACGACCTGCTGGAGAAGGAGCCGGCCAACGACCGCTACACCTTCAAGATGGATCTCTGGCGCCTCTGGGTGGCGCGCATGCACTCCATCTGGCAGGTCATCGACGAGATCAGGTCGGGCGATGCGCGCGGCGAGGCGGCGGCCGCGGCGGGCGGGCGCCGGACCGGACGCCGTCTCGGCGTCGTGGCGGCCGCGGCGGCGCTGCCGGTGCTGGCCGTGGCCGTGTTCCTGGGGACGCGTCTGACGCAGCCGCCGCCGGCGCCGCCGCCGTCCGATGGCCGGGCCGGCGCGGAGGCGCCCGCCGACACCACCGCGAGCGCGATCGCCGGCGCTGCCGATGCGCAGCCGGCGCCGCAGCCGCGCCTGGGCGGTCTGCGCCTCGTTTCCCAGCCCGCCGGCGCGACCATCTTCCTCAACGGCGAGGCGACCGGTTTCGTGACGCCCCGCATGCTGGACGGCCTGGACGCCGACCAGCCCCATGCGATCGAGCTGCGCCTGGCGGGGCACGCGCCCGGCGGCTGGCCGCGCGTGCGCCTGCTGCCCGACACGGTGACCACGCTCACCCATCGTTTCGCGCGGGCGGTTCATTCCCTGAGCGTGGTGTCGACGCCGCGGGGGGCCCGGGTGCTGCTCGACGGCGCGCCCGTCGGACAGACCCCGCTCAACCTCGCCCGCGTCGAGGAAGGCCCACACGAGCTGGTCATCGAGATGCGCGGCTACCGGCAGCACCGCCAGCGGATCGAGGTGCCGACGCCCGCGCCGCTGGTGGAGGCGGTGCTCGAGAAGCTGCCGCCGGGCATCCTGGTGCTGCAGATCGAACCTTACGCCGACGTCTGGATCGACGGCCAGCTATGGTCCAAGGATGTCGTCAACAGCCGCGTCGAACTGGAAGCGGGTCAGCACGCCGTGGAGCTGCGCCACCCCGTCCACAGCGCGGTCACCCTGGACGTCGACATCCGGCCCGGCGAGGAAACGGTCGTCCGCCAGCGGATGTCGCAGGAGACGCGATCGCCATGATCGGCACGGTCATCGACGGCAAGTACAGGATCGAGAAGAAGATCGGGCGCGGAGGGTTCGGCACGGTCTACCGCGCGACGGACCTGAAGCTCAAGCGGCCGGTCGCCCTGAAGTTCCTGGAGTCGGTGAGCCCCTCGGAGAGCGCGCGCGCCCGTTTCCAGCGCGAGTCCGAGGCGCTGGCGCTGCTGAACCACCCCCACATCGTCACGATCTTCGACTGCGGCGAGCACGGCGACAGGCCGTATCTGGTCATGGAGCTGATCGACGGCCCCACGCTGCACGACATCGCGGCGCAGGCCCTTCCCGACCTTGGCGACGTCCTGGGCTGGGCCTCCCAGGTCTGCGTCGGCATGGCGTTCGCCCACGGCCGGGGCTTCATCCATCGCGACCTGACCCTCAAGAACATCATGCTGAAGTCCGAGATCCCGGGCCGGCCCGCGGTGAAGATCCTGGATTTCGGCCTGGCGAAGCTGGCGGACAGCGCCGCCACGACGGCCTCGATCGCGATGCACGGCACGCCCAACTACATGTCGCCCGAGCAGGTCAACGGCGGCCGCGCCGATCTCCGCTCGGACATCTTCGGCTTCGGCGTCGGGCTCTATCGCCTGACCTGCGGCGAGTTTCCCTTCGTGGCCGAACACCCCACCGCCATCATGTACCAGATCCTGACGCGCAGCGATTTCGATTTTCCACCCGCCGTCCCGGTCCGGCTGCAGCAGCTGATCCTGAGGTGCCTGGAGAAGAACCCCGACCAGCGCCCGCAGTCCTTCGAGGAGATCGCGCAGGAGCTGGCGGCGATCGCCGCGGTGCTGGACGCGCCCCTGCGGGCCGACACGGGCACGATCTCAGTCTCGGGCGTGCAGCCGGTCCGCACCAGCCGGCGCAACCCGTACCTCAACCGCGTGATGATCAAGTCGCCCGCCGATTTCTTCGGCCGCGAAAAAGAGGTCAACAAGATCTTCGCGCGCCTGGACGCGCCGCATCCCCAGTCCATCTCCATCGTGGGCGAACGCCGCATCGGCAAGTCGTCGCTGCTGAACTTCGTCTACAACCGCACCAACCGCCGCAAGCAGATGACGCACTACGAGAACGCGCTGTTCGTCTACCTGGATTTCCAGCACGACCTGGACTTCAACCCCGAGAAGTTCATCGATTACCTGTTCACAACCTTCGCCTACGAGATCCAGGACGCCTGCGCCTACCGCGGCAAGGAGCGCAGCCTCGACCAGCTCAAGTCCGTCATCCAGCAGATCATGGGGCTGGGCAAGCGCATCGTCATCCTGATGGACGAATTCGAGGTCATCACGAACAACAAGAACTTCGACGCCGACTTCTTTTCCTTCCTGCGTGCGATGGCCAACAGCTACAAGGTGGCCTACGTCACCTCGTCCTGTCAGGAGATGCAGACGCTCTGCCACAACCAGGACATTTCCGATTCGCCGTTCTTCAACATCTTCTCGAACCTGCCGCTCAAGCCATTCACGCGCGAGGAGGCGCTGGACCTTATCACCGTGCCGTCGCGCCGCGAGGGGCTGGAGCTGACGACCTACGCCGACCGGATCATCGACCTGGCCGGCTACCGGCCCATGTTCCTGCAGATGGGCTGCTCGGCGGTTTTCGAGAGCATGGTCTCGCGCGAGCGCGAGAGCCCCGACTGGAGCGAAGTGGAGTCGGCCTACAAGGACGAGGCCCACCCGCACTATCTGGCGCTGTGGGACAGGCTCGAAGGCAACGAACGGGACGCGCTGATTCGTCTGGCCCGGGGCGAGAAGACACGGCGCGAGCATCTGTACCTGCTCGATGGCCTGGCGCGGCAGGGCTTCGTCGAGGGAGATGGCGGCGGCGCGCGTTTCTGCTCGACCGCCCTGCGCGACTTCGTGCGCGGCAGGGCGGCCGGCGAGGCGGGCGCCCGGGCCGCGCCGGGACGGCGCGCCGCGACGCTGCTGAGGCTTTTCAAGCGCTCATGAGGGAACCCGCCAGGGTCCTCGCTGGCCGACGGGAGGGCGCCAGCCCTCGTTCGGCTCGGCACGAGCGGGTGGCCGCCGGTCTGGAGTTCGTGACTTGCCCCCGGGGCCCGTCCTGTCCGGCGGGCCGTCCCAAGCGGTTCCCGCTCCGGTCATTGTGAGGTCTCGCGGGGGATTTCCGTCTTGGCATCACAGAGCGTGATTCCAAGACGGGAATCGCCCGCGCATCGCCCGAGCATCCTGCTGGGGCATCGCCCGCCCCGGCCGGAGGTCCGCCCACCCGAAGCGGCAATGCTCCCGCACCGGGCCGTGCTCGTCCCAGGTGCACGCCGGGCCGGCCGGGAGGGTGACCATGTGGCCATTGCCGGCCCGCACTGCCGGCCCGTTCTCACGAGATTGTCCGCGACCACAAAATCATTGACAGTGGCTCCTATAAGTGTTAGATAAATCTTCCAACCAATGGGGAGCATGTTCTCATGTCGGAAATGGCCGCAGGACACAGCCTGACCCCCGCGCTGGAGGATTACCTCGAGTCGATCTTCCAGCTGGTGCGGGGGACCGGCTTCGCCCGGGTCCGCGACATCGCCAAGGCGCGGAACGTGCGTTCGGCTTCGGTCACCCCGGCCATGCGGCGCCTCGATGAGATGGGCCTGATCCGATACGAGCGGCGCGAGTACGTCGCGTTGACGACGGAGGGCGAGGAGGCGGCGCGCCGGGTGTATGCGCGCCATCAGTTGCTGTCGCGGTTCTTCACCGGATTCCTCGGCATGAAGCCCGAGGAGGCGGAGGCCAACGCTTGTGCCATGGAGCATAGTCTTTCGCCTGCGGCCGTCGACAAGTTGGTGCGGTATTTCGAATTCGTAGAAGTCTGTCCAGGCGCGGGCGAGCTGGTGGCCAAGTTCCGTCACTGCTCGCTCGTGCATGAAGGACTGCCGCCGTGTCCCGTCGGCTGCGCGGCCATGAACAGAAGAACCACAAAGAAGGAAATGACCATGAGCATCGCGGACCTGGTGCCCGGCCAGCGCGGGCGCGTCAGACAGATCGGCGGCAGCGGCGCAGTGCGCCAGAGGCTGCTGGACATGGGGATCCTTCCCGACGCGGTCGTGGAGCTGGCGCGGCGCGCCCCGGCTGGCGATCCCATCTGGATCCGTTTGCAGGGTTATGAGTTGGCGCTGAGGGGCTCCGAGGCCACGGCGGTTCTCGTGGATGCGGTTTGAGGGGGCCCCTTTTTTCGGCCGTAATGTAGAGGTATCTCCCAAATGAAAACATGCCTACAAGAGGAAGCACTGCTCCAGCCGCGCACCCTGCGGGTCGCCATCGCCGGCAATCCGAACAGCGGCAAGACCTCGCTCTTCAACGCGCTGACGGGGGCGCACCAGCGGGTCGGAAACTACCCCGGCGTCACGGTCGAGCGCCGTGAGGGGCGATGGCGGCGCCAGCGGCAGGAGTTCATCGCGCGCGACCTGCCGGGCACGTACAGCCTCGTCGCCTGGTCGCCGGAGGAACGGATCGCCCGCGACGAGCTGCTCGACGGGGAACACGACGTTGTGGTCGTGGTCGTGGACTCGCTCACGCTGCGGCGCAGTCTGATCCTGCTGCTCCAGGTGATGCAGACCGGCGCGAACCCGGTTCTCTGCCTGAACATGACGGACGAGGCGCGGCGCGCGGGACAGCGCATCGATGTCCAGAGGCTCAGCCGGCTGCTGGGAGTGCCGGTGGTAGAGACCGTCGCGCATCGGGGCGAGGGACTGGACGCTCTGGCGGGAGCCGTGCTCGAGGCGGCCCGGCGGCCGTTGTCCCGCGCCTACCGCCTGTCAGCGGAGCCGGCAGCCGGCGCCGTGGCTGCGGTGGTCGCGGCGCTGGGCGCGGCCGGGCTGCCGGCTCGCGGGGGCGACTGGCTGGCCACGCGACTGCTGCTGGGAGACGCCGAGGCCGCGGCGCGCCTGCGGGAACGCAACGGCGCGGGGACCGGGGCGCTGGCGACGGCGGCCGCAGAGCGGGATCGCCTCGAGCGCGAAGCCGGCGCCGACGTGGAGCTCGTTCTGACGCAGAGCTACGCCGCCGACGCGAACGCGCTCGTGCAGGAGTGCCTGGTCGCGCCTGCCCGGCCGGACGCGCGCTCCGCCACCGAGCGCGTGGATGCGCTTCTGGCGAACCGCGTGCTGGGGTTGCCCCTGTTTCTGGGCGTCATGTTCGCCATCTTCTGGATCACCTTCCGGCTCGGCGAAGCGCCGATGAACTGGATCGAGGCCGGCGTCGCGGCGTTGGGCGACGGGGTGGATGCCGTGTGGCCGGCGGGCAGGATGCCGCAGCTGCGATCGCTGCTGACCGACGGTGTCATCGGCGGCGTGGGGGCGGTGCTTGTCTTCCTGCCGAACATCGTGCTCCTGTTCCTGGGGCTCTCGTTCCTGGAAGACACCGGCTACCTCGCGCGCGCGGCGTTCTTGATAGATCGCCTGATGCACCGTTTCGGGCTGCATGGCAAGAGCTTCATCCCGATGCTGACCGGATTCGGCTGCTCGATCCCGGGCGTGATGGCGACGCGCACGCTGGAGAACGAGCGCGACCGACTGGCGACGATGCTCGTGCTGCCGCTGATGTCGTGCGGCGCACGGTTGCCGATCTGGATGCTGCTGATCCCGGCGTTCTTCCCGCGCGCGTGGCAGGCGCCGGCCCTGTGGGGGATCTACTTCGCCGGCATCGCGCTGGCGCTGGCCCTGGCGCTGCTGCTACGCCGCTCGCTGCTGAGGGGCGAGGAATCGCCGTTCGTGATGGAGCTTCCGCCCTACCGGCTGCCGACGCCGCGCGCGCTCGTCCAGCGCATGATCGAGCGCAGCCTGCTCTACCTGCGCAAGGCGGGCACGGTGATCCTGGCGATCTCGATCGTGCTCTGGGCGATCACCACCTGGCCGCGACCCGACAGCTACGCGGTCGACGCCGAAATCGCGGCCGGCGCGGCGCTCACGGAGGAGCAGATCGAGGCCGGGCGCGCCGCGGAAGAGCTGCGGCATTCGCTTGCCGGGCGGTTGGGCGTCGCCCTCGAACCGGTTTTCCGGCCGTTGGGCTTCGACTGGCGCATCGTGACCGCCTCGTTCGGTGCCTTCGCGGCGAAGGAGGTGTTCGTAGCGCAGATGGGGATCGTCTACGCACTGGGCGAAGTGGGAGAGGACAGCACGGCCCTGCGCGATCTGCTGCGCCGCGATTATTCCCCGCTGGTGGGCGTGTCGCTGATGCTGTTCCTGCTCATCGGCACGCCTTGCATGGCGACGTTTGCCGTGGTGCGACGCGAATCGGGCAGCTGGAAATGGGCGGCGCTGCAGTTCGGCGGCCTGACGGCGCTTGCCTACGCGCTGGCGCTGCTTGTGTACCAGGCCGGTCGGCTGATCGCCTGAGAGGAGAAGGCATGAACGTGGAAGATCTGGTGGCGGCGGCGCTGGCGTTGGCGGCGGCGGCATACCTCGTCCGCCGGCTTCGCCCCGCGCGGCGCGGCGGTCAGCGCGCGGGGGTGGGCGCTGGCGGCGACTGCGGAACTTGCGGCGGCTGCCCCCTGGCCGCCGCGGGAAAGATGGGAAAGGCCAGCGACATCCAGGAGGTCGGATCATGCGCGGATTCGCGGTGACGGCTCTCGCGTGTGCCATGACTTTCCTTCCGCCCGCGCGCGCGGCGCGGGCGGCTGACACCATCGAGACGTGGGACGCCGGCGGCGCGAACGTCGAGGTGTATATGCTCATGGACGGCTTCGGGCACGGCGCGCGCTCGCAGGCATTGGGCGCGGATCTGCTGGCCGGTTGGGGTCTGGCCGACCGGCTGTCGGTCTATCTCTCGACCTCGCTGAGCGCGGACGGTTACCTGACCGCCGGGGCTGCCGAGCTGGCGCTGGGCGTGTTCGGGACGCCGATTGACACTGACCATTTCGACGTCGATCTGCTGCTCGACATCTGCGCGGCAGGCGGGGGGCTGGGCGAATTCTGCCTTGCGCCCGGCCTGGAGTTGAACTACGACGCCGCCCCCGGCGGCACCGCCTGGGGGCTGTACGCGCGGGCCGGGCTCCTGCTGACGGGACGCGAGGCGGACGCGGGAGCGGACCCCGCGGCGGCCAGACCGGAGCGGATCGTGGATGCGCACGCCACGCTCGGCGCCTACCTGACGCTCGACCAGCGGCGGCAGCTCCTGCTGGAGTTCGACATGACGTTCCACGATCGCCCCGCGGCGGGCATGGCGCCGGCCGAGGTGGGCGGCGTCGCGCTGGGCTACAACGCGCTCCTGACCGGAGCGTTGGAGTTGATTAGCCAGGTGCGATTGGATCTGCCGCAGAGCGGAGAACGCACATCGCTGGGCGGCATGGTGGGGTTCATCGCGACGCTGCCGGGCGGTTCTCCGTGAGGCGCGCGGGCGTCCGGATGGGCGCTCCCCGCCCCCTGGATCCGTGACTGGCGGCGTGTCGGGACGCGGTTTGGCTTCTGCCCCACGTCATCGCGCTGTTCGACGCCGGTGGCGGGGAGGATGTCGACCGTGGAGCGGAGAGTTCGCCGCTTGACATCACAGAGCGTGATTCCAAGACGGGAATCGCCCGCGCATCACCCTGACATTCGGAACTCTGCCGGCCCCGGCCCCGGCCGCGCCTCAGGCTTCGGCCCCGGCCGCGGCCGGCGGACCGCTCACCCGAAGCGATAGTGCTTGCGCACCGGCGCGTGCACGTCCCAGGTGCACGCCAGGCCGGCCGGAAAGGTGACCAGGTCGCCCTTGCCGATCCGCACCGCCGGCCCGTCCGCGGGCGTCACGGTGACATCGCCCTCGAGGATGTAGCAGGTCTCGGGCTCGTCGTAGCGCCAGGGAAAGCTGGAAATCTCCTTGGTCCAGACCGGCCAGGCGAAGACTCCCAGCGTCGTCAGGCGAACGTCGTCGGGCTGTTTCTCGATCTTGATGCGTGGCATGTTGGTCCTCCGGGTCAGGGGCGCGGGGGTTGCACGCCGCGCGGCTGCGGCGGCCGGCCCGGGGAGGCCGGCTACCGCCCGAACACCCGCTGCAGCAATCGCGTCGTGCGGGCCAGGGGGTCGGTGCGGATCCTCTCCTCCTCGGCCGCGAGCGTGGTGAACAGGCCGTCGAGGGTGCGGTCAGTGATGTAGGCCCGCAGGTCCAGCGACGGCTTGCGCACGAAGGGGATGCGGTCGTACAGCTCCAGCACGGCGTCGTAGCGCTGGTCGAGCCCGACCTCGCGCATCGAGGCGCTGACGACCGGGGTGAAGCGGGCGCGCAGGCTGTCCTCGGTCTGGGCGCGGAAGTAGACCGTGGCGGCGTCGCGGGGGCCCTGCAGAATGCCGAAGGCGTCGGCCAGCGTCATCCGCGCCACGGCGTCGCGGAAGGGCGGCAAGGCCAGGCCGCTGGCCTGCTCGGCGGCGCGGTTCATGGCCACCACCAGGTCGTCGACCGGCTGGCCCAGCCCCATATCGCGCAGGGCTGCGGCCGCGCCCTGCAGCTCCGGCGGCAGCGCCAGGCGGATCGCGGCGTTGCCGAGGAAGCCGTCGCGGGTGGAAGCCGCCTGGACGGCCCGACCGGAGCCGACGGTCAATGCCTCGCGCAGTCCCGCTGCCACGGTGGCCTCGTCCAGCGGGCCCCCGCCGAGCAGGTCGTCCAAGCCGGTCTGCTGCAGGCCGGCGCAGCCTGCGGCCAGCAGAAGGATGATCAGGGGGCAGGCGTGGGGGCGGAATCGGACAGGCATGGCATGCTCCCCATGGTCGAGGCGTTCTCTGGCGGGCCTGCGGTCGATGCTCTGCTCCATGTTGCGGGCGGCGCCGCCAGAGGTCAACCCATGCCCTATTCCTGGCATCTTCACTGTGCCTGCTCCGCTTTCTGCTCGGATAATCAACCCGGCAGGACGAGGGCTGGGGGCGGGGGGGCGTCGGCGGGCCGGGCTGCACCGGTAATGCCCAGATCTACAATGATTACTATTGCTCTCCGCTATAGCTCTGTGATACAATACTTGAGCTTGAAGTTTAGCTTTTGTCGCGGGGATGGGGGGAGTGATAGGCCGGCAGCTGGGGCTCTGCCGGATCATTTCTTTATCTTTGGGCGGATAATCGCGCCCATCATTAGGAGATGACAGGGGGTTGGCCATGCGTTGCTGGATGTTGATGGCATTGGCCGC
The DNA here is from genome assembly GCA_964461255.1 of uncultured Fibrobacteraceae bacterium. GTDB lineage: Bacteria > Krumholzibacteriota > Krumholzibacteriia > LZORAL124-64-63 > LZORAL124-64-63 > CAYWTR01. The sequence continues at coordinate 27,021 of CAYWTR010000024.1, read as the reverse complement.
TGCTTTTCCGCTCTTCCTCGCCGCCGGCCCGGCCGCGGGGGACTGCATGATCAGCGGCAGCATCGCCGCCGAGTTGAATCTCGCGCAGCCTGAGCTCGGAGCCTGGAAGTACACGTTGACCGTCGCCTGGGACACGGGCACGCCCTTCGCCTTGAGCCATTTCAACATGCTGCTGGGCAGCGGCGAGACCTGCGAGTGCGCCGATTTCGCCGCGGCGTTGACCTGGGTCGATCCAACCGGCTCTTCCGATGGCGATCCGGACGGTTGTGTGGTGCCCTACGACACGTTCCTGGAGTGCCGCGGCGATCCGAGCATCGGTGACGACACCATCATGCTGAAGTTCGAGCCCTGGGAGAGCGAGCAGTGCGAGCCGGGCACCACGGGCCAGGGCTCGTTCGACTTCTATTCCGACTATCCGCCGGCCCCCATCGCTGAACCGAACCTCTTCCTGGTCGACAAGCACGGCCAGCTGGTCTGTTACGGCATGCTGCAGGGCGTCTTCCCGGGTCTGCCTTGCGATCCCACGCCCGGAGACGAGCCCAGCTGGGGCGAGGTGAAGTCGCTCTTCCATTGATGCGCCAGAGGGCGGCGCGCAGGGGGCCGGGTCAGGCGCCGCCCCGCCAGCCGATGACTGCGCCGAACCGGCCGGCGGCCGAGCCTTCGCGGCGGTGGCTGGGGAACAGATCGTTGCGGCAGATCGTGCAGATCCCCGCCACGTGGATGTTGGCGGCTGGCACGCCGGCCCTCGCCAGTTGAGCGGCGTTCGCCCGCCACAGGTCGAAGTACAGCCGCCCGTCGCGCGTCTCGAAACAGTCCCCGGCCTCCGGGCCGAGTCCGGAGATGGCTGCGGATCGCACCTCGGGTCCCACCTCGTAGCAGCAAGGCCCGGCCGAAGGGCAGATGCCGGCAAAGACCGCGCCGGCGTCGCCATCTCCTAGACGGACCAGGCGTTGGATCATGCGCGCCGTGATGCCCGCGATCGTCGAGCGCCAGGAGGCGTGCGCCATGCCGGCGGCGCCGGGCATCGCCGCCAGCACCAACGGGCAATCGGCGCTGCGGCCCAGCACTCCCAGTCCGGGCGCGGCCGTCACCAGCGCGTCGGCCTCGCCGGCCAGGCCGTGCCGATCCGCGCGCAGGACCGTGGCGCCGTGCACCTGCCGGCACCAGGCGACGCCGCGCAGGCCGGCCGCCGAGGCCAGTTCCTGCGCCGCCCGCGCCGCGCGTGGTCCGTCGGCGCGTCGCCCGAAGGCCGGACCGGCGCGCGTGGTCACGCCGTGGGCGGCGCCGGGCAGCGCGTCCAGAGCCTGGAAACGGCCGAGCGGCCAGCCGGCTGCCGAGGCGGCGAGCGCGAAGGCATCTCCGGTGGGACGCGGCTCGGGATGGCCAGTGGAAGCCATGGACGTCAGCGGGCGATGCGGAAGTCGGCGTTGAACAGGAGCGCCGCGGAGCCGGAGCCGGCCGCGCCGCCGGACGCGCCGGACGGCTCGGCGCGGATCGTCAGGCGGTAATCGCCGTCCGGAAGCAGACCGGCCGGGACCATGATCGCCAGCACGCCGGTCGTGCGCTCGCGCAGCTGCGCGATTTCCGCCAGGTGGCTCCAGACGCCGGCGCCGTCGGGCAGGCGCAGAAGCGCCAGAGATATCTCCTGGCTTGCGGCCGCGGCATCCTCGGCCGCAGGTTGCCAGTCGATCAGGATCGGCAGATGCGGTTGCCCGGGCGGCAGCGTCACGGCGGGCAGGGCGCGGGAGGCGCCGCGCGTGGGCGCGGTCAGGTAGGCGAAGGCGGCGCCGCCTGACCACCCGCCGGCGAGCGCCAGGCCATCGGCGGCGGCCGCCAGCTCGCCGCGCAGCCCGCTTTCGCGCTCGCGCAGGGCGGTCAGCTCGTTCTGGTGCTGGTCGGCCAGGCGCCGCGCCCGCGGCAGCTCGAACAGACCCAGGCAGGCGGGGTAGAGCAGCAGCAGGATGACCGCGGCGGCGGGCAGCGCGAACCGCGGCCAGCGGCGGGCGGCGCGGCGCCCGGTGGCCGGAATGGACCGCTGCGCCCTGTCTTCCGGCTTCGTCTCCGCCAGGACCGCGCGCGCGTAGTCCAGTTCCAGCCGGCAGGTCGGGCAGGCGCGGGCGTGAGCGGCCGCCTCCTGCTCTTCCGGAGTCGGCGCGGGGGCGCTGCCGCCCGCCAGCTCGATCTCGGCCAGGCGCACGATGGCGTCGCTGTCGGGGTGCGGCGTGAACATCGCCTGGCCGTGCTCGGCCAGTTCGCGGAGCATGCCGCGGCAGGTCTCCAGCAGGCCGCGGCATTCGGCGCAGGAGGCCACGTGCGCGCCGACCGCCTGCGCGCTGGCCTGCGGCAACAGCCCCTGTGCGTATTCCCACAACAACTTGCCGGCTTCTTCGTGGTCCACGGCGTGCTTCGCCTTTCCCCGTTCTTGGCCGGCCGCGGCGGCGCGCGGCGTCGGACTGCACCGAGCGGCGCCGGCCGGCAGGCGCCGGCCCGCCTGCGCCGCCGCGACAGTATAGTCGCTTCCGACGGCGCGGCGTTTCGCCGGAACAGACCGCGGGCGATTGTCACGCCGACGCAACGCCTGATACAATACATGAGGATTGCTCCATCGATCCATGCCTGATCCACGCCGTGTGCGCGCCTGGGGGAGGAGGGCGGCCATGACCGACGCGGGCACGCTTGCGGAGGCGGCCGGCGCCGGCAATCGGCCGGCGGAGCACGATCTGCTGGCCCGCTTCCTGTCGGGCGACGCGGCGGCGCTGCGCATCGTCGACCGGTGGGCCCGCGAAGTCGTTCACTACGAGTATCGCCGCCTCCTCCAACACGAGGCCGATGACATCGTGCAGGACACGGTGATCGGCCTGTGGAGGGCGGCCTCCCGGCGCGATTTCGCCGTGCGCAAGGACCTGCGCGCGCTGGTGCGGCGCATCGCACTGCGGCGCTGCATCGATCGGTTGCGGCAGTGGCGGCCGAGCGTCGAGCTGGATGAGAGCCTGGCCGACGATCGCCGCCCTCCCTATGAAGAGCTGCTGCGGAAGGATGAGCGCGCCCGGCTGCGCTGGGCCCTGATGCAGCTCGACCGCGACTGCCAGGACCTCATCCGCAGTCACTACATCGAAGGGCGGCGCTATGCCGAGCTGGCAGCGGACGCAGGGCTGGCCGAATCGTCCCTGCGCGGGCGCATGTTCCGCTGCCTGAAGCGGGTGCGGCGGCTGATCGTCGGCTGATCGCCGGTCGGCGACAGCTGGCCGGCCGCCCGTGCCGCGCCCTTCGCGTCCTCCACGTTTTTTCGGAAACGCTCCGGCCGCCGCCGCGACAGAGGAGTTGGCCGCCCGGGAACTCGTGCCGGAGCGGCCGCGGCGTTTCGGCGGGGTTGAAACGACCGGCCGGGGCTGGAAAGCGGCGTTCGCCTGGGCGAGACGGAGCCGCTGAAAGCCCCGGCTGGCTGTTTGCATGCCGATCATCCGCCATTGATCCCATCGCCAGGATTGCGGCTTGACGCCGGGCGTCGCCGGCGGTTTCGTGGTGCGCTCGCCGCGAGGGAGGCCTCGCGGCAGGGTTGGAGGGGAGCGCGCGTGCCAGGCGACGATCGGCTGAGCCGGCCGGGATTGCTGTACCTGCTGGTGGTCTACATCGTGTGGGGTAGCACCTACCTCGCGATCCGCGTGGCGGTGCGCGAGGGGGCCGGTTTCCCGCCCTTCACCCTGGGCGCGATGCGGGTGCTGGTGGCGGGGGCGATGCTGCTGGGCCTGGCCGCCCTGGGGCGGCAGAGACTGCGGCCCGCGCGCGGCGAGCTGGCGGTGCTGGCGTCATCCGGGCTGCTGCTGTGGCCGGCCGCCAACGGCCTGGTGGTGCTGGGCGAGATGCGGGCCGACTCGGGCTATGCCGCGCTGCTGGTGGGGTCCATGCCGATCTGGGTGGCGATCATGGAATCGCACCTGGACCGGAGGCTACCGACCGCGCTGCTGATCGGTTCGCTGCTGATCGGCTTCGGCGGCATCGGACTGCTGGCGTATCCGGTGCTGCAGCACGGTTCGCGGGCCGACGCGCTGGCGGTGGTCGCGCTGCTGCTGGCGCCGATCTCCTGGGGGGCGGGTTCGGTCCTGCAACAGCGACGCCCGGTCAGGATGCCGGTGTTGGCGGCGGCGGGCTGGCAGCAACTCTGCGGCGGGATCGGCTTCGTGGCGGTGGCGTTGCTGCGCGGCGAGCCGCGGCCGACGCCCACGCCCGAGGCATGGGGGGCGTGGGCCTACCTGGTCGTGTTCGGCTCGCTGATCGGGTTCACGTCGTTCGTGCAGACCCTGCGGCTGCTGCCGATGAACGTCTCGATGACCTACGCCTACGCCAACCCGGTCGTGGCGGTGATCCTGGGACATCTGATCCTGCGCGAGCCGGTCACCTCGTGGACGGCCGCGGGGGCGGCGATGGTGATCATCGGCGTGGCGGGGGTGTTCCGGAACCGGCGGCGCGGAAGCCCGCCGCGCGCCGGGTCGCGGTCACGCGCGGAGTCCGGGCGCACCTCGGCGTCGGCCAGAATGTAGCGCACGCGCCGGACGTCCTCATTCACATGGCTCTTCATATGTGCGGCCACTGCAGGGCATAGGGGCGGCCCGGGCCGAGACATGCAGTGCATGCGCGGCCGATTTGCCACTTGGGATCACAAGTTGTGATGCCAAGACCCAGAATCGGCTCGTGCCCCCCTCATCCTGCCTGCGGTGTCGCCGGCGGGGCGGCGGCGGCAGGGCGGCGGCGGCAGGGCGGCGGCAGGGGGACATCGTCTGCCGATCGTCCGTTATCTCGTATGGAAATTGCTCGTGGCCCCCGAGCTGTTTCCGGCCGCCCTGCTCGGGCTTGATCACCTTGCTGCGCGCGCGCAGGGCATGATAGCTTGAGCAACGAATGCGAGTTCGCGCGGGATTCCGCCAAACGGGAGGGAATTGACCAATGATGGCAAATGGGAAGGCGCCCGGCTGGGTGACCATGGCGCTGCTGCTGGCGGCGGCCTGCTGGCCGGCGGGCTCGAACGCGCAGGACCTCGAGGATGCCCAGGGCCTGCAGGGGGCGCTCGAGGACATCGGCCGCGAATACGCCCTGGGCTACATCGCGCCGCTGGCGCACGCGTTCGGCGCCAATCAGAACAGCGGTCTTTTCACCACCGCGGCGATCCCCGGATCGCGCCTGACCTTCTCCTTCGGGATCAAGGTCATGAACGCGCGTCTGGCGGTCAAGGACCAGCGCTTCCGCCGCGTGATCGACGCCACGCTGGACGAGAGCTACGGCGTTCAGCCTGGGGATCCTGGCTACGGCGAGCAGGGAGTGGTCGAAATCGCCGGTCCCACCTTCTTCGGCAGCGAGGACGAGATGGGAAGCATCACCGCCTACTATCTCGGCGTGCCGGTCGGCCAACGGGAGGGCATAGAAGGGGTCTGGGAGTCGCGCAACGCGCCGCTGGCGTTGCCCGAGGCGAGCCTCGGCGGCATCGCAGGCTTCAAGGCGACCGTGCGCTGGCTGCCCGAGTTCGAGATCAGCGAGGATGTCGGCAAGCTCAAGCTCTTCGGGTACGGATTGCAGTACGGCATCAACCAGTTCTTCCCGCTGTTCCCTCTCGACGTGACGGTCGGCTTTTTCCGGCAGAGCCTCGACATCGGCGACGTCGCCAGCGCCGACGCCTCCAGCTATTTCGTCGCCGCCAGCCACGCGACGGGGATCCTGACGCTTTACGGCGGGCTGGCCCTGGAGAGCTCGGACATGGAGTTCTCGTACCGCTTCCGGGGCGATCCCGACGAGGGGATACCGGCGGCCGACGTGGCCTTCGAGATCGAGGGCAGGCAGGAGAAGCGGTTCACGCTCGGCGCGGCGATCAAGATGGGCGTGCAGCTCAACGCCGAGGTCGGTTTCGGCGACGCGCTCACCACCTATTCGGCGGGTCTGATGTTCGGAATCTAGACGCCGGTCGTCACGCCCGTTTCCAGGTCGACCGTGTAGGTCGCGCCGCCGATCGTGATCGTCGCCGTCTGGCCCCCGCCGTAGGCGACCACGGCCGTGTGCCCGCCCAGGTTCAGGCTCAGGTATCCCCCGGCGGGCCAGCCGGACGCCTGCACCTGCACGTCGTCCAACGTGAACACGGTCGCCAGATTCGCGGCGGTGATCGAACCCCCGCCCGTCAACAAGGCCGTGTCCGGATCGTGTTCGATGGCGGCGGCAATATCCAGCACCACGGTCACCGCCACGCCGCTGCCGGCGAAGGGGGTGAACGAGAGCGGCGCACCCGGCAGCGTGGTCAGGCGTCCGGTCGCGGCCAGGTTCCAGGTCGTCAGCTCGCCCGCCGCGTCGCGGAACACGATTTCGCAGATTCCGGTGATGCGGCCGGTGAAAACCAGCTGATCGGGGCTGCGGTTGATCTGGGCGCCGCCGGCTGGATCCTGCAGGAATTCCGGGCCGATGCGCGCCAGGGCCCACGCGACCAGGCCGGACTGCCCGGCGGCGTCATCCCTGCTCAGCGTCAGTTCGTCCTGTGGAGCCAGACTCTCGTCGCCGCTGCAGCCGGCGAGAGCAAGCAGGCCCAGGGCCAGCAGAACGGCGGCTGTCCGGGCGGCCGCGTGCATGCGCAGTGTCATGGCAGCGTCTTTCCCCCTGATGCTCGAGGACCACCGTGGCGCGCCGCGATGGCGCGGCCGCCGCCGAACCCTCGCCCGGCGGCGAACACGATGATACCACACTTATTCAATGCACGGCGCGCGCATTCGGAGGGCTAGCGTGTGGGCACGTGGACGATGGTGTCTGCGACCACCTCGGAGACAAACCAGTCGTTGCGGAACTGGCCATAGACGATCTTGACCCCACCCGCCTCGCTGAGCAGGAAAATCGAAGTGTCGGCGTAGGCCTGCCACGGCAATTCGGTGAAGTCCGGCAGCTCGGAAAAACGCATCTGCGTGGCGACGGCGCCGCTGACCAGCGGCACGAGGCGCTGCGTCGTGGTCGGCGCTCCGCCCGCCAGCTCGAATGACGCGGTCGCCAGGTTGTCCGGCACGGCCTGCACGCTGTCGATCCAGGCGAAGCCGAAGTCGCCCAGGAACTGGCCGAACAGGCGCTGCGGCGCCGGCTCGGGACCCAGCAATTCGCCCATGTGCTGCGCGGCGCCGGGAAGCCAGGGCGCGCCGGCCAGACCGGCTCGCGACAGCGCGAAGCGCATCTGCGCCACGCCCGCGGGGGGGGCGATGGTCACGGTCAGCGTCCGTGAGGCCACCGTGGGCGGGCTGCCGCCGAGCTGCAGGTCGGGGCGGAACTGGACCACGACCTCGCGCCGCGCGACCGGCGACAGCACGCCGCCGGTGGTGATGCGCACGAACAGCTCCTTTTCCTCGCCGTTGGCCGCCGCCGGACCGAGGTCCCACGGCGCGAAGAACTCCACCCCCCCCGACAGGGCGGGGAAGGCCAGGGCGCCGGCGAAATCGCTGGTCGCCGCGACCTGCGCGGAATCGCCGGCGGTCGTGCGCAGGGTCAGGACGACATGGCGGGTCGGCGTGGCCGCGCCGCCCTCGCCGACAAGAACGAACGGCGGGGTCAGGATGTATGCGGGGGCGATGTGGGAGACGGCCGAGGTGGCGCCGTAGAGGTCGCGCGCCCTAACCTTGTAGTAGTTGGGCGCGTTGGGAGCGGGCGCCGTGTCGATGAACGCTGTGACGGTCGGCGCGACCTCGCCCGCCAGCACGTAAGCGACGTTGTTGGCCGAACGCAGGATCTCGAAAGCGTCGAGGTCGCGCACGGCCGGCTTGGTCCAGCTCACGGTGACGCGGTTGCCCGACTGGATCGCCACGACCCGGAAGGGATCGCCGCCGTTGGGCCCTGCGGGGTCGAAGAGGTTGTTCCAGACCGGCGCCGCCGGCCGCTCGGTGCAGCCGCCGAGCAGGCCGCCCAGCGCGGCCAGCAGGGCCAGCGCGGCCGCCGCCGCCGCCGTCGGGCCGCGTCTCCCGTCGCCAACGCCTCGCATCATCCGCACCTTTCCACCATCGCCCGGCCCCGCCGGGTCAGAAGGCCATGGACCAGCCGACGTGGACCGCGGCGGCGGCGCCGCCGCCGGCCGTCCCGAATGGCTCGCCGCCACTCGCAACGCTCCCGCCCGGCGGGTCGCTGCGGGAGAACACCGGAACGGCGGCGCCGCGTGCGACCCGCGGCAGCTCTCCCGGCCCCGCCGCGACGGCGGGGAAGCGCAGCAGCAGGTCGAGCAGGCCGACCACCACGGCGCCGGCCGCCACGATCAGGCCCGTGTCGCGCAGCGCCTGCGCGTCCTTCATCTTCCCGTACGCCTCGTCGGCGGCCAGCTTGCGCGCCGCGATGTCGTCCTCGTCCAGCGCGTGGACGTAAGCGTCGTACATGACCAGATAATCGTCGCGCCGGCTGCGCAAGCTGGTTTCACCCACCACCGCGGTCGCCAGCCCTCCCAGCTCCGCCACCGTCAGCGCCCAGCCCAGACGCGGCCGCCCCGCATAGTGCTGTCCCAATCCGGCGAGCACGCTGCCGTAGAGCAGCGCGTCCTTGCGGCTCAGCGGCGTCAGCCGGATCTGCAGGCGGATGACCTCGTCGGAGGCTCCGACCAGCAGCTCGCGCCGAAACGGCTGGTGTCCCTGCAGACGGCAGGCGAGGTCGTAGATCCCGGGCTCGAGCTCCAGCGGCCCGGCCAGCGGCAGGGGGCCGAGCGCCCGGCCGTCGATCTCCAGCGCGGCGCCTGCCGGTCCCGCCACCTCCAGTCGGGCGGCGCGCGCGGACGGCACGCCGTCGGGCCCCGGCGGCGCAAGCCCGAGCAGGACGCCCAGCGCGAGCGCGGCGGCCAAGGGCAGGCGCGGGGCGCGACGATTGCGTTCACGGACCAAGGGCCTCGCCTCCGTGATCGTTGGGCCAGGGACGGCGGCGCAGGTTCCGGATCCGGACCGCGGGCCCGCGCCTGCGCCGGCCAAGTATACGGAAGCGCGCGCGGATGGGAAAGGGCGAGAAGGGAGGCGAGAAGGGAGGCGCGAACAGGGCGGCGGTGAGAGGGGGGCGTGGCGGGGGCGTTTCGGAGGCACGGCCGGGACGTGGCCGGGGGGCGGCCGGCGCGCGGCCGGGGCGCGGCGCCGCCGGGCCGGCTCAACCGCGATGGTACGGGTGGCCCCTGAGGATGGTCAGCCCGCGGTAGATTTGCTCGATCAGCACCAGGCGCGCCAGCTCGTGCGTCAGGGTCATCGCCGACAGGCGCAGGCGGCGGTCGGCGCGCGCGCGCGCCGCATCGTCCAGGCCGTCGGCGCCGCCGATCAGGAACGCCACCGCGCCGCGGCCGCCCAGCAGGGCGGCGAAATCTCGCGAGGTCAGCTCCTCGCCGTCCTCCTCCAGGGCGACCACCAGCTCGTGGCCGGCGACGGATCCGAGCTGCCTCAGCATGGCCGCCGCCTCCCGCGCCGGCGTCTCGCTGCGCACCTCGACCATGGCGAATGGGGACAGCGCGCGGATGCGGCGCTGGTAATCGGCGATCAGATCGCCCAGGCGCCGCTCCTTGATGCGCCCGGCGGCGATAATGCGGATCATGTTTGAGCTCCAGCCTGTTCCTGGGGGAACAATTCCTTGACAGCCCCGGGGCCGCTTCATTGTATTTCAGATCCGGCGGGCTCTGCGGCGTTTTTCCGCACCCGCCCGCGGCCCGGCCCGGCCCGGCGCCGTTCTGTCCACCTCAGCTGGGATCGAGACTTCCATGAGCCCTCCGGCCCCTCTGGCGGCGGTCATCTCCGGGGTCCATGCGGACTTCACGACCGTGCTGGTGTTCATACTCTTCGGCATCTTCTTCGGCGGTCTGGCCCTCGGCATCGCCCGCCTGCTGCGCCCGCACAAACCCAATCCGGCCAAGCTGTTGACGTACGAGTGCGGCGAGCTGCCCAGCGGCACATCCTGGGTGCGCTTCAACGTCCGCTTCTACCTGATCGCCCTCTTTTTCATCGTCTTCGACGTCGAGGTCATCTTCCTCTACCCGTGGGCGGTGGTCTTCAAGCAGCTCTACCCGGTGCCGGGCCTGGGCGCGCTGGTGTTCGCCGAGATGATGCTGTTCCTGGCCATCCTGGTGGTCGGCCTGGTCTACATCTGGGCCAAGGGCGATCTCGACTGGGTCAAGGGCCTGAGCGGGCGCCCGGCGGCCGAGGAGGGCAGCGCGGAATGACCGACCGCAAGGACTATGTCGAGAGCACGACGCCGCCCCCGGGCTACGATCCCGCGCGCGAGCGCATGCTCGACTTCAAGATCGACGACGATCTGGCGCAGCTGGCCGCGGCCGACCGCCGCAACTTCATCCTGACCACCATCGACGAGGTGTTCAACTGGGCGCGGCTGTCGAGCCTGTGGCCGGTGACCTTCGGCCTGGCCTGCTGCGCGATCGAGATGATGGCCGCCAGCGCCACCCGCTACGACATCGACCGCTTCGGCGCCGGGGCGTTCCGCCCCACGCCCCGGCAGGCCGACCTGATGATCGTCTCGGGCACCGTGACGGCCAAGATGGCCATCCGCCTGCGCCGCATCTACGACCAGATGCCCGAACCGAAGTGGGTGGTGGCGATGGGATCGTGCGCGATCGGCGGCGGCCCCTACTTCAAGTACGGCTACCACGTGGTCAAGGGCGTCGATTTCATGGTGCCGGTCGATGTCTACATCCCCGGCTGCCCGCCGCGGCCCGAGGTGCTGCTGGACGGTCTGATGCGCCTGCAGGACAAGATCCGAGGCCGCAAGGGCAAGTTCCGGCCGCCCAGATGGGTCGCCGAGTATGCCCGCAAGATCCCGTACCAGAGGTGAGGCGCCCATGGAGTTCGCGGCCATCCATTTGCTGTTGCAGGAGACGCTGGGCGATGCCGTCGTCGCCGCCCAGCCCGAGGGGATCGAGCCGTACCTGACGATCGCGGCTCCCCGCCTGGCCGAGGTCGCGCGCCTGCTGCGCGAAGATCCGCGCCTGGAGTTCGACCTGCTGATGTGCCTGTCGGGCGTGGACTGGGACGGCTACGACGCGGCCGGCAAGGGCAAGAGCGTGGCCATCCTGGGCTACCAGGCCGACGGATCGCCCGAGCGCAGCGATCGCGTCGCCACCGCCGAGCTGGGTGTTGTCTACCACCTCTATTCCTACCGCCACCGGCACAAGCTGACGCTGCACGTGCGCATGCCGCGCGACGCGGCCGAGGTGCCGACCGTGTCGCGTGTCTGGCCGACCGCCGGCTGGCACGAGCGCGAGGTCTGGGATCTCCTGGGCATCCGCTTCGCCGGCCACTCGGATCTGCGCCGCATCCTCCTCGAGGAGAGCTGGGTCGGCCACCCGCTGCGCAAGGACTACCAGATGCCGGACCAGTGGGAAGAGGTGCCGCTGCAAGGGCAACCGTACAGCGAGCTGGGCAAGCCGCCGCCGCCGCCGCCGGCCCCGACGCCGCCCCCGGCGGCGCCGCCAGGATCGCCCCCCGGGTCGCCCCCGCCCACCGCGCCCGCCGGCCCCGGCGCAGGACCGACAGGAGCAGGAGTATGACCGGCATGGCCAAGAGCGGCGACGCTCCCGGCGCGGGCGGCGGCTGGGCGGAGACGCCCGAGCTGCCGTCCCTCAAATCGGAGCTGCTCGAGATCAACATGGGGCCGCAGCACCCGTCGACGCACGGCGTGCTGCGCCTGCTCATCCATACCGACGGCGAGATCGTGCATTCGGTGCGGCCGTACATCGGTTACCTGCACCGCTGCGCCGAGAAGATCGCCGAGGGGTGCGACTATCGGCAGTACGTGGTCTACACCGATCGTTTCGACTACCTGGCGCCGATGAACTGCAACTTCGCCTACGTGGTGGCGGTGGAGAAGCTGCTGGGGGTCAAGCCGCCGGAGCGGGCCGAGCACATTCGCGTCATCTGCGCCGAGCTGCAGCGCATCGCCAGCCACCTCATCGCCTTCGGCACCTTCGGGCTGGACATGGGTGCCTGGACGCCGCTGCTGTACGCCTTCCGCGAGCGCGAGGTCATCCTGAACATCTTCGAGCGGCTTTGCGGCGGGCGGATGCTCTACAACTACTACGACATCGGGGGCGTGCGCTTCGACCTGCCTGACGGCTTCGCCGCGGAGGTCACCGAGTTTCTCGACCTGTTCGAGGGCAAGCTGGACGAGTACAACACGCTGCTGTCATACAACAAGATCTTCGTCGAACGCACCGCCGACATCGGCGTGATCACCGCCGCCGACTGCCACGCCTACGGCTGCACCGGGCCGGTGCTGCGCGGGTCGGGCGTGGCCTGGGACTGCCGCCGCGACGACCCCTACAGCATCTACGACCGCTTCGAGTTCGACGTCCCCTGCGGCGCGGGCGAGATGGGCACCCTGGGCGACTGCTGGGACCGCTACATGGTGCGCATCCGCGAGATGTTCGAATCGTGCCGCATCGTGCGCCAGGCGCTGGCCGCGCTGCCGGCAGGCCCGATCAAGGCCGAGGAGGTCAAGCGCATCGTCAAGGTGCCGGCGGGCGCGGCCTACACGCGCACCGAAAGCAGCAAGGGCGAGCTGGGGCACTACATCATCGCCGACGGCGGCACCACGCCGTTCCGGAACAAGGTGCGGTCGCCGTCCTATTCGAATCTGCACGTCATCGAGAAGATCGGCCCGGGCCAGATGATCTCGGACCTGGTGGCCACGGTGGGCTCGCTGGACCTCGTTCTCGGGGAGATCGACCGGTAGCATGAGCTTCTTCACCGAGCTGTACGCGGGCCTGGCCGGCCCCGGCGCGCTGTCGCCGCCGCTGCTGCTGGTGCTCGGCGGCCTGACCATGGCGCTGGTCATGGCGCTGGTCATGGCGTCCTGCGCCATCGTTTTCACCTGGGCCGAGCGCAAGGTGGCCGGCTTCATCCAGAGCCGCTACGGGCCGATGCGCGTGGGGCGGTGGCACGGCGTGGCCCAGCCGATCGCCGACATGCTCAAGATCCTCCAGAAGGAGGACATCATCCCTGCCGCGGCGGACAAACGCCTGTTCATGCTGGCGCCGTTCGTGCTGTTCATCGGCTCGCTGCTGGCCTGGGCGGCCATCCCCTTCGCGCCGCCGCGCCCCGTCGCAGCCCCCTTCAGCCCGGGCTTCGTGGCGGCAGACCTGGACCTGGGGCTGCTCTACATCTTCGCCGCCAGCAGCCTGGTCGTGATCGGCATCCTGATGGCCGGGTGGGCCTCGAACAACAAGTGGTCGCTGTACGGCGCCGCGCGCGGCGCCGCCCAGATCGTCAGCTACGAGATTCCGCTGGCGCTGGCGGTGATCCCGGCCGTGCTCTACACCGGATCGTTGAACATGACCGAGATCGTGCAGGCGCAGCAGGGGGGCATCCACAACTGGTTCGTGCTGCGCAACCCCTTCCTGTTCGTCGCCTTCTTCGTCTACTTCCTCTGCTCGATCGCCGAGGTCAACCGCACCCCCTTCGACCTGCCCGAGACCGAGTCCGAGCTGGTCGCCGGCTACCACACCGAGTACTCGGGGATGCGCTTCGCCTTCTTCTTCCTGGCCGAGTACGCCAACCTATTCCTGGTCTCCTGCATCGGCACCGCCATCTTCCTGGGCGGCTGGGGCCACGCAGTGCCGGGGGTGACGGCGGCGCCGGCGCTGGTCTTCGTCTCCAAGGCCGTGCTGCTGGTGCTGGCGCAGATGTGGGTGCGCTGGACGCTGCCGCGCCTGCGCGTCGACCAGCTGATGCACGTCTGCTGGAAAGTGATGATCCCGCTGGCGCTGCTCTGTCTGGTCGGCGCCGGGATCTGGATGATGCTGCTGGCTCCGCCGGCCTGAGACGGCGGCCCGCCGGCGCGGGGAGGACCCGATGCGGCAGTACATCGCGGACATCATCGAGGCCGTCCGCACGGCGCTGCTGGGGATGGGCATCACCGGCAAGCACGTGGTGAAGAAGCCGGTCACGCTGCAGTACCCCGACGAGCGCTGGGTCATGCCGGAGCGCTTCCGCGGTTTCGTGCACAACAACGTCGACCGGTGCAACGCCTGCACGCAGTGCGCCAAGGCCTGCCCGGTCTCGTGCATCTACATCGAGACGGCGGGCAAGGGCGTCGACCGCTGCATGACGCGCTACGCCATCGATTTCAACAAGTGCATCTGGTGCGGTCTGTGCACCGAGCCGTGCCCCACCGCCGCCGTGACCATGAGCCACGATTACGACCACGCGCTCTACTTCCGCCAGAAGCTGGTCTACGAGTTCGTCGACCCCAGCCGCCCCATTCCCACGCACAAGAAGAAGCGCCAGGAGCTGGGCCTGTTCGTCGAGGACGAGGAAGAGAAAGGGGAGTGACGTGGCGGGCGACCTGGTCTTCTACGCCTTCGCTCTGCTGACCGTGCTGTCGGGCTTCTTCGTCGCCTTCAGCCGCAACATCGTGCACGCCGGCTTCGCCCTGCTGTTCACCCTGTTCGGCGTGGCGGGCCTGTACGCGATGCTGGGCGCGGACTTCCTGGCCGTCGCCCAGGTGGTGGTCTACATCGGCGGCATCCTCGTGCTGGTGCTGTTCACGGTGATGATGACCCGCATCACGCAAACGCGCGCCGGCCGCCGCGGCCTCGACGCGGGGGTGGCCCCGGGCATTTTCGCCCTCCTGCTGTTCGCGCTGCTGTACAAGGCGATCACCGGCACGGCCTGGCGCCTGGCCGCGCCGGCGCCGGCGGCGCCCACCACCGCCCCCCTGGGCGCGCTCTTCCTGACCGAATACCTGCTGGCCTTCGAGTTCGCCTCGCTGCTGCTGCTGGCGGCGATGATCGGGGCGGCGCTGGTCATTCGCGAGCGGCAGCCGGTCGAAACGCTGCTGGAGGCGCGGCGCGCGGGCGGCGCCGAGACGGGGGAAACCGCGGGCGCGGCCGGGGAGCCCGCGGGCGCCGCGGCGGGGGAGGTGCGCTGAGATGAACGTCGGCCTCGAGCACTTCCTGACCGTCGCCGCCGCGCTGTTCGCCCTGGGCGTCTTCGCGGTGATGACGCGGCGCAACGCCGTCGCCCTGCTGATGGGCGTGGAGTTGATGCTCAACGCCGCCAACCTGAATTTCGTGGCCTTCGCGCGGTTCGTCGAACACGGGCTGCACGGCAACGTCGTCGCGGCCTTCGTGATCGTGATCGCCGCCTCCGAGGCCGCCGTGGCCCTGGCCATCGTGCTGGCCATGTTCCGCAATTTCGGGACCGTGCACGTCGACGCCGTCAACCGGCTGAAACGCTGACCGCCCGCGCGGCGGCCCCGGCGGCGCGCGCCGCCGGAGCGAGAAGGGGAGCCGAGAGCCGATGAGCGATTCCGCCGTCATCAGCAGCGCCCTGGGCATCCTGCTGCTGCCGCTGCTGAGCTATGCCGTGCTGTTCTTCTTCGGCCGGCGGCTGCCGCGGCGCGGGGACTGGCTGGGCGTGGGGCTGCTGGGCGTCTGCTGGCTGCTGGCCTGGCGCATCTTCTTCGATTTCTGGCGCACGGGCGACCCGCAGCGCCGCGTCGAGGCGGTCTGGCCATGGCTGGATCTGGGCGCGTTCCGCCTCGACGCCGGCTTGCTGGTCGACGGCATGACCGCCGTCATGCTGATGGTGGTCACCACGATCAGCTTCCTGGTGCATCTCTATTCGGTCGGCTACATGCACGGCGACCGCCGCTACGAGCGCTACTTCGCCTTCCTGGGCTTCTTCACCTTCTCGATGCTCGGCATCGTCCTGGCCAACAACCTGTTCTTCCTCTACGTGAGCTGGGAGCTGGTCGGGCTGTCCAGCTATCTGCTGATCGGTTTCTTCTTCCACAAGAAGTCCGCCGCCGACGCCAACAAGAAGGCCTTCCTGACCAACCGCGTGGGAGATTTCGGCTTCTTCATCGGCATCCTGATCTTCTTCACCGCCTGCGGCACGCTGAACTACCTCGAGCTGTTCAACCTGGTCCACGCCGGCGCGCTGGGCGGTGCGCTGCTGACCTGGGCCGGCATCGGCCTGTTCATGGGCTGCGTCGGCAAGTCGGCGCAGGCGCCGCTGCACATCTGGCTGCCGGACGCCATGGAGGGCCCGACCCCGGTCAGCGCCCTGATCCACGCCGCCACCATGGTCGCCGCCGGCGTCTACATGGTGGCGCGCCTGTTTCCCCTCTTCGACCCCACGTCGCTGCTGGTCGTGGCCTACGTCGGCGCGATCACGGCCTTCCTGGCCGCCACCATCGCCGTCGTCAAGACCGACATCAAGCGCTCGCTGGCCTACTCGACGGTCAGCCAGCTGGGCTACATGGTGATGGCGATCGGCGCCGGCAGCGCCGCCGCCGGCATGTTCCACCTGACCACCCACGCCTTCTTCAAGGCGCTGCTCTTTCTGGGCGCCGGCTCGGTGATCCACGCCGTGCACACGCAGGAGATGCCCGAGATGGGCGGCCTGCGACGCAAGATGCCGATCACCTTCGCCACCATGCTGATCGCCACCCTGGCGATCTCCGGCGTGCCGCTGCTGTCGGGCTTCTACAGCAAGGACGCGATCCTGGCCGAGGTTCTGGCGCTGGGCATGCTGCGGCCGGCGCACATGCTGCCCTTCCTGCTGGCGCTGATCGCCGCCGGCTTCACCGCCTTCTATATGTTCCGGTTGATCTTCCTGACCTTCGCCGGCAAGCCGCGCGATCAGCACAAGTACGATCACGCCCACGAATCGCCCTGGGTGATGGCGGCGCCGCTCGTGGTGCTGGCCTTCTTCTCCGTGGTGTCGGCCGGCTGGCGCGGCCCGACCGACAGCAAGGGATGGTTCGCCCGCTTCGTGGCGCCCTATGATCTGCCGGCGCTGGCCGCCGCGCAGGCGGCGCCCGCGGCGGCGCACGGCGAGCCGTCGGGGATCCATCACCTGCTGCAGCCGCCGGGGCAGGCGGCGATGGGCGATCCCTCGACGCACGACGAGCACGCCGGCGGCGCCGAGGCCGCGGCGCACGCACCGTTGGCCCAGGGCGGAGAGGTCGTGCACGGCGAGAGCGCGGACGGCGCGCACGGTGCGGACGCGCACGACGGGCACGATGCGCATGGCGGGCACGACGGGCACGACGCCCATGTCGCCCACGTGCACCACCAGGCGCATCTGACCGCCATGGCGCTGTCGATCCTGGTTGCCGGGGTGGGCATCTTCCTGTCGTGGCTGACCTACGTCCGGCGCCGGATCAGGGCGGAGCAGGTGCAGGCCCGGCTGCCCGGCGTGCACCACGTCCTGCAGAACATGTACTTCTTCGACCAGCTCTACGCCGCCACCGTCTACCGCGGCGTGCTGGCCTGGAACCGCGTCTGCGCGGGCTTCGACCGCGTGATCATCGACGGCATCGTCAACGGCAGCGGCTACCTCACCCGCTTCGCGAGCTGGGTCGTGGGCCTTTTCGACCTGAACTTCATCGACGGGCTGGTCAATGCCATCGCGGCCTTCCTGCAAGGCCTGGGCGAGGGGCTGCGCCGCATCCAGACCGGGCGGGTGCAGACCTACCTGGCATACGTCTGCTTTTCCGTGCTGCTGCTGGTCTTCGTCTTCAGGGCTCTATAGCGGCGGGGTGACCGCCCGGCAGATCGTCCGAGAGGAGCGCCACGCATGACCGACCACATTCTGTCCTGGATGACCTTCTTTCCCCTGGTGGGCATGGCGGTGATCGCGTTCCTGCCCGGGCAGCGGAAGGGCCTGATCAAGACCGTGGCGGCGGTCGCCTCGGCGGTCCCGTTGGCGCTGGCGGTGCAGGTCTACCTGACCTTCGATCGCGGCACCACGGCCATGCAGTTCGTGGAAAAGGCACCCTGGATCCGCGCCTTCAACATCGAGTACTTCATGGGCATCGACGGCCTGAGCGTCCCCATGGTGCTCCTGACGGCGCTGCTGTCGTTCCTCTGCGTGATCGCCTCCTGGAACATCGACCGCGCGGTCAAGGGCTACTTCTCGCTGTTCCTGCTGCTCGAGACCGGCATGATGGGCGTCTTCTGCGCGCTCGACTTCTTCCTCTTCTACATCTTCTGGGAAGTCATGCTGCTGCCCATGTACTTCCTGATCGGCATCTGGGGCGGGCCGCGCAAGGAATACGCGGCGATCAAGTTCTTCCTCTACACGCTGGCCGGCTCGGTGCTGATGCTGCTGGTCATGCTGGCCTTCTACTTCAACGTGCGCGACCCGGTCACCGGCGGGCACACCTTCAACATGCTCCACATGATGGACCAGTCGAACCATTCGGCCTGGCTGCTCGGCACGACGGTCCGCCACATCCTCTGGATCGGCCTGTTCATCGGCTTCGCCATCAAGGTGCCGATCTTCCCCTTCCACACCTGGCTGCCCGACGCGCACGTCGAGGCGCCCACCGCCGTCTCCGTGATCCTGGCCGGCGTGCTGCTGAAGATGGGCACCTACGGCATCCTGCGGATCAGCTACCCGATCCTGCCCGACGCGGCGCTGTGGTTCGCCTTCCCGCTGGCGGTGCTGGGGGCGATCAACATCCTCTACGGCGCCTTCTGCGCCATGGCGCAGAGCGACATGAAGAAGCTCGTGGCGTACTCCTCGATCAGCCACATGGGCTACGTGCTGCTGGGCATGGCGGCGATGAACACGCAGGGCATCAACGGCGCGGTCTTCCAGATGTTCAACCACGGCACGATCACGGCCATGCTCTTCCTCTGCGTCGGCGTCATCTATGACCGCGCGCACCACCGCGACATCGACGGCTTCGGCGGCCTGGCGCTGCAGATGCCAGTCTACGCCAGCGTCTTCAGCTTCGCGCTGTTCGCGGCCCTCGGCTTGCCGGGGCTGTCGGGCTTCATCAGCGAGGCGCTGGTGTTCCTGGGCGCGTTCCAGACCTACCGCACGGTGACCATCATCAGCGCCCTTGGCATCGTCATCGGCGCGGCCTACGTGCTGTGGATGCTGCAGCGGGTCTTCCTGGGGCCCAAGAACGAGAAGTACGACGCCCTGCCCGAGATCAGCCCGCGGGAGATGTTCACGCTGGTGCCGATCGGCCTGATCGTGCTCGGGCTGGGCGTCTACCCGATGCCGGTGCTGAATCTCATGAAGGTGACGCTGAACCACCTGATCAAGACCGTGGCCAACTAGCCGTCGCGGCCGCGGCCGGCGGGGCTGTCGCCCGCCGCCAAGAGCGAGGAGAGAGCGTTGCCCGAACCGCAAACACTGTTCGTGCCCAGCTGGGGCGATCTGCGGCATTTCCTGCCCGAGACCGTGCTGTTCGCCACCTTCCTGGCCGCCCTGCTGGTCGATGTGGCCGTGCGCGGGCGCCGGCCGGGGGCGGCCTTCGGCGTGACGCTGGCCGGCTGCCTGACCGCCCTCGCCCTGGCGGTGGCCGATCAGCCGGGCGCGCCCGTCGCCGTGCTGGGCAAGCTGCTGGTCGTCGACGGCATGACCGCCTTCTTCCGCATCCTGTTTGCGCTGGTGGCCGTCGTGGTGGTGCTGTTCTCGTGGTCGAGCGAGGAGATCATGGGCCGCCGCCGCGAACACAAGGGCGAGTACTACGCCCTGGTCGCCCTGCTGACCGGCGGCATGTGCGTGATGGCCGGCGCCCGCGACATCGTGATGATGTTCCTGTCGATGGAGCTGGTCGGCATCACCAGCTACGTGATGGCGGGCTACATGCGCACCAGCCTGCGCAGCACGGAGGCCGCGGTCAAATACGTGATCTTCGGCGCCGTCTCGACCGCCATCATGCTCTACGGCCTGTCGCTGCTGTACGGCCTGACCGGCGCCGCGACCTTCGAAGGGATCCGCGCCGCGCTGCTGGCGCAGGAGGCGCAGCCGGGCGGCGTGGACCGCTTCGCGCTGCTGGTGGTGACGATCCTGATCGTGGCCGGGCTGGCCTACAAGATCGCCGCCGTGCCTTTCCACTTCTGGTGCCCGGACGTCTACGAAGGAGCTCCCACGCCCATCGCGGCCCTGTTCTCGGTCGGGCCCAAGGCGGCCGGCTTCGCGCTCATGATCCGCTTCTTCTACACCACCCTGACCGTGCCCGCGGCGGCGGGCGGCGCGGCGGCGGCGGCCGCGAGCGATGGCGCCGCCGCGCCTGCGACCGGAGGCGTTCTGGGCGGCCTGGACTGGCCCCTGCTGGTGGCGGCGCTGTCGGTCGCCACCATGACGTACGGCAACCTGGTGGCGCTGCGCCAGAGCAACGTCAAGCGCCTGCTCGCCTACTCCAGCATCGCCCACGTCGGCTACGTGCTGATGGGCTTCC
Source organism: uncultured Fibrobacteraceae bacterium (assembly GCA_964461255.1). Taxonomy (GTDB): domain Bacteria; phylum Krumholzibacteriota; class Krumholzibacteriia; order LZORAL124-64-63; family LZORAL124-64-63; genus CAYWTR01. Next base: position 6,843 of record CAYWTR010000024.1, on the reverse strand, counting down.
TCCTGCTGACCCCGGCCGGCCTGCAGGCCATCCTGTTCTATCTGCTGGTCTACGCGGTGATGAACCTGGGGGCCTTCCTCTTCGTGGTGGCGGTCAACAACCGCCTGCAGAGCGAGGAGCTGCCCGACTACGCCGGCCTGGGTTTCCGCGCCCCCTGGGCCGCCGTGATGATGACGATCTTCCTGTTCTCGCTGACCGGCCTGCCGCCCACCGCCGGCTTCATCGGCAAGATGTACCTGTTCGCCGAGGTCATCAACCGCCACTACTTCTGGCTGGCCGTGGTCGGCGTCGTCAACAGCGTGGTCAGCCTGTTCTACTACATGAAGATCGCCAAGGCGATGTGGTTCGCCAGCGCCGAGGCCAACGCGCGCCCGGCTCTGCGCCTGGCGCCCGCCCACCTGGCCATCATGGCCCTGCTCGCCGCGCCGACCATCGTTCTGGGCCTGTGGTGGAGCGACTTCAAGGACCTGGCCGACCGCGCGATCGCCGGCTTCGCGGGGATGTAGGCGCCGGCCGCGCCCCTCAAGCGGGCCGACGGAAGACCGCTGTAAGGGAATGGCCGGCCGGGCGCAGACGCGGCTCGTGTTGCAGGGCAATGAACGCGGGCAGCGCCAGCAGTCGCGCGGCGGCGCGGGCCGGCAGTCCCAGGAGCAAGGGATCGAGAAGCCGCCGTCGCCGGCGCAGCAGGCGGCGCAGGATTTCCTGCCCCAGACAGCTGGCGTATGATCGCAGGTGCAGGTCGGACAACCGCTCGTTCCAGGTGCCCAACAGTTCCAGTCCCAACAGCTCTCCCACCTGTCGCAGCGGCGCCTCACACCAGCGGGTCACATGGTGCGGCGGGAGGTTGAGGGGATTACCCACCTCGACTCCGAGGAAGCTATCCTCGTCGGGAACCGAAACCACCAAGCGGCCGCCGGGCGCGAGGCAGCGTGCACAGGCCTCGAGGAATTCGCGCGGTTGCGGGATGTGTTCCAGAACCTGGAAGAGGCAGACCACATCGTAACGGCCCGCGTGCGCCGCGGCATGGACCTCGACTGTCTCCTGCCGCATCTGCAGGCCACGGTCGCGCGCCCGCGCCGCCGCGCGAGCGTTGATCTCCAGACCGACATAGACGGCATGAGAGATCCGGGCGGCGAAGCTGCCGTCGCCGGCACCGACCTCGAGCACGCAGTCTCCCGGCGCGACGAAGCGCGCGGCGACGGCGTGCTCTTCCTTCTCCTCCAGGTAGTACCATGGATATTTCTGCAGCTGGTCGTAGAGATCCTCGCCGCCGGCCAGGGGAGGATCGAAGAACAGCAAGCCACAACTGCCACAGGCGTGCAGAGCCACGTATCCCACCGGCCAGGTCCGGATCCGAACCCGCAGGCGTCTTTGGAAAGTCCGACGCACGGCGTTTCCATGGATGCGGTCCACCATCCGGCATGCCCCGCTGCGGCATAGGGGACAACGGCCTGCCATCGCGGTGCTCCTCGGTCTCACGTCGCGGCGGCCTGGGGCGGACGCATCGGCGGTGGGGATGGCTGCGGCGGCGCGCTCAGGCTCGCCGATCGCTTGTATCACGCCGCCGCGCCCCTGTCATCAAAGACGATGGCGGCCCGGGCCGTGCGCCTCGCTCGGGGCGCCGCCGGCCGCGCCGGAGGCGTCAAGGCCGGCGCTTGACGATCGCCACCGCGGGCACCACCATGCAAGCCGCTGGAGGCGCGCCTGCGCGGCGCAGGGCGCGGCTGCCTGCGCTGGCGCCTCCGTCCTGCAGACGACAAACCGCTTCCTGCCGGCGCACGGCGGCTCGTCTCCGCCAACCCGAGGAGCGCGCCCGTGGGCGAACTGTTCTCGCTGGCGGCCGCCGTCATCTGGGCGCTGGCGGTCATCCTGCTGAAGCGCTCGACCGAGCGCGCCCATCCCTTCGCCCTGAACCTGTTCCGGGTCGCCTTCTCGCTGCCGCTATTCCTGGGCACGCTGCTCGTCCTGCGCGAACCGCTGTGGGGCGTGGCGCCGGCGCGCGACATCGGCGTGCTGGTCCTGAGCGGCTGGCTGGGCATCGCGCTGTCGGACACGCTCTTCCACATGGGCCTCAGCCGCGTGGGGGCCGGCATCACGGCGATCGTCGACGGCCTGTACTCGCCTCTGGTTGCGCTGTTCGCGTTCGGACTGCTGGGCGAGCGGCTGGGACCGTGGCAATGGCTCGGCATGGCGATGGTGATCGCGGCCATCCTGGTCGCGTCGCGGCACGAACCTCCGCCCGGCGCGACGCGCCGCCGCCTGCTGGCCGGGATCGGCTACGGCAGCCTGGCGATGGTCTGTCTGGCGCTGGCCATCGTCATCGCCAAGCCGGTGCTGGAGCGCACGCCGGTGATCTGGGCCACGGCGGTGCGCCAGGCGGGCTGCGCCGTGCTCATGCTGCCGCTGGCGCTGCTGTCGCCGCGCCGCCGCGACCTGCTGGGGGTCTTCCGCCCGGCTCCGCGCTGGCGGACGATGCTCGGCGCGACCGTGCTCGGCTCGTACCTGTCGCTGATCTTCTGGATCGCGGGCATGAAATACACGCTGGCCGGCAGCGCGGCGATCATCAACCAGACCAGCTCGATCTTCGTGCTGGTGTTCGCCACCCTGCTGCTGCGCGAGGCCTTCACGCGCCGCAAGGCAATCGCGGGCGTCCTGGCGCTGGGCGGGATTTGCCTGGTGATCCTGGGCTAGGGGGCGGCCGGGCGCAGCGGCGATCTGTTCATCGCGGCCGCGGCGGCCGGTTGGCCGGCCCAGGGCCGACGACAGCGCCGCGGCGTCGGCACCGGATTATAGGACAAAGAGATTGTACCCGGGTAAAACGCGCCGGGCCCCAGCCGACCCCGGCGCCAGGACGACGATCAGGCCCGCGCCGATCAGCGGTGAGGAGATCGGCATCGCGCCCTCACAGCCCCCGCCGGTGTTCCGGCACCAGCCAGCGCTCGTCGCGATCGGCCAGAACACGGCGCAGCACGGCCAGGCCGCGCTCGCGGTCGGCCGGCAGATTGAGGCGCAGCGGCAGGTAGTTGCTGGCGTGATTGGCGTGGAAGCGGCAGCGCGTCAGCCGCGCGCGCTCGACCAGCACGGCCAGCTCCTCCAGCATGCCCCAGCGGTCGGGCAGGACGAAGGCGCCGGCGGCGGCCTGCGTGTGCAGGGGGGTGCCAGGCACCAGCGTGGTGGTCAGGGCGCCGACGTGGGGCGGGTCCATCTCGGAGAGCAGATCGGCCGTGGCCTCGGCGTGCTCGCGGCTGCGTGCGACCCCGCCCAGCCCCAGCATGACGATGACCGAGTGGCGCAAGCCCGCCTCGCGCAGGCGGCCCGCGGCGGCGGCGGCCTCGTCCCTGGTCGAACCCTTCCGGACGGCCGCCAGGGTGATGTCGTCGCCGCTTTCGACACCGTGGTAGACGATCTCCAGGCCGAGCGCCCTCAGCTCGGCAAGCTCGGCCGCGCTCTTGCGCAGGATCGACCGCGCGTCGCCGTAGATGCCGACCCGCCGCAGGCCTGGCAGGCGCTCGCGCAGGCGTTGCAGGATGCGCCGCAACCGCGCGCTCGGCAGGATGAGAGCATCGCCATCGCACAGGAAGACCCGCGGCACCGGCGTTCCCGTCGCGGCCGCCAGCACGGCGGCCTCGTCGATGTCGGCGGCGACGGTTTCCCAGGGCTTGACGCGGAATGCCTGCTCCGGCAGGCGGTACATGCCGCAGTAGCTGCAGCGATTGTGGCTGCAGCCCACCGTCACCTGCAGCAACAGGCTGTCGGCTTCGCTGGGCGGGCGGAAGATGCGACCGACATAGTCCATAGGGCGGCGTGGCGCCCCGGCGCCCGCCGGCAGGGCGGGCGAACGGGCGCTCCGACAGTATACAATGAAATGCAGGCCGCCCTCCCCCGGGGAGGGCGGCCTGGTTGCGATGTGCCGATCGGCAGTCGCTGTCTTCTGGTTTATCGGAAGCTGGCCTTCACCGTGCCCCAGCTGGACTCCTGCGCCGAGACCGAGTGCACAGGCAGAGGCACCACGGCGCCATCGGGCAAGGCCGCGAACAGACCGAAGCCGGCCAGCGTGCGGGCGCCGAGGAAGCCGGACGCGAACACCACCGCGGCCGCTCCGTCCAGGCCGGTCAGATTGGCGACGAAGCTGGCGACCACGGTGCCGGGATTGCCGGCCGGAGTGATGTTCAGCGTGTAGTTGGCCGCCGGCACCGACAGGTAGCCGTCGAACTCGCCGAAGGCCAGGTCGCCGAACAGGGTGCCCACCCCCACCGCCACCACGTCGACGGCCGGAGCATCGGGCGCGCCGTGGAACGCCAGCAGATCGACGTTGCTCCCGGTGCCCGCGCTGCGCAGACCCGGGAAGATGAACAGGTTGAAGGCGGTGTCGATGCCGTCCGGATTGCCGGGCAGGCTGCCGTCGAGCACGCCCGCCGCCATCACCACGTAGCCCTCGCCGGCGGCCAGGGTCACGGGGAAGTTGGCGATGATGTCGTCCGGCGAAGTGCTGCCGCCGGGGGCGACGCCGATGACCAGCTCGACGCCGGCCGGAAGATCAAGGACCGGCGTGGCGGCCCTGAAGGCGAAGTCGTCCAAGGCTCTTTCGTTGTTGATGTAGATGTCGACCGCGGCAGCCGCCGGATCGGGGGAATTGTGGATCACCTGGACCTGCGCGGTCTGCGCGGCCGCGGTGTAGGCGCCGAAGGCGACCAGCAGAACCGCCAGGATGCTGCCGCCGGCCAGCTTGTGGGTCGTGTTGCGCTTGCTCATCGTTCTTGCCCTTTCCTGTTTTGGCGGCGTCAGGTTCGACCCTGCCGCCCACGTTAGCTATCTCTTGCCAGGCAGCGCGGCCGCTCACCCAACCACTCGACGTCCCGTCATCGAACCGCCGCGCTGCCTGCCTGCTTCTCCTTGCTTTCGGGCTCTTTCCCTGCCGCCCGCTCCGCGCGGCCCGCAGCAGGGTTGATCCTTCCGCCTGTCCATCCCGGCCGGCGGGGCGCTCGCCGCGCGCCGGCCGGGTCGATCGATCTATTTCCGCGGCCATCTCCATCCGGCCGCCCAATGAGGGGCTGCGAGCCCCTCGAATCGCCAGGTCATCATAGACACGGGGGTGATAATTGTCAAGGACATTTTATGAACCTTTTATGTACAACACGGGCACGGGCCGCCGCCGGTGGGGTCCATTGATTTAAGATGCTATTTTACATTTACTTGAGCGTCCGTTAAGCAACGCCGGCTGTTGACGCGGACCGGACCGGCCGCAACAATTCCGGCGGGCCCGGGTTCTCAGCGAGCGCCGGGACTTGAGCAAATCCCGCCCGACGTGAATACTGGGGGCCGAGGAAGGTTATCTGGGCGCGCCCGCAGTCGGGCCCGACGTCCAGGGCAGACACGCGAAGTTCGTTCAATCGGGGGACGATCGATGCTGGATCCGGAACGGTTGCTTGGTCAGCTCATCGCCGCGAACGTGCGCGGCGGCGGCCGCAAAGGGCGAGGTCTGGCGCGCGGGCCGGGCGGCGCGCTGGGCCGTGCGGCGCTGACGCCGCAAGGTCTGACCATCCTGGGCGGCATCGCCATCGCGGCCTACGAGCACTTCACCGCCAAACGAGGACCGTCGCCGGCGCCAGATCAGCCACCCGGGACCGCGAGCGGCGCGATGCCACCTCCGCCTCCCCCCGGTCGCGCGGCGACGTTCCCATCGCTGCCCGCGGGTCCGGCGCCGCTGCAGCCCCCGCCACCGGGCACGCCCGCCGCGCAAGCCGCGGCTCGGCGTCTTATCGCCGCCATGCTCAACGCGGCGAAGGCCGACGGGCAGATCGACGACGACGAACGCGCCCGCGTCCTCGCGCGCCTGGATGAGTCCGGCGCCGCCCCGGAGGAACGCGCCCATGTGGAGGCGGAGATGGCGCGTCCCCTCGATCTGGAAGCCGTGGTCGCGGGGGTCGATGATCCCCTGCTGGCCGCCGAGATCTACACGGCGTCTTTGCTGGCGATCGACGCCGACACGCCGGCCGAGCGAGCCTACCTGAAGCTGCTGGCCGCGCGGCTGAAGCTCGATCCCGCCCTGACCGCCGAGCTGGAAGCTCGCGTGGCGGCGGGGGAGGCTGGCGGCGCCGAGCCGGCGGGCGGCGAACGCGGCGCCTGAACGACCGACCCTGCCGCGGGGCGGACAGCTCGCGCTCTCGCGGCCGAACCTGCGAAAGGACTCAGACATGAGCCAGTGGCACTTCTCGATCGATGGCAAGACGACCGGCCCGCTCGACGCCGCGGCCGCCGCGACGTTCGCGCAGCAGCATCCCGACGCCTTCTGCTGGCGGCCCGGCTTCGCGGAATGGCTGCCGGTGGGGCGCGTGGGCGAGCTCAACCGCGCCCCGGGCGCTGCACCGCCCGCCGCCCCGGCCGGCCGCCCGCGCGGCGACGAGATCGACTTCCAGCTCTGCGGGCAGGAGATGCAGTACGTCGAAGTCGAGCTCGATCCCGGCGAGAGCGCCGTCTCCGAGGCCGGCGCCATGATGTACAAGGACCGCCAGATCCAGATGCAGACCCTTTTCGGCGACGGCAGCGGGCAGCAGGGCGGGGGCTTCCTGGACAAGCTGGTCGGCGCCGGCAAGAGGCTGCTGACCGGCGAGAGCCTGTTCATCACGGCCTTCACCAACACCGGCCAGGGCAAGGCGCACGTGGCGTTCGCCGCGCCGTTCCCGGGCAACATCCTGCCGATCCGGCTGAGCGATGTCGGCGGCCGCCTCATCTGCCAGAAGGACAGCTTCCTCTGCGCCGCCAAGGGAGTGTCGATCGGCATCCATTTCCAGCGCAAGATCCTGACCGGCCTGTTCGGCGGCGAGGGTTTCATCATGCAGAAGC
>CAYWTR010000023.1:0-72668 GCA_964461255.1 uncultured Fibrobacteraceae bacterium | reverse complement strand
GCCGCGCCGGCGGCGGCGCCCTCGGCGTCGCCGCCAGGCAAGCCACCCGCTCTGTTCTGAGCTGCGCCCGAGCGCCCCGCCCGCGGCGGTCCGTCCCAGCTGACGCCCCAGCGCAGCAGCAGTTCCTCGCACGCCAGATACAGGCCGCGCGGACTTCTCGCCCGCCAATGGGCCCAGCCGGCGGCCAGGCGGCGCTCGCCCGCCTCGGGGTCGCCGAAGAGGTCGCCCTGCCGCGGCGGCGCCGGCCGCCGCGGGCCCGCCGACAGCTCCAGCGCCAGCAGGCCGCGACGCCGCTCTGGCAGGCGACGCCACAGCGCCTCCAGCAGACGCAGCCAGGCGCGCAGGGTCGGCGGCCCGCAGCCCGGAGCCTCCACCGCGGCCGGCTCCGCCCCCTCACCCCAACGGGCGTGCAGCCGCCAGCAGAGCCAGCCGCCCGGTCCTTCGGGGCAGGCCAGCAGGGCGCGGACCGCCAGCGCCCGCCGCAACGCAGATTGCCCGGCCCGCCCCGCCAGCGGGCTCCGGAATCGGGCCCTCGCCACCACCCCCTCGGCGAGCGGCGCGCCCGCCAGCGGGCGCTCGTCGCCGGCGCGCGCCTCGCGGGCCAGTTGCGCACCCTCCTCGCCGAACGTGGCCTTCAGCAACTGTTCCGGCACCGCTCCCAGCTCGCCCAGCGTGCGCACGCCGAAGCGGCGCAGGGCCGTGACGGCCGCGACGTGCCGGCGCGCGAGCACCTCCAGGGGAAAGCCCGCGAGGAAAGCCGCGCCGCCGCCCGGAGCCAAGACCAGCAGGCTCGCTCCGGCGCCGGTTGCGCCCGGCCAGGCTGCGGCCAGGCCAGAGGCCAACGCGGCCGTCAGCCGCGTCGGGCCCACGCCCGCCGCGGCCACGGGCCACTGCTCCGCCACCTCCCGGCAAACGCGCTGCGGCCCGTCCGCGCCCTCGCCCAGCAGGCGACCGCTACCGGTCAGGTCGAGAAAGACTCCCCCGTCGCCCCGCTCCCAGGCCGGCGTCCAGCGCGTCCAGTCCGGTTCCACGGGCGGACCGGTCGCGCGGGGACCCGGCCCGCGCAGGTGCAGGAGGCAGCGTGGAACCGCGCCCGCGGCGGCGTCAGAAGCGCCGCAGGACACCGATGACCACCCCCTGCACACGCACCCTCTCCTCGGGCAGGACCAGCGGCGCCAGTTGGTGATTCGCGGGTTCGAGCCGCACCAGAGCGCCCTCGCGCTGGTAGCGCTTGACCGTCACCGAGTCGCCGTCGACCAGGGCGATGACCGTCTCGCCGTTGCGCGCGGTCTCGCGCTCCTCGACGATGACCACATCGCCATCCCTGATGTGCTCCTCGATCATCGAGTCGCCGCGCACGCGCAGCGCGAAGGTCCGCGTCCGGCCCAGCCACCCCTCCGGCAGCTCCAGTTCCTCGGCGGCGGTCAACGGCTCGATGGGACGCCCGGCCGCCACCGCGCCCAGCAGCGGCACGCGCCGGGCCGCGCCGCTCCTCCCTGCCACCACCGCGATCCCGCGCCGCGCGTTGGGATCGCGCCGCAGGAAGCCTTGCGCGGCCAGCAGGCTGACGTGCTTGTGCACGGTGGCCACCGAGGAGAGCGAAAACCGCTGGGCGATCTCCGCCAGCGTGGGCGCGTAGCCGCGCCGTCGCGTGTGGTCGCGGATGAATTCCAGGATCTCGGCCTGGCGGCGGGTCAAAGCCATGGCGCCCTCCTGCTCGCGCCGAAACAGGCGCAACGTGGTCCCGCCCGCGCGGAGCGCGCGGGGCTGATGGCGAAATTTTAGCGAACATGCATCGAGATGTCAACGGCGCGGGCGGGGGCGGCGCTCAGCCCGGTCAGACGGGCGGTGTCTCGGTCCGGCGCTCGCCGGCGCGCAGCAGCCGCTGCACCTCGGCCAGGGACGGCAGGGCGTGGCGGCCTCCATAGGCGCGGCACTTGAGCGCCGCCACGGCGCCGCCGAATTCGAGGCAGGCCAGAAACGGCATTCCCAGAGCCCGGGCGAACGCGTACCCGGCATGGAAGGCGTCGCCGGCTCCGGTGGTGTCCACCACTTCGACCCGGAAGGCCGGCACGTGCACCGGCTGGCCGTCGATCAGCGCGAGGCAGCCGGCAGCGCCGAAGGTCATGGCGACGCGCGCGGGGCCCAGCGCCGCCAGAGCCCGCAGCGCCGCGACGGGATCGGACCGGCCGGTCAGCGCGGGCGCGAAAACGGACGACGAGATGACATCGGTGCAGCCCGCGGCCAGCTCGTCGCTGCCGGCGCGCGCGGTGCCGGCGTCCAGAACCACCGGCAGGCCACGCGCGCGGGCCGCCGCCGCCAGAGCCGTGGCCGCTGCCGGTTCGTGCCCGTCGCAGTAGAGCAGATCGGCCTGGTCCAACCAGGACGGATCGATCTCGTCGATGGCCAGCGGCGGCAGCCCGCCGCGGGCGAACAGTATGGCGCGTTCGCCGCTGTCGGCAGCGACCAGGATCACCGCGCGCGGCGTGGCGCAGCCGGGGCGGGCCGGACTGAGGGAGATGTCGACCCCGGAGGCGATCAGATCGCGGCGCTGCTGCTCGCCCGGCGGATCGTCGGCGAGCGGGGTGACCAGCCGGACGCGCGCGCCCAGCCGCGCCAAGGCGCAGGCCGCCGTCGCGGCGGGTCCGCCGCCGGTCATCACGATGGCCGCCACCTCCAGCTTGCCGTCGCGCGGCGGCGGCGCCGGCAGCGGGACGATGACGTCCCAGGAATTGTAGCCGACCGCCAGGATGCGCTTCACGCCACCACCGTTGCCAGGCGCCGGCGGCGCGTGCTAGCGTGGGGCGCCGCTTCGCGCGGGAGCGGCATTGCCCAGCCGGAAAGGAGCGCCATGGCCGAGTGCCTGTTCTGTGCAATCGCGGCCGGACGGATCCCCTGCCGCCAAGCCGCAGCGGACGACGAGTTCATTGCCTTCCACGACATCAACCCGCAGGCGCCCACCCATGTCCTGATCATTCCGCGCCGCCACGTGGGCTCGCCTGCCGAGCTGACGCCCGCCGACGCCGCGATGATGGGACGCCTGACGCTGATGGCGGCCCGGCTGGCGGCGGAGCTGGGCCTGGCGCCGGGAGGCTACCGTTGGGTCGTCAATTGCGGGCCCGACGGCGGTCAGTCCGTGCCGCATCTGCATCTGCACCTGCTGGGAGGCCGTGCCCTCCGCTGGCCGCCCGGCTGAACCGCGGACCGCCCGCCGCGCAAAGCGAGCGGCGGCCGTCCCGGGCCGCCGCTGCGCTCCGCCGGTGCGATGTCACTGCGCCAGACCGTAGGTGCCGCGCGCGACCCGCTTGACCAGCTTGCTGGTCGACAGCGTTCGCCGCAGCACGTTGGCGAAGTTGCCGCTCTTGGTGGCGACCAGGCGCTGCTTCTGGATGGTCCCCAGAATGTCCTGGAACGCCAGAGGCCCTCCGTTCTGGCGGATCAGGCCGGCCACGACCTCTTGCAGCGTCGGCTTGCCGGCACCGGCGCGGCGGCGCGGCGCCGTCTTGACGCGCCTGCCCGCAGCCGCGCGCTTGGTCTTCTTGCCCACCTTGGCAGCCCGGCGACCGGCCTTCTTGGCGACGGCCTTGGCGCCCCGGCGCCTCGGCTTGGCCGGCGCCGCGGCGGCGCGACGGCCCGCCTTCTTGCGCCCGCCGCGCCGCGACGCGCCCACGGCCGCCTTGCCACCCGCCAGCACGCGGCGCAGCGCCGCTTCGACCTGGGCCAGTTCCTGTTCCAATTCCGCCTTGCGCTCCTCCAGCGCAGCGCTCTGCTCCTTCATGGCCACCAACTGCTTCAGCTCGGCGAGGCTCAGATCGGTCGCCAATACCTTCTTGGCGCGGGGCATGCAGCTACCTCCGGGTGGTGTCGCGCGAGGCGACGGATATTACCTTACGACGGGACCGGCCCACCATAGCCCGACGCGCGCCGGATGTCAACGTTACCGTCAAGGAAGTATGCGGGCGTCGGATCAATCGCGCAGATACTGCCGCATGTCCATCAACTGCGGCAACCGGCTCAGCAGCCTCACCGCGGCCGCTTCGTCCTGGCCGATGGCGCCGGCCAGCGGCTCCCCCAACGGCACAACGCGGGCTCCCACCACCATGATGTGCACCGGGGGCGACCCGCCGCAGGCGCTGTGCGCGCCCAGGCAGAGCGCGTGCCCCAGTTCATGCAGCAGGATGCCGCGGGCGTAGGCCGGGTCCGCGATGGCATCGTGCACCTGGATGAGCATGCGGCGCGGCACATACTCGTTGATGCGGCCAGGAGGGTCGGTGAGCGAGGTGAGCGCCAGCAACTGCGCCGGCATGGTCTGATATCGGATCACCAGCTGGGCGTCCGCGCTGTCGGGCGTCTCGACGTAATAATCGGCGCCCAGCTTCTGGTTCCAGGCCGATGCCGCCTCCCGCGCGATCGGCGCGTAGGCATAGCCCGCGGACGCGGAGGCCTCCTGGGTCCAGTAGCGGATGGGGTGGCTATCCCACTTGCGCAGCGTGTAAAGGTTGGGGGCGCCCGTGTTGGTCATGGCGCGAAAGTAGGTCAGGAAATCGTTCTCGTAGGCGGTTCCGCACGCCGCGTCCAGGCCCCGCGCGCGGATCATCACGATTTCCATGGGGTAGGGTGTCGAGGCTCTCAACGTGTCCGACCTGAAGTCGTAGAACTCTCCCACCGGACCGGACAGGTTCTCGTCGCGGGCCGTCAGCACGAACCCGTCGACATCGCGGAACAGGCCCAACGAAAAGCCGCCATCGGTCTGCGTCAGGGCGCGGCAGCCGTCGCAGTCGCCGACGCTCACGCTGAGGCCCGGCAAGGGCATTCCGGACTCATCGACCAGAACGCCCGAGATGCGGAAGCTGCCGGCGACGCGCTGCGGCTGCACCAACCCCAGGGGCGAGAGCTGGCCGTCCGTGTCCTCGGCGCGCACGGCCACGTAGACGGTTCTGCCTTCCGGCAGCGCCGCGTACTGGCGCAGATACCCCACCGCCCCTTCGATGTGGGGCACGACCTCCAGCACGACGGCGTCATCCCAGCTCTCCTCCGTCGGGGCGGCATCGAGAGCGTAGGCGACATGGTAGCGCGCGAGCGGCCGCGGGCAGAGGACCGCCGGCGGCCTCGTCCACGAGACGCGCAGCGTGCCGGGCGCCTCGCCGATCCCCACCTGCAGCGACGCCACGGGCGCCGGGCGGTCTCCGTAGCCGCCATCGACCCAGATGCGCCAATCGCGCCGCAGAGTCGTGTCGGGCAGGACAACCACGGCGCGCAGCGAATCGGGTCCCACCCGCTCCGGGTGGTAATAATAGTTCGCCCCGCTGCCCAGCACCTGGTCGCCCCGGCTGAACACCGCGGCGGGGGGCGGCCCGGTCTCGGCGGTGACGGCGAATTGCTGAACGCCGCCGTAGAGCACGGTCAGTTGGTTTTCGACCGGCAGGAAGCTGATGCGCGAATCCCCCGGCTGGCCGGGATCCCCGGTCTGCCCGCAGCCGGAGAGCAGGGCGCAAGCGGCCAGGGCGGCCACCAGCCCCGGCCGCCGCCACTCCATCGCCAACCGCTGCCGACAGTGCCCTTCCATGCCATCAAGATACGGCGGAATGCCACGGCGGCAAACGGCCGCGCTCAGGGCGAGCTGGAGTCGGGGAAGGCGCCCCGCCGGTCTCCCGGGGCGATCCACCATTCGGTAACGTTTTGATAGGGCGACAGCACGTGCGGCCGCACGGCGCGCAGCCGCCGGCTCGCTCCCACCAGGATGTCGGGGTAATAAAGGAAGGCGATGGGAGAGTCGGCGGCCACGACCTCCTGCAGGCGCCGCCAGACCGGCAGGGCGCGCGCGCGGTCGGCAAGCGAAAGGCCTAGCCGCAGCAGGGAATCGACCTCCGCGCTCTTGTAACCACCGTAGTTGAAGCGATCGCCGGCGCTCGAATGCAGCAGCGCCGAGGGATCCACCGCCATGCGCGCCTGGAACAGACCCAGGTACGCGTCGAAGCGGCCTCGCCTCACTTCGTCGACGGCGGCGCTCAGCTCCAGAGCGCGGATCTGCACCGCGACGCCGACCGCGCGCAGGTTCTCGCGGATGATCACGGCGGCGTTCTCGCGCACCGGATCGCCGCGCCGCGTCACCAGCGTGAAGGCCAGGCGCAGGCCGTCGCGTTCGCGCACGCCGTCGCCGTCGCCGTCTCGCCAGCCCGCCTCCTCCAGCAGCGTCCGGGCCGCGTCCGGCGCGTAGGGTTCGGGAGGCGGCGCGACCGCGTGCGCCCAGAGCGCGGGCGGGATGGGGCTGCTGGCGACCCGTCCGTAGCCCAGCAGCAGGCGGTCGACGATGCCCTGGCGATCGATCGCCAGCGAGAGAGCCCTCCGCACGCGGCGATCGGCGAACCGCGGGTCGCGAAGGTTCCACTGCACCTGGCCGATGTAGCGGCCGGACAGCCGGTGCACGACCACCTGGCCGCCCGCCTCCATACGCGCCGCCGCCGGCGCCGGCAGCTCCTCCATGAAATCGACGCCGCCGGTCTCCAGCTCGACCAGGCGCGCGGTCTCGTCCGGGATGATGCGGAACACGAGCCGGTCCAGGCGCGCCGGCTCTCCCGGATAATGCGGGTTGCGCACCAGCACCAGCTCGCGGTTGCGCGTCCAGCTGGCCAGCTGGAAGGGGCCGCTGGCGAGCGGCCGCTCGTTCAGCGGCCAGCTGCGCACCACCGCCGGGTCGAGCTCGGCCAGCCGGTGCGCCGGCAGGATGGCGTGCGCCGTCGGGAACAGCGGATCGGCCAGGCGCCGCTTGAAATCGTAGCGCACGGTGGCCTCGTCGACGACCGCGACGCCGGCGATAGCCTCCAGCCCGCCAGCGCGCGGGCTGCCCACGGCGGGATCGATGAACAGCCGGTAGGTGGCGGCGACGTCGCGCGCGCCCAGCGGCGCGCCGTCCGACCAGCGCCAGGGGCGCAGCCGGAAGGTCACCGAGAGACTGTCCGGCCCGAAAAGCCAATCGCGGGCGATGGCCGGAATCCAGGTCTGATCCTCGGCCATCTCCAGCAGCCCCACCTGCAGCAGGGAGAGGATCTGGCCGGAGAAGGACGAGGCATGGATCAGGGAGTTCAGGACGTCCGGGTCGGCGGGGAAGGCGATGACCGCGGTGCCGCCGGGCACGGGCTCGCCCTCGGGCGCGGGGCCGGGACTCCGGCCCCCGCCGCAACCGGCTGCCGCCAGGGCGATGGCCACCGCGGCGGCGCCGATCGGCCGCCGCCGTTTCCACATGGCGGAGCAGGATGGCAATCGCCCCTCCCCCGTGCCGCGCCGGACGCCCGCGCGGCGCCGGCCACCAAGCCGCGGCCCCTCCCGCCGGGGAGGGGCCGGGGAGTGATGGTACGCAGCGGGGGGCCCGCCGTCAAACGCCGCCAGCGCGGCGCCGGCCTCCAGAGGCGACTTACTTAACCATCATCATCTTCCGCGTCAGCGCCTGTTCGAGGCTGCGGGCCCGCGCGAAGTAGACGCCGCTCGCCTGCCGGCGGCCGGAGCCGTCGCAGCCGTCCCACGTCCAGGCCAGCCACCCGGTCGGGGCGTCGCCGTCGTGCAGCACGCGCACCAGCCGCCCCTGCACGTCGTAGATCGCCAGCTTCAGCGGCACGCGCTGCCCCGCCGTGCCCGGCAGATGCAGCCGGATCGTGGTCGCCGGATTGAACGGGTTGGGGTGGTTCTGCGGCAGCAGCAGCGAGAGCGGCGGCGGCGCCGCGTCTGGCGGCACGTCCACCAGCGCGGTCGGCCGGAACACGCCGTCGCGCGTGTGATGCCCGCGGAAGGTGCCCCAGGGAACCGCCCGCCGATCGTAGGCGAAGGGCATGTCCCACACGTGCAGCTGCAGGTCCCAGCCGCCGTAGACGATGTCGACGTCGCCGTCGAGATCGAAATCGCAGATGATCGCCGCCGGGCGGATCGGCCCGCCCAGGGTGATCGGGAAGCCGGGCAGCATGGTGCCGTCCGCCCGGAAGGCGTAGATGTTGTCGGCGGTCGATTCGTCGCTGCCGCCGACCCCGTGCAAGATGTCCAACTGCCCGTCGCCGTTGAGGTCGCCGACGACCGGGCTCGACTCCGAGGCGCCGCCCACGCTGCGCGGCCAGCCTGGCAGGATCTGGCCCGAGGTGCCGGCCGCGGTGTTGGTGCTGTAGATGCGCAGCGTGGCGTTGGTCGCGTTGACCGTCGAAACCGCCACCAGCTCGAGGCGGCCGTCGCCGGTGAAGTCGCCGAAGGCCGGGCTGGGACAGGAGGGGCTGGCCGACAGATCGTTCGCGGTCATCGCCACCGGGAAGCCGGGATAGGGCGTCCCGTTCTGCTGCAGCAGATGCAGCTGGCCGTTGGCGGAGACGAAGGCGATCTCCCAGATGCCGTCGTTGTTGACGTCGGCCACGCTGGGGCTGCAGGCGATGCGACCGCCCACCGGATAGGGGAAGCCCGCCGGCTGCGTGCCGTCGAAGCGGTAGGCGTACAGGTAGTTCTGGGCGGGCGAGAGCAGCTTGCTGCCGAAGATGATCTCGCAGGCGCCGTCGCCGTCGATGTCGAAGAGCGCCGGCGAGCTCATACACCACTCGCTCTGCGCCTCGCTGCGGTAGACGAAGACGCCGTTGGTGTTGGAATTGTTGTCGCCGTCGCGCAGCTCGGTGCCGTCCTTGTGCCAGACGTAGGTGCGGCCGTTCAGGCCGTTGACCACGATCTCGGGCTCGCCGTCGCCGTCGACGTCGCCGACCGCCGGCGTCGCCCAGGCCCAGTTGCCGACCAGGCTCTGCGGCCAGCCGGGCAGCGGCGTCCCATCCCAGCGCATGCAGTAGACCTTGAGCGTGTTGCGCTCCACGGCCACGATGTCCAGGCCCGGCTGGTCGTCCAGGTGGGCCAGCGCGATGCCGGCCGGGCCCCAGTTGCCCGTGATGGGCGAGATGGGGCCGTGGGTCTGGGCGTTGTCGTCGCCGTCGAGCAGCTCCTGACCCAGCGCGTTCCAGGCGTACATCTTCTCCGCGCCCAGCACCACATCGAGGACGCCGTCGCCGTTGATGTCGCCGACCGCCGCGTGGCCGCTGGTTTCCTTGGGGAAAGGCAGCGGGAAGCCGGGAGCCTCGGCGGGGTTTGTGCTCTGGGCGATGGTCAGGGAGAACGGCCCCTCGACCAGCGAAGAATCGACGGCGGTGATGCGGTAATAGTACTGCGTCAGCAGCTGCAGGCCGGTGTCGCGGAAGTACGACACGCCGTTGATGAGGTCGCCGTTGGCACGCGTGAACGGTCCGGTCGTCTGCGTGCTGCGGTAGACGTTGTAGCCGCGCTGGCCCGGCGCCGACATGGGGAGCCAACGCAGGGTGATCACGCCGGGTCCCTGCGCGCTCTGCGATTCCAGGCCGCTGGGCGCCGCCGGCGGGTTGAGCCGGAAGTTGTGGCGGAAGGTGCGGCCCCGGTCGTCGGTGAAGAGCACCCAGGACCAGGGATTGGCCGCGACGTTGGCCATCGCCAGAGAAAACGGCGTCGACAGCTGCCCGCTGCCCAGCAGCGCCAGGGGCGCGACGGTGGCGGCGGTGTCGTAGAGCGTGACCGAGGGATCGGCCGTCCGCAACCGTGCCGTCAAGGGCCGCGACAGACCGGCGCCGAAGTTCTTCAGCGTAACCTGGATGGTCAGGCGTTCGTTGTCCTCGCGCACGCCGTCGCCGTCGCCGTAGGCGATGTCCGACCAGGAGAGGGCGATCGCCTCCACCTCGGGCGCCAGCACGACCGGCGTCCATTCGCTGGCGTAGCTGCCGCCGCCGCCCGCGGTGACCGTGAGCTGGAAGGGCGCGAAGGTGCCGTCGGTCAGGCCGGCCGCCAGCTGGATCACGAACGGGTCGACGGCGTTCTTGAAACCGCCTGAGGGCACGTTGCCCACGGCGGCGGTCGCGTCGACGATGGTCACGCCCGGCCCGCCTCCCGCCAGCACCGCCGCGCAGTTGAGCGCGCCGCCTGAACCGGTGTCCCGGAAGCGCGGCCAGAGCGCCACGGTTTCGCCGGCGTCCAGACGGCCGTCGCCGTTGCCCACCGTGCCGCCGCTGCCGTCATCCACGATCGTGACGCTGTCCAGGGCGATGTAGGCGCCAGACGTGCTGATTGGCACGCTGCGCCGGGTCATGGCCACGTTGGCGTCCGAGACGGTCAGCAGAGCCGTGCCGCCGCTGGTGGGCGTGAAGGCGAGCGTGCAATTGCCCGCGAGATCCGTGGTCCCCCAGGCGTAATCGTCCCCCTCCTTGGCCAGGCACACCACCGCGCCCGCCACGGGCGAGCCGCCGGCGGTCACGTTGACCGGCACGGTCTGGGCCCCGGCGGACAGGGAGGACGGCGCCGTCACCACGGGCGTGCGCGGGGCGCCGGTCCAGAGCGCCAGGCTGGGATCGCCCAGCAGGGTGTAGCACATGAAGGTCCAGCGGTCGACGGTGTTGAAATACGTTTCCGCCAGCATGGGCAGGCGGGACAGGCTCATCAGTTCGCCCAGGCGCGTGGTGGCGCCGCAGAACAGCTGGGAGAAGAATTCGCCCTGGTAGTCGTTGGAGGTGTAGGGGAAGGCGGCGCGCGAGGCGCCGATCGAGGCCACCGAACCGCCCTGGGCGTTCTGCACGAAGCGCTCCATCAGGCAGGCGAAATCGAACGCCGCCGAGGCGCAGTTCAGCGCATAGAGCAGGAAGGTGTTCTGGCCGTTGTGCAGCAGATCGGCGTCGCCGACCGTGAAGTTGGCATCGCCGACGCTCATGTTGAAGTAGTAGCCGTGCCCGATCTGGTTGACGACGCCGTACTGGCCGCTGCTGAGCTGGTCGATCACGGCCGCGCGCGTCAGCGGGACCGACCCGGGCCACAGCGGGTACGATTCGTACATGCGGGTGGCGGTCATGGCGGTGCACGGAAGCAGGTAGTTGTTGTAGATCTGATCGGCGAACGTGGCGCCGTCGAGCGTGATTGTGCCGCCCGGCGTGTAGTTCGAAGGGAACAGCACCTCGGCCGCGAACAGCATCTTGTCCAGATGCGTCGCGCCGGGCCCCTTCTCCTCATAGGCGATGACCTTGTCGACGAACACCGCCGCGGCCGCGGGCGTGCTGACCGTGGCGCGCCCGAGGTAGACCTCGTCCGCCAGATCCGCGTTGTCGCCGGGATAGAGGTAGCTGTAGTACGGCTCGCCGAAGATGTAATCGCCGTCCGCGTTCCAGTTGCCGTCCAGGCAGGCGAAGTACAGGTCGGCGGGGATGTCTGTTGTGCCGCCCGGCGGGTAGTAATTGCTGGTGACGAAGCGCGCCGGCAGCACGTCGGTGTCGCCGCCCAGCAGCACGTACTCCACGCCCCAGCGCGCGTACGCCTCGCGTATGAAGAAACGCATGGTCTCCTGCAGATCGGCGCCCTGCCGGTAGTTGGCGGCGATCCAGCTGGCGGTCTTGACCACGGCCGGATAGCCGTGCGCGGTCTTGTGGTCGGCCAGCCGCTGGAACTCGCTCGCCAGCGCATCGCCGGTGATGATCAGCAGGCGCACGGAACTGCCATCGATGCTGGGCGTGCGGCTGGGCGCGAATCCGCCCGCGGGCTCGGGAATGACCTCGCCGTCGGCGCGAGCGTAGCCGGCGAGCGCCGCGGGATTGGCCACCAGGCCGCGCAGCCTGGCTTCGACGCGGGTCCGCTCGCCCGGCACCCAGCGTTCGCGCACCGCCGTTTCAGCCGGCGCCAGGGCCTTCGCGCCCGTGCTCAGGCGCACCGCGTAGCGCTCGAGCAGCTCCAATTCGCTCCACTGGCCCGCGGCGTCGCGCACGGCGCGGAAGGGATAGACCAGGACGCCCGCCAGGTGGAAACCGCGGTAAATCTGGACGCCGGCGAACTCGCCCCAGACGCTCGGCCAGCGCCCTGCGTCCTCCTTGAGCCGCGCCTGCGCCACGGCCACGCCCTCGCTGCTGGTCAAGGGAAGGCCGCCCTGCAGGCGCCCAGGCAGCGGCACGCGCCGGGTCTGCAAGGGCACGATCTCGACGCCGTCGACCGCCGCGCCAGCGGGAACCAGCAACTGCAGGGATTGCACCCCGAGCAGCGGCCGATCAGCTTCGTTCAGCGTGCGGACGCCCGGCAGGCGCGGCGCGAAGGCGCCGCCATCCAGGCGCTGCCAGGAAAGGTCCTCCACGGCGAAGACGCCCTCGTGGATCAGCAGAGCAGAACCGTCGCCGGCGCTGGCGCCGGACGGTCCTCCGGTCGCGGCGGCGGCGCCGAGCGCCGCCAGGGCCAGAATCACCGGGCGGAAACGTCGCATCGCAAGCATGGAAGCCCTCCCGTCGGGATGGAAAAGCGGCGCCGTCGGACCAAGCGGCCGGCGGTCCGTCATCATCAGCAAAACCGGATGAGGAAAGCCATCGGCCCCTCAGGGATCAAGAACGTCGTGCCGCGCATGGAGCGCGCCCAGCGAGCGCGCGCCCTCCGATGTCCGTTAACCAGTGCTGGCCGTTCCTACCCTCCCCGGGGATTCCTCAGAAGCGCCGCGCCGCAAGGTACGCGGGCAGGTTCGATCATTGTAACACCGATCCCCGCGCCGGTCAATCTCGGACCTTCCCCGGCACCGATCGGCCGCCTTCCGCCCCTTCCGCCGGCGCTATCGCACCAGCACCATGCGGCGCTCGCAGCGGCCTCCCGGCGTTTCCAGCCGATACAGATACACGCCGCTGGCCGCGGGCCGGCCGGCGCCGTCGAGGCCCGACCACTCGACGCCGTGCGTCCCGGGGGCCAGCGGGCCATCCACCAGGCGCGCCACCAGACGTCCCTTGAGATCGTAGATGGACAGGCGCACGCGGCCCGGGGCGCCGGCGGGCACGTTGAAGGCGATCCGCGTGCGGGGATTGAACGGGTTCGGATGGTTCTGCGACAGCGATGGCGCCGCCGGCGACGATGCCTCCGCCGGGACGTCCGTCAAGGCCGGACGCGCATGAACACCCGTGCGCTGGACATTGCCCTTGAACGTCGGCCACGGCATGCGCGCGGGCGACCAGACCGCCGGCAAGTCCCAGACATGCAGGCGCAGATCCCACCCTCCGTAGACGATCTCCACCTTGCCGTCGCCATCCAGATCGGCCAGGGTCGGCGCGGGGCGGATCGGGCCGTCCAGTTGCAGCGGGAAGCCGGGCACCGCGCCGCCGTTGGCGCGCAGCGCGTAGAGCAGATTCGGCGTGCTGTCGTCGGCGCCGCCGATGCCGAACAGCACCGCGGGGGTCCCTTCGCCGGTCAGGTCGCCCACGATGGGCGACGATTCCGACGCACCTGCCACCGCCCGCGGCCACCCCGGCAGGTTCTGGCCCTGCAGGTTCAGCACGTGGATCTCCGCTTGCCGCGCGTTGGTCACGGAGACGGCGACGATTTCCAGCACCCCGTCGCCGTCGAAATCCGCCAGCGCCGGTGAAGGGCAGCTCGTGCCCGAGCTGGCGTTGTTGGCGACGAAGACGATGGGGAAAGGCGGGCGCGGCGTGCCGTCGGCATTGAGCACGTGCAGGCGGTCGTTCTCGGTGATCAGGAGCACTTCCAGCGACCCGTCGCCGTCCAGGTCCCCCACCGCCGGGCTGCAGAGCATGTCGGCGTTGGCCGCCAAGATCACAGGCCACCCCGGGGCGTCGCTGCCGTCGTTGCGCAGCGCGTGGATGCGGTCCGCGGTGCTGTCGGAGTAGCGCGTGCCGAGCACGATCTCCAGCCGGCCGTCGCCCGTCAGATCGGCCAGCGCCGGCGAACAGAACGAGTACCACTCCTGCGGGCGGATCTGGAAAAGTCCGATGGTCGCGGGGTTGCCATCGCCGTCGTGGAAATCGCTGCCGTCGTGGTGCCAGACGTAGGTGCGGCCGTCGACCGTGGTGACGACGATCTCCAGGTCGCCGTCGCCGTCCAGGTCGCCAAGCGCGGGGGCCGCCCAATTCCAGTTCGTCATCGTCCGCGGCCAGCCGGGCGCGATCGTGCCGTCTCCCTGGTAGACGTAAACTTGCTTTCCGGTGCGATAGGAGGTCACGATCTCCAATCCAGGATGGGTCGTCAGATCGCCCAACGCCACGCCGGCCGGCCCCCACAACCCGGACAGATCGTTGAAGGGCCCTGAGGTGGAGGGATCGTTGTCGCCGTCGCGCAGTTCGACGCCGTCGGCGTTCCAGACATAGACGTGGTCGGCGGCCAGGATGATTTCCGGTCGCCCGTCGCCGGTGACATCGCCCACCGCGGCATGGCTGGAAGTCTCGGCCGCCAGCGGCAGGGGGAAGCCGGGCGCTTCGGCGGGCACGGTGCTCACGACCGCGGTGAGCGATTGCCGCCCGGCCTGCCGCGACGAGTCGACCGCTGCCACGCGATAGTAGAAACGCGTCAACGGCGGCAGACCCGTGTCGCGGTAGAAGGTGCCGCCGGTGATCGGCAGCGACGTCAGGCGCGCATAGTCCCCCATCGGCGCGTCGGCGCGGTAGACGTGGTATCCGAACAGATCGGCCAGCGGCAACGGCGTCCAGCGCAACAGCACCTCTCCCGTCGCCGGCGCGGTGATCGCATTGACCTGCGCCTGGCCCGGCGCCACCAGGTCGAACACATGGCTCCACGTCCGCCCATAGGCGTCGGTCAGATGCAGCGTGGCCTTGACGTCGTTGGCGACCACCAGGGGGCGCAGCAGAAAACCGACTGGCGAGGAGATCTCGGCCAGGGGCGGGATCGACGGCCAGGCGTCCTCGCCGGCCACGATCTGCATTCGGGAATCAGCGCTCTCCACGCGGCCGGTCACTCCCGCGGCGGCGCCTCCGCCGGTGTTGAGCAGGATGAAGCGCACCGAAATGATCTCGCCCGGTTCGATCAGCCCGTCGCCGTCGCCATGCGGGTGGTCGTGCGCGGTGAGCAGACCTATCTGCAGCGTCGGCGCCCGAGGCTGCAGCGCGAGTCGGTCGCGGTAAAGGCGCGCGCCGTCGGCCACGCCGAGCTCCAGCGGCAGCATCGCCGCGTCGAGCACGTCGGCGGCAATGCGCACCCGCAACGGCGGTGAGGCCACGGCGCTGCCGCCGGGAGCCAGAGCCGCCAGCGTGGCGGCGCCGTCCAGAACCTCGGCGCCCGACGCTCCGGCCAGCAGCACGGTCGCTGCCGCGCCGCTGGGCGCGGTGCCATCGTTGCGCAGGGTCAGGATCAGGGCCAGCGTCTCGCCGGCATTCGGCACGCCGTCGCCGTTGCCGTGCGAGCCGAGCGTGCCGTCATCGACGATCGCCGCCGCCGCCAGGCGCACGTACGGCTGCGCCGCCGGCGTGACGGGCAGCGCCAGATCCAGCAGCGGCGCGTTCGGCGCGGTGACGCGCAGCGCCACCGCCGCCGGGGACTTCACCGTCAGGGTGAGCCAGACCCGGCCGTCGGCGTCCGTGCGACCGCGCGCGTAGTCGTTGCCCGTCTGCTCCAGACACACCAGCGCACCCGGCACCGGCGCGCCGGCCCGCGTGATGCGCACCGGCACGACCTGCTCCCCGTACGCCAATTGCGACGGTGCCTCGACGTCCACCCCCGCGGGCGCCATCGTGCGCACATGTTGCGCGGGATCGCCCAGCAGCGCGGTCGTCAAATGGGTCCAACGCTCGGTGGTGTTGTAGGCCGTCAGGCCGTCGAAAGGCAGCCGGCTGGCCGCCACCGCCTCGCCCAGGGTCGCGGCGCCGCCGAGCAGCAGACCGCGATAGAACTCCAACTGGTAGCGCGCGGCCGTGTTGGGAAAGGCGGCGCGCACCGAACCCAGCGTCGCCACCGCTCCGCCCAGGGGATTGAGCAGGAAGCGCTCCAGGATGCAGTTGTAATCGAAGGCCGACGACGAACAGTTCAGGCTGGTCAGGACGAAGGTGTCGTTCCCGTTGCGCAGACCCGCGGCCGCCGCCAGATCGAGCGATTGGTCGCCCACCGACATGTTGTAGTAGAAGCCATGGCCGATGTGATTGACCAGCCCGTAATCGCCGCGGTTGAGGGAATCGATCACCGCCGCGCGCGTCTGCGGGTGGGCGCCGGGCCATTGGCTGTGCGCCTCGTACAGACGGACCGGATGCGGCGCCGCCGGCGCGGGCGTGAACACCTCGGCAAGCATGGTCTCGCTGTAGGCCGCGCCGTCCTCGACGATCGGCTGGCCAGCCGACCAGTCGCTCGGGAAGAGCACCTCGCTCAGCAGCAGCATCCGCCCTTGATGCGCGCCGCCCTGCTGCTCGTACTGCAGGACCTTGTCGACCAGCACCGCCGCCTCGGCCGCCGTGCGGGCCGGCAGGCGTCCCACCAGCAGTTCAGCGGCCAGGTCGGCGTCGTCGCCGGGATCGCTGGTGCTGATGAAGGGCTCGCATAGCCATTCGTCACCGTCGGCGTTCCAGTCCCCGTCCAGGCAGGCGTAGTAGAGATCCACGGGCATCTCCGTGCCCTGTCCCGGCGGGTAGAGAGTGTTGAGGATGCGCCGCGTCGGCACCACGTCGACATCCCCGCCCAGCAGGACATGCTTGGTGCCCCAGAGCTGGTAGGCGTCGCGCAGGTAGCGCCGCAGCGTTTCCGGCGCGTCGCCGCCGCTGGGGTATCCGGCCAGGATGTCGTCGATGGTGCGCACGACCGCGGGCACGCCGCGTGCGGTGCGATGATCCGCCAGCCGCTGGAACTCGCCGGCCAAGGCGGCGCCGGTCACGATCAGCATTTCGACCGCCGGACCGGACAGGTTGGGCGCCCAGTCGGCCTGGGCCGCACCCTCAGCGCCGCCGCCCGGGTCGGCAGCCGGCGAGGGTGGCGGCGGGTACAGGGCGAGCTCCTCCGGATTGTGCACCAGCTCGGCAAGGCGCGCTCTCAAAGCTGCCGTCTCGCCCGCGGGATCGCGCTGCCGCCGCACCGCCGGCTCGCCGGGGGCCAATTCCAGTTCGAGACGCAGGCGACCGGCCCACAGCGCTCCGCTCCAATCGCCGTCCGGACGGTCGCGCTCGAGTCTGAGGGGGTAGAGACGGAAAGTCGCCAGGCGATGCCCATGCCAGGTCGCGGTGCCCAGGTGTTCGCCCCACATTCCTGGGAAGTGCTCCCCAGCCACAGGCAAGCGAGCGACGGCGACGCTGTCGCCGGTCGAGACCGCCAGCGGGGCCGCCACGGCCGGCGCGCCGGGGGGCGAAGCCGGCACCACCCCCTCCGGCACGAAGGCCGCGCGCAGCACGGAGGTGTCGAGCGGCAGCAGCACAAGCACATCACGATAAGGCACGCACGGCGCAGCGCTCTCGGCGAGCAGCGGCAGGTCTGCCGCCTCCGGCAGCCAGCCGCCCGGAGCGTGGCGCCATGCCGGCGGATCGCCGCCGAACACGAATTCCAGCACGCGGTCAGGACGCCACGCGGCCTCGGCCGGCGCGCGCAGGCCCGACGGCAGCAGAAGCAGCAGCGTCACCCAGGACGACAGGAGAATGCGGCCTGCGCGGCCAGGCGGCCGGATCGGCATCCGCGTCAACCTCCACTGCCGGACCGCGCCGTGACCGCGCCGCCTGATGGGCCGCGAAGCCCTGGAAGACGGCGGCGCGTCGCCGTGCGATCGGGGCGAGACGGCAGGGATGGCCTCCCACCGGCTCGGCGATGTTCCTTCATCGTTGGCGCCACCGGAGGCGCCGTTGCCCAGCCACATGCCAGCGGCAGGAGGTCTGAGGGTTGGAGAAGAATGCCAACCACTCCAATCTCACGATAAATCATTCTAACAGAACATGAAAATGGGGTCAATCCCCCAATGTCGCTCGCGCCGAGCAGGCGTGGTCGAGGCGCTCAGTCTGAGGCTTGTGCCGCGGAAAATGTTGCTAGAGGAGAAAAGCCATTGCGATTGAATGCTTTATCGTGATCCAGCACCATTCCCCCCAAGTGCGGATCGATCATGGGGATGCAGCCGCCGGCAACAATATTCGCGGCACAGCATTATCGGCAGGCAGGACAACTGTCATACCCGGAGACAGCGGCGCGAAGCGCCCATCGGGAAGGCAGGCCAGGCGCAGGGTCCTGGTGAGATTGCGCATCACCAGTCGCGAACCGCGTCGTGAAACGCTGACCCCGGCGCGCTGCAGCTCCGCCACTTCATGATCCACCAGGTAGAGCGGCGGCGGACCGGCTGTCTCCTGGAGAGCTTCCAGCAGCTTCGCCAAAGCCGATCGGCCGGCCTCTGCCTGACCCGGGACAAGACTGACGTAGTTGACGCGGTGAGTCTCGATGACCGCTGGCCGGCCGGCCGCCCAAGCCCGCTTGACCTCGGCCACGGTCTGCGCGATCGCCGCCGCCGGCCCACCCGGATGCTGGGCCGGCTCGAACCGGCAGTTGCGGTCCAGGTAGGTGCGGCCCGGGTGCAGGGAACGGTCCCGGATCCTGGCCAGCGCCTTGAGCAGACGCTCTCCCAGGGAACCGCCGGGCCAGCGCGGGTGTCGCTGCTCCCGCTTGGCCTGGATGATGTTCAACCCGCGCTGCGCCCAGAGCGTTTCGGCGCGGCCGTCCCAGACGTAGTCCGGCGCGCAGATCGAGACCGGGGCATGCCCGAAGCGTTGCCTGAAAACTCCGAGGGCCAGGTCGAGCTCCTGGGCGAGGGTTTCCCGCGCGCGCCAGTGCCCCCACTCCCAGGCCCGCGAGCTGCCCGGAAAGAGCAGCACCCCCAGCCGCGCCGCGGCCGCCGCGCGCGGATCGGCCGCCACCGCGCGCCGGCGCAGGTGATCATCGTAGTGGAAAGAGCCATGAAACTCGGCCCGCCAGACACCCCGTGCCCGTGCGCTGTCGACGGCGCTCCAGAGACCGGGACGCTCATAGCGCGGCGGCAGGGACGGCAGGTCGTAGCGGCGCCACGCGGCGGAGTCCGGCGCTGCCCGATAGTGAAGCGCGGAAACGATGTAGTTCGCCTGGAGCACCGGCGGCAGGCCGTCGGCGCCGCGGTGCTCGGCCAAAAGCCCGGCGAGCCGCGCCACATCCGCGCTGTCCTCCAGGGTCGATCCCCAATATGGCGCGGGGAAGTTCCCCGCCGCCAGCGCGGCCCGGTCGACCGCAGCCGCCTCGGCCGCGCTGGGGAAGAAGCCGCTCAGACCCCAGTCGTCGCTCTCCAGCACGACCGCGCGGAGCGCGCGCCAGTCGACCGCCGAGGGGGCGCCGCCCAGCTCGTGCAACAGCGCGCTCAGGAGGCAGGCCGCCGCCAAGACCGGCAGAAGCCAGGCCGCTCTCTTCATCTTCCCCCCTCCGCGGTCCAGCATGCCCACCAGTAGTCGCCGTAGGCCAGCCCATGCCGCGCGATGGCGGCCGCCAGCCTCTGCGCTTGCCCTTCCGCCTCGCCGCCGCCTCCCCGCAGCCAGGCGATGACGCTGTCGGGCGAGCGGACGGGCTGCAGGTTCGGATGCACGCCCCATTCCCAGCGCGAACCGGTCCGACCGGGCGCGGCGCGGGCCAGGAAGCGCGCCCGCGGCAGCAAAGGACGGCGGGTCGCCGGATCGACCGCGGCCAGGAAATCCTGCAGGTCGCGGTAGTTGCGGGCCGCGCGCGGGCGGGCCGTCGGTTCGTCCTCGAAGATGTAGAGCTTTCCTCCCGCCGCGAGGCACCGCAGCCATTCGGCCGGCACAGCTTCGCCGCGCGGCGGCGGCCACACGTGGCGCAGCAGATTGGCTGCGATCAGCAGGTCCACCGTCCCCTCGCCCAACGGCAGCTCGCGCGCGTCGCCGACAACCTGCGCGGCCGAGCCGGTCCAGGGAGGACGCCGGTCGATGCGCCACGGCGAGGCGCCATGGCCGCCCAGGACCGCGGCGAAGCCGCCGTCGCCCGCGCCGATCTCGACGATCCGGCAGGGGCGCGCGGCTCGCAGCCGCTCAAGAAACGTCTTTGGAAGTGGGCAGAAGGACATCGACCTGCTGGCCTTCGTCGCGTGGGAGACGGTCCGGGCGCGCTGTCCGCTCGGCCTGCTCCGCGCGCGCCGTCCGTCGCCGCGCCGCAACCGCCGCGGCATGGTCCACGACGCGCGGCGGCGCGCTGGTGCCCCCGCTGGCGGCAGCCATCTGCTGCTCGACCCGCTCGCGCTGCGATTGCAGATCGATGATCTCGACCAGCCTGCGTTCGGTCTGCCGCAGGCGCCCGTCGAGGCGGTCATCGAAACCCAGGATGTAGACAGCGTCGCTGAACGAATCGAGGTGCAGGCCGCGCCGCTGGCGGCGCATCTGCATGGCCGCCAGCTGGAGAGACCAGAGCCAGGAGGCCAGCGCCGGAAGCCCCAGCCAGGGCGCCTTGAGAAAATCCGAAAGTGCGAAGAGAATGGCGCCGGCTGTGACCAGCAGCAGGAAAAGCACCGCGCTGGTGGTGCTGAAACCGACCCGCACGAGGCGATGGTGCAGGTGCCTGTCATCGGCCTGGAAGATGGAGGAACGCTTGCGGTAGCGGCGGACGATGGTTGTGCCCGTGTCCCAGATCGGCACGATCATGGGAGCCAGCAGGACCGTCAGCGGGATGCCCGCCTGCTGGCTGAGGTTCAGCGCCAGGGTCCCCAGCACCAGCCCCATCCACATGCTGCCGGAATCGCCCAGGAAGATCTTGCGATTGTGGATATTCCAATAGAAGAAGGCCAGGGTCGAGCCGGCCAGCGTGGCGGCGAAGACCATGGAGAAGAATTCACCCACGGCCAGCGAGATCACGGCCAGGGCGACGGCGACCATCACGCTGATGCCGCTGGCAAGACCGTCGAGCCCGTCGATCAGGTTCATCGAGTTGATAAAGCCCAGGTACCAGAGCAGCGTGACGGGCCACGCCCAGCCGCCCAGATCCAGCCTCCCGACCAGGGGCAAGACGACGGAATCGAGGCGCTGGCCGAAGAGCATAAGGCCGACGATCACCAGCAACTGCCCGTAGAGCTTTTTCTCGGCATGGATGCCGAAGCGATCGTCCCCAACGCCCAGCGCCAGGATCGCCAGGCCGGCGCCGCTGAGGATGCCCAGCCATGACCAGGGCAGCGGCGCGGCGATCACCACGCGCTCCAGGATGTAGAGAGTGCAGAAGAACGAGATGAAAATGGCCATCCCGCCGGTTCGCGGCACGGGCTCGCGATGGGGGCGGCGGTACCCGGGATGGTCGACGATCTCGGTCAGGAAGCCTAGGTTGCGGAAGTGCGGCTGAACCAGCCATGACATCAGGAAGGCCAGCAAGCCGCAGAGAACCGCCATGATCTCCCTATCCAAACAGCAACTCCTTGGCAGGGGGGCCGGGCCGTTCCATCGGCCGTCATCGACCGCACGCTAGTCTATGGCGCCCGGAGCGGCAACGATATTTTCGGCCGCCGGCGGCCGCGCCTGATCAAGGATTTGCCGGTAGACCCCGGCCGTGGCCTCGGCGGCGCGATCCCAGCTCCAGGTTTTCACGCGCCGCCAACCCCGTTCGCGCAGAGTGCCGCGCAGGTCCGGCTGGGCGTGCAGTCTGGCCATGGCGCTCGCGATCGCGTCGACATCTTCCGGATCGACCAGCAACGCGGCGTCGCCGGCCACCTCCTTCATCGCGCCCCGATCCGCCGTCAAGACCGGCAAACCCGCGGCCATGGCCTCCAGGATGGGAAATCCGAATCCCTCGTGCAGCGACGGGAAAAGCAAGGCGCGTGCCGAGCGGTACAGCTCCCAGAGCCGCCGCGGCTGGCAATAACCGGCCAGCACGAGCTTTCCCCTGGCCTGCAGCGCCCGGATCGGTCCCTCGAGCGCGGCGTCCGCCCATCCCTTGCCGCCGGCCAGAACCAGATCGGGCGGCGGCCCCGCCGTGGCAGGCGCGCGCTCGAGGAATAGCCGATAGGCGTCCAGCAAGCGTGCCAGGTTCTTGCGCGGCTCCAGGGTGCCGACGAAGAGGAAGGGGCCCTCGCCCGGCGCCGCCGGTGGGCCTTCCGCGGCCATCTGCAGCGCCCACGAGGGAGTGCCGAACGGCGTGACGGCGACCTTGCCGGCCACGGAGGGATACCAGCGGGCCACCTCGGCGCCCGTGGCCCGGGAGTTGACGACAACGGCCGCGGACCTGTGCAGGGAAGGTGGCACCAGCAGGCGGTAGTACGCGCGCCGCGGCTGTTCCACCGTGCCGGGATGGCTCAGGAACGACAGATCGTGCACGGTCGTTACCAGGGGGCCCCGCCAGAGCAGCGGCGCCACGAACTGCAGGCTGTGCAGCAACCCGACGCCCAGCTCGCGCAGCAGACCCGGCAGGCGAAGCTGCGTGTGCAGCGCCTTGCGCCAGGAGCCGCCACGCGCGCCGGGACAGTCGACGACCCGCCAGCCCGGCAGCCCGGCCACGTGGGCGAACTGGTCAGAGTGGGCCGCCAGCACGGCGAAGTCGAAACCACGATCAACGGCGCCGAGGGCCGACGTCAACTCGATGATCGATCGCCCCACGCCGGTCATGCCGGGCGCGACCAGCAGGGCATCCAGCGCCACCAGCGGGCGCTCAGGCATCGGATCCCTCCATGGTTCTGGGTGCCCGGGCGATGCCAGCCGCCTCGTCCGTCGCCGTGAGCGAGGCGAGCAGCAATCCCGGCGCGACCCAGATGTGCGGCAGATTGTACTGGGAAAAGGTCAGCAACTGCCCCCAGACGCCAAAGACGGCGGCCGCGGCCGCGATGACGCGCCAGCGACCCTGCTCCCCCAGGCTGCGGCCGGCCGGCGTGTCCACGGCGACCGCGTTCCAGACCCTGCGCGCGAGCGCGCAGGCGGCTGCCACCAGCAGCGCCGCGCCGATCACGCCCGTCTCGCAGAGGATTTGCAGCGGGAAGTTGTTCACAACCGGCCAGGTGAACTGGCTCTGCAGGCCCAGCGGCGTGGTCAGGTGGGGAAAATGGAAGGCGAACTGCCCCCAGCCGACGCCGACGATCGGACTGAGCCCGAACGCGCGCCAGGCAGCCTCCATCGAGTAGAGCCGGGTCAGGTTGGACCAGTCTTGCAGGTCGAACACTTGCAGCAGACGGCGGGCGGGCAGCAAGGCTGTCTCCGCTCCGCCCCACAGCCACGCCGCGCCTGCCGCCGCCACCCCCACCGCCACCGCCGCACCGACGCCGCGCCAGCGCAGCCCGCGCCACCCGGACCGCCTGGCCAGCAGCAGCGCGAGGCCGGCGGCGGCCGCGGCGGCGAGCCAGGCGCCGCGCGACCAGGTAGCCATCAGCAGCAGGAAGGCAGCCGCCGGCAGAGGCCAGCGCCGGCGCAGCACGCGCGGCGCTTCCGGCAGCAACAGAAGAGGCATGACCAGCAGAAGGTAGTTGCCGAGATAGAGCGGCTCGCAAGCGGTGCCGCGCACGCGCGGCACGCCGACGAAGCCACGACCGACGAACAGCTCTTCGGATCCGGCCAGAATCGATCCGTTGGAAGTGAACACACGCTCCATGGCCGCGAACCAGGCCAGCGGGTGATGGAAGTGAATCGCCTGCAACACCGAGTACGCGCATTGCAGCACCAGGCCCCAGGCCAGCAGGCGCAGCAAGAGCCGCCACCGCGCGGCCGGGCGTGCCTCCAGCGCGGCGCATAGCATAAACGACAACATCACAACCATTTGGACAAGTTGTCGAAGAAAACGATGGAGCCTTTCTCCGGCGGCCGGATGCGGGGGGGCGGCCGCGGCCAGACCTGCCGCCGAGAGCAACACGACCGCCAGGGCCGCCAGCGCCCACAGATTCCAGGGATGCAGACATCTCCAGGATGCTGGCCAGCCCTTGCGCCCCGCGGGCAGCGCGGCCAGCATCGCTCCAGCCAGCAGGAGATAGGCCGGCTGGAATCCGGCCCCAAGGTCGTGCCCCGTGACCAGGCCCACCACGTCCGCGCCGATCCAGGGCAGGGTCACGACGATTCCGCCCAGCATGAGCGCCGCCGGTGTCGTGCGCGCGGGCGGGTTCATGGGCGGCGCAGCCGGGAACGGCTCAGCCGCAGCAACACCGCGATCAGGATCACGATGCCCGCCAGCAGGGTCAGCTGGGCGCGGGGCGGAAAGCGGTCCGGCGGCGACGCCTCCGGACGATCCCGATAGACGAGGCGCCCGGGCTCGATCGTCAGTTCTCCGCGGGCGGCGAAGAGTTGCAGAACCCCGTCGGACAGCAGCAGGGGTTGCTTGATGGCGAAGCGGCCCTGCTGGAAGAGAAGCCGCCGCCCCGCGCTGAAGCCGCGGAGGCGCTCGCTGTAGAAGACGGCGAGCGCCTGCTCCCCCAGCGAATCGACGGCCGCCGAGCGGGGCAGAGCGAGAAAACCGCCCGGCCAGCTCAGGATCGCGGCGCCATCGGCGCCCTCCGCCAGCCAGCGGTAGTGCTGTTGCGGG
Organism: uncultured Fibrobacteraceae bacterium; assembly: GCA_964461255.1. GTDB lineage: Bacteria > Krumholzibacteriota > Krumholzibacteriia > LZORAL124-64-63 > LZORAL124-64-63 > CAYWTR01. The sequence continues at coordinate 48,419 of CAYWTR010000023.1, read as the reverse complement.
TCGCGGGCGCCGTCGATCACAAGCTGCCCGCCGCCTTCGGGCTCCACCTGCCCGCCGGCCAGTGCCGGCGACAGCAACACGGCGCAGACAGCCAACAGCCGGCGCCGGCGACGCGCGCGGCCGTCAGCCGGTCTCATGGTCGACCGCAGGCAACGGCGCGCGCAGCTTCGCCAGCAAGCGGCCGAGCGCGAACGCAAAATCCTCATAGGTGTGACACCCTATCTCGTCATCCGCGCCGGGACCAAGCCGCAGGAGCACGCTCGTCGCGCGGGGCCGGCAGAGGCAGAGCGGCTCGCCGGCGCGCTCGATCACTACCAGCAGCGGCTGCTCGCGGATGTCCACGTCGGGCCCGAGCTCTCGCGCCAGGCCGAGAAATCGGCGAAAATCCTCGCGCAGCTGGCCAGCGGCGATCAGCCCCAGCGCCAGAGGCGACGTGTGCACTCGCATCAGGGCTCTCCGGCGCAGGCGAGCGCCTGGCCGGCCCTCGTCCGCGCGGCCGAGCCGCCGGGCTGCCGGCCCGCCGCCTGCAGGAGCAGCGCGTGCACGACCCGCGCGCACAGCGCGGACGCGGCCGCCATGGCGCTCGCCTGGTCTGAACTCGGATCCAGCGTCCGCTGCGGGCAACCGACCGTCAGGCTCTCGAGCGATCGCCCCGCGAGCAAACGCGCCGGGGGAGCGTGCGCGGTCGCGCCGCCCGCGGTGACGCCGGAGCCGGTCAGGCCCCCTTCCCCCAGCCAGTCGGCCCAAGGGGGCGAGAAGCGAAGCACTTTCAGCTGCACGCAGGACAACCGGTTTGCCAGGTGCACCAGACGCCAGAACCTCCGGAGCATATCGCCGCCGCAGGCATAATGGCACCAGACCAGGCCGTCAACCGCCGGCGGCGCGTCGCGCAGGTCCGTCAAGACGGCCGCGTCCACCCGACCGAGATTGAGCCACGCCACGGCGCCGGCCGCCGAAGCCGGCGCCGCGTCCTGTCCGGCGGGGACCTCCAGCGGCGGCCGGTCCGCCGGCGACGGCGCCGGGCGGAAGAGCGACCGCAGGTGCGCCGCATCATCGCCGCCCAAAAGCGAGGCCGCGGTCCAGGGCTGCCGGTGCCATTCCTGCAGCGTGACGCGGAGAGGCCCCGTCGCCGCCGGCGCGGTCTCCCTGCCCCAGCCGCCCCGGGGCGCGGTGGCCAGCGCCAGCCTGGCCGCCGTCCAGGCGGCCAGCCGGCCGCTGTCGGGAGAACCGACGGCGAAACGATAGAACCCGGCCGCGGCCGGACCGGCGCCCGCGCGGGCGCGGCCGCCCCGCGCGTCGGCCAGGAAATGGCCGACAACCGCGCCGATGTGGTGCCGCCCGGGAGCCGGTTCCACGCGAGGCCGCCCGCTAAGGCACGGCGACCAGCGAGTTCACGCCGCCGAACTCGTTCTGGATCGCCTCAAGGTTGTGAGGGTCCTCGACCCAGACCCCGTCGACGATGAAGCGGTACTCATGCTCCCCCGGCGGCAGCTGCAGATGGCACTCCCAGACGCCGTCGTCGCGGCGCGTCAACGCAACTCCTTGGGCGGACCAGCCGTTGAACGACCCGCTGAGGCCGACCTCGTGCGCCTGTGGGAAGTCGCAGACGAACCGCACCATGCCCTGCTCGCCCACTTGCGGACCGAAGAGCAGCTCCGTCCAGCGGGCGAGCTGCGGGACGGCCACATCGACCTCCTGCTCCACCAGCTCGCGGGCCAGGCGTTTGAAATCCAGCGTGGCGCGCGAGTTCGGGTCGAAGCGGTTGATGGGCAACCCGGCCCCCACCGCCTCCTGCAGCCGCACGGTGTGATGGATCACCGTCTCCAACAGGTCGTCGCCGTGCTGCGCCTCCAGCTCGCCGGCCAAGGCCCGGCTGAAGCGCGGGCGCGGATCGAAGTTGACCATCAGCAGATGGGAGATGACGTCGTGGGAGCGCTTGTCCCTCAGCACAGCCAACGTCTCGCCGAACTTGCGCACAGCCTGCAAGGAGTGATAGCTCGGGTCGACCGGCACCAGCGCCTCGCCGCTGGCCAGCAGGGCGTTGAAGGTGAGCAACCCCACCGAGGGCGGGCAGTCGACGAGAACATAATCGTAGGGCAGCGCCGACCGTCGCAGGCTCCTGCGCAGGCGGAACTCCTTCTCCGGCTCGCGAGCCAGCGCCTGCTCCACGGCGCTCAGATCGACGCCGGCGGGCACCAGATGAAGATTGGGCAGGATCTCGAGAAAGGCGTCTTCGACCAGGATGTCGCTGGTGAGGTAGAGATCGTACGTGCTGAGAGAGAAATCGCGTTCGCCGAAGCCGTAGGCTTGCGTGGCGTGCCCCTGAGGGTCGTTGTCGATGACGAGGACCCGCTTGTCGACCTGGGCCAGGGCCGCCGCGAGGTTGACGGCCACCGTGGTCTTGCCGCACCCGCCCTTCTGGTTCGCAAGCGCCAGAATTCGCATAACAGACTCCCTTCTCCTTGACCGGCCGGACAGGAGCCGACTCCTCTGTGCGGGTAACCCCCTCTGCTGGTGGTGACAAGGCGCGCGCGGCGCCCGCTGCGCCGCTGCTGTGGTGTCGGCGCGAGCATCGTGGCGGCGGTTCAGTGCTGTCAAGCGAAATCGCCCGCCGCGCGGGGGCGGCTCAGGGGCGCAGCCACCGCCAGAGCAGATAGGCACCGGCGCCGAAGACGAGGCCGCCGGCGACCTCGGCCCAGGTGTGGCCGGTCAGCTCGCGCAGGCGGCGGACATCGAGCCGGTGATCGGTGAGCAGCGAATCGACCAGGTCGTTGAGCAGACGCGCCTGCTTGCCCACCTCCTGGCGCAGGCCCGTCGCCTCGAAGAGCACGTAGAGCCCAAAGAGCAAGGTCACGCTGAAGATGGGCGAGCCGACCCCCTCCCGCTCGCCCACCAGCAGCGTCAGCACGGTGACGGTGGCCGTGTGCGAACTCGGCATGCCGCCCGTCGACAGCAGCAGCGAGAAATCCGGCCGCCGGGCCCGCAGCGAGGCCAGCAGCACCTTGGCCACCTGGGCGGCCAGGCCGGCGGCGAGGGCGATCAGGCCCGACTCGGGCACGGCTGCCGTTCCTTCCGCCGGCGCCGCTTGGCGGCGTCCGGCGCTAGTAGTAGGACAGGTAGCGCTCCAGCTCCCAGGCATGCACCTGAGAGATGTAGGCCTCCCAGTCGGCCTGCTTGGCCGCGAGATAGTGGGAGAAGATGTGCTCGCCCAGCGTCGCGCGCAGCAGGGCGTCCCGCCGCAGCTCGCCCAGCGCCTCGTGCAGGTTGGCCGGCAACTGCTGGATCTTCAGACGCCTCTTCTCCCGCTGGCTCATCTCGAAGATGTTCTTGTTGACCGGCTCGCCCGGATCCAGGCGCTGCTGCACGCCGTCGAGGCCCGAAGCCAGCATGACCGCGAAAGCCAGGTAGGGATTGCAGGCGGGGTCGGGCACGCGCACCTCGACGCGGGTGCCGATCCCGCGCCGCGCCGGCACGCGGATCAGGGGCGAGCGGTTGCGCTCGCTCCAGGCGACGTTCACCGGCGCCTCGTAGCCGGGCAGCAAGCGCTTGTACGAGTTGATCAGAGGGTTGGTGATGGCCACGAACGCGCGCGCGTGCAGCAGCAGCCCGCCGATGTAGTGCCGGGCCAGGTCGCTCAGCTCGTACGGCCCGGCCGGATCGTAGAACGCGTTGACGCGACCCTCGCCGCCACGGCGGAACAGCGATTGATGGGTGTGCATGCCGGAGCCGTTGACGCCCCGGATGGGCTTGGGCATGAAGGTGGCGTGCAGCCCGTAATCCAGCGCGATCTTCTTGACCACCATGCGGAAGGTGGTGACGCGGTCGGCGGTTTCCAGGGCCGATGCGTACTTGAAATCGATCTCGTGCTGCCCCGGCGCCACCTCGTGATGCGCGGCCTCGACCTCGAATCCCATCGCCTCCAGAGCGTTGACGATGTCCCGCCGCGCGTCCTCGCCCTTGTCCACCGGCAGCAGATCGAAGTATCCGCCCGCGTCGTGGGTGCGCACGGTCGGGTTGCCGTCGGCATCGCGCTGGAAAAGGAAGAACTCCAGTTCGGGCCCGCAGACCGGTTCCAACCCGAGAGCTTCGAACGCCGCCAGCGTGCGCCGCAGAGTCAACCGGGGACAGCCGGCGAAGGGGGTGCGGTCCGCGTTGTAGACGTCGCAGATCAGGCGCGCCACCCGGCCGTTGTTCTCGCGGAAGGGGAAGAGGGCGTAGGTGGAGAGATCGGGCACCAGCAGCATGTCCGACTCCTCGATGCGGCTGAAGCCTTCAATGGAGGAGCCGTCGAACATGATCTCGCCCTCGAGCGCCTTGGCGAACTGGCTGGCGGGCACCTCGACGTTCTTGGTCTGCCCCAGGATGTCGGTGAAGACCAGACGCAGGAAATGGACATGATCCTTCTGCATTCTCTCCAGAAGGGCGTTGCGCTGCGCGACGGGCGATATGACGCCCTCCACGAACGGCTCTCCGTAGCCCCGGCTGCCCGCTTCTGCCATTGCCGAGCTCCTTGCTAGATTCTGCTGGGTGACCATCGTTGTCTGCGCGGCGGGTCGATTCGCCAGCGCGGCGGAGCGATCATGATAGCTATATCGGGCCGTTTGACCAGCGAATAAAGCCCTGATTGCAGATTCCAGGTTCCAACCGGCAGATTCTGCCGGCAGGCGGGGCCGGGCCGGCCCGCGCCGCCCCCCGCCGCGAGCGGGTCGGCGGCGGCGCCTAAACCCGGTTGACAAAGGAACCGATCATCCTTACACGGTGGGGGCGCGGCCCCGCGCCCCGTCCGCCACAACCCAGCCCCCGCAGCAGGAGGCGACATGGGAACGACGCCCGCCCCCCCGGCCGACGGTCACAACGGCCGGAAGATCTCACGCTTGCAAGGGCGCTGCTACCTCCTCGACACCAACGTGCTGCTGCACGACGCCACGGCGCTCGAGGCCTTCGAGCAGCGCAATCTGATCCTGACGGTCGACGTTCTCGAAGAGCTGGACCGTTTCAAGCGCGAGAATGACGAGCGCGGCCGCAACGCCCGCCGCGTCATCCGCACCATCGACGGCCTGCGCGCGCGCGGCAACCTGCGCGAGGGAGTCCCCCTGCCGCAGGGAGGCACTCTGTACGTGCTGGTCGACACGTACGTCGATCATCTGCCGCGAGGACTGGACGGCTCGATCCCGGACAACCGCATGCTGGCCGCGGGCTTGCATCTGCAGGCGCAGAAGATCGACGTTGTCTTCGTCACCAAGGACATCAATGCCCGCGTCAAGGCCGACGCGCTGGGCCTGCCGGCCGAGGATCTGCGCCGCAGCAAAGTCAATTTCGAGGAGCTGTACACCGGCTGGCGCGAACTGGATGTCGACGCCGCGCTGATCGACGCCTTCTACCGCGGCGAGACGATCGACCTGGACGAGGAGTTCTTCCCCAATCAGGGCGTGCTGCTGCGCGCCGCCGGCAACCGCAAGCAGACCGCCCTGGGCATCTACCGGCGCGACTCCGGCCGCGTCGAGGCGCTCAAGCACGACGGAGCGCGACCCTGGGGCCTGCAGCCCCTGAATCTGCAGCAGCATTTCGCGCTCGAGCTCCTGATGCGGCCCGACATCCAGCTGGTGACGATGCTGGGGCAGGCGGGCACGGGCAAGACCCTGCTGGCGCTGGCGGTCGGCCTGCACAAGGTCGCGGAGGCGAAGGAGTACCGGCGCATCATGGTGTCGAGGCCGATCATGCCGCTGGGCCGCGACATCGGCTACCTGCCCGGGTCGAAGGAAGAGAAGCTGGAGAATTGGATGGAGCCCATCTACGACAACCTGCAATTCCTGGTCGATCCCGAGATGGAGAAGTCTTTCGACAAGGTGCAGTACCTGTTCGACTCGGGCATCATCGATGTCGAGGCCGTGACCTACATCCGCGGCCGCAGCCTTCCCAAACTGTTCATCCTGATCGACGAGGCGCAGAACCTCACGCCGCACGAGGTCAAGACGGTGGTCAGCCGCGCGGGCGCCGGCTCCAAGGTGGTGCTGGCCGGCGACGCCTATCAGATCGACAACCCCTATCTGGACGCGGCCAGCAACGGCTTGACCTACGTCGTGGAGCGCTTCAAGGAAGAACCGCTCTACGGGCACATCACGCTGGAGAAGAGCGAGCGCAGCGAGTTGGCGAGCCTGGCCGCGCGCCTGCTGTGACGCCGGCCGGGGCGAGCCCGCCTATCACTGCCCGTCCGCGGCCGGCTCCTCGGCGCCGGCCGCGGCGCTCTCGACCAGGAACTGGCGAAGCTGCCCCAGCAGGCAGGCGTTGGCGCGCTTGACCGCGCGCGGCAGATAGCGTTCGGCCAGCTTCTTGTCCTCGCGCGCCGTCACCGACAGGAAGATGCGCTCGTCGATCTCCCCCAGGCAGGTCTGGCGCCAGACGACACGGTCGGCGGCGTCGCGCAAGGTCAGGCGCACCTCGGCCTCGGCGCGGATCTGCGTCGGCATCGGCACGGCCATGGTCAGCAGAATCCCGGCCACGACGCCGGTCTTGACGCGATCCGAAGCGTTCTTGCCGAACACCGCGCCCACCATCATGCCGGCCAGCGGCGGCATCAGGAACGACGCGGGAGAGCGCTCCAGGCGGCAGTGCAACGAATGCAGGTCCGCGGCGAGCTGGTAATCGGCCTGGCGCGGCAGCGGCACCAGCTCGGCCAGACGAGTCTGCGCCAGATCCTGCGCCAGCGCCTCCCGGTAGATCACGTCGGCCGGCCGCTGCAGCGCGTGGTCGGCCGGAAAGGTGATGCCGGCGAAATGCCCCTGGCCGCGCCGCTGCTCCGGGGGACGAACGTCGACCACGCCGGCCAGAAAGACGCGCGGCAGAGGCATCTCGGCCGTCGGTTCGGGGTAGACGCCGCGCTCGGCGGGATAGGGAAAGCCGATGCGCCCGCCGGCGCACGATGCCGCCAGCGGCAGGAAGCTCAACAGGGCGGCGGCCGCCAGCAAACGCCAACCTCCGCCCTCCGCCGCCAGCCCGCCGGCGCGCTCGCTCCGGCGCGCCGGAGGTCCGCCCGACGCCGATCGCACCATGCCCGCCTCCCGCCTGGAACTCCCGGGACCGGGCGGCCGCAGCTCGGCGGCGCCCGTCGCTCCACATTGCCGAGAAGTTACGGCGCCTCCCAGCAGAGCGCCATGCCGCTGCGCAGTCCCCAACGATCCGCCGCGCTCGCCCCGCGCAGCGCGATCTCGAGCGTCTCGCCGCTGCCCCAGTACCAGAACGGCGTCCCCGGCAGCGCCGACGCGTAGCTGGCCAGCGGCCCGCGCGCCGCGAGGGCGCCGGCGCGCACGGTGCCGCCGGCCTGCAGGATCCGTCCCGCCGGTCCTTCCCGATGCAGATCGCTGATCGCGTTGCCGAAGCGGTCGATCCAGACGATGCGGGCCTCGCCCGCCCCCGCCGGCGGAGCGGGGCGAGGGCCCAACAGCTCCGGCGCGCCGGCCGACCCGACCTGGGCCAGCGGCACCCCCGCCGCCAGATGCGCCGCCGCCGGCGCGAAGATGTCGCGGCCATGGAAGGTCGGCGCGGGCCGACCTCCCACCGCCGGCGCCGGCTGCGGCCCAGGGCCGGGCCCCGGGCCGCGGTGGTAAAGCGGATTGTCGAGCACCACCACCCGCGGCGGCGGATCGTCCCGCTGCAGGAAGGCCAGCAGCCCGTTGCCCGGGCCGACGAACAACTGCCCGCGCGCGGACGCCGCCAGCGCCGGCCGCTCGCCGCCGACGCCCGGATCGACCACCGCCAGATGCAGCGTCCCGGCGGGCCAGGCGGCGTGCGCCCGCTCCAGGAACCAGGCCGCGGCCGCCACGTCCCCCGGCGGCAGCTCGTGCGAGAGGTCGACGATCGCGGGGGGGCGCAACCTCGGGTAGCGCCGCCACTCGGCGTGCATCCTCCCCTTGACCTCGGCGACGTACGGATCGCGCGTTCCGAAATCGGTCAGCAAGGTGACGGTCCGGATCATCCCCCCGCCTCCTGGCCCTCGGCGCGGCGGCCGCAGCAGGCGAGCAGCGCGGCCAGCGCCGCGGCGCCGCCGGCCAGCGGCCACCAGGGATCGATGCCCAGTCCCGCCGGCAGGTAGCCGCAGAGCAGCGCCGCCGCGGCCGTGACCAGCGCGTATGGCAGCTGGGTGCGCACGTGATCGATGTGGTCCGACCCCGCGGCCATCGACGACAGGATCGTCGTGTCGGAGATGGGCGAGCAGTGATCGCCGAACACCGCGCCCGCCAGCACCGCGCTCACCGCCGCCAGATGGATGTGAGCCGCGTGCGCCGCGTCGAGTCCCGCCAGCGGCGGCAGCACGGCGCCCAGCGGGAACACGATCGGCATCAGGATGGCCATCGTGCCCCAGGAGGTGCCGGTGGCGAAGCTGACGACCGCGGCCAGCAGGAACGAGAGGGCAGGCAAGGCATGCGCCGACAGCACTCCACGGCAGGCATCGACCAGGAACGGACCGGTCTGCAGCGCCGCGCAGACCGCGCTGAGCGACCAGGCCAGCACCAGGATCACCATGGCGATCAGCATGGCGCGCGCGCCGGCCAGCCACGCCTCGATGGCGTCGCGCAAAGCGAAGAGCCGCGCCGCCCTCGCCAGCAACACCGACGCGCAGGCGCCGCTGAGCGCCGCCCACATCAACACCGCGAAACTGTCGGCGGCGTTGAGCACCTCGCGCAGCGACGGCGTCGCTATCCCCGCCGCGCGGGCTTTCTGCCAGCCGTCCCAGCCCAGGCCGCCGACCGTGACGCAGACCACAAGGAGAATCGGCGCCAGCGCCAGGCCCGGGTGGGCGCGCTGCGCTTCCGGCAGCTCGCACTGCAGCGCCGACACGTCCGCCGCCGGCTGCGCGCCGTCGCGCAGCAGCCGACCCGTGGCCGCCGCGCGCCGTTCGGCCGCGAGCATGGGGCCGAAATCCCGTCCGGTGCCCGCCACCAGGAAGAGGAAAACGAGGGCCAGGATAGGATAGAAACCATACGGCAAGGAACGCAGGAAGAAGGCGTAGGCCGATTCGGCGCTGCCCTGGAGTGCAAGCGCGTCCTGGATCAGGCCGATCTCGAAGCCCACCCAGGTCGAGATCACGGCCAGGGTCGTCACGGGCGCCGCCGTGCTGTCGACCAGGTAGGACAGCTTCTCGCGCGAGATGCGCAGGCGGTCGGTCAGCGGGCGCATGGTGTTGCCGACCAGGAGCGTGTTGGCATAGTCGTCGAAGAAGATGAGCAAGCCGAGCAGCCCGGTGGCGGTCTGCGCGCCGCGCCGGCCGCGCACGCGCACCGCCAGCGCGCGGGCGATGCCCTCGGTCGCGCCCGAGCGCGACAGCACCCCGACCATGCCGCCGAGCAGCAGCGAGAAGAGCACGATCGCCGCGTGTCCGCGATCGGCGAGGGCTCCAACCAGGAAGCGGTCGCCGACCCGCAGGAAGGCCACGAGCGGGTTCCAGGCGTGCAGGATCCAGGCGCCCAACCAGACGCCGCACATCAAGGCCAGCAGAACCTGGCGCGTCCACAGCGCGAGCAGGATGGCGGCCAGCGGGGGCAGGACGCTCAGCCACCCCGGCAGCACGCGCGGCGCGACCGTCAATCCCTCCGGCCCGCCGACGCGCAGGGCGGCGTCCCCGCCGTGGGCGCTGACCCCCTTCAGTTCGGCCCGCCCGCCGCTGAGCGCGAGCCGGGGCGGCAGCGGGCCTCCCCGCGCGCGCGGCGCGCCCGCGCCGGCGCCGTGGTCCAACGCAGGCTCGGCCAGCCAGCGGCCCCGCGCCACGGCCAGCGAAACGCTGTCGACGGCCGCGCCGCCGGTCTGCTCCACGACCAGGGTGAAGGGAACGCCCGCGAGCACCACCTCGGGGAGTTCCACGCGCCATGCTGGCGGCGCCGCCTCCTCTGCGGCAACGCCCGCGGCCGCACACAGCAGCGCGGCACCGGCCAACAGCGCCGCGGCGCCTGGTTTCATGCCCCCTCCCCGTATACCCAGGCCAGGTAGCCCGGCGCGGCGTGCGCCGCCGGCCAACCGAGCAGCTGCGGCGTCTCGTACGGGTGCAGCGCCAGCAAGCGCTCCGCGCATGCGGCGTAGCGGTCCTTGCGCACCTTGAGCAGCAGGGCGACCTCGCTCTCCTGCACGACCCGCCCTTGCCAGCGGTAGCAGGATCGCAGGTCGGCCCCCACCTGCGCGCAGGCGGCCAGATCGGCCGTGACCAGCTCGCGCGCGATGACCTCGGCCCCCTCCCGCGTGGGGAGCGTGGTGGCGATGACCCAGACAGTCCGTTCAGCCGGCATCGACGCTCTCCTCGGCCAGGACAGCCAGCAATTCGGCGTGCAGACCCGGCGCGGCGGCCAGCACGCTCCAGCCCGTCAACAGACCGCCGCGGCCGGAGAAATCAGTGACCAGGGCGCCCGCTTCGCGCGCGATCAGCGTGCCAGCCGCGACATCCCACGGATGCAGCCGCATCTCCCAGTGGCCGTCGAGCGCGCCGGCGGCGACGTGGCAGAGGTCGAGCGCGGCGCTGCCGCCGCGGCGCACGCCGTGGCAGCCGGCCAGCAGGAAGCGCTCCATCAGCCGCGCCGTGCGGGTCACCAGTGCGTCGCGCTGGTAAGGGAAACCGGTGGACAGCAACGCCGCCGCCAGCGTCGCCTCTGCGCGCCGCGGCAGGACCAGACGCCGGCCGGCGCGCGGGCGTTCCAGGATGGCGCCGCCGCCCCGCCTGGCCAGGTAGAGCTCGTCCAGATAGGGGGCGTGCACCGCCGCCAGCAGCAACTGGTCATCCCGGGCGCAGCCGAGGGATACGCAGTAGCAGGGGTGGCCATGGACGAAGTTCGTCGTGCCGTCCAGCGGATCGACGTACCAGGTGCGCCCCGACCTGCCGCGCTGCGCCCCCCCCTCTTCGGCCACCACGGCGTCGCCGGGGAAATCCCGGGCCAGCCCCTGCAGCAGCCGTGCTTCGACGGCGCGGTCGAGGTCGGTGACCATGTCGGTCGGCGACTTGAAGGCTATGTCGCGCAGGCGGCCGTGCTCGGCCAGCAGCATCGCTCCCGCCGCCAGCGCCAGCTCCCTCAGCCGCGCCAGCTCGGGCTCCAAGCTCGCGGCGCCGTCGACATCCATGCTCAAGAACGCCACCTCCCTGCATCCGTTCGGGCGCCGCCGATCGGCGCGCCGCAGGATCATAGGCGCGGGGCCGCGGGCGCACAACCACGCACTGCCGCAGCCGCCAGGCCGGCCTTGACATTGCCCGGCGGGGCGGTAGCTTGTGCCGCAGGCACATCGCGGCGTCGCCGCGCACCCGTCCCGAGCGTTCCCCAGGCAAGGACGTTCCCCCAGGAAAGGACGTTCCATGGAGGCCAAGATCAAGGCGGCACTCGACAAGATCCGACCCGCGCTGCAAGCCGACGGCGGCGACGTCGAGTTCATCGAGTTCAACGACGGCGTCGTGACGGTCCGCCTCAAGGGCGCCTGCGGCAGCTGCCCCATGTCAATGCTCACGCTCAAGCAGGGAATCGAAGTGCGCCTGCGGAGCGAGATCCCCGAGGTCAAGTCGGTGCAATCGCTCTAGTGCCCCGCCGCCCGCCTGCCGCCGGGCGCCTGCGCGTTGCTGCCTGCGCTCGCGCCCGCGCTCAGCGGCTGAGGTCGGCCCCCGTGCCGTCCGCCGCGGGTCGGGGCGGCGCGAATCGCCGGTAGCCGGCCGGCGCCGGCAGTTCCTCCCATCCCCTCAGCTCCAGCGCCCCGATCCAGAAGCGCGCGCGCTCCTGGGCCGCTCCCGCGGCGGCGATCTCCGCCGCCGTCACGCCCTGCGCGATCAATTGCCGTAGCAACAGCGCCGTCGACTCTTGCCCTTCCTCGCAGGCGAGCAGGCGCCGGCGCAGACCACTGGTGGCCGGTGGCACCCACCCCGAGACGCCGCCGGTGACCGGCCGGCCCGATGCGAGCGCGCGGTGCAGCCATCTCGCCTCGACGACGTCCTCATGCCTCTCGGCCGCCGGCGCCGGCAGCGTCAGCACCGCGCCCGCCGGCACACCCGTCCATGGGACCTCGCGCGTGGGCCGCCCGTCCGCAACCAACGGCACCGTCGGCATGCGCGCGGGCACAGCCTCCAGCCATAGCGCCGTCCAGACTCCCGCCAGCAGCAGGCGGCGCCGCCCAGCCCTCCAGGGGAGGCGCGCCAGATCCGCGCAGCCGGCCGCCGCCCACCAGGCCAGCGCCACGGCCAGCAGGTAGGAGAAGCGGACCGGAGCCCGCAGCGCGCGCAGCGGCGCCAGCGCCTCCTGGAGCAAGCCGAACGGCAGCGGGAAGCGACGCTCGCCGCCGGGCGGCAGGGAAACCGAATCGCCGAAAGCGAGCACCAGGCCGACCAGGGCGGCAGCCAGCAGCAGGCTGCCCGCCCGCGCCTGCGGCGGCGGCAGGCGCCGCCGCCGCGCCCATCCCCAGGCGGCGCAAGCCAGGATCACCCAGCCTGGATGCAGCGCCGGTTCCCCTCCCCGGGCGGCGTCCGGCTCGGAACTCGCCGGTGAGGATCCCGCCTTGCCGCCGTCGCGCAGCCAGCCAAGGCGATGCTCTCCCTGGTTAAGAAAATGATGGAGGTCGGCGCTGAAAGCTCTTACATCCGAAGGTGTTCTGGTGTACGAGGATTCGGAGGCATGCAGGCGCAGGTAGGGCGCCGCCAACAGCAGTACGGCGGCCGCCGACGCCAGCAGAGGCGGCGCGGCCAGGGCCAGCAGCCTCAGGCCGCGGCGCCGTCGCAGGGCTTGCCAGACGGCCGCTCCGCCGATGACAGCGCCCAGCAATAGCGTGGATGCGAATCCATACCAACCCCAGGCCGCCTGAAGGGCCAGGCAGCCCCCGGCCACCCACAGCGGACCGCGGGCGCCGGCGGCGGCGGGGGCGATCGCTCCTCGCCCTTCGCCGCGACCAGCTTCCTGGTCGGCCCACGGCAACCGCCGCCAGGCGGCGAACAGGGCCGCCGCCAGCGCCGGCACCCAGGGCGGCGGCAGCTGGTTGAGCAGGCCCAGCTGCCAGGTCGTGTAGGGCGACGCCAGCAACGCCAGCGCGCAGAAGCCGGCCCCGGCCGCCCCGCCGCCGGTCGCGCGCCACAGCAGCGCCGCCGCGCCGCCGGCCAGCAGCAGCGTCAACAGGCAGGCGAGATTGTACAGGGCGGCCGGGTGGGGATCCCAGAGCGCCTGCCAGGGAGCGATCAGCAGCGCCTGCCCCAGCAGCGAATCCATGAAGACCAGGGCGCCGCGCACCGGATGGAAGATCGGCAGGTCCAGCCAGGTTTCCGGACGCCAGAAGTGGCGGGCCGACCAGGTCAGGATGCCGCTCTGCATGACGGCGTCGGCGCCGTCCCCGGTCGCCAGCACGGCATCGTTCCAGACCCCGCGCAAGGGCCGCAGCAGGGCGCCGACCAGGAGCAGGGCCGGCACCAGCGGCAACGCGGCTCGCAGGCGGCTGGTCATTTCAGTATCCCAGGCTCTCCAGCCTGCGCTTCAGATCCAACGGCAGATCCGACGCCTCGCCCGCCGGCAACGCCATCCCCTCCGCCAGCGCCTCCCAGCCGGACGCCAGCGACTTCATCCTCGCACCAAGCGCCGCAGCTTCCGGCGGCGGCGCCAGGGGCTGCAGGGCGCGGGGGTCGCGCTCCAGATCATACCAGGTCTCCTGCCCCCCATCCGCCAGGGCGACGCGCAGCCACGGCCATGCCAGCCACGCCTGCTGGGGCGGGCCGTAGAGCAGGTTCTCCAGCAGCAGCGGGCGGGCGGACGCCGCCGGCAGCTCTTCCGCTCCGGCAAGCAACGGGCCCAGGTCGAGGCCGGGCCGCTCCGGGGGTAGCGGCCAGCCGAGGCGGGCGCAGAAGGTCGGCAGCAGATCGAGCAGCCATACCGGCGCGTGAACCGTGCGGCCCGCGCCCTGCGCGCCGGGCTGGCGGATGATCAGCGGCACCCCCGTGACCTCCGGCAGCAGGCTGTGGCCGTGCTCGAACCCGCCGTGATCGAACAGTTCCTCCCCATGATCGCTGGTCACCACGATCAGCGAGTTCTCGTAAAGGCCCAGCCGCCGCAGCGACGCCAGCAGCCTCCCCACCCAGGCATCGCTGAACTGGACCTCGCGCGCGTAGAGCATGGCGATGCCGCGCCGCTCCGGCGTCCCCGGACCGAACCGCCCTTCCCGCGCCAGGCCGATGGCCGCGAAGACGCCGTCGCGGAAATGCGGCGACTCGGGCACCTGGTCGCGGCGCGGAGGCGCGCCCCGCGGCGGGGACGTCGACTCGACCTCGGCCGCGGGCAGGGCGCGCCAGACGTAGGGCAGATGCGGGTTGAGCAGGTGGATCCAGAGGTAGAAAGGCCCCCGCCGGCCTTCGCGCTGCAGCCAGCTTTCAGCCGCGGGGATGACGTCCTCGGCGCTGTCCAGCTCGCGCCGGGTGTTGGCCCAGCGGGTGATCTCGCGCGCCAGGATCGAGCGCTCCGCCGGTTGCAGCGCGTGCAGGCGGTTGGCGTGGCGGTAGCGCGCGAAACCGCGGTCCAGGCCGTAATAGGGGAACAGGTAGGGATTGGTCAGGAAGGCGGCGGTCGCGTACCCTGCGTTCCAGGCCAGTTCGGCCAGACGGCGCGCCCCCGCTGGCGCCGCCGTGTACTGTCGCACCCCCAGCGCCCGCGGCGGAAGCCCCGTCTGCAGCGCGGCCAGGGACGGCAAGGTCCAGGGCGCGGGGGCCCAGGCGTTGGTGAAGAGCACGCTCTCGGCGGCCAGCGCGTCGAGATGCGGAGTAGGCGGGCTGTCCGGGTTGAGCAGCGAAAGATGGTCGCGCCGCCAGGCGTCGATCGTGATCACGATGAGATTGTGCGCCGCCGCACCACCGGCGGGCAGGCGCTCCAGGCCGGTCGTGCGCAGGATCGCGCCCTCCCGGTCGGCGGAGGGCCACAGCAGGGTGACGGCCGCGATCGCCAGCGCCGCCGCCGCCGCCCAGGCGCGCGGGCGCCCCGCCATCTGCCGCAGCAGAACCAGCAGCGCACCGCCCCCCAACCAGGCCGTCGCGCACCACAGCAGCCCCAGCAACAGCCGCCCCTCGCGCAAGCCGTGCCGGCTCCACCATGCCGCAAACCACTGGTCGCGCAGCAGGTGCCCAAACAGCATGACCGCCAGCGCCGCTGCGGCGCCCGCCGCGGCGAGCGCGGCCGAGGCGAGCGGACGCTCCGCCGCCGCGCGCCGCGCGCGGAAGGCGGCCGCCGCCGGCAGCAACAGCAGGGCCAGCAGCGCTCCGGCCCAGCCATACAGCGCCACGTGCGGCAGCACGCTGCGCAGCGGTCCGGAGGGGCCGGGCGGGGCCGCCACTGCGCCGTGTCGCGCCCACTGCCAGACCGCCTCCAGCAGACCGAGGCCGCCGGCCGCGGCGAAACCGACCGCGACCGCGACCGCCGCCGCCCGCAGCCATCGCCCCATCGCCCTCTCCTTCCCGCGCCCGCCGCCCCGTCAAGACAGCCAGGGGAATTGGTAGGGGAATTGCCGGTGGCGGTCAAGCGACGCCTGTCGCACATTGGAGGCGCGCGCCTCGGGGGCGCGTCCGCGGCGCAGCGCCGCGGTGCATCACCGATCGCGGAGGAACGATGGCGGCCTATCAGGGAGTGGATTTCTACGGCTTCGAGGCGGCGCTGGGCGACGAGGAGCGCGCGGTGCGCGACACGGTGCGCGCCTTCGTCGATCGCCGCTTTCTGCCTCTGGTCAAGGCGCACCACGCCGCGGGCACTTTTCCGGTCGAGCTGGCGCGCGAACTGGGCGACCTGGGCCTGTTGGGGGCCAGCCTCGCCGGCTTCGGCTGCCCCGGCCTCTCGGCCACGGCCGCCGGCCTGATCTGCCAGGAGCTCGAACGGGGCGACAGCGGCCTGCGCAGCTTCGCCTCGGTCCAGAGCAGCCTCGTGATGTGGCCCATCCACGCCTTCGGCAGCGAACAGCAGCGCCGCAAGTGGCTGCCCGAGCTGGCCGCCGGCCGGCTGATCGGCTGCTTCGGCCTGACCGAGGCGGGGCACGGCAGCGATCCCGGCGCCATGGAGACCACCGCCCGCCGCGACGGATCGGGCTGGGTGCTGCAGGGCGCCAAGATGTGGATCACCAACGCCACGCTGGCCGACGTGGCCCTGGTATGGGCGAGGGTCGACGAGGGCATCGCCGGCTTTCTGGTCGAGCGCGGCACCCCCGGCTTCACCGCCCAGGCGATCAAGGGAAAATGGAGCCTGCGCGCCAGCGACACCGGCGAGCTGGCCTTCGATCAGGTGCGCGTGCCCGAGGCCAACCGCCTGCCGGAAGCGCGTGGCCTGCGCGCTCCGCTGGCGTGCCTGAACGAGGCGCGCTACGGCATCGCCTGGGGCGCCGTCGGCGCCGCCGCCGACTGCCATCACGCCGCCCTGGCCTACGCGCGCGAACGTCGGCAGTTCGGGCGACCGATCGCCGCCTTCCAGCTGGTCCAGGAGAAACTGGTCTGGATGCTGACCGAGATCACCAAGGCGCAAGGGTTGGCGCACCGGCTCGGCCGCCTCAAGGAGGCGGGGACGAACCACCCGCCGCTGGTGTCGCTGGCGAAGCGCAACAACGTGGAAATGGCCCTGTCATGCGCGCGCGTGGCCCGCGAGATCCTGGGCGCCGCGGGCATCACGGACGAGTACCCCGTGGGCCGGCATCTGACGAACCTGGAGTCGGTCAAGACCTACGAGGGCACCCATGAGATCCACACGCTGATCGTCGGCGCCGAGATCACCGGGCTGCAGGCGTTCCGGGGTTGAGCGCGAGCGGCCGGCCTCGCCTCAGACTCCCAGCGTGCTGAAGGTCGCCTCGGCCAGACGCTGCAACCCTCCCGGCAGCACGCCGAGCAGCAGTATGAGCAGGGCGAGCACCGAGACGGCGAAAAGCGACTCCCAGCTGCGGCCCTCGTAGGCCGGTTCCTCGGCCGGCCGCATGTACATCACGACCACCACGCGCAGGTAGTAGTAGACCGACAGCAGCGAATTGACCACGCCCCAGACCGCCAGCGGCACCAGGTCCGCCTTGACCGCCGCGCCGAAGACGTAGAACTTGCCCATGAAGCCGACCGTGGGCGGGATGCCGGCCAGCGAGAACATGAAGACGGCCAGCGCCGCCGCCGCCAGGGGACGGCGTTGTGACAGCCCGGCATAGCCGGCGATCGTGTCGGCTTCCTCGTCCTGGTTGCGCCCCAGCATGCTGACCACGCCGAAGGCGCCGAGGTTCATCAGCGTGTAGGCGATCAGATAGAAGAGGATGCCTCCGCCCGCCGCGGGCCCGACGGCGCCGGCCAGCAGCTGCGCCTGGCCGCCCCGCTGGGTGGCAAGCAGCGCCAGCAGGCCCAGCAGCAGGTAGCCGGCGTGGGCGATGCTCGAATAGGCCAGCATCCGTTTGATCGAATCCTGCGCCAGGGCGATCAGATTGCCCATGGTCATCGTCAGCACGGCCAGCACGGCCAGCAGCGGGAACCACAGCCCACCCAGCGCCGGCAGCGCCAGATGGGCGAAGCGCAGCAGGGCGGCGAAGGCCGCCGCCTTGACCCCGGTGGCCATCAGGCCGGTGACGTACGCGGGCGCGCCGTCGTAGACGTCCGGCGTCCACATGTGGAACGGCACCATCGCGATCTTGAAACCGAAGGCCACGAGCACCAGCGCGCAGCCCGCCTGCAGCAGCAGCGCAGGCTGGTCGGCGCGGGCGAGCGCCGCCTGCAGCCCCGCGAAGGTCGTCGTGCCGGCGTAGCCGTACAGCAGGCCCAGCCCCACCAGCAGGAAAGCCGAGGAGAAGGCGCCCAGCAGCAGATACTTCAGCCCCGCCTCGCTGGCGCGCAGGGAGCCTCGCTTGCCGCCGACCAGAACGTAGACGGCCAGGCTCATGGTCTCCAGCCCCAGGAACAGCGTCAGCAGGTCGCTCGCGGCGGCCAGGACCATCATGCCCAGGGTGGCGAAAAGCGTCAGCGGGTAGAAATCGGCGCGGTAGCGGCCGTCGCGATCGTAGACGCTGGTGCCGAAGGTGGCGGTCAGCAGCGCCACGCCCATGAACAGGAAGTTGAAGAACCGGGTGTAGTCGTCCACCCGCAGCGCCCCTCCCAGCAGCGTCACACCGCCCGCCGGGGGCGCCGACAGCAGCTGGGCGATGACCGCGCCGAGCAGCACCAGCACGCTGAGCATGTACAGATGATCCTTGCGCAGCGTGCGGACGAAGGAGTCGGTCAGCAGCACCAGCAAACCGCCGCCGGCCAGCACGATCTGGGGCAGCAGCAGCCTCAGCTGCAGCGCGAGGGCCGGCTCGGCCGGCAGGCTCGTGACGGTCATCGGTCAGCCTCCGGAACGACGGGCCCGGTCGGCCGCGGCGCAGGCGGCGGGATCTCGGCCAGGCGCAAGGGTGCGGCGCGCTCGCCCGCCGCAAGCCTTGCGGCGGCCACGGGCTCCAGCGCGCGGGCGATCGAAGCCTCCATGCTGCCCAGCAGCGGCGCCGGCCTGATCCCCAGCCAGAGGATGGCCACGCAGATCGGCGCCAGCACCGCCCACTCGCGCAGGCTCAAATCGGGCAGCCCGCGGTTCTTGGCGTTGCGCAACGGCCCCAGGAACACTCTCTGGTACATCCACAGCATGTAGATCGCCCCCAGGACCACGCCGCTGGTGGCGAGCACCGCCAGCAGGCGAGCCCGGGGCAGCAGCTCGCTCTTGAAGGTGCCGAAGAGGATCAGGAACTCGCCCACGAAGCCGCACAGCCCCGGCAGGCCGATGCTCGCCAGGGTCACGAACATGAAGACGGCCGCGTAGCCTGGCATCTCGTGCGCCAGCCCGCCGAAATCCTCGATCTGGCGCGTGTGCCGCCGCTCGTAGACCACTCCCACCAGGAGGAAAAGCGCGCCGGTGCTGAGCCCGTGAGCCAACATCTGGAACATGCCGCCGGCGATCCCCTCGGGGGTGAAGCTGACCAGCCCCAGCACCACGAAGCCGAGGTGGCTGACGCTGGAGTAGGCGACCAGCTTCTTGACGTCGGGCTGCACCATGGCCACCAGCGCGCCGTAGATGATGCCGATGACGGCCAGCGCCGCCAACCACGGCGCGAAGACCAGGGCGCCATGCGGGAACAGCGGCAGGGCGAATCGCAGCAGGCCGTAGGTGCCCATCTTCAGCAGGATGCCGGCCAGGATGACCGATCCCGCCGTCGGCGCTTCCACGTGCGCGTCCGGCAGCCAGGTGTGCAGCGGGAAGACCGGCACTTTGATGATGAAAGCCAGGGCAAACGCCGCGAACAGCCACAGCTGCTCGCCCGGGGTCAGCGCCAGGGCCAGGAAATCGGCGTAGGCCATGCTGCCGGCCTTGAAGTAGCAGTACAGGATGGCGACCAGCATGAAGACGCTGCCGACCATCGTGAACAGGAAGAACTTGACCGCGGCGTATATGCGCCGCTCGCCCCCCCAGATGCCTATGATCAGCGCCATCGGGATCAGCATCGCTTCCCAGAAGACGTAGAACAGCAGCATGTCGCGGGCGACGAAGGTGCCCAGCATGGCGGCCTGCAGCAGCAACAGAAACGCCATGGCCTCGGCCACGCGCGTGGTGATCGCCTTCCAGGTGCTCAGGATCACCAGCGGCCCCAGGAAGGTCGTCAGCAGCACGAGCCAGAGCGAGATACCGTCGAGGCCGAGCCAGTAGTTGATCTTGCCGCCTGCCAGCCAGGCGACCTTCTCGACGAACTGATCGTCCCCGCGCGTGGCGTCGAAGCCGCCCAACAGCAGCAGCGACAGGGCCAGATCGCCCAAGGCGAAGATCAGCGCCACCGCGCGCGCGGCCGCGGCGCTGCGCCCCGCCGCCAGCGCGATCAGCGCGCCCGCCAGGGGCAGGAATACGATCCAGGTCAGCAGATGGTCGTTCACCAGCGACACGCGGACCCCCTCCTAGCTCGAAAGGGAGAGGTAGACGACGAAGATCGTGGCGCCCAGCGCGATGGACCAGGCGTAGAAGCGCACCAGGCCGTTCTGGAAAAGGCGCAGGATCGCCCCCGCGACGGCCACCACCAGGGCGGAGCCGTTGACGAGCAGGCCGTCGATGAGGCCGGCGTCGAGCCAGCGGAAGAGCACGCGCTGGGACAGGGCGTAGCCCGGCTTGAGCAGGGTCGCCTCGTAGAGCTCGTCCACGTAGTACTTGTTCGCCAGCACGCGGTGGGGCCGCCCGCCGGCCAGCCCGCGCAGCCGCTCGACTAGGTCGGCTCTGCGCGCGTAGAGCCAGTAGCCCAGGCCCAGGCCGCAGAGCGCGATGGCGACCGACAGCAGCATCAGACGCCATTCCAGGGCCGTGTCGTGAGCGTGTGCCCGCGGGCCGTCGTGCCCGCCGCCGGACGCGGCCGCGGCGTGCGGATGCGCCGCGCCGGCCTCGGCCAGCTCCGTCGGGCCGCCGTGGACGCCGGCCGCCGCCGCCTCCGCAACGGGCGTGATCGCGAACTCCGCCGCCGCCCCGGTGTGCGCCGGCGCCGGCGCCGCGCGAAAGACCGGCTCCAACCAGTGTTCGAAGTGGTTGGCCCCGCCCAGGAAATGAGGCCAGCCGATCCAGCCCCCCGCCACCGACAGCGCGGCCAGAACAACAAGCGGGACCGTCATCGTGGCCGGCGATTCGTGGATGTGGCCGCGCACGTGATCGGAGGCGCGGTTCTCGCCCGCGAAGGTCAACACCACCAGCCGCATCATGTAGAAGGCGGTCAGCCCCGCCGCCAGGAAGCCGAGCGCCCACAGCAGCGGGCTGCCCGCGCTGAAAGCGCGGTAGAGGATCTCATCCTTGCTGAAGAAACCGGCCAGCGGGAAGATGCCGGCGATCGCCAGGGTGCCGGCCAGGAATGTGCCGTAGGTGACCGGCAGCTTGCGCCGCAGGCCCCCCATCACCCGCATGTCCTGCTCGCCGCTCATGGCGTGGATCACCGAGCCGCTGCCCAGGAACAGGAGCGCCTTGAAAAAGGCGTGGGTTGTCAGGTGGAAGATGCCGGCGGCGAAGGCTCCCACGCCGCAGGCCAGCATCATGTAGCCGAGCTGGCTGACCGTCGAGTAGGCCAGCACCTTCTTGATGTCGTTCTGGGCCAGGGCGATGGTGGCCGCCAGCAGAGCGGTGGCCCCCCCCACCGCCGCCACCACGGCCAGCGCGGTGGGCGACAGCACGTACAGGAAGTTCAGTCGCGCGATCATGTAGACGCCGGCGGTCACCATGGTGGCCGCGTGGATCAGGGCGCTGACCGGCGTGGGACCGGCCATGGCGTCCGGCAGCCAGATGTAGAGCGGGATCTGCGCCGACTTGCCCGTGGCGCCCAGGAAGAACAGCAGGCCCAGCGCCGTCGCCGCCGGGGCCAGCAGGTGGGCGTGCGCGGCCAGCGTGCGGAACGAGAACAGCCCTTCGCCAGGCGCCAGATGCGGGGCCAGAACCGTGCCCAGCAGGATGATGCCGAGCAGAAACCCGAAATCGCCCACGCGGTTGACCACGAAGGCCTTCTTGCCTGCGGCTGCGTTCTGCTCCTCGTTGAACCAGAAGCTGATGAGCAGATAGGAGCAGAGGCCCACTCCCTCCCAGCCGAGGAACAACAGCACCAGATTCTCGCCCAGCACCAGCGTCAGCATGGAGAAGATGAAGAGGTTCATGTAGGAGAAGAACCGATTGAAACCGGCGTCATGGCCCATGTAGCCCAGAGAGTAGATGTGGATCACGAAGCCGACGCCCGTGACCACCAGCGCCATCACCGCGCTCAGGGGATCGAGAACAAAGCCGAATTCCACCGACCACGGTCCGATCCCGAACCAGGTGAACACGCTGTCGGCCAGCAGGCGCTCCTCGGCCGGCAACGCGCGCAGGCGCAGGAAGACCTTCACGGCCAGCAGGAAGGAGATCCCCACCGCCGTGCAGCCCAGCAGCCCGGCCAGGCGCCTGGGCAGGCGGCGGACCAGCAGGCCGTTGAGCGCCGCCCCCAGCAAGGGAACCAGCACGATCCAGCGCAGCGTGGTTTCGACGGCGTGCTCAGCCACGGCTTCACTCCATCAGGGTCTTGAGGTCGTCGACATTGACCGTGCGGCGGAGGCGATAGATCTCCACCAGGATGGCCAGGCCGATGGCGGCCTCGGCCGCGGCCACCGCGAAACTCATCAGCACGAAGACGTGTCCCGATGCGTCGCCCCAGTGCCGGCTGAAAGCGGCGAACACGATGTTGCCCGCACTGAGCATCAGCTCGATGCTCATGAACATGATCAGGACGTTGCGCCGCACCAGGACGCCGACCAGGCCGATCAGAAAGACGGCGGCCGCCAGCCCCAGGTAATGGGTCAACCCCACCGTCACGGCTGGCTCCTTTCCCGGCGGCCCAGCGACACGGCCCCGATGATCGCCACCAGCAGGACGATCGAGATCAGTTCGAAAGCCAGCAGATGGCGGTCCAGCAGCAGGGCGGCCACATGCTCGGCGTGGCCGAAGCCGGCGGGCGCCTCGCGCGCGAAGCCGCCGCCGCCGGCCCCGCGGGCCCAGCCCAGCAGGATCAGCAGCAGCGCCAGCACCGGCAGCCCCACACCGGGCCAGAGCCAGCGCGCTTGCGGGCGCAGTTCCGCGCCCAGGACCGGGCCGTGCAGCATCATGATCACGAACAGGAAGAGCACCATGATGGCCCCGGCGTAGACCAGCACCTGCAGCACCGCCAGGAACGGCGCCGACAGCAGCGCGAACAGCCCGGCCGTGTTGAGGAAGCCGAAGATCAGCCAGCAGGCGGAGACCACCGCGCTGCGGCTGGCCACGGTCATGACGGCCGCGAGCAGCAGCAGAGCGCCGCAGGCGAAGAACACGAACGATTCCATCATCACCGGCCCTTCCGGACTGAAGCGATCAGAGCGTCCCGCGCTCCTGGTCGTGCAGCAGGAACTCCTTGCCGACGACGAATTTCTGCCGGCTGTCCGCGGCGATCTCGTAGATGCCGGTGTCCATGCGGATGGCGTCGCACGGGCACGCCTCCTCGCACAGGCCGCAGTAGACGCAGCGCAGCAGATCGATCTCGAAGATCTCCGGATATTTCTCTATGGTCACGTCCGGGTGTTCGGCCGCCACGATATGGATGCAGTCGGCCGGGCAGACCGTGCTGCACATCATGCAGGCCACGCAGCGCGGCGAGCCGTCCTGGCGCTGCATGAGCCGGTGGCGCCCCCGGAACCGTGGACTGTACACCCGCTTCTCATCCGGGTACTGCAGGGTCGGCATGCCGCCCATGTTGAAGACGTTGCGCAGCAGGTGCCGGATGGTGATGCCCAGCCCGCGCAGGATCTCCCAGACGTAGATCGACTCGCGGAAGGTCATCCGCTTGGGGCCGCGGGCCGGCGGCCGCGTCGGCAGCGTCTGCGGGCTCATGGAGCTTCCGTCCCTTTCCCGCCGGGGGGCGGCGTCATATCAGGGCGACCCAGACGGCGGTGACCGCCAGGTTCGCCAGCCCCAGGGGCAGCATCACTTTCCAGCCCAGGCTCATCAGCTGGTCGTAGCGGAAGCGCGGCAGCGTCCACCGCACCCAGATGAACAACCAGCTGAAGAACAGCACCTTGATCAGAAAAGCGCCGATCTGGGCGAAGGTGGCGAAGAGCGAGGCTCCTGCCGGCCCGATCGTCCACGGCCGCAGGGCGAAGGCGACCAGCGCGGCGACGGACAGCGCGGCGAAAACGCCCGCCAGCAGGCCCGGCTCGCGGTCGCGGGCGTCGCCGAACTTGCCCCGCTCCCGCCGTGCCCGCCGCAGCAGCAACAGGGCGGCGGCGGCGGCGCCCGCCGCCGTCAGCCCCATGGCCAACGGCAGCAACAGGCCGGCATGCGCCTCGAGCACCGGCCGCGGCAGCCAGGGAACCTGCCATCCGCCGAAAAAGAGGCTGGTGATCAGCGCGGCGCCGATCACCATGTTGCAGTACTCGGCCATGAAGAAGAGCGCGAACTTGAGCGAGCTGTATTCCAGGTGATAGCCCGAGACCAGCTCGGACTCTCCCTCGGGCAGGTCGAACGGGTTGCGATTGGTCTCGGCGAAAACGGCTGTGATGAACAGCAGGGCGCCGAGCGGCTGCACGACGACCCCCCACTTGGGCAGGAAGCCCCAGAGCAGCTGCCCCTGACCGGCGACGATGTCGGTCAGCCGCAGCGAAGCGAAGACCAGCAGCACGCCCATGATCGCCAGGCCCATGCTGATCTCGTAGCTGATCATCTGGGCGCTCGAGCGCACCGCGCCCAGGAAGGTGAACTTGTTGTTGGAGGCCCAGCCGCCCAAGACGATGCCGTAGGTCCCCAGGCTGGCGATGGCCAGCACGTAGAGGATGCCGACGTTGAGGTCGGCCACGACCAGCGGCACGCGGCGGCCGCCGATCTCCAGATAGTCGCCGAACGGGATGACGGCATACGTGGTCAGCGCCACCGCCATCACCACGAAGGGCGCCAGGGTGTACAGCCCCCGGTGCGCCCGCTCCGGCACCACGTCTTCCTTGAACACCAGTTTCAGCACGTCGGCGATGGGATGCACCAACCCTGCCAGACGGATGCCGGCGATCGCGGCGCGGTTGGGGCCCACGCGATCCTGGATGAAGGCGGCGCCCTTGCGCTCCGCCCAGATCAGGGCGGGCAGGAGGCCCAGGATGACCAGCAGCATGAAAACGCACTTGGCCAGGGTCTCGAGCAGGAGGTCCATCAGGCATCACCTCCGGCCGGGCTGGCGGCGGCGGGCTCCAGCGCCAGTCCCGACGGCGGCAGCGCGTTCAGATCGACGTGCGCCGGCAGCGCCAGATCGACCGCCACCAGGCGGCGCAGCGCCGCCAGCGAGGCGGGCGGCGGATCCAGGCGCGGCCCCAGCCATTCCGCCAGGAAGCGCCAGTCCTCCCGCGCCAGGTCGGGTCGGGCGACGGCGCGGCGCAGCGCCTGCACGCGCCCCTGCCGGTTGATCAGCAGGCCGTCCTTCTCCGCCCAGGCGCTCAACGGCGCGACCGCCGCGGCCAGCCGCGCTGTCGCGTTCAGGTGGGTGCCGAGGTAGATGACGCGAGAGCAGGCCGCCAGCGCCTCCGCCACCGCAGGCGAGACGGCGGCCGGATCGCCGCCGTAGATCACGACCGGCCCCTCCGCCCGGCGCACGCGCTCGGCCAGCACGGCGCCCTCGATCTCCGGCAGCTGCAGCCAGACCAGCGCCTTGCGGTTGGGCGCGCGGTCGGACGACAGCAGCAGCTCGTCGCCCGTTCCCGCGTCGCTCCCGGCCATCGCGCCGTGGACGCGGTCCGGACCGCCCAACGCCAGCCCCAGCCTGCGCAGCAGCCACAGCTCCTCCAGCGTCTGCTGGGCGCAGGCCAGCGCCAGGGCGATGCCGCCCGGGGCGACAAGCGCGTCCAGCTCGGCGCGCAGCTCGCTCCAGGCGACGGGTTGCAGCTGGCCGTCCCTGCGCAGCAGCGGCCGGCCGAGCCGATTCTCGGCGTGCACCGCCTTGTACTCCATGCGCCCCAGATCGCACATCCAGGGGCCGTTGACCTCGTCGTTGCGCCGCGGCCGCAGCCGATAGATCCGCCCCCCCTCGTGGTCGATGCGCACGTTGCAGCCGGTGGCGCAGCCGGGGCAGATCGAGGCGGTGCTCTTGAGCAGCCAGACCCGCTTGCGGAAGCGGAAGTCGCGGCTGGTCAGCGCTCCCACGGGGCAGATGTCCACGGTGTTGAGGCTGTAGTTGTTGGCCAGCTCGCGCCCCGGCGCCACGCCGATCTCGGCCCGGTCGCCGCGCTGGAAGATGCCCAGCTCGCCGGTCTTGGTCACTTCCTCGCAGAAGCGGACGCAGCGGCTGCAGAGCACGCAGCGCTCCTTGTCCAGGATCACGTGCGGGCCGATCGGCTGCGCCTTGCGCTTGAGCACCTTGTCGGCCTTGGCGACGTCCGACTCGTACAAGCCGTAGACCATGTACTGGTCCTGCAGCCCGCACTCGCCTGCCTGGTCGCAGATCGGGCAGTCCACGGGATGATTGATCAGGTGCATTTCGAGCACCTGCGTGACCGCCTTCTGCACGCGCGGCGTGCGCGTGTGCACGACCATCGCGTCCCGCACCAGGGTGTTGCAGGCGATGGTCAGCTTCGGCATGCCCTCGATCTCGACCTGGCACAAGCGGCAGACGCCGGCGATCGAGAGATCCGGGTGGTAGCAGAAATGGGGCAGCGGTTCGCCGCGCGCCTCGGAGCAGGCGTCGAACAGACGGGTGCCGTCGGGCACCTCGATCTGCACGCCGTCGATTGTCAGCTTGGCCATCCGTTCCTCACTCTGCGATCTCGCGCGCCCAGCGGCTGGCGGGCGTCGCCGGCTCGGTCTCATGGATGCGGGCCGCGAATTCGTCGCGGAACTTGTGCAGGAAGCTGCGCATGGGCATCACGGCGGCATCGGCGAGCGGGCAGATGGTCAGCCCCGCCATGCCGTCGCATACCTTGTCGAGCAGCTCCAGGTCGGCGGGGGTGCCCTCCCCCTTGCGCAGGCGCTTGACGACGCGCTGCAGCCAGCCCGTGCCTTCGCGGCACGGCGTGCACTGGCCGCACGACTCGTCCCAGTAGAAGTGCATCAGCACGCCGGCCAGATCGACCATGTCGCAGCGCGCCGGGATCACGATCATGCCGCCGGAGCCGAGCATGGTGCCGGCGGCGGCCAGCGACTCGTAGTCCAGATCGCACGCCATGGCTTCGGCCGCCGTGAGCACCGGCACCGACGAGCCGCCGACGATGACCGCCTTGAGCTGCTCCCCCTCGCGCATGCCGCCGAGATCGCGCTCGAGGAATTCGCGGAACGGCAATCCCAGCGGCACCTCGTGCACGCCGGGACGGTTGACCGGCCCGCTGACGCTCCACAGCTTGGTGCCAGGCGATTTCTCGGTGCCGAAACGCCGATAGGCGCCGGCGCCGTCGCGCACGATGTGCGGCACGGCCGCCAGCGTCTCCACGTTGTTGACGATGGTCGGCTTGCCCAGGAACCCGGAGACGGCCGGGAAGGGCGGCTTGATGTTGGGCTGCCCCTTGCGTCCGGCCACCGAGTTGATCAGCCCGGTCTCCTCGCCACAGATGTAGGCCCCGGCCCCCTTGTGCACGATCAGCTCGAGGTCATAGCCGCGGCCGAGAATGTCGCGTCCCGCGTAACCGGCCGCATAGGCCTCGTCGACCGCCGCCTGCACGCGGTCGATCAGCCAGCCGAACTCGCCGCGGATGTAGATGAAGCACATCCTGGCCCGCACCGCGTACGAGGAGATGATCGCGCCCTCGATCATGGCGTGCGGGTCGTAGTCCATGATCCAGCGGTCCTTGAACGTGCCCGGTTCGCTCTCGTCGGCGTTGACGAAGAGGTAGACCTCCGACGCGTCCGCCGGGACGAAGCCCCACTTGACGCCGGTGGGGAAGCCGGCGCCGCCCCGCCCCCGCAGGCCCGCGGCCTTGACCTCCTCGATCACCGCCGCGGGGGTCATCTCGCCCAGCGCCTTGCGCAGCGCGGCGTAGCCCCCCTCCGCCTCGTAGACGGCCAGCCGGTGGCCGTCGCGGCGGCCGAAGCGCGCCGAGAGGATGCGGCATTCGGGGCGGTTCATCGCGGCTCCTCCAGATCGCGGTCGGTGTCGGCCCGCGGGGGCTGCCCGCGGCGCAGGCCGTCGAGCAGGGCGTCGACCTTCGCCGGGGTCAGATTCTCGTAGAGATGCTTGCCGAGCTGCAGGCAGGGGCCGCTGCCGCAGGAACCGAGGCACTCGACCCCTTCCAGCTGGAAGAGCCCGTCGGGCGTGCGCTCCCCCAGCCGCACGCCGAGACGCTGTTCGAGATGGGCGATGATGCCGCGCGCGCCCATGATGTGGCAGCTTATGTTGTGGCACACCTGCAGCACATGGCGTGCCTGCGGCTCGGTGCGGAACATGGCGTAGAACGAGCAGAGCTCCCAGACGCGGGCCTCGGCCAGGCCCAGCCGATCCGCCAGCCAGACCACCCCCGCGGGCGGTATGTGTCCATGCTCGTCCTGGATGATCCACAAGCACGGCATCAGGGCGCTGTCGCGCGTGGGATAGCGCGCCACCACGGCGTCCAGGCGCGCCAGCGCCTCGGGCGAAAGAGAGAACGAATCGGTAGCGGGCGCGGAAACGTTCATGCGGCCGGGAACCTTTCCCGACCGGCGGCCGGACGCCCTCAGCGATCCAGCTCGCCGGCGATGATGTTCAGACTGCCCAGGATCGCGATCGCGTCCGGAATCATCAGCCCCTCGATCAGCTTGTGATAGGCCGAGAAGACCGGAAAGCAGGGCGGCCGCACCTTGATGCGGTAAGGCCGGCCCGAACCGTCGGCGACGCAGAAGAAGCCGAGCTCGCCGTTGGCGCCCTCGCCGAAGCCGTAAGCCTCCCCCGCGGGCACCTTGATCCCCTCGTAGATCAGCTTGAACTGGTTCATCATCCCCTCGATGCTGCCGTAGACCTCGGCCTTCGGCGGCAGCACCACCGCGGGGTCGTCGATGTTCAGCGGCCCGCCGGGAATACGCCCCAGCGCCTGCCGCACGATGCGGGCGCTCTGCTGCATCTCGCGGATGCGCACCATGACGCGGTCGTAGGTGTCGCCATGCTCTCCCACCGGGATGTCGAACTCGTATTCCTCGTAGCCCAGGTAGGGGGCATGCTTGCGCACGTCGTAGGCCAGGCCGGTGGCCCTCAGACAGGGGCCCGTGAAGCCCCAGCTGAGCGCCTCGGCGGCGGTGATCGCGCCGATGCCGATCGTGCGATCCAGGAAGATGCGGTTGCGCGCCACCAGGCCCATGATGTCGGCGATCGCCTCGTCCAGCCGCCCCAGATGGAACCGCACCTCGTCCTCGAAACCCGGATAGAGATCGTGGGATAGCCCGCCGATGCGGGCGTAATTGGTCGTCAACCGCGATCCGCACAGCTTCTCGAAGACCTGATAGATGCCTTCGCGCACGTTGTAGCTGTACCAGTAGTTGGTCAACGCGCCCAGATCGACGAGGTTGGCGGCGGTGCAGACCAGATGGTCGGTGAGCCGCGCCAGCTCGCTGATGATCACGCGGATGACCCGGCAGCGGGGCGTGACCTCGACCCCCAGCAGCTTCTCGACGGCCTGCGCATAGAGCACGTTGTTCAGCAGCGCGGAGCAGTAGTTCAGGCGATCGGTGTAGGGCATCACCTCGGCCCAGGTGTGGTCCTCGGCTTCTTTCTCGAAACACCGGTGCAGGTAGCCGATCTCCGTGCGCGCCTGCACGATCGTCTCGCCGTCCAGCAGGCACTCGACGCGCAGGGCGCCGTGCGTCGCCGGATGGCTGGGCCCGATATTGACCGCCAGCAGATCGCTGGGATGCTCGGCATCGCCGGCCGCCGTGACGGTACCGTCCGCGCGGCGGCTGGCGGCTCGGATCTCCTGGTCCGTGAACAGTTTTTCCGAGGTCAGGCAGGGCTGCCCCTGCTCGATGGGATAGTCCTTGCGCAGGGCATGCCCCTCGAACTCGTGGTGGCAGAGGATTCGCCGCAGATCAGGATGGCCGCGGAAGGGGACGCCGAAGAGATCGAAGACCTCCCGCTCGTGCCAGTCCGCCGCGCGCCACAACGCCGCGGCCGAATCCACGGCCTCGCCCTCGGCCGCGTCGACCTTGACGGTGAGCCGATGGCGGGCGCCGAGCGAACGCAGCAGATAGTTGACCTCGAACCGTCGCGCGCGCTCCGGCCGATCCACGCCCACGACGTCGAGCAGCAACTCGCACTGCTCCCGTTCCTTCAGATGCCGCAGCACCGGCAGCAGGCGGTCCGGCGCCACCCAGACAGCCTCGTCGCCCCGATGGCTGGCGGCGCGCAGGATGGCGTCGCCGAATTCCTTCCGCACCCTCTCGACGAGCTGACGGCTCATGCCCTCCGTCCCTGCTGGAGTTGCGCGCGGCGCCGGCGGCCGCCTCAGGTCCTCGCCCGGGCGGCGTGACGCGCCGCGGCCGGTACCAGCCCTTCCCGCTCGACCTTTTCCTGCAGCATCACCAGCCCATGCAGCAGGTTCTCGGGCGTGGGCGGGCAGCCGGCGACGTAGATGTCGGTGGGGATGATGTTGTCGATCCCCTGCAGCGTGGAGTAGTTGTTGTAGAAGCCGCCGCTGCTGGCGCAGACGCCCATGGCGATCACCCATTTGGGCTCGGCCATCTGACTGTAGATGGTTTTCAGGATCGGGGCCTGCTTGTAGGAAATGGTCCCCGCCACGATCATCAGATCCGACTGGCGGGGCGAAAAGCGCACCAGTTCCGCGCCGAACCGGCTCAGGTCGTTGTAGGATGAGACTGTGCTCATGAATTCGATGGCGCAACAGGCCGTGCCGAAGGGCAGCGGCCACAGCGAGTACTTCCGGCCCCAGTTCACGGCCTGGCGCAAACGCGTGGTCAGGTAGTTGCTCGGGGTTTCCAGATCTATTGCCATTCCAGGCCGCCCTTCTTCCAGACGTAGATGTAGCCGACGATCAGCACGGCCACGAAGACACCCATCTCGCCCAGCGCAAAAAGCGCGCGGCCGTCGGCCACGAATTCCCGGAACATGATGACCCAGGGGTAGATGAAGACCGCCTCCAGATCGAACAGCAGAAAGAGCAGCGCGATCAGGAAGAAGCGGACGAAGAAGCGGATCTCGATCGAACTGCGCGGCGGCAGCCCGCATTCGTAGGTTGTCCCCTTGAGCGGCGCCGGGCGCTTGGGACCCAGCGCGGAGCTGAGCAGGATGAAGGCCAGGGCGAACAGGACGGCGATCGCGATCACGATCAAGATCGGCAACAGATCCGCGGCCATGCGCATTCCTCCGCCCGCGCCCCGACCGCCGTCGCGGCGCCGCGCCGGCGGCCGGGCCCAGCATGTCCGGCCATGTCCTATCAGGCTGCGGCGCAAGGCCGCCCGGCCCAAAATAGCCATTCCAGCGAGCCTGTCAACAGATACACAGGCTCGGGGCCGGCGCGGCCTCGGACCGATCTCCAGCGGCACCGACGGCGATCCGCGGGGCTTGCTGGCCGCCGCCGGGGGCGGTATGTTGGGGCCCTTCCTGAGCGGGAGGGATGGGGCGATGATCGTGTACCTCAACGGCGCCTTCGTGGATGCGCAGGAAGCGCACGTCTCGCTGTTCGACGGCGGCTACCTCTACGGCGACGGCCTTTACGAAACGCTGCGCCTCTACCAGGGACGCCCCTTCGACCTGGCCGAGCACCTGGCGCGCCTGGCGCGCGAGCTCGAGCTGCTGGGGTACGGCTGGCGGCCCGACGCCGACACCGTGCACTCGGTGCTGGTCGAACTGGCCGAACGCAATGATCTGGCCAGCGGCGACGCCCGCGCACGCCTGATCGTCAGCAGGGGCGGCGGCCCCGCCGAACCTCTCCCCCTGGACGGCCTGCTGGACCTGCCGCCCACCGTCGCGGCCTGGGTGCAGCCGCTGGCGCCGGAGCTGACGGCGTGGCAGCGGGACGGGATCGCGGTCAGCGTCATGCGCCCGCCCTTCGCCCGGGGCAATTTCCCCCAGCTCAAGACCCTGAACTGCTTGCCGCCGGTCATGGCGCTGCGCTTCGCGCATCAGAGCGGATCGCAGGAGGCGTTGCTCACCGACCGCCACGGCAAGCTGCTGGAGGGCACAGCCAGCAACCTGTTCCTGGTGGCCGGCGACCGTTTGACCACGCCGGCGGCGCGGCTCGGCTTGCTCGCCGGGCGCACGCGCGCCCTGGTTCTCGAGCTGGCGCGCTCCCAGGGCTTGATCGTGGAGGAAGCCGCCTGTGAACGGCGTGAGCTGCTCACCGCCGACGAGGTGTTTCTCAGCGGGTCGGTCAAGGAAATCGTGCCGGTCGTGAGGGTCGACGGGCAGCGCGTGGGCGACGGCGCGCCCGGACCGCGGACACGCGCCTTGCAGTCAGCCTACCGCCAGGCCGTGCGTGAAAGCCTGGCGTGCTAGCGCGTCGGCGCGGCACCGTCGCGGTCAGTATTCAAGCGCGTTGTAGTCGACCGTGCTCGGCTGCTCGCTCTTTGTCTCGCGCTGCAAAGCGATCTTGTCCTTGAGCGCCCCGAGATCGCGATAGCCGTCGGTGGCGGCGATCAGGTCGGTGCTCGTCATCTCGCGCAGCGCGCACACCTCGACATGCTTGCCCTGCCTGGCCACCGCCTCGACCAGCGGCGCGAAATCGCCGTCCCCCGTGCAGATGACCACGGCGTCGACGTGCGGCAGCATCTCGAAGACGTCGATTGCCATCTCCAGGTCGAGATTGCCACGGAAACCACGCGGCAGCGCCTCCGGATCGCCGTTGTACTGGCGCATCTCCTTGGTGACCACGCGGAATCCGTTGAGCTTGAGAAAATTGACGAAATCGATCTTGCCTTCGGATTGTGTCGTCATGGCGGTGTAGAAATAGCTGCGGACCAGCCGCCGGTTGCCAGCCAACTCCTGGCACAGCTTCAGATAGTCCAGGCGCATGTTCATGTGCTTGGCGCTGTAGTGGATGTTCTCGCCGTCGATGAAGATGGCGACCTTGTCGTATGGACTGGGACGATACATCGGTGGCGTAGCCTTTCCAGCTGGAGCGGCCATCTCCCCGACAGCGACCATTCCCGCGCGCGGCGCCCACGGCTTGCGCCATGCCGCCGCCGGCGTGATCCGCTGCCGCCGTTGCGAGGACTAACCGCGCTTGATACTTGGCTTTGCCCCGGTGGGGCACCTGGATCGACCGCAATATACATCGCCATCCGCTGCTTGGCAATCGAGCCGGCGCCGCGCCGAGGCTGGCAATCCCCTGCGCCGGCGTTTATGTTCGGCGGGGCCACGACTCAGAACGCCCCGTTCCGGGAGGAGCCGACGATGAGAGAGCTGGTCGAATGCGTCCCCAACATCAGCGAAGGGCGGAACCGCCAGATCATCGACGCTGTCGCCGCGACGGTCGAGACGGTCGCCGAGGTCCGCCTGCTGGATGTCGATCCGGGCGCCGACACCAACCGCACCGTCATCACCTTCCTGGGTCCTCCCGCCGCCGTCGAGGAGGCGGCGGTGAGGCTGGCGGCCATGGCCGCCCAGCTGATCGATATGTCGCGGCATCGCGGCGCTCATCCCCGCCACGGCGCCACGGACGTGCTGCCGTTCGTCCCGGTGGCCGGCGTGACCATGGACGATTGCGTGGGGATCGCGCGCCGCGTGGGCAGGCGTCTGGGCGAGGAGCTCGGCATTCCCGTCTACCTGTACGAGCACGCCGCCATGCGCCCGGAGCGCCGCAATCTGGCCCACTGCCGCCAGGGGGAATACGAAGCGCTGCCTGACAAGCTCGGCCAACCCGAGTGGCGCCCGGATTTCGGCCCCGACGCCTTCACCCCCGAGGTCGCCCGCACCGGCGCCACCAATGTTGGCGCCCGCAACTTCCTAGTGGCCTACAACGTCAACCTGAACTGTCGCAGCAAGAAGATCGCGCACGACATCGCGCTCGAAATCCGCGAGGCGGGCAGAGCCCGGCGCGGCCCGGACGGCAAGATCGTCAAGGGTCCCGACGGCCGCAGCGAGACGGTGCCCGGCACGCTCAAGGCGGTCAAGGCGGTCGGCTGGCTGATCCCCGAGTACGATCGCGCCCAGATCAGCATCAACCTGGTGGACATCGGCGTCACCCGTCCCCATGAGGCCTTTGACGAGGTGTGCCGGCAGGCCGAGCGTCGCGGCGTGCGCGTGACCGGCAGCGAGCTGGTCGGGCTGGCGCCCTTGAGCTGCCTGCTGGAGGCCGGCCGCGCCTACCTGAGCCGGGCAGGAGAATCCGCCGGCGTGCCGAAGCGGATGCTGATCGAGACCGCCGTGCAGAGCCTCGGGCTGCGCGACCTCGGCCCGTTCGACCCGGCGCAGAAGATCGTCGAACTCAGCGCCGGCCTGGGAGACGGCCCCCTGGTGGGCAGCAGCGTGCGCGACTTCGCCGACCAGCTCTCCACCGATTCCCCCGCCCCGGGCGGCGGCAGCGTGGCCGCGCTGTGCGGCGCCCTGGCGGCGGCGCTGGGAGCGATGGTGGCCAACCTGACGGTGGGCCGCAAGGG
The DNA here is from genome assembly GCA_964461255.1 of uncultured Fibrobacteraceae bacterium. Classification (GTDB taxonomy): domain Bacteria; phylum Krumholzibacteriota; class Krumholzibacteriia; order LZORAL124-64-63; family LZORAL124-64-63; genus CAYWTR01. The sequence continues at coordinate 14,406 of CAYWTR010000023.1, read as the reverse complement.
CTATGAGGCGGCGCAGGAGCGGGTGAAGGTCCTGGCCGAGGAATGCCAGGACGACAAGGATGCCCTGCTGGCGGCGATGGACGAGGACACCGAGGCTTTCAACCGCGCCCTGGACGCGATGCGGCTGCCGAAATCGAATCCCGATCAGCAGAGGGAGCGCGCGCTCGCCTGCGCCGCCGCCACGCGCGCCGCCACGCGCGTCCCGCTCGCCGTGCTGGCGCGCGCGCCGCAGTTGCTGGCGCGGGTGGCCGAGATCGCCCGCATCGGCAACGTCAATTCCCTTTCCGACGCGGGCGTCGCCGCGCTGGCGGCGCAGGCGGCAGCCGAGGGGGCCTATTTCAACGTGCTGATCAACCTCGGCGCCTTGCCTGCCTTCGACCAGTCCGCCGAGCCGGACTTCTCCGACCGCGCGCGCGCCGCCGCCGCGCGCGATCTGGCCGCCGCCGAGGCCCTGACGGCGGAAGTCCGCCGCAGCGTGCGCGAGCGCCTGGAACAGGCGCTGGGCTGAGGCGCGTAGGGATCGGGGCTGGCTGGCTGCTTGACCGGGCCGGCGGCGCGCCCTAACCTGCTTTTTTCGAGCGACGTCTGCCCCGACCGGCGCCGCTCTTGGCGGCATTGATGGAAAGGCATCCCCCATGGCCGGCCCCCCCACCGATCGCCGCACGAGTCCCTGGCGCCAGATCGTGCAGCCCTTCATCGATCTCGTGCACGCGCCGCGCGCCCTGATGGGCGTGAACGTCAGCTATTTCCTCGAAGGTTTCTGCTACTTCGGGGTCCTGGGCTACCTCGTCATGTACTTCAACACGCACGTTGGCCTGACCGACGTGCAGGCAGGACCCATGGTCGGCGTGCTGACCTGGGGCATCACGCTTTCGATGTTCTTCTTCGGCGGTCTGGCCGACCGGTGGGGGGTGCGCACGGCCCTGGTCGCCGCCCTCTTCCTGATGCTGCTGGGCCGCTGCCTGCTGGCCGGCGGACCATCGTTCGGGCTGGGGCCGGACGGGCTCTGGTCGCCGGTGCATCTGACCGCCATGGGCGGCATCCTGCTGGTGATTCTCGGGTACGGCATGTACCAACCCGCCGCCTACGCCGCGGTGCGGCAGCTCACCACGCCGCGGACCGCCGGCATGGCCTACGCCATGCTCTACGCGCTGATGAATCTGGGCGGATGGCTGCCGAGCTTCTTTTCGCCCATCCGCAACGCGGTCGGCATCGCGGGCGCTTATTGGGTCTACGTGGGCATGACCGTGGCCGGGCTACTGCTGACCTGGAGCATCCTTTCGCGGAAGGTCGCCGCTCAGGCCATCGCCGCGGCCAGGGTCGCCCGCGCGGCCGAGACCGGCGGCGCCGCCGAGGCTCCCACCCCGGCGCCGGCGCCGGCGCGGCGAGGCTTCTCCTTGGCGCGCTGGCTGCGCGAGCACCCGCTGGCCAACCCGAAGTTCTCCTTCTTCATATTCTGCTTGATTCCAGTGCAGACTCTCTTCGCCCACAACTGGCTGACGCTGCCGATGTACGTCGAGCGCGCCTATCGCGAGAGCTGGCCCTGGATCAGCCTCAACTTCGAGCCCGCCGTCAACTTCAACCCCATCTTGATCTTCCTGCTCGTGCCGATCGTCACCTCGCTCACGCAGCGCGCCAAGGTCTACAACATGATGATCATCGGCACCTTCGTGATGGCGGCCCCGACCTTTCTGCTCGCGCTCGGCCCGACCCCCTTCACGCTGGTCGCCTATCTGATCATCATGACGGTGGGCGAGGCGATGTGGCAGCCGCGTTTCCTGCAATACGCGGCGGAAATCGCGCCCGAGGGCAGGACCGGCGCCTACATGGGCGTGGCTCAGTTCCCCTGGTTCTTGACGAAGATGATCACCAGCCTCTACTCCGGCTGGTTCCTGGCGCGCTACTGCCCGGAGGAAGGGCCTCAGGACACGCAGACGATGTGGCTGATCTACGGGCTGATCGCCATCTCGTCCACGGTCATGTTGCTCCTGGCACGCAACTGGGTGGGGCGGGATTTCAAGACGAAGGCTTGACCGCGGCGTGGGAGTCGCCGTCCTTGGCCGGCTGCCCGTTCTCGGCCTTGCTTCGCCCTTTGCGCTCCCCGTAGCCGTAATACTTGCGATCGTAGTAATACGGCAGGACCTCGGACAGGTTGTTGGCCACGACGCCGAGGATGTGCGCCCCCACGCCGCGCAGGATCTCGACGCCGCGGATCGCGACGTCCTGGGGGGTGCGGCCGGCCATCAGCAGGTAGATGATCCCGTCCACGACTTCGACGTACTGCAAGGGGTCGCTGACCGGCACCACCGGCGGGCTGTCCAGGAGCACCAGGTCGTAGTCCTCGCGCAGTCTGGCCATGGCGGCCGCAACGCGCTCGGGCGCCAGCAACTGGCTGACCGCCTCGCCCGCCCTGCCGGCAGGCAGGACATCGAGATTGGCCAGGCCCGTGCGCGCGGGCGAGACGGCGCCCCCCGCCAGCAGCGCGGCGAAGCCGGGCGCGCGCGGGACCTGGTAGACCGCATGCTGCACCGGCCGCCGCAGATCGCCGTCCACCAGCAGGATACGTTTCTGCTGATGCTGCGCCAGCACCAGGGCGAAGTGCGACGCGAACAGGCTCTTGCCTTCGCCGCGCTGGGCGCTCGTGATCATCAGGACGCGCTTGCGGTCCAGATCGAGCGTGCGCCCGAGCCGGATCATGATCCGTCGCAGTTCGATTGCCAGCGGCGACTCGAAGTCGAACAGCCGGTGGGGATTGGGTCGCTGCGCGCGCGCTTCGGACATTTCGGCGCTCTTTCCGCCCCGCGGCCTAGCTCAGACGGGGATAGACGAACAAAAAGCCCACGGCGGCGATGATCAGGATCACCAGCACGACCGCCACCCAGAGCAAGGGTCTGCGCTGCCGGGTCTCGCTGAAGAGCGTCGTCTGTATCATCGGCAGCGTGCCGATCACCTTCAGCCCCAGCGCCCGCTCGATGGCGGGCACGGACTTGAAGGATCGGTCCATGAACTCGGCCAGGATGACCAGCCCGCAGCCCAGCGCGAAGGCCAGCACCGCGCCCATGAAGGCCATGCGCATCTTGTTCGGTTCGATCGGCGCCCCCGGCCGCCGCGGGTCGCGGCGGATCTCGATCTTGTAGCCGATCTCCGACAGGCTGGCCTGCAGCCTCAACGTTTCGGACGAGATGTCGCGCTCGATGGCCTGCAGCTGATCCTGCGCCAGCCGAGCTTCCTGCTGCAGGCGATCCAGCATCACCGCCTGCTCGGGTTGACGGGCACGGAAGCTGCGAAAATCGTTGATGTTGCGTTCCAGGCGGCCGACCAGGCGCTGCGTCACCTCGCGGTAGAGCAGATTGTAGGCGTACTCGATCACGAGAGCCCGCGGACCCTCCGCCAGGTTCGGATACAGACGAGCCGTGTGCGCCGCCGTCAGAGAGTGGAAGTTCAGACGAGCCGCGCCGAGCGGATTGCTGGGATCGGATGGGCCCCGCACGCCGAGCAGGCCCAGCGCGATGTCGAATTCCAGCCCCGCCAATTCGCGCACGCCCGCCGCCAGATCGGGATTGCTCAGGTACGACTCCACGGTCGGCGCCGCCGGCACCACGCCGCGCAGGTTGCGCCCCAGCCGCTGCAGCTCCGCCGCGTCGGTGTCGAAGGCCTGCGACCGCAGCCGCGCCAGGGACGCCTCGGCTTGCGCCAGATTCTGCTCGCTGATGGGATTGCCCACGAGCGACTCGGCGACGATGGACCTTTGCACCTCGGTCAGCCGGCGCTGCGCCGCCACCAGCTGCTGCTGTACGGAATCGCGCTGGGCCTCCAGGAAATCGCGCGCCGTGCTGGTGGGACGCAGACGGCCGACCCGCTCCTCTTCAAGAAAGCGTTCCAGGATGACGCGCACCAGACGATAGGCGCGGTCTGGATCCTCGTCGCGCACACCGATGGTGAACAGACGCATGCCGTCGTTGCGGATCCTGATCTGCCCCTCCAACCGGCCGGCCAGCCGCTCGGCGACCCGCTCCTCCCAGTCGCTCTGGCTGCGCACCCAGTCCGGCGCGGGCCCCACTTCCCCCGCGGCGATGGCGCGGCGATGCAGGTCCAGCTGCTTGACCACCCCCACCAGAAAACGGGGGCTGGTGATCATGGTCTCGATCAGCGCGAAGGTCTCGGCGTCGGGGTTGCGGCCGTAGCGTGGCATCTCCTGCGGCAGGGAACGGGCGCCCGAAGCCTCCTGGATCACGCGCACCTGACCGGAGGAGTAGAAGATCGGCTTCTGGATCTTGATCGCCACGGCGGCCATGCCGAGGCAGAGGAAGAAGGGAATGATGAACAGCCATTTGCGGCGCAGAAAGATGCGCAGCAGCTGCATCGGATCGAAGCCCCCGCCGCGGGGTTGCTCATCGTCGGTATAAGGATCCATGCGCGCCCGTTTCCCCCTCGCCCGCCTTGCCGCGGGGCCGCGCCGCCGCCGCGCCGCCGCGCCGCGCGGCGATCCAAGCTAGCCCAATTGCCGTCCCCCTGCAACCGACCAGTGGTGCCGCGGTTCCTCCCGGCGCGGCGCGACCCGCGGGGCACGCGGCCGGCGCAGGTGTCACCCCGCGCTGTCGCTGCGCGCAGCGACGCCCAACCCGCGTCCGCCCCGAGGCGGCGACCCGGCCGGCCGCGGCGAGCTGAACGCCGCCCGGCCGCGGCCGGCATGGCGATTGATGGCGGCCGCTGCAACGCCGCCCTGCACGCCGACCGCAAACGGAGCCGCCGCATGCCGCATACCCGCCGCACAGGTCCGGCCACGACTGTCGTGGTTCCTGGCGCTGCGAGGCAGCGAGGTCCGATCACGGCCGCCGGCTTGCTCTCGCTCCTGCTGCCGGCGATGCTGCCCTGCGGCTGCAGCGAGAACGGCGCCACCGGGCATCCAACCCGGCCGCTCGCGGCGCGGGACGAGGCATGTCTGTCGATAGGTTTCGACCGCGATCTCGCGCGCTTGCTCGAAATCTCGCCCGGCCTACAGAGCTGGTCATGGCGCCTGGAAACGGGGGGCGAAGGGATCGAGTCGTCCGGGCGGGCGCAATTGCATCTATTCGGCGGAGAGGCCCCCAGAGGCTTCTGGCGCCTGCGCGGCATGCCGGCGGCCAGGCCCGAGCACGGGGACCGGCCGCCCCGCGTCCTCCGTCTCATCCCCGGCGATCCGACGCGCTGGCACGAGCAGCTGCTGCTCTGGCCGCCGCCCGGCAGCGCGCCGCCCCCATTGCCCAGGTTGCGGGTCGCCTCGGCCTACTATGCCGACCTGCTCGACCTGCTGCAGCGCGTCGCCGCGCCGCGCTTCGGGGGCCGCGCCACCGCCTGGCCCGCCTATCCCGTGCCGATCGCCGCGCCCGACAGCGCGCGCAGCGGCGAACTCGACCTGACCGACTGCTTCTGGGAAGCGGTGAAACGGTGGAACGACGGCGGCCAGGAGCCGCTCCTGCTGCCCGTGGCGCTGGCGTCCTGGGAATGGGGAGTGCGTCTGGTCCACGTCGCGGGAACGTGCCTCAGCCCCCCCTTGCAAGCGCGACTGGTGCGCCTCGACGACGCCGGTCGGCCGGTGAGGCTGCACATCCTGGCCGGCGACACCTACCACGACGAGCGCCACCGCCCGCACGCGGTGCGCGGGCTGAGCCACGAGTTGGGGCACGCCTTGCTGCTCTGGGGCCACAGCGAGGACCGCCGGCACTTGCTGTGGCGCGCCGGCCCCCTGGTCGACGATCCCAGCGATGACGAGCGGCGGGCCGTCGAGCTGTGGCGCCTCCTGCCCTACGGCCTGGATCTGTACGCGTACGGGCGCTCAGGGGAAATCGATCCTTAGCGGCAGCAGCGCCAGGGGGCGGCCGTCCATCAGGCGCGCCGCGATCAGGGCGCCGTCGGCGATCGCCGCCGCCGGCCACGGGGCCAGGGCCGCCGCGCCGCCACTGCCGGGGCGCAGCGAGCGCAAGAGCATGCGCTGAAAGAAGCTGAGGGGCTCGTCGTAGGTCACGATGGCGATCCTCTCATGCGCAGCCACGCCCAGCGCGCTCTTGACCGCCGCGACCGCGCGCGGCAGCCCCCCCAGGCCATCGACCAAACCACGGTCGCGCGCCTGCGCCCCGGTCCAGACGCGCCCTTCTGCCAGCGCGGCCGTGGAATCGGGCGACAGGCCTCGGCCGGTCGCGACCTTGTCGACGAAGCGGGCGTAGAAATCTCCCAGCAGGCTTTCGAGCCTCGCCCGCTGCTCCGCCGTGAAACGCGCGTGGTCGCCGAACAGCAGCGCGTTCCGTCCCCTGCTGATGTGCTCGCGGTCGACGCCCAGTTTGGCGTAGAACCCGTGCAGGTCGACCTTGCCCGCGAAGACGCCGATCGATCCGGTCAGCGTGGCCGCGCCCGCGAAGATCGAATCGGCGCCGCAGGCGATGTAATACCCGCCCGAGGCGGCGTAGCCGGACATCGACACCACCACGGGCTTGGCGGCTCTCGTGCGCGCGACCTCGGTCCAGATCAGATCGCTGGCGAGCGAAGAGCCGCCCGGGCTGTCGATGCGCAGAATGACCGCGCCGACGCTGCCGTCCTCGCGCGCGCGGCGCAGGTGCTCCACGACGGTCTCGCTGCCGGCGTTCTTGCCCAGCCAGTCGTCATGGCGCGTCTCGCCGGGCGTGATCGTGCCGGTCGCGTACACCAGGGCCGCCTTGCCGGCGGTCCGCCCGCGGCCGCGGCGCGCCGCGTAATCCTCCAGGGGCAGGAACGCCGCATCCGGGAAGTAGCAATCCTCGGCTTCCTCCAGGGTCAGCAGCGTATCGACCAGGCCCGCGGACAGGGCGTCCAGAGCGTCGTGCGGACCGTCGTCGATCAAGCCGCGCGCCCGCTCGTGGGTGACGGCGCGTCCCGCAGCGATCATGGACACCAGACTCGCATAATGTTCATCGACGATGGACTCGATCATCTCGCGGTGCGGCGCGGAGGGCTCTCGCCGCGTGAGCGCTTCCGGCGCCGACTTGTAACGCCCGATGTGCACGAAGTCGGCTTCCATGCCCAGCTTGTCCAGCGTGCCCTTGAGAAAGCTCAGTTCGGCGCTGACGCCCAGGACCATGAGCATCCCCTCGGGGGGCATGGCGATGCGTCCGGCCGCCAGCGCCAGCGCGTACTCCTTCTCCGCCCCCGACTCGAGGCACGCCGCGACCGGTTTGCCCGTCCGGGCGAACGCGGCCACCGCCTCCCGCAACTCCTCGACCTTGGCCCAGTCCGTCTCCAGCGCGCGGATGTCGAGCAGCAGGCCGGTGATGCGGTCGTCCGCGGCGGCGCGCGCCAGCGCGAAGACGACGTCGCGCTGCACCGGCCTGTAGCCCTCCAGCGCGAGCGCGAGCAGCGAGGTGTCGCGCTCCTCGGGGTAGCCGCCGTCGATCCGCCAGTGCAGCACGCCGCCGGCGGCTGTGGCGCGCTCGCCCAGGCTGCCGGTCAGCCAGTAGAGACCCACCACGCCGCCGCCAAGAACCACGATGATGACGGCGAACGCGATCCAGAACTTCTTCACGCGACATGCCCTCCGGCCGCGGCAACCCGCCGGCGGCAGCAACGGCCCGGTCTACCGCACAAGAGTGACCTTCCGCGCGGCGGCGGCGGCCCCATGTTCGATGCGCAGGATGTAGGATCCGCTGGCCGCGCTGCGCCCGTTGTCCGCCCTGCCATCCCATTCCAGACGCCCCCCTCCCGGCAGCAGCCGGGACGGCTGGGCGCGCACGAGGCGTCCGCGCAGATCGTAGACCAGCAAACGCCAGGGGACCAGCGGATTCCCCGCGACCGCCACCCCCACGCCGCCGTTTCCCGGGTTGGGATCGGGCAGGCCGGCCCAGAAGAAGGCCGGGAGCGGCGCGGCCGCGGGAGCCGACAGCACCTCGTCCGCCAGCCTCCGGCCCGCAGCCGCGTTCGCCAACGCCTGGCGTTGATCATGGCCGGCGGCGAGCACGAGGACGAAACGCGCCGAGTCGCCCGGTGCCAGCTGCACCGGGCCGGCGGCGAGCACCTGGCTGACATCGCGCGAGAGCACGGCTTGCGGACCCGCCGGATCGGACAGCGCCTGCCACTTCTCCAGCTTGGTGAAGCCGTCGTAGATGCCCCAGGCTCCCTCGGGTTGCCCGCCCTCGTTGGCGATCGCGCGGAAGTGGCTCGCTTCGTCACCCTCGGGCACGAGCGAGGCGGCCACGGTCAACCCGTCGGGCCTTTCCGCGGCAAAGACGGCCGCGGTCCGTGTTTGCGGATTGTAGACGGTGGTGTTGCGCGCGGCCGGCGGCAGATCCCAGTCCAGGAACATGCCGTACCTCAGGCCTGCCAGCGTTTCGTGCCCGGTGTTGATGACCGCCACGAGCAACAGGGCGGTGCCCGGAGGGTCCGCGTCGAGCGGCGCGAGGGCCACCCAGCGCACGCGCACGGGCAGCGGCGCATGCGTGTGCGGCGGATCGACCGGCGAATCCTCGAAGACGGCCGCCGCCCGCGCCAGTCGTCGCCCGCCGGGCAACCCCAGCGGCGGCAGCGCGCGCGGAGCCTGCTGCGGCGAGGCAGGGCGGAAGACGGGGAGGAAGGCTCCCAGACTGGAATAGCGGGCCGCGTCGCTGAGCCGCTGGGGCCCCGTGCCCAGGAGCAACGCCCCCTCGAACAAGAGGTTGCCACCGGCCCCCTCGCCCTCCAGGGAGCCGGCGGGAATGTAGCGGACTCCGCGACCATCGCCGCCGTTGCCGCCGCCCCGGCCGGTGAACCCGAGCCTGCCGTTGCCGCCCAGAGTCAGCCGCAGCTCTCCCTCGGCCAGATCCACGAACAGGCGGCTGACCGACAGCTCGGTGACTTGACGATCCTGATACCAGGGGCGCCGCAGGCCGCCGGGGTCGGACGGGCCCGCCAGCGTCCATGTTAAGGGGATGAGGGCGCCCACGGGCGCATCGGCCGCGACGCTCAGCAGCAGCGGCTCCCGGACCTCGCCGTGCAGGCCCGCGGGCAGAGGAGGCAATGTGGTCTCTCCGGCCAGGACGACGGCATGAGGCGAGGAGGTGCTCACGCGCACCGTGACGGGCCCCCGGCCATCGGCCAGCACGTTGCGCCAGCGTGGCCACAGGGCGACGGTTTGACCGGGCAGGAGGCAGCCGTCCGGTTCGCCGCCGTCGTGCCTGACCGTCACGATGCGATATCCCGGCCCCGGGTACGCCAGCGCCGAGGCCACGTCCAGAACGCCGGCTCCGATGCCGGCATCCCCGTCGCCCGCCCCGACGGCCGCGGGAGCCGAAGCCGCCTGCAGCCGCACCAGAGCCGCCTCCCCGCCGTCTCCAGGCGAGTCCCCCCAAATCAGCGCGGCGGCCCCGGCGACCACGGGCGCGGCCATGGAGGTGCCCGTCATCCTGCCGGTCGTCCCGCCGGGCAACAGCGAGAGCACCTCGACCCCCGGCGCGGCCAACGACACCCAGGGTCCATACCCCGAACTGGCATGGCGCTGCCCGTCATCGTTCACCGCCGCCACGGCGAACACGCCGGGATAGGCGGCCGGATAAAAGGGAAACGCGTTGCCCTCGTTGCCGGCCGCGGCGATCACGATCGCGCCGTGAGCCGCGGCGTGATCGATGACCTCGCGTTCGAGCAGCGAGGAATTCAGCGCCCTGCCCCAGCTGCAGTTGATGATCTTCGCCCCGCGCCGCACGGCGTAGACGATCCCCTGGTAGCCAAACACGACCTGCAGCTCGCGCCCCGGGTCGCCGACCGCCACGGCCAGCACCGGACCGTTCCAGGTGACGCCAGCGACTCCCCGCCCATTGTCCGTCACGGCTCCCACGATGCCGGCGACATGGGTCCCATGGGCGATCGAGGCTGGGGTGGTCGAAGCGAACGCATCCAGCTGATCGCTGCCGGCGGCGAAATTCCAGCCGCGGTGGTCATCCACCAGGCCGTTGCCGTCGTCGTCCAAGCCGTTGGGAGGGTCGTCATGGTTCAGAAGGAGGTTGGCGGCCAGATCCTCGTGAGCGGGATCGAAACCCGCGTCGACCACGGCCACCGTCCAGGGCCGCCAAGCGCCGCGCGCGTTGTCCCAGGCGCCGGGAGCGCCCACCGCCGCCAGGTGTCCCTGGACAGGGAACAGCGGATCGTCCGGAACCGCGGTCGTGCGGTGTATGTGATAGGGCTCGGCCCAGGCGACGTCCGGGAGCGCGCGCCACGCGGCCAGCGCCGCCGCCAGGGCTTCGGCGCCATCGGCGGTCAGGAAAACGACGCGGACATCCGTGAACGGATCGTCCGGCGCCGGCTCGATCCAGGGTGCGGCTGCAACGGGCAGCGGGAACGCCGGCATGGCGCGCGTGCCGGGCTCGGCGACTTCCTTGCCGGGGTGGCCCGGGCGCAGGCGCACCACCATGGCGCCGCTGGCGATCAGGTCGCTTCCGACAGCCCACTCCGCGCCGTCCGGCGCGCGGCCCGTCTTCTCCCCCGCCGCCGCCAGTTCGATCGCCGCCAGCACCGGCTGGCTCACCAATCGCTCTCTGCCAGCGCCGGCGCTGAGGGAGACGGCACCGGCGAGTAGGCTCCTGGCCGTGGTCCCGGCGCCGGCGGAAGCGCCGTCAGCACCAGCCGCCCGTTCCGCCAGGACCAACGGCAGGCTCAGCGCCAGAATAGCCAGCAGCATCGCCGGGCGCCGCGTCGCGGCCGCCCGGCGCCGACGCCCACCTCCATAGCCAACAGCCGTCTGCCGACCGCTCACGGCCATGCCATTCCGCTCCCGCCGCCGCGACTCCGCGGCTCGTCCGCGCCGTATTCACCCTCGCCCCCTCTTTGCACGTTCCTCAATGTACGGACGTCCGGCAGTGGGCCGCCAGAGCGCGCGCCGCCCGGTCGATCTTGCGAAAGACCGGCAGCCCCGCTCCTTCCAAGGCCACCGCCAACGGATCGTACAGCCGCCCCGAGTCGATCACGGCGACCGCCGGCTTGGGCGTGGCGCGCCACAATCGTATCATGCGCCCGGCCTGCGAATCCTCGCCTGCCAGGTTCTCGCCATGCCGGCCAGCTTGGTCGCGTGGCAGGTTGTCCAGCGCCGGCGTCACCGGTACCGTGGAAAGGATCGCGCAATCCACCGTCGGGCAGGCCAGGATCGCCTCGCACGCCCGCGCGAAAGCGGCGGTGTCGGCGATCGGGGTCGCGTCGACCGGATTGTCACGATGGGCATAGGCCGGCAGACAGGCGTCCAGGGCGGACAGCGTCGCCGCGTCGAAACGCGCCGGTTCCAGCCCCGACAAGGCATCGACCACAGCCGTGCATTCGAACCCGGCGTTGCTGATGATTCCGACCCGGTTGCCCCCGGCCGGCCGGCGGTGCAACAGCGTGAAGATGCGGATCAGATCCTCGAACTCGTCCAGCGTGGCGGCGACGGCCGCGCCGCCGGCTTCCAGACAGGCTCGCGCCGTGTCGTAATCGCCCGCCAGGGACGCGGTATGGCTGGCCGCGGCCCTCGCGCCGAGCTCGGTCTTGCCCGCTTTGAACACGATCACCCGCTTGCCGGCTGCGCGAGCCGCGCTCGCCGCCGCCACGAACCGCGCGCCGTCGCCCGGCCGGAAGCCCTCGATGTAGCAGGCGATGACATCGATCTCGGGATCTTCGAGGTAATGGATCAAGAAATCGGCGACCGTCAGGTCCATCTGGTTGCCGAAACTGATGCTAGCCTTGGGATGGATCACGCCGTCGTGGTTGCTGGCGAAGGTGACCAGGTAGGCGCCCGATTGGCTGACCAGGGCCAGGTTCTCGCCGGCGCCGGGGCTGAAGGGCAGCTTGTAGGGCGGCAGGAAGAAGGTGTTGTAGCGGTCCCGGCTGACGATGCCGAGGCAGTTGCCCCCTACCATGATCGGGCCGCCGCCTGGTCTTTCGTGTGCCTCGCGCAGCAGCGCCTCGATCGTCTCGGCCAGCCCCGTGGCGCCGGTCTCGGCGAATCCGCCCGGGATCAGGATGATGGATTCGGCGAGGTCCCGCGACACCAGCTGGCCGATGGCTGCGGGAGCTGACTCAGCCGGCACGGCGACCACCGCCAGATCGACCTTCCCCGGCAGCGCGGCGACCTCGGGCACGCACGGCGTGCCGTCGATCGACTTCTCCTGCGCGTGGACGACCCAAAGGCTGTCCGGCGCGACGCTCTGCGAGCGCCGCAGATTGCCCAGGATGATACGGCCGGGATTGGCTCCCTTGGCGCTGGCCCCCAGCACCGCGGCGCTGCGCGGGGCCAGCAGGGCCCCGATCTTGTGCAGCGGCCTGCGCGGCTGCGGCCATTTCCGCCGCGAAATCAGTCCCAGACCGTCGATCGCCATCAGCGTCCCGTCCACCGCCACGGCGGGATTGACCTCCAGCTCCTCCAGGGTCCACGGCAACGGGGCCGCCGCCGCCAGCTCGCGAGCCAGGGCGGCCAGCGCCGCCGCCGTTCGCGCCGCCGCCGCCAGTTGCAGCGGAGGGCGAGCGTGGAGCCGGGAGGGCGCCACCGCCAGGGCGAGCGCCGGGTGCGCGCTCAGCGCCGCCGCCACCGCCGCTTCATCCAATCCCGCAGCGGGCAGGATCAGGCGGCTGCCTCCCGCGGAGGCCTTCCCGTACCACTCCGTGAGCAGGCCGCCGATCCCCACGACAACCACCGGCCCGAACGCGGGATCCTGCCGCAAGCTGAGCAGCAGTTCCTGCCCGGGCTGGTTCGCCCGATGGGGAACGAAGGCGCACCCCAGGACCCCCTCGATGCGGGCAGCAGGGACGCGGGCGCCCACCCGGTCGCGCAGCTGCGCCGCCGCCTTGCTCAGGGCATCCGCGGCCTCCGCCTCGGAGGGCGGCAAGTCCAGCACGCGCACGCCGCCGACATCGCTCTTGTGCAGGATCTCGCGCCCCGCGATCTTGAGCACCGCCTTGCCAGCGGGCTGCGCCAGCAAGACCACCGCCCGCGCCCATTGCTGGACGTCCGCGCGGCTCCGGCACGGGAGGAAGGCGGATGGACAGCGCGCCACGCCAGCGACATCGAGCAGCTCGTACGTTTCCTGTTCGTTCAGGCGCAGTTCCGCCGGCGCCGCCCCACCGCCGCCCGTTCCCCCCGCCTCCCAGGCACGGGCACAAAGCGCGTCGAGCCTCTGGCTCACCGTCGAATCAGCCATCGCGCGCCGCTCCTTTCGCGCGGCGGCGGCGCGCCGCCGCCATGTCTGGCAGGAAACATAGGCGTCGGCCTGCCGGGGCGGAAGTGAAAGTCATGCCGCCTGCAAAGCGCCCGGCCGCCCGCCCCCCACCGCGGCGACGCGGCAGGAGCGGGCGGCCGGCAGGGCTGGCCGTTGCGGCGAGGGTCAGAAGCGGTAGCCGGCGCTGAACGTGAGATAGTCCAACGCATCGCCCTCGGCGCTGACGGTGTGATAGAGCACCTGGAAATCCCACATCAAGTACTGCAAACCGCCGCCTACCGCGGCCGTGAAATCAGTCGCGCTGTCGATGTCATCGTCACCGACCTTGCCGCCGCTGTTGGTCATGCCCAGCCCCACGAGCGCGAAGAGGCCGGAGGCGGCGCTGAGCCGGCCGGTGGCGAGGAACTCCAGCAAGTTGGCGTGGCCGTCGAAGCCTTCCTCGTCCAGGGCGAAACGGTTCCAGGCACCGCGCACGCCGACGCCCGCCAGCGGCGTCACGGCGTACTCCCAGCTGGCCCCGAGGTGGAAGCCGGTCTTGTAGGCGTCTCCGAAGTCTCCCAGAGGAACGCCGAGCCCCCCGAAGGCGGCGAAGTCCCCCGCGGCGGCGGCGGCGCCGCCGGCAAGCAGGACGGCGACCAGGCATGAGGCTATCGGCCAGCGATGGTTCGACATTGTAGGCTCCTTCCGGTGAATCCGTTGCCAACTGTGGGAACGACGGCGACAGCGTCCCGGCGCCGCGGGATCCTGAGGCCGGCGCAGTCTCCTGACCAGGCGAGGATAGCCCCCCCGTCACCTGGGTCAATGGAAATCCCATACCTTCAAACGCGTGACGCCGGCCTTGCGGCCGGCGTCACGGGATTAGATTCGGCGGCGACCTACTCTCCCACGCAGTCTCCCACGCAGTACCATCGGCGCTGCGGCGTTTCACTTCTGTGTTCGGAATGGGAACAGGTGGTTCCACCGCGCTATGGCCACCGAAAATCAAGGCCCTTTGGCAACTGAACATAGAGGGCAGCGACAAGAGGTATTTCGGCCCGTGCTCGCGCCGGAGGGCGCGAGATGATTAAGCCGCACGGCCTATTAGTACTGCTCGGCTGAACGTGTCACCACGCTTACACCTGCAGCCTATCAACCTCGTAGTCTACGAGGGGCCTTCAGGGGCTTGCGCCCGGGAGATCTTATCTCGGGGGGGGCTTCACGCTTATATGCTTTCAGCGTTTATCCCGGCCGTACATAGCTACCCAGCCGTGCC
>CAYWTR010000022.1:0-74576 GCA_964461255.1 uncultured Fibrobacteraceae bacterium | reverse complement strand
GTGCCGGCTTAGGTGCGAAGCGGCTGCTTACACAGTTGCGTTGACACACCCGCGCGATGACCGCGCGTTGCAGCCGCCGGCGACGCCGATCCGCAGCACGCTCTGGATTGAGCAGTACCACGTGCATGATCCACCCCCCGAAGAAGAGCTAATGGCTTTGGTCGATTGCTGATGTCGGCGGGTGGGAGCCTTGCGCCGCGCCTCCTCGCGGCCCGTGAGGATGTGTAGCCTCCGCGATGACTTCATGGGATAGAACTCAGAAAAAGCCAGCCATAGCTTGATTGTCCCCCCCGCAATCTGTGAACTTGCGTCCCGATTGTATCAAGGCCGAAACCGCGGGGCAACCGACAACCGGTCCCCATTCACTCATATCTGCGGCATCCGCAGCCACCATAGGGACTGCCATTTAGTCCTGACACGGCTCGCCTGGTCTGCCAAGTGAGGGACCGTGGGACTGCGCCGCGCATCCGACCGCGGTGACGTTATTCTAATTTATTTATTGACAGGCGATTATTAAGATGACCGTGCGCAATGTCCCGGCATGGGCCCTGCATTGTCTGCACGCTGCCAATCAAGTGCGATCAGACCATGCCCCCGCACCAGGGCCAAAGGACGTGATGGCGATGAAGAACTGGACGGTCAACGCGGGCGAGCTGCTGCAGAAGGCGCAGAGCAAGGCGTACGAATTGGGTCACCCGGAGCTGGAGCCGCTGCATCTGCTATGGGCCATGCTGGTCGAGCCGAGCCTGGCCACGACCGTGCTGCGCGGCCTGGAGCTGGACCCCGGGCTGATCCTGCGCGCGGTCGACGGCGAGCTCAAGAGCATGCCGGCCGTGGCGCGCAAGGAGGTGCCGGCGCCCAGCCGCGATCTCCAGAAGCTGATGCTGGAGGCGCAAAGCCTCGGTCAGAAGCGCGCGGGCGGCATGGTGGGCACGCGCGAGCTGCTGCTGGCGCTGGCCGCCGACGGCGGGCGCGCCGGCAGCCTGCTCAAGACCTTCGACGTGACGCCGGGCAAGGTGGCCCAGTCTCTCGAAGCCAGCGGCGCAGCCGGCCAGGCCTACCAGGGGCAGGATGAGGGGGATCTGGGCGAGGGGCAGCAATCGGCCCTCGACAGGTACGCGCGCGACCTCTGCGCCCTGGCGCGCCAGGGCAAGATCGATCCGGTGATCGGCCGCGACGAGGAGATCAGGCGCGTCGTGCAGATCCTCAGCCGCCGCACCAAGAACAACCCGGTGCTGATCGGCCCGCCCGGCGTCGGCAAGACCGCCGTGGTGGAAGGTCTGGCGCGCCGCCTGGTCGAGGGCGACGTGCCCGAGGGGCTGAAGGGAAAGCGCGCGGTGGCCCTCGACATGGGGGCGCTCGTGGCGGGCACGAAGTACCGCGGGGAGTTCGAGGACCGGCTCAAGCAGATCGTCAAGGAGGTCGTCGCGCTCGAGGGCGAGGTGCTGCTGTTCATCGACGAGATGCACACCCTGGTCGGCGCGGGGGCTGCCGAAGGGTCGCTCGACGCCTCGAACATCCTCAAGCCGGCCCTGGCCCGCGGCGAGCTGCACTGCGTCGGCGCGACCACCGTGGACGAGTACCGCAAGCACATCGAAAGCGACCCGGCGTTGGAAAGGCGTTTCCAGCCCGTGGCGGTGGACGAGCCGACGGCCGAGCAGGCGATCGCCATCCTGCGCGGCCTCAAGGAGAAGTACGAGGTCCACCACGGCATCCGCATCGCCGATTCGGCGCTGGTGGCGGCGGTCAAGCTTTCGCAGCGCTACATCAGCGATCGCATGCTGCCGGACAAGGCCATCGACCTGATGGACGAGGCGGCTTCGCGCCTGCGCATGGAGATCGACTCGGTGCCGTCCGAGGTCGACGACCTGCAGCGCCGTCTCAACGGTCTGGAGATCGAGAAGCTGGCGCTGGGGGAGGAGACCGAGAAATCGGCGGTGGCGCGCCGCGAGGCGATCGAGCGTCAGCTGGTCGAGCTGCGCGAGCAGCTGGCCCGCCTGCGCGCGCGCTGGGAGGAGGAGAAGAGCGCCATCGACGACATCCGCAAACTGCAGGAGCAGCTCGAACGCCTGGGCTTCGAGATGGAGGCGGCCGAGCGCCAGGGCGACCTGGCCAGGGCCGCGGAGCTGAAATACGGGCGGCGGGCCCAGCTGGAGGCCCAGATCGAGCGCGCGCGCGCCGAGCTGCAGCGCATCCAGGGAGACAGCCCCCTGCTGAAGGAGATGGTCGACGAGGATGACATCGCCCAGCTGGTTGCCAAGTGGACCGGCATCCCGGCGCAGCGCCTGGTCGAGGACGAGGCGGCCAAGCTGCGCGACCTGGAGCGGCGGCTGACCGCGCGCGTGGTCGGCCAGGACCACGCCGTGGCGCGCGTGGCGCGCACCATCCGCCGCTCGCGCGCGGGACTGACCGACCGCAACCGCCCGCTGGGCTCGTTCCTGTTCCTGGGGCCGACCGGCGTGGGCAAGACCGAGCTGGTCAAGGCGCTGGCGGCCGAGCTGTTCGGCGACGAGAAGCACCTGATCCGCCTGGACATGTCCGAGTACATGGAACGCCACGCGGTGGCTCGCATGATCGGCGCGCCGCCCGGCTACGTCGGCTACGAATCGGGCGGGCAGCTGACCGAGGCGGTGCGGCGGCATCCCTACAGCGTGATCCTGCTCGACGAGGTGGAGAAGGCGCACCCCGAGGTGATGAACGTCCTGCTGCAGCTGCTGGACGACGGCCGCCTGACCGACGGCAAGGGGCGCGTGGTCGACTTCCGAAACGCGCTGGTGGTGATGACCTCGAACCTGGCTCAGGACCCGCGCTATGCGCCGCGCCCCGGCGCGGACCAGGAGCAGGAGCGCGCAGCGGAGAGAGCGCTGCTCGAGGAGCTGGGCCGGCACTTCCGCCCGGAGTTCCTCAACCGCGTCGACGGCGTCGTGCGCTTCCACGCCCTCGGCCGGCCCCTGATCGAACGCATCGTCGAGCTGGAGCTGGCCAAGGTCGGCCGCGCGCTGGCCGAGCAGGAGATGCGGCTGGCCTGGACCCCCGCGGCGGTGGCGAGGATCGCCGACCTGGGCTGGGATCCGACCTTCGGCGCCCGCCCGGTCAAGCGCGTCATCCAGCGCGAGGTGCAGGACCGTCTGGCCGACGCCATCCTGGCCGGCGACGTCGTGGCCGACCAGACGGCCATGCTCGACGTCGCCGGGGACGCCTTCGTGATCCGGACGTCGGCGGCGCCGGCGGCCGGCGGATCGGGGAAGGTTGACGGCGGGACTTGAGAGCGCCGCATCCCCGGGCTAAAGGGCACCCACTTCCCGCCGATCCCTTGAACAGGGATCAGGCGCCATGTTGCCGCGCGGGGCCAGACCCCGCGCCGGGCGAAGGGGGTAGCCATGACACAAAGGGCGGGAACCCGTCACGACACCGTGTTCAGTTCCAAGGTTTGGGTTGTGCCGCGAAGATTGTGTCCGGATCGGTCGGGTGCCGAACCGTCTTGGCGTGCTTGGGCTTGCCGTTGCAGAGTCGGATTCTCCGGTTCCGGCCATTCCCGAAGCCAACTCATTGTGCCGAAATGGATTGTGCGGTTTCCCTCGCCGGCGACATCCTGCCGGAAACAATCTTCGCGGCACAAGTCAAGGTTTGGGACGCCGACACGGGCGAGGTGATCGGAAGCGTCGTCAACATCTCGCAGGATGGACTGGCCATTGTGCGCAAGAGCGCGCTCGAGGCCGATCGCGTGCTCAACCTGGTCCTGGAACTGCCGTACCGGATCGAGGGACGCAACCAGCTGTCGCTGCGCGCGCAGGTCCGATGGTCCAGCGACGGCGGCGCCGCGGCCGGCACGAGGGTGGGTTTGTTCATCCTGGATGCCGATCCGGTCCGCTACCAGATCTTCGAGGAGCTGCGCCGCAACGCCTGCTTCAGCGCCTGAGCGCGCTGGCGGCGGCTGCCGTCAGGCCACGGGCGCGCTCAGCCAGGCGTCCAGCGCGGACTCCAGAGCTTCCAGCTTGATCGGTTTGCTCAGGAAGTCGTCCATGCCGGCCGCCAGGCAGCGCTCGCGGTCTCCGGACATCGCGTGCGCCGTCAGCGCGATGATGGGCGTGCGCTCCCTGCCGGCCGCTCTCTCCTCGCGGCGGATGCGGGCGGCCGCGGCGTAACCGTCCAGCTCGGGCATCTGGCAGTCCATAAGCACCAGCTGATAGCGGCCGTCGCGGGACATCGTCACGGCCTGTTCGCCGTTCTGCGCGATCTCGACGCGGCACCCCAGCTTGCCGAGCATCAGCACCGCCACCTTCTGGTTGAGCGGATTGTCCTCGGCCAGCAGCACCAGCGGCGCCTCGCCCCGAGCGGCGGCGGCGTGCGCCGGCTCCGAACATGCTCGCCGGGCAGGTGCGGCGCCAGCGACCGTCTCCACGGCCGGCGCCGTCATGCCGGGCGTCGAGCGGGCGATGGGCAGCTCGAGCGTGAACCAGAATGTCGCGCCCTCGCCCGGCGTGCTCTCCAGGCCGATGCGCCCGCCCATCAGCTCCACAAGCTGGCGGCAGATCGCCAGCCCCAGGCCGGTGCCGCCGTACTTGCGCGTGGTGGAAGCGTCCGCCTGGGTGAACTTGTCGAAGATCTTGGCGTGCAACGATCGCGGCACGCCGATGCCGGTGTCCTGCACGGCCACCCGCAGCCGGACGCGCCGACCCGCCGCCGCCGGCGGGTCGGCGGCCTCGCGCCCCCGACACTCGCGGCCGCAGACCCGCACCTGCACCCGGCCCTGGGGCGTGAACTTGATGGCGTTGTTGACCAGGTTCGTCAGCACCTGGCGGATGCGTCCGGGGTCGCCTTCGACCCGGCGCGGGGTTCCCGGCGCGAAGCGGAGGCTCAGCGTCAGACCCTTCTCCTCGGCCAGCGGTCGCAACGGACCGAGCGCGTCCTCGACCAGCTGCTGAAGGTCGAATCCGACCGGTTCGAGGGCCAGCCTGCCTGCCTCGATCTTGGAGACGTCGAGGATGTCGTTGATCACCGCCAGCAGCGACTCGCCGGCGTGCTGGATCATCGCGACGTGTCCCCTCTGGGCCGGGGGCAGCTCCTCCTGTTGCAGCAGGCAGGCCAGGCCGATGATGCAGTTGAGCGGCGTGCGGATCTCGTGGCTCATGTTGGCCAGGAACTCGCTCTTGGCGCGGCTGGAGGTCTCGGCCGCCTCCTTGGCGCGCCGCAGGGCCTGCTCGGTCCGCCGCCGCTGGCGGTTCAGAAGCGCCTGGGCCGCCAGATCGGCGACGTTGCCCGCGAAGGAGAGTTCGTCCTCGGTCCAGCGCCGCGGCTCGCCGCAGTGCTCGTGGCAGACGACCCCCACCACCCGTCCCGCCACGCGGATGGTCGCATCGAGCAGCGCGCTCACGCCCAGAGGCTCCAGGTAGCCGGGCGCGAGTTCGCATGTCCGCGGGTCGCGGCAGGCGTCGCCGGCGTCGATGGCGCGTCCGCTCGCCAGCGCGTTGAAGTACTCGGGGTAATCGGCCGTGGCGATGACCGTGCCGCGCATGTGGGTGCCGGCTTGGCGCTCGTACAGGTCGAGGCACCGGAGCGTGCGCCGATCGTCGCTGATCAGCCAGACGCCCACGCGCGCGATCTCGAGGGCGCCGGCGGCGCTGGCCGTGATCGCGGCCAGGGCGTCCTTGAGGCTGCCGGTCGTGACGGCGTCGCTCTTGACCAGCTCGCCGAGCGCGGCCTGCTGCCGCCGCATCCGGCGCAGCCGGTCCCGGTTTTCCTGCTCGGCCTGCTGGCGTGCCCAGGCGTTGACCAGCACGCCGGCCACGGTCTGGAGCAGGCCGACATCGTCATCGCTCCAGGCCTTCTCCCGACGGTTCGCCTCGAAGCCGAGAAAACCGATCACGTGCCGGTCGCGGCTGATGGGCACGACGAGCATCGAGCGCACGCCCATGCTCAGCCAGCGCGTTCTCTCGACGGCCGCGTCATCCGGCAGGTCCGCCACGCGGGGAATCTGCAGCGTTTGGAAATTCTTGATGCGCGGCAGCGCCCAGGGCCAGGCGTCGGCCGGCACGCGCTGTATGCCGTCGCGGAGCGCGGCGATGCCGGCGGCGCACCACTCGTGGGTGTTGCTCAGGAAATCGCCGCCGGGTTCGAACTGGAAGACGTAGCAGCGATCGACCCCCGCGAAGCGTCCCAGCATGCGCAGGGTTTCATGGATGCGCGCATCGACCTCCGAGGTCGAGAGGTCGATGAAGCCTGACGTGATGTGCGAGATCAGGCGCTCGCTGTTGAGGCGATACTCGAGCGAGCGCGCTCGGCGTGTCTCCGCCGTGCTGGGC
Source organism: uncultured Fibrobacteraceae bacterium (assembly GCA_964461255.1). GTDB lineage: Bacteria > Krumholzibacteriota > Krumholzibacteriia > LZORAL124-64-63 > LZORAL124-64-63 > CAYWTR01. The sequence continues at coordinate 68,274 of CAYWTR010000022.1, read as the reverse complement.
ATGCCTTCTCCGCTTCCGGCCCGCGCCGGGCCTTCCACATGAACCGCTCGCCGCCCGCTGGCCGGCCCCGACGACGGGCATTCGGCCATCGATCCCGACGCTCCATATATCGGCCGCCGGCGGCGCAAGTGTAGGGTTGTGCCGCGAAGATTGTGTCCGGATCGGTCGGGTGACGAATTGCCTTGGCGTGCTTGGGCTTGCCGTTGCAGAGTCCGATCCTCCGGTTCCGGCCCTTCCCGAAGCCAACTCATTGTTCCGAAATGGATTGTGCGGTTTCCCTCGCCGGCGACATCCTGCCGGAAACAATCTTCGCGGCACAAGTCAAGTGTAGCGCCGGCCGCGATCGCCGAGGGTCCCCATCGGAGATCGTGATCGATGCGGGCCGGTGCGGTTCCCGTATATTGTCGCCGGCAAGGCGGTCACGATGTCCAGGAGGTCCGGCATGTCCATCCGCCCGGTCAAGCGGCTCGTCAGGGCCAAGCCCACCATCGAGGGGGCGGGGGTGCACCTGCGTCGCGCCTTCGGTTTCGGCACCACGGAGGAATTCGACCCGTTCCTGCTGCTCGACGACTTCCGCGGCGATCTGCCGCAGGACTACCTGGCCGGCTTCCCCTGGCACCCTCACCGCGGCATAGAGACGATCACGTACGTGCTGGCGGGGACCGTCGAGCACGGCGACAGCCTGGGCAATCGCGGCGCGATCGCCGCCGGCGACATCCAGTGGATGACGGCAGGGAGCGGCATCATCCACCAGGAGATGCCCAAGGGCGACGCGGACGGCCGGATGCACGGGTTCCAGCTCTGGGCCAACTTGCCGGCGGCGCTCAAGATGACGGCGCCCCGCTATCAGGAGATCAAGGCGGCCCAAGTCCCGGTGGTCACGGACGACGACGGGGTGCAGGCGCGCATCGTCTGCGGCCGCTTCTGGGGAAAGGCCGGTCCGGTGGACGGCATCGCGGCCGACCCCGTCTACCTCGACGTGACCGTGCCGCCTGGCCTGAGCAAGATTCTGCCGGTCGAGACGACGCGGCACGCCTTCGCGTATGTCTTCGACGGCGCGGGCCGCTTCTGCAACGCTTCGGCGCCGCTGGCCGTGCCGACCGAGGGGGCGGGCTGGGCCGAGGCCGCGCCGCCGGATCGGGCGGACAACCGCACGCTGGTGCTCTTCGACCGGGGCGACGAGGTGCGCGTGCAGACCGGCGATGAAGGCGTGCGGTTCCTGCTGGTGTCGGGGCGGCCGTTGCGCGAGCCGGTGGCCTGGTACGGTCCGATCGTCATGAACACGCAGGAAGAGCTGCGCCAGGCCTTCGCCGAGCTGGAGCGGGGGACGTTTCTGCGGACAGTAGCCGGCGCATGAGAGCCAGCGAACCGGCCTGAATCAGGACAGGACGACCATTTTTTTGATGAAAAATTATACTTGAACACGGCCTCGCCATTTTGTTAGTCTATTTGCAGGCAGTCGCCTCGGGGTGTGCGACCCGAGGCGGCCGGCCGTGGATCATGGGCGATGGACGTGAAGAGTTGTTGGTTTCGTTCATCGTCCATGCTCTTTGTTGTGAGGCGAGGCGCATACCCCCAACCCCCCGGCCTCGCCTCCATAGCTGCCCGGGCGGCTCTTTGGGCATCTGCCAGCCCTCTCGCCCAGAGTCGCCCGGGTGGCGAATTCCCGCTGTCGGCGGGCGGCATCGCGCGCTAGCTTTGCCCGATGCCAATCATTGACACGGTGTTGCCTGTCTTTCTGGTCATCGGCCTGGGCGCCGCCCTGCGGGCGCGCGGCTACGCGGAAGACCCGGTTCGCTCGGCGATCTCGCGGCTGGTCTTCTATGTGGCGGCGCCGCTGCTGCTGCTGGAGAGCACGGCGCGGACGCCGCTGCGCGAGAGCCTCAACCCGCCGGTGCTGTTGGCGGTCATCGGGATCACCGCGGTCTGCGCGTTCGGGGTCTACCTGCTGGCGTCGCGCGCCGCGCCGGCGCGGCGCGGCGTCATCGCGCAGGGGGCGCATCGCGGCAACATGGTGTTCATGGGGGTGCCGATCCTGACCTACGCCTACGGCGAGCAGACTCTCGGTCCGGTGGCGGTGCTGATCGGTGTCATGGTGGTCGTCTACAACCTCCTGGCGGTGGTGATCCTGGCGCTGCCTCACCGGCACCGGCCGGTCGGGCAGGCGGCCAGCTGGGGCCGCATCGTTCGCCTGATCGCCTACAATCCGCTCATTCTGGGCTGCGCCGGCGGGCTGGCGCTGGCGGCGCTGGGTTGGCCGCTGCCGGTCACGCTGGAGCGGGCCGTGGGGCTGGTGGGGCGCACGGCGCTGCCGCTGGCGCTGCTGGCGGTTGGCGCGGATCTCGATTTCAGGCGGCTGCGCGGCGATTTCGGCATCACCGCACTGGTATCGCTGCTGAAGCTGGTGGTCTATCCCGCCCTGGGCCTTTTCGCGTTGCGCGCGCTCGGGCTGTCGGGCCTGGCGCTGGCGGCGCCGGTGTTGCTGATGGCCGCCCCCACGGCCGTGGTCAGCCACATCATGGCCAAGGAGATGGACGGCGACCACCACCTGGCCGGCGCCATCATCATCGGCACGACGACGGCGTCGTTGCTGACCTTCGCCAGTTGGCTGCTGCTGCTGCGCGGCATGTGATATGATCTCGGCGCCAGCCCCGCCCGCCCGTCCTCTCCGCCACGGGAGGTTCCGCCATGTCACGCGCGTGCTCTTTGTTGGCGCTCGTCACGTTTCTGCTCGCGCTGCCGCCGGGCGACGCCCGGGGCGAATACGCCACGCCGGGCACCGGCGTGGACTGGACGCTGGATGATCTGGTCGCCCAGTCGGCGGGGGCGATCACCGGAGGCGGGGGGACCTACGAGGTGCACGATTCGCTTCGCATCTCCACGGGTGATCGCGTCACCGTCGCGCCGGGCGCCGTCGTCACCTTCCTGGATGCGTCCGGGACGATGAAGCTGACGGTCAACGGCGCCCTGATCGCCGCCGGCGCGCCGCTGTCGCGCATCGTCCTCAGCGCCGCGACCGCCGTGCCCGGAGCCTGGCGCGGGATCGATTTCAGGGACACGGAAGCCGGCTCCGCGCTGGAGCTCGCCTGGTGTGAGATCGCCTACGCCCATACCGCTCTGGACGTTTACGGCGCCGCGCCGCTGGTCGAGCATTGCGAGATCCGTCACAGCCTCGACCGCGCCGTGGCCCTGGCGGCGGCGGGAGGCGCGTTCCGCGATTGCTGGCTGCACCACAACCAGAAGCGGACCTTCACGATGACCCTCACCTCGTCGCCGGTGGTCGAGCGCTGCCGGCTCGAGCACAACAACGAGCAGAACACATCGCCCTACCCGTACTTCAACATCGGCCTGCAGGGGGTCAACTCGCCGGTCATCCGCGATTGCCGCATCTACGGCAACGGCAATCACATGAGCGGCGGCATCGCGATCTGGAACGCCAGCAACGGCCTGATCGAGGGCAACCTGATCCAGGGCTGCGGCTACGGCATCCTCTGCTATCAGACGGCGGCCAACCCCACCATCCGCGACAACGCCATCATCGACAACAACATCCACCCCGACACGCTCAACTGGGGCTTCGGCATCGCCTGCAACGGCAACAGCGCGCCGATCGTGGCGCTGAACCGCATCCACGGCCACTGGTACGGCGTGGCGACGATCAACGGCGGCCGGCCCAACCTGGGCGACCTGACGAACGAGTTCCCGGGCGACGACGGCCAGAACCTGATCACGCGCAACGGCCTGGGCGGGCAGATGCACGAGTTCTACAACAACACGCCCCTGCCGCAGATGGCCCAGAACAACTTCTGGGGCTACTTCCTGACGGCCGAAGAGGTCGAGGATCGCATCTACCACCAGGTGGACGACCCGGCGCTAGGCCTGGTGACCTTCGCGCCGTGGATCGACACCATCATGGATGCCGGCGGGGAGGCGCCGCCGGCCGCCACCCTGACCGCCGTGAGCGCGCATCCCAATCCGTTCAATCCGCGGGTCGAGGTATCGCTGACTCTCGCGCGCGCCGCGGCGGCGTCGGTGACGGTGCTCGATCTGGGCGGCCGCCTGCTGCGCGAGCTGCACGCCGGCGAGCTGCCGGCGGGCGAGCACGCCTTCGCCTGGGACGGGGAAGACCGCGCCGGCCGGCCGCTGCCCAGCGGCGTCTATTTCTACCGCGTCGTGGCGGGGGGAGAGTCGGCGGCGGGCAAGCTGTCTCTCATCCGCTAGCGGCGGCGGCGCGGCGCGAGTCCTGCGTCGGCGGCGCGCCTCACGCGGGCTCGGCGCACACGTCGTCCACGATGCCCACGACGACCGACCTGATCGGCAGCGTCGCGCCGCCGAGAATCTGGCGCGCGCCGTTGCCCTCGTCCAGGACGATCACCGTCTCGCCGGCCCCGGCACCGGCAACGTCGACGGCGATCATGTCGTCGCCGCCGGGCAGGCCGTCCTGCCCCAGGCGCTCCAAGATCAGCAGCTTGCGGCCGGCCAGCGCCGGGTGATGGATCGTCGAGACCAGCCGCCCGCGCACCCTGGCCAGGATCATGGCTGTCCTCCGCCGCGCGTCCCGGCGCCGCCGCGCTCCGAGTCGATCTGCACGTCGTCGACGATGCCGACAACGGCGTGGTCGACCGGCACGAACCAGGGGTCGAGCGTCAAGGCCGCCTCGCGGCTCGCCTCCCAGTAGACGACCTCGCCGCGGCCGGCCATCCGGGTCGCATCGGCGCCTACGAAGGGGCGGCCGCACGGGCGGCGCTGCTTGTCCAACGGCTGCACCCAGAGCATCGGCACGCCGGCCAGCCCCTCCGCCGCGACGGACGGGACCAGCGTGCCGATGACCAGGCCCAGGCGCACGTCACTCCTCCCGCGCCGGCTCGCCCCGCGCGAGGGGGCGCAGCGGGCAGCGCGCGAAACGGGTGGCGTCGGCCAGGGCCGCCCGCAGCTGCGCGTCCGGCCGGGCGATGACCGTCGCCAGCGCCGCGCCGGCGGACGCCAGCTCCCGCGCCGCCTCGATATCGGCCAGTTCGCCCGCCAGCACGGCGTAGGCGTGGCCGCCCAGATCGTCCGCCAGCCGCAGGACGTGCAGCGACAGCGGGACCGTCTTCAAGACGCTGTCGAGCAGCCGGACCAGAGGTGGGGATGACGCCGTTTCCAGAACCAGCAGATCGCGCTGCGCAGGCGGCGGTGCGGCTTCGCCGGCCAGCGCTGCCACCAGCCTCGGGTGCGGGTCGGGCAGCAGCACGCTGCCGCAGGGATCGCCGGCCGCGCAGCCGGCGCGATGCGCCTCCTCGGTGCTGGCCACCGAACCGCCGCACAGCGCCAGGTAGCGACCCGGATGGATCGTGCCGCAGCGCAGCAGCGCGATGGGCGCCTGCTTGAGCATGCGGTCGACCGCCAGCACGCCCCGCGCGATGCTGTCGAACTCCAACAAGGCCAGGGCGTTCATGCGGGGCGGCTCCTGCACCGGGCGACGCGGCGGCCCGGTTCTAGACGATGCGGAAATGGTCGACCAGGACGCAGCGGCGCTGCCGGCTGAAGCTCAACGGTCCGGTCAGGCCCTCGCCCGTCGGGCTGGCGATGGTGAAGCTGGTGTGGCCCTCGCCGCCCTCGCCCAGGCCCGCCGCGATCGGCCCGTTCTTGACGAAGATGCTGGTGTTGATCGCCCGCGCCATGCGGCTCAGCGCGCCGATGTCGTGCGAGTGCATCGCGGCCGAATGACCGCAGCCGCGCTCGGCGCGCACCGCCAGGTCGATGCCCGCGTCCACGTCGGGCACGCGCACCAGGGGCAGCACGGGCATCAGCTGCTCGGTCCAGACGAGCGGGTGATCGGCCGCGACCTCCATCACCACCAGCGGCACGTCGCCGCGTCCGAGGCCCGCGCGCGCCATGATCTCGCCGGCGTCCTTGCCGATCAGCTCCTTGGCGATCACGCCCGGCCGGCCCGGACCGCCGGTTTCGGCGAATATCGTCCGCTCCAGGCTCCGCCGCTCCGCCTCGTCCGCCACGTGCGCCCCCTGGGCGGCCAGCTCGCGCAACAGAGCGCCCGCGGCGGCTTCCGTGACGATGATTTCCTTCTCGTCGGTGCAGATGACGTTGTTGTCGAGCGACGCGCCGGCGATGATGTCGCGCGCGGCGGCCGCGGCGTCGGCGGTCGCGTCCACCACGACCGGCGGGTTGCCCGGACCGGCGCATATCGCCCGCTTGCCGCTCTGCATGGCCGCCTGCACGACCCCGGGACCGCCCGTGACCACGAGCAGGCGCACCCCCGGATGGCGCATCAGTTCCTGCGCCGAGGCGATGGTGGGCTCGGCCACGGCGGTCACCGCGTCGGGCGGACCGCCCGCGCCGACGATGGCGCGGTTGAGCAGACGCACCGCCTGCATCGAGCAGCGGCGCGCGGCGGGGTGGACGTTGAACACGACGGTGTTGCCGGCGGCGAGCATGCCGATGGCGTTGCAGATGATGGTGGCGGTCGGGTTGGTCGAGGGCGTGATGGCGCCGATGACGCCGAACGGCGCCCATTCGACCAGCGTGAGTCCGCGGTCGCCGCTCCAGGCGCGCGGCTCCAGCGCCTCGGTCCCCGGCGTCTTGAGGGTCACCAGCCGATTCTTGATGACCTTGTGCCGCCAGCGCCCCAGGCCGGTCTCCTCCCACGCCGCACGGGCCAGCGGCTCGGCCGCCGCGAGCATCGCCGCGCGGATCGCGGCCACGATATCGCGCCGCTGCTGCAGCGACAGGCGACCGAAGCTGCGGAAGGCGGCCGCCGCGGCCGCGACGGCCGCCTCGACCGTGGCATGCACTCCTTCGCCCGACCGCTCGCCGGCGTCCGGCACGACGCCGCCAGCGGCGCCCCCGCCGGCAGCGATGCCGCCGGCCGCCGCCGCGGCCGCGTCGCCCAGCAGGCGGCGCGCCAGCTGCTCGGCGATCCGGTCGACCTGCTGGTCGGTCAGGCTCATGCCTCAATCCATCCCGTCCGGCCGCGACGGCGCCGTCAACCGTCCCGCCCCTTGCGGTACCGCTCCTGGCCTTCGATCTCCCAACTGTCGACGATCGCCATCACGACGGCATCGACCGGTTTCTGGTCGGTCAGCCGCGTCTGGCGCGCCGAGGAGCCCGTGGCGAACAGCACCAGCTCGCCGACGCCCGCGCCCACGGCGTCAGCCGCGACGACCGCCGTGCCGGTCGGCCGGCCGTCGGCGTCCAGCTGACCGAGCAGCAGGAGCTTCAGCCCCGTCAGCTTCTCGTCCTTGCGGGTCGCCACCACCGTGCCGAGCACCTTTGCCAGATTCATGGCCGCCCCCGTTCCCGGGCCGCGCCAGGTCGGCCCAGCCGGCGCCGCAGCGCGCTCACGCCTCTTCGGCGGCGGTCTGGCGGCCCAGCGGGATGACCAGATCGACGTTGGCGTGCGGCCGCGCGATCACGTGGACCGCCACGACCTCGCCCACGCGCGCGGCCGCCGTCTGGCCGGCGTCGCACGCGGCCTTGACCGCCGCCACGTCCCCGCGGACGACGGCCGTGGTGTAGCCGCCGCCGGTCTTTTCGTAGCTGACCAGCTCAACGCGCGCCGCCTTGACCATCGCGTCGGCGGCCTCGACCATCGCCGCGAAGCTGCGGCACTCGATCATGCCCAGGGCTTCTGCCATCACCGTTCTCCTTCCTGGCGCCGCGGGTTTGCCCCGCGCGCGCATCCTCACGTGCCGTGCTCGCGTCCGCCGAGCGCCGCCAGCGCCTGCACCGCCGCCGGCCGAGCGGCCTCGATGTCCCGTTCCTCGCCGCCCAGATAGACGCGGCCGAAGCTGCCGAAGGCGCGCACTTCGAGGACGTTGATCTCGGCCGCCTTCTCGGCCTCGTTGGCCGCGAGCGCGGCGTAGGCCGCCGGCTCGCACTCGATCACCAGCAGCGTCTGTCCCGCCAGTATCATGTTGCCGTGCCGCATGCGGTTGATCAGCATGGTCTGGTGGTCGTCCAGGTGCCGCACCACCTGGTCGGACACGATGCGCGGCCGCAGCCGCCGCGACTCGTCCAGCCCCAGCGTCTCCAGGATGGCGCGGCCCGCCTGCCGCACATCGGCCTGGCTGTCGGCGTGCAGCTCGAGCATGCCGAACTGCCGTTCGACGATCTGCATGCCCGGCGTCACCCGCGTCGACTTCAGGGCGATGTCGGTGACCCGCATGATCTCGATGCCGGGCGCGATCTCCACGAACAGGCTGGCCTGTCCCACACGGGGCAGGAATCCCTGCGCCACCGTCGCCAGGAACGAGGCGAACTGCGGCTGCAGGCTGTCGATGACGGTGAAGGCTCGGAGGTCGACCATGCTTCCGCTCCCGTCCCGGTCCGCTAGTAGGCGCCGGCCGCCACCGCGCCGGCATCCTGCACGATGGCGACGCCGCTGCTCGTGCCCAGGCGCGTGGCTCCGGCCTCGATCATGCGGCGGGCGTCGGCGGCGGAGCGGATGCCTCCGGACGCCTTGACCTCCATGCCCGCCCCCCGCACGACCGAAGCCATGAGCGCCACGTCCTCGACCGTGGCCCCTGCCTTGGCGAAGCCGGTGGAGGTCTTGACGAACTTCGCCCGCGCCCGCCGCGCCAGTTCGCAGGCGCGGGCCTTCTGGTCGTCGTTCAGCAGCGCCGTCTCCAGGATCACCTTGCAGATGGCCCCCCCGTCCCGGCATGCCTCGACCACCGCGCGGATGTCGCGCAGGACGGCATCGTCCTCGCCCCCCTTGAGCGCTCCGACGTTGATGACCATGTCGATTTCGCGCGCTCCGTCGCGGATGGCCCGGCGCGCCTCCAGCGCCTTCGTCTCGGGCGCGCTCGCGCCCAGAGGGAAGCCGACGACGCAGCAGGTCAAGACCCCGCTGCCTCGCAAAGCGTCCGTCGCGGTCCGGGCCCAGAAGGGATTGACGCACACCGACCGGAAGCCGTGCTCGCGCGCCTCGGCGCACAGTTTGAGGATGTCCGCGCGCGTGGCGTCGGGCCGCAGCAGCGTGTGATCGATGGCGGCCGCCAGGCCGGCCGTGGTCCGCCGCGGCCCAGCCGGCGGCTGGAGCGCCTGAGCTGACGCCTGTCCGGCGCGGCTGCTGGCGACGGCGACGGGCGCGGGCGGGGGGCCGCCGCCCGCGCCGCCGCCGAGCCGGGCGCTCAGACGGTCCAGGATCCGGCTCAGGTCATGGGCGCTCAGCTCGGGTGGCAGGACTGGCGCGTCCGCCCGGCCGGCATCCTGCGCGTCGATCATGGCCACCCGCCGGCGGTGCCGCGGCTCCAGGCAGTCGCTGGTCAAGAAGACATCCACGATCTGCAGCGCCAGGCTGGCTCCGATCAGCCCCGCGCCGAGCGTCAGGATATTGGCGTCGTTGTGCTCGCGGGCGTTGCGGGCGGTGGAAAGGTCGTAAGCCAGGGCGGCACGGGCGCCGGGCACCTTGTTGGCCGACATCGCCGAGCCGATGCCGGCGCCGTCGATCATGATACCCCGTTCGGCGCGCCCCGCGGCGACCGCCTCGGCCACCGCGCGCGCAAAAACAGGATAGTCGACAGCTTCATCAGATGAAGTTCCGAGATCGAGAACCTGATGGCCTCTTTCCCGGAGGTAGGTTCCCACATGCGTCTTGAGCGCAAAGCCACCGTGGTCTGCGCCCAGGGCGATGATCATCACGACCGTCCTTCCCTCACCAGACGCGGGAGGCGTCCTTCGCCCCCTCGCCGGGCGGCGAAACACGCGGTAGTGGTGGCCTTTCAAGGCTTTGCTCGAGCGCAGCTATCAACAACCGCATGCTTCTGTGACCATGGGGCGTGATCTGGTACGATGTGCGGGGCCGGCCACCCACCCTTGATTGCGTCGCCCTGAGGTAGCCTGCCTCGACCAGGTTTCGGGTCTGCACGTGCAGGTTCCCGTCCGCCAGACCCGTCAGCTTACTCAATTCTGTGAAGCTCATGGGTTGTCCGTTGGCCAGGCACGCCATGATGGCAAGCCGCGAAGAGAAGACCAGAACAGGATCGAAAATAGCATCCAATTGCTCATCCTTAAGTCTGCCCTACCGCAGGGAGCGGACGATCGCGGCCATCGCAAGGCTGGCTATGACTTCATGAGTTTGATTTTGGGCATGACATAGCTTTGTGTCAATGGAAAAATCACCGTTGTAGCTTCATGGAGTAAAGTGATGCTAGTGCCGTCGAGATTGTTGCCGTGGCGAATAGTGCTCCCATGCTCAAGAGGCGGTCATCAGGCCCGTCAGGTCAGCGGTGGTGGTGCGCGGGCGCAGGCGTGATCAGCGCAACGCGGGTGAGTCCATCTCCGCGCCGGGGTCGCAGGACAGCACGGCGTCCACCGCCACCAGCGCGATCGAGCGCTGGCCCAGCCTGGCGATCGCCGCAATTGGGGAAGCGGCGGCGGACCGGCCGTGCGCAGGCGCGCGCTGGATGCGGTCCTCGTCGATGACCAGAACCTCGGAGACGGCGTCGACGAGCAATCCGGCCACCGCGGGTTCGTCCCCGTTCTGCGCCTGGACGACGACGACGCACATGTGCTCCGTGTCCTGCTGCGGCGGAAGGCCGAGCCTCTGGCGCAGGTCGATGATCGGCGTGGCCCTGCCGCGCAGATCGACAACGTCGCGGCGGCCCGTGGCGGTTTGGCGGGCGCGGTCGATCGGGAGCCACCCGCTGATTTCTTGGATCTGCAGGATCGGCAGGCCGTAGGTGTCTCCGGCCAGCGTGAAGATCAAGTGCTTGCCGGCCAGGCCGGGACACGGCGACGGGCCGCGCGGGACCAGCGTCTCGCTGTTGGACATCTCGAAGCTCCCGGAGTCTGCCGGTTATCGGCCTTCCCTTGCGCTACCATGTTCATGTTGTTTATCGACCGCGGGAGCCAGACTTGAGACGGCTTTGCGCCGGGGGGGAGGGAGCGGGAAGACGATGGATCTCGACCGGATTCTCCTGACCGCCGCCGCCGATGTCGTCGTCGTCGTCCATTTCTTGTTCATCGTGTTCGTGCTGCTGGGGGGGGCGCTTGTTCTGAGGCGCCCCCGCCTGGCCTGGGTGCATGCGCCGGCCGCCCTCTGGGGGGCGCTGATCGAATTCGCCGGATGGTATTGCCCCCTGACTCCCCTGGAGAACACGCTGCGCGCGGCCGCAGGAGGCCAGCCGTATACGGGGGGTTACATCGCTCGCTATCTCCTGCCGCTGATCTACCCGGATGAGATGGGCCGCGGCGTCCAGATCGCGCTCGGGTTGGTGGTGATCGCGATCAACGGCGCCGTCTACGGCGCGCTGCTGCAGCGGCGCCGGCGCGCGAGGCGGCCGCGCCCGCCAACCTCGGCTTGAAATCACAATCTGTGATGCCAAGACGTGAATCGCCCGCTCGCAACCAGAGAACGCTCCGGACCGGCCTCTTCACCGTCGGCGGACCGCGCCGGCCGCCGCGATTTTCGTTCTGGCGCAACGGCGATCCGCGACGCTGAATGGAGGGGCGCGCGGACGCCGCGCGGCAAGCCCCTATGTGAGGAGGATGGCCGCCATGTCTACCCTGAGCTCCCCGGGCCTGATCGCCTGCCTTGCTCTGGCCGCGCCGCTCTTGCTGCCTGCCGCCGCCGCCGGCGTCGTGGTGTTCGAAAACGCCCAGCGCGGGCAGGAGCTGGACGTCTATTTCCAGATCCAGATGTGGAACGTCGCCACCTTCGGGGCCCAGGATCGCAGCGGCCGCGCGGCCGATGATCGGGTCGATCTGTACATCCGCAGGGGGCGCTACGGCATCAAGGGTTCGGCGCGCCGCGATATCCGCTTCCAGTTCACCTTCGCCTACGACAACGTCGGCAAGAACAGCCTGACCGCCGCTACCGGCACGCCGCAGCCGGTCGACGACCGGGAGTACTATCTCTGGGACGGGTACGCGCTGATCGCGTTGGAGCAGTCCTGGGCGAACCTGACCGCGGGCTACTTCCGGCCGCAGTTCGGGCGCGAGAGCATCACCTCGGCCTTCAACGTCAATTCGTTCACGAAGGCGCTGAGCAACACCTATCCGCGGACGCACGTCGTGGGGCGCAGCAACGCGCGCGAGACCGGCCTCAACCTGGGAGGGCTGGGGCGGCTCGCCGACGGCGTGACGCTGAACTACAACCTGGGCTGGTTCGACACCAACCATCCGCGCACGATAGGCACGGACAACGGCGGATTGAGGTGGTCGCCGCTCTGGGCCGGCCGGCTGGCGCTGAGCCTGGGCGATCCGGAAATGGACCATTACGACCTGGGCTACATCGTCAACGGCTTCAATCTGCGCCGCGGGATGACGCTCGCCGTCAACGGCACGACGCAGGGGCGAACCAACGAACGGGTGGACGGCGAGGGCCGCTACGCCGGCGGGTTCGCTCACAATCGCGCCTGGGGAGCCGATCTGCTGGCCAACTGGGGATCGCTCAACCTGAGCGCGGAGTATGTTCGCCTGACGCGGGGATTCAGCGACGCCTTCGTGCGCGAGCACGGGGCGGTTCGGGCCGCTGAGTTCACCGACACGGTCTGGTTCGTGCGCGCCGGCTGGAACTTCCCGTTGCGCGGCGGGCGCGTGCTGGAGCCGGTCGCGATGTACAGCGCCTTCGACGGCGACCAGGATTCGGTGTTCTGGGCCAGGGGACAGGACAGGGTGCTCGACATCGGCCTCAACTGGTATCTCGACCGCAACCGCGCCAAGGTCATCCTGCACTGGGTCCAGCAGGAGGGCCGGCCCCGCTCGGCCTATGCGGCCGCGGACGGGGAGGCCAGGGGGGATTTCCTCGGGATGGGGCTGCAGCTGCAGTTCTGATCCTGAGGCCTGCGCGGGCGGGGCTGCGCCGCGAGCGGTGAAACCGGCGCCCGAAGCAGAGCGTAGAGACGGTTTTGTGCACGAGCCGCATTGTCGTCGCCGGTCGGTCCGCCGCTGGCGTCCACCTTTCGCGAAAGGCAAGGCTGCCATGATGAGAGTCGTGTCGTGGGGAATGTTGTGCCTGCTGGCGGCGGCGATCGCCGCGACCCCGGCCGGGGCGGCGGCCCCGGCGAAGGACAAGCTGCCGCCGCTGATCGACCGCGAGCTGTTCTTCGGCGATCCTGAGATTTCGGCCCCGCAGCTGTCGCCGGACGGGCGGTACATCTCGTTCATCAAGCCGTACCGGGACGCTCGCAACATCTGGGTCAAGGGTCTGGACCAGCCGTTCGCCGACGCGAGGCCGGTGACGGCCGACGAGCGGCCGGTGCCGGGTTATTTCTGGAGCCGCGACTCGCGCTACCTCCTCTACGTGCAGGACAAGGGCGGCAACGAGGACTTCCACGTCTACGCCGTCGATCCTGCCGCCGACCCCGAGCCCGACACCGGCGTGCCGCCGGCGCGCGACCTGACGCCGCTGGACGGCGTGCGGGCGGTCATCTACGCCGTGCCCGAGAGGACGCCGGACGAGCTGATCGTCGGCCTCAACGACCGCGATCCCTCGTACCATGACGTCTACCGCGTCGGCATCGCCAGCGGCGAGCGGACGCTGCTGATCCGCAACGTGGACAAGGTGGGCGGCTACAGCTTCGACCTGGACGGGCGCGTGCGCCTGGCCACCCGCCAGCTTCCGGGCGGCGGGACCGAGATCCTGCGCGTCGAGGAGGGCGGGCTGGTGCAGATCTTCACCTGCACCTTCGAGGAGCAGGCCTATCCCATCCGCTTCCACAAGGACGGCCGGCGCGCCTACCTGGTGACCAACCAGGGCGAGGACGTCGATCTGTCACGTTTGATGTTGTTGGATCCGCAGACCGGCGACGTGGAGCTGGTGGAGTCCGATCCGGAAGGGCAGGTGGATTTCGGCGGCCCGATCTTCGACGCCGCGACCGACGAGCTGATCGGCACCGCCTACCTTGGCGACAGGCTGCGCATCTACCCGCGCGAGGAGCAGCTGCGGCGCGACCTGGAGCTGCTGCGCAAGCAGCTCCCCGACGGCGAGCTCAACGTCGCCTCCTCGACCAAGGACATGCGCCTGCACCTGGTCAGCGTGGCCAGCGACGTCGACCCCGGCTCGGTCTACCTGTACGATCGCGCGACCGGCAGGACCTCGCTGCTGTACCGCACCCGGCCCGACCTGCCGAGCGAGCATCTGGCGCCGATGCAGGCGATCCGCTACCGGGCGCGCGACGGCCTGGAGATCCCGGCCTACCTGACGCTGCCTCGCGGCGTGCAGGCGAAGAAGCTGCCGCTGATCGTGCATCCGCACGGCGGCCCCTGGGCGCGCGACACCTGGGGCTACGACCCGTACGCGCAATTCCTGGCCAACCGCGGCTACGCGGTGCTGCAGCCGAACTTCCGCAGCTCGTCCGGCTACGGCAAGAAGTTCCTCAACGCCGGCAACCACGAGTGGGGCATCGGCGCCATGCAGCACGACCTGACCGACGGGGTGCAGCATCTGGTCAAGCAGGGGATCGCCGATGCCAAGCGGGTCGGCATCTTCGGCGGCTCCTATGGCGGCTATGCCACGCTGGCCGGCGTGACCTACACGCCCGATCTCTACGCCTGCGGCGTCCCCTACGTGGCGCCTTCGAGCCTGGTCACGCTCATCGAATCGTTCCCGGCCTACTGGCGGCCGTTCCTGGAGGGCAGCTGGTACCGCCGCGTCGGCGATCCCGCGAAGGAAGAGGATCGCGCAGACCTGATCGCGCGCTCGCCGTTGTTCCAGATCGACCGCATCAAGGCGCCGCTGCTGGTCGTGCACGGCGCCAACGATCCGCGGGTCAAGCAGCACGAATCCGACCAGATCGTCGTGGCGCTGCGCGAGAAGGGGCGTCCGGTCGAGTACATCGTCGCCCCCGACGAGGGGCACGGCTTCCGCAGCGCGGAGAACCGCCTGGCGCTGGCCGTCGCCATGGAGCGCTTCCTGGCCAGGCATCTGGGCGGCCGCTATCAGGAGGAGATGACCGCGCCGGTGGCCGCGCGTCTGGCGCAGATCACGGTGGACGTGGCGACGGTCGAGATGCCGGACGCCGCCGCGCAGGCCGAGGCCTCGGCCGCGGCCCGTTCGCCGCTGCCGGCGGCCGACGGTGCGCGCCTGCGGCCGGCGACGCTGCGCTACGCCGGCGCGCTGAACCTGGGCGGGCAGAAGATCGAGATGACGACCACCCGCACCATCGCCGCCGATGCCGAGTCGGGCCGCGAGCTGTGGCGTTTCGTCGATGCGGCCAAGCTGCCGATGGGGGCGCCGGTCGATACGTTCTGGGTCGATCGCCGCACCTTGGAGCCGGTGCGGCGCGGCGCGGGCGGCATGGGCGAGATGCGGCTGCGCTACGAGCCGGACGCGGTGACCGGCGCGATGGGCGGCGGAGGGCAGTCGCTGCCGGTGCAGATGAAGCTCGACGCGCCGGTGTTCGGCGACGGCCCCGGTTTCGAGGCGGTCGTGGCGGGTCTGCCGCTGGCCGACGGCTACGCCGCCACCCTGCGCATCTTCGAGGCCGCCATGCAGAAGGTCCGGCCGCTGAAGCTGACGGTCACCGGACGCGAGACCGCCGCCGTGCCCGCCGGCTCGTTCGAAGCCTTCGTCGTCGAGGTGCAGCCACTCGACGGCGAGCCCGGAGGCGGCGCCACCCTGCGCGTGCTGGCGCAGCCGCCGCACCATGTGGTCCGCAGCGAGTATGCTCTGCCGCCCATGATGGGCGGCGGAACGATGACCGCCGAGCTGACCGCCATCGAGTGACCGCCCGCCACGGGGCGCGCCCGCCTGCGCGGCGGAGCGCGCCCCGGGCCTCCACGCTGCCGCCCCGGGTGGCCCCGCCCGGCCAACCCGCTCGTTGCGGCCATTGTCTTCCTGATCGCTGGGATTTTTGAGTTGATCGCCGTCCGGCAGCGGTTATGCTGCCGGAAACGCCCTTCTGCTCGGCCCCGCGAAGGCGGAAGCCGGCCTTGGACCCAGAGCCGTGGGCAGCGTGCCATGACACACGACGACATCTCCCCCTCTGCGCCCACGCCCCGGCCCGGACCGGCGCGCTGGCGGCGCGTGACCGCCTGGCTCGGACCCAACCTGTGGCCCAACGCGCTGGCCCTGACCGGCAGCGCCGTCGCCCTGGCCTGCGCGGCGCTGATCTGCGCCGTCCTGGTGATGAACCTGGCCGCGGTCGCCTTCGACCAGGATCTCAACCCCTACGTCGACCTGATCGGGTTCGTGGTGCTGCCCGGCTTCTTCACGCTGGGCGTCCTGATGATCCTCGCCGGCCGCTGGCAGCACCGGCGCCGGCTGCGGCAGGGTGAGTTTGCCGCCGCCGCGCGATCGGACCAGGCCGCCGAGGCGGCGATGGGGCGCCGCGCCGTCCTGCTGGGCGGAACGACCTTCGCCTCCCTGGTGATCCTGGGCGTCTTCAGCTACGAGGCTTACCACTTCACAGATTCGCCGCGCTTCTGCACCGACATCTGCCACACGGTCATGCAGCCGGAGGCGACGGCCTATCGCGACAGTCCGCACGCGCGCGTGGCCTGCGTGTCCTGCCACATCGGCCCGGGCGCCTCGTGGTTCGTGCGCGCCAAGCTTTCGGGGCTGCGCCAGGTTTGGGCCACCGCCACCGACAGCTACACGCGTCCGATCCCCACGCCGGTCGAGAACCTGCGCCCCGCCCAGGACACCTGCGAGATCTGCCACTGGCCGGCCAAGTTCACCGGCTCGCGCCTGGTGGTGCGCCGGCACTTCGAGCCAGACCGCGACAACTCGCCCAGCGTCTCGGCGCTGATCATGAAGATCGGCGGCCCGGCGCAGGGGCAGGTCCCCGCCCACGGCATCCACTGGCATGTCGATCCGGCGAACCAGGTCCGCTACCGGCACACCGACCGCGAGCGCCGCGAGATCGTCGAGGTGGTGCAACGCACGCCCGAGGGCGAGGTGCGCTACCTGAAGGAGGGGGCCGACCCCGCCGACACGACGGGCCACTGGCGCGTGATGGATTGCCTCGACTGCCACAACCGCCCGACCCATATCTTCGAGACGCCGGCCGGCGCGGTCGAGACGGCGATGGCGCAGGGCAGGCTCGACGCCCGCCTGCCGTGGCTGAGGCGCGCGGCCGAGCGGGTCCTGCTCGAGGTGGAGCCGGATGCGCGCGATCGCGCCGTCACGACCCGACGCGTGGCCGAACGCCTCGAGGCGATCTATCTGGAGGAGCACGCTGAAGATCTGGCGGCGCTGCGCGCCGGCCTGGCCGCCGCGGCCGCCGGTCTGACCGACATCCTGGCCCGCAACGTCTTCCCCGCGATGGAGGTGACCTGGGGCACCTACCCCAGCCATCTGTCTCACTTCGACCAGGCCGGCGACCTGTCCGACGGCGGCTGCTTCCGCTGCCACGACGAGATGCACGCGAGCCCCGACGGCCGCGTCATCAGCCAGGACTGCGAGACCTGCCACGCCGTCATCTCCGAACGCGAGCGCGATCCTACCCGCATGCCGGACTATCTCGACGCCTTCGTCGCGCGCTGAGGGGCGGCGACGGCGCAGGCAACGGCGCCAGCCGGGCCGCGCGCGGCCCTGCGATCCGAGGCGGCGCGCCACGCGTCCGCCTCCGGGCCTTTGATTGGCAACGGATCGCGGATTCTACCCGGGTAAAACGGCAAGATATTTTCATAGAACAAGTTGCGCTCATGCGACCTGCGAACGTGCGGATCGGACCTCAGCCGTCGCTTCGCAGTCCGCCTCATTGCAGAACCTCGCCACGCCTGCCGTCTTGTTCGCGCCCGCGGTCGAGGCTCGCGGCGGCGGGCAGCGGTTGGCAGAGGCGGACGGGACAGCCTACCATTGCCATGATGGATCGCCCGCGCGGCGGCCGGGAGGCGCTGCGACCGTAGCCGCGCGCGAACAAGCCCACGCTCGCCGAGGTGCCCCATGACCGAAGCCCCGCCCCCCCCGTCCGAGGAATCCATCGCCTGGCATGCGCTGGCCCCCGAAGAGGCCCTGCGGCGGTTGGCATCATCGCCGCGGGGGCTGGACGCCGCCGAGGCGCAGCGGCGGCGGCAGCAGTACGGCCCCAATCTGCTGCCGGGCAAGAAGCGTCCCGGTCTGGCGTCGATCATCCTGCACCAGTTCGCCAACCCGTTGATCTACGTCCTGCTGGCGGCCGCAGCGGTCTCGTTGCTGATCGGCGAACCGAAGGACGCGGTCTTCATCCTGCTGGTGGTGCTGCTGAACGCGGTCATCGGGACCACCCAGGAATGGAAGGCCGAGGCCAGCGCGGCCGCGCTGCAGCAGCTTCTGTCGGTCCGCGTGCGGGCGCGGCGCGACGGGGGCGAGAGGGTTGTCGACGCCGAGGAGCTTGTGCCCGGCGACGTCGTGCTGCTGGAATCGGGAGGCAAGGTGCCGGCGGATCTGCGCCTGCTAGAGGCGCAGAGCCTGGAGATGGACGAGTCGTTCCTGACCGGCGAATCGCACGCGGCCGCCAAGTCCATCGCCGTGCTGGACGCCGACGCGGGCGTGAGCGACCGCCTGAACATGGCTTTCGCGGGGGCGACCACGACCACGGGCCGCGGCCTGGGTCTGGTGGTCGCGACGGGCGAGCGGACCGAGGTCGGTCGGATCGCGCGCGCGGTCACCGAAGGCCACAGCAGCAAGCCTCCCCTGCTGATCCGCATGGAGCGCTTCGCGCGCCAGATCAGCGTCATCGTTCTGGCGGCGACCACCTTGCTTGCCGTGGTCGCGCTCGGCAAGGGCATGCCCTGGCTGGAGGTCTTCTTCTTCGCGGTGGCGCTGGCGGTCTCGGCCATACCGGAGGGCCTGCCGGTGGCCCTGACCGTCGCGCTGTCGGTCGCCACCTCCCGCATGGCCAAGCGCCACGTCATCGTGCGCAGGCTGGCGGCGGTCGAGAGCCTGGGCAGCTGCCAGATCATCGCCAGCGACAAGACCGGCACGCTGACGGTCAACCAGCAGACGGTCAAGGTGATCAGCCTGCCCACGGGCGAGGTCCACAAGGTCACGGGCGAGGGCTACAGCGGCGAGGGGCAGGTGCGGGCGGCGAACGGCGCCGCCGCCGCGGGCGGCGCGGACGGGCCGGGCGGCGCGGACGGGCCGGGCGGCGAGCGCCTGCGACGGCTGGCGCGCGCGGGGATCATCTGCAACGAGGCCGAGCTGGAGCAGGAGGGAGAGCAGTGGCGGCACAGCGGCGACGCCATGGACGTGGCGCTGCTGGCGCTGGGCTACAAACTGGGTTTGACGCCGCGGTCGGTGCGCGGCGAGGTCGAGCTGCTGGGGCAGATCCCCTTCGAGTCCGAGCGGCGCTACGCGGCGCGCGCGTTCCGGCCGCGGGAAGCGGCTGGAGCGCCGGCGGCCGTGGCGGTCAAGGGCGCCGCCGAGACCGTGCTGCCGTTGTGCCGCGACATGGCCGCAGCGGAAGGCCCGGTGGCGCTGGACGCCGCGCGCATGGAGCAAGCGGCGCTCGAGCTGGCGGCGACCGGGCACCGCGTGCTGGTCGTGGCCGAGGGCGTTCTGGAAGACGAGCAGCGCGCCCGGCGGCTGGACGAGGGCAGCCTGCCGCCCCTGACCCTGCTCGGGCTGGTCGGCTTCATCGACCCCCTGCGGCCCGAGGCCAAGGACGCGGTCGCCGCGTGCCGCCGCGCCGGGGTCGAGGTCATCATGATCACGGGCGACCATCCGGCCACCGCGCTGGCGATCGCGGCCGAGCTGGGCATCGCCCAGGATCGGGACGATGTCATCACCGGCGATGAGCTGGCCGCCGCCGGCCCGGCGGACGGCCCGGAATTCCACGCCGCCGCCGCCGGCCACCACGTCTTCGCCCGGGTCTCGCCGCTGCAGAAGCTCGACATCGTGGCCGCGCTGGTCGAGGCGGGCCATTTCGTGGCGGTGACGGGCGACGGGGTCAACGACGCGCCCGCGCTGCGCCGCGCCAACATCGGCGTCGCCATGGGCTCGGGCACCGACGTGGCCAAGGACACCGCCGAGATGATCGTCACCGACGACAACTTCGCCTCGATCGTGGCGGGCGTGGAAGAGGGCCGCTACGCCTACGACAACGTGCGCAAGGTCACCTATCTGCTCATCGCCACCGGCGCCGCCGAGGTCCTGCTGTTCACGCTGTCGCTGCTCAGCGGCCTGCCGCTGCCGTTGTTCGCGGTGCAGATCCTGTGGCTGAACCTGGTGACCAACGGCATCCAGGACGTGGCGCTGGCGTTCGAAGGCGGCGAGCCGGGCGCCATGCGTCGCCCGCCGCGGCGACCGGGCGAGGGCATCTTCAACCGGCTGATGGTCCAGCAGACGGTGACCGCGGGCCTGGCGATGGGCCTGATCGCCTTCGGCGTCTGGAGCTGGCTCATGGCCGGCGGCCGCGCCGAGGAACCGGCGCGCAACCTGCTGCTGCTGCTCATGGTGCTGATGCAGAACGTGCACGTGTTCAACTGCCGCAGCGAGCACGTGTCGGCGTTCAGGGTGCCGCTGCGGCGCAACCTCGTGCTCGTTGTGGGCGTGGCGGCCGCGCAGGGGCTGCACATCCTGGCCATGCAGCTGCCGGTGATGCAGGATCTGCTGCGCATCGGCGCTGTCTCGTGGCGCGAGTGGGGCGCGCTGCTGCTGCTCGCACTGCCGGTGCTGCTGGCGATGGAGGCGTTCAAGGCGCTGCGGCAGCGAGGAGACGCGAAGGCATAGGGGACGGTAGTGGGTGACCGCGGCAGGAGGTTTCGTTTTGGGGCTGTTGGTTGCGTTGCTGTCCCGCAAGGGCGGGACGTCAAGACAATAGGCCAGAGCCTGGACCGATGCGGGCGCGCTAGGGTCTGGCAAGACGGACAGGGAGAGCTCCTCGTTCGGCGATGACGTGGGAGGCGCGGCACGGCCATGACCGCCGATCAGGGAACCGTCTTCGCGATTCTGCTGGCCGCGCTCGTGCTGTTCGCCTGGGGGCGCTGGCGCTACGATGTCGTCTCCCTGGGCGCATTGCTGCTGGTCTTTCTGGCCGGTCTGGTGCCGGCCGAAGAGGTCTTCCTGGGTTTCGGCCATCCGGCCGTGATCACGGTCGCGGCGGTGCTGGTGATCAGCCGCGGCCTTCTCAACGCCGGGGTGGTCGACGCGCTGTCGCGCCACCTGGCGCGCGCGAGCACGCGTCCCTCCATCCAGGTCGCCACCCTGACCGGTGTCGTGGCGCTCTGCTCGGCCTTCATGAACAACGTGGGCGCACTGGCCTTGCTCATGCCGGTGGCGATCTGGATGTCGCGGCAGAGCGGGCGGTCGCCCTCCTTGCTGTTGATGCCCCTGGCATTCGGTTCGCTGCTGGGCGGTCTGATCACTCTGATCGGCACGCCGCCCAACATCATCATCGCCAGCTACCGAGCCCAGACGGGGGCGGAGCCGTTCGGCATGTTCGCCTTCACCCCCGTGGGCGCCGGCGTGGCCCTGGCCGGGACGCTCTTCATCGCCCTGGTCGGCTGGCGTCTGACGCCCCGCCGCGAGGTCGCCGCCGATTCCACCGAGCTGTTCAAGATCGAGGACTACATCAGCGAGGTGCTGGTGCCGGCGCAGGCCAAGATCGTCGGCCGTACGCTGCACGACCTGGCCGAACTGATGGAGAACGACACCGATGCGCTGGTGGTGGGCCTGATCCGCGGCGACCGCCATCTGCCGGCGCCGGCCGGCCACGACATCATCGCCGCCGGCGACATCCTGCTGGTCGAGGCCGACTCCGAGAATCTGGCCGCGCTGGTCGACGGTCTGGGCCTGGAGCTGGCCGAGAACCGCGTCGAACACCTGGGCGCCCTGGAGTCGGACGACATCCGCGTGATCGAGGCCATCGTCGCGCCGTATTCGCCGTTGGCCGGGCAGACAGCCGTCAGCATGAAGCTGCGCAACAATTTCGGCGTCAACGTGCTCGCGGCGGCGCGGCGAGGACAGAGATTGACGTCGCGGCTGGGGCAGATCCGCTTCGCCGTGGGCGACATCCTCCTGCTCCAGGGCCGAAGCGACCAGCTCAAGGAGACCCTGGCTGCCCTGGGCTGCCTGCCGCTGGCGGAACGCGGCCTGCGCTTCTTCAAACCGCGCAAGATCGTGCTGGCCGCCGGCGTGTTCGGGGCGGCGATGGCCGCCTCCGCCCTCAACCTGCTGCCGGTGCAGGTCGCCTTCCTGGCCGCCGCCTTGACCATGGTCGTGATCGGGCTGATCGCCGTGAAGGAGATCTACAGCAGCATCGATTGGCCGATCATCGTGCTGCTGGGCGCGATGTTCCCTCTGGGTGGCGCGCTCGAAACCACCGGCGGGGCGCAACTCATCGCCGACTGGATGCTGCTGCTGTCCGATCGTTTCCCGCCGGCGGTCACGCTGGCGGCGCTGATGATCGGCACCATGCTGCTCTCCAATGTCGTCAACAACGCGGCCGCCGCGGTGTTGATGGCGCCCATCGCGCTCCACCTGGCCGAGGGCATGCACGTCTCGGCCGACCCCTTGCTGATGGGGGTGGCGATCGGCGCTTCCAGCGCCTTCCTGACGCCGATCGGGCATCAATCAAACGCGCTGGTCATGGCACCCGGCGGCTATCGCTTCGGCGATTACTGGCGCCTCGGCCTGCCGCTGTCGCTTCTGGTCGCCGCGGCGGCCCTGCCGCTGATCGCCTGGTTCTGGCCGTTCTAGGCGGCTCGCCGGCGAGGCCCGAGCGGGCGGCGGATGGCCGGCCCGCCGCGCCGGTTCAGGGCTGGCGCCGGTAGACGATCTCCATGGACTTGATCTCCTGGCCTTCGCCATCCGCCTGGTGCCACATGGTGAAGCGCACCGTGTCGCGGTCCAGCACCTCGGTCAAGGAGCGGGAGCGGATCTCCTTGCCCTGCATCGGGTCGTACATCACTCCCGTGTGCTCCATCCGCTTGCCGTCCTCCGAACCCTGCCCGTGGGCCAGGAAGTAGCCGGTGCCCATGCTGTCGAGCCAGAGGCTGAAGTAACGCCCCTGATGGTTGTCGTAGCCGTCGATGCTGAAGCCCTCGAACGGCTGCCCCATGAAGGTGGAGGTGTATCGCCCCTGGATGTAGCGGCCGCCGAGGATCGCCACGTACTCGCAGACCCCCTCCGACGTTTCGGGCTCTCCCGGCCCCATCCACAT
This sequence comes from uncultured Fibrobacteraceae bacterium, assembly GCA_964461255.1. Lineage (GTDB taxonomy): Bacteria > Krumholzibacteriota > Krumholzibacteriia > LZORAL124-64-63 > LZORAL124-64-63 > CAYWTR01. The sequence continues at coordinate 45,244 of CAYWTR010000022.1, read as the reverse complement.
CTTCTGCACGGTCGACCAGCGGCCGACCATGTCCAGCAGATGCTGGTGCCGGGGGCCGGGCTCGATCGAGGCCAGGTACTCCTGCCAGGCGGCGGGATCGAACTCGGGCGCGGCCGGCTGCTCCTGCGCCGGCAGAACGCCCGCGGCCACGATCGCCGCGGCAGCGGCTGTCAGGAGCGCAGCCAGAAAGGCATGGTGACGATGGTTGGCGTGCATGTCGAGTCCTCTCGAAAGCGAGACCAGGAACGGCTGTGAGTCGGATCGTCGTGCCGGGCAGCAGGGCGAGGCCTCAATGCAAGCGATGTGAGCGCCGCCGGGACGAGATGGGAATCTACCTGCGATCCGCCGGCGAGTCAACGGGCCGGCGCCCGGCGCGGGCGCGCGCGGTGGCGCCGCGTCTGGACCCTGCGGAATGCGGGTGTTACAATGCGGCCGCCGGCCGCGGCCCTCCCGCCGCGGGCATCCGGGGCAAGGGGAGTCGACATGGATCCATGCTCCTGCGGATCGCAGGCCGAATTCGCGGCGTGCTGCGAGCCGATCATCGACGGCGCGCGTCCGGCGGCCACCTCGGAGCAGTTGATGCGCGCGCGTTACACCGCCTATGCGCGCGGGCGGCTGTCGTTCTTGCGCGCGAGCACGCACCCGGACCACCGCGCCGGCCACGATGAGAAGGCGACACGCGACTGGGCTCTCAATTCGCAGTGGCACAGCCTCGAGATCCTCGCGGTGGAGGGGGGGGGACCCGGCGACCAGGAGGGGACGGTCGAGTTCGCGGCCGAGTACACGCATGGCGGGCAGCGTCAACGCCATCACGAGACGGCCTCCTTCCAGCGGGTCGAAGACGCCTGGTACCTGACGGGGGGTAAGATCATCAAGCCGCAGCCGGTCGTGCGCGAGTCGCCCAAGATCGGCCGCAACGACCCGTGCCCATGCGGCAGCGGCCGCAAGCACAAAAAATGCTGCGGCGCAGCAGGTTAGGATAGCGGGCGCGCACAGGCGCCCCCGCACGATCACCGCCGCGGCAGCCGGCGCAAAGCGTCGCTGGACTCCTGGCGCCGCTTCGGTTAGAATCGCGTCAGGATCCGGCGCGGCCCCGTCGCCTTTCCCGCCTTCGGCGTGACAACGGGCCGCGGCCGGAGTTGCCGGGCTGGGGGGTCCGGCGCCCTGCGAGCCGCGCGCGGCCGCGCAGGTCCACTGCCTCTTTCTCGCCCGCGTCATTCCTGCGTGCCGCCCAGGTGGGCGTCGCCGTTGTTTGTGCACAGGCCGAGCCGTTCAGGAAAGGAGCGGTGATGGTCGATCGCCAGGAAAACCGTGCGGCTCACGCCTGGAGAGGGGAGGCGGCGGAGCGCATCCCCGTCGTGGACACCCGCCCGCGCCCTCCGCGCGTCATCGTCACGCCGCTGTCGCCGCCGCTTGTGCACCCCATCTGCAAACGCGACATCCAGCTGATCCTCTCGGTGCTGCCCGCGGCCTCGACTGCGGGGCTGCGCTCGGTCAGCCTGCTGGGCCAGCGGATCACGCCGGAAGGGGCGCCCGTCTTCGCCAGCTGCCGCCGCGGCGGTTTCCTGCGCCTGCACGCCGTCAGCGCGCTGCCCTGGCGCACGCCGGCGCTGTCGCCCGAGACGGCGGCCGAGCTGCGCCGCTACGGCGCGCGGGTGGAGACGATGCGCGGCGAATCGCTGGTGCGGTGGCCCGAGGAGGCGCTCCGTCTCTACTACACGGCGGGGATTCTGCTGCCGGCCATCGCGCATCACCGCCGCGAGCACGAGGGCACCGGCGGCGAGGCGGGGGGCGACATCTGCTGGCTCGGCGGCCCGCCGTGTCCGTGGCAGGCCACCGATCTGGCGCTGCGGCAGTGGGGCGAATTGCTGCGCCGGGCGGAACGGGCCTGAGCGGGCTCGGCCTCAGCGCAGTTCGAACTCCAAGCGCCGCAGCCCCGTCTTGAGTCCGTCGTAGACCGCGGCGGCCCGCCCCCGCCCCGCGACGATCCACTGCACGTCGCGCTTGCCGTACGCCGGCACGAAGGTGGGAATCCTCTCGGGACGCCGCTCGACCGGCGTCACCACCTCGAGCCAGGGATCCTCGAGCACACCTCCCGCCACCACGCTGAGCCCCTGCCCTTCGAGCTGGAACTGGTCCAGCCGCACGATGCCGCGGCGCCGCGCCTGCGCCGACAGCGTCGGCAGACCGCCGGCGTTGACGGCCCGCGCGCGCACGCGCCACAAGTCGCCGCCCAGCGCCTTGACCTCGACGATCTCGAGCGAGACGCGCGGCGCCTGCGCCGCCGTCCAGATCACGAACGCGGCGTTGCGGTGCACCATCTCCAGCAGCTGGAAGGGGGCCGGCAGGCGCGTGGTGAAGGGGCGCCAGCCGCCGATCTCGATCTCGCCGTACTGGGGGTGCGCGAACGGACGCCACGCCGCGAACGCTTCCCCCTGCAGCAGGCGGTCGCTGAACCGCTGCCGCTCGCGCTCGGTGGCGCGGCCGCGCTCGCCGCCGGGACCCGCCGCCGCCGCGCGCGGGTCGGCGTCGTCCCCCGGGCGGCGGTAACGCTCCTGCCCGCTGCGGAACAGCTCGCCCACGAAGCCGTAGATGCCCCAGCACTGGTAGGTGAACTCGTCGAAATCGCCGTAGGTCGTGTACATCTCCCGCCCGCCGATGATGTATCGGTACCCGGGCACGACCCGCTCGCCCTCCTGGCCCAGGAAGTCGTAGACGGCGACATCCTCCGGATCGTAGGGGGGCGACAGCTGCGAACCGGGCCCGCGCACCCACAGCCCGCCGTAGTTGTGGAAGGCGAAAGCGAAGCAGATGTTGGGGTGGGCCGCCAGGAAACGGCCGATCGCCCAGGTGTTGGGCTCGGAAAAGGGATAGTCGCCTGCGCCGGCCTGCAGGTAGGAAGGCTGCCAGGCGAAGCCCCAGTTGCGGTTGAGGTCGAGGTAGCCGGGGGGATCCTCGTTGACTCGGCCGTCTCCGTCGTCGTCGCGTCCCTCCAGGCCCAGCAGCGTCCATTCGCCCGGCTCGCCCGGCCGTACGGGGATCATCAGGCGGGGGTCCTCGGGGTCGGAGCGCAGCGGGCCGAACGGATCGCGGACACGCATCTGGAGGATCTGGCCGTCGCCGTCAAGATCGCTGGGACCGTCCTCGTCGAGCAGGCCGTCGCGATCGTCGTCGAACGGGCGCAGCGCCGTGCGGCCGATGTTGTAGCCGCCCGGTTCGGTGAAGAAGCGCGCGCGGCTGTCGACGTTGAGCGTCGGGACGATGTAGAAGACGCAGGCGTCGACCAGGTCGGTCACCGTCGCCAGACGCCCGTGATTGACCAGCAGGTACCACGCGAGATAGAGACAGACCTCGGTGGCCTGGATCTCGTTGCCGTGGATGGCGCCGTCGACGTAGATCCCCGGCTTGCCGCGGTCGGCTCCGGTGGCGCGGTTCGTGATCGTCAGCAGCCAGATGTCGCGCCCCTCGACGCTGCGGCCGAGGGAGGTCAGCCCGCACAGACCAGGGTGCGCCTTGGCCAGCGCCTGCAAGGCTTCCGTCACCGCCTCCTGGTCGTAGTAATGGTCGAAGGTCAGCGGCGGGACGGCGCCCGCGCCGCCGGCGGTGGCGGCGCGGGCCGGCGGCGTCAAGGAAGCGGATCGGGCGGGCGGGGCGGCGGCGCCGGCGGCCGACGCCGCCGACACCAGCAGGGCCGTCAGCAGCGGCAGCATCTCCGGCCGGGTCCGGGCGGTCATCATCGCCATCCTCCCTCGGCATCGAGCCGGAAGCCGCGGTCCGCGGAACCCAGGGCGGGGGCGGCGGCGCGCACCGTGATCTGCGAGCCGGCCCGTCCCCGCACCAGCCAGCGGACCTCGGCGCCGCCGCCGGCCGGCAGCGCTGCGACCGTGCGGCGGGCCCGCCCTTCCAGCACCTCGCCGCCTTCCAGTTGCACCGACACCGGCGGGATGCGCTGCGTCCGGGCGCCATGAGCGGTGGGGTAGGGAAGGCGTCCGGGATTGCGCAGGTGCGCGGTCACCGCCCAGACGCCCGCGCCTCGATCTTCCAGCTCGATGGCGGCGATCTCCAGTCGGGGCAGCCAGTCGGGCAGCGCCAGCAGCATGGGCAGCTGGGGCGCCAGCAGCGAATCGATCGCCGCCGGCGGAGGCGTGCGCAGAGCGAACGGCGCGGGTCCGCCGACCAGCACCTCGCCGACTCCCTCCAGCGTCACCGTGCGCCATTCCACGTACGCTCCCCACGACGGCCGCGACAGCGCCAGCTCGGCCAGCGCCTGCTCGCCTGGATCGACGGCGGGCGGTGGGGGCGCGGGCGACGGCGAGACTCCGCCGGCGCCGTTGGGCCGGAGGCCTGGACTCACGGCCTCGCCGCCCGAGGCGCCGTCGCGGGGGTCGTCGCCGGCGCCGCCGCTCTCCGCGCCCGGGCCCGCGCTGTCTGCAGCCGCAGCTGCGGGCGGCAGCGGCGCCGACCACAGGTCGTAGGCGAAGGCCGGAACACCCAGCTGGTAGTAGGCCCAATCCTCGACTGCGCCCGGCGGCGGCGGCGCCGCCGCGACGCGCGGGTTCGCCAGGCCGACCGCGCGCAGGGAGTCCTGGCACGCCAGGGCCATCGCCTGCCACCACGGCAGATCGTCGCGGTCGGGATTGACAGCCGGTCCCAGCGACAGCATCACCAGCACCTCGTCGGCGGTCAGAGCCGGCTTGCCGGCGGCGCGGCGCATCAGCGCCGTCAACGCCTCCAGATCGTACTCCAGCGCAGGATCGAGCCCCCAGCGGCGCGCGTGGGCGGCCGGCACGCGGTAGATCTCCCGGCCTGCCGGAACGACGCGGCCGCCCGGCGGGACGCAGGTCAGACTGTTCGTTTCGCCCAGCACGAGCACCAGGGCGATGCCCGGCGTGTCGCTGGCAAGTCGCAGCAGCGCGCGGCTTTCCGGTTCGCTGGCGGGATGGATGCCCCCCGCCGCGGTCCAGTGCTCGAAGCCGTGCGGAAAGTTGCGGCCCGGCGTCACGCCGCCCGGACCGTCCTCGTTGTAGGCTCCGTCGCCGTCGTCGTCGCGCCCCTCGACGTGCCGGTGGTACAGGCCGCGTTCCCCTCGCGCCGGATCCGCCGGCCGCGCCAGACGCGGCGGCCGATCGCCGGCCAGCAGCCAGGCGCCCGCTGGATGGGGCCGCAGCAGCGTGGTGATCAGGCCGTCGCCGTCCAGATCGTCCGGACCGTCCTCGTCCACCAAACCGTCGCGGTCGTCGTCGACCGGCTGGTCGTTGGCGCCGCTCAGGCGGCGCGGCCGGGCGAAGTAGCGAGCCGCGGCGTCGGGGTTCAGGCGCGGCACGATGAGCCACTCCACGGCGTCGGCGCGGGCGCCGGGCGCGGCCGCCTCGACGGCGAGCAGCCTCCGGGCGAGCGCCAGCGCCGCCTCGGTGGCCAGCGGCGTGGTGCCGAGCGGATCGGCGATCACGAGGACCGCCGGTGGCGCGGGCGCGACTGGGTCTCCCGCCTTGGAGGCGTCCGCGTCCGCGGGCGCCACCCGCAGAAGCCAAAGCGGCCGCTCGCCGGCCGAGGTCCCGAGCTGAGAGAGCGTCGCGCGCGGGTGCGCGGCCAACGCCTGCAGCGCGCCGGCCAGCGCCTGCTCGTCGTGGTAGGCGGGCGCCGGCGCCGCGCCGGGGCGGGCGGCGGTGAGACAGACGGCGGCGAGAACGGCCAGCAGGGCCGCGGCCCTCGAGGCGTGCGGCGCGGCGGCCGGCACGATGGCCGGGACGGCGGCCTGCGGCACGGGAACGTCTTGCTCCGGCGGCATGATCACCTCGGCGGTTGTGGATGGGGGCGGAGTATATCCCCGCCCCGGCCCGGCGGCAATGCGCGCGGCTTGACGTGCGGCGGCTTGACGCCCGCGCGCCGCGCCTGCTACCACTAGGCGTGCCGGCCCGCCCGCTCGGGCGGCCGTCCTTTCCGACCCCCGCCGGAGGCAGGCTGATGGCGCACCCCGACACCGACCTTGCCGCCGCGACCTCGGACCGCGGCGCGGCGTCGCCGGGTTTTATGATGCGCCTGGCGCCCCTGCTGCTGCTGCTGCTGCTGGTCGCGTTGTCGCTGCTGCTGTGGCGGGGACAGATCGAGCATCGGCGGGCGCTGTTGTCCCAGCTCATGGACACGGTCGCCGATCAGGCTGTCATCCGCCTGCTGGACTTCTTCCAGACGCGGCTGGCCGACATGGCGGTGCTGGCCGCGCACATCGCCGAGCACGACGGCGGCGAGGCGGATTCCACCCACTTCGCCATGCTGGCGAGCGCCTACTACCAGTCGCAGCCGGGTTTCCAGGCGATCAACTGGATCGATCAGGACGGCGTCGTGCGGGTGGTCGTGCCTCTGGCCCTCAATCCCGGCGTGCTCGGTTTCAACATCGAGCAGCATCCGGTGCCGGCGGTGAGGCAGACCATCGCCCGCGCCCGCGCCGACACGGGACCGGCGGTCACGCCCTGCGTCACGCTGCTGCAAGGAGGGGAGGGCATCGCCTCCTACTGGCCCGTGCGCGTCCGGGGGCGCCTGCACGGCTTCGTCAACGGTGTCTTCCGCGTGGCCGAAAGCGTCAACGCCGCTCTGGCGGAAGGGGTGTTGGAGCGCTTCGACATCGCGCTCGTGGAAAGTGGGCGCGTGATCTTCCACGAAGGGCAGGGCGCGCTGCCGGCGGAGCCGCGCTGGTCGGCGCGGCGGCGCATCGAGATGCCGTCGGGCCTGTCCTGGACGCTCGTTCTGGTGCCGCAACCCGAGGTCGTGGAGCGCTACAGCGCCGCCAACGCCACGCCGTTCCTGCTGTTCACGCTGCTGGTCTCTGCCGGCCTGGCCGGTCTGGCGCAACAGTTGACGCGCGTCGCCGCCGCCATGCAGCGGGCCCGCGACAAGGCGATGCGCGAGCTGGCGCAGCGCCAGCGCCTGGAAGTTGAGCTGCGGCGCACGATCGCTGATCTGGAGCTGGCCAATCGAGCCAAGGAACAGATCAACACCGAACTCGACGCGTACATCTACGCCGCCTCGCACGACGTGCGGGCGCCCCTGGTCGCGGTCGGCGGCCTCGTCGACATCCTGCTCGAACCGGACGGCACCCTCGACGCCGACGAGCGGCAGCACATCATCGGCCGCATCCGCCACAACGTCGGCAAGCTGGACGCCTTGGTGCAGGACATGCTGATGGTCAGCCGCAGCCGCCGTCTGGAGCGCACCAGCGAACCGGTGGACATCGAGGCCGTCTGCCAGGAGGTGTGGTCGAGCCTGAGCGCACTGGTGGGCGACCTGCCGGCCGAGCTGACGCTCATCGTGCCGGCGCGAGAACAGTTCCGCACCGACCCCTTGCGCTTCCGCCAGATCGTCAACAACCTGCTGTCCAACGCTTTGAAGTACCGCGATCCGGCCAAGCCGCGGCTGGAGGTGGTGGTGGAGGCGCGCCTGGAGGAGGGCGACGGCGCGCCGCGCCGGCTGGAGCTGACCGTGCGCGACAACGGCCAGGGCGTCCCGCATGCCTGCCTGCCGCGCATCTTCGACATGTTCTACAAGGCCAGCGACGAGTCCTTCGGTTCCGGTCTGGGGTTGTACATCGTGCGCCAGCACGCGCGCTCGCTGGGCGGCGAGGTGGCCTGCGTGCCGCTGCCCGGCGGCACGCAGTTCCGGGTGACGCTGCCGGTCGACGAACCCGCGCCGCTGGCACCGCCGGCGCCGCCCGTTCCGCCAGCGCCGCGCGCGGCGCCCCGCTGAGCGGCGCGGGCCGGCGGCGGCGGTTGCGACGGACGGCTGAAACCGCGCCCGCCGCGGCCGCGTAAACGCAGGGTCATTCAGGGCGCCGGCGGGCGCGGCGCCGCGCGGACATCGCCCCTGAACAGCCGAGAGGAGCCATCATGAACGACCGGCAAACGATCGCTCGACGGAGCGGCCTGCTGCTGCTGGCCGCCGCGTTGCTCGTGACCTGCCTGGCGGACGGCGCGGAGGCGCGCCGGCGGGGCGGGGGCGATTTCGAGCTCGTGCTCGAAGGAGGCGCGGTCATGCCCATGGGCGATCTGGGCGACGACTACTTCGGCACGCTCAAGGGGATGGGAGCCGAGACCGGCTACATGGTGGGGGCGCGTCTGCGCACCGTGTGGCGCTCGGGGTGGGCGCTGGCGCCCTCTTTCCATTACGCGGAGTTCGGCGATTTCGCCGCCACCCTGCAGGATCTGGGGGCGTTCGAGATCTCGACCTCGATCCTGCGCTACGGCCTGGACGTGCAGTACTTCTTCCCGGTCGACCGCGGCGTGCCGCAGCCCTTCGTGGGCGCGGGCGCGGCGCTGTATCGCAACCGCTACACCGACCGGCTGCTGGACGAGCGCACCTTCTACGAAGCTTCGACCACGGGTCTGGGCTTGACGTTCGGGGGCGGCGTGCGGGTCGGCGCGCTCGAGCTGGGGATCGACTACCATCTGAACCGTTTCGACTCGGCGCGCCTGCCGGTCGATTTCGGGATCAAGACCGACTACGACTGGGATTACCTCTCGCTGCGCGCCGGCTTCGTCCTGCCGGCCAATTGAGCGGCAGCCGCCGCTGGCCCGACGCGACCGGCGCCGCTCTGGCGGCGCCGGTCGCGGCTTGCTGCTCGCGCGGGCGCGGGGCGCGCGCCGCGTGGTCAGGCGCGTTCCTAGAAGAGGACGACAGGTTTCCCGGGCTGACCGGGCGCGCCCGGGTCGGGGATGGGCGGGGTGTAGGGATCAGAAGCTTCGGACCAGACCCCTTGGCGGCTCTGAGCGTCGACGCCGGCGACACGGATGCGGTGCGCATGACCGACCGAAGCCGCCAGGGTATACGCGTTGGAGGAAACCGAGGCGATGGTGGTGAAGGGGCCGCCGTCGACCGAATGCTGCACGACGTAGGTGACCACCGGCGAGCCGGTCGTCGGCGCCGTCCAGCTGTAGTTGACGTTCTCGGTGGTCTGCGCGGTCGCGGCGGCGGCGGCCAGCACGACTCCCAGGGCCACCAGGACGACTAGCGGACTGCGATGGCTCTGACGCATGGCGGGTACCGACCTTTCTGTTGCTGAGGCTCGCTGTTTCCTTCCGCGCCGCCGCGGGCGGCGGTCGCCGTGCCTTGAACCTCCGGCCGCGGAGCCTCACTGCAAGGCCGGTGCCATGGTCGGCGGCGAGGGGGAAACGTGCCTTGCGGCTCCGGCTGGAGTGGGCGGAAAGATGGGACGGCCTGGGTCGTGATTCCTTGGCGTTGCTTGGCATGACCCGCCGTCCCGTGTGGATTGCGCGGGGCCGCGTGCGCCGCATGGCATTCTCCAACCGCCGCGCCGGCCGGCATGCCGCTTTGCAACGTGCCGCGACGAATGCCGGACGCGCTTGACGCGGCGCGCCGCCCGCGCGCACATTGTGCGCACGCTGTGCGCACAGCCGCCGCGCGCGCCCGGCGCCGCGCCCGGCGCCGCCTTCGGCAGCCAACAAGGAGCCCGCGATGAACGCCGATATCCTGAAACTCTGGCCCGAACTCGAATGGATCCAGGACGAGCAGTTGCGCGAGGCGACCGCCCTGACCTGGGAAACGGCCCTGGCCGAGAGCGACCTGGACGCCGCCGATCTGGAGACGATCCCCTTCACCCTGCTGGTGAAGGACTTGAAGGTCAATTTCATGGCGCACAAGCGCTGCGTGGTGCACGTGGCGCGCGCCGCCGCGGAGAAGATGAACATCTTCTTCGGAGCCGACCTGCCGGTCGACCTGGACACGGTCATCGCGGGGGCCATCCTGGCCGATGTCGGCAAGCTGCTCGAATACACCAAACGCGGCGGCCAGGCGGTCGAGAGCGAGCTGGGCCGTTCGCTGCGCCACCCCTTCACCGGCGTGGCGTTGGCCATGCGCTGCGGCGTGCCGCACCGCGTGTGCCACATCATCGCCGCCCATGCCGGCGAGGGGGACCTGGTCAAGCGCTCGACCGAGGCGTACGTCGTCCACCACGCCGATTTCATGACCTTCCTGCCGTTCAAGCACCGATAGCCGGGAAGAAGGAGCCGCGATGCGCCGCCCGCCCGCCCCGCCGCTCGCCGCCGTGCTCGCCTCAGTGCTCGCCGCCCTGCTGGCCGGTGCGGCGGCCCTGCTGGCCGGCGGCGGCTGCGCCCGCCGGCCAGCAGCTCCCCACGTCCTTCTGGTCGTGCTCGATACCGTGCGGCGCGATTTCACCGACGCCGGCCCCGAGGGCGGGCCGGGCTTCACTCCTTGCCTGGCGCGCCTGGCGCGCGAGGGGGTGGTCTACACCAACGCCTGGTCGGTGTCGCCGTGGACGGTGCCGTCCCACGCGTCGCTGTTCACGGGGCTGCTGCCCTCGCAGCACGGCTGCACGGGGCTGGACCACCGCTTCGCCCCCCCGCGGCCCACCCTGGCCGAGGCGCTGGGCGAGGCCGGCTACGAGACCGCGGCCTTCTACAGCAATCCCTGGCTGGCTGACCGCACGACCGGGTTGCTGCGCGGCTTCGCCCGCCAGTACGAGACGCCGATCGGCGGCATGGGCCGTCTGGTCAGCCCGGCCGGCGACCAGGGCGGCCGCAGCAGCCTGGGGCATTTCGCGGCCTGGCTCGAGGCGCGCGACCGCCGGCGGCCGTTCTTCGCCTTCGTCAACTTCCTGGAGGCGCACCTGGCCTACGACCCGCCCGCCGACTACCGCGCCGCCCACCTGGCGGACCTGCCGCCCGCCGATGCCGTGAGCATCGCCTGGGGCCACGAGTTCAACGCCGGCCTGCATCCGCCCGAGTTCGTCGATTGGCTGCGCGTGCGCCGGCTGTACGGGGGAGATGTCAACACCGCCGACCGTCTGCTCGACGGGTTGCTGCAGCTGCTGCGCCAGCATGGTCTGTACGAGGAGACGGTGATCATCGTCACCTCGGACCACGGCGAGAACCTGGGCGAGCACGGGCTGCTGGAGCACCAGTTCTCGGTGCACGAAACCGTGCTGGCGGTGCCGCTGGTGATCCGGGCGCCGGTGCTGGAGCGGCACGGGATGGCTCTGCTCGCCGGCGCCGGCGGCGCCCTGCCGTCGCCGCACATGCTGACCGATCTGTACGACGCCGTGCTGGCCATCGCCGGCCTGCCGCCCGTTTCGACGGACCCGCCCGACGCCCGGCGGCTGGTGTTCCGCAGGCTCCCGGGCGAGGAGTGGCTGGCGGTGCCGCTCGACCGCGACCGGCCCCTGGTGGCGGAGTACGAGGGACCGAGCGGCGGCCTGCTGGGCATGCTGCGGCAGCTCAACCCGCAGCTCGACCCGGCTCGCCTGGCCCCGGCCTACCGCACGGTCCGAAGCCGCGACTGGCGCTGGACCGTCGGCAGCGACGGCTCGCGCCGGCTGCACGACGTCGCGCGCGATCCGTTGCAGGGGCGCGACCTGAGCGCGGAGCACCCGCGCGTGGCGGCGCGTCTGGATTCGCTGCTGGCCGCCGCCACGGGCGGACGCCCACTGGGCTCCTGGGGACGGGCCGGCGCCGCGGGCGGGGGCGCGGAGGGGCTGGACGAGGCCACGCGCCGGCAGCTGCGCTCGCTGGGCTACGTGCGCTGAGGGGAGCCGTCCGGGGCGATTTGACATTGACAATCCGAGTGTTCAGAGTAATGAGAGCCATGGGCCAGCCGCCAGCGCCGGCCGACCCTGCACCGCCGTCATCTGCTAGAGGAGGAGCGCGAGATGGCCGACCGGAACGACAAGGTGGCCTCCAACATCGAGGGGCCGTACTACGTGGACAACAGCTGCATCGACTGCGATCTGTGCCGACAGACGGCTCCCGATTTCTTCGAACGCAACGAGGCCGATGGCTACACCTTCGTGTGCAAGCAGCCCGAGACGGACGACGAGATCGCCCAGTTCCGGGAGGCCATGGAGGAGTGCCCCGTCGAGGCCATCGGCGACGACGGATAGCCGTGCGGCCGGCAGCGGCCGCGCGCGTTTGCTGAAGCGGACAGTCCGGCCCGGCCGCCCCGCGGCCGGGCTGTTTTTTCGGGAGCGGTTGCGGCCGCTGCCAAGCATGCGGAAACTTTGGGGCGGCCGGCGCGTTGAAGGGGCCGCCGTGCGCCGCAGTCGGCGCGGGCGAGCCGGCGGCAGCCGGCGGGAGCCGAAAGGAGTTCCAGATGTCCAACTTGCACCGCAAGGGATTCCCGCGCCGCTGGCTAGCCGGGCTGGCCCTGCTGGCCGCCGGTTTCCTGGCGGGCGTGATCATCACCACGGGGGGCGGCGAGAGCGGCACGCGCCTGGGCGCGGCCATCGCCACGTCCGAGTCCACCGCGGCCGCGCCCGCGCCTCCGGCCGCGGACGAGCTGCGCTCGTACGCCGACATCGCCGCGCTGACCATGCCCTCGGTCGTCAACATCTCCACCGACAAGGTGGTCTCGGCGCAGGAATGGGTTCACCCGTTCATGGACGATCCCTTCTTCCGGCGCTTCTTCGGCGACCCCGGCAACCGCAATCGCGAGCGGGTCGAGCGCTCCCTGGGCTCGGGCGTGATCGTGCGCGAGGACGGCTACATCCTCACCAGCAACCACGTCATCGAGCGCGCCAGCAAGATCCGGGTGCTCTTCAACGACAACATGGAGTACCAGGCCGAGATCGTCGGCCAGGATCCGCAGACCGACGTGGCGTTGATCAAGATCGACGCCAAGGGTTTGCCGGCGCTGCCGATCGGCAGCAGCGGCGAGATGCGCATCGGCGACCAGGTGATGGCGATCGGCAATCCTTTCGGCGTGGGGCAGACCGTCACGGTCGGCATCGTCAGCGCGCTCGGGCGCTCGGAGATCGGCCTGATCGACTACGAGGACTTCATCCAGACCGACGCCTCGATCAATCCCGGCAACTCGGGCGGGGCGCTGGTCAACATGCGCGGCGAGCTGATCGGCGTCAACACCGCCATCCTCAGCCGCAGCGGCGGCTCGCAGGGCATCGGTTTCGCCATCCCCACCGACATGGCGCGCCAGGTGATGGACAGCCTGATCGAGCACGGCAAGGTCGTGCGCGCCTGGCTGGGGGTGCAGATCCAGCCGGTGACGCCGGCCATGGCGCAGTCGCTCAAGCTGGAGCGCCCGCGCGGCGTCCTGGTGGCCGAGGTCACGGCCGGCGCGCCGGCGGACAAGGCCGGCGTCAAGGAAGGCGACATCATCACCGCGGTCGACGGCGCCGAGGTCAACGACCGCGGGCGCCTGCGCAACCTGATCAGCCTGGCCGGTGTCGGCAAGACGGTGCGGCTGTCGATGCTGCGCGACGGCAAGACGATGGAGACGCGGGTCAAGCTGGAGGAGCTGCCCGAGAATCCGCAGGTCGCGCGCGGGGGGCGCGGCGCCGAGCGCGAGGTCAGCGGCGGCCTGGAAGGCGTGACCGTGCGCGAGCTGAACGAACAGCGCCGGCGCATGCTCAACCTGGACGCCGGTGTGCAGGGCGTGGTGGTCGTGTCGGTGGCGCCCGCCAGCAACGCCGCGCGCGAGGGCCTGCGCGAGAACGACATCATCATGGAGATCTTCAAGGAACCGGTGCGCGGCCTGGCCGACTACGAGAAGCTGCTGGCGCGCGACAAGGACAAGCCGGCGCTGCTGCGGGTCTACCGCGACGGCAGCCGGCTGTTCCTGGCCATCCCGCGCTGACCATGCCCGGCCGCGGCGGCGGCTCAGCCCCCCGCCGCCGCGGCCGCCCCCGCGACCTCCCCTACGGCCTGGGCTCGTCGTAGAAATCCAGCAGATCGACCGGCATGACCACCGTGGTCGCCACGTTGCTCAGGTGGGCGGCGATCCGCTTGTAGAAGCGCAGGCTCAGGGCCAGGCAGACGGCGTCGGCGGTGCGCAGATGGCCGCGGGCCAGGTCGGCGATGGCCTGCTCCGCCTGCACCTCGAGCGCGCGCGTGCGGTCGATGACGTCGCGCGCCTTGTCCTGGTCGCTCTCGCTGAACGCCTGAAGCGTGCGGGCGAACAGATCCTCCAGAGTGCGCGAGCGGCCGACGAGATGCTCCTGGTAGAGGCGACGGTCGATGTCGGCGGGTAGCAGGCGCGAGACGTCGTACAGGTTCTTGACGTAGTCGCCGATCCGCTCGACGTCCTTGACCGCGTTCATGAAGATCAGGGCCGTGGGCACGTCGGCGCCGGCGACGCCGGCCGACAGCCGGGCCACCACGCGGCGGCGGATCTCCCGCTCGATCATGTTGATGCGGCGGTCGGGCGCGTAGAGCGCGCCCTGAGGATCGCGGTCCGCCTCGCCGTAGACCACGACCGCCACGGCGTAGTCGAACATGCCGGCGGCGGTATCGAGCATCTCGCCGATGCGCGCCACGAGCTCGCCGCTCCAGTCGTCGTCGCGGAAGATGTCGAGGATCGAGCGGATCACCTTCATGTCGTCCTCCCCGGCGGCGGGCGCCGTCTCACAGCAGCTCGGTCACCAGCACGCAGAACATAGGCAGCACGAAGAATACCCCCAGCAGGTAGGCGATCGCCAGGCGGCGCCGCCGCACGGCGGCCAGCGCGAGCCGGCGGGACAGGCGCACCGGCACGCGGCGCAGGAATTGCAGCGGGTAGATGATCAGAATCCCGGTGGCGTTGAACAACAGGTGCACCAGGGCCACGATCACCGCGGCCAGATTCCCGGTCAGCGAGGCGAGCAACGCCGTCACCGTGGTGCCGAGATTCGCGCCCAGCGTCACGGGGAAGGCCGCCTCCAGCGGCAGCAAGCCGGCGCCGATCAGGGGCACGAGCAGGCTGGTGGTCACCGAGCTGCTCTGCACCGCGACCGTGATCAGCGCGCCGAGCAGCATCCCCAGCAGGCCGCTGCGGCGGATGGTGCGGGCGAAGGTGCCCTCGGCGCGGCGCAGCACCAGACGGCGCATCAGCCGCGTCAGCAGGGCGAGCGCGCCGAAGATGCCTCCCAGGGCCAGCGCCAGCTCGATGACGCCGGCCAGCCATTCCGGAAGGCCGGCGGCGGCCACCGCGCTCTCGACGGCGCGCAGGGCCGGGGCCACCGCGCTCTTGAGCGGGCTGTGGAATTGCACGCCCTGCGCCCCCGCCAGATGCAGCGCCAGCCAGGTCGCGGTGCGCTCCAGGTAGTGCGTGGCCTGCTCCAGCGGGAACAGGATCAGGATCGTCATCAGGTTGAAGAAGTCGTGCATGGTAGCGCCGGCGAAGGCGCGCCGGAATTCGGCGCGGCGGCTGGCGTAGCCGAGCGCCACCAGGGTGTTGGTGACGGTCGTGCCCAGGTTGGCGCCCATGATGATGGGGATGGCGCCGCCGGTGGTCAGCGCGCCGGCGGCCACCATGCCGACCACGATGGAGGTCGTGCTCGACGAGCTCTGCAGCAGCGAGGTGGCCAGCAAGCCCAGCATCAGCCCGATGACCGGATGCGCCGTGGTTCGGATCAGGGAGGCGCTGAAACGCTCCCCGAAATGGGTGAAGGCCGTCCCGAGCAGGGCGATGGCGACCAGGAAGAGATAGAGCAACGCCAGCAGGGCGGTGGCGCGGGCGACCGCCTTGCCGATGTCGTTGCCGCCGCCGCGGCCGGCGCGCGCGGGCGGCCGGGGAGCGGTGGCGCGCGCGGCCGGGCGCTGCCCGGCTGCGTTGGGCGAGACGACGGTTTCGGGGAACGCCATGGCGCTTCCGGGCGGACGGATCCTCCGGACCGCGCACCGGCCCGCGTCCCGACCGCGCGGCCCAGGTTAAGCCGCGCCTTCAAGGTTGTAAAGCCGGCGTCGTTGTGAGATATCGGAGCGAAGGAGGGTTCATGATCGCGCTGGACCAGGCCCTCGCGACGGTCGCCGCCGTGCTGGCCGATCGCCGCCTGCCCGTCGTGCGCAGGCCCTTGTGGGAGGCGCTGGGGCAGATCCTGGCCGAGGACATCCCCGCCCGCCTCGACGCTCCGCCTTTCGACCGCGCCACGATGGACGGCTGGGCCATCGCGGCGGGGGGCGAGCGGCGCACCTACCGCGCCGCCGGCGTGGTGCACGCGGGCGACGCGGCGGCGGCGGCGGCGATGCTGGCGCCGGATGCGCCGCTGCTGGCGGCGGACGAGGCCGTCAAGGTGATGACCGGCGCGCCGGTCCCGCCGGGGACGGCGCGCGTCGTGCAGGTGGAGCTGACGCGCGCGCGGGCCGGCGTCGTGGAGATCGTGCCCGAGGCCGGTCCCATCGCCGCGCTGCCGGCGAACATCCACGCGCGCGGCTGCGATCAGCGCGCGGGCGAGCCGGCCGCGCGCGCGGGCGAGCCTCTGGACGCGCTGCGCGCCGCCGCGCTGCTGGCCAGCGGAACGGCCGAGGCCGCCGTGCGCAGGCGCCCCCGCGTCGCGGTCGCCGCCACGGGCGACGAGCTGTCGGCCGCGCCCGAGGGCCTGCGGCCCGGAGACATCCTCGACACGAACGGGCCGCTGCTGCGCGCGCTGCTGGAGCAGCGGGGCTGCATCGCCCGCGCCCACCGCGCCATCCCCGACGACGCCGGCCAGACGCGCGCCCGCGTGGCTTCGATGTTGGGGCAGGCCGATCTGGTGGTGTTGACCGGCGGCGTTTCGGCCGGCGACCGTGACCTGGTTCCGGACGCTCTGCGCTCGCTGGGGCTGGAAATCCACTTCACGCGCGTGGCCGTCCAGCCCGGCAAGCCGACCTTGTTCGCCACCGGCGCGCGCGGCATCGTCTTCGCCTTGCCCGGCAATCCGGTATCGGCCTTCGTCACCTTCCACCTGTATGTCGCGCCTGCGCTCGCGCTGCTGCAGGGAGCGCCGCGGCGACCGCGATTCCTCGAGCTGCCGCTGGCCGCCGCCTGGCGCGGCGCCCCCGGCGACCGCGTGCGGCTCTTCCCGGCCGCCCTGACCGAAGCCGGGGGCGTGCGCGTGCTCGACTATCATGGGTCGGGCCACCTGCGCGCGCTGCTGGCGGCCGAGGGGCTGGTGCGGCTCGAGCCGCCGTGGAGCGAGCGGGCCGCCGGCGCGCCCGTCGCCTTCTGGCCGTTGCGAATCGGTTCCTATCTGCCGGCCGGGGCGGAGGAGGGGCCCCGCGAAGACGGCCTGGCGGCGCCACATAGCGCTTGACCGCCCCCACCCCGGCGGGCATTCTGCGAGGGAGTCACCGAGAACGGCGCCGTGCGCCACGAGAAAAGGAGAGGATGATGGCGAAGATGGGCAAGATCGCGCTCGTGCTGGTGGTGCTTTTTGCCGTCGGGCTGGTCGGCTGCGGCAAGAAGGAAGCGGCCCCGCCGGCGATGGAGGCGGCCCCGGCGGCGGAGGCGCCCGCGGCTGAAGGCGAGATGCTGGTCTGCGTGGTCTGCGGCATGCAGATGGCGGCGGCCGACATGAAGATGATCGACGGCAAGGCCTACTGCGCGCACTGCGCTCCGGCCGAGGCCGAGGGCGCCCCCGAGGGCGCCGCGGAAGAGGCGCCGGCCGAGGGCGAAGGGGAAGCCGGCGGCGAGCACTCCGAAGGCGACGGGCACGGGCACAGCCACTAGGCGCTGGCGCGCGCCGGGCCGCCCCGCCGGTTTGGCGCCGGGCCCGGTTCGTGCTAACGTGAGGTGGCATCGCGGCGAGGGCCGGGCGGGCGCCCGGCCTTCTCGCGCCCGCCGCCGGAGGTCCGATCGCCCATGTCCATCCTCAAGGTCGCCCGCTTGGGGCATCCCATCCTGCGCCAGGTCGCCGCGCCGATCGAGCCGCGCACCATCATCGGCGCCGATGTCCAGCGCCTGATCCGCGACATGTTCGAGACGATGGCCGAATACAACGGGGTCGGGCTGGCCGCGCCGCAGGTCCACATCTCCCAGCGTCTGGTGCTGGTGGGCGGGCTGGAGGACGGCGAGGGCGCCGGCAAGGTGCTGGTGCTGATCAACCCCGAGATCCGGCCGACGACCGCCGAAACGCTGGGTATGTTCGAGGGCTGCCTCAGCGTCCCCGGCCTGCGGGGCTACGTCGAGCGGCCCGCCGCCGTCGACGTCAAGGCCTACGACGAGAAGGGCCGCCGCGTCTCCTTCTCGCTGGAGGGGTTCCCGGCCGTCGTGGTCCAGCACGAGGCGGACCACCTGGACGGCGTGCTGTACGTGGACAGGCTGAAGGACCCCCGTCTGCTCGGCTACGAGGAGGAGGCCGAGCGCTTCCTCATGCCGCAGCGGCAACCGGGAGACGAGGGCGACGAGAACGACGCGGACGGCCGCGGCGATGGCGGCGACGCTGCCGCGGGCCGGCCCGGCATCTGAACCGGCGGCCGAGACGGACGCCGGCCGGAAAGGACTGGAGGCATGCCGCAGCGGGAGATGCTCGAGCGCACAGTCAATGCCTTCAATCAGCGTCGCTTCGCCGAGGCGGCCGCCGGCGCGCGCGCGGCGGCGGCCTCGGTCGAGGGGCGCGACGAGCTGTTCTGGCTCGGCCTGAGCGAGACCTGCCAGGGTTTCGCCCACGTGCTGGAGCGGCAGTGGGGCGCGGCCGAGTCCAAGCTGGTCGACGCCATCGAGAAGCTGCGCAATTTCGGCTTCCGCTACCGTGATCTCGAGGTGACCAGCGTCCTGGCCGGCCTGCGGCAGGGCGTCGAGGAAGTGCGCGCCGTGCGCGAGCGGCGCAAGGCCACGTTCGATGTCACCCTGCTGCCCAATCTGAAGATGTCGGCCCGCGCGGACGACCGCTGACGTCCGGCAGCGCGCGTGCCGCGCGCGGCGCCGCGGTCCGCCGCCCCGCCTGGCGGCGCGGCCGCATTGCCTTATTCTTGAGTTCCCGGCGAACGCGGCGTCCCGCGCCGGCCGGCGACGGCGCGGCGGCGGGCCAACGATGAGGAACGGCGATCCACCGATGTCAGGCCTTACCCTGCCCCCCCGCCATCCCCTTGCGGACGTCGCCGCCAAGGTCGCCGCCGGCGAGCGCCTGTCCGAGGAGGACGGCCTGCTGCTGGCCGGCAGCGACGACCTGCCGCTGCTGGGGACGCTGGGCCACCAAGCGCGCGAGCGCCGGCACGCCGACCGCGTCTACTTCAACATCAACCGCCATCTCAACCCGACCAACGTCTGCTACGTCGGCTGCGAGCTGTGCGCCTACTCGGACAACGCCGACGCCGCGGGAGCCTGGGCCTACTCGCCGCAGGAATGCGTCGAGCTGGCGCGGCGCGACTGGACCCCAGACGTCACGGAGTTCCACATCGTCGGCGGGCTGCATCCGCGCTGGAAGTTCGAGACCTACCTCGACATCCTGCGCGCCCTCAAGGCCGCCTTCCCGGCCGTGCACCTGAAGGCCTTCACGATGGTGGAGATCGATTTCCTGGCCAAGATCGCCAAGCTGACGGTCCCGGAGACGATCGCGCGGCTGCGCGCGGCGGGGCTGGACAGCTGTCCGGGCGGCGGCGCCGAGATCTTCCATCCCGAGGTGCGGCGGGTCATCGCCTCGCGCAAGCTCAGCGGCGAGCGGTGGCTGGAGGTGGCGCGGCAGGTGCACGAGGCCGGCCTGAAGTCGAACTGCACGATGCTCTTCGGGCATGTCGAACAGCCGCGCCACTGGGTGCACCACCTGCTCGCCCTGCGCGCCCTGCAGGACCGGACCGGCGGCTTCCAGTGCTTCATCCCGCTGGCCTTCCATCCGGCGAACACGAGGTTCGCCCACCTGCCGGGCCCCTCGCTGGTCATGAAACTCAAGGTGATCGCGCTGGCGCGACTGCTGCTCGACAACATCCCCCACCTGAAGGCCTACTGGGTGATGCTGGGGCGGGAGATCGCCCAGCTGGCGCTGCGCTACGGGGCGGACGATCTGGACGGCACGGTCATCGACGAACGGATCACACTGGCCGCGGGGGGCGTCGCGGGCCGGGGCATGACGCGGGGCGAGATCGAAGCCTTCATCCGAGGCGTGGGGCTGACACCGGTGCTGCGCGACACGCTCTACAATCCGCTGCCGGCGGCCGACGCCGGCGCAGCCGCCGGCGCTGCCGCCGGCGCACCGGCCGCCACCCCCGCCGCGGCGCCGCGCGGCTGACCCCGCGCGACCGGCCGCGGCGGCGGCGCGCACTCGAGGAGGCCATGTCCGAGCACATCTTGCGGGAGACGCAGGTCCTGCCGCTGCCGCGGGCGCGGGTCTTCCCCTTCTTCGCCGAGGCGGCGAACCTGGGCCGCATCACCCCGCCGGAGCTGGGATTCCGCATCGACACGCCCCCGCCGATCGAGATGAGGGAGGGGGCGCTGATCGACTACACGGTCAGGCTCTGGGGCGTGTCGTTGAGGTGGCGCACTCTGATCTCGCGCTGGGATCCGCCGCACGAGTTCGTCGACGAACAACTGCGCGGTCCCTACGCGCTCTGGGTGCACACGCACCGCTTCCAGGACGTGCCGGAGGGCACCTTGATCGAGGACGAGGTGCGCTATCGGCTGCCGCTGGGCGCGCTGGGAGAGCTGGGCCACCCGCTGGTGCGGCGCCAGCTGGCGCGCATCTTCGCCTACCGGCGCGAGGCGGTGCGCCGCCTTCTGGCCGGCGTCTGAGCCCCGCGGCGGCGGCGCGCGGAGCGCCTCAGGTCGCGGTTGCGGCGGGGCGGGGTCGCGTCTAACGTGACGACCGGAAGCCCTGCGGCGCGCCGCGCGCCGCGCCCCTGATCGGCAGAGGACACCTCTTGATCAGCGACAACCACGGCGGCGATCACCAGCTCAGAGGCTGTCCCTGGCCCGCAACGCACGATCGCCTGGCGGCCCTGCGCCAGGAAGGAAGCGGCCTGGTGCGCCCCTGCGACGTGCGGGGTCTGCTGCACTGCCATTCGCATTACTGCGACGGAGCGCACTCGCTGCGCGCCCTGGTCGAGACGGCCCGCGAGCTGGGGCTGGAGTACCTGGGCGTCAGCGACCACATCCGTTCCGACCGGCGGCGCGAGGGGCTGGACAGCAAGGCGTTCGCCCGGCAGCGCGAGGAGATCGAGGCGATCAACGAGCGCTATCCGGACTTCGAGATCTTTCACGGCGTCGAGCTCGACATCTCCCCCGACGGCGCGCTGCCGCTCGACGAGCAGACCCTCGGCGTGTTCGATTACGTGATCGTCTCGCTCGACGAGGAGCAGGATCTGCCGCCGGCGGTCCTGACCGAGCGCGTGGTGCGGGCGATCATGCACCCCTTCACGACCATCCTCTCGCGGCCGGTCGCCGGGCTGATGCTGGCGCGCCCGCCGGTGCCGCTGGACATGGAAGCGGTCCTCTGTGCGGCGGCCGAGGCTGGCGCGGCGCTGGAGTTCGACGCCCTTCCCGGCGATGTCGACCCCGACTGGACCCATTGCCACCGGGCGCAGGAGCTGGGGGTGCTGCTCTCGGTCAATCCCAACGCCCATCGCGCCGCGCGTCTGGTCGATTACCGGCACGGCGTCGAGCTGACGCGCAAGGCCGGCCTCTGCTTGCGCCAGCTTCTCAACACGCTGACGCGCGCCGAGCTGCGCGCCTTCCTCGACCGCAGCCGCTGACCGCCCGCGCCGGCGTTGCCGGCCGCCGTTGCCCGCCGTCGACGCCGCCGGCCTGCGCCGGGCCGCCGCGTGGACAGCGCCGGCTTCGCCGCGCGGCCATGGCGAGCCTGCTCTGCCCGCGCGCGGCCCCCTCGCGCCGATCCTCGTGCCGCCGCGCCGCGGCCCCGCTCTTGCAGTGCCGGCGTCCATGCAGTCCCCGCCGCCCGCCGCCCCGTCCCGCTCGTGGCGCGTCCTGGTCCCGGTCCCCGGCGACCCGGGCGGGCCGCTCCTGGAGCGCATCGGCGCGCATCCCGTGGTGGAGATGGCGGCGGCGGCGGCGGCCTCGGCGCCGGGCGTGCGGTTCACCGTGATCGCTGGCGAGGAAAACGCCGCCTGGTGCGCGGGGTTGCCGCCGGGCCACGAGCTGGTGGTCGCACCGCGCTGGCGGATGCTGCCGCGGGCGCGGCTCGGGGCGCTGGGCGCGGCGGGCCGCCTGCACGCGGCGCTGGCGTGCGTGGCCGCCGCCGGCGGCGTCGGGTCGCCGCGGCGGTGGGACGCCGTGCACGCCTGGGGCGCCGCGGCCGCCCTGCCGGCGGCGGCTCTGGCGCTGGCGCACGGTCTGCCCTGGGTCTGGACGCCGGACCAGCCGCCCGTCTGGCCGCCGCCGGCAGAGGGCGGCGGGAGCGCCGGGTCGTCCGACCCGGCGCGGGAGCACGCCGACTGGGCGGCGGATTGGGCAGCCGACGAGGCCGATCTGCTGGCGGCCGCCGATCGGGATCACGCCGACGCCGTGCGGCGGCGCTGGGCGCCGGCGCCGCCGCGGCTGGCGGTGCTGCCGCACGGCGTGCTCGCCGGCTGGGAGCCGCGCGACGCCGCCGCGCCTGCGGAGCCGTCGCAGCCGGGCTGCCCGTCGCCGGCCGCTGGCCCGCCGCCGCCCGTGGATCCGCCGCCGCGCATGGGCCTTCCGCTGCGCGCGGCGCTGCTGCTGGGCCGCGGCGCCGAGGCGGGGGAGGTCGAGGCGGTGCTGGACGCCGTGGCGGAGCTGCGCGACGAGGCGCCGCCCTGTGCGCCGCCCGTGGTGCCGCTCGAGCTGATCGCCGTCGGCTGCCGGCAAACGGCGGCTGCGGCGGCCTTCCGCGCCGGCGCGCGCCGGCGCGGCCTGCTGCGGGGCATCGCCTGGCGCGATCTGGACGAAGAGCGCGCCCTGCGCGCGCCGGAACGGGCGTGGGGCAGGCTGGACGCCGCGGTGCTGGCGGGCAAGGAACCGCCGCCGCGCCGTCTCGTGGCGAGGCTGTGGCGCCAGGGGGCCGGCGTGCTGGCGCCGGCCGGTTGCGCGCCGCCGTGGACGCCGCCGCCGGACCCCGCCGTCTGGTGCGCGCCGAGGTTGGAGGGCGCGGCGGTCGCGGCCTGGCTGCGACGGCGTCGCGGCGAGGGGCCGGCGTCGGCCGCGGCCTGCCGGGCCGCATGGCGCGAGATGGCCGCGCGTTCGTCGCTCGCGCCCGAGGAGCTGGCCGCGCGGCTGTGCGCCGCCTATGCCGCCGCGCGCGCGACGGCCGCCGGGCTGCGGTGAGCGGGGAGTCGCGACGACGCCTCCCGGGAAGGGGGTGATGCCCATGACGTTCGAAAGACCCGAAATCGCCGGCATCGAGCCGGGCGAGCAGGAGCGCGCCACCGCGTTGCCGTTCAGCTGGGTCGTTCTGGTGGCGACCGTGCTGATCACGGTCGGCCAGACCTTGCAGCAGTGATGTTCCGGTGACCCCCGCCACCGCAACCGGCGGCCGCCCGGCGCGACCGCCGTCCGGGAGCAGCCGATGAGGAACGCCGCCGCCGCCGCACGGCCCAGGCCGCACCGCCTCGCCCTGTTCTGGCGCATCGACGAGGATGCCGCGGGGCGCCGGCGCGCCGTCGTCATGACGGCCGGCGGTCTGCTGCAGCTCAACGACGCCGCCACCGCCGTCTGGGAACTGATCGACGGCCGGCGCGGCGTCGCGGGCATCGCCGCGGCGCTGCGGCGTCGCTATCCCGCGACCGCCCGGGCGGAGTTGCGGCAGGCCGCCGCCGGCGTGCTCGCTGAGCTGCAGAAGCGCGGCGCCATCGTGACGGGCTGGACCCCGCTCGATCCCTGTCCGGCCCGCCGCCTGCCGCGGCGGCCGCCGGCGCCCGGGGCCTGAGCCGTCAGCCGTGGGGACCGGCGACCGCGGGCGCCAGCCACGGCGCCAGGGCGGCTCGCAGCGCCGCGCCGCGCATCGGCTTGCTGACGTAGCCGTCCATGCCGGCGGCGAGGCATCGCTGCTGGTCGCCGGCCATGGCCAGCGCCGTCATGGCGATGATCGGCGTGCGGCGCTCCCTGTCTCTTTCGCTGGCCCGGATCGCCTGCGTGGCGGCGAAGCCGTCGAGCCCCGGCATCTGGCAGTCCATCAGGATCGCGTCGTACGTGGTCGCCGCCGCCATCTCGATCGCGGCGTTTCCGTCGCCGGCCACGTCGACCCGGCAGCCCAGGCGCTCGAGCATGCGCCGCGCCACGCGCTGGTTGAAGGGGTTGTCCTCGACCACCAGGAGATGACCTCCCAGCGGCGCTTCGCTGTCGTCCGCGACGGCGCCCGCCGGCGGCGGGGGCGCCGCGGGCGGCCGAGGCGCCGAGGACGGCATCCCAGGGGCGGGCCGTGCGGCCGGCTCACCGGCGCCGTCTCGCGGCCGCTCCGCCGCCGCCATGGGCATCTCGAACCAGAAGAGCGCGCCGCCGCCGGGCCGGTTGGCGGCCCCGATGCGGCCGCCCATCATCTCCACCAGCTGCTTCGAGATGGACAGACCCAGGCCGGTGCCGCCGTAATGCCGCGTCGTCGTGGCGTCGGCCTGCGTGAACTTGTCGAAGATGATGTCCAGCTTGTCCGGCGGGATGCCGATCCCGGTGTCTTCCACGGCGATCCGCAGCAGCCACCGGCCGCGCCCATCCGCCGCGGCGGTCACATCGACCAGCACCGACCCGCGCGCGGTGAACTTGATCGCGTTGCCCAGCAGGTTGGTCAGCACCTGCCGCAGTCGCGCCGGGTCGCCCAGCAGCCGCGGCGGCAGGTCGCCGGCCAGGCGCGCCGACAGCAGCAGCCCCTTCTCTCGCGCGCGCGGGCCGAGCATGCCGACCACGTGCTCGACCGTCTGCCGGGGATCCAGCGGTATGGCCTCGAGGTCGAGCCGGCCCGCCTCGATCTTGGAGATGTCGAGGATGTCGTTGATGATCGCCAGCAGCGCGTCGGCGGACAGGCGGATGGTCTCGGCGTACTCCTGCTGTTCGGGCGACAGCGGCGTGTCCAGCAGCAGATCGGCCATGCCGATCACGCCGTTCATCGGCGTGCGGATCTCGTGGCTCATGTTGGCCAGGAAATCGCTCTTGGCGCGGTTGCTGCTTTCGGCCCCCGCCAGCGCCTTCAGCAGCTCCGATTGCGTCTCCTTGCGTTCGGTGATGTCGCGCACGTAGGCGCAGCAGATCTCGCGGCCGGCGTGCTGGACGTGATCGATGGTGATCTCGACCGGAAACAGGCTGCCGTCCTTGCGCCGCTGCAGCGTCTCGAGGCTGGAGGTGCCCCTCTCGCGGAGCATCCGGTAGTAGGCGGGCCACTGCTCCGGGTCGAACTGCGGGTCGATGTCGCCCACGCCGAGGCCCAACACCTCGTCGCGTTCGTAGCCGAGGTTGCGGCAGGCGACCTCGTTGGCGTAGATCACGCGGGCGTCCGGCGAGATCCAGAAGACGGCCTCGCTGGCGCGATCGATGCACGCCTGGGTCAGCCGCAGCTCCTGCTCGATGCGGCGGCGCTGGCCGATCTCGCGCTCCAGCTCGCGCATGCCGTCGGTCAGCTCGCTCGCCTGGCGCGCCAGCAGCCGCTCGCGCTCCCGGTGGTGGTCGACCTTGCGCTTGAGCTCCCGCGGATCCAGCCGCAGGTCGGCCAGCACGCGGGCGTAATGATCGGCGACCAGGCGCTTCTCGGCCGGCGTGAACGCAAGCTCCTGGCGCACCGCGCGCCGCGCCGCCGCCGCCCCGATGACCGCGGCCAGGCTGCGCTCGACCTCGTCCAGCAGCTCGACGAACGCGCCCGGCGCCAGGCGGTCGTGCCCAACCAGGCCGCACGCGGACAGGCAGCGGTCGGTCAGCGCCAGCGCTTCCCGGGAGGGGAAGTACCCGTGCAGCAGCCGGTCGATCTGGCCGCGCTTGACGGCCAGGGAGATGTCATCGCCCCCGCCCTCGCCGCTCTCGGCGGCGCGGCCGCTCTCGGCGCCGCGGCCGCTCTCGGCGCCGCCGGCCGCCGCCGCCGGTCCCGCGGGCGCCCGGCGCGGCGCCAGGAAGCCCTCGACCCGCCGCAGCTCGTCGGCCGTGGGCGGACGCAGCAGCGAGCCGGTCACGTACAGGACGCAGTTGACCAGCAGCGACCAGAACAGCGCGTGCGTCAAGGGCGCCATGCTGGCGACGCCCAGCAGTTGCTCCGGCCGCAGCAGGCGCCAGCCCCACGGTCCGTCCGCCAGCAGCTCCGGCGGCAGCCAGCCGCTGCGCGCCAGCGCCGGCAGCAGCAGCGTGTAGGCCCAGACCGCCACGCCGCCCGCCAGACCCAGCAGCGCCCCGGCCGCGCTGGCGCGGCGCCAGACCAGGCCGCCGGCCACCGCCGGCGCGAACTGCGCCACCGCCAGGATCGCCATCTGTCCCATCTGGTCCAGCAGGTGCGTTCCGCCCAGCACGCGCGCGAACCCGAAGCCGGCCAGGATCACCGCCGTCACCGCGACGCGCCGCGACGCCAGCAGGCGCCGCCGCAGCCCGTGCAGGCGCGGGCTGAGATCGGCCAGCGGCAGCAGCAGGTGGTTGCTGATCATGGTGGACAGCGTCAGCGCGCTCAGCGTGATCATGCCGATGGCCGCCGAGAAGCCGCCGATGAAGACCAGCAGCGCCAGCTCCGGCCGGCCCGCCTCCAGCGGCAGGCGGATGATGAAGGTGTCCGCCTCGGCGGCGGGCAGTCCGCGCAGCAGGCCCGTCAGGGCGATGGGGGCGATGAACACCGTCATCAGCAGCATGTACGCCGGCACCATCCACATGGCGGCGCGCAGGTGGCGGCGGGTGAAATCCTCGACCATCGTCAGGTGGAACTGGCGCGGCAGCAGCATGAAGGCGGTCATCGCCAGCATGGCGATGGTCAGCCAATCGACCAGCGTGCCTCCAGGCCGGCGCCAGACGTCGGCCGCTCCGGGCGACGGCAGCCGTTCCGCCAGCGCCAGCAGCCCGGCCGGTCCGCCCTCCAGCCCGCGCACGATGAACCAGCCGGCCGCCAGCATGGCCAGCAGCTTGACGCCGCACTCGACGGCCAGGGCCAGCACCATGCCGGGATGGCGCTCCTGCGGCGAGATGCGGCGCGCGCCGACGGCGATCGTGAAGAGCGACAGCACGGCGGCCATCGCCAGCCCCGCGCCGGCCGTGCCCGCGTCGCCGGCCGCAGACCGCGGGCCGCCGCAGGCCAGCGCCAGCGCGTCGAGCACCGCCTGGAACTGCAGCGCGATGTAAGGCACGATGCCGGCCAGCGCGGTCAACGTTGCCAAGGTGGCCAGCAGCTGCGAGCGCCCGTAACGGGCGGAGATGAAATCGGCGATGCTTGTCACCGGGTGCGCGGCGCGGATGCGCAGCAGGCGCCCCAGCAGCGGGCGCCCCAGGATCAGAGCCAACGTCGGGCCGAGGTAGTAGGCCAGGAAGAGCCAGCCGCTGCGCGCCGCCACGGCCACGACGCCGTAGTACGTCCAGGCCGTGCAGTACACCCCCAGCGCGAGCGCGCCGATCGCCGGCTGCGCCGCCAGGCGCTGCCCGGCTCCGCGATCGCGCTCCGCCCAGCGCGCCAGCAGGAGCAGTCCGCCCAGGTAGGCGACGCAGGTCGCCGCGATGATCAGCGGATCAAACATCGCCGTCGTCCTGCTCGTCCTCGAGGCCCCTGCCCAGCAGCGCCAGCGCCACGATGACCATGGCCCAGCAGCCGTAGCGCAGCGCCATGTGCGCCGCCAGGCCCGACGGCGCCGTGCCCGCCAGGTGCGGCCAGCCCAGCAACAGCAGCGCCGCGACGAACATCAGCCAGGCCAACTCGTTTCTTTTCGGTAGATTGCGAAACGAGAACACGACGCCTCCGTTTCGTCGCGCCGCGAGCGCGTCCCGGCTTGGCCGGGTCGGGCCGCCCGCGGCGGAAACCGTCCGGTGATGTATCGGCCGTGCGCGCAGCGTCTTGAAGGCCGCGATGGCCGGACCGCCGGGGAGTTGGGGCGGGGCGGCGGAGCCGGTCGCCGCCGCCCGGCGCTTGCCGCCTGCCGCCGCCCGGCGCCGCCGCCCGCCGCCACCCGCGGTTGACGCCGCCCCCTCGGGGGCGATCCCGCGGCGCGACGGCGGTGACCGACGCCCGGGGCGACTCTGGCGGCGGGCGCGCAGCAGCCGTCCGGGCCCGCCGGGGCGCGGCGCGGTTGCGCGCGGCGGCGGCCGGGGTCGCGCGCCCGCGGCTCCGGCCTTGCTTGGGCTGTCCCGCCGGCGCGCGCCGCGCCGGCGGCGGAGGGGGCGCGGGCCGGCGCGCGCCGCGCGGCCGGGCGCCCGAAACCCAGCGGACACGACCGTAGCCGAGCCGGGGTGATCGTGCTCGACGTGGTGCTGATCGCGGTCAACGCGCCCCATCCCGCCAACGTCCTGGCGTCCGCCGCCGTCGCGGTCACGCCGCTGGGGGTGGCCTACCTGGGCGCGGCGCTGGAGCAGGAAGGCCGCCGCGTCGCGCTGATCGACATGAACCAGCCCCCGTGTCCGTCGGACTGGGTGGTGCGCTTCGCCGCCGCCAACCGCCCCCGCCTGATCGGCCTTTCGTGCGCCACCGAAAGCTACGGCAACGCGGTCCGATTGGCGCGGCGGCTGCGGGCGGCCGTTCCCGAGGCGGTGCTGGTCGCCGGCGGGCCTCACGTCACCTTCCTGCCCGAGCAGGCGCTGGCCGCCGGCGTCTTCGACGCCGTCGCCCTGCGCGAGGGCGAAAGGACAGCCGTCGAGCTGGCGGACGCGGTCTGCGCCGCCGCCGCACCGCCGCCGGCCGGTCCCGCCCGCGCCCGTCGCCTGGCGGCGGCGCTGTCGCCGGTCGCCGGCCTGGCGTACTTCGATCCGGCCGCCGGCCGCGTGGCGCGCACGCCGGCGCGGCCGCTGCAGCTCGACCTGGACAGCCTGCCGTTTCCCGCGCGCCATCTCTTCCTGCCGCGGCGACGCCGCGCGCAGGCGGCGGTGCTGACCGGCCGCGGCTGCCCCGGCGCCTGCGCCTTCTGCGCCGCCACCGCCATGGCGGGGGGCCGGCGCCGCGCGCGCTCGCCCGAGAACGTTCTGGCCGAGCTGCTGCGCCTGCGCGCCGCCGGCGCGGCCGCCGTCTTCTTCGTCGACGACACCCTGACCGCCGATCCGCCGCGCCTGTCGCGGCTGCTCGACCTGCTGGAGGAGCACCGTCCCGGTCTGACCTGGGTCTGCGAATCGCGCGCCGACGGGGTCGCGCCCGACCTGCTGGCCCGCATGGCCGCCCTGGGATGCGTCTCGGTGCAGTTCGGCGTCGAGAGCGGCAGCCAGGAGCTGCTCGACGCCATGGGCAAGGGGGTCGATCTGGGGGAGATCGAACAGGCGGTGGCCTGGTCCGCCGCCGCCGGCCTGCAGCCGGTCTGCAGCTTCATCATCGGGCAGCCGTGGGAAACGGCGGCGTCGCTGGCCGCGTCGCTGGAGTTCGCGGCCGGTCTGCAGCGACGCTACCTGGCGCGATGCGCCTTCGCCCTGCTGGCGCCGTTTCCCGGCACGCGGCTCTGGCGCCGCGCCGCCCGGCTTGGCCTGCGGCGCGAGGTGGACGATTTCGACCAGTACAACATGCACACCCCGATCTGCGCGACCCGGCATTTCACCCTGGCCCAGCTGCGCAACCTCCACTTCGAGACGGTGCGGCGCCTGGCGCTCGAGGCCGGCGAGGAGCTGGCGGCGATGCTCGCGGCCGCCGGCCCGGGCGTCGTCGCCGGCGCGCCCTCGCCGTGGGACGATTGGTATTGAAAGACGCGTCGCAACGCCCGTCGCCGCGTCCGTCGCCGCGTCCCGGAGCGGCCCGCTGCTACGCCTGGCCTCCGGGCCGGCCGTTGACCTTCGCCGCGGCCCTGCCGGACGTGGCGCTCCTGGTGCTGCGGGCCTGGGCCTGGCCTCTTCTGGCCGTGGTCGCCGGCGCGTTGTGCGGCGCGTGGAGCCCGCGGCTGCCGGCCTCCGCGGTCGCGCTGGCGTTGATGGTGGCGGTGGAGGAGACCGCCCACCTGGCCGCCGCCGCCGCCGCCGCGCCCGCGGCCAGGCTGGGGCTGAGGGTCCGGCCGCCGCTGCGGGTGGCGGCGCTCTTCTTGACGCCCCTGTCGCCGCCGGACCGGGCGGCGGTGGCGCTGGCGGGCCCGCTGGGAGCGGCGGTCGCCGGCATGGCGCTGTCGGCGGCGCTGGCGGCGGCCGCCGCCTGGTTGCCGGGCGCGGCCGGCGGGCGGTATGCTGCCGCGATGCCGCTCTGGCTGCCGCCGGCGTATCTGGCGCTGTCGGCCCTGCCCCTGCCGGGCAGCGACGCGGCGGCCTTGCGGGCCGCGCTGCGCGCGGGCGGGCGGCGTCCTTCGCCGGCGCGCCTGCTCGCGCGCACGGTCCGCCTGCTCGGCGCCGGCCTGCGGCGCCGGCGACCATCCTGAAGGAGCCAGCCGTGCCGCGCTCACTCCGTGCGTTGCCGCCTCGCCGCCGCGCCCTGCCGTCCCCCCGCCGCGGTCCGCTGCGCCCGCCGCCGCCGCTGCTCGCGGCCGCCGCCGCCTGCCTGGCCGCCGCCCTCGGCGCCCCGGCGCAGCGCCCCGCCGCGTGCGGCGCCGCGCTGCCCGACGGCGCCGCCCCGCCGCCGGCAACCGCCCCCGCGCCGGACCCCCTCGCCGCCGTCGACACCACGATCTTCTGGCCCCAGATCGCCGCCTGGGCCGACAGCGTGCGGCAGGCGCGCGAGAAGGCAGCGGCGCTGGCGGCGGACGTGGACGCCGCGTTGCGGGGCGGCTACGGCTTCTTCCTCGCCGCCGAGGACACCATTCCCTTCGCCGCCGGCCCTCTCGACACCATCCTGGTCGGCGCTCCGCGCGTGAGGGTGGCCGAGGTGGTGCGGCGCATCGGCGAGAGGATGGCGGCCGACCGCGAGCGCATGGGCGACGTGAGCGCCACGCAGGTGGTCAAGGTCGTGGCGCGCCCGCGCGAACCGTCGCCGGGCGAGCCGCCGGGCGACTGGACCGAGTACGAGGCGGCGGCCCGCGTGCTGCAGCGCCGCGACGGCGTCGTGCAGACGGCGCAGCTCTGGCGCCGCGAGCGCAAGTACGAGGGCGGCGCCGTCGTCAAGGAGAAGGTCGACGACGAGATCGAGACGGACTGGAGCGAGATCACCGGCGCCGCCATGGCCATCCCCTTCGCGCTGGAGGGGGGCGACGAGTACAACTACGAGATCCTCGAGCGTCTGCTGATCGGCGACCATCTGATCTACAAGATCCGTTTCGTTCCCAAGAGCCGCTTCAAGCCGTTGCCGTCGGGCGTGATCTGGATCGACTACCGCGACTTCGTGATCCGCCGCATCGACGGCGAGCTGACCGGAGCGGTGCCGCTGCCGCTGCTGGTGCGTTCGATCCCGGTGTTCCGCGCCCGGCGCGCCGCCGTCGGCGACTTCTGGCTGCTCCAGGACCTGTACGCCCGCATCCTGCTGCGCCGCGCCCTGCCCGGCATCCCGCGCGTGGTCGAGATCCACGTGAGGATGCAGGACCAGCGGGTCGGGGGCGAGGCGCCTGCCGAGTCGGCGCCCTCCGAGCCCGCGCCTGCGCAGGCAGAGCCGCCTGCGCCCGCGCCGCGCGCCGCCCCTCTCGATTCGCTCATCTGGATGTCGGCGGAGGCGGCCGTCGACTCTCTCAACCGCTACTGGCGCGGCCTCGACACCGGCTGGTACGACCCGCTGACGCCCGAGGCGCTGCTCTTCGGCCTGGACCCGGCGGCGCTCGACTCGCTGAGCGTCGTGGGGGCCGACGTGCTGCGCGACCGCGACGCCGGCCGCCGCTGGCGCCTCGGCGTCAACCCCGCGGGGCGCCTCTGCTTCAACCGCGTCGAGGGCCTGCGGCCGGGCGCGACGCTCGAGCTGAGGCGGCCCGGCCGCCATCAACCGCGCCTGGCGGCCGGCATCGGCTACGGCCTGGCGTCAGAGCGTCCGGTGCTCGACGCCGCCTTGACCTTGCCGCTGCTGAGCGTCGATCCGCTGGCGCGCGACGCACCGGGCGCGCGTGTCGGCCCCGGCGCGCGCGTCGGCCGCGGCGGCGCGCGTCTGCCGTGGACCCTGCTGGCGCTCGAGGCCGGCGCCGAGCGTTCCGTTCGCGCCTTCGCGGGCGAGGCGCGCGACTGCCGCTTCTGGCAGGCGATCCTGCTGGCCAGCGATCCGAACCAGTACCACGAGGCGCGCGGGGTTCGCGGCGGCCTCCTGCTGCGGCCGCTGCCCTGGCTCGATCTGCGCGCCGGCCTGCTGGGCGAGCGGCATCGCCCGCTGCCGCTGGGCACGACCTGGCGCCTGGTGGGCGACCGCGGCGACGTGGCCTCCAATCTGGCCGCCGATCCCCTGACCACGCGAGCCTGGACCGCCGGCGCTGCGCTGCGCCGGGGCAGGGTGGCGTGGCGCGGCGATGTGGAGTGGCATCGGGTCACCGCGGCGCCGCTGCTGGCGCTGCTGCCCGGATCCCCGGAAAGGGCCGACTTCCGCCGCCTCGGCCTGCGGCTGGACGCGTCGCTGCTGGACCGGGCCGGCAACGAGCTCGTCCTGCGCGCCCGCTGGCAGGCGTGGGATCGGCAGGTGCCGCTGCAGTGGAAGACATGGCTGGGCGACTACGGCACGCTGCGCGGCTACGGCGCGGCCGAGCTGGCGGGCGACCGCGCCGGCTGGGCCTCGCTGGACGCGCGCCTGGGTTTCGACCCGTTGCGGGCGCTGCGTGTGCCGCTGCTCGGTCGGCTGGGCCTGCAGCCGATCGCGCTCGTCGACTGGGGCGTCGCCCATCACGCCGGCGGCCCGCTCGACCAGCCGCGTCCCGCCGGCTGGCGCGCGAACGCCGGCCTGGGCCTGGGCAGGCTGGTGGGCGTGCCGGGCCGCTACGGCAACTTGCGCCTTTACGCGGCGCACCCGGTCTTCAACAATCAGTCCCACCGCCCGTGGATGTGGACGGTCGCCTTCGAACCCTAGCGGTCCGGCGTGGGCATCGGGCTCGGCGCGCCGCGCGCCGCGCGATGCGCGCGGTTGACGTCGGCGAACCGACCGTGGCATAATGCGCGCGGCGCGAGGCGATCGCCCCGTTCTCCGCGCCGCGATCCCCGCCTCCTCCCGCTCCATCAGGAGCCGTGCCCTCCCGCACGGCACGCACGGATGGCTTCGTCGTTCGCAGGCCGTCGCGCCCCGGCGCGACCGCCCGGCCCCGTGCGGGCCGCAACAGCAGGCCGGCCTGACCGGCCTCGGGTCCACCTCCCGTGAAAGCGAGTGCACGATGCGTCTGCTTGCCACCCCACGCACCGCGGCCAGCGCCGCGCGGACCGGCCGCCGTCGCCGGCCCGGTCCGATCATCCTGATGTCGGCGGCGCTGGCAATGTTGGCCTGCGCCATGCCCCCCGCCGTTTGTGCGATGCCGCCGAACGTCAGCCAGTCGGGCGGCTCCGGCGGCCACACGACCGAAGGCGACCCCGACGACGGCGAGCACAAGCCGGTCATCCCGCCCGTTCCCGGCGCGCAGATCCGCCCCGTCCCGCAGCTCGCCGCCATGGCCGCCCTGGCGCTGCCGCGCCTGCCGGCCTGGTCGCCGTCCGGCGGCTGGACGCTGCTGCCCGCGCTGATCTGGAGCGCCGGTCACGGGAGCGGTCTGCCCGCGCGGCCGCCTTTCCTCTCCACCCGCAACCTCGCCGCCGGCCGCTAGCGGCCGATCCGCGGAAAGGAGAGGACCATGACACCGCTGGAGAACTCCGCCCAAAGCGCCTGCGCAGGCGCGTCCCTCGTCCCCGAGGACGCCCTGGCGCTGGCGCGGCTCGCGGTGCGCACCGAGCGGCACGGCGAGGCCGAGGCTTCCCTGCGCGCCCTGCTCGAGTCGGGAGCGGCCCCCCACCTGGCCGCACCGGCCGCGCGTCTGCTGGCCGAATCCCGTTACCTTGCAGGCCGGCATGACGCGTGTCTGTCGGCCCTGGACGAGGCCGCCGACCGCGGCTGGCTGCCCGCCGGCGACGCCGAGGCCGATCTGCTGCGCGGGTGGATCGCCCTGCGCCGCGGGCAGGCCCGTCCCGCGCGCGAGCAGGCCGCGCGCCACCTGGCCGCCGCGCCGCCGGATCCGGGGACGCGCGCCCGCCTGCTCCACCTGCGCGGCATGTGCGAACACCGTCTGGGCCGCCCCCGCGCCGCGCGCCGCGACCTGCGCGACGCCGCCGCGCTGTTCCGTCTCGCCGCCGACCAGGCGGGCGAGGCCGAGGCGCTCAACGCCCTGGGCATCGTCGAGAAGTCGGCCGGCGACCTGCGCCGCGCCGCCGCGCGCTTCGCCGAAGCGCTCGAGCTCAACCGCGCGCTCGGCCTGGCGGGGCGGCGCGCCCAGAACCTGCTCAACCTGGCCGTCGTGCAGCTCAAGAGCGGCCGCACCGGCGCCGCCCTGCCGCCGCTGCGCGAGGCCCGCGCCGTGCAAGAGCAGCGCGGCGCGCGCCAGTCGCTTCTGCGCATCCGCATCGCGATGGCGCGCGCGCTGCTGCAGGCCGGCGATCCCGCCGCCGCCCGTGCCGAGCTGGCTCCCTGCTTCCCCGAGGCGTCGGCCTTGCAGGCTGCGCGCGAGGAGGGGCTGGCGCTGGAAACCCTGGGCGACATCTCGCTGGCCTGCGGCCATCACGCTCCTGCCCTGCGCGCGTACGAGCGGGCGCTCGCCATCGCCCAGGACACCGCTCCCGCGGGCGACCTGGCGGCCGAACTGCTGCGCCGCCTCGGCCAGTTGCACCTGGCCCGGGGAGATGTCGACGGCGCGGCCGCCCTGCTGCGCCGCGCCGCGCGGCTGTCCGCCGGCTGCGGCGAGCGGTTCGAGGAGGGGGTGGCTCTGCGCCTTCTCGCCCGCGCCCACGCCGCCCAGGGGCGGTGGGCCCGCGCCTACCGCACCTGCCGGGCGGCGCTGGTGACGCTGCGCGATCACGGCGCCGCGCTGGAGGCGGCGCTCTGCAGCCTGACCGCCGCCGAGATCCGCTTCGCCTGGTGGCAGGCCGAACGACGCGCCGGCGGCGACACCGGCGACGCGGCGGGTCGCGGGCACCGCGAGGCCGCCTGGTCGTACCTGCTCGAGGCTTTCCACGGCTTCGACGATCTGGCGCGTCCGCAAGAGCGCGCCGCCTGCGAGGCGGTGATGGGCAGGATGCGCCTGACCGCGGGCCTCTGCCCGGCGCCCGCGCCGTCCGTCCCGGGCGCGGCCGCTTGCTCGGCCGGCGCGGCGGACGTCTTCATCGCCCGCGCCCCCGCCATGCAGCGCGTCTTGCGCCTGACGCGCATCGCCGCCGGCACGGACGAGCCCGTGCTCATCACGGGCGAGACCGGCACCGGCAAGGAGGTGCTGGCGCGCCTTCTGCACGCCGGCGGGCCCCGCGCCGCCGGCCCGTTCGTCCCGGTCAACTGCGCCGCCATTCCCGAGACGCTGTTCGAGCGCGAGTTCTTCGGCGCCAGCCGCGGCGCCTACACCGGCGCCGATCGCGACCGGCCCGGCCTGTGCGAGACCGCCGCCGCCGGCGTTCTCTTCCTGGACGAGATCGGCGACATGCCGTTGCCGGTCCAGGCCAAGCTGCTGCGCTTGCTCCAGGAGGGGACGTTCCGGCGGCTGGGCGATCCCGGCGAACGGCGCGCCGACCTGCGCGTGGTCGCCGCCACCAACGCGGACCTGCCGCTGCTGATCGCCGCGCGCCGCTTCCGGCAGGACCTGTACTACCGGCTGCAGACGCTGGAGCTGCAGCTGCCGCCCCTGCGCGACCGCGGCGAGGATCTGGACGCGCTGATCGAGCTGTTCGTCGCGCGCGCGGTCGGCCCCGCCGCGAGAGCCGCCGAGCTGTTCGACCCCGAGGTGCGCGACGCCCTGCGCCGCCACGTCTGGCCCGGCAACGTCCGCGAGCTGGAGGCGACGACCCGCCGTCTCGCGCTGCTCGCCGTCCACGCCGGCCGCGCCACCCCGGAGATGCTGCCGCCCGCCCTGACCCGCCGCCCGCCCCGCGGCGTCGGCGTGGCCGGCGACCTGAACCTGGCGCGCCGCCTGGCCCAGGCCGAACGCGAACACCTGGCCGGCGTCCTGGCCCTCTTCGGCGGCAACCGCGCCGAAGCGGCCCGCCAGCTCGGCATCTCCCGCAACGCTCTCTACAAGAAGATGCAACGCCTGGAGGTCAACGCGGCAAGCTGACGACCCTGCAGCAACGGGCGGCCGGGCCGAGGCTGAACTCGGCCTGGCCGCCCCCGTCGCACCGGAAAGGTCCCGATCGCCCCGGGGGCCCCCAAGAGCCCCCGGGCTTGACATCTTGTGAGCCTCCGGATATGTTGAAAGGTCCGCTCCCCGGCCTCCCGCGGAGCCCAACGGAGCCAGGCTCCTCAGTAGCTCAATGGCAGAGCATCCGGCTGTTAACCGGAGGGTTGTAGGTTCAAGTCCTACCTGAGGAGCCAATCTCTTCTTATTCTCTTTATTGACAAGTATTTACATTGGCGACCGCCGCTCGGATCGTCTGATTGACCACGATCAAGATCCAATCCGCCATGCGACTTGATCTGCTGGCGCAGCGCCAGGCTGACCAGGAGCATGTCGCCGCGGGGGCGCATCTGGTCGCGCATGGCGTGGAGCAGAATGGTCAGCATGGAAAGTATTTCGCTCAGCGGGGAACTGGCGTGAGGTCTAAATTGTTGTGTGGTAATTAGTTGACGCTTGGCGCGGCCGCAAGGTTGCAATTGGCGCTGCATAAACCTACAATTGGACAACCTTCAACCTTTCATCTGGACGCACTCCAGTCCGGAGCAAGGGCCATGATCCAATCGGCCTACATCC
The DNA here is from genome assembly GCA_964461255.1 of uncultured Fibrobacteraceae bacterium. Classification (GTDB taxonomy): domain Bacteria; phylum Krumholzibacteriota; class Krumholzibacteriia; order LZORAL124-64-63; family LZORAL124-64-63; genus CAYWTR01. The sequence continues at coordinate 8,771 of CAYWTR010000022.1, read as the reverse complement.
CGAGATTCATTCAGGAGCGGGTCGAAGAAGCCCTGACCGATACTCCGGTCGTCCTCATCCACGGCCCCCGCCAGAGCGGCAAGACGACCCTGGCCCGCCACGTGGGACAGGAGAAGGGATTCGCCTACTACAGCTTCGACGACGCTGGCGTCCGTTCGGCTGCGCAGGATGACCCGGCCGGATTCGTCGCCGGGCTTCCCGAGCGGACCATCCTGGACGAAGTCCAGCGGGTTCCGGAGCTCTTCTCGACCATCAAGCTCGCGGTCGATCGCGACCGCAGGCCCGGGCGTTTCATCCTGACCGGCTCGGCGAACATCCTGATGATCCCCAGGGTGTCCGACTCCCTCGCCGGGCGGATGGAGATCATCAGGCTGCATCCCTTGTCCCGTTGCGAGATCCTGGGCCGGCGATCAGGGTTCATCGCGGATCTGTTCGCCGGCGCGGGCCTGATGCACGAGGCCGAACGCCTCGGTGACGGGATCGCGGACATTGTCGCCGCGGGAGGCTACCCGGACGCGCTGTCCCGCACGAGCGAGCGCAGGCGGACCGATTGGTACAGCGAATATGTCGAGACCATCGCCCAGCGGGACATCAAGGACCTCGCCCGCATCCGGGAGATCGAGGTCCTGCCTCAGATCGTGGCGCTGGCTGCGGCCCAGACCGCTCAGTTGTTCAATCTGGCCGAACTCGCCGGTCCGTTCCGCTTGAGCAGGCCGACGATCGGTGACTACGTGACGCTGCTCGAGCAGGTCTTCCTGATCCAGCGGCTACCCTCGTGGCACAGCAACCGGCTCAGCCGCCTGATTAAGGCGCCGAAGCTCCACATCGGGGATACAGGAGTTGCCTGCGCCGTCCTGAACCATTCCGTCGAGGCGCTCCGCGAGGATCGGATCCTGCTCGGCCACCTGCTCGAGACCTACGTGGTCCAGGAACTCAGGCGGCAGGCAAGCTGGAGCGCGGAGCGGATCCAGTTGCATCATTTCCGGACCAAGGAGGGCGCCGAAGTCGATGCCGTCCTCGAACGCGCCGGACGACAGATCGCGGGGATCGAAGTCAGGCTGTCCGGAACCGTCGTGGCGAAGGACTTCCGGGGCTTGAAGAAGTTGCGGGAAGCCGTCGGCAGCCGCTTCACTGCCGGAGTCGTACTGTACGATGGAGAGGCCTCCATTCCGTTCGGGGAGGGCCTCTTCGCCGTGCCGTTGAGTCGACTCTGGACCGAGAAGACGTGACACGCGCTTCTACCTGGCGCGGGTCTGAAGAGTGCAGATTCTGGGCGCCCCATGCCGGCGCCGAGTTGGATCTGCTGGTGGTCAGGGGGAACGCGCACCTGCGCTTCGAGATCAAGCGGACGACCGCTCCCAGCGTGAACCGCTCGATGCGCATGGCACTCGGTGACAGCATGCGGGCCTTTGCCGTGGCGAAAACCCTGCAGGATATCGAGCCCCTGGGGTGACAGGATTGCATAAGCGTAAACCGCAGGCACCGAGGTTCGAGTCCAGCCCGGGGAGCCAAAATTCAATCCGCTGATTTCAGCGGTTCTTGTTTAACGCAAGACCCCGTGGGGTGATCCCCTCGGGGTCTCGTCGTTTCCGGCGTGTCCACGCCGACTTACGCCCGCCCGCACATTAACCCCGATTCTCCGTTTCGAAGCTCACCGCTCGGGGTTCGGGTGCAACCGTTGGGTTTGCGCGCGCTCACCGAAAATGTCCTCTCCGAATTCTCCCGTTCTCCGTTTTTCGAGTCGCCTTGTTTAACAGCCCGGTTGCATCCGGGCACCCGCTTCGACGTTTCGAACTCCCCTCCGGTAGGTATCCGACGAAAGCCGGATCAAGTGGTCCGGCGAAAGCGGATTACCAGACAGCGGAATCGGCCGTGAGAACGGAGACCGTTGTGGGTGCCGACGGCATCGCCTTCGGGTGGTGTCGGACGGGCTCCAACGGTCTTCTCGACGTCAGGCCGATCCCGCCCCAGCGGCATCCACGACGGCACCTTTACGCGGCCTCCCGCAAAAGGAGGACCGGATGCCGGACAACGAACACGTCCCCGCCTCACTTGAAGAGGTGATATCGGAAATCGCCACGATCCTGGCCAGAGGCTACATGCGCCACCGCAACGGCCGCCGACTTGCCCCCGAATCGGATACCGAGGCGGTGCATGTAGCGCAAGTCGAAGAATCTGAGGCGTTTACGGAGAAACGCCTTGATGTTTCGGGCCACCGAAGCCTTCATTCATTCACGAGTTAACGCCCTGAGATTGCGGTGCGGACGGGCCGCCCGCGGGGCGAAGCCCATGAACCAAGGAGGTTTCGGATGGAAGCAACAACGTATCAAGAGGTCCAGGGGCTCTCCCGGATGACCGTCGGAGAACTCCGGGACAAGTACCTCGATGTCTTCGGAGAAGAGACCCGCTCCTACCATAAGGAGTTTCTGCGCAAGCGAATCGCCTGGCGCATTCAGGCCCTGGCGGAGGGTGATCTTTCGGAGCGGGCCCGGCGCAGAGCCGAGGAACTGGCCAACGACGCCGACCTGAGAACGCGGGCTCCGCGTGATCCGGTCGCCTCGGGTTCCTCCGAGGTCAAAGCGAGAACGGCGACCGGTCGCATATCCCCGTCGCGCGACCCGAGGCTGCCTCTGCCCGGAACTCTGCTCGCCCGCGAGTTCCAAGGCCGCGACATTGTGGTCAAGGTCCTCGACAACGGCTTCGAGTTCGACGGCCGACGCTACAAGTCCCTCTCCGCCATCGCCCAGGAGGTCACCGGGAGCAAGTGGAACGGGTTCCTCTTCTTCGGTATCGCCGATGCCGCGGCCAAGGGCGGGAGCCGCAAACCCGAGAGGAGGAACGAATGAGCAGAAACAATAACCGTGGCCGGGGAGAAGCCCGGGAGTCGGCATCAAGAACTAACGGGACCATCCGCTGCGCCATCTACACACGCAAGTCCACAGACGAGGGGCTGGAACAGGAGTTCAACAGCCTCGACGCACAGCGGGAATCCGCGGAAGCCTATATCGCGAGCCAACGACACGAGGGGTGGGTGTGCATCCCGGATCGTTTCGACGACGGCGGTTTCACCGGTGGCAACATGGAGCGGCCCGCCCTCAAGCGGCTCTTCGCCGGCATCGAGTCGGGCGAAATCGACTGCGTGGTGGTCTACAAAGTCGACAGACTCAGCCGATCCCTCCTGGACTTCGCCCGCATGATGGAAATCTTCGACAAGCACTCCGTGAGCTTCGTCTCGGTCACCCAGCAGTTCAACACGACCAGTTCCATGGGGCGGCTCACCCTAAACATCCTGCTTTCCTTCGCCCAGTTCGAGCGGGAGATCATCTCGGAACGTACGCGGGACAAGATGTCCGCCGCGCGCCGCAAGGGCAAGTGGGTCGGCGGAATGCCGGTCCTTGGGTACGACGTCGACCCGAAAGGCGGCAGGTTGATCGTCAACGAAGACGAGGCTGCGCAGGTCCGGGCGATGTACGAGATCTACCTGGAGCAAAAGGCCATGATTCCTGTCGTCCAGGAGATCGACCGCCGGGGTTGGCAGACCAAGCGGTGGACCACCAAGAAGGGTCAGGAGCGCGGCGGAAAGCCATTCACCAAAAACAGTCTTTTCCGGCTCCTAACCAACGTGATCTATGCCGGCAAGGTCGATTACAAGGGAACCATCTACAACGGCGAACACAACGGGATCGTTGACGTCGATCTTTGGCAGCGGGTGCAGGATGCTCTCCGGCGGAACGGCAGCACCGGAGGAAAAGAGGTGCGCAACAAATACGGAGCGCTGTTGAAGGGACTGCTCTACTGCGCTCCCTGCGGCACGGGGATGGTGCATACCTACACGGCCAAGGACAACGGCAAACGGTATCGCTACTACGTCTGCCTGAACGCGCAGCAACGAGGCTGGGCGTCCTGTCCGACCAAGTCGCTCAACGCGCACGAGATCGAGACCGCTGTGGTTGAACACATCCGAAGCATAGGCAGAAATGAGGAAATCATCGCAGCCACGGCTGCAAAGGTTCGGGAAGAGAGCGGCAAGCGCATGGCGGAACTGGAAACCGAACAACGCGGCCATGAGCGTGAACTCAAACGTCTGCACACCAGAGTCCAGAAGCTGGTGGGCGAGTCCTTCACCGCCGTCTCGAACGGAGGGGCGGCCATGGACCAGCTCGCCGACCTGCAGGATCAGATTCGAACCATAGAACAGCGGATGACCGCCATACGCGAAGAGGTCATCACGATCCAGAGAGAAACTGTTGATGAAGGCGACCTGGCCCGGGCGCTGGCGGTCTTCGACCCGGTTTGGGAGTCACTGTCTCCCCGAGAACAATCACGGATCGTCCGACTCCTCGTCGAGCGCGTCGGGTATGACGGGCGGGACGGCAGAGTGACCGTGACCTTCCGCTCACCGGGAGTCAAGGCGCTGTGCAGCGAGGCCGACATCCGCAGTCGGGAGGTGTCGGCATGAGGAATACCGCATCCGACGGAACCGGTCTGAGCCGGTTGGAGATATCCTTCAGTTTCAAACCAAAACACGGCCGGAAGAACGGCAACGATCTCCGGGACGAGGATCGTTGCATCGAGCCGGGGAATATACCCCGCGTATCGAAGCTGATGGCCTTGGCGATCCGCTACGACAGGCTGGTGAGCCGCGGTGAAGTGCGTGATTATGCAGATCTGGCGCGACTCGGTTACGTGACGCGGGCCAGAATCACCCAGATCATGAACCTGCTCAACCTGGCTCCTGACATCCAGGAGGCGATTCTCTTCCTGCCCCGGACGGTCAAAGGGCGTGACCGGCTTCGAGAGAAAGAGGTCCGTCCCATTGCCGCAGTTCCCCACTGGGCGCGTCAACGAAAGATGTGGGCGAAGCTGACCGCCGAGCGGATGAGCTGACGCCCCCGCTCAGGGCTACCGGCCGCCACTCTATCCACCCGTCCGATCACCGATCTCTCTTCTCCTCACCCGCCAGCGATTCCTCAAACCCCCTGATTCATGTACATTTTTCTATTGACCTGACGCCTATCAGGTCGTATAATATCAGCCTGTAACGTGGCCGTAGTTTGCCCTGACCGGGCCCTGCGGCTGTTGGTGTTCGACGATAGCCATTTGGATGGTTGAGGATACACATGAGTCAAAGACCGCGAGGCAGACGCCCCGTTCAGGAAATAACCGAGCCGCAGCGCCGTACATTGAAGGAGATCCGCCTCTTCACGAACCGGCGGGGGTTCCCCCCGACCATGAAGGAACTCGCGGATATCCTCGGAATATCGCACGCCAGCGTCCACGGTCAGGTGAACCAGCTTGTCCGCAAGGGCTACCTGAAGCGCGAACCCCGGAAGGCTCGTGGAATTGCGATTATCCGCGAACCCGAAGACGACGTCCCCGATCTTGTGGCCGTCCCCATTATCGGCCGAGTGGCGGCCGGCCAACCGATCCTGGCCGAAGAAAACATCATCGGAGAGGTGCTGGTCGAAGGCGGGGTCGCCCGGGCAGGCCGGTGCTTCGCCCTGGAGGTTACAGGCGACAGCATGATGGACGCCGGAATCCGAGATCGCGACCTGGTGGTGGTGCGACAACAGCCCGTGGCGGAGAACGGTGACATCGTTGTCGCGTTGTTGGAGGACGAAGCCACGGTGAAGCGGCTTTATATCCGAGGCGAGAAAATCGAATTGAGGCCGGAAAACCGGAAGCATCGACCGATCCCCGTGGGGCCCGACGACGGACTCCGCATCATCGGCAAGGTCGTCGCCGTCAGGCGGCCCGGCTCGGAAACGTAAACGCCGGGAACGGCCTGGCTATAAAGAACAAGGAGGAAAGAACGAATGGCGACGTACAATCTCAGGCGTTTTGCCCATGCCGACGGCCTTAAGGCCATCGCGCGTGAGCATTTATTGGCTCTGCTGAACCCTCACAAGCCCTACTTCGACGGCCGAGGATTGACGTTGCCGCCGCCATCCGCCTCCGACGGCATCGATTACGACCAACTCGTCAACGTGCTCATGAACCCGGACACGGACACGCCGAAGGGACTGCTCGACGCACTCTATTTCGTGCACGAGATGGCCACGCCGGAAGCCATGGACGTCCTCTTACAGGAGGCGGAAAACAACGGCATAACCCTCAACGGGAACCCGGACCCCACCGCGGCCGACGTGGCCGTTCAGGTCTACCTGCAGGACAAGGACCTTCTCGAGCGCAAGCACGCCGAGCAGTACCTTTTGAAGCCCCGGTCCTTCGAGTATTTTCAGACCGATACACATCCGATCCCCAAGTTCAAACAGCCGACAGCGAAAGCCCTCGTGGCTCTGGAGAAGGACCTCGACGATTGGTTCGAGAAGAAAAAGCGCGGACGGGGATCGAAGGTCTTCGTTTACCCCAAGAAGGATTCCGTGTGGTTTCTGGTGCGCCACGGTGATCCGTTGCGGCGTGAAGGCAGCCTCGACGGCGGTCAGGCTTCGAGCGTCTTCTACCGTCCCGAGAAATACGACGTGCTGGTTTACGAACCGACCATCGGCGAGATTCGAATGCACGCTTGTGGAAAAGGGGAAAAGGACCTCTTCCGCCAGCAGTTCGGCCGCCATGTGTTCAGCAAGGAGGATTTCTTCCCTGAGACCGGCAAATACACGCTCGAGCCGCTCCGGACCGACGGAGATGCCTCCGTCGTTTGCACGGACGTGGACGGCATGGAATGGGTGCGGCTCAAGGAGATTCAGTTTTTCTGGGGCGGCGCGGAGAAGGAGACCGAGATACGCAAAGCCAACGACGTGTTCGCCGCCTACGCCGGGCGCGGCCGCACCATGCCCCAGAAGGCACGGATCATCCGGGCGAGCTTTCAGGTGAAATTCACAGACTCCAAGACGGCCCGGACCGTGACCATCCGTCCATCGAACATCGCCCAGTACACCAGGGACAGTGACGCCTCCGTGGTCGAAGACTGGCTCACCAAGCGCGGATTCATCCTTGCCGAGCAGGAAGACGATGAGGAATAGACCGACCGGATTCTGGCAGGCACTCGAAACCGTCCCCGGCGCGGCCGCGGTGGATGCCGAGTGGAAAGCCCGGTTCGGGAACGATTATGGGACGGCGAAGGCCTTCCTTCGTCCGAACGGCAAACTGGCATCTTCACATCCCTGCATGGTTCAACGCGGCTGCGGCTGTGAGCACGAAGTGGTCGTGCACGATCCGGAGGACATTGTCGCCGTCTGCAGGTGCGAACGTGGATGCGAGACCTTTGCCCTGCGACGAGCCGACATCGTGGCCTATGAGCTGGATCGTCCGGCTCTCGACATGGCGCTCGCCAAGGTCTTCGACCTGATCGAAGAAACCGACGCGGGAACCGACCTTCCCGGAACGACGCGCATCGGCGTTTACTCTCCATACGCCGGATACCGTTTCCCGGTCTACCTGGCCATCCAGATCGAGCCCGACGATTTCAGCGAGGCAGTGGATGGTCTCCTGGGGAGGAATGGCACGCCGTTCATTCTCTTGTCTCCCACACGGGAACTCTGCTCCGCGAAGGCGGAGAAGCGGCTGACCGACAAGCGGTCGGGCTTCGTGTCCCTGTCGGAAAGCGTTGCCATCGGTGACAAGCGACAACTTCGGCTCCTTCGTCCACTCGATGAAATCCTGGCGCAATTCCGCGGGGTCAATCTTCCGCCTCCAAAGGACGATGGTGCCACAGCCTTTTTCCCTACACCGCCGGATGCGTCATGGGGAGACGTGTCGATCCGCTTCAAGGACGGGCATACCGTCTCGGTCAAAGTCAAAACGGCCGGAGGCGTGTTCAATTACACGCAGATGGGCATGGCCAATAAGAAGAATGGGAACCCCACCGTTCAATGGGAGCTGCTCAAGGTATTCGCTGATGAACGTGGAGTATTGGACTGGAGCAGCAACAAGGCCCATAGACGCAACCAGAAACGCCGCGAACTCCTCGCCGCCAACCTGCGCGACTTCTTCCGCATCGAAGGCGATCCCTTCCGCCTGACGGATGACGGAAAGGGCTGGCAGGCACTCTTCCTCATCTCCCCCGACGAATAGTCTGTTCTCCGAGTCAGCGAAATTTCGCTGGGCCTCCGGAAAAAAAATCAAAAAAAGTTTCCCCCCCGTAGCCCAGGCATCCGCCTGAAATCTCCGCATTTTCCTGTCCTTCGCCATCGACGCGCCGGGCCGTCCCGCCCCTCTCATCGAAATTTCGCCAAAGAGGGGTGACGGTCCGGCGAGACCCTCACCCTGGAAGAAACGCCCGGATGATCCGGGTGAACGCCCCCTGGGAGGTCCATTCGCCGGACCCGCCTCCCAGGGGGCTTTTCGTTGATGCGCCCAAGTGCGCGAAAGGAGGTCCGGTATGACGGATGTTGTGACAAAGGCGGCCCTGACTCCTGCCAGGAAACGCCTGGTCGAGCTGATGCAGGAGGTCAACTACGGGCGGATCGAGGGACTGCGCGTCCAAAACGGCGAGCCGGTCTTCGATCCCCCGCCCACCGTGCTGCGGCTGTTTCTGTTCGGCAAGGACAACGGGCCGAACGAATCCCGCGGCAACGACGGCTTCGCTCTGAAAAAGAAGGTGGCGGAGTTGTTCGAGGTCTTCGACCGGGAGCGTTCGCTCTCGATCCAGGAACTCATGATCGACAACGGATTGCCCGTCCGCATGACCGTGGCGGACGCGGTCCGGGTCTGATTCAGACCCGGCCATAGAGCACGGTCCATCACCAGACAACAGACTGGCCGCAGAGCGGAGGTCGTTGTGGGTGTCGCCGATACCGGCGTACTCGCAA
>CAYWTR010000021.1:0-74604 GCA_964461255.1 uncultured Fibrobacteraceae bacterium | reverse complement strand
CATGCCGACCCAGACGCAGGTCCAGGGCCGGAAACATTCTTCGTGGAAGAACTGATTCCTCGTGGCGGCCTTGACCTCCGATGCGAGGCGAAGGCGATGTGTGGTGCGTGATACAGGCGCGTGCGGGCCGCCATACGACCCACGGGGAGTAGCGCCCGCCAAGAACACGCCTCTGATGCTTTAACTTGTTTATTAATAAATACTTATAAAACACAACCACCGCAGGGCTCCCTGGCCCCGAGCTTGCGCTGAGGCCTGGCGCGGCGTGGGGAGCGCGCTGCGCAAAGGAGGGAGGTCAACCAATGAGCACCAAGACAACGGTTATGGTGGCGATGGCGCTCGCGGCGGCTGGCGGCGCGGCCCGCACGGATCCTCTGCCTGCCGCAGCCGACAGCATCGGCGTGGAAACGGTGCTCCCGTGCCCGGCCGGCGAAGCTCGCGGCGGAGCGACCGTGCTGCTGGTGCCTGGACTGTCCGGCTGTGCCTACGGCTGGCGGAAGGTGGCGCCGTTGCTCGAGGCGGCGGGCTGCCGCGTGATCATCGTCGAACCGCTGGGGATCGGCGGAGCGCCGCGGCCCGCCGACGCCGACTACTCGTTGACCGCGCAGGCCGACCGTCTGGCGGCGTCGATCGATTCGTTGGGCGGCGAGCCGGCCATTGTGGTGGCGCATGGCGTCTCCGGTTCGATGGCGCTGCGCCTGGCCTACCGGCGACCCCAGCTGGTGCGCGGGGTGGTGTCGATCGAGGGCGGCCCCACCGACAGCGCGGCCTCGCCCGGGGTGGCCGCGGCGCTGGGCAAAGCGCGGCTGGTGTCGAGTTTGGGCGGCGGCGGGCTGATCCGCGGCCGTTTCCGCGCCAGCCTGATGGCGGCCTCGGGCGACGCCTCATGGGTCGATGAGACGACTGTGCGCCGATACCTGAGCGGCATGACCGCCGATCTGGGAGCGGCGGCGCGCGCGCTGCGCGCCATGGCCGAGGCCGCCGAACCGGAGCGCCTGGCGGACCACCTGGACCGCATCGCCTGCCCCGTGACGCTGCTCCTGGGAGGCGCGCCGCACGACTGCGGCCTGCCCGCGGACCAGGTCGCGACCATGAGGGACAAGCTGCCGTCGTTGACGGTGGAGGTCATCGCCGGCGCGGGGCATTTCATCCAGGAAGAGCGTCCCGAGGCGGTGGCCGGCGCGGTGCTGCTGCTGGCGGCGCCGGCGCCCGGCGCCGTCGCGCGGCGCGGCTGATCAGTCATGGGCTGCCCGCAGGGCGGCCGGCGGGAAGGAGGCGAGGACGATGCGCGCGGTGGTCACAGGAGCGGCAGGCTTCATCGGCAGCCATCTGACCGAGGCGCTGTTGGCGCGCGGCGACGAGGTGATCGCGATCGAGCGGCCCGGCGCGCCGCCCGGCTGGCTGGACGGATATCCGGTCACGTTCGCGCCGACGGGCATTCATGACGAAAGGCGCCTGGCGCGGCTTTTCGACGGCGCCGGCGTCGTGTTCCATCTGGCGGCCCTGACCGAGGCCTGCACGCCCGCCGAGTGCTACCACGTGAACACAGAGGGCACGGCCTGTGTGATGCGCGCCGCCGCCGCCCTGGGCGCCTCGGCGCCGCAGGTGGTCTTCATGTCGTCTCTGGCGGCGGCAGGGCCATGCCGCGACGGCAGTCTGCTCGACGCCGACACTGTGCCGCGCCCTCTATCCCACTACGGGCGATCCAAGCTGCACGCCGAGGTGGTCGTGCATGCCTACGGCGACCGCGTGGCGACGGCCATCCTGAGATTCCCCGCGGTCTACGGCCCCCGGGACGTGATGGTGCTGAAGCTGCTGAAGATGATCGATCGCGGCTTCGCGCTCGGCATCGGGCGCTGGGAGCGCGAATTCAGCCTGATCTACGCCGCGGACGCGGTGGCGGCCTTGCTGGCGGCGGCGACGCTTGCGGCTGCGGGACGCACGTGGTGCCCTGCCCATCCCGAGCCGGTCACCTGGGGCGATTTCGTCGCCGCGGCCGCCGCGGCTCTGAGGCAGCGCCCCTTGCGCATCGCCCTGCCGGCTGCCGCGGCCCGTGCCGTGGCGTTGGCCGCCGAGGGGTGCGCGCGGCTGGGGGGGCGCGCGGCCCGGCTCAATCGTGACCGCGTGCGCGAGCTGACTCAGCCTCGTTGGGTGTGCGACCCACGACCGACCATGACCCAACTCGGCTTTCGACCAGCCTGGCCGCTCGCCCGCGGTCTCGGCGCGACAGCGTCCTGGCTCAAGGAGGCGAGATGGCTGTGAGCGCAAGAACACTGTCCGCCGCCTTGGCGGTCTGGAACCTAGCCGCGCTGGGAACGTGGCTGGTCTTGTGGCCTCGGTCCGCCGCCGCCCCGGCCTGGACCGTCTGGCATGGGACCGTGCTGCTCTGGCTGTGGGCCGAGACGCGCGGGGCGGTTCCCGGCGGCGCCCAGGGCGCGCGCCTGCTGCCATGGACTGCGGTCGCGCTGCCGTGGCTGTGCTGGGCGCTCGGCTGGTGCGAGCTGGGCGAGATCCACTCGCTGGCGGCGCCGCGCGGCCACGATGCGGGCGTGGCGCGCCTCGACCTTGCCTTGTGCGGGGTCCATTGGCACCGCATCTGGGCGGCTGCGCTGCCGGCTGCATGGGTGCGGGAGCTGATGCATCTGGCCTACCTTTCCTACTTCCCGTTCGTGCTTGTCCCCCCCCTGGCGCTGGCGCTGCAGGGGCGCCGGCGCGATCTCGGCGTTCTGACCGCCGTCGTGGTGACCGCTTACCTGGGCTGCTTCCTCACGTCGCTGCTGCTGCCCGTCTACGGTCCGCGCCTGACCGACCCGCTGGCGCCCAGCGGCGTCGGCGTGTTCGCCGCCGCAGGCGCGGCGCTGCGCCAGGCGGGGGATTCGCCCGGCACGGCATTCCCAAGCAGCCACTGCGCCGGCGCGCTGGCCATCGCGAGCGCCGCCTGGAGCTGCTTCCGTCGGCGTACGGCCGCGCTGCTGACGATGTGGGCGACTCTGATCGTCCTTTCGACCATCTACACCGGCAACCACTACACGGTTGACGCGTTGGTGGGCAGCGCCTGGGCGTTGCTCGTCGGCCGCCTCATGCGGAGGGAGGCAACGTCATGTCCATGATTCTGGTCACCGGCGGCACCGGCTTCGTGGGACGCTACGTCGTGCGGCGCCTGCTGGACGGCGATGCCGAAGTGCGTCTGCTGGCGCGAGACCCGGCGCGCATCGATCCCGCGACGGCGGAACAGGTCGATGTGATCCAAGGTGATCTGTGCGATCGTTGGGCGGTCGCGCGCGCCATCGATCGCGTCGACACCGTGCTGCACCTGGCCGCCCTGGCGCGTCCGCTCGCCCGGCGGGCCAACGCCTTCGCCAACGTCAATGTCGAAGCGGTGCGAAATCTCTTGGACGCGGCGACGGCAGCGGGCGTGCGCCGTTTCGTGCACGTTTCCACCTGGCTTGTGGCTCCGCCGGACCGGCCGGCCCCGGTGCGCGGCCGCGCGCAGACGCCGACGCCCTACGAGACCAGCAAGCAGGCGGCCGAAAAGGCGGTCGCCGCCTACGCGGCCTCGGGCCGCGAGGCCGTCATCGTGCGTCCTACCCGCGTCTACGGCCCGGGCCCCCTGCACGAGGCCAACGGCGCCACGCAGATGCTCCGCCTCTACCTGAGCGGCCGGCTGCGCGTCATGCTCGACGATCGGGGCGCGGTTGCCAATTACGTCCACGCCGACGACGTGGCCGCCGGCATCCTGTTGGCGGCGCGCAGAGGGCGCCCCGGCGCGGTCTACACCCTGGGCGGCCCGGAAAACGTCACCCTGGCCCAATACCTGGGGCTGGCCGCCGAGATAGCCGGCGTTCGCCGCCGCGTGGCGCGGCTGTCGCCGCGCGCGGCGCTGGCCTTGGCGCGCCTCACGTGCCTTACGGGCGGTTTGGGCGGGTTGCCCGCGATTCCGCCCGCCTGGGTGCGCTCGTTCCTGGAGAGCCGGTCCGCGGACATCGCCCTGGCGCGGCGGGATCTCGGCTACGCGCCGCGTTCGCTGGTGGCGGGAATGACCGAGACCATAGCCTGGCTGCTCGACGGAGGGAGATTGCCATGAAGTTGCGCAAGCTCACCCTGGGCGCGTCCGGAACGGCTCCGGTGGAGGCGTTGATCATGATCGCCGCGCTGATGCTGACGCTTTTCCATTACTGGACGCGAGCCGATCTGCTGGGCGTGGCGGGACCGGGGCGCGGCTGGGTCGCGCTCAGCGGGCGGCCTCTGCCCTCGACCGTCCACTGGACGGCGGCAGGCCTGCTGCTCGGTCTGGCCCCGCTGCTGGGAGCACGGTGGCTGTGTGGACTGCGTCCTGCACAGGTGGGGCTGGGCGCCGGCGACCGGCGCGCCGGCCTGATCTGGATGGCGGCCGGCGTGCCGGTGGCGGCGGCGCTGGGGCGCCTGGCGGCCGCCGATCCGGCCATGCGCGCGGTCTACCCGCTCGATCCCGACCTGGCCCCCGGCACCGGCGCGCTGGCCAGGCACGCGGCGCTGCTGCTGGTCTACTATGTGGCGTGGGAGACCCTTTTCCGAGGAGTGCTGTTGCTGGGTCTGCGCCGCCGTCTCGGCCCGCGCGCGGCCAACGCGCTGCAGACTGCGTTGTCGGTCACGGCGCACTTCGCCCGCCCTCCGCTGGAAACACTGGCCTCGGCGCCCGCCGGTCTCGCGCTCGGCGCCGTCTCGCTGCGCGCGCGCTCGATCTGGCCGGCCGTCGTCATTCACTGGGTCGCGGGCCTGACCATGGACGCATGCATCGTGCTGAAATGCTATTGAGCGGGCTTACAGGCCGTACTCCTTGATCAGTTTGTTCAGGAAGGTGCGCTGCAGGCCGAGCAGCCGGGCGGCCTGTGTCTGGTTGCCCCCCGTGCGCGCCAGCGCACGCGCGATGTGCTCGCGACGGAAGGCGTGCACCGCCTCGCGCAACGGCACGAAATCCTCCCCTCCGGCGACGCCGCCGCCCTCCACCAGCCGCTCCGCCGGCGCGAACAACTCGGGCGGCAGCAGGTCGGGCGTCAACGTGTCGCCCACCGCCAGCACCGCCATGCGTTCGACCGCGTTGCGGAGCTGCCGCACGTTGCCGGGCCAGGCGTAGCGCTGCATGATCTCGGCGGTGCGCGCGGCGAAGCGCAACGGCCGGCGGCCCAGCTCGGCGGCGCAGCGGTCCAGGAATACCTGAGCCAGCAGTGGAATGTCTTCAGGCCGCGCCCGCAGGGGCGGCACGCGCAGATGGATCACATTCAGGCGGAAATAGAGATCCTGGCGGAAACGTCCCTCGCGCACCGACGCCTCGAGATCGCGGTTGGTCGCGGCGACGATCCGGCAATCGACGCTGATCGTGCGCGTGCCGCCTACCCGCTCGAATTCGTTGGTCTCGAGGAAATGCAGCAGCTTGGTCTGCAGGCGCGGCGTGATGTCTCCCACCTCATCCAGGAAAGCCGTGCCGCCGGCGGCCGCGTCCAGCCGTCCCTCCTTGCGCGCCACCGCACCCGTGAACGCCCCTTTCTCATGACCGAACAGGGTCGATTCGATCAGTTCGTCGGATAGGGCCACGCAGTTGACGTAAACGAACGGTCCAGCGGCACGCCGGCTGCGGCGGTGGATGTGCTCGGCCACGACCTGCTTGCCGCTGCCGCTCTCGCCGGTCAGCAGCACCGTGGCGTTCGAAGCAGCCGCTCGTTCGGCCAGCGCCAGCAGCTCGCACATGGCGGGAGCCGCACCGGACACAAACGGCGCGTCGCCTTCCACGCGCTCGACCAGCGCGCGGTTGAGCCGCTGCAGGCGCCGTTTTTCCAGCGCGCGTTCAACCGCGGCCTGCAGCAGTGCGAAATCGGCGGGCTTGGTCAGGAAATCGGCGGCGCCAGATTTCAGCGCGGCCACCGCCGCGTCCACGCTGCCGTGCGCCGTCAGGACCACGACGTCGGCTCCGCATCCCGCCTCCCGGAGTGCCCGCAGGACCTCCAGGCCACCCATTCCAGGCATCGCCAGGTCCAGCAGGACCAGGTCGTACTCGCGCCTGGCCGCCGCCTGCAGCGCCGCGGCGCCATCGCCGGCCTCGCACGGCGCGTGTCCCCAGAAGGCAATGCGGTCGGCGAGCGCGCGGCGCAACCCGGGGTCATCGTCCACGATCAGCACATTCGCCTTCATGCCCCATCCTCCCCCCGGCACCAAACTGGCAGTTCACACACGAACTCCGCGCCGCCGTCGCGATGATTGCGCACCGCCACCACGCCGCCGTGCAGCTCGACGTAGGCCTTGACGATGTAGAGCCCCAGCCCGAAGCCGGTGCCAGCCGCGTACGGGCTGGGCCGCCCCTGGCGGAAGCGCTCGAAGATCAGCTCGGCTTCCCCTTCCGCCAGACCTGGGCCGTGATCGCGCACCGCAAGCCGCACGCGCGGCGGCGCTCCGCCGTCATCCGCCATATCGATCGTCAACTCCACCAGGCCGCCGTCGGGCGAGTACTTGACGGCGTTGTCGAGCAGGTTGGTGAGGACTTCCGCCAGCTTCTCGCGATCGCCGCGCACCGGCGGCGTCTCGACGGCCAGATGTTCGACCAGGCGTACCCCGCGGGCCAGCGCGGTCGGCCACAGGGCCAGCACGCACTCTTCGGTCAGCCGCACCAGGTCCAGCGATGCCAGCGACAGCCGCGGCTGGCCCAGCTCGAGCCGGCTGATTGCGAGCAGGTTGCCGACCAGACGCTCGAGCTGGCCGGCCGACGCCTTGATCGCACGCACGTACTCTCCCTGGCGAGACCCCAGCGTGCCCACCACGCCGTCCAGCAGGTTGTCGGCCGACCAGTTGATCGAGGTTACCGGTGTCCGCAGATCATGGGCAACCCGCGACAGGAAATCACTCTTGAGCCGGTCGAGCTCGTCCAGCCGCCGGCGGGCGGCTTCTTCTTCCAGCGCCTTCTCCATCAGTTCCAGGCGCTCCAGCGCATCGCCGGCCGCCTCGGCGGCACCCGCGACCAACTCGAGATCCTGCTCGACGTAACGGCGATGGGAGCGTTTGGCCCCCAGCAGTAGCCATCCTTGCGGCCGCCCTTCGCGCCGCATCGCCGCCGCCAGGACCACACCTGCCGACAGCATTTCGCCGGGGTAGGAATCGCTCTCGAACTCTGGCTGGCTGGTGGTGCCGGGCGCTGCCACCAGGCGTCCGGTGAAGGCACGGAAGGGGTCGGTCAAGGTGCGCGCAGCAGCAGCGGGCGCGGCGCCGCTGTCTTCCGCCGCCGCCAGCAGTTCGCCGCCGGCGTCCAGGACCAGGCACTGCTGCGGCTCGAGGGCGGCCTCGAGCCGCCGGCAAAGGCGCGCGGCAAGGTCGTGCCGGCCCGCCGCGCCCGGCAGGTCGGCCTCGATATCGAGCAGCGTGCGGATGCGATCATGGCGGATGCGGAAGAGAGTGCGGTCGATCCAGCCGCCGAGCGCGCGCCGTGTCGGCGCGTACAGGCCGGCGGCCGCCAGCGCCGCCCCGAAAGGCACGTAGGGCTCGATCGCCGGCGCCCAGGCGCGCAGGCGGCCGCCCACCAACACCGCCAGGAGCAGATAGACCGCGGCCAGCGCTCCGGCCAACAGGGTGTAGAGCAGACTGCGCCGGATGATCAGGTCAATGTCGAGGAATCGCCAGCGCGCCACGGCCAGGGTGAAGGTCAGTGGCACAGTCATCTCGCAGACTCGATCGAAGGCGGGACCGAAGGGCGGCCGCAGCGCGACCAGTTGCGGCAGAGTGCGCAGGAAGACATAGGGCGCCACGCCCACCGCGAACCCCCACAACAACCATTTGAGCTGACGCCGTTCGCTCGTCAGCTCGACCAGCCGGTAGCTCTGCACCAGCAGCAGGAAACCCACCGCCATGCCGGCGACCAGCAGCAGCTGGGCCAGCAGGCGCGGCGTCTGCGCCGCCTTCCAGGCCTCCGGTCCCGGTGCTCCGAAGTAGTTCAGAAATGCAGCGCCCTGCCATATGGTCAACGCCGCCGCCGCAGCGCCGAACAGCGGCAGCAGCCAGGGGCGCCGGGCGAGCACAGCCCGCCGGCGGGGAAAGTTGAGCGACATCTGCAGAAAGAAGAAAGGCAGCATCGTCAGGCAGGCGATCCAGGCCAGCGCCAGCAGCTCGTCCGGTCCCAGCCCGGGCCGAGGATGGTAGAGACCCCCGATCAGGATCGACACGCCCGCAACGAGCGTCAGCCAGTAGAAAGGACGGGCGTGGTCTTGCCCCATGCGACCGGCGAACACGAGGAAGTTGACTGCCAGAAACAGCAGCCCGTCGGCCCAGGTCAACCACAGATGAGTCCGCGTCAACTGGGGAACGAGTTGGAACGTGTGTCCGCCTGCGGCATCGTCGATCCGCAGGGTGGTGCCGGGCGGAAACGATTGGGCCAGAAAGCGCACCTCGTCGACGGACGCGGCCGCTACTCCTTGCACGCTGGCCGGCAGGCGCAAGGCGGCGGCCGCTCCGGGCGGCAGTTCGGAGAGAAGTGGCAGCCCGCGCGCTCCCCACAGACCGAGGCAGAACCCCAGCACGGACAGCATCCGGAACCGCCGGCATCGACCGAATGGCATGAACGCCCCCGGTGCGATCCTAGCATCGGGTCAGGAACAGGAAAACCCGGCTTTGTCGGGCGTCGGCCGGGGGCGGCGCTGGGCCGCGGGCAACTCCGATCTAGCGCCGCCTGTAGACCGACGCCAGCACCAAGGAGTCACCGGCCGCGCCGAATGTGAAGGTCGTCACCAGATCCAGGCGTGCGCCGTCCGCGGACAGTTGGTACTCTCGCCGCGCCTGCCCCACTGCTCCCAGCGGCGTGACCGTGACCAGGCCGCCCTCGCGCCAGATGGCCGCGATCGGCTCCGAGCCCTCGCCGCCGGCCGCCATCTGGCCTGCAGGCGAATCTTCGACCCATACTCTTTGCACGCGACCCTGGTCGTCCTCAATTTCCAGGATCGGTCCGACCTGGGCGATCAGCAGACGAGACGACGGGGCCGCCATGATCGGGGGCGGCGGCGGGCCAGCCTTGTTCTCGCCGCCGAAGCGCACGCCCCCGCCGCGCCCGCCCACCATCTGTCCGCCCCTGCTGCCCATGCCGCCTGCGCCGCCTCCGGCCTCGGCCGCCAGGTCGGGCGGACCGCCGGGGCGACCGCCGCCGCCTTCGGACCCGCCGCGACGCAAGGAATCCCCCCGGGGCCCCATTGCAGCTCTTGCGGATCGCATCCGCTCCTGCAGTTCCCGGATGACGGAAGAGGAATTAGCGCTCGCCTCCTCATCGCGCAACCAGACACCGCTCAAACCCTGGAGTACCCCCCCAGCGGCAGTCACCGCGATCGGCTCGGCCTCGACGGGATCCTCCGGCGGCTGTGCCCTGCCGTCGCCGGCCGCCCCTGCCAGGAGAGTCGCCAGTGCTGCGACCGTCAGGCGCAGCGCATACCGCGTCCTGCAGGACCTGGTCCGAGTGCCAACGCTCATGACTCAACCTCCATGCAATCGGCTGCAAGGCCTTGATGAAACGCTCCAGGGGGTGCATTCCTGCGCCAGTGTCATCATGCACGGCCCCCATAATATAGGATCGACATACTCCAAGAAACGCGGTGGTAGAATCTCTGTTGATAACGCAACTCGTTATCGAATTAGCTCTATCACCATAGAGAAAGGGGGTTCGCATGAGAACCATCATGGGATTGACCGTCTGGCTGCTCGCGGCGGCCGCACCCGCCGCGGCGCAGACAGAGCTTGCCCGGCAGGTGATTGGAGGCGGCGGCGGCAACACCGCAGGAGCCAATCACACGCTGCGCTGCACGGTCGGCCAGGCCGCCGTGGGGCCTCGCGCCAGCACGAACTACGCGGCGGCGCTGGGCTTCTGGCACCGGCCGCACCCTGGGCTGACCGATGTCGCGTCGCCGCCGGCGCCGCAGTGGCGCCTTGATCAGAATCATCCCAACCCGTTCAACCCGATGACGAACATCGGCTACTCCCTGCCGTCGGCGGGGCACGTGCACCTGGCGGTGTACGACCTGCGCGGGAGGCTGGTGCGCCTGCTGGTCGACCAGAAGATGGAGGCTGGCGCTCATCAAACGCTCTGGGATGGACGCGATCAGCGCGGCCAGGCCGTGGCGTCCGAGGTCTACCTGGCGCGTCTGACCACGGCCGAGGGCGCTCTGACGATGAAGATGGTCCTGGCGCGTTAGGCGCCAGGAGAGAGCAAGGCGGGGCGGGGTGGTGTGGGTGGGTATGGCCGACAACACCGACCTGAGAGAGGGAACATCGACATGAAGACCAACACCATACGCTGGACGGCGATCGCACTGTCGCTGCTCGCCGCGGCGGCACATGCAGCGCCGCCCCAGACCATGAACGTCCAGGGTTCGCTGACCACGGCCGGCGGCGTGCTGGTGCCGGACGGCAACTACCAGCTCACCTTCCGCATCTACAACGTCGCCAATGGCGGCGCGGCGCTGTGGAGCGAGGTCCAGGTCGCCGCCGTCAGCGGCTCGATCTTCAGCGCCATCCTGGGGCAGATCGCGCCGCTGACCCTGCCCTTCGACCAGCCCTACTGGCTGGGGGTGCAGGTGGCCGCAGATCCGGAGATGTCGCCGCGGATCCCGCTGACCTCGGCGCCGTACGCCTTGAACGTGGTAGACGGCGTCGCGGTCAAGAGCCTCAACGGCCTGACCGGCAACGTCACGCTGGCCGCCGGCGCCAACATCTCCATCAATCAGGCGGGGCAGACCCTGACCATCGCAGGCACGGGGGCCGTGGCCGACAACGACTGGATCGTGTCCGGCAACAACCAGTACTCGGCCGTGACGGGCAACGTCGGCATCGGCACCCCCGCGCCCGCCCACAAGCTGCAGGTGACCCAGGGCGACATCGGCGTCGGGACGCCGTCGTCGTTGATCGGCGCGGTCTGGGCCTACCATGACGGCAGCGCCTCGCCCTCGGTGTTCGGCGGGGACCACGGCGGGTACGGCAGCGAGCTCGAACTTCGCACCAGCGCCGGGGATCGGCATCACTTCCTCGAGCCCGACGTCGACGGCAGCGGCGGCTTCCTGGCCGTCCAGCGCAATGCGACGTCGGCTGCCTTCACCGTCGACGGCAACAACTTCGGCACGGCGGAGCCGCGCGTGAGCGTCACCGGCTCCACCCGGCAGGCGGTCTTTGACATGGGCGCCAGCGGCAACACGTCGGTCCAGCTGCCGGCCGACGCCATCGGCAGCGGCGAGATCCTGGACGAGCCGGGCGCGGCCAGCAACACCGCTCACGGATCATCGGCGCTGACGCTGACCACATCGCTGTCGACCATCGTGAACCGGAGCATCACGGTGCCTGCCGCCGGCTACGTGCTGGTGCTGGGCAACTGCGAGACTGAGTACACGCACACCAACGGGTCGACCAGCTGGGGCATCGTCGGGATCTCGGCCGCCTCCGGCTCGTTGCCGGCCAACCAGGACATCAGCGTCCAGCTGCCGAGCGGGGCGGCGAGCGGGACGTACCTATTCCCCACCAGCGCGCACGGCCTGTTCCCGGTCGCGGCGGGGACGCACACCTTCTACATGCTCGGCCGGGTCGGACAGGCGGCGGTCACCATGCGGATCTGGGACGCGCAGCTGACGCTGGTCTACCTGCCGACCAGCTACGGCACGATCACGCCCACGCTGGTCGACGACAAGGGCGACCAGCTGTTCAACACCGCGGTCTCGCCGCCCTTGACGCCGGCCGATCTGGCCGCCGAGCGGGCAACCTCCGAGGCCGACTACCGCAACGGCGTGGAGGCCCAGCTCGCCGCCATGCAGGCCGAGCTGCAGGCGCTCAGGGCGCAGATGGCGCGCGGCAACGAGAAGTAGCACCGTCGCTCTGCGACGCCGCCGCGCCAGGAAAGGCCGCCTCCGGGCGGCCTTTCCGTTGGACCCATCGCGTTGGACCCCTGCTCGTCCAACGCCCCGCGACAGCCGCGGTCCGCTGCCCTATACTGGTACGCCAGCCGGAAGGGAGAGGACAATGAAGATCCTGGCGCTGCGGGCGCGCACCGAGGTCTTTCCCCTGACCCGCCCCTACGCCATCGCCTACAAGTCGCTGGCCTCGGTGGTCAACGTCGTCCTGGCAATCGAGACCGATGCCGGGCTGGTCGGGCTGGGCGCCGCCTCGCCGGCCCCGTACGTCACGGGCGAGACCGCCGAATCGTGCGCCGCCGCGCTGGCGCCGGAATCGCTGGCCTGGCTGGCGGGCCGCGACGTGCGCGAGCTGGCGGCGCTGGGGCGGGAGCTCGAGGCGCGGCTGCCGGACGCCCCTGCGGCGCGCGCGGCGGTCGACATGGCGCTGCACGACCTGCTGGCCCAGCGGCTGGGGGTTCCGCTCGTGACGCTGCTGGGACGCGCCCATGCCGCCCTGCCGACCTCGGTGACGATCGGCATCCTGCCGCTGGACGCGACGCTGGCCGAGGCGCGCGAGCATCTGGGGCACGGCTTCCGCGTCCTGAAGGTGAAGCTGGGCCGGGAGATCGACGAGGACATCGCCCGCGTGCTCAGGCTGCGCGAGGAGATCGGCGGCGCCCCGGGCATTCGCGTCGACGCCAACCAGGGATGGTCGCGCGGCGAACTGGATCGGTTCCTGCGCGCGACGGCGGCGGCCGATGTGGAACTGATCGAGCAGCCTCTGGCCGCGGACGATGTGGACGGCCTGCGCGCCGTGCCAGCGCCGGAGCGCGACCGGCTGTGCGCGGACGAGTCGCTGCGCACGCTCGCCGACGCCTGGGAGCTGGCCCGCCCGCCGCGCGCCTGCGGCATCTTCAACCTCAAGCTGATGAAATGCGGCGGCATCGGGCCCGCGCTGCGCATCGCCGAGATCGCCGGTGTCGCCGGCATCTCCCTGATGTGGGGCTGCATGGACGAGAGCGTGATCTCCATCGCGGCGGCGCTGCACGCCGCGCTGGCCTGCCCCGCCACGCGCCACCTCGACCTGGACGGCAGCTTCGACCTGGCCCGCGACGTCGCGCGCGGCGGCTTCGTGCTCGAGGAGGGGCGGTTGCGCGTGACCGATCGCCCCGGCCTGGGGCTGTGGCTGCCGGACGGCGGCTGACGCGACGGCCGGCAGCCGGTGGCCGCGCGTCAGGCGCGCCGCCGCCGCGCCTTCCACACCAGGTGGACGCCGAGGGCCACGGCCGCCAGCGGCCACCACTCCTCCAGCCAGGCCATCGAGACGTTGAACTTCGTGCTCAGGAACACCAGGATGCCCAGCACGATCAGGATGACGCCGCCGAGGAGCGAGCCGCCGCCTTCGGGCATCTTGAAGTCCTGCGGTAGCTCGACCCCCTGGGCTCCTTCGAGCGCCTGGTTGTACAGTGCCGCGCGCCGTCCGGCGTCGATCATGTTGTACAGCCAGAAGAAAGCTAGGAACATGCCGAGCATCGGTTCCAGACCCCTGACGCTTCCCGAGGCCAGCGCCGTGATGATCGCGGCCACGATCACGGCGTTGATGAAGCCGCGCTGGTAGTAGCCGACGTAGATCTGGCCCAGGCCGGGCATCAACGACAGCCACACGGCCAGCGCCACCGACTTGGGGCGCGCGTCCCAGCGGGGGGCTGCGCTCTGCTGCTGGATTTCGTCGTTCATGGTCGTCTCCTTGTCCTTCATGGGCCGTTCGTGACGGTCCGCGTGTCAGGTGGCGTTCGAGGACGTCGGCGCGGGCGCCGGCGCCGGCGCGGCCGCCCGCCCCCCCCCGGCGCGCCCCGCGCGCGCCGGCGCCGGCAGGGCAGCCTGCCCGCGCCAGGCGCGCCAGGCTCGCTCCAGATCGGCGCGCAAATCGCTGAAATGGGCCGCCGCGGCCACCGGCTCCAGGCGCAGCATCGCCGAGCCCAGGGCGCGCACGTCATGCCGCGCGGCTTTCCAGTGCGGCGCGGCCCGCTCCCGCCTCTGGTCCAGGCGGGCGCCGGAGTCGCGGGCGCGCTCGCCCAGAGGGCCGGCCAGACGGTCCAGAGCCTGGCCGCCGGCCCTTGCCACATCCCGCGGCAGGGAACCGAGCAGGTCGACCGCCGCGGTCGCCAGGCCGGCCGGCGTGGCCTGCACGGCGGACAGCGCTCGCGTCGGCGCTTCGCGCAGAGGCGACAGGGGCGTGCCGCACAACAGGATCAGCAGCAGCGTGCCGGCATAGGCGGCCTCCCAGGCGAACTGCGGGCGGGTAAGCTGCGCCCTCCACCACGCTCCCAGCCGCTCTTGCCGTCCGGTCAGCCAGCCGGCCGCTTTCCCGGCTGCGCGCGCGGCGCGCCCGCTCCCCCAGGCGCTCAGTCGCGCCTGCTCCTGTGCGCGGCGCGCGCCGGTCGTCGCCCTCAGGACCGCGGCGGTGAATTCAGGGCCGGGATCGAACTCGGCCATCGCGCCCAGCTGCGGCACGAGCCAGGCCAGGGTGCGCGCCAGGGCGCGGCAGGAGGCGCAGTGCTCCAGGTGCTGGCCGAGCAGGCCTGCGTCCATGCTGGTCACGGCGCCGTCGGTCAGGTCCCCCAGCAGCGCTCGCGCCCGGCCGCAGGCAGCGCCGCTGGTCCGGGCCAGGATGGCCGCCGTCAGGTCCTCTCCGGCGGGCGGGACCAGCTCGGCCCGCGCGCTGCGCGCGGCCGCGAGCAACCCGCCGCAACGAACGCACTGCGCGGCGTGAGCCTGCGCCGCCGCGCGCCGCGCGGCGGGCAGTCTCGCCTCCAGCAGGTCGTCCAGCAGCTTTTCCCACTCGCGGCAGTCCATCTTGGTCTCTCCCCGGCGCCGTCAGCCGGCGCTGCCGGCCTCGGCGCCGCCCAGAGTCAGCACCGCCTGCGCCAGTTCCAGCCGCGCGCGGTTGCTGCGCGACTTGACCGTCCCCAGAGGCACGTCCAGCAGCTCCGCGATCTCCTCGAGCGCCAGCCCCTGCATGTCCTTGAGCATGATGACCTCGCGGTTGATGGCGCTGAGCGTCTGCAGCGCCCGGTGAACGAGGGCCCGCCGGTCGGAAGCGGCCGCCAGTTCGTCCGGACGCGGTCCGGGCGCGGCCAGGCGATGGGCTTCCTCGACCGGCAGATCCTGGGCCGGCGGCCTGGCCTTGCGCCGGCGCAGGTGATCGACGCCGGCGTTGCGCGCGACGCGGATCAGCCAGGCCAGGAAGCGCTCCGGCTCCTGGCAATCGCCCAGGTGCCGGTACACCCGGATGAAGATCTCCTGCGCCAAGTCCCTGGCCTCCTCCGCCTGCCCGGCGTAGCTGTGGGCGATGGCGTAGACCCGCGCCTGATGCCAGCGCACGAGCGCCTCCCAGGCCAGCTCGTCGCCTTCCCGGCAGCGTTGCAGCAGATCCGCGAGTTCCGTCGCCATCTCTCTCCCGCCGTCCGGGCCTCCGGGACCGCCTGCGTTCGGGTCGTCGACCGGCCGTCCGCGGGCGGTCGCTTCGCCCCTTCGCGCCCTCTACCAGACGCACGCGCTCCCGGCGAGGTTCGGTCAGCGGGGCGAATTTGTCCACCGCGCCGGCCGCGCCCAGAACGCGCAGGGCGCCGCTGCCGGCGCGGCGCCCCGCATCTCCCGCGTGGAATGCACCGTCAAGCCCGGCGCCCGCCTCCTCCGGAGGCCACCACCCAGCCGGCCAACGCACCCAGCAGCACGCTCACGACCGGGCTGGTCACGATGCCTCAGGTGCTGCCGGCGCAGACCGCCGTCCACGATAGCAGGTAACCGGCGCCCGCCCCCACCAGGGGGGCGAGCAGTCGCAACCACTTGTGTTTGGCCGGCATCGTGGCGCTCCTTTGCGAGTCGGCGGGATCCAGGACCGGCAAGATACCCCTGTCCGCGCCTATCGGCCCGCCGCCATCAGCTCCGCCACCAGCTCCGGCGCATCGTACAGGACGCTCAAGGCTTGCAGGATGGCGCGCACATCCACGCAGACGCAGCGCGCGGTCGTCTCGTCGTAGACGAACTTGTTGGGATGGCTGGTCTGGTTGCCGTCGAAGACCAGGCCCACCAGGCGGCCGGCGCGGTCGACCACGGGGCTGCCGGAGCTGCCGCCGGTGATGTCGGCGGTGCAGACGAAATTCAGCGGCTGGGCCAGATCGAGCCGGTCGCGCCGCTCGCGCTGGCGGGAGGTCAGCACGTGTTCGCCGCGTTCGCCGAAACCGTAGGCGCGGTCATAGAGGCCGTGCCAGGTGGTCAGCGGCGGCACGCGCGTGTCCGCGAAGGGATAACCGGCCACCACGCCGAACGAGAGGCGCAGGCTGCCGGTGGCGTCGGGGTAGGCGTCGGTTCCGTAGACGGCGAAGCCGGCGCGCGCCACCTCGATCTCGGCCGCCTGGTTGACGGCGGTGAAGCGGTCGCGCCAGCGCGTCTCGGCCTCGCGCAGCAGCGGGTCGACGGCGCGGGCCAGCTCGAGCAGCGGATCGCGGCTGCGGCGGATGGTCTTGCCGCCGTCCTTCAGCAGCGCGCGGCGCACGCCGGCATCGTCCAGCCGCGTGCCCTGCAGCCAGGCTGCCGCCGCCTCGTCGGGCGCGCGGCCGCGCAGCACGGCGCGCGCCAGCGGATCGTCGGGGCCCAAGCCGTCGCGCAGACGCGCGAAGGCGTCGGCGGCGATCACCTGCTCCATGTCCTTGTAGACCGGCGCGGGGCTCTCGAGCTGGCGGCGCAGGTCGGGAAGCTGCGCCTCGTGGAAGCCCGGCAAGCGGTCGGCGTCGGGCTTGCGCAGCTCGTCGGCGTAGCGGATCAGGGTCAGCGCCGTGCCGAAGAAGCGTCCGCCCGGCATCTCCAGCCGAAAGGAGCGGTCGGCGCGGTTGGCGCGCGCCCACGCGCACGCCTCGGCCACCCGGTCCCAGGCGGCGCCGTGGGCGGCGGCCAGCTCGGGATCGGCGGCGACGGCGGCGCGCAGCGCCTCCTCTTGGGCGCGCTTCTTGGCCAGCAGCGCCTCGTCGCGCAGGCCGGACAGCTCGCCCCGGCCCGCTTTGAGCGAATTCTCCAGGAAGTGGATGACGGTGCGGGCCCGGCGCGCCTGCTCCTCGCCGCGCGCGCTGTACGCGCGCAGGATCTCGCGCTGCCGCTCCAGCCGGGCCAGCCGCTCGGGATAGGCGACGTCGCGCTCGTATTCCAGCCGGGCGAGCGTCAGCAGGCGATCCGTGCGTCCAGGGTTGCCGGCCGCCAGCACCAGGTCCTTCTCGGCGACGCCGGCCGGCTCCAACGGCAGCCAGTGGGTCACGCGCGCCGGCCGTCCCTCTTCGTAGGCGCGCAGGAAGGCGAAATCGAGATCGTGCCGCGGGAAGCAGAAGTTGTCGGTGTCGCCCCCGAACGCCGCCGCCTGCAGCTCCGGCGCCTGCACCAGACGGATGTCCGTGTACTCGCGGTAGCGGTACAGGGTGTGCCGCACGCCCCCGTGCAGCGTCACCACCCGCCCTCGCAAGCCGGTGTCGCGCGCGCAGTCGGCCTCGATGGCGGCCTTGGCCGCCTCGCGCCGCGCGCGCGCGGTCGCGGCGTCGGCGCGGTCCGGCACGGCGGCCTCGACGCGCGCGGTGACATCCTCCGTCGAGATCAGCACGCGCCCGACATAGCCGGGGATGGGCAGCTCGTCGGCCCGGGTCGCGGCGAGGAAGCCGTCGCGCACGAGGTTGCGCTCGGCGCTCGACAGGCGCTGCAGCTGGCCCTGGACCACGTGGTGGTTGGTCAGGATCAGCCCGTCAGGCGAGACGAACGAGGCCGAGCCGCCCAGGCCGACGGCCGCCAGGCGCAGGCGGTCCAGCCAGGCCTGGTCGGGTGCGAAGCCGTGCGCCCGCTCCAGCAGGGCCAGCGGCGGCGATTCGAACAGCCACATCCCCTCGTCGGCGGCGGCGGGGGGCGGCGCGAGGCACAGGGCGGCGGCGAGCGCCACGGCGAGCGGAAGAGCAAGCGCGGCGGCTGACGGTATGCGCGGCGAACCAGGGCGCATGGCGTTCTCCTCGTGAGCTAGCGTGGAACCGCGGCCGGATCGACGATCCGGCCCACCGGGTAGACGTTGAGACGGTCGTCCCAGTAGGGCGTGCGGCGGAAGAACCAGTCCAGGACGGCGGCCTGGCTGCCGGCGAAGACCGGATCGGCGGCGCGCCGCTCCTCGAACTCCCGGCGCAACTCGGGATCGGCGGCCAGCATCTCCCGCGCCATCCCTTCCATGACGTACGCCTCGGCGTACTCCTTCTGCTCGAAGATGGGGTCGAAGAAGCCCCAATGCACGAAGGAATCCGGCCCCTGGGGTTCGAGCGCGTGCACGGCGACGCGGCCGGCGCGCTGCGCGGTCTGGACCACCGCCGAGCCGGCGGGGAAGGTACGCGTCTCCGCGATCTCCTCCACCTGGAAGGTCAGGGGGTGCCGCCCCTCGTAGGGCCGCTCGCGCCACTGCACGGCCCGGAACCGGTACGACTGGACCGGCAGGGTGACCGGCTCCTCCAGGCGCCGCACGCGCACGCCGTGCGCGATCAGGCGACCGATCACCTCCTGCCATTCGGGCGGGATGATGTAGGCCGCGGGCGGGATCACCGCCAGCGTCGGCTGCACGTCGTCGAACAGCGGCAGCAGCCAGGTGCGCGGCCGCTTCCCGTAGCGCACCCACGGCCCGCCGGTCAGGTCGCTGGTGACGATGTCGTAGTCGAAGCCCAGGAACTCGGCCAGCGAGCTGTCGGGGCCGGCGCTGAAACGCAGCGCCAGCGGCTCGTGCGCGAAGGCCGGGCTGGCGGTCAGGCTGTCGGCGACCGCGGTCAGGCGAGCCAGCCGTGCGCTCTCGCGCTCGAGCACGGCCAGCGTGTGGCGCAGCAGTTCGTAGGTCGCCTCGACCCGGGTGCGGTAGTCCTTGAGCATGTGCGTTTCGACCAGGAGAGCGGGCCGGTTCTGCACGGCGGCGTAGCCGGTCGACAGCCGCGGCGAGGCGGCCCCCACCACCAGCCCGCTGCGCGGATCGTGCCAGTCGCGGAACCAGACGTACGGCGCCAGCGGATGCCCGGCCTGCGCCAGCGGTCCCGCCAGTCCCGGCAGGAAGACCCCGCGCGCCCACGCCGTCAGCCCCGGATCCAGGTTCCCGTACACCTCGAGCGAGTAGGTGAGCGTGTACTGGTAGTCCGCCCCGTCGGTGACGTGCACGTCGACCAGGAAATCGGGCAGCCAGGCGATGAACAGACGCAGCCAGGCGCGCATCTCGGGCGCGTCGGCCTTCAGGTGGTCGCGGTTGAGATTCAGGCCCTGCGCGGTCGCGCGCCAGCCCATCTCGCGCGGGCCGTTCTGGTTGATGCGGCTGTGGGGCCCGAAACGCTCGTGCCCGTCCACGTTGAGGATGGGGATGAAGAGGATGGTCACGCCGCGCAGCAGGTCGGGATGCCGGCCGCGCAGCGCGATGTCGCGCAGCAGCATCAGGCCGGCGTCCTTGCCGTCCGGTTCTCCGGCGTGGATGCAAGCCTGGATCAGACAGACCGCGCGTCCCGCCGCGCGCGCGGCCTCGGGCGTGAAGCAGCCGTCGCGATCGGCGATCAGCAGCGGCAGCGGCCTGCCCTGTGGGGAGACGCCGAAGCTGGTCGCGAACAGCAGCGGCGATGCCAACGCCAGGCTTTCCGCGTAGGCGACGGTCTCGGCATAGCGAGGGGTCTCGAGACCGCCGGAGCGTTCGTAGTGCGTGACGAAGCGGCCGGGGGCGGCCGCCGCCACGCCGACGCCAAGCGCGGCGAGGACGACGACGGCCGCGGCCGCGGCGGCGCGCCTCCGGGCCGGCAAGCGCGAGGGGCGGCGGATCATGTGGCATCCTCCCCGGTGCGAAGGTCAGGACAGTTTGAGCGTGCGGGCACCCAGCCAGCCGAAGAGCGCGGCGAAGCCCAGCAGCACCAGCGCCGGCGCCGCCAGACCCTCGACGCCGCGGCCGAAGGTGATCACCGCGTGCAGGCCCTCCATCGCCCAGGAGGTGGGCACGCCGCGCGCGATCGCCCGCACGGCGGCGGGCATGATCTCGTTCGGCCACCAGCAGCCGCCCAGCGCGGCCATCACCATGCCCAGCAGCCAGCCCAGGCTCTCCGCCTGCTGCGTGGTGTGGAAGAGGCCGCCGATCCACAGGGTCAGACAGGCCACCGCCACCGCGTAGGGCACCAGCAGCAGCAGCAGCAGCGGCCAGCGCGGGCCCCAGCTGAACTCGATGCCGAAAAGGCCCGTCGCGCCGATGGCCTGCCCCGCCGCCATCAGCACCAGCGCCTGGATCAGGCCGGTCAGGGTCAGGTGCAGCAGCTTGCCGCCCAGGATCTCGCCGCGCGAGAAGGGGGTCGTCCCCAGGCGTGCCAGGGTGCCGGCGTGCCGCTCGCGGGTCAGGGACTCGGCGCCGCCGATCAGCACGCTCATGACCACGAACATCGCCAGCATGCCGGGGATCGACTGGTTGGCGCCGCTGGGCACGGGGCGGCCGCGGCCGGCGAAACCGGACTGCACGGTCACCGAGGGCGGCTCGTCGATCAGGGTGTCGAGCAGGGCGCGATCGGCGTCGGCGACCGGGAAGCCGCCGTCCGCGCCGTCGCGCGCGCCGCGCAACGCGTCCCAGCGGATCAGGTTGCCCAGGAAGGCAACCTGCGCCAGGTGCAGCCGCACCTCCGCGGCGGCGTCGTACTGGATGTTGCCGGTGGCCGACTTGCGGACCGCCAGGGACACCTGCCGCCCGGCGAGCAGATTCTCGGTGAAGCCGGCCGGGATGCGCACCGAACGGATCAGCGTCGTCGTCTCGGCCTCCGCCGGAGACATCACCGTGACCTCGAAGCGCTCGCCCGCGAGCTGCCGGACGAAGGACCGCGCCAGCCATCCGCCGTCCTCGTCGATGACCGGCAGCGAGACCTTCACCTGCCGCGGGTCGCCGCGGCCGCCCAGCACCGAGCTGAAGAACAGCATGAACATCACCGGCATGATGAACATGAAGAACAGCGACTCGCGCGCCAGCACGAACAACCGGGTGTCGTGGAGCGCCAGATGGAGCATCCGGCTCACGGCTGCAGCTCCCGGAAGCGGCGGACCATGATGAGGTAGCCGGCGAGCAGCGCGGCGCCGCCGGTTCCCGCCAGGACCAGCACGTGGCGGCGGACCTCGCCCAGCCCGGCGCCCTCGAAGACCAGCAGCTTGAAGCCCTCGATCGCCCAGTAGTTGAGCGTCAAGGGCGCGGCCGCGCGCATCGGCGCGGGCATGGCCTCGAGGTTGACCATGCTGCCGCCCAGAGCGCTCATCGCCATCACCACCAGCCAGCCGAGGATGCCGGCCTGCTTCTCGGTGCGCACCAGCGCGAAGACCAGCGCCATCGCGCCGCAGGCCGCCGTGCAGAAGGCCACAGCCAGCAGCAGGGCGCCGGCGGCATCGATGGGCGGACGCAGCCAGCGGGTCAGGAATCCGATCGCCGCCAGGATGGCCAGCACCAGCAGCCCCAGCAGCACGCCGAAGATCAGCTTCGCCCCCACGATGCGCTCGATCCCCGCGGGCGAGGCGAGCTGCCGGCGCAGCATGCCGCTCTTGCGCTCGTCGAACAGGTCGCCGACCGAGCGCACCGCCACGAACAGCAGCGCCATGACCGTGGTCATGATCAGGAGGTAGCCGCGCAGGCTGGAGCCGCCGGCGGGGCGCGCTTCCTTGACGCTCTCGATCCTGAGCAGCGGCGGGAAGAGGTAGCGCTCGACCCCCTGCATCCGCTCGGTGACCGCGCCGGCCAGCGCGGCGACGCGCGTGGCGGGCGGCACGTTCTCTTCCTCGATGAGCAGCTTCAATTCCAGCAGCTGGTCGGCCAGCAGGCGCCGCGCCTGATCCAGGTAGGCGGCCAGCGCGTGCGTTCCCTGCTCGATGATCTCGGGGGCGATGCCTTCGGCGGGATTGCGCACCAGCTCGAGGCGGGCCTGGCTCCCCGCCAGCACGCTGTCGGTGAAGCCGACCGGGAAGATCAGCAGGGCGCTGGCCTCGCCCCGCTCCATGCGCAGCCTTCCCTCCTCCCCCACGAACTCGACCCGCAGCCGCTTCTGCGCCTCCTCGTTGCCCAGCGCGCCCTGCAGCACCTGGGTCAGCATCCCCTCGTCCCGATCCTCGACCAACAGGTGCAGGGGCGGCAGCTCGGCCCCTCCGTCCCCGCCGCGGATGACCAGGCCGAGCATCCCCGTCATGAAGATGGGAAAGATCAGCATGGCCAGCGTCGCCGCGGGGCTGCGCCAGCGCCGGCGCAGATCCTTGAGCAGGAGATTGCGCATCAGTCCCGCAGCTCCCGGCCGGTCAATTTCAGGAACAGGTCTTCCAGGTTGGGCTCCTTGATGGTCACGTCGTCGAAGTGCAGATCGGCGGCGTAGAGCGCCTCGAGCGCACGGCTGACGCCGGGCCCGTCGCGGGCGACCAGCAGGAGGGCGCGGCCGTCGGCGGTCTCCAACGGCGTCAGCCCTTCCACGCGCGCCGCCGCTTCCAGCAGCCGGGCCGCCGCGAACCCGCCCTGCACGGTCAACAGGCTGCCCTCGCCAAGCTGCGCCTTCAACTCCGCGACCGTGCCCTGGGCCAGGATCTTGCCGTGGTCCATGATGGCCAGACGGTTGCAGAGCGCTTCGGCCTCTTCCAGATAGTGCGTGGTGTACAGGACCGTGCGCCCGCCCCGCACCACCTGCTTGACCACCTCCAGGATGTTGTGCCGCGCCTGCGGGTCGATGCCCACCGTCGGCTCGTCGAGCAGGATCAGACGCGGGTCATGCACCAGCCCCATGGCCAGGTTCAGCCGCCGCTTCATCCCGCCCGAGAAGTTCTTGACCGGATCGCGGGCCCGCTCGGCCAGCCCCACCTGGGAGAGCACCGCCTCGACCCGGCGCCGCAGCTGCGCCCCGCCCAGTCCGAAGACGCCGCCCCAGAAATCCAGATTCTGGCGCGCGCTCAGCTCCTCGTAGAGCGCCACCTCCTGGGGCACGACCCCCAGGCGCCGCTTGACCTCGCGCATGTCGGCACGCGCGGGACGGCCCTCGACCAGGATCTCGCCGTCGGTCGGCGTGAGCAGGCCGCAGATCATGGAGATGGTGGTCGTCTTGCCCGCCCCGTTCGGCCCGAGCAGGCCGAAGATCTCGCCTTCCCGCACCGCGAAGTCGACTCCCGCCACGGCGGTGAGGTCGCCGAAGGTCTTGCGCAGGGCGCGCACCTCGAGCACGGGCGGCGGCGAGGCGGACGGCGAATCGGGCTCTTTCTTGTCGCTCGGCGTCACGATCCGACCTCCTGGACGGCCGCCAGCATAGCACCCGAACCGGAAAGCTACGACGGCGCATGCCGTGAGGTTGCGGCATCGCTGCGCCAAACCGCGGGCCGGGCCGCGCGCCGGGCCGGGCGCCGGGCCGCGCACGCTCGGACAACAACTCGCCGCGCCGGGCGGCAAGAAACCATCCGCTAATCCGTAATGCACTTCATTGCAATAGGATACGGCCGTTCACCGGGTGAACGGAGGGCGCGTGGTGGCCGCGAGGGCGCGTGGTGTCCGCTCAGTATCCGCCCAGATCGGGCTGCATCGCGCCGCCCGACCGTTCCTCCAGCGCCAGCACCCGCGGAAACAGCACGTTGTTCTCCTTGTGGATGTGGCGGTGCAGGTCGTGCTCCAGCTCGACCAGACCGCGGTACCAGGCGCGGAAGGTCTCGCAGGCGCCGGCGGGGGGCTGGTAGCCGCCGCTCAGCTCGCGCAGGCGGGCCAGCGCCTCACCCGCGCCGTCGTGCTCCATCTCCATGACGCGGATCGGGTTGGCCAGGCTGCCGCAATGGAACTGGACCGCGCCCCGTGTCTGTTCGAGCGTGCGCACGCCCGGGAAGAGAATCTGCTCCTCCTTCTGCATGTGCAGGTCCAGCTCGTCGATCAGCGCGGCCAGCACATCGCCCATCTCGCGGACTTCGGGCCGGCTGTCGCCGTGCGCTTCGCGCACCTTGGCCGCCTGAGCCTGCAGCCGCGGCAGAGCCTCGCGCAGGTAGACGTGATGGGTCTGCTCGATGTGATCCACCAGCTCCGTCAAGGAAAGCGCGCGCGGATCCGGCTCCGCGCTCCCGCGGCTTCCCCCGGCGCCCTTGGCGGAGGCCGGCGCATTGGCCAGCAGCCGCGCGACCGTGGCGGCATCCAGTCCCGCCTCGCGGCAGGCCTGGTCCAGCGTCCGGGAACCGCCGCAGCAGAAATCCAGACCCCATGCTTCCATGACCGCGGCGCGGTCGGGGTTCTCGGCCACCAGGTCGCCGAGGGTGCGGGTGATGTCGATGTCCGCCATCCCAGTCCTCCATTTCCAGGCCTTTCTCGGCCTATCATGGCCCTTACCTCGGTTCGCCCGCGGCCCGGCGCGCCGCGGCCGCGCCCAGCCAGGCGTTTCCGGTCACGCGCCGCGCACGGCCTCCCGGCCGGACGCCGGCAGGTCCCGGACCGCGGGCGCCGGCAGGTAGGACCAGCCCAGGCGCAGCCCGGCCACGAACCAGGCCATCAACACGACGCCGGCCACGAAGACGACGTCGCCCACCGCGCGCAGCCAGCGCAGGACCGCCAGGACCGGCCCTTGCAGGAATTCGGCCGAGCGCGCGTACCACAGCCCGTGCTCGATGCTGGCGATCGCCTGCAGCAGGCCGACCGGCAGCAGGCTCAGCAGCACCATCAGCGACAGACCGATGTTCAGCGACCAGAACGACCAGCGCAGGGGCGCCGTCCGCCACTGGCCCGCCGGCTGAAGGCCGCGCAGGCAGAACAGCATCAGACCCAGGCCCAGCATCCCGTACACGCCGAAGAGCGCGGTGTGCCCGTGCACCGGCGTGGTGTTGAGTCCCTGCATGTAGTAGAGGGCGATGGGCGGGTTGATGAGGAACCCGAACAGGCCGGCCCCCACCAGATTCCAGAACGCAACGGCGACGAAGAACATGATCGGCCAACGGTAGGCGCGCAGCCATGGCGCGCCCCGCCCGAGGCGCAGATTGTGCACAGCCTCGTAGCCCATCAACACCAGCGGCACGACCTCCAGCGCGCTGAACATCGAGCCCAGCGCCATGATGGAGGTCGGCGTGCCGGAGAAGTAGAGATGGTGGAAGGTGCCGACGATACCGCCGGACAAGAAGACGGTGGTCGAGAACAGCACGCCCGTCGTGGCGACCCAGGTGCGCAGCAGCCCCAGCCGCGTGAAGATGAACGCCATCACGACGGTGGCGAAGACCTCGAAGAATCCCTCCACCCAGAGATGGATGACCCACCAGCGCCAGTACTCGGCCACCGCCAGGTGCGTCTGCCGGCCCCACATCAGCCCGGCGGCCCAGAACAGGGCGATGGCGGTCGAGGCGCCGACGAACAACACCAGCAGCGGCTTCTGTTCGCTGCGCTTCCTGAGAGCCGGCAGCAATCCGCGCATCATCAGCAGCAGCCACAGCAGCAGCCCGACCAGCAGCATGATCTGCCAGAAGCGGCCAAGCTCGACGTATTCGTAGCCCTGATGTCCGAACCAGAAGTTGGCCTCCAATCCCAGTCGCTGCCGCGTCCCCAGCCAGGTGCCCAGCAGCGAGCCGGCCACCACCAGCAGCAACGCGCCGAAGAGCGCGTTCACGCCCAAACGCTGCCAGCGAGGTTCGGCGCCGCCGACGGCCGGCGCCACGAAAAGGCCCGTGGCCAGCCAGGCGGTGGCGATCCAGAAGACACCCAGCTGGATGTGCCAGGTGCGGGTGACGGCGTACGGCAGCCATTTGGCCAGCGGAATGCCGTAGAAACCGGATCCCTCGACGCCGTAGTGCGCGGTGACCACGCCCAGCGCCACCTGCAGCAGGAACATCGCCATCACGACCCAGAAGTACTTCAGCGTCGCCCCCATCGACGCGGTCGGCACGAGGCCGGCCATCGGATTGGCGGCGGGTGCGGGCGGCGTTTCGTCCTCGCGGCCGCGGGCGGCGTAGTACCAGATCATGGCGCCGATGCCTGCCAGCAGCAGCACCACGCTGGCCAGCGACCACAGCACGGTCGGCGTCGAGGGGCGGTTGCCCACGAGCGCGTCGTGCGGCCAGTTGTTCGTGTAGGTGGTGCGATCCCCGGGCCGCCACGAGGCGGCGGCCGCAGCCGCCGCGAGACCGTCGCTTCCGTGCGTGTCGCCGCCCGGCCGCTCGGTGCCGCACGACCAGGCTGCCCAGAAGAAGAACGCTCCCAGCAGGCGCAGCCGTTCAGGGTCCTTCAGCGTGCCGCGCGCGATGGCGTACGCCTCGCGCAGCTCGTCCGGAGTGCGGCCGCCGTCGGCTATCTGGGCCGAGGCGGGCGAGAAGACGGAGGCGTCGGAGAACAGCGCGGCGTAGTACCCGGCCAGCGCCTGCACCGAGGACGTCCGGTCCGCCGAAAGGGTCAGGACGTCGCGCTCGCGGTCGTAGGTGTTGCGGCGGATCTCGGCGCGCAGCCGCTCCGCCAGCGCGGCTTGCCGCTCGGGCGCCAGGGCGTCGTAGGAGCCGGCGCCCTCGGCGGCGGCCCAGCGCCGCAGCAGCCACAACGACTCGCGGTGCAGCCAGTCCGCCGACCAGTCGGGGGCCAGGTAGGCGCCATGCCCCCAGATGCTGCCGATCTGCTGTCCGCCCATCGACTGCCAGACGTTCTGCCCGTCGAGGATGTCCTGCTTCGTGTACACGAGCTCACCCTGAGCTGACACGACCCGTCCGGGCAGGGGAGGCGCCTGGCGGTAGATCTCGCGACCGAACCAACCCAGGATCGAGAACGAGATCACGACAACGGCAGCCAGCGCAATCCACAACTTCTTGTGATTCAACGCATTGCCTCCTGGTTCGATTTCAGGTTAAACGGATACTTATATCCTGAAATCCTCTTCAGGCGGCAATCTAAGCTTGAAATTGTGGATGTCAAGGTCTAGATATATTTTATTCTGACAGCCAAGGGAGATGCGGGCCGGAACGGCTGATCGCATGCGCCGCGGCCGTCCGGACCGACCGGCCTGCTCTGGGCAGTGGCGCCCGGGGCGCCGAACGGGCACAATCAAGTCGCAGCGGAGGGAGCGCCGATGCTGTCGCAGACCGCCGAGTACGCCTTGCGGGCCGTGGTGTGGCTGGCCGCCCAGTCGGGCAAGCCCCAGACCACCGCCCAGATTGCCCAGGCCACGCGCGTGCCGGCCGGGTATCTCGCCAAGGTGCTGCAGATCCTCAACCGCGCGGGTCTGGTCAACGCGCAGCGCGGTCTGGGCGGCGGGTTCACGCTGGCGCGCGGAGCCGACTCGATCACCGCGCTCGATGTGGTCCAGGCCGTCGAGCCGATCTCGCGCATCACGTCTTGCCCCCTCGGCATCGCCTCGCACGGCCAGCGCCTCTGCCCCCTCCACCGCCGGCTCGACCAGGTCATCGCCAACACGATCGACGCGCTCGGCACCTCGACCATCGCCGAGATCGTCGCCGAACCGACCGGCAGCCCCGCCCTGTGCGACGCCGCCGGCGACCAGAACGCGCCCGGCCCGCAACCGGAGGTCCCGTCATGACCACCAAGATCCACGAGCAGCTGATCCAACGCCAGATCCACAACTGGAACCGCTACCGCGAACTGCTGCGGCTGAGCGCCGAGCCCGAGCGGGTCAAGAAACGTCCGGTCATCGCGATCTCGCGCGAGCTCGGAGGCGGTGCCCGCACGCTGGCGGCGGCGCTGGCGCAGCGCCTCGACCTCGAGATCCACGGCATCTCGCTCATCGATCACATCGCCCGCGACAAGAACCTGGAGCGGCGCGTGGTCGAGCAGTTCGACGAGCAGGTGCGCTCGCAAATCGATCTCTGGGTCGAGGGCGTGCTCAACCAGCGCATCTTCCTGCGCGACGAGTACCACGTCTCGCTGGTCAAGGTCGTGCGGTCGCTGGCGGCGCTGGGCGGCGTCGTGTTCATCGGCCGCGGCGCCCACCTGATCCTGGCCGACCAGGCGGCCCTGCGCGTGCTGGTGGTCGCGTCGGTGGAGACGAGGGTGGCCAACGTCATGCGTTACGAGCATCTGGACGAGAAGGCGGCGCGCGAGCGGGTGGCGGCGGCGGACGCCTCGCGCAGCCAGTTCCTGCGCAAACTCTTCCGGGTCGAGCCGAACGATCCGCACCATTTCGACCTGGTGCTCAACGCCGACCGCATCGAGCCGCAGCACATGGTCGAGGTGGCGATGGCCGCCCTGGAGGCTAAGGGAGTGTTTCGGGATTGACGCCGAGCAGCCCCGCCACCTGCGCCGGCGACTCGGCCGCCATCAGACGCGCCCGCAGCTCCGACGCCCCCGGAAAGCCGCTGGCGTAGATCTTGTAGAACTTGCGCAGGATCTTCAGCTGCTTCCGATCGCCCCACGTCTCGGCGAACAGCCGGGTATGCCGCCACAACAGCCGGAGCCGTTCCTCGCGTTCGGGTGCGCAGCGCCCGTCGTTGAAGAACCAGGGGTCGTGGAAGATTCCGCGGCCGATCATCACGCCGTCGACGCCGCTGCGCGCGGCTCTCGCCCGCGCGTCCGCCAGCGAGTCGACGTCGCCGTTGCCGAGGATGGGCGTCCGCGCCCTGGTCCCGCAGGCGGCCTCCCGCCACGCGTCGCGCACCCGCACCGCCTTGGCGATCTCGTCCCAGTCGGCCGGCCGCCGCGACATCTCCCTCTGTGTGCGGCCGTGCAGGATGATAGCCGCGGGGCCGGCCGCCAGCAGATGCTCGATCCAGCTTTCCGTCACGGCTTGCCGCACCCCGGTGCGGGTCTTGACGGAGACGGGGCAGTCCGCCTCCTCGCGCGCGGCCAGCACGATCTCCTTGGCCAGGGACGGATCGTCGATCAGCGCCGCGCAGCAGCCCTGGCGCACGACGTCCTTGACCGGGCAGCCCATGTTGATGTCGATGCCGTCGAAATCATGCTCCGCGCGCAGCAGGCGCACCGCCTCGCGGAACTTTTCCGGCCGCCGCCCCCAGATCTGCACCACCAGCTTGATGCCCCGCTCCCGCAGCAGCCGCCGCTCGCTCTCGTTGACCAGCAGGCGTTGCGCGACCTTCGCCTGCCCCTGGGGATGGCAAAGCCCGTCCGTCGAGGTGAACTCGGTGAAGACCACGTGCAAGCGGTCCGGCGCCGCGCATTCCAGAACGATCTGCCGGAAGACCGTGTCGGTCACGTCCTCCATGGGCGCCAGCGCGAAACAAGGGCGGGGCAACCGCGGCCAGAAATCCGGTTTCATGAGCAGGAATTAACCATCGCCGCGACCGCCTGGCAAATCGAGCCGCCGGCCGTCCAGGGCCACGCCGCCCTCAATAGCGCAGGATCATGGCGATGCGCCCATGCGCCGCCAGCCGGCCGTTGTCGACGAATACGGCGCGCCCGCCCCTGGCCAGGACCGCCTCGACGATCTCGTCGACGGCGTCGTCGATGACGTCCGGCGCCGTGGCGTCGTCCGCCGGCTCTAGCGTCAGCCCGTCGGCGCCCGGGCGGGCGGGGTGGTGGAAATCTTCTTCGACGATGACCGTCTCGATGCGACCTTCGCGCCCCAGGCGCCACGCCTCCTCCACGGTCGAAGCGGAGCGCCGTGCGCCGGCGGCCGCTTCCAGCTCGTCCAGCACGGCGTGGCGGCGCTCGGCCAGCCGCTCGCGCACAAGCGGCCAGACCAGCTTGGCCAGCTCGTGCGGAGAGGTCTTGTCGTGGCTGCCCGTCAGCGTGGCCAGCAGGCGATCGCCGTGGCGCGTGACGTCCCCGAAGTAGGCCAGGTGCCGCTCGACGCCCGCCAGCACCAGCGGCAGGGGATCGTCGCGCAGGAAGGGCGCGAAGGCCGAGTCGACCTGGCGGAAGAACTGGCGGTGGCGCTCGTCCAGATAGGCCGCCTTGCGCCCCGCGATGGGAGGCAGCGGCTCCGTCGCGCCCGGCCCTTCGTGGCTGAGCGGAAAGCCGCCGTCCCGCACCTCCAGCAGGGTGTCCCGCGTCCCCTCGAAGAGCCGCGCCGGCTGCTCGCTCAAGGCCAGCACCCAGTACCTGGCGTGCCGGTTCAGCGCCCGCACCAGCTCGCGGGTGAAGAAGGTCTGGTCGATGACCACGCGCTCGCGCACCGGGAACGGCAGGTGGAACAGCCGCTGCATCCGCCTGCCGGCGTAGAGCGCCAGGCCGTCCAGCGTGAGATTGAAGTTCACCTGCGCCGCCGCCTCGGCCAGCCGCGCCAGCAACGGCTGGATTTCGCGCTTGCCGAACTCGCCGAGCAGACGCTGTTCCGCCTCTCCCAGCAGGTTCTTCATGCGGATGGAATCTTGCCGGTTGGCGGGGGCCGTGCGGTGGGTCGGCATGAGAATGGACACGAGAGGATATTCGTTCTGCGCCATCAAATGGAGAATGTCAGCGCGGTTCATCGGCGGAACTCCTCGCTTCTAAGGATGACAAGCCCGTGGCGTGATCAGGCGATGCAATTCAGCTGATACGCCCCGGGAGCGGGCCGGTTCCCCGGCGCCAGGCCGGCCGCCCGACCCGGCTCCAGAGCCGCGGTGCGCCCGAGAGTCGAGGTGCACCGGCTCGCAAGCGTAGCCCTGTGGCGCCTGCGGATCAGCTTGGCGGCGCCGTAAGCATTGCCCGGCAGCGCGATCACGGCCATCGAGCTGACGCGCAGCCAGTCAGGGGCCACGCTTCCGGCCCCACCCACCGCAGCTCCGCGCCGCCGCTGCCGCGTCACTCACCGATGATCTTCACGAGCACCCGTTTGCGCCGCCCGCCGTCGAACTCGCCGTAGAAGATCTGCTCCCAGGGCCCGCAATCCAGGTTTCCGTTCGTGATTGCGACCACCACTTCGCGCCCCATGATCTGGCGCTTCAGATGGGCGTCGCCGTTGTCTTCGCCGGTGGCGTTGTGGCGGTAGCGCGAAATCGGGGCATGGGGAGCCAACCGCTCCAGCCACTCCTCGTAGTCGCGGTGCAAGCCGCTCTCGTTGTCGTTGATGAAGACCGATGCCGTGATGTGCATGGCATTGACCAGCACGAGCCCTTCGCGCACGCCGCTCTCGCGCACGCAGGCTTCGACTTGCGGCGTGATGTTGATGAAGGCGCGCCGGCCCGGCGTCTGGAACCACAATTCCTGGCGGTAGCTCTTCATGGCGGCGGCTCCTTGCTGGTCCACGCCTGAGGCGCCGGAGGTGGACGGCGCCGCGCGGCGATCAACGCCAGGCCGGTCGCATCTGGCCGTCCGGCGCCGGCACGAAGGGCGCCCAGACAAGCCCGACGCGCTGCAGGTGAACCCCTCCTGCTTTCGGCTTGATTTCCAGCGGCGCCGGCGTCTCGATCTGCGCGGCGGCGGCGCCCTCAATCCCCGCGACCTGGGCCGCCAATTCGGCTTCCAGATCCGCCAACTGCCGGCTCAGAGACTCGACCGTGTCCTGAGCGCGCGCTACATCCGCCTTTTCCTTCTGGACCCGCCCCGCGGCGCGCACGGCCGAGCCGGCGCGTGAAACAGTCCCGGCGCCGAGGGCCTTGCGACCGAACAGCGCCGACAGCAGAGCACCGCCCGTGGACACGGCGGCGTCGAGCTGCCGCTGCTTCGCCTGCTCCTGTTCGCGCGCCACCGCCTGCTCGGCTCGCCGCAGACGTTCCGCCAGCGCGGCCGCCCGGCCGGCGTGCTTGGCGCGAAGCGTCTGGACCTGAGCGTCGCGCCGCTCGCGGGCGGCCTGCTGCAGGCGGATGCGGAAATCGCGCTCGCTCTCGCCCGGCCGCGACACAAGCTTCAGGGCCGGGCTGTGCCAGAGTTTCAGCACGGCGTGCGCGCGCAGCCGCCGCGCCAGCGCCTGCTCCCACGCGTCGTAGCTGCGCGCCTGGGCGGCTTGCGACGGACAGCGGTCGTAAAGCGCGTCTGCCGCGGCCGTCGGGGTCGTTTCCAGCGCTCCCGGCGAGAGGCCCGCCTCCTCGGCCTGGGCCCAGTCTACCGGCACCGCCCCCTCGACCGGCCGCGCCAGCAGGAAGAACGGCTGGACGTGGCTCACCCCCTGCCGAGCGCTCTCGAACAGCAATTCGCCGAAGGCGAACACGTGCGGCTCGTAGACCAGACCGGACACGGCAGCGGCCGCGCGCACGGGCAGATAATGCTGCGCCAGGTCCGCAGGCAAGACGGGCGGCCGGTCATCAAGCGTCCGCCTGCCGACATGCGGTGAGGCGGCAGTAGGGGCGGCGAATGCGGGGACGGCAGGCGTCGGCTGCATTGGGGACGCCGGGGACGCCGGAGGCGCCAGCGACGCCTCGGGCGAGGGCGCAGAGGGCGCAGAGGGCGCGGAAGGCGCAGAGGGCGCGGCCGGCGCGGCCGTCGCGGCCGGCGCGGCCGGCGCGTGCGCGGGAGGCGCCGCGCCGGCCATCTCCATTTCGCCCAGCCGGCGTATCTGGGCGCGCGTCAGCGGTCCGGCGAGGAAGGACAGCGTCCAACGCGTCTGAAACAGCACCGGGGCGCGTTCATGCACGTTATGCATCAGGAAGACTCGCTTGCCCAGCGAGCTGAGCAGGCGGTCGAGCTGCGGGCGCTCCGGCGCCGATCCGTCGGCCGACGCCGCGCGCGTCGCGCCCTGCAAGCCTTCGAGCACGCGCAGCTTGTCGCGCTCGGTCTGCAGGCGACCGATCATCCAGGTGCCCGCGTTGGCCAGCCCTTTGTGGTCCAGGTCGACCGGATTCTGGGTCGCCAGCACCAGGCCCAGGCCGCTGGCCCGCGCCTGCTTGAGCAGTGTCAGCAGCAGAGGTTTGGTCGGCGGGTTGGCGACTGGCGGCATGAAGCCCGCCAACTCGTCGATGTAGAGCAGGGCGCGCAGGCTGCCGGTTCCGGGCTGCGAGCGCATCCAGGCGATCACCTCGCCCAGCAGCAGGGTGAGAAAGAACATCCGTTCGGCGTCCGCCAGGTGGGCGATCGAAATCACCGACACGCGCGGGCGTCCCGACGCGTCGTGAAGCAGTCGGCCCACCTCGAGAGGGGCGCCATGCAGCCAGGCCCCGAAACCGGGCGCGGCGAGCAGGTTGTTCAGGCGCAGTGCGAAGGCCTGGCGCTCGCGCGCGGGAAAGACGCTGTCGAGCGGCAGCACGCCCAGGCGGTCCAGCGGCGGCGTCAGGACGGCGGCGATCAGGTCGGCGAGATCCAGGTCGCGCCCCGCGTCCCAGTGATGCGCCAGCAGGCTGGAGATGAGGATGTGCTCGCGGCTGGACAACGGGTCGGCCTCGACGCCCAGCAGCGCCAAGAGAGCCGAAGCGGCGCCCTGAACGCGGTCGCGGTAGGCTTCGGCGTCGTCGCGCAGGTTCGGCGGGGGCGCGGCGAAGGCTCGCAGGACCGAGAGCGGCCGGCCGGCGGTGCTGCCCGGTGTGTGCAGCACGAATTCGGCCGCCCCGCGCAGGCGGGCGATGCGCTCGCCGTCCTGGCCCCAGGTTGCCAGACCGTCACGCCAGGCGGCGGCCTGCGCCGCCGCGTGCTCCTGCGGCGAACGCCCGGCCGCCGCGGCCGCGGCCGGGTCGACCCAGGGTTCGAACTCTAAGGGCTGCAGGGATGGAAAGGTCAGCAGAAGATTCCCCAGGTCCCCCTTCGGATCGACGGCGATCACGGGCACGCCGTCGATGGCGGCCTCCTCGATCAGGCCGATGCCTAGACCGGTCTTGCCGCTGCCGGTCATGCCGATGATGACGGCGTGGGTGGTCAGATCGCGGGCGTCATAGAGCAGCAGCCCGCCGCCGGGGGTGCCGGCGGCGTCGCAGAGCCGCCCCAGATAGAACAGCCCCAGCTTCTCGTAATCCGTGGTCGACGTCATGTGCCCCTCCCCCAGCGCGCCCTGGACGCGTCCTCGTCTTTGCCGGACGGCGCCGCCGAAGCGCTGCCCGCCGCCGTGGCCGCGCCGCGCAGGAGGGCGGCGCGGCGCAGCGCCCGGCCGGAACGTTCGTCCTCGAACTCCACCGCCACGCCGTTGACGTCTTGCCAGGTGTCGACGACCTGGCCGGATGGATCGAAGTCGATGCGCACGGCGATGCGGTCATGGCCAGCGCGCGGCCCTCGCGCCGTCTGGGCCGTCAAGCTCTGCTCCTGGTAGCGCGCCAGAGAGCCGTCGACAAAGACGTACTCCCCGACGCGGGAGCCTTGCGCGCCGCGATCGACGAACTCGCGGATCCAGCGCAGCTCGCCCAGCTCCCAGAAGGCGTTGAAACGCGCGTCCTCGCCTTCGAGGGCGAGCTCGCCATAGGTCATCGCCAGGCGATCGAGCCGGCGGCGCAGGTGATCGACCTGGTCCGTCATCTCCTCGACGACGACCACGGCCCGCTCGAAGCGTCCCCCGGACAGGACCAGCGGCGTTTCGTCGGCGGTGAAACGCAGATCCCCGTCGACATAGACGCGCGCGCGCAAGGCGTAGGCGCGGCCGGCATCCACCCGGCGCGGATCGAAGCGCATTGCGAACGGGATCGGCATCCGGTGGTCGGCCACATAGTCCTGTGCGGCGACCCGAAACGCGCCGCGAGGGGTGGTGACATCCAGCAGGTCGAGACGCAGCAGCGCGCCGGGGGGCGGCAATTCGTCCCCCGCCGCCGCCACCGTGCCGAGGATCAGCTGGGCTGTCGGCTCCCCGCCGAGGCCGGGCAGCCGGCCGCAGCCGGCGGCGGCCAGCGCGCACATCGCCGCGGCCAGACGCCAGCGGTCGGCGCCCAGGCGCCAAGCCCGGCTTACGAAGCAGGTCCTGGACGCCCTCCCGCGGCGCGCGCGCCAAACCGGAGTCATGCAGATCGG
The DNA here is from genome assembly GCA_964461255.1 of uncultured Fibrobacteraceae bacterium. Taxonomy (GTDB): domain Bacteria; phylum Krumholzibacteriota; class Krumholzibacteriia; order LZORAL124-64-63; family LZORAL124-64-63; genus CAYWTR01. The sequence continues at coordinate 39,960 of CAYWTR010000021.1, read as the reverse complement.
CACTCTTTCTTCTCCTTTGGGAGTCAGCACTCCGGGCGGATGCCAGTCCAATCGCGATCGGCGCCGCTCCCATGCGATGCAACGTACCAGAGCGGCGCTCGCACGGCCATATCGCGGGTTCGCAGGCTCAAGCTCACCCCTTGCGGCAGCGAGGGCGCGGCGGCGGTTGCTCCGTCAGTCCGCATCCTGACATGCCCGGGTGCGTCCGCCTTGTCGATCCTGCCGGCATCTATGAAGAGTATTGTGCCAAGTTGCCTTTACCCGGGTAAAGTTATAAGTTGTTTATCAATAACATGTTATGATAGACGAGGGCACGGTTCGGCACGATTCGTCAAGGAACCTGCCTGCCATTGTCGTCGATGGTCCCGGGGCCTCACCTCGCATGTCTTCCGCGGCCGCGTCACGGCGGCGCTTCGGTCGCGCCGCGCCGCCACGGGCGGCTCCGCACCGCCGCCGGACCGCGCTGTTTCTTTGCCGGCCGCGTTCCGCGTGATTAGTTTCACGCCATGAAACGCTTCCTGCAGTTCGCCGCCCTGGGTCTGGCCGCGACCGTCTGCGCTCCGGCCAGCCTGGCTCTCTCTGCCGGCGCTCCGAACTCCGAGGCGGCGACGCAGGCGGCAGCAGCCGATTCGCTCCCCGTGCTCGATTTCACCGGCGATCCCCTGCCGGATCCGGCCATGCTCGACCCCGCAGAGGCGGCGCTGTTGGAGCGGCTGGGCGCGGCCGCCGATTCGATCTGGGGCGTGGTGCCTGTGATCGAGGTGGCTGGCGCGACAACCAGCCGGACGGCGACGCCTGGAAGGGCGGTGCTCGACGCGGTGGCCCTGGCAAGGCGCGATGTCAGCACGGTTGCTGATCTGGGCCCCTTGTTGCCGGCCACGCGGGTCAATGTCAACTCGCGCGGCGAGAGCCAGTTCATGGTGCGCGGGGCGCCGGAGAGACACGTGCGGGTGCTACTCGACGGCGTCCCGCTGACCGTGCCGTGGGACGAGCGGTCCGACCTCTCGATGCTGCCGGCCGAAGCGATCGGGACGGCGCGCGTGGCGCGCGGGCCCGGCGGCGCGCTGGCGGGACCGCAGGCGTTGGCCGGCGTCGTGGAGCTGCTGCCGGCCGAACTGCCGAGCGACGGCACGCGCACGCGGCTGGGCCTGCGGGCAGGCGAGTCGAGGCTGCGCGAGGCGCACCTGCTGCACCTGCGGCGCGACGGATCGTGGCAGCTCCTGGCGGCCGCGGCGCGGCGCCAGCGCACCGGCTTCGTGGTTCCAGAAGAGCTGGCGGGCCTGACGAACCAGGGACCGGGACGCGAGCGCGCGGCCAGCGACCTGGAGCAGACATCGATGCTGCTGCGGCTGCGCCGCAATCTGCAGCGCGGCGGGGTTCTGCGCCTGACCCTTGCGGCAGCCGACGGCGAGAAGGGGGTGCCGCCCGAGCTGCACCTGGGTCAGGACGCCCGCTTCTGGCGCTATCCAGAGGTCAGACGGGCCTGGCTCGGACTGGCGTTCGACACACCGTTGGACAGCGGCGGCGATTGGGAACTGGCGACGGACGTGTCGCTCGACGCGCAGCGGTTGGAGATCCGTCCCTACGACGACATCTCCTACAGCGGACCGGCGCTGGCGGAAGGTGTCGACTACGAGACGAACACCGATCGCACGGCTCAGGCGCGCGCTCGCGTGACGCGCACTCTGGGACCGACCTCGACGGTGGCCGTGCAGGCGACAGCGCGCTACGGGCATCATCGCGAGGCGCTGCAGTGGCAAGGCCCGCGGCAATCCTACGCCCAGTGGCTCGGCTCGATCGGAGCCGAAGCGTCCGCCGGGCTGGGGCGGCGTTGGCGGATGAAGGCGGGCGCCGGCTGGGAGGCGGCTTCGACCCCCGAGACCGGCGACAAACCCGCGCGCGAGGCCGACGGCGCCGAGGTGGTCCACGTGCGAGCCGAACGCGGCGTGGGCGCCGGCGCTCTGCTGCACCTGACCGCGGCGCGGCGGCACCGTTTCCCGGCTCTGCGCGAGCTCTACTCCGGCGCGCTGGGACGGTTCGTGCCCAACCCGGATCTGGCTCCCGAGCGGTTGGACCATCTCGAGGCCGGCCTGTCGGCCTCCGGCGCGCGCTGGGAAGCCGGCCTGAGCCTGTTCGCTGATCATCTGCGCGACGGCATCGAGCGCGTGGCGCTGACGGATGCTCCTGGGCTGTACCAGCGCGTCAACGTCGATCGCATCCGCACGCTGGGGCTGGAGCTGGCGGCGGCGGGGCAACCGGCGCCGCGCCTGTCGCTGTCGGCGCACCACACGGTCCTGGCCGCGCGCCGCCAGATCGAAGGCGAATACGCGGCCAGAGCCGAGGACCGCCCGGACTGGCTGTCGCTGCTCGCCGCCGACTGGTCGCCCATCCGTCAGGGGCGGCTGGGGCTGGAGTTGGCGGCGTCCGGGCCGCGCTGGTCGGCCGACGGCACGGCGACCGATGGCCTGCGTCGCCTGCCGGCGCAGGCCGCCTGGAACGCGCGCGCGGCCTGGGTCTGGCTCGAGCCGGGAGCGGGAGTGACCAGGGCCGAGCTGTACGTGCGGGTCAACAATCTGCTGGATCGCATGCTCTGGGCCCAGACCGGCTTGCCCGAGGCGGGCCGCACGCTCATGGCGGGCGTTGACTTGCGCCTTGATCGCTGGCGCTGAACGCCATCGCTCTCCCCCGGATCGCCACTGCCTGCCGCGCCCCGGCAGGCCCGGCCCAGGGCGAGGAGCAAAAATCCCCATGAAAGACTCGGATTCATGCTAGAATGGCCGCGGCGATGTGGCCGGACCGTCGCGACCGCCCCGCCAGCGGCCATCGACCCCCCTGCCGCAGCTCCTGAAGAAGCAGCATTCTGACGCCCAGACGCGCCCAGAAACCGGCGACCGGCCGACAATCGGGAGGAAGGCCTGTGAAATCCATCCGTCAACGTCTCGCTGTGCTCGTGGCGGTGATCGCGGTCGTGGGGACGCTGTCCGCCTTTGCTTCCGCGCCGCCCGCGCCCGTCTTCAACCCGCAGGCGTCCCAGGTCATCGCCGCGCCCGAGGCCTCCCCCGCGCGGCTCGATTACATGTTCGAGAGCTTCGAGTCCAACTGGCCGCCGACCGGCTGGCAAATCCTTCATCTGGGCGCCGGCTACCAGTGGGCGGTCACGACCTCGGCCGCGCGCACCGGCTTGCGCAGCGCGATGTGCCGCAACGGCAGCGCCATCCAGACGCAGGACGAATGGCTGGTCACAAAGCCGCTGAACCTGTCGACGCTGACCCAGCCCAAGCTCGAGTTCTATGAGGAAGAGGTCAACTGGGTGGCGCGCGGCCACCACCATTACATCATGGTCAGCACCAGCAACCCCACCAATCCGGCCGGCTACACCGTCGTGATGGACATGACGCCGGCCAACCATGCCATCGCCGGCTTCGGCGGCGGCCCGGTGACCGTCGACCTTTCGCCCTGGGCCGGCGCGTCCACCGTCTACGTGGCTTTCCGCTACACAGGCACCAACGCCGACATCTGGTTGATCGACGACGTGCGGCTGTACGAGCTGCTCGAGCGCGACATCATGGCCGCCTCGGTCTCGCCCGCCGATCAGCACTACGCCGCCGGGGCGCAGTTCACCCCCCGCGCAACCGTGCTCAACAACGGCCTGTCGGCCGAGACCTTCCAGTTGACGATGGAGGTGCTGGAGTCGGGCGCGGCCATCGCCAGCGAGACGGTCACGGTCGGGCCGCTGCCGTCCGACCAGCAGACGACCGTGAGCTTCACTCCCGTCACCGTCGCCGCCGGGCACCTCTACGAGCTGCGCGCCACCGCCGCTCTGGCGGGCGACCTGAACCCGCTCAACGACTCGGCGCGCGCGTACAACGACAGCTACACGCAGCAGCGCGTCCCGCTGGGCCTGTTGTTCACCAACGCCGGCTGCCCGCCTTGCGTGCAGGCGAACCAGGCGATGGATTCCTACATGCCGGGCCAGGGCGACGCCGTGGCCCTGATCCGCATCCATGTCTGGTGGCCCGGGGCCGACATCATGTACAACGCCAACCCTCTGCAGGCGCAGGCCCTGGTCAGCGAGTACGGCGTCAGCGGCGTGCCCAACTTCTTCATGGACGGCAACGTCGACATGGGCACCGACGGACCGGGCTTCGCGGCCGCCTTCGAGGCGCGCAAGCAGATGGCGACTTCGTCGACCATCGGTCTCTCCTGGAACCCCGCGACGCAGAAGCTGACGGTGGACGTCGAGCATCTCGAGATGCTGCGGCCCAGTCAGGATCTCCGCCTGCTCGTGGCCGTCACGGAGGATGACATCCACTACCTCGGCTCCAACGGCGAGCCGATCCACAACCAGGCCATGCGCTACTACTTCCCCGACACCTACGGCACCGTGCCGATGCCCACCGGCGGCGGCGTGCACCGCCTCGTCCTGGATTGCCCGCTCAACCCCGGCTGGTCCTACGGCAAGCTGCGCGCCACCGCCTATCTGCAGGATGTCAACAGCCGCGCCGTGCTGCAGGCCGTCACGCGCTTCCTCAGCGCCATCGAGTTCGACCCAACGGCGGTGGGCGAGACGCCGGCGCGCGCCGCCTCGCTGCTGGGCGGATTCCCCAATCCGTTCAACCCGGCGACCGAGATCCGCTTCCGCCTGGCCGGCGAGCAGGACGTGGCGCTGGCGATCCACGGTCTTGACGGGCGTCGCGTCGCCACCCTGGCGGCGGGCACGCTGCCGGCCGGCGAGCACGCCGTGCGCTGGGAAGGCCGCGACGACCAGGGCCGCCCGGTCGCCTCGGGCGCCTACTTCTGCCGCCTGACCGCGGGCGGCGCCAGCGAGACGCGTCCCTTGATGCTGGTGAAGTAGTCCGCGCCGCCGTTCCGACACGGGCGCTCCTCCGGGAGCGCCCGTGCTATACTGTCGCCCGGACCTCAGCCCGCCGGAGGGACGACCATGGTCAAGACCGCCTCGACGATGCTGCCGCTCGGCACGCCCGCCCCCGACTTCCAGCTGCCCGACCCCGCCGGCCGCGTCCACCGTCGGGACGATTTCGCGGCGGCGCCCGCCCTGCTGGTGGCCTTCATCTGCAACCATTGCCCGTTCGTCAAACACATCCGCGACGGCCTGGCACGCTTCGCGCGCGATTACCAGCCGCGCGGCCTGGCCATCGTCGCGATCAACAGCAACGACGTGCGGACCCATCCCGAGGACAGCCCGGAGATGATGGCGCGCGAGGTCGTCGAGGCGGGTTACATCTTCCCGTATCTGTTTGACGAGGAGCAGACTGTCGCCCGCGCCTACCGCGCGGCCTGCACGCCGGACTTCTACCTCTTCGATGGGGAGCGCCGCCTGGCGTACCGCGGACAGTTCGACGACAGTCGCCCCGGCGCCGCCGCGCCGGTCACGGGCGCGGATCTGCGCGCGGCCGCCGACGCGCTGCTGGCGGGCGAGCCAGTCCCGGCCCAGCAGCGACCCAGCCTCGGCTGCAACATCAAATGGAAGCCGGGCAACGAGCCGGAGTGGTTCCGGGACTAGGCCGCGGGGAGCCCCGGCGGTCGCGGCGTTTCACGGCTCGCCCAGCACTTCGAAGAGCTGTCGCAGGCTTTCCTCGCCCTCGAGCACGCGGCGGTAGCGGGCGGCGGCCAGCGCCTCGCTGATCACCGAGGGCCGCACGCCCAGCGCCGCGGCCACTTCCTTCTGGCTGACCGCGCGCCTCGCCGCCGCCACGATCTCGGCCTGGCGCGGCGTCCACGCCGAGCGCAGCGTGCCCAGCAGGGCGAAGACCCCGTTGAGGACCTTGTCGCGGCGCACGCCCCAGCCCAGCGCGGTGACCCAGCGGCGCCGGACGCGTCCGCGCGCCAGCGCCCGGCGCGCCGCCTCCAGGCACGGCCCTGCCAGACCCACCGCCGCGACGCGCGGCGCCTGGTCCAGCGGCCCCCAGCCCAGGCCGAAGCGCAGGGGCAAACCGGCCAGCTCCTCCTCCAGGACGATCAGCGCGTCGACCGCCCCTGCCGGCCGGTGCAGCACCCCCTGGAACCCCCCGGCGGCGGGGGCGAGACGCGAGGCGAGCGCGCCGGCCGTGTCCAGGTTGGCGGCGTCCAGAGCCGCCGGCAGCCGATCCGGCCAGTCAGCCGGCGGCGCGGCCGCCGGCTCGCCGATCAGCGCCAGATAGGGCGGGCCGCCTCCCTTCACGGCGCCTCCCCTCGCGGCTCTTCCCGGGCCGCGCGCAGACGGCGGCGGATCGCTTCCGGGTCGATCTCGTCCCGGTCCCACAGCACGCGTCCCTCCATGCCCCCGGCCAGCGCGAGCGTCTGTCCGGTCACGTGGGCCGCCAGAAGCGGCGACAGGAAGAACGCGCAGGCGGCGGCCACGTCCTGGGCGCGCGCGATGCGGCGCAGCGCCATCGTGCGCACCACGCGGGTCACCTGCTCGTCGTCCAGCAGCGCTTGCTCGGTCATGGGCGACAGCGTCCAGCCCGGCTCGACCAGGTTGACACGGCCGTCCGCATCGAAGCGCACGATCTCGTTCTTGTAGGAAAACAGCAGGCCGCGAAGGCCGGCCTTGGCGGCGGCGTAGGCGGCATGCCCCGCCTCGCCGAAGCGGCCCGCGGTCGAACCGATCAGCACCAGGCTGGTGCCCCTCGCGCCGCGCGCGCGCGCCTGGCGCTGGAAAGCGCGCGCGGTCCAGATCGCCCCTAGCAGATCGACCGCGACGACCCGCGCGATGCGCTCGGTCTCCTCATCGCACAGGGCCCTTTCCTCGGGCGGCCAGATGCCGGCGCTGGCCACGCAGCCGTGCAGCGGGCCAAAGCGGTCGGCGCCCGCCGCCAGCAGCGCCTCGACCTGCGCCGCGTCTTCGACGGCGGCGCCGCCCACCAGCGCCCGCGCGGCCAGCCCGCGCTGCTCGACCCAGGCGCGCAGACGCGGCACCCCTTGCCCCCCCTGCAGCACCAGGTTGCATCCGGCCGCGGCCAGGCGCTCGGCGCAGGCCAGGCCGATGCCGCTGGAGGCGCCGGTGATGACGATCGTGCGGCCGGCCAGCCCGCTCTCCATCGGCTCATCCCTCCTCGTCGCGGCGCGCGAGCTGGCGCAGCAACGCCAGGTCCGCGCCGGTCAGCACCCGCAGCCCGGCGATCGCCGCCGCGTACAGCCCGCCGGTCAGGCCGGTGACGGCCAGCAGCGGGCCCCAGCCGGCCGCCAGCGGCAGCGCCAGCCAGTCCGTGCCCCAGGCCGGCGCCAAGGTCCTGGCCAGCGCCACGGCCGCCAGCCAGGCCGCCCCCAGCGCCAGCGCCGGACCGCCCAGCGCGCGCCGCCACGGCACGCTCATGCCCGTCCGCCAGATGTAGTAGAAGTGCTGCAGCGTGCCGGTCGCCAGGCTGGCCACGACGGCCCAGCTGGAGCCGAAGTAGCCATAGCGGGGAATCAGGAACAGGTTCAGACCCAGGTTGACGGCCAGCGACACCACGACGATGCGCACGAAGACCCGCTCGTGCCCCCCGGTGATCAGCATGCGGTTGAGGATCAGACTGATCGCCTGGAAGGGCATCCCCCACACCACGATCCGGAACACGACGATCGAATCGGCGAACTCCTCGGCGCCCCCGGCCAGCCAGCGCGTCAGGGGCGCCGCCACCAGCATGCAGAAGAAGGTCAACGGCAGCACCGCCAGCACCATGTAACGCAGCGCGCGCTCGCTCAGCCGCGCGGCGTCCTGGCCGCTGGCCGCGGCATAGCGCACCATGGCGGGGAACAGCGCGGTCGCGAAGATGTTGGGCGCGTAGACCAGGTAGTCCAGCGCGCGGTGCCCGAGCGCATAGATCCCGACCGACCGCTCGCCAAGGAACGCCATCAACAGCAGCATGTCGAACTTGTAGGTCAGGACGCCGAAGGTCGTCGCCAGAAAGAGCGGCCACGCCATGCGGGTCATCGCCCGCACGTCCGGCGCGCCGGAGACCTGCCGCAGCCACGGTCCGGTGCGCGCCGCCATGAAGGGCGCCATCACGCCCAGCCGCACCACGCGGCTGGCGATGTTGGCCCAGATGATCCCCATCACTCCCAGCCCCAGATCCAGCCACCAGAAGGCCAGCCCGACGTAGACCACGGCCGACGCCAGCTGGCCCAGCGTCTGGAACTCCACCCTCTCGTGCGCCTGCAGCACGGCGTCGCAGGCCATCGCCTCGGTCTCCAGAAAGACCGCCAGGCCCATCACCAGCAGCGCCGCCTGCTGCAGTCCGCTGAAGCCGGACAGGCGGGTGTAGGCCAGCAGCGCCGCGTAGCACAGCAGGCCCAACCCCAGCCGGATCCTGGAGGAGACGAGGAACACCGGCCGCGTCAGGCGCCGGTCGCGGCCGATCTCGCGCGTGATCAGGGTGCCCAGGCCGAAGTTCGCCACCGTGACCATGATCACGGAGATGTCGATGGCAAGCGTGCAGATGCCGACCCCGCCGGGCCCGAGGATGGGCGCCATCTTGCGCCAGACGAACACCGAGAGGAAGCGGCCGGCCAGCAGCCCGACCGACAGCAGGATGGTGTTCTTGGCCACGCTGCGGCTGGCGCGCAAGATCCCTCCGCCGGGAGATGGGGGCGGCGGCGCCCCCGCGCGGCGATGCTAGCTCAGAACAGTCCCCCGGTCACGGCCGTAAGCTCCGGTCCGCCGCCGGCCAGCGGCCAGGTGAGATCCAACCGCACCGTCTCGACGCGCGCCGAGCGGATCGAACCGATGCGCAGCCCGGCGCCCGCCTCGTGCCGCGCGTCGCGCAGACCTCGGGCCTCGTCACGCCACCAGGCGGCGCCGCCGGCGTAGAAGACCGCCAGACCCAGCTTGTAGAATCCCAGCGCCTCGCCCGGCAGGACCAGCCCGCGCTCGACGTTCCACCGCACCAGGCGGTCGCCGGCCATGCCGTCGAACTCCAGGCTGCGCAGGCCGCGCTCCAGGCCCAACAGCAGGGCGTCGTAGCCGTCCAGGCGATCGCCGGCCGCCGCCTCGGCGAAGAGCCGGGTCAGCCAGGGGCCATCGCCCCCGCCCATCCAGCCGGCGACCAGCTCGCCGCGTGCGCCGCGCTGCGCCGGCGCGCCGAAGGTGGCCTCGCCGCGCGCCCGCAGCAGCAGCAGCCCGCCGGCGGCGCGCGACCAGTCGGCCGCCCGCAGCGTCAACCGCGCGCGCTCGTCCGTCGCGCCCAGAACGCGCAGCGACAGCCCCCCTTCCAGGTACAGCTGGGGCGACAGCAGCACATCCTCCATCGGCCCGTACTGGTTGAGGTAGCGGCCGGTGGTCCAGGCGCGCCCCAGGGTCTCGAATGCCGCCAGCGGCAGCGCCGTCACTCCCTCCTCGCGCAGCAGAGGCGCGCCCGCGTCGGCGAGGAAGCCGGCGTCGGCGCGCCGCCCGTCCGAAAGGGCCAACCCCTCGCCCGGCAGGTCGTAGACGACGCGGCGAATCTCCAGACCGCCCCCCAGACGCGCCAGCCGACCCCGCTCGGCGCCGGCGGCGCGGCGCAGCCAGATCAGCCGCGCCCCGCTGTCGGCGCGGCGCAGCTGCGCGTACAGGCTCGCCGGGCGCGACGGATCCAGTCCGGCCGGCCCCGCGTTGCTCAGGTAGTAGCGCGGCAGGAAACTCTGGTCCCACCCCCAGAGCTGCACGCCCCAGGCATCGGCCTGCGCGTAGAACGGCCGCTCGACCCGAGCGGCGAGGCTGTGGCCGTCGCTCTGGTCTGCGATCTGCAGCAGCACGCGGTACGGCCGCCCCGCCAAGCGGCGGCTGCTGTAGCCCAGCAGGCGGAAGTCGCGGTCCTGATCGCCGCCGGCGCCGGCCGTCACCTCGACCCCGCGTCCCGCGAAGTTCTTGTCCGCAGCCACCAGCGACCAGCGGTTCTGCCCGCTCGCGTCGCGCGCGTAGGCGAGCTGCGTGCGCAGCGACCAGGTCTCGCGCACGCGCGCCTCGATATCGACCGCCCCGTCGGGCAACGTGTCCACCGCCACCACGGCGACGTCGGTCAGGAAGCCGAGGTCGCGCAGGTTGCGCTCGCTCTCTCGCAGCGCCTCTTCCGCAAGGGGATCGCCCGGGCGCAGCAGCAGCTCGCGCCGCACCACCCCCTCGCCCGTGGTGGTGTGCAGCGTGTTCATGCCGCGCCGCAGCCATTGCAACGGCCCGGCGCCGTCGGCCAGCTCCTCGGGCGTGAAGATGTCCTCGCGCACCACGGTCACGCGGCCGACACGCAGCGGCGCGGCGCGCGTGGCGCTGCTGTCCGGCGCCTCGGATGCGGCAGCCGCCGGCTCGTCCGCCCGACCCGCCGCCACGCCCGCCCCGCAGAGCGTCGCCGCCGCCAACGCCGCCGTGAGAACCCACCTGCTCCTGACAGCACCGACACATCCAACAGGAAAACTGCCATTGTGACATGACAGGCGGGTGGGGCTACCGGTGTCGGCGGGTTCCAGCAAGCGCCCCAACCGCGGAGAAATCACCGTCAAGTTAATTGATGTTAACATCTTATAAGAACAACAGCCGTCGTTTCCGCAGCGGGCACGCGCATTGTAATGGCTGCGCCCGGACACGTCGCCGCCAGGCCAGGACGACCGGCAAGGAGCGGGCCGCCAGAAATGGGGGCGGCGCATGATACAGCGGACGATGCAGCAGTGAACCAGAAAATTACCGGGACCGGATAGAACAGGAGGACGAGCCATGATCAACGCGATGATTCCCTTCGCCCGTCTCAACGAGATGATGGACAGCCTGTGGAGCGAGAGCCAGGGCAATGGGCGCGACGCTGCGCAGGCCCAGCTCACCCCCTGGGCCGAGGTGCTGGAGGGCGAGAAGGAGTACATGATTAGGATGGATCTGCCGGGCGTCAGCCGCGAGGAGCTGCAGCTGGAGATCGAGAACCAGGAGCTGCGGGTGGCGGCCACCCGGAAGATGGAAGCGCCCGAAGGCTTCCGTCACCTGCACGGCGGCGGCACCGGCGAGGTGGTCTACCGCCGCGTCTTCACCCTGGGCCGGGGCATCGACGCCAACGGGGTCGCCGCCCGGCTCGACCGCGGCTGCCTGACCATCACGTTGCCCAAGAGCGAACAGGCGCTGCCGCGCAAGATCGAGATCAAGTAGCGATGCGAAGGCCGGCCGCGGGGCGGCGCGGTCAGAAAGGCCGGGACATGCGCCCGGCCTTTCTCTATAATGAGCCGCCATGAAGCTGATCACCTTCCGCGACGGCGCAGCGGCCCGGCCCGGCGTGGTTCTGGCCGACGGCGCCTGGCTCGACCTGCCGGCCGCCGACCCCGCCTTGCCAGCGCGCTGGAACGAGCTGTTCGCACCCCCGGCCTGGGAACGGGTGCGGCGGCTGGCGGCGGATCCGCCGGCGGCGGCGGTGCGGCGAGACCCCGAGCCCGCTCTGCTGCTGCCGCCCGTGCCGGAGCCGTCGAAGATCATCGCCGTCGGGCTGAACTACCGCGACCATGCCGCCGAGCAGGACAAGCCGCTGCCGCCGAAGCCGCTGCTGTTCGCCAAGGCGCCGTCGTGTCTGCAGGCGCCGTACGGCCCCATCGTGCTCGACGGCGGCGATCTGGACCAGGTCGACTGCGAGGCCGAGCTGGCGGTGGTGGTCGGCCGGCGCGGCCGCGCCATCGCGCGCGAGCAGGCCCGCGAGCACATCGCCGGTTACATGTGCTTCAACGACGTCTCCGACCGCAAGGCGCAGTACTCGGACAAGCAATGGTTCCGGGGCAAGAGCATCGACACCGGCGGACCCTGCGGACCCTGGATCGTCACCCCCGACGAGCTGCCCGATCTGGCGCTCGGCCTGCGCGTCACGCAGACGCTGAGCGGCCGCCCGATGCAGAACGGCACCACGGCCGATCTCATCTTTCCTCCCGACGAATTGATCGCCTACGCCAGCCGGCATATGACCCTGCTGCCCGGCGACATCATCTCGACCGGCACCCCGGCCGGCGTCGGCGTGTTCCGCGATCCGCCGGTCTTCGTCCGGCCCGGCGACGAGGTCGTGATCGAGATCGAAAGGATGGGCGCGCTGCGCAACCGCGTGCTCGACCGCTGGCCTGTCTGACCGCCCCGCAATCTGCAAGACCCGCACGCGCGCACGCCGCGCCCTTTGCCCTGCGCCGCGCAGCGCGAGTCGGTCTTGCCGTCCCGGCAAGCTTTGCCGCCCTTCGCAAACGGCGTCGCCGCGAGCGTTTGCCGCGCCGCCCGCCCCCGCATCGCCGGAGGCCGCGGCGCGTGATCCTGGAACGCTCCTTGCGGTTGCCCGCCGCGGCGCGCCGCGTCCCGACGCGCGCCCCGCTCCTGAGGCGACACATCGGGAAGGACAACCGCAAGGACGGCATCATGACGCGCGCCGCCACGCTCGGACCGGCTCCCTTGACCCCCGTCTACGACCGGCTGCCCCGATACGAGATGTACCGTTCGCGCCGCCGAGCGCGCATCGCCGAACGCGATTTCCGCGTGGCCATGGGCCGGCTGCTCAAGCGCTGCGGCGATCATCTGCTGGGCGTGGTGGAGCGCCAGCCGCAGCTGATCACGAGCGAGCAGAGCGCGATCGTCGATCATCTGGTCGAGGAGATCGGTTCCATCCTGCGCCGCCTCAACCGCCAGGGCGAGATAGCGCTGAGCGCGAACGCGGCCTTGGACCTGGAAGAGGTCGATCTGCGGCTGCTGGCTCTGCTGGAGCAGCTGTGCGGCCTGGCTTCCCGCCTGACCGACGGCCTGGCCGCCGAAGAGTGGTTTCGCGAGGACGCCGGCCTCCTCTGGCAAGGGCTCAACGACTTCGAGGCCGCGGCGGAGGAACGCAATTTCCTGCTGGGCCTGGGCTGGGAATCGGAATTGCATGGATCGCGCGACGGCGGGTCGCGCGGCCAGATCTGAGCCGCGGCGCGCCCGCCGCACCAGGAGTGGAGAATGTCCGGCAGCACCTTGGGCCGTCTGTTGAACAGCCGCCGCGCCGACTGTGAGGAGATGGAGGCGGGCGCCGGACCGTTGGCCTGGAGCGGCGGGCCGGACGACGGCGTGATCGAGGGGCCTCTCGATCTGGCCTCGTTCGCCGGCAGATCGCTGCAGCTGCGGCTGGAGGCGGGCCGTCTGGCGCTGCTGACGCTCGACGGCGAGCTGCGCGCCGCGCTGCTCGACGGCGGCCACCTGCTGCGCATCGGCGAGGAAGCGGGCGACGTGCCGCCGGGCGCGCGCCTGCTCTTCCTCGACACCGAGCGGCCGCTCGCCGTCCGCTGGAGCGGCGCCGCCCTGACGGGCGAGGCCGACCTGCGCGTGGCCGACCCCGCGCTCTTCTTCAACGCCTTCCTGCGCCACGCCGAGGAGGTGGGCGAGCCGTTCATCCGGCGCGTCGCGGCCACGCTGCTGCAGGACCGGCTGGCGCGCTGGCTGGACAGCCAGGCGGCCGCCGCGCCCGCGCCGGGCGTGTCCTTGCCCGCCGTCACCCCCGCGCTGGTGGCTCCATGGCTGGCCGCGGTGGGCCTGGCCTGCGAGACCATCGTCTGCCGCGCGCCCGCCTCGGCACGGCCACCACGCAGCTGCGAAGGTGCCGCCGCACCCACTCCGGCGTCCGCCCCACCCGAACCAATCGGCGCACAATCTTTGTAGCTGCACATGCTCAGCCAGGCCTGCTCGCACGATGCGTACCGGCACAGGCACGCAGTCCGGTGCTCACCGCCGGTAGGGCGCAACGGAATGTGGACCGGCGGTACTGGACAGATGTTCGCACGCCGTGCTATCAAGTGGAGCCCGCACGAGCGGGCGGCGTTGACATCTCCGAAAGCTGACCGGTCATGCTGCAATGCAATCAAGGACTTGGATGGAGATCGGCCGTGGCTCTCGGCGCTGCGCTGTGGTTGCTGTCCTCATCGCCAGGTGGGGCATCGGCGCCGCCCGACACCAGCGCCGCGCAGGCGCTTGCGCCCGCGGGCGACGAGGCCGGCGCCGCGGTTGACGAGGCGGCGCGGCATTTCGCGTTCTTCGGCGACCGTTCCGCCGCGCCGGTGATCGGCGCCGTCACCATCTCGGGAGCGCGTCCGAGCAACCAGGCGATCATCCGGCGCGAATTGGGCCTGGGCCCCGGCGACCCCTTCGACGAGAGGTGGCTGGAGCGGGCCTGGGACGACCTGGAGGATCTGGGCTACTTCGCCTATGTCGACATCGTCACCGAGGAGAACGACGACGGCGCGGTGGACATCGCCATCAGCGTCGAGGAAGAGAAGACCCTGCGCGGGCACCCGCTGATCCAGTACGACCGGCGGCACAAGTACCTGCTGGGCGGGCGCCTGCGCGAGGGGAATTTCCGCGGCCGCGGCGAGACGCTCGAGTTGACGGCCATGTGGCATCGTGTCCATGGCTACCGGCTGACCTGGCAGCGACCGTGGCTGCTGAACCGGCGCGCGCTGTGGGCCGAGGCGACCGCCGGCTGGGAGCGCGCCGACTTCGTCTTCCGTCCCACCGGGTACCAGCGCTGGGAGGCCGGCGGGCGGCTTCAGTGGCGGCTGCGCCCGCCGCTCTATCTGGAAGGCGAGGCTGGCTACGTCGGCTTCAAGCAGCGTGACACCTTCAGCGAGACCGCGCCCGACCGCGGCAGCGGCAGCCCGGGGCTGCTCACCTGGAGCTCCGGCTGGCGCGAGCGCTGGGTCGTGGGCGCGACCCTGGGCTGGGACAGCCGCGACATCGAGTACTATCCGTTGCGCGGCGGCTACTACCGCGCGACCGTGCGCGGCGTGCTCGGCGCCGCCTTCGATTCGTACGGCGAGGCCGTGCTGGACCTGCGGCGGTTCTTGCCGACGCCGTGGCGGCACGTGCTCGGCCTGCGCGCCTGGGGGCGCCGCGTCGACGGCCCGGTGCCGCCCGAGGATCGGCTGTACTGGGGAGGACCCGCCACCATCCGCGGCGTCAGCTACGCCTCGCTCGAGGGCGAGGAGGGCTACCTGCTGACGGCCGAGTACCGCTGGCCGCTGTTCCTGATGCCGATCTCGCCCGACGGGCGCGTGATCGGCATCGGCACGCACTTCTTCTTCGACGCCGGCGACGCCTGGTACGACGGCGCCAAGCCGGGCCGCGCCCATCTGAGCTGGGGCGCGGGCGCGCACATCAACCTGTCGACCCAGCATTTCCGGTTCGAGTTCGCGCGCACGCGCGACGGCAAGAACGTCTTCCAGTTCGAGGACACCTTCACCTTCTGAGCGCCCCCGCGGCGGGAAGGGAGGTGAGCATGCTGCCGGGCGAGAAGATCCACCTGACGCGCTTCGCCAAGAGCGCCGGCTGAGCGGCCAAGCTGGGTCCGGGGGACCTGGCCGAGGTCATGCGCGGGCTGCCCGCGGCCGTCGATCCCGCCCTGCTGGTCGGGTTCGCGACGGGGGACGATGCCGGAGTCTACCTGCTCGACGATGAGCGGGCCCTGGTCGTGACCGCCGATTTCATCACGCCGGTGGTCGACGATCCGCACACCTTCGGGCAGGCGGCGGCGGCCAATTCGCTCAGCGACGTCTACGCCATGGGCGGCCGCCCCTTGGCGGCGGTCAATCTCTGCGGCTACCCGCACACCGAGCTGCCGGCGGCGGTGCTGCGCGAGATCCTGGCCGGCGCCGCCGAGAAGTGCGCCGAGGCGGGCGTCGCGGTCGCGGGCGGCCACACGGTGCGCGATGTCGAGGTCAAGTTCGGGCTGGCCGTCACCGGCCTGGTCCACCCCGCGCGCATCCTGCGCAACGACGGCGCCCGCGCGGGCGACCGCCTGCTGCTGACCAAGCCGCTGGGCACCGGCGCCCTGGCCACGGCGCACCGCGCCGGGCGGCTGCCGCCGGACAGCGAGGGCTACCGCGCCCTGGCGGCGACCATGTGCGCGCTGAACACGCCCGGCCTCGTGCTGGCCGCCCGCGGCGCCACCGCGGCCACGGACATCACCGGCTTCGGCCTGACCGGCCACGCGCTCGGCATGGCGCGCGGCGCCGGCCTGACCTTCGCCATCGACACCGCGGCGCTGCCGCTGCTGCCGGACGCGGTGGCGCTCTGCGGCACCGGACACACCTGCGGCGGCACCCGCGCCAATCGTCTCTGGGCCGATTCCGCCATCGTCTACGCCTCCGCCCTGGGCGAGGAGATGATCGGCCTGCTCAACGACCCGCAGACCTCGGGTGGCCTGCTGACGGCGGTCCCGCCCGCGCGCGCGGCCGAGCTGCAGGACGCAGTCCTGGCCGCCGGCGCGCTCTGCGCCGCCTGGATCGGCGAGGCGCGTCCCCGCGCCGGCGACGATCCCTTCCTGGAATTCCATTGAGGCAGGGCGCGCGCCATGGCCGGGCGCGCGGCACATCAGGGCAGATCCAGCCGGCTCCAGCCGGCGGCCGCCTCGGGATCGGCCTGCGCCAGCCAGCTCAGGCGCACCGCCTGCGTCGTCATGAGGATGATCTGCTGCGCGGGGACCTCCTCGCACAGGACGCGCATGGCGCGGGCGAAACGCTGGTCATCGTAGCGGGCGAAGGGATCGTCGAGCACCAGCGGCAGCGGGTCGCCGGCCCGGCCGAGAAAACGCGACAGCGCCAGGCGGATGGCCAGCACGATCTGATCGCGCTGGCCGGCGCTCAGCTGCCGTTCGGCCAGAGCCGAGGAAAGCAGCCGGCCGTCGGCCAGGGTGACGCGGTAGTCCAGCTCGGGAGTGAAGGCGAGGGCGGTGATCTCGGGGCAGAGGCGCGCGACCAGAAGGGCGGCGTCCTCTTCCAGGCGCAAGGCCCACTGGTGGTAGACCTCGGCGCCGAGCCGCTCGATCTCGACGCGCGCCAGCGTCACGGCATCACGGTAGCGCAGCGCCCGGTCCAGGGCGTCGGCGGCGGCCTCCATCTCGGCGCTCAGGCGGGGCGCTTCCTCCCGGCGCCTCCGCTCGAACTCGGCCAGTTCGCGCGCCTGCGCCTCGACCTGCGCCGCCAGGGCATCGCGCCGCCGGCGCAACCGCTCGCCGGCGGCGATCAGATCCCCCGCATTGGCGACCGCCGGTTCGCCATCGTCCAGTCCGCCCCCGACGGCGCTCGCCGGCCCCAGCTCACGGGCCACCGCTTCGAGCACCGCGCGCGAGTCGGCGCCGGGCGGCAGAGCGCCGAGCCGCCCCTCCAGCTCCGGGATTGTCCGTGCGCGCAAGCGCTCCAGCTCGCGCGCCTCCGCCGCCATGGTGGAGAACCACTGGGCCGCGGCGCGCGGGTCGCGCGCCAGCAGAGCGGCGGGATCCACGGCCGCGTCCGCCCCCTCGCCCTCGAGCCGGCACGCCGCAGGCAGCGACTGCAGCAGCAAGGCGGCATCCGCGCCGACACGCTCCGCCTCGGCGGTCAGCCGCGCCTGTTCGGCCTCGGCGCCCGCCAGCAACGCGCTCAAGGACGCCAGTTCGTCGCGCAGGCGCGCCGCCTGGCGGCGCCGCCGCAGCTCGGCATCGCCACGCTCGAGCAGAAGCGCGGCGTCCTCCTCCGCGCCGGCCGGAGTGCCCCCGGACAGTTGCGGCGCCAGGCGCGTCAGCAGACGATCCAGTTCGGCGCGTTCGACCGCGGCCCGCTCGCGCAACCTGAACCAGGCGTCGAAGCGGTTGCGGAAGGCATCGTAGCGGCGGTACAGCTGCAGGAACTCGCCCCGTGGCTCGCCGCAGGCGGCGTCGCGCCCCAGCACGACGGGCTCCATGGCGACCAGCCGCTCGCGGCGCACCGTGTCGCGTCCGGCATCCCCTTCGCGGTCCAACGCCAGCCGCGCCAGTCGTTGCTCGCCCTGCAGCGCGCGGCGCTGTTCCAGAGCGGCAGCCCGACGATGCGCCGTCACGGCGGCCAGCAGGCCGGCGATGGACAGCGACGCGCCGGCCGCCAGCAACGCCTCCAGCGGCAGCGGCAGCGAGTCGCGCAGCCCAGACCACTGAGCCGCGACCGCGGTCAGAACGCCCAGCAGCGCGACCGCGCCGCCGAGCAGCCGCCGCCGGCGGGCGCGGGCGGCCGCCCGCTCCCACTCCCGCATGTCGCGCCGCAGCTGCGTCTCTTCCTCCACGCGCCGGCGCTCGTTCTCGGCCAGCTCGAATTCCACACGCTGCTGCTCATGCAGGAACTGCCTCTCCGTCTCGGCCAGCCGCGGCAGCCCGGCGTGCAGGCGAGCCATCAGCTCCGGCGACTCGCCGCTCTCGGCGATGCGTTCGCGCAGCGCCGCGAGCTGACCCTCGACCTCCGCCAGCGCCTGGACGCGCTCCCGCGCCGCCCCCAGATCGGCGGCCAGCGCCTCCGTCTCCCCGTCGGGCGCCGCGGGTCCGACGCGCGCGGCCTCCTGCTCGACCTTGGCCAGTTGCGGCGCGATCTTCTCCTCGCCGCGTCGTTGCTCGAACCGCGCCTGCGCGCGCAATTGCGCCGCCCGCTCCGCCAGCTTGGCCAGCCCCTCCTCGCGTTCCGCCGGGAATCCCGCCAGCGGCGCCAGTTCGTCCGCCCGCGCCTGGGCTCTCGCCAGTTCCTCTTCGATCTGGGACCGCGCCGCCAGTTCTCGCCGCGCCGCGGCCGCCTGGACCAGCAACAGGCGGCGGCGGTTTGACCGCAGCTCGCCGTCCAACGCCTCCAGCTCTCCGCGCCGCTGCGCCAGGCCCGTCAACTCCGCCCGGCGTTCTTGCAGCTCCCGCTCCAACTCGCCGGCGCGCGCCCGCCCGCGGTCCAGCCGCTCGTTGAGACGCTTGATCTCGTTGTCGACCAGGCCCGGGCCGGCCAGGGTGACGCCCGGGTAGGCGCGCAGCGCCTCGTCGCAGGCCGCCAGCGCCGCCGCCGCGGTGCCGCCCCCGCCGCCGGCCGTGACCGCGCGCCCCAGCAGGTCGACCAGGCCGCCCGTGTCGGCCGTGTCCCAGCGTCCCCAGGCGCTCTCCCCCGCCAGCACGGCGCGTTCGAACTCCTGGGGCCCGACGCCGGCCAGCAGCGGGCCGACGTTGTCGCGCCCCTTGCCCGCCAGGAACTTCTCTGTCACCTCGACGCGCCGGTCGTCGTACACCGCCAGCCTGCCCGCCCCTCCCTGCCGCCCGAAGTCGCGCTCGACGATGAAGCGCGCGCCGCCGGCCTCCAGTTCCAGGGAGATGGCGAAGTCGTCTCCGCGCCAGGGTCTGAGCGCTTCGTGGTCGGTGATGACGCGCTGGCTGCGGCGGTCGTCCGGCAGGCCGTAGAGCGCGGCGCGCAGGGCGGCGGCGAGGGTCGACTTTCCGGCCGCGTTGCCCTCGAGCACCAGCGTGCGGTCGCCGAAGCGGTACTCGCCGGCCGGCAGCGCGCCGAAGCCGCGCACCCGCAGCGACACGAATTTCACCGTTGGTCTCCCTCGGCCGGCGCCGCCGGCGCCGCCGGCGCCGCGTCAGGCTCCCAGCGCCGGCGGATGCGGCCGTGCACGATCGCCTCCAGGCCGTAGTACAGCGCGGCCCGGGCCACCTCGCGCTGGCGGCCCGGCGGCTCTTGCTCGATGCGGCGCAGCAGCTCGCGCGCGAAGCGGGACTCGAGCGTGCGCGCCTCGCCCTCCAGGTAACGCGACGCGTCCAACTCCGGCTCGACGGCGCCGAACAACGCCGCGGCGTGCCAGCAGCCGCCGGCCAGCCACTGCGCCGCGTCGCCGCGAACCGCGTCGCGCGAGATCTCGGCCGACATCCTGCCCTGGAAGCGCAGCGCGACGACGTCGGCCGGGCCGATGCCGGCGCGCGCGCACGCCTCGAGCGCCGCCGCGCGGACCTGGTCCAGGTCGCGCCTGCCCGTCAGGTCGACCGGCACGACGTGCAGGCGGCGCGGATCGGCCGGATGCTTGACGACCGTCGCCGTGGCGCGGCGCGGCGGCTCCGGCTCGACGGCCACCTCCACCACCAGCACGACGTGAGCGTGCGCCTCGTCGAGCGCCAGGAAGCAGGGCGATCCGGCGTAGGCGCCCAGGATGGCCCCGCTGGTGGGATGCAGAATGGGCGCCGCAGCGTGGTAGTGGCCCACCGCGGCGTAGTCGAACGGCTGGCGGGCCAGTTCCTCGGCGCTGAACGGCAGCGTCGCCTTGCGCTCCTGCAGCCAGCCGGCGTCGTCGCGCGAACCGTGCAGCAGCAGCAGATGCGCGCGGTCGGGCGCCAGGCCGCCCGGCTCGACCAGCGGCCGCGCCAGCCGCCGCTCGCGCACCGGCGTCGGTCGCCTGAAGGCGGCGCCGGTGACGGTGACGTCGTCGCGCCCCGGCCAGGCGACGGTGCGGAAGCTCTCCTCGCGGAACAGGACCAGGTTCGCCGGCGGCCCCTCGCCCGCGGCCAGCAGCCGCCATCGCTGGGCGTCGTAGGGGGAGCCGGGCGCGTAGGGATCGTGGTTGCCGGGGGCCAGGAACACCGGCCGCGGCGCCAGCGCGCCGATGAGCGCGAACGCCTCCGCCGCAGTCGCGTCGTCGACATCGTCGCCGTCGAACAGATCGCCCGGCAGCAGGACGCCGTCGCAACGCTGGCTCTCGACCAGGCGGAAGGCGGCGGCCAGCGCCTCGAGCAGCTCGCGGCGGCGACGCGCCGCCAGCTCGGCCGGCAAACCCAGGCGCGATCCCGTCAGGGACCGTCCCAGGTGCACGTCTGAAAGCTGCAGGAAGCGGACCGCGATGTGCCGCGCCACGCCGTCCTCCGCGCCGGAGCCGCTAGTGGTCCTGACGGATCAGATTGGTCAGGCCGACCTGATCCTCCAGTCTCTCCAGCAGGATCGCCCGGGTCAAGGCGCAGGCCTCGGAGATCTTCTCCGAGCGGAGGCTATAGTAGACGTTGATGCCGTCCTTGCGCGTGGCGACCACGCCCGCCTGGCGCAGCACGGCCAGGTGCTGCGATGTGTTCGCCTTGGGTATCTCGAGCCGTTCGGCGAGCTGGTTGACCGAGATCTCCTTTTCCTCCTTGAGGATGTCCAGAATCTCCAGGCGCTTGGGATTGGACAGCGTCTTGCACAGCTCGGCCTGCAGTTCGTAGAGCTTCTTGTCCATGCGGCGCATCCTCGGGTGAGCGGGCGCGTTCAGGCGCGCGAGGCGGTGACGGGTCTCGAACAGGGGCCCCTCCCGGGCGGGCATGCCCCTCGATCATCAGCTTAGATTAGAAACCGCAGACCGTCAAAGTCAATTTATTTATTGGCTAATTGGCAATAACATCAACGCAACTGCGATTCAATATCGCCCGTTGCGAACCGCCCGGTTGCGTTGTCGTTACCGGCGCCGCTTCGCGCGAGACGCGTGGCAGACCACCATTTGGCGCTACCGTCCCGGCCAGGAGGGCTCCAGGTTCCAGGTGCTCGTCGTCGTGATCCGTGTCTCCTCGGTGCCGTCGATGTTCATGATGTACGCTTCGCTGCCCTGGTACGGGGTGTGCCGCTCCGTGGTGAAGGCGATCTTCGCGCCGTCGATCGACACGGTCGGTTCCCAGTTGGGGCCCGTGCTGCTCGTCAGCTGCACCACGTTGGCGCCATCGGCGTCCATGATGTGGACCTGAAAGTGGCCGCTCCTGTTGCTGGCGAACGCAATCTTGCTGCCGTCGGGCGTATACTGCGGCTCTCTATCATCGGCCGGGTCGTCCGTGAGGCGGACCTGATTGGTACCATCCGCGTTCATCACGTAGATGTTCTCATTCCCATCGCGCCCGGACCCGAACACGATCTTGCGACCGTCGGGCGAGTAGAACGGCTCCGAGTTGTGGCCCGACGTTGTCAGCTGCCGCAGGTCGGTGCCGTTGGCACGCATGGACCAGATCTCCCGCATGCCGGATCGGAAGCTCTCGAAGACGATCCTGCTGCCGTCCGGCGACCACTGGGGTTCTTCGTCGCGGGCGGTGTTGTTCGTCAGGCGTGTCGGGCCCGATCCGTCTGCGTTCATCACGTAGATCTCTGTGTTGCCGTCCCTTTCGCTCGAGAACGCGATCCGCTTGCCGTTGCGCGTTGCGCTGGCCTCGCCATCGTTCCCTGGGTGGTTCGTCAGGTTCACGGGATCGGAGCCGTCGGCCTCCATGGAGTAGATCTCGCCGTTGCCGTCGCGGTAGGTCTCGAACACGATTCGTCCGGGGACGAGCGCGTCCCCACCGGGGCTTGTCACGTCGTCGTCTCCGCATCCCGAAAACAGCAGCGTGGCAAGGAAAGCAGCGCTCAACCATCCCAGCAAACGCCAACTCGAGTTCAAGCCTCTCGCGCCCATCCCGTCCTCCTTGTCGTTGGCGACACGTCACCCGGTCTTGCCCTCGGCGGCCGAACCGGCGTCCACTCATCGCTGGGGCGGGAGCCTAGCTCGATTCCCAACAGGGTTGCAAGGAGTCGATGGACCGTCTGCGCGAGCAGAAACGCGACGGTTTTTACCCGACGTGGGGGTCGTCGCAGCAGACGCGGCTCATGGAGATGGACCGCTCGCCCGAGACCTCCGCCGGCGGGCAGATATCACTCCTTCGGGGCGAGCAGCGCGCGCAGCGACGCGTCGTCCCAGAGCGGTTCGAGACCGATTTCGCGGTGATGGCCCACCCCGTAGGGAACGCCTTCGGCAAAGGCCTCGCGCAGCAGGGCCAGGGCAAGCTCCTTGTCTCCGAGCTGAGCGGCGATGCAGGCGCGCTGATAAGTGTTCTCTCCGTGGAGTCTCGGCTGGTTGATTCGCCGCAGCTGTTCCGAGATGCTCAGAGCTTCATCGCGCCGACCGCGCCGGGCGGCCAGCGCGCCCAGCGTGCCGAGATGGGCGACGTCGCCCGGGTCTGCTTGAAGCAACGAGCGGCAGGCGGCGGCCGCCTCATCCCATCTCTCCGACAGCTGCAGCGCATGAACCATCCCTTCCAGCCATTCCGGGCGACTGGACGGATGGCTTTCGAGCCGCTCGGCGTACCAATCGACGGCCTGTGCGGCAAGCTCGAGCGAAGCCTGGCGGTAGCCGTGAGCGCGCAGCTCGCTCGCCGCTCTGATCACGACGTCGCCGGCCGTAGCTCTCTTCGAGGCCGAGGTCAAGCTCTCGCGGGCGACCCGCTTGACCTCATCGAGCCGTCCCAGAGCGGCCAGGGCGCTCGCTTCGAGGGACAGCGCCATGGGCTCTTCAGGAAAGTTCCGCCGAATGCCTTGTGCTTCCGTCAATTCGCGTTCGTGGCGTCCCAGAAGGTGAAGCGCGGCGCACAGGTAGACGACGTAGTTCAGGCCTAGACGGTGTCCCGCAAACGGGACCGCGCCCAGGGTGTCGTGCACGGCCACGGCGGTGAGGGGCCGGTTGTTCTTCACGGCCAGGAAGCCGGCCCACTGAGCGGTGAGGGGATCGCGCGGCGCGGTCGAACGAGCCGCCAGGATGCTCTGGAGCGCGGCAGGCCAACGGTGCTCGAAGTAGGCAGACATCGTGTCCAGCCAATGGCGGGCGAAC
The DNA here is from genome assembly GCA_964461255.1 of uncultured Fibrobacteraceae bacterium. Classification (GTDB taxonomy): domain Bacteria; phylum Krumholzibacteriota; class Krumholzibacteriia; order LZORAL124-64-63; family LZORAL124-64-63; genus CAYWTR01. Next base: position 16,649 of record CAYWTR010000021.1, on the reverse strand, counting down.
AGCGAAAGGTGCTGGCGGTTAGAGCTGAGCGTGAACAAAATCTCTTCCACGCGCGCGTGGTCGCCAGCCTGCTCGTGGATGTAGGCCGCGTAGAAGAGAGGCGCGTGGAACGTCGAGTCGAGTTCGACGGCCCGCTCGAGGTGGCGCAATGCGGCGGCGTCGTCGCTGAGGAAAAGCTCGAAACCGGCGACGAACTCTCGGTACGCTTCGTACCGGGGAGGCTGCTGCCGCACACCGAGGTCGTGCGCCGCCAGCAGCTTGGCTGCCAGCGCGCCCATGACCTCCTGGCGCAGGGCGTCGATGGACGCAAGCGGGTCGTTCCTTTCACCGATCTTGGGATCCATGGCGAAAAGCAGCTTGCCGTTGCGCCCGTTGGTTATGCGGCACTGGAACGCCAGGCGGTCGCCTTGCAGATAGTACTCCCCGGAAACCACCGTGCCGGCGGCGGTCTCCTGCGCCAACGCGACGAGCGGGTCGCGTCCCGTCTGTTGGGCGCCTGGGCGGCCCGCTTGCGCCATCAGGACGGATGTGCTCGGTACCGCATCCAGACCCTCGACGCGCGAGAGGCCCTGCGTGATCCAGTCGGAGGTCATGCGCGCCAGCGGGTCGAGCGCGCCATCACCGGTCCGGTTCTCGAAGACCGCCACGACGACGCGCTTCGGCTCGAGCGCGACGGCCGGCTCTTCTGCGCCGTCGCGCGACCGCAGCAGCACCGCCGCCGCGGCGACCAGCAGCGCTGCGGCGACGCCCAGCGCGCCGCGGCGACGCCAGCGTGCATGCGCCCGCGCGGGGTCACGGCGCGCACGCTGATCGCGTCCGCCGTGCAAGAGCCCGCGCAGCTCGGTCGCCAGCTCGGTCGCCGAGTCGATCCTGGTCTCGGGGTCCTTCGCCAGGCAGCGCCGCACGAGCCGATCGACGCCCGCCGGCAGGTCTTGGGCGCGTTCCGCCAGCGGCGGCGGCTCCGTGTTGCAGATCGCGAAGGCGATGTCGACGAAGGAATCACCCCTGAACGCGCGCCGCCCCGCCAGCATCTCGTACAGGATGACTCCGAGCGAGAACAGATCGGTGCGGTGGTCGGCCGGATGTCCTCGCACCTGCTCCGGCGCCATGTAACCGGCGGTGCCGAGAACGATCCCCGGCTCGGTCGGCGTTTGCGACGGCTGATCCTCGCCCTGCGACGGCGGCGCGATCGGCCGCATCAACTTCGCCAGCCCGAAGTCCAGGATCTTCACGCGGTCGTCGGGGAGCAGGAACAGATTCTCGGGCTTGAGATCGCGGTGGACGATGCCTCTTGCGTGCGCGGCGCCGAGCCCGTCCGCCGCCTGCAACGCCACGGCCAGCGCTTGCCGGCTCGAAAGGGGACCGCGCGCCAGGCGCTGGCGCAGGTTATCCCCTTCGAGCAGCTCCATGACCAGAAATGGCGAGCCGTCGTGAACCCCCACGTCGTGTACGGCGACGATATTGGGGTGGTTCAGGGCGCCCGCCGCGCGTGCCTCTTGCTCGAAACGCTTCAGATAGCCGGGATCAGCGGCGATGGATGGCGGGAGAATCTTCACGGCGACGTCACGGCCCAGCCGTGAGTCGCGGGCGCGATAGACCTGGCCCATGCCGCCCGCGCCGATCGGCTCGACGATCGTGTAGGGACCGAGCGTTGTTCCCGCGGCCAGCAACATGACCCCCGACGGCTGCGGCGGCGACGTCTGCGCCGATGGGCGCTGATCCAGACTACAGCACCGGCGGGCCCGGTCAATAGCCTCGACTGGGCAGAGGCATCGACCGCGGCGCATTCCGGCGCTTCGCAGGCGCCGCTTCCGTTAGGCCGCCGATTCCTGCATCCTCGATTCCGGCACGGGTGGCAGCGCGTCCGGTGATTCCCTCCTCAATCGGACCTGCACGCGATTCCTCGCAGCGGCGCTCCCCGGCTGGCGCATGCGGCGTCAGGATCGCTCCCGCAACTCGGCCGGCAGCTGGAACTTGACATCTTCCCGCAGGGTGAGGACCTCCTCCGGCCGCCAGCCGCGCGCTTCCAGGCTGGCCGCGGTTTCGCGCACCAGGTGTTCGGGCGCCGAGGCTCCCGCGGTCAGGCCGATGACCGGATGGGGAGCCAGTTCGGCCAGCGGCAGCTCGGCCGCTCCGGCGATCAGGGTCGCGGGCACCCCCAGGCGCTGCGCCACCTCGCACAGTCGCAGGCTGTTGCTGCTGTTGGGCGAGCCGACCACCAGCAGATGGCCGACGCCGCGTGCGGCGAGCTCCTTGACCGCGTCCTGGCGGTTCTGCGTTGCGTAGCAGATGTCGTCGCGATCGGGCGCCTGGAGATTGGGAAATCGCGCGCGCAGCGCGGCGACGATGGCGCGCGTCTCGTCCACGGACAAGGTCGTCTGGGTGACATAGGCCAGCGGGACGTCCGCCGGCAGATCGAGCGCGGCGACGTCCGCGACGCTGGTCACCAGGCGAACGGCCGCGGGGGCATGACCGATCGTGCCCAGCACCTCGTCGTGTCCGGCGTGGCCGATCAGGACGATTGGGTGGCGGCCCGCGTCGTAGCGCTGCACCTGCCGGTGCACCTTGGTGACGAGGGGGCAGGTGGCATCGATCACGCGCAGACCGCGGCGCACGGCCTCTTCCCGCACGGCGGGCGAGACGCCGTGCGCGCTGAAGATGACCAGGCCGCCCGGCGGCACCTCGTCCAGTTCGTCGACGAATATCACCCCGCGCGCCTCGAAGCCCTCCACGACGGCGCGGTTGTGGACGATCTCCTTGCGCACGTGGACGGGGCCGGGCATGCTGGCCAGCACGCGCTCGACCACGTCCACCGCCCGCTCCACCCCGGCGCAGAAGCCGCGCGGAGTGGCGATCAGGAGCCGACGGGACTGGCGGCTGTCCGCCGATTGGGTGTGATCCTCTTGCATCCCATCTCCTTGCAAGACCACCGTAAACGATATGAATTCAAAGAAATAGAGATATGCAAAGCCACTTGACAATCAGAAATCCTGGTCTTATAATATTCATCGTCATTAAACTAATGTACTATTTAATCGATGTTCGCACGCGTCTCCTGCGGAAAGGAGTTGCCATGAGCCTGCACCGCATTCTGCGCCTGGTGGCCGGTTCTTTCGTTCTGCTCAGCCTGGCGCTGGCTCACTGGGTCAACCCGAACTGGCTCTGGTTCACCGCCTTCGTGGGCGCCAACCTGCTGCAGTCAGCCTTCACCGACTGGTGCCCGCTCATGACCATCCTGCGCAAGATGGGCGTGCCGGATTCGCCGGCGCCGGCCGGCGGCCGGCGATGAGCGGGGAGCGCACGCGCGGCCGCCTGATCCTGCGCCCGGATGCGCGCCGCTCCCTCGCCGTTTTCGCGGCGGCCCTGGCGATGGCGTTGGTGTTCCCGCAGCTCGCGGCGGCGGCACGCACATCGCCCGCCACGGCCGAGTCGATCGGCGAGGTTCGAGGCGATTCGCTGCACGTCACGCTCGACAAGGTAAGGTCGGCGGCGCTGGCTCACAACGAGATGCTGGCCGCCGCCGGGGCCATGAGCGACGCCGCTGGCGCCGAGGCGCTGTCGGCCTGGCGCGGATTCTTGCCGCGCCTGCAGGTGGGCGAATTCTACCTGCGCTCGGACGATCCGTTGAACATGTTCGGCTTCAAGCTGAACAAGCGCGCCGTCGAAATGCAGCACTTCGACCCCGCCTTCCTCAACGACCCGCCCATCGAGGAGCTGGCGGTGACCAAGCTGCTGCTGCGCCAACCGATCTTCAACGGCGGCAGCGAGATCTACGGCAAGCAGGCCGCCGACGCCATGGCGCGGGCGGCGCGCCACGAACACCGGCGCGCCGCCGAGACGGTCGAGTTCCAGGCTGTCCAGGCCTACGAGGGGCTGGTGCTGGCGCGCTCGTTCGAACGGGTGATGGGCGATGCCGTCGCCGCCGCCGAGGGGCACGCCGCCCAGGCGCGCGCGCTGGTCGCGGCCGAGATGGCGACCGAGGCCGATCTGTTGCAGGCCGAGGTCCACCTGAGCGCCATGCGCCAGCGGCTGATCGAGGTGCGCAACCTCGTGGCGCTGGCCGGCGAGCACATCAAGCTGCTGACCGCCGTGGACACCGACTTGCCGCTGGCCGCGGAGCACGGCTTCAGCGCGCCGGAGACCGTGCCTCCCCCGGTCGCGCCGCCGTCGCCGCAGGACATCGAGGGGCGCGCCGACGTGCTGGCGCGCCGCCAGCAGGCCGAGGCGGCGGCGCGCATGGTCGGCGTCGCGCGCGGCGCCATGCTGCCGCATCTGAATCTCAGCCTCGAGCGCAACTTCTACGGCGAAGAGATCTTCAGCGACGACGCGCGCAGCTGGACGCTGGGAGTCTACGCCACCTGGGACCTGTTCGCGGGGCTGGAGAACATCGGCGGCCTGAAGAAGGCGCGCGCCCAGAAGCGCGCCGCGCAGCATGTGTACGATTTCGAGCGGAGGCGCGCGCGGGTCGAGGCCACGCAGGCGAGCCTCGAACTGCTGGCGGCCGCGGAAAAGGTGGCCGTGGCGCGCGGCGCGGTCTCGGCCGGTCGGGAAGGCCTGCGCATCGTCACCAGCCAGTACCGCGAGGGTCTTGCCTCGATGGTCGACCTGCTCGACACGCAGGCGGCGGCCACGATGGCCGAGGGCAACCTGGTCCAGGCCCTGCACGATTACAGGGTCGGCCTGGCGCGGCTGCGCTTCGCGGGCGGCGCGGGCGGGCGGGCCCATCCCTAGAGACCGGCCGGCCACGGCGGGGCGGCGCAGGGCGGCCGCCCGCCGGCGTGACCCGGCGCACAGGAGGAGCTTGCGATGATGACCGATCAGCTTGCGCGGCCCGGCAAGGCCCGGCGCCACGCTCGCATCCCTGCCTCCGCCCGCGCGGCGGCGGCGCTGGCGGCCCTGGCGGCCACGGCATCCCTGGTGACGGTGCTGGCCGGTTGCGGCCGCCGCACCGAGCCGGCGGCGTCCGCCGCCGGACGCCAGATCGAGGCCGAGATCACGACCGCCGCGCGGGCGCAGGTGCCCGTGGTCGTGTCGGCTCCCGGCGGCGTCGAGGCGCTGACCCAGGTGCAGGTCAGCACCCGCATGATGGGGTGGGTGCGCCGCGTCCACGTCGCCGAGGGCGAAGCCGTCCGGGCAGGAACGCCGCTGGTGACGATCGACGACACCGACCTGAAGGCCAAGCTGGCGCAGGTCGAGGCCGGCATCGCCGAGGCGCGCGCCGTGGTCGAGAACGCCACGCGGCTGGCCGCGCGCTTCCAGCAGCTGCACGCCGAGAAGGCGGTCTCCCGGCAGCAGCTCGACGACGTGCTGACCGGCCGCGCCCGCGCCGAGGCGGGTCTGGCGACCGCCCAGGCCGCGCGCGAGGAGGTGGCCGTCCACCTGCGCTATCTCGAGATCACCGCCCCGGTCGGCGGCGTGATCGTGCGCAAGCTGGTCGATCCGGGCGCCATGGCCGCGCCCGGGCAGCCGTTGCTGGTGCTCGAGCAGGTCGACCGCATGAAGATCGTCGCGCACCTGAGCGAACAGGACGTGGGCGCGGTGGCGGCGGGCGACACCGTGACGATAGAGGTGACCTCGCTGCCGGGCGCGACGCTGCGCGCCCCGCTGGCCCGCGTCATCGCCGCCGCCAATCCCGGCAGCCGCACCTACGACATCGAGGCCTACGTCGACAACGCCGGCGGCCGCCTCAAGTCGGGGATGTTCGCGCGCGTGCTGGTGCCGATCGGCCGGCGCGAGGCCGTGGTCGTCCCCGCCGAGAGCATCGTCGAGCGGGGCCAGCTGCGCGGCGTCTTCGTGGTCGACGAGGACGGCGTCGCCCATCTGCGCTGGGTGCGTCTGGGACGGCCGCAGCCGGGCGGGGTCGAGGTGCTGGCCGGCCTCGACGGCGGCGAGACGATCGTGCGGCGCTCGGCCCAGCCGTTGGTCGGAGGCGACAGGGTGGTGAGGAAGGATGGATAAGCAAGGCGCGGCGACACGTCTGGCCCAGACCTTCATCCAGTCCAAGCTGACGCCGCTGCTGATCCTGGCGACCCTGCTGCTCGGCCTCTTCTCGCTCACCCTGACCCCGCGCGAGGAGGAGCCTCAGATCGTCGTGCCCATGATCGACGTCATGATCATGATGCCCGGCGCCACCCCCGCCGAGATCGAGAACCGCCTGGCCCGCCCCCTGGAGCAGAAGATCTGGGAAATCGAGGGGGTCGAGTACGTCTACACCAGCAGCTTCCCCAGCTTCGCCCTGCTCACGGCGCGCTACCTGGTCGGCAGCAACATGGAGGACGCCATGGTGCGCCTCTGCAACAAGCTGACCGGCAACATGGACATGATGCCGCCGGGGGCGCTGCCGCCGCTGATCAAGGTGCGCTCGATCGACGACGTCCCCATCCTGGCCCTGACCCTGTGGAGCGACCGTTACGACGCCTACGACCTGCGGCAGCTGGCGGGCGAGGTGAAAAATGAGCTGCAGAGCCTGACCGACGTGTCGGTGATCGAGATCATCGGCGGCCGGCGGCACGCCGTGCGCGTCGAGCTGGATCCGCAGCGCCTGGCGGCGTTCAACCTGACGCCCCTGGCGGTGCTGCCAGCGCTGCAGAGCGAGAACCAGAACCTGCCGGCCGGTTCTTTCCCGCTGCTCAACCGCGAGTTCGTGGTGGAGACCGGCGGCTTCCTGCGCACGGTCGACGAGGTCGCCGAGCTGGTGGTCGGAGTCTTCCAGGGGCGGCCGGTGCGGCTGCGCGACGTGGCCACCGTGGCCGCCGGCCCCGCCGACATCGACAGCTACGTCTTCTACGGCGGCGGCCCCGCGCTGGCCCGGGCAGCGGCGGGACCGGCCGCCTCGCCCGGCGAGGAGCACCCCGCGGTGACCCTGACCGTCGCCAAGCGCAAGGGCAGCGACGCCACGCGCATCTCCGCCGCCGCGCTGGCCAAGGTGGAGGCCCTGCGCGGCCGACTGATCCCGTCAGACGTTCAGGTCGCGGTCACGCGCGACTACGGGCACACCGCGGCGGACAAGGCCGCCAACCTGATCCAGAGCCTGGCCATCGCCATCTTCCTGGCGGTCATCGTCATCTTCTTCGCCATGGGCTGGCGCGGCTCGCTCATCATCTTCCTGTCGATCCCGACGACCTTCAGCCTCACGCTCTTCATCTACTACATCTTCGGGTACACGCTCAACCGCGTCACCCTGTTCGCTCTGATCCTGGTCACCGGCATCGTCATCGACGCCACCATCATCGTGGTCGAGAACATACACCGGCACTTCAAGATGGCCGGCCGCTCCAGCCTGCTGGCGGCGCTGCAGGCCATCGAAGAGGTCGGCAATCCCACGATCATGGCCACGCTGACGGTGATCGCCTCGATGCTGCCGATGGCTTTCGTGCGCGGCTTGATGGGGCCGTACATGCGGCCCATGCCGGTCGGCGCTTCGCTGGCCATGGTTTTCTCGCTGCTGGTGGCGCTGGTGATCACGCCGTGGCTGGCCCTGCGGCTGCTCAAGCCGTCGCAGGCCGCGGCGCTGGACAGCACGGGCGGCTTCACCGACGACCCCGAGTTCGAGGCGGAGCAGACCGGCTACCGCCTGCACGACACCGCCATCTACCGCGGCTACAACCGGCTGGTCAGACCGCTGCTGGAGCGCCCGGGGCGGGCGGTGGCGGCGCTGGGGGGCGTGGCCCTGCTGACCGTGCTCTCGACGATGCTGTTCGTGACGCGCTCGGTGCAGGTCAAGATGCTGCCGTTCGACAACAAGAGCGAATTCCAGGTCATCGTCGACACGCCCGAGGGCACGACGCTGGAGCAGACCACGCAGGTCGCGCGCGAGATCGGCGCCTACCTGTCCGGCGTGCCCGAGGTCGCCGATTACCAGGTCTATTCCGGGCTGGCGGGACCGCACAACTTCAACGGGCTGGTGAGGCACTACTTCCTGCGCCGCGGACCGAACATGGCCGACCTGCAGGTCAACCTGGCGTCGAAGGGGGACCGCAAGGACCAGAGCCATGCCATCGCCAAGCGGGTGCGCGGGCCGATCCAGGAGATCGCCGCGCGGCACGGCGCCGCCATCAAGATCGCCGAGGTGCCGCCGGGACCGCCCGTGCTGTCGACGCTGGTGGCCGAGATCTACGGCCCCGATCTGGCCGGCCGCGTCGAGGTGGCGCGCCAGGTCAAGGAGATCTTCGCCTCCACGCCGGGCGTGGTCGACATCGACTGGTTCGTGGAGGACGACCAGACACGCTACCGCTTCGTGGTGGACAAGGAGCGCGCCGCGGTGCGGGGCGTCAGCACGGCTCAGGCCGCGCAGACGCTGGCGGTGGCGCTTCACGGCCACGACGGCGGCCTGCTGCGCGCGCCCGAGCTGGTCGAGCCCGCTCCCATCAACGTGCGGCTGCCGCTGGCCGACCGCGCCGGCGTGCAGAACCTGTCCGATCTGTACCTCTTCTCCGCGGCGGGCGCGCTGATCCCGCTGGCCGACGTGGTCGCGGTCGAGGAGACGGTTCTGCCCAAGAGCCTGCACCGCCGCAATCTCAAGTCGGTGGTCTACGTGACGGCCGACGTGGCCGGCGCGCTGGAGTCTCCCATCTACGCCATTCTGGACATGAAGGAGCGCATCGCCCAGATGCCGCTGCCGGGCGGCGCGGCGCTGGTGCAGCATTTCAAGGCGCAGCCCGATCTCGAGGACCACTTCGCCCTGAAGTGGGACGGCGAGTGGCACATCACTTACGAGGTGTTCCGCGATCTGGGCATCGCCTTCGCGGTCGTGCTGGTGCTGATCTATCTGCTGATCGTCGGCATGTTCCAGAATTTCTTCGTGCCAATTTTAATGATGCTGCCGATCCCGCTCACGCTGGTGGGCATCGTGCCGGGGCACCTGGCGTTCGGCGCCTTCTTCACCGCTACCTCGATGATCGGCTTCATCGCGCTGGCGGGCATCATGGTGCGCAACAGCGTGCTGCTGATCGATTTCATCGAGGCTCGCCTGCGCCAGGGGCTGCCCCTGAAGGAGGCGGTGATCGAATCGGGCGCGGTGCGCTTCCTGCCGATCGCGCTGACGGCGGGCACGGTGGTGACCGGCTCGCTGGTGATGGTGTTCGATCCCATCTTCCAGGGTCTGGCCATCAGCCTGATGATGGGCGCGCTGATGTCGACGGTGCTGACCGTGGTCGTCATCCCGCTCGCCTACTACCTGTACGCCCTGCGATTCGGGAGCCGCGCGATGAAGCCGGAGGAAAATAAAATCGAGTGCACATAAAAAAAGCGCTTGCACCCGTGCAGCGGCTGCGCTAGATTACTCAAGAGGAATGGCGAAAATCCCCAAGAAAACAACAGATTTGAACAATAGTAAGGAGCCTGCGGCGTAGTCGGTTATCTCCCTCCAAACCCCCGCCGACTTGCCGCATTGCCGGCCGCGTTATACGCGGCCGGCAGCTTTTTCGGGCGTCGCCGGCAACGGGCGAGGACAGCGCCGCGCCGCCTGGCGGCCCCGGCGGGTCTCACTCGTACGAATGCTTGACGGCCCCCCAGGTGGCCTCTTCCGGCAGGCAGGCCGGCAGGTTGATACCGGCCGCGATCCCTCCCGCGCCGACCACGCGCGGCGTCAGCGGCAGCAGGATCGAAGGATTGGCGCCGTCGGCGTAGACGGGCGAGCCCTCGAGGCTGGGAATCGGGAAAGGATGGATGTAGAAAGCGGCCGGAGTGTTGAGATACAGCACGCTCAGCCGTGCCAGCTCGACCGCGCGCCGGGCAGGCAGCGGATTGGCGGTCCCCACGCCCACCATGAAGTCGGGTGCGGTGGCGAAATTGAGCCCGCCGCCGGTCAGCGTCACGCCGGTCAGCACGACATCGCGCAGCTCCAGCGAGCACTCCCAGCCCGAAACGCCGGAGACCGCTGAGGGATCGAGCAGGAACAGGTAGACGCCGACGTTGGCGTACGCGGACGCCTGCAGGCAGCTCTCGTCGGCGTCCGGATCGAAGAACAACCCGATCTCGTCGATGGCGACGGCCGGCGCGGCCGCGCCCAGCAAGAAGATCCCGAACAGGCACAGGGCCGCGGCCGCGCTGGCGAGGCCATGCGGGGATGCGCCGCGCCGGCTTTCCTCGGCGCTGCGGTGGCGGCTGCTTTCCATCGCGCGACCTCCCGCGCCGGCGCGGCGTGGGCGTCCGGACACCCGCGACCGGCGTCGTAAAGGTACGCCAGACGCCAGCGGCGGTCCAGCGCGGCGGGACCTGTCATCTCCCATGAAAAATGATCGCACGGGCCGGACGGCGGGCTCAGATCGCCCCCAGCCAGTCGTGCAGCAGGAATTCCATGCGGCCGACCAGCAGGGCGATGCGCCCCATCACGGTGAAGCCGAAGCCGGCGCCGAAGGTGAGCATGAGCAGCCAGATGCCGACGCGGCTGGTCGCCTTCAGGACGCCGCGCTGCTCGCGGCTGAAGTAGAAGTACGACAGGCAGCAGAGCATGCCGCCGGTCAGGATCACCGCCGACAGGGTGGCGCCGGGGTCGAAGCCGCCGTCGCGCAGCGCAATCAGCGGAATCATACTGTTGTGGATCTGGACCATGAAGTCGCTGATCAGGTAGCTGACCAGGCGCAGGCCGGCGGTGGTGCCGATGGTGAAGGCGATGGCCCAGGTGCTCAGCACATGGCCCTTGGGGTGCAGACGGGCCAGCAGCAGAACCCCCAGCAGCAGCGGCACGGCGTACGTCAGGCGGCGGGTCCAGGGCACGTCCGCCGGCAGGTCCATGCCGAACAGAAGCTGCGGCACCTCCGGCGCCAGGTTGCCCAGCAGGTTGGGCACGATGGCGCTCCAGAAGGCCATCACCATCCAATAGGCCGCCGACACGCCGACGAAGACGTGTTCGGCGAACTTGAAGAATGGATTGTCGTCGTAGAGGAAGCTGAGCACGCACAGCGACAGCAGGGCGGCCACCCACAGGCCGAAGGCGCGCCCGTCGCTGAACGGGTTGAGCATGGCGCCGCCCGCCGCGCGGATCAGCAGCAGCAGCAGCACCGTCAGCACGGCGATGGCGATGACCAGCCGGCGCGTCACGTCCGCTTCCTCCGGCGCAGGGCAAGCTGGGCGGCGTTGCCGAGCAGGATGAACAGCATGACCGCCAGGTGGGCCGCGGTCTGGGGGCCCATCCGCTCCAGCGCCACGGCGCATTCGGGCCGGTCAAGCTGCGGATAGCGCTCGATCAGCAGCTGTTCGTATTCTGCCGCCCCCTTCAGGCCGGCCAGCAGCCCCAGGCACTGCCGCGGCACGTAGGGGAACAGCTCCGGGGACTGCACCGCCGCCGCCCCGCCGACGATCGGGATGCGCCCGGGCACCGCCGCGTATTGCACCCATTCGCGCAGGCCTGGGTAGCCGGCCGTGCAATTGACGATCAGGTCCATGTTGCGCAGGTTGTCCGCGCCGCGCATGACCGGCAGCTTGTCCAGGTTGGCGGTGCTGGTGTTGTGCACATCGGTGGTGAAGCTCTTCTTGAGATCCGTCATCGCCACCGCGATGACTCCCTCGTTGCCGCTCATGAAGCCCAGGTTCACGTAGTGCACGCCGTAGCGGTAGCCTGGGAACTCGACCCCCAGCACCTCGCGCAGCACCATGTCGATCTCGCCCTGGCCGGCCGGCCAGAGGGTCAGGTAGTACAGCTTCGCCTGCTTGAGGGCCAGGTGGCGCGTGAAGGCGTCGCCCATCGGCTTGATCTCGGGCTCCGAGGCAGGGTCGAAATCGTAAGCCATCAGCACGCGCGCGCCCGGAGGCAGGGCCTCGATGGCCTGGAAGATGTCGCGCACCATCGGCGAGGGATGCTCGCGGAAGGTCACCCGCCACACTAGCGGCAACGATACCGCCAGCAGCATGCAGAGGTAGATGACCCGGCGGTCGATCGCCTGCCAGTCCCATCGCCTGCGGCCGCGGCCCGTCACCTCGCCCCTCCCCGCCGCTCCTCGCCCAGGTAGGAACGGTCGATGCCCAGCATGACCTTCAGGCTGGTCGAGACGATGCCCAGCGCGATGCCGATCATGATCGCCCGCTTGCCAGCGGTCATCGGCACCGACAGGACCCACTGCACCAGGTTGGGCACGGTCAACGGTTCCAGCGACGCAGGCATCCACGCCGTCACCACGCCGCCCAGGAAGGTGCGGCCCAGCAGCACCAGGAAGGCCGTGGCGAGCATGATCGTCGCCTCGACGTTGCGCACGCGGAAGGCGCGGTACGAAGCCGAGGCGACGTAGAACGCCAGCAGGCTGAACATCGTCGCGTCGCAGGGCGAGAAGACGTAGGTGTAGAGCCAGGCGAACAGGCCCCCGTCGGCCATCACGGACGCACCCAGCCCGCCCGGCCCGCCGATCTTGAACATGCCCGCCGCCAGCGTAAGCCCGAACGCCGCCAGGCAGACGGCCGAGTAGCCCCAACCGCGGGCCCGCCGCTGGATCTTCTGCGCGTGCTGCCCCAGCAGGCTGGCCGCGCCCAGAACCAGCGCGAAGGCGGCCAGGATGTCGAAAAAGAGCGTGAACTCCTCGCGGATCGGCTCGACCGGCGGCACCAGCACGGCCCAGATCAGAACCAGGGCCACCACGAAGGTGATCGCGATCGGCGTCGCCCTCTGCATCCGGTCCTCCCGCGCCTCAGCGCGTCACGAAGAGCCGCTCCACGAATCCGGCCGCGGCCGCCAGCGCGCGGCTGCCGCTCAGCTCGCTCAGCGTCGCCAGCAGACAACCAGCCCCCACGGCGGCGGCGGCGATGACCTTGCCGAAATCCTGCCCCTTCAGGCTGCCCAGCTGCTTCGGCTCGCCCGACAGGTAGGCCGAGGCGGCGTAGAACTCCTCGCCGATCAGCACGTAATCGCAGGCGGCCAGGAAGAAGGGGATCTGCGTCGTCTCGGCCGTGCCGGCGATCTGCACCGCGCCGACGGTCTGCCCGGTCTCGGCCAGGCTCAGCGACTCGGCGAAGAAGGCGCCGAAGTACAGGCAGGCCGCCGGCCGCTGCCGCACGATGATGCCGCTGACCGCCGCGGCGTAGCCGAACTGCTCGTTGGTGACGTAGTAGATGCCCTGCGGCCGGTAGGCGTCGCCGCGCCCCGCCGCCAGGTACGCCTTCTCGACCGTGTCCTGCGCCGTCGTCATCACCAGCGAGCGCGAGTTCGGCACTTCCAGCTCGGCCTCGTACTCGGCCACGGTCGCAGCCACCCGCCCCAGCACCGTCATGGCGGCGACGGTCTGGATGTCGCTCATGTCCTCGACGCCGGGAATGAACAGCACGGGACGGCCCATCTCGGTGGCGCGCCCCACCGCTTCCTCGATCGCCTCCAGCGCCGGGATGCGCCGCACCGACGCCGGACGCCCGCGCGCGATGGCGCGCACGTGGTACAGCAGCGCCCCCGACAGCAGCAGCGCCAGGGCCAGCACGTTCCCGCGCTCCCAGTTGAACCACTGGTAGGAGGAGACCGCCGGCCCGACAGGCGTCGAATCGGACGCCTCCTGCCTGCCCAGCGCCCGCACGCGGTAGAAGAACGGCACACCGATCGACGCCGCCGAGTCGACGTAGCGCGTCGTGCGGGCTGCGGTGCGTCCCACGGTCTCGTACGGTCCACCGTGGGCGGTCGCGCGCAGCACCTCGTACCCCGTCACGCGCGCGCTGTCAGGTTGATCGTCGGCCGACAGCTCCCAGGCAACCACGATGACGCCGCCGGCGTCGTTGGGCTGGTCCTCGGCCCGCACGCCGCGGGGAGGCGCCGGCGGCCGCTCCCGCCAGGCGTAGTCGCCTGGCACGGCGGCGCCGCCCTCGGGATCGGCCGGTGTCGCCGCGCCCGCCGTCTCTTCGCCCGCCACCACGGCCCGGTCCGGCGCCGGCACACCCAGCGCCAGGCAGAGCAACAGCGCCGGCGCGAAGCCGGACCGGCGCGCCCGGGCGCAGCCGCGCTGCAAGCTGCCGAAAATCACCTGCATGCGTCTCCTCGGCCGCGCCCGGCCGCTCCCGGCGCGGCGCGCGCCGGCGCGGCCGCGGGCGAAGCGGGCCTCGGCCACCGGGTCGTTCACCCCGTAGTGATCGTCAGTTAGGCAGGCGGCTTGAGCGGGGCCGGGTCAGTCGCGGGCGCCCCCGCCGCGGGCATAGTCCCGCGTCTCCCGCGCCACGACCTTCCACAGCAGCAGCAATCCGATGAGATTGGGAATCGCCATCATGCCGTTGCCGATGTCGCCGATCGCCACCACGGCGGCGATGTCGAAATTGCGGCCGTCGGGCAGTGAGCCCAGGAACATCACGACGATGAAGGCGATGCGGTAGCCGGTGGTGACGCGCAGGCCGAACAGGTAGCGCATGCACTGCTCGCCGTAGTAGCACCAGCCGAAGAGCGTGGAGATGCCGAACATGAGGGAGGCCAGGGCGACCACCACCCCCCCGTAGGGGATGACGCTGTTGAAGGCGGTCGCGGTCATGGCGCTGGAGGTGAGCGTGCCACCGAAGGCCGGCCCGTCGCGGTAGACCCCGGTGACGGTGAGCACCAGCGCGGTCAGGTTGCAGACGATGATGGTGTCGATGAAGGTGCCCATCATCCCCACCAGGCCCGACTCCACCGGGCTGCGCGTGCGGGCGGCGGACTGGGCGATGGCCGCCGTGCCCAGGCCGCTCTCGTTCGACAGGATGCCGCGCGCGACACCGAAGCGGATCGCCTGCTGCACGCCGAAGCCGATCGCCCCGCCCAGCGCCGCCTGCGGCGACCAGGCGGAGTGGATGATCAGCCACATCGCCCCCGGCACGTCGGCGATGCGCGCCAACAGGATCGCCAGACAGCCGCCGAAATAGAAGACGATCATGAAGGGCACGAACTTCTCGGCGACGGTGCCGATGCGCCTGATCCCCCCCAGCACGACCAGGCCGACCAGCACCGTCACCACGACCCCCGTCACCCACTGCGGGATGCCGGCCTGGGTGCGCAGCGCCAGCGCCATGGAGTTGGTCTGGAAGGGATTGCCCGTGCCGATCAGCGTGCAGAGAGCGCCGAATACGGCGAAGGTGACCGCCAGCGCCTTGCCGGTCGGACCGCCGATGCCGCGCTCCAGGTAGTGCATCGGGCCGCCGTTCATGGTGCCGTCGGCCATCCGCACGCGGTACTTCACGCCCAGCAGGCACTCGGCGTACTTGGTGGCCATGCCGAAGACGGCGGTGGCCACCATCCACAGCGCGGCGCCGGGCCCGCCCGACGCCACCGCGGTGGCGACCCCCGCGATGTTGCCGTTGCCGACCGTGGCCGAAAGCGCGGTCATCAGCGCCTGGAACGGCGTGATGTCGCCGTCGCCCTTGGCCTGCGGGGACAGCTTGGCGAAGGCGCCGCCGAGGGTCAGCTTGATCGCCCGTCCCAACCAGCGCGCCTGCACGCCCACCGTGGCGATCGACAGGACGACGCCGGTGCCCAGCAGCAGGATCACCATCAGCGGCGTTCCGCCCAGGAAGGACGGCCCCCAGCCCCACAGGTAGTCGTCCGCCAGGCGGCTGAGGAAAACCCCCGCCTCGCGAATCCAGTCGCTCATGCGCAGCTCCCGTCGCCGACGCGCCGCCGGCCGAACCGCCGGACAGCGGCTCGACCCGCGCTTGGAGGGGGATTTAACCCGGCCGCGGACCCGGCGTCAACGCGCCGTTGCGGCAGAAGATCGGGGTGACGTCCTGCGTCCCGCGGCCGGCACGAAGCCGGCCGGCGGCCAGCCCCCGTCGTCCTTACCCTTCGGGCCCGTGCTATGATGGTCCCGAATGCGCACGGGAGGTGCGCGCGATGAACAGAGCTGCCCTGACCTGCGCCATGTTGTTGTTATTGGCGGCCGCCGCCCCCGCCCAGGCGCAGATCGATCCTCAAGCCGACGGGATCGGCCTGTATTTCGACGAGGACACCACCGTCAGCTGCCTGACCACCATCGCACCGCGGCATACAGATCCCTGTGCCGCGAAGATTGTTTCCGACAGGATGCCGGCGGCAAGGAGAACTTCATAATCCATTATGGGACAATAACTTACTTTCAAACGGAGCGGGGGCCATAGGATCACGTGCCAAGATAGCAAGATCAAGTGCGCCAATGCCATCCGTCATCCGGCCGGTCCGGACACAATCTTCACGGCACAACCCCGACCGGCATTTCCGGAGGGAAGGCGTGCTGCGTCTGCGAGGGCACGCACTTCGCGCCCACCTGGACGATACGCCACGACACCTGGGGCGGTGTCAAGGCGCTGTACGACTGAGCGCCTTTGGCCCCCCATCGGGCGGCCCGTCAGAATTGACGATCGCCCCGCAGCAGCCCGCCCAGGGGGCCGAGCACAGAACCCTCGCCGCGCGCGCCGCCGGCCTGGGGAGCCGCGGCGAGCATGCGTCCGGCCAGGCGCGAGAACGGCAGGCTCTGCATCCACACCCGGCCCGGGCCGGTCAGCCGGACGAAGAAGACCCCCTCGCCGCCGAACAGCATCGTCTTGATGCCGCCCGCCTGCTCGACGTCGTAGGTGATCGTGTCGGTCAGCGCCGCCAGGCAGCCGGTGTCGACGTGCAGCACCTCGCCGGGGCCGAGCTGGCGCTCGGTCACCGTGCCGCCCATGTGCACGAAGACCCAGCCGTCGCCCTCGAGCTTCTGCATGATGAAACCCTCGCCGCCGAACAGGCCGGTCAGGATCTTGCGCTG
>CAYWTR010000020.1:46900-75577 GCA_964461255.1 uncultured Fibrobacteraceae bacterium | reverse complement strand
GATGTCCATGCCGACCCAGACGCAGGTCCGGGGCCGGAAACATTCTTCGTGGAAGGATTCTTGCCAAGCGGGCGCCGAGCGTCAATGCTGCCGCGGTAGTCAGGCCGCCGCCGCCCGCCGTCTTCTGGAGGCTCGACCATGCTGGATGCGCTCGACCTGTCCCGCACGCTCGACGAGCAGGCCTACGCTGCGGCGCTCAAGGCGCTGCAGCCGGAAATCGCCGCCTTGCAGCGCGCCGTCCACGAGCACGCGCAGGCGGTGGTTCTGGTGCTCGAGGGCCTGACCGCCGCCGGCAAGGGTGACGGCATCGCCCACCTGGTCAGCGCCATGGATCCCCGCGGCTTCAAGGTGCACGCGACTCGCGCCCCCGGCCCGGAGGAGGCGCTGCGGCCTCCGCTCTGGCGATTCTGGCAGCGCCTGCCTGAACGCGGCGTGATCGCCATCTTCGACCAGTCCTGGCACCATGATTTGCTGGCGGCTCGCCTGTCCGGAGCGCTTGACGCCGCCGGCTGGGAACGCGCCGTCCAGGGAATCAAGGAGTTCGAGCGCCAGCTCACGGACGACGGCGCCGCGGTGATCAAGTTGTGGCTGCATGTCGGCCAGCGAGAGCAGAAGCGCCGCTTGAAGGCTTGGCGCGACGATCCTTACCAGCGCTGGCGCCTCGCGCTGGACGCATCCGCCGTGCGTGCCGGCTACAAGAAGACGCTGCCGCTGGTCGAGGAGCTGCTCGCCCTGACCCACACCCACAACGCACCGTGGCTGGCGATCGAGGCCGACCACGACCTGCACCGCCGCGTTCGCCTGCTCAGAGAAGCCGCCGGCGCCTTGCGCCGGGCGCTGCAGGCACGCGGCGTCGCGCCCGCCTGGCCGCCGCCCGCGGACGCTGGGGCCGATGCCACCTCTCCGCCACATCCCGACCCGCTGGCCGAGCCGGCGCCGGCGGCGGCGGGGTCCCCGCTGGCGCGGATCGACCTGTCGCTGGCGCTGCCCCGCCCCGCCTACCGCCGTGAGCTGCCGGCGGCCCAGGCGCGGCTGCGCGAGCTCGCCTTCGCTTGCTACGCCCACCGCCGCGGCGCGGTCATCGTGTTCGAGGGTTGGGACGCCGCCGGCAAGGGCAGCGCCATCAAACGGTTGACCGAACGGCTCGACCCGCGCGGTTACGAGGTCATTCCCATCGCGGCGCCGCGAGGCGAGGAGGCGGCACGGCATTACCTGTGGCGGTTCTGGCGGCAGATCCCCAAGGCCGGCCACCTGGCCATATTCGACCGCAGTTGGTACGGACGGGTGCTGGTCGAGCGCGTCGAGGGATTCGCGTCCGAGCCGGCCTGGCGGCGCGCGTATCAGGAAATCAACGAGTTCGAGCGGGCGCTGGCCGCCGCGGACCTGATCGTCGTGAAGTTCTGGCTGCAGATCAGCCCGGAGGAGCAGCTGCGCCGCTTCCGCGAGCGCGAGCAGAATCCCGCCAAAAGGCACAAGATCACGGCCGAGGACTGGCGCAACCGCGTCCGTCTGCCCCTCTACCAGGAGGCCGTGTCGGAGATGCTGCGGCAGACGAGCACGCCCGCCGCCCCCTGGACGATAGTCGAGGCCGAGGACAAGCCCTACGCGCGGGTCAAGGTGCTGCGGACGGTGATCGCGGCGCTGGAAAAGGGCCTGCCGCCGGCCAGGCCCTGAAGGTTGGTGGAGCCAACGGGGATCGAACCCGTGACCTCATGACTGCCAGTCATGCGCTCTCCCAAACTGAGCTATGGCCCCACCCCGATCTCGCGCGGCAGGCTCCATAATATGGGCCAACCGCGCTACCCTGTCAAACGCCGCGGCAGGCGCACGGCAGGCGCACGGCAGGCGCGCGGCAGGCGCGACGCGGCGGGCAGGGGTCGCCTTGACATCCTCCCCCGCGCCCCCTACCATGACCGCGCCTTCCCGGTGCCGGAGTGGTGAAACTGGTAGACGCGCTGGACTCAAAATCCAGTGTCCCTCTGGGACGTGTCGGTTCGACTCCGACCTCCGGCACCAGCGCTTCCCGGCTGCCCCGCCTACTTTTCCGCCATGTGCGGGTAACGATAGTCCCGCGGCGGCGCGAACGTCTCCTTGATCGTGCGCGGCGTGGTCCAGCGGATCAGATTGAGGTACGATCCCGCCTTGTCGTTGGTGCCGGAGGCGCGGCTGCCCCCGAACGGCTGTTGCCCGACCACGGCGCCGGTCGGCTTGTCGTTGATGTAGAAGTTGCCGGCAGCGCCCACCAGCTCGCGCAGGGCGGTCAAGATCGCGGCCCGGTCCTGGGCGAACACCGCGCCCGTCAAGGCGTAGGGCGACGTCGTGTCGCACAGCCGCAACATCGGCAGGTAGTTCTTCTCCTGGTAGACGTGGATGGTCAGCACCGGACCGAAGATCTCCTCGCGCATGGTCAGGTAGGCCGGGTCCTTCGCCTCGATGATGGTAGGGGCGATGAAGTAGCCCTGCCGGTCGTCGCAGCCCCCGCCCGCGATGATCCTGGCCTGCCCGCGCGCCTTGGCGGCGTGATCGATGTAACCCTTGATGGTCTGGAAGGCGCCGGCGTCGATCACCGCGCCCATGAAGGTGCGGAAATCGGTCACGTCGCCCATCCGCAGCGACGCCACCTGGTCCAGCAACGGCCCGCGAATGCTCTTCCACAGCCCCTCGGGGATGTAGGCCCGGCTGGCCGCCGAGCACTTCTGACCCTGGTACTCGAAGGCGCCCCGCACCAGCGCCGCCACCAGCGCCTCCGGATCCGCGGAGGCGTGAGCGAAGACGAAGTCCTTGCCGCCGGTCTCGCCGACCAGGCGCGGGTAGCAGCGGTAGTTCTGGATGTTCTCGCCGATGGCGCGCCACATGCCGTGGAACACGCCGGTGCTGCCGGTGAAGTGGATGCCCGCGAGCTCGGAGCTGGCCAGCACCGGATCGCCGACTTCCCGCCCGCTGCCGGGTACCAGGTTGATGACGCCGTCGGGCAGCCCCGCCTCGCGCAGGATTTCCATGAAGTGCCAGGCCGAGTAGACCGCGCTCGAGGCCGGCTTCCACAGCACCGTGTTGCCGAAGAGCGCCGGCGCGGTCGGCAGGTTGCCCGCGATCGAGGTGAAGTTGAAGGGGGTGATCGCGAAGACGAACCCGTCCAGCGGCCTCTGTTCGAGAATGTTCCACATGCCGGCGGCGGAATCCGGCTGCTGCCCCATGATCTGCCAGGCGTAGTGGACATTGAAACGCAGGAAGTCCACCAGCTCGCAGGCGGCGTCGATCTCCGCCTGGTAGACGGTCTTGCTCTGCCCCAGCATGGTGGCGGCGTTGAGGGTGGCGCGCCGGGGCCCGGCCAGCAGGTCCGCCGCTTTCAGGAAGATGGCGGCGCGCGCCTCCCACGGCATGGCCGCCCACTCCTTCTTGGCCTTGCCCGCGGCCCGGATGGCCGCCTTGACCTCCTTGGTCCCGGCCTTGTGATAGCGACCGAGCAAATGCCGGTGCTGATGCGGCAGGCGGCAGTCCGACAGCGCGCCGGTGCGCACTTCCTGGCCGCCGATCAGCAGGGGAATCTCCACGGACGTTCCCGCCAGGCGGTGCAGCTCGGCCTTCAGGGCCTTTCTCTCGGGCGAGGCGGGCAAGTAGCCCAGCACCGGCTCGTTCCGCGGCACGGGCGGTCTGGCGATCGCGTTGAACATGGGACCTCCTTGATCTGGGCGCCGATGGCAGCGCGAGCCCACGCGCGCGGTCGCGCGCCGCTCTGGCCGCGCCCGCCGGCGCTTCGCCGTCTCGAAGATGGCCCAGCCGGACGATCTTGGCAAGCGCGGCCGCCCCGGCCGCCAGTGCAGCCGGGGGTCGCGCAGCGGCGCCGGCGGTGCTAGATTCTTGCGGTCCGCCAATCCGGGGAGAACAACGACCATGACACCTGCGCCCTCGCCGAACCTGACCACGGTCGAAAGCCACATTCTCGAGATGCAGCGGCTGCACCCCAGCGCCAGCGGCGATTTCACCAGTCTGCTCAACGACATCGCCCTGGCCGCCAAGATCATCGCCAGGGAGGTGCGCAAGGCGGGGCTGGTCGACATCCTCGGCGTGACCGGCGAGGTGAACGTGCAGGGGGAGTCCGTGCAGAAGCTGGACGAGTTCGCCCACCGCACGCTGCTGCGTTGCCTCGGCACCCGCGGGCAGACCTGCATCCTCGCCTCCGAGGAGGATCCCGAGCCTCTGTTCCGCGCCCCCAGCGAGGGCAGCGGGCGCTATGTGGTGCTGTTCGATCCGCTCGACGGCTCGAGCAACATAGACGCGAACGTCAGCGTGGGCACGATCTTCTCCATCTATCGCCGGCTTTCGACCCGCGATCGCGTCTGCGGCGCCGATCTGCTGCAGCCCGGTCGCAATCTGGCGGCGGCCGGGTATGTCATCTATGGGTCCTCCACCATGTTCGTGTACACCGCCGGCACCGGCGTGCACGGCTTCACTCTCGATCCGAGCATCGGCGAATTCCTGCTCAGCCACGAGCACATGCGAACCCCCTTCGCCGCCGGCATCTACTCGGTCAACGAGGCCAACGAGCCGGATTGGCCGTCGCCGGTGCGCGAGGTTGTGCGCCAGTTGAAGTACGGCCGGGCGGGCGGCGAGCAACGCCGTCTGACGGCGCGGTACATCGGTTCGCTGGTGGCGGATTTCCACCGCAACCTGCTCTACGGGGGGGTCTTCCTCTACCCGCCGACCACGCTGCGCCCCGCTGGCAAGCTGCGCCTGATGTACGAAGCCAATCCTCTGGCGCTGATCGCCGAGCAGGCCGGCGGCTACGCCAGCGACGGGCAAGGGCCGGTGCTAGACGTGCAGCCGCAGGAGCTGCACCAGCGCACGCCGCTCTACATCGGCAGCCGGGCCGATGTGCTGTGGGTGGAGAAGATGCTGGCCGACCCCGGAGCCGGAGCCGGCGTGTGACGCAGCGGCGGCGCGGTCACTCTTCGGGCGCCGTCTGCAGGCCCCTTTTCTCGACCACCAGGGCCAGGGCGCTGTTGCGGCAGCGCGGGCGGTGCGGCTGTCCTGCAGGGACCAGGATCGCCTCGCCCTGGCGCACCTCAAGCGTCTCCCCGTCCAGCTCCATCCGGATCGCCCCCTCCAGGATGTAGATGAACTCGTCGGACTTGTGGGTGTGGGTGACGTAGTCGCCGCCGTAGCGCACGATGAAGGCGTGGTAGCCCTTGTCGATGTTTGTGACCTCGATGGGGCGGAACACTTGGGCCAGGCTGCGGGCTTGCTTCAGCACGCGGAATCGAGGCACCGGTGGCTCCTTTCGCGATCGCTACCGCTACCGGACGCCGCCCAGGCGCGCCCGCGCCAGCGTCGCCTCTTCCGTGTCCGGATGGCCGGCGATGAGCTGCTCGAGGCGCTGACGTCCGGCCTGCGTCTGGCCCGTCTCGAGCAGGCAGATGCCGGACTTGAGCAGGACCGCGGGGGCAAGTTCCGACTGGGGATAGCGCCGCAACATGTCCTCGAAGCTGGCCAGCGCCTCGCGGTACCGCTGCTCGCCGTAATCAAGCTCGCCCAGCCAGTACAGCGCGTCGTCCGCCAGCTCCGACTGCGGGTAGCGCCCCAGGAACTCGCGGAATCCCTGGCGGGCAAGTTCCGTGTTGCCGCGGGCGCGATCGCGCAGCGCCGATTGGAAGATGGCCCTTCCTTCCTCCGGCAGGTCGCTCTCCTCCAGGATCCCGGATGCGGGGGCGCCCGCTCCGCCCGCCGGGGGTTCCTTGAACTCTCCCAGGGTCGGGATGCCGGCGCGGGTGGCCAGCAGGTCCACCCGCGCCGACAAATTGCGCATGAAGGCGGCGTTGTCATCCAGCTTCTGGATGAGCTGGTCGATGCGCTGGGACAGCAGGCCCAGCCGGGCGGTGCCGCGGGCGTCGGCCTGCTTGCCGGCGTCCTGGTCGAGGCGCAGCAGGGAACTGATGCCCTCGACCTCCTGTCGCAGCAGCTGCTGCTCGCGCTGCAGCCGCTCGATTTCCTGGCCGTTGCGCAGCACCCCGGTCTCTATCCGGTCGAACTGCGGCGCGCAGCCCGCCAACAGCAGCCCCGCCAGCGGGACCATGCACCAGCGCGCGGTCATCACGCCGTCCTCCTGCCGCCGCCCGCGGTCACGGCCGCGCGAAGTGGGCCCGGCGGTTCTGCGCCCAGGCCGCCTCGTCGTGCCCCATGGCGAACGGACGCTCCTCGCCGTACGAAACGACCTTCAGCCTCTCGGCGGCTACGCCCAGGCTGACCAGAAAATCCCGCACCGACTTGGCACGCTTCTCGCCCAGCGCCAGGTTGTACTCCACCGTGCCGCGCTCGTCGCAATGCCCCTCGATGACGTAATGGATGGCGCCGTGCTCCTTCATGATGCGCGCGTTGTTCTCCAGCGTCGACATGGCGGCTTCGGAGAGAGCGTACACGTCGAACGCGAAGAAGACGTCCTCGATGCCGTACTCGCGGGGATCCATGCTCGCGTAATCCACCGGTGGCGGCGCGGGCGGCGGGGCCGGCGTCTCGGGCACGGTCGGGGTGGTGACCACCGGCTCGGGCGCCGGGGCCGTCTCGACCTTGGGCTTCTTGCCGCAGCCGGCCAGCAGGGCGAGCAGCGCCAAGGACAGCAGCGCCAGCCCATACCAGCTGCGAAGTTTCATGCCTCTCTTCTTCATGTCGTTCGGCTCCTTTCTCGGACTGTTCAGGGACAGGGAACGCTCCTTCGAAAACGTTCGTTCAGGGTGACCACGCAGGAGTGATATCAGGTTCGGTGCCGTAGGTCAACTGCCGCCAGGCGCCGTCCATCACGTCCATCACGTACAGTTTGTAGACCCCCGAGCGGTTCGAGGAAAAGACGACATGCCGGCCGTTGGGGGCCCAGCTAGGATCCTCGCAATGGCGCCAGTCGCGGTCGGTCAACAGGCGCCGGTTTTCGCCCGTCGCCGTAATCAACACCAGGTGCGTGCGATTGTCAATCCGAGTCGCATAGACGATCAGCTCGCCGTTGGGGGACCAGGCGGCCGAATCGTTGTAGTTGCCTTCATAGGTCAGGCGGCTGCGCCGCGAGCCCTCGGCGTCCATGATGTAGAGCTGGGGCGTGCCGGTGCGGTCGCTGGTGAAGACGATGTCGCGGCCGTTGGGCGACCAGCATGCCGAGACCTCGATGGCGGGCGAGTGGGTCAGCCGCTGCAGCACCCGCCCGGTCAGGTCGAGTCGGTAGATTTCGGGATTGCCGTCCTTGGACAGCGACACCAGCAGTTCCCGCCCGCCGGGGTGCCAGTTGGCGCCCATGTTCAGCCCCGGCGTGTCCGACAGCATGCGCACCTTGCCGCTGGAGGTTTCCAGCAGGAACAGCGCCTGCTGGTTGCGGGTGTACGACGTGAAGGCGATCGAAGCCCCGTCGGGGGACCAGCTGGGCAGCAGGTTGAGGCTGCGGTTGGCGGTCAAGCGCAACACGTTCTCGCCGTCGTAATCGACGACGTGAAGATCGCGCCGGTCGCCCGACCCCCGGGAGAACACGATGCGCGTCAACGCTATGCCGCGTTCGCCGGTCAGCAGTTCCACGACCTGGTCGGCGAAGTGGTGCGCCGTGGCCCGCAGCTGGGCTTCTGCCGGCTGGTAACGCTTGCCCAGCAGCAGCTGCCGGTCCTTGAAGGTCGTCAGCTTCAGGCTCAGCACCGGCGAGGCGCCCGGGCCCGCCGTCTCCAGGTCGCCCTCGACGGCGAATTCGAAGCGCAGGCTGTCGTGGCGCGCCGGCGCCAGCGGGCCGCCGACGCGGAAGAAGCCGCTGTGGTGCAGATCGGCAGCGATCACCTTGTCCACCAGCGCCGCCGCCGCCTGCGCCTCGGCGCCGCCCGCGACCGCCAGGCGGTTGACCAGGATGTCGAGCTTGCGCAGCGCGACCTTGTCCGTGCGCAGCACCACTTCCGGCTGGGCTGCGGCCGGCGGCGCCAGCAGGGCGGCGCCCAGCAGCAGCGCCGCCGCCGCGCGGCGTCCCCTCCCGCTCTGCGGCTTCAGCCCCCCGCTTGGACGGCGAAGTTCCGGCGTCATGGCAGTTCGGACCTCGTGGCGAAAATGAACGTGATGCCCAACCGGCTGCCGGGAAAACCGCGCGGCAGCGGCGGCAGCGGGTGGGCGGCCTGGACCGCGCGCAAGGCCTCGCGGTCGAGCACGGTGATGCCCGAGCTCTGCGCCACGGTCGCGCTCGTGACCGCGCCGTTGCTCTCGATGAAGAAATGGATCACCGCGACGCGCTGACTCTGGCCTCCCAGACCGAGCTGGATCGGGTTGTAGTTGCGGTCGATGCGCGACTTGACGATGGCGGTGTACCAATCGAACGGGAATGGCTGATCCGTGCCGCCGATGGTCGGTTCGCCGCTTGGGGCGGCCGCGGCCGGCGGCGAGCTCTGCTGCGGCTCGGGCCGCAGCTGCGGCGCCGGCGCCTTGGGAGCGGCCGGTTTGGTGGCCGCCGGCGCCTCCGCCTTCGTGTCCGGCTTGGGAAGCTTGCGCGGCTCAGGCTGGGGAGGCGGCGTGGCCGCCGGCGAGGGCTGCGGCTCGGGCCGCGGCTCGGGCCGCGGCTGCGGCGCCGGCGCCTGCTGCGGGGATCGGTCCGGCCGGGGCGCATCCGCCAAGCGCACGCGGATGACCTGGCGGTCCAGGCGCGGCGGCGCGACGTACGAGCCGAACAGCGCCGCCGCCAGGGCGACGAGCAGGTGGAAGGCCAGCGAGAAGGGCAGAGCCCGCAGCATTTCCGCGCCTCAGTGCTCCTGGTCGGCGACGAGGTTGAGATTGAGGAAGCCCTGGCGTTCGACGGCCGCCATCACCTTGAGGATGAACCCGTAAGGGATCTCCTCGTCCGCCCGGAGATAGACGGGCACCTGGTCGCGCTGCGGCAGCAGGGGCACCAGTCGCTCCTCCATCTCCTTGAGAGTGACCAGGTCCTCCTCGAAGTAGATCTGCCGGTCCTTGGTGACGCTGATGACCGGCCCCTCCTCTATGACCACCTCCCGCGTCTGGGCCTCGGGCAGGTTGACCTCCACCCCGCCCTGGATGTAGGGGGCGGTGAGCATGAAGATGATCAGCAGGCACATGGTGACATCGACCAGCGAGGTGATGTTGATCTCGGCCAGGCTCCGGTACCCCCCTTTGCGGCTCATCGGATGCGCTCCTTCTCGTGCGCCTGCGGCCGCCGCGCCTCCACCGGCATGGCGTGGGCCGGCGCGCCCGCCGTCGCGGCGCCCGCCTGGGCCGTCACTTCCTCCTCGAACAGGGTGCGCAGGCGCTCCATCTCGTTGGCGACCAGGTCGATCTTGCGCACGATCAGGTTGTAGAAGACCACCGCCGGAATGGCCGTCGCCAGGCCGGCGATGGTCGTGATCAGAGCCTCGGCGATGCCGGGCGCGACCACGATGAGGTTGGCGCTGCGCAAGGCCTGCATGTCCCAGAAGGCGTTCATGATGCCCCAGACCGTGCCCAGCAGGCCCAGGAAGGGGGAGATCGTCACGGCCGTGGACAGGAGCATCAGATAGCGCTCCAGCTCTTCGACCTCGGCGTAGATCGCCCGCTCCGCGCTGCGGCGCACGGCGGCCACCGAGGTCAGCCCCTCGAGAGCCAGCAGCATGCCCGCCAGCGGCAGATGGTTGTTCTGCCGGCTCCAGCCGCGCAGCTCCGGCCAGGCAGCCTCGCCCCGCAGCCAGGCATGGCAGTGCCGCCAGAACGCGGCGTGCCCGCGCCGGATGGCGGCCAGCCGCCTGGCCTTGTCGATCATCACCGCCCACGAAATCACCGAGATGCAGAACAGCGCGAGCAGAATGGTCTTGCCCAGCAAGGTTGTGCTGGCGATCAGGCCCGCAATGTCGCCCGCGGACATCGCGCCGAGAAAGGTGGGGATCATCGCCGCTCCTTCGGGCCGGCCCGTCCGGCCGCGTCCTCGTCCTCCGCCCGCCAGCCGCCGCCGGCGCCGCCGCTCTTGGCAACCAGGCGCAGCTCGCCGATCACGAGCCCGCGCTCCACACCCTTGGCCAGATCGTAGACCGTCAGCAGATAGACCGCCGCGCCATGCAATGCCTCCATCTCCACGCCCGTGCGGGCCTCGGCGCTCACCGTCACCTTCACCCGCAGCGCTTGCGTCTCGGGCGCCAGCTCGGCCGCCACCTCAACAGCGTCGATCGGCAGCGGATGGCAGAGCGGGATCGCCTCCGCCGTGCGCTTGACCGCCTGGATGGCGGCGATGCGGGCCGTCGACAGCGCGTCCCCCTTGGGCAAGGCACCGGCGGCGACCAGCGGATAGGCGCGCGGCCCCAGCACGATGGTTCCCTCGGCCGTGGCTCGGCGCCGCGTGACCGGCTTGCCTCCCACGTCGACCAGCCGCGCCGCACCCGCCGGCGCCGAAACTACGCCGGCCGCCGCATCCGGGCTTGAACCGCGCCGCAAGGCGTCCGTTCCCGCCAGGCGGCTCCACTCGGCATCCGGCAGGACGAGCCAGGGCGGATCCTCAGGCCCCGGAGCGATGAGCGGGCCGTCGCCGGCCGCCTCCAGACGGGGCAGGGCGTCGGGATGGAAGAGCGCCGCCCCCGCCTCCAGCCGCCCGCTGACCGCCGGCACCATCGCCGCCGGCACGGGCGGGTCGGCGGCCGCCCTCCGCCCGTTCGGCCAGTGCACGATCGCCAGGCGCCGCAGGTACTCGAGCCAGGCTCGCGGCACGCCTGGCAGATCCAGGGCCAGCGTCGCCACCGGGCACCCCGCGGCGCGCACGGCGGCGGCGACGGCCGCCGCACCGCCCCCGCCCGTCCATGCCACGGGCTCGGCCCGGCAGCCGGGCGGCACCTCCAGGCCGACCAGCAGCGGCAGCGGGTCGAACTCAGCCGCCAGCTGCAGCGCCCGCTGCAGTCCGGCGGCGTTCTCCAGCGTCGCGGACACAGCCAGCGGCGGCAGCAGTGCGAGCCTTGGCGTCATGCCCATACACACTCCGCGGTTGGCCAACGTGCCGTTGCCCACCCGCCGCCAGAGGCGCGCGGCCGATCGCCGTCGCCGGGATCAGGTCCGCTCGCCGAAATAGCCGACCTCGAAGGCCTCGTGAAAGTCGAAAACGTCGCGGAAGTCTTGGAGGGAGTCCTCTGGCGTCTTGCGGAGCAGCCCCGCCTCCACCAGATGGAATACGACATGCCCGATATCCAGCGTGGCGTGCACGCCCCAGGCGTTCAGGACATCCTTCGCCAGCGGGCCGAAGCGCTCCCTCGCCAACAGCCGCACACCGTCGAGCAACTCGCCGCCCGTCACATGCCGCCGCTCGCCCAGCGTCTCGAGGGCGCGCTCCAGCGCCTCGAGCACGAAGAAATAGGCGTCGGCGCGGTAGCTACCGCGGCCGGCGGCGAGTTCATGGATGCGGGCGCTCAACGGCGTTTGCTCCGCCATGTTGCGATTCCTTCGGCCGCTTCCACGCGGCCAGGCCAATAGTAGCCGGCGGCCGGTGCCTGTCAACCGCTACCCGCCGCGGGCGCCGCCGGCGCAGGCGTCGCCAGCACGCGATCGTAGAGATCGATGTACTGCCGCAGGACGCACCGCGCACCGAACCGCTCCACTGCCTCGCGCCGGCCCTCCTCGGCCAGCTGCTGCCGGACCGTTTCATCGCGCAGCAGGGCCACGGCGTGGGCGGCCATGCCGTCGACGTCGTCGGGATCGCACAGGAAGCCGGTGTGGCCATGATCGATGAACTCGCCGGTGCCTCCGTGACGGGTCGCGATCACCGGCGTTCCGCAGGCCATCGACTCCAGCGCTACCAGGCCGAAGGACTCGTGCCGCGAGGGCAGGAGCGTCAGATCGGCCAGCGGCAGCAGGTGGTCCAGGTTGTCGATCTGGCCGGCGCTGATCACGCGGTCCGCCACCCCGCGCTCGGCCGCCAGGGCCTGCGCGGATCCCAGCTCGGGGCCATCGCCGATCAGCAGCAGCCGGGCCGGCAGCGCGGCGGCCACGCGCGCGAACACCTCGATCACCGCCGGCACGTTCTTGACCCGCCGGAAATTGGAGGCGTGCAGGAGCAGCCGTTCGTGCGGCGCCGCGAAGTCGGCGCGCCGCCGCGGATCGGTCCGCGGCCGGTAGCGCCGCGCGTCCACGAAGTTGGGGATGACCTCGGGCGTCCGCCGCACCTGGAAGACCCGCCGGGTCTCGTCGGCGAGGAAGCGGCTGACCGCCGTGACGGCGTCGCTGCGCTCGATCACGAAACGGGTGATGGGAAAGAACGACGGCTCCTGGCCCACTAGGGTGATGTCGGTGCCGTGCAGCGTCGTGATCACGCGCAGTCGCCCGCCGCCCATCATCTCCCGCGCCAGGTAAGCGCTGGCGGCGTGCGGGATGGCGTAGTGCACGTGCAGGACGTCCAGGCCGTGCCGCTGGGCCACCTCGGTCATCTTGGTCGCCAGGGCGAGCGTGTAAGGATCGTGCAGGAACAGAGGATAGGAGTGGGTGTCGACCTGATGGTAGAAGACGTTGCGATCATAGGCGCGCAGCCGCAACGGCAGGCTGCTGGAGATGAAATGCACCTCGTAGCCCGTGCGCGCCAGGTTGAGCCCCAGTTCCGTGGCGATCACACCGCTGCCGCCCGCGCTGGGATAGCAGGTGATGCCGATGACGGGCAGCCGGCTCATGGCGTTCCTTCCGCCTCAGGCCCAACGCAGCGGCGGCAGATCGCGCAGCACCGGCACGGCGTCGGTGCGCAGCGCCTCGCCCAGCTCGCAGCCTGCCTGGAAACCCCAGCGCCGGGCGGTGTGCTCGATGTCCGCCAGGAACGCGGCGTCGTTGATCAGGGTCGGCCGCCGGCCGGGGCCGGCCGCGAACTGGCTGGCGTAGCAGGCCAGCGCCGCGGCCTTCGCCGGCCAGACCGCCGTGACGTCGAAGATCATCGCCGGAGGCTGCCCCGGCGGGCAGACCTCCAGCAGCGCCTCGCTGCGCCACGGGTGGTCCGCGCCCTCCGCCGGCGGCGGCGCCGGCCAGGCGCGCGACGCCGGCGCCGCCGGCAGATAGGCCGCCAGCCCGGACAGAAAGGCCGCGCGCCTGACCAGCGCGGGGGTGGCCAGGTGGTCCGGATGCCTGGCCGGCGCCGGGGCCGACGCCAGCCAACGGGGGCGCAGCCGGCGGATCACATGCACCACCGCGGCCACCTGCTGCGGATCCTGGGGGGTGATGAAGCCGTCCGGCAGCGATAGCTGCAGGCGCCCCGCCAGGCCCAGCGCGCGCGCCGCCGCGATCGCCTCTTGCCAGCGCTCGTCAGGCGTGCCGTTGCTGCCCAGCTCGCCGCGCGTCAGGTCGCAAACCCAGACGGCGCGGCCCTGATCGGCCAGCAACCGCAGAGTGCCGCCCAGGCCGATCTCGGCGTCGTCGCTGTGCGGCGCGAGGCAGAGAAAATCCACGCCCTCCGCGACCATCATCGCCCCTTCCCTTCGCCGTTCTCCACCGCAAGCGGCGGCGGCACCAGCAGCAGGTACTCGCGCCAATCTCCCGCGGCGCCGCCGGCCAGATGGCGTCCCGCAGCCGCCAGTAGCGCGTCCAGCAGCGCGTCTCCCCAGATGGCCCCGGCCCACCAGGAGGCCATGACCCGCTCCTGCCGGCCACCGCGCGGCGCCAACCAGGCGACCGCTTCCCGCCGGCCGGCGCCCGCCGCCGCACTGGGCGCCGGTCGGGACGCCCGTATCAGCAGCGCCTCGGCCTGCCGCCGCCATGCCTTCTCCTGTCGCGCGACCAGACGCGAGGCGGCATCCCCTTCCAGCGCCGCGAGCCGGCGCAACCAGTCGGCGAGCCGTCTGCCCGCCGCCTGAGCGATGTCGGCGGCGGCCTCCGCCGCCGCCGGCGGCGCACGGTCGGGAGCGTCCGCTCCCCCCACGCCCGCGCCCGTGGCGGGCGACGGCGCCGAATCCGCCGGGAGCATGGTCGCATGGAGGCGCGGCAGCAGCGACGGACGCGCCAGTTCGAGACGGCGGTAGACGGGCGCCAGCTGCAGGAGGTAGGCCAGCTCCGCCGGACCGACGACCGCGGCCGCCGGCCGAAACAGCCAGTCCTGCACCGCGGCCCGCAGCAGCACTCCCGGCCGCAAGGTGGCGACGTCGTCCGCCGCCAGAACCTCCTCCAGCCGCGCCACGGCTAGACGGCGTCCCCCCTCGGCGCGATGGAAGGGACGCGCCAGGCTGCGCTCGCCCAGCTGGGCGTGGTAGCCGGCCGCCGCCAGCTCGGCGCCCTCGGCGCGCGCCAACTCGCCCAGCTCGGGCGCCTCACTCAGCAGGCGGCGATAGAGCGGCGAGGCCGCCGCGTGCAGTCCGGCGTCGTTTCCGGAGACCGCCAGCAGCCCGGCCCCGCCGAAGGCCCGTAGCAGGGCTCGCCGCTGCAGGCGCCCCCAGGACAGGCCGGCCGAGCGCGCCTCTTCCCAGATGCTGGCCAGATCGGCCGCCAGCCCTCCCCTGCCGGCTTGCCGCGCGAGCCATGCCGCTTCACCCGCAGCCCAGTCGGCCGCCGGCGCGGCTCCCACCATGCGGTCGGCCGGTCCGCCCGGGGCGATGCCCTTGAGCAGCGCGCCGCGCCGCGGATCGTGGAGCAACGGGGCGAAGGCCTCGGCCTGGTCGTCATCGTCATCGCCGGACCAGAAGAGCGCCGCCGTGGGGCGTCCGGCCGCCGTGCGCGCGGCCGCGGCGGCCACGGCGGTCGCCGTCTTGAGCAGGGTCAGCAGCGGTCCTCCCAGAAACCCGGGCTGCTGCCCCGTGACGATGACCTGGGCCTCGCCGCGCGCCAGCCGCGCCAGCATCTCTCTGGTCCAATCCCGCGCCGCCGCGTCGGGCTGGTCGGCGAGCAGCTCTGCCCGCCAGCGCGACACCCAGTCGGCGGAGGCGAACGCGGGCGCGACCTGTCCCGCCGGCGCGCCGCCCGCGCCCAGGCAGTCCTCCCACGCGCGGGCCGCGCCCGGAGCCAGCGACCCGGACAGCCACGCCCGCGCCAGCGCCGGCAGGAAGGAGCTGTCCGCCAGGCGATCTCCGGCCCGCACGTCGATCACGACGCCGCCTCCTGCCGCCGGTAGACCAGGATCCACCTCTCGGCGTCCACGGCCGCCAGGGGTCTGCCGTCGTAGCCCCCGGCGGCGGCCCGCCGGCGCAGCCCTTGCGCGCCGGCCAGCGCATCCAGCTCATCCAGACCGAACAGCGCCACTTCCTCCGTGTATTCGAGCCCCGCCGCGCCGACGCCCGCCTCCTCGGCCGCCCGTTCCCGCCCCGGCAGGGCGCGCAGGCTGACCTGCTTGATCACGCGGGCCGGGCAGGACGCCAGCCGCCGGCGTTCCTGGATCAGCAGCGGGCCGGCCTCGCGCAGCCTCGTCGGGCCGTCGCCGGCCGCGGCCAGCTCCCGCGTCACGCCGTCGCAATTCAAGTAGTCCAGAAACCAGTGTCCGCCGGGCCGGAGCACCCTCGCCACCTCGGCCAGAAGGCCCGCGTGCTCCTGCAGGCTGCCAAAATAGCCAAACGCCGTGAACAACGACAGCACCGCCGTGCACGCGCCGCCGCGCACCGGCAGCTCCCGCATGTCCGCCCGCACCAGGGCGGCGGAGCGACCCGCCGCATGCTCGCGCGCCAGGCGGCGCGCGGCTGCCGCCAGCATGTCCGGCGACAGATCCAATCCGATCACCCTGCGTCCGGGCGCCGCCAGCGGCTCGAGGTGGCGCCCCTCGCCGCAGCCGAGGTCGAGCAGCGGGCCCGATCCCAGCGGAGCCAGACGCTCCAGCAACGCCACCGCCTGCGCGGCCTCGGCCTCGTCGCGATGCGCGTAGAGCCAGCGATAGGCCGCGCCGAAGGCGTGCCGATACCAGGTCATGCCTCCCCCGCGTCGTGCGGATCCAGGGCGCGCAGATCGCGCCCGCGGCCGATCAGGGTGTCGCGCGCCGGACCCGGCGCCCGGCCGGGATAATCGGTGGTGAAGTGCAGGCCGCGGCTCTCGCGTCGCGAGGCGGCGCAGAGCACGATCAGCTCGGCCACCAGCGAGATGTTGCGCAGCTCGATCAGGTCGGGGTTGATGAACGAGTCCCGGTACAGCCTCTCGACGGTGCGGCGGATGTCGCGGATGCGGCTCAGCGCTATTTCCAGCCGCTGGCGGCTGCGAACGATGCCGACGTAGTCCCACATCACCCGGCGGACCGTGTCCCAATCGTGCTCCAGCACGACGCACTCCGGTCCCTGCGAGAGCGCGGGCGGCGCCGGGTCGTGGGACGGCAGCGGCGCAGGCCGCCCGGCGAACAGATCGGGCTCGCGATCCGCCGCTTCGGCGGCGCTCTCGGCGAAGTAGATCGCTTCGAGCAGCGAATTGCTCGCCAGCCTGTTGGCGCCGTGCACGCCGGTGCAGGCCACCTCGCCGATGGCATACAGCCCGGGCAGGCTGGTCCGGCCGTTGCCGTCGACCAGCACGCCGCCGCACATGTAATGCGCGGCCGGCACGACCGGCACCGGCTCGCCCGCCATGTCGATGCCGAAACGGGCGCAGACCCGCACGAGGTTGGGAAAGCGGGACTCGATCCGCGCGCGCGGCAGATGGCGCAGATCGAGGTAAACGCACCTGGCGCCGCTCGATTTCATTTCCTGGTCGATGCTGCGCGCCACGACGTCGCGCGGCGCCAGCTCCCGTTGCGGATGGTAGCGGGTCATGAAACGCTCGCCGCGCTCGTTGACGAGCCAGGCGCCCTCGCCGCGCACGGCCTCGGAGATCAGAAAACTCTTGGCGGCCCAATGGTAGAGACAGGTGGGATGGAACTGCACGAACTCCAGGTTGCACAGGTCGGCGCCCGCGCGGTAAGCCATGGCCAGACCGTCGCCGGTGGCGATGTCGGGATTGGAGGTGTAGGCGTACACCTTGCCGCAGCCGCCGGTGGCCAGGACCACGACGTCGGCCAGGTAGGGACGCCGCGTCAGCGTGTCGCGATCCAGCACCCAGCTGCCGACGATGCGCGCTGCGCCTTCGCCTGACTCGCCCAGGTCGCGGCCGGTGATCAGGTCCATGCCAATGTGGTTCTCGTCGATAACGATGCCGGGATGCGCCTGGCAGGCGGCCAGCAGACGCGCCTCCAGCTCGCGGCCGGTCAGATCGGTGGCGTGCACGATGCGCGGGCGCGAATGGCCCCCTTCGCGCCCGAGAGCCAGGGGCGCGTCGGGCTCCTCGCCCTGGCGGCTGAAACGAACGCCCAGCTCCAGCAAGCGTGCGATCAGGCGGGGAGCGGCGGCCACCATCGCCCGCGCCACCGCCTCGCGGGTCAGGCCGTCGCCGGCGGCGAGCGTGTCGCGCAGGTGCAGCTCCACATCGTCCAGGGGCGACAGCACCGCGGCGATGCCGCCCTGGGCGTAATTGGTGTTGCTTTCCTGCGACTCCTTCTTGGTGGCGATGCGCACCGATCCCCGCGCGGCGGCCAGAAGCGCGAACTGCAGGCCGGCGATGCCCGACCCCAGGACCAGGAAACGGGTGGGCGGCGGACCTTCGGCGAACCAGGCGGGCAAGCTCTACCCCCTGACCGGTGAGCAGACCGTGGCGAACGGCCGCCGGGCGCCGCCCGGCGATGCCGGCCGAGGGCAGTATAGGCCCGCCCCCGCCGGCGCCGCAACGGCCGGCCGGCTTTTCGGTTGCAGTTTGCCCGGCCGCGCCGGCGCCGATCGGGGGACGAGGCTGCCGGCGGCCGTCGGCGGCAGAAAAAGCTCAAGTACCCCTGGCGGCGCGCGAAAATGTTCCTGGCACGGGCCTTGCAGCCCGCCAGAGGGCCGCCCCGCCGGCCGGTGGGGTTTCACCGCGAGGAGGATGGACGTGAACCGCAAGCGATACCTGCTGGCCGCCGCCGTCACGATGGTCTTCGCCGGCGCCCTGCTGCTGCCGGGCTGCAGCGAGGACGGCAATGAGTGGCAGCGCCTGGTGTGCGAGGTGCAATCGATCAATGACGGCGCCGCCCTGGTCTCCGGGTATCTGGACGCCGGCCAGGACAAGATCGCCGGGACCGAAGACGACACCTTCCCGGTCGACATCGTCGAGGTCACCTTTCACGCCCGGCCCTACAATTCCGCCATCACACTGCCCGAGGATGCTCCCTACAGCTACTTCCACGTCACATCGTACGACCTGATCTGGCATCCTCTGACGCCAGGCGGCGAGACGCTGCCCGAGTACAACATCACCGGCGGCGGTACCGACGCCCTGGTCCCGGTCAACGAGCGGGGCAGCTGCGCGGTGCTGGTCGCCGACCGCTACCTCAAGGATCAGCCGTGGTTCGTCAGCCAGCTGGCGACCGGGCTGCCGTTCACGGCGCGCTGCGAGCTGCGGTTCCGCGGCCACGAAACCGGCTCGGACCGCGAGGTCACGGTCAGCGGCAGCTTCCTGGTTCACTTCGTCTACGCGATCGTCCGCAACTGAGAGCGCTAGGCAGGACCCCGATGCGGCAGACGCTCCCCGACCAGGTCGGGGAGCGTCCGCTTTCCGGCCCAGACGATGTCCAGCTCGACCGTGCGCAGCGGAGGATCTTCGGGCCACAGCGCCGCCAGTTTCAGCGCGTCCTTGGCCGTCGTCAGCCAGCAGCCCGCCCCACGCCCGCGGCCGGCTTCCAGCCAGCCGGCGACCTCTGCGGGGCGATAGGCGGCGTGGTCGTCGGCGCGCACCGCCAGACAGGGTGACCGCCCCAGCAGGCGGGCGCAGCCCATTTCGAACGCCTCTGGCCGAGCGATCCCGGAGATCACGGCGTACGCCTGGCCAGGCGGCGGCGGCCGCTCCAGCCGCAGACGGCGGCTGAAGGCGGCCACGGCGGGATCGAACTCCCCGCCGGCCGGGCAGGCAGAATCCACATCCGCCAGCTCCACCATCCATACGTGGGCGCGCCCGGCCCCGGCGGCTCCCTCGCGGTAGGGTCCCCAGGGCACCACCGGACCGGCCAGCGGCACGATACGCCCCCCCGTCCCTTCTCCGCAGCGCCAGCGATCCAGCAGCAGAATGTCCATGTGCCGCGGCACGCCGGCGGATTGATGCGCATCTTCGAGCAGGACGATCTCGGGAGGCGGCTCCAGCCGGCGGACCCGCGCCATGCCTGCCAGACGGTCGCGCGCCTGCACCACCGGCCAACCGGGCAGCCGGGCGGCGAGCAGCCGCGCCTCATCGCCGGCCAGGGTGCAGGCTGGATCCACCAGCAGCGGCCCCCGCAGGCGCGACGGGTGCCCCCTGGTGACGACCGCGCCCCTGACGCCGCGAGCGGCCAGGTCCGCCGCCAGCGCGCAGATCACCGGCGTCTTGCCGGTGCCGCCCAGCGCGAGGTTGCCCACCGAGACGATCAGCGGGCGCGGCGGGGGCAGCCCGCGCCGGCGGACGCGCAGCCGCAGCGCCGTCGCCAAGAGCGGGCTCGTGAGCCGCTCCCCCAGGCGCGCCCACGCCGGTCCGGCCGCGGCGCGCCGCCACAGCGCATCCGCCGCGCGGCGGGCGGGGCCGCGCGCGTCAATGATGTCCCATCCTCCGAGCCGGCTCATCCGTCGCCCTTCCGAGCGCCAGGGCCCGCCCCCAGCGCCTCGGCCACACGCCGGTTCCAATGGTCGTTGTCCTCGCCGCCGCCGGCAGGCACCTGAAGCGGCGGCCCTTCGCGCACCAGACAGCGGCTGCCGGGAAGCGGCACCACCGTGCCGTCCCAGTTGCGCAGCCGCCAGCAACGGCGCGGTGCAGCGGTCAGCGGCACGATGGGGCACCCCGACCTGCGGGAAAGCTGCACCACGCCGTCGCGCACCACGCCGAACGGCCCGCGCGGCCCGTCCACCGCCAGGCCGACGTCCCGCCCCTCCGCCAGCGCCGCCACCAGGCGCTGGAAGCCGCCCCCGCCGGTGGGCCCGGTCGAGCCCCGCGCGAAGCCGAAGCCGCGCGGTCCGAGGGTGCGCACCAGGATGTCGCCGTCCGGGCTGAGGCTGACCAGCAGCACGGGACGCCGGCTGCGCACGTAGAGCAGGGCCGGTATGATGTCTCGATGCAGGCACGCGAAGATGACAGGCGCCGCCCGCGGCCCGCCGCCCTCGCGGTCCGGCTCGATCCGCACCGTGCTTTCCAGCCAACGCCAGGCGGGCGGCGCCAGCCACAGCTTCAGCCGTTGCACGCTCATGGCCGCGCTCCGCCCCCGCCCGCCAACGCCAGCGCCGCGGCAGCCGCCCGTTCCCAGACGCCTGGTCGCCCCAGCCGCCGCCGCAGTTCCCACGCCCCTTCCCGCAGCGCGTCGCGGCGCCGCGGTTGGGCGCACCAGTCGGCCAGCGCCGCCGCCAGCGGCTCCGGCGCGACGGCGTCCTGCAGGTGTTCCGCGACCAGCGGAGCATCGAGGACCAGGTTGGCGAGGCCGATGGCCGGCGCCCGCACCAGACGCCGGGCGATCGCGTGATTGAGAGCCGAAGTGCGGTAGACGATCTCGTGCGGCACGCCTGCCAGCGCCGTTTCCAGCGTGGCGGTGCCGCTGCAGACCAGCGCCAGATCCAGCCGCGCCAGCAGCACCGGCAGAGGCGCGGTCACCACTTCCCAGTCTTCCGCGTGCAGCGCGTCCGCCTGGCGGTCCAGGTCGCGGGCGGAGACGCCGGGCGCGGCGCTGATCAGGCAGCGCAGCGGGCGCGGCGCGAGCCGCCGGCGCAGCAGGCGCGCCGCCGCCAGCAACGGCGGCAGCAGGCGCCTGATCTCCTGCCTGCGGCTGCCCGGCAGCAGCCCCAGGCTCAGCGCGGCGTCCGGCCGGGCCAGGCGCTCCTCCCGCTCCTGCACCGCCGCCGCGAAGGGAAAGCCGGCGTAGAGATCGACCAGCGGGTGGCCCAGCGGCGTCGCCGGCACGCCGCGCTGGGCGAAGTACGCGCTCTCGAACGGCAGGATCGTCCCCACCGCGTCGACGGCGCGGCGCAGGGCCGGCAGCCGCCAGGCACCCCAGGCCCAGAGTTGCGGCGGGATGGCGTAGAAGACCGGGATGCCGCGGCGCCTGGCCTGGGCGGCCACGCGCAGGTTGAAGCCCGGGAAATCGATGGGGATGCAGAGGTCGACGCCCCCGCCCCGCAAGTGCCGCCAGACGCGCCGGCGCGCCGCCAGCAACGCCGGCAGAGCGGATGCCACCT
Organism: uncultured Fibrobacteraceae bacterium; assembly: GCA_964461255.1. Classification (GTDB taxonomy): domain Bacteria; phylum Krumholzibacteriota; class Krumholzibacteriia; order LZORAL124-64-63; family LZORAL124-64-63; genus CAYWTR01. The sequence goes on along the minus strand of CAYWTR010000020.1, from coordinate 54,491 downwards.
CGCCGAAGCCCATCACCGCCAGCGGCTCGCAGCGCTGCACCAGCGTCACGCCCGCCGCCGCCAGCGCGGGGCCGCCCAGAGCGCTCAGCCGGATGCCGGGAGCGCGCGCGCGCAGCGCGGCGGCGAGGCGCGCGCCGTACTGATCGCCGCTCGCCTCGCCGCAGGAAATGAAGACATGGCGACCGGCGCGGGCCGGCGTCAGGGCCATCGGGACCTCCGCGGGCAGGGCCGCGGCGCCGCCGCCCCGCGGCTGCGGCGGCCGATCAGCGGACGATGCCGCGCTCGGACCTCCGGATGAACTCCATCAGGTCTTCGATGCTCTGCGTCAGGCGGCAGTCGGTGGCGATGCGCTCCAGCGCCTGGCTGACGTTGAGGCCGGCGCGGTAGAGCAGCCGATACGCCTTCTTGAGATTCAACAGCTCTTCGTCGCTGAAGCCGCGCCGCTTCAGGCCGACGGCGTTGATCCCCGCCACCTCGACCGGGTTGCCGGCCACCCGCACGAAGGGAGGCACATCCTGCGGCAGGCGGCTGCCGCCGCCGATGAACGAGTGGGCGCCGATGCGCACGAACTGGTGCACCGGTGTCATGCCGCCGACGATCGCGTGATCCTCGATCTCCACGTGTCCCGCCAGATTCACGGCGTTGGCCAGGATGGTGTGGTTGTGGATGGTGCAGTTGTGCGCGATGTGCACGTAGGCCATCAGCAGATTCCCGTTGCCGACGCGCGTCTTGGCGCCCTCGCCGGTCGGCAGGTGGATGGTGACGTACTCGCGGATGGTGTTGCCGTCGCCGATCTCGATGGTGCTGATCTCGCCCTTGTACTTCAGGTCCTGCGGCGGCATGCCGATCACGGCGCCGTGGAAGATCCGGTTGTCGCTGCCGAGCCTGGTATGGCCGTCGATCAGGACCGAGGAACCGATGGCGCAGTCGGGACCGATCTCCACCTCGGGACCGATGACCGTGTGCGGGCCGATCGTGACGTTGTGCCCCAGCCGGGCGCGCGGATCGACCACCGCGGTCGCGTGGATCTCGGCGCTGCGCACCGGACGCAGACCGCCCGGACGCGAAAGATTCAACGGTTCCACAATGCCTCCTTGACCCGGGGATTCAGCGCTCCACCAGGGTCGACATGAGTTCAGCCTCGGCCACCAGTTCCCCGTCGACGAACGCCTCGCCGCGCATCTTGCAGAGGGAACCGCGCAGCTTGACCAGCTGCAGGCACAGCCGCAGCTGATCGCCCGGCGTGACCGGACGCCGGAAGCGCGCCTGGTCGATGCCGCTGAAAAAGACAAGAGTCCCGGCCGGATCGTCCACGCTGTTGAGCAGCAGGACGCCCCCGGTCTGCGCCATCGCTTCGATGATGAGCACCGCCGGCATGATGGGGTGATCCGGGAAATGGCCCTGGAAGAACGGCTCGTTGATGGTCACGTTCTTCAGGCCTACCACCCGCTGCCCCGGCACCAGCTCGATGATGCGATCGACGAGCAGGAAGGGATAGCGGTGCGGCATGATCTCCCTGATGGCGGCGACGTCCCAGTGGACTGCTTGCCGGGGATTGAAAACCCGCGGCAGCCGGCGCTCCCGCCGGGCCAGGTGCCGCACGAAGGCGACATGGCTGTCGTGGCCGGAGCGCTCCGCGGTGACGTGCCCCTGGATCGGCATGCCCAGCAGCGCCAGATCGCCGATCAGATCCAGCAGCTTGTGGCGCACGAATTCGTCCGGGAAGCGCAACGGCGTGCCGCCCAGCAGCGCGCCGTTCTCCACCACCAGCGTGTTGCGCAGCGTGCCTCCCTTGGCCAGCCCGGCCGCCTGCAGGCGCGCCACGTCGCGCTTGAGCACGAAGGTGCGGCAAGGCGCCAACTCGTGCTTGAAGATGTCCGGTGTCATCTCGAAGCTGGCGCGCTGGCGCCCGATCAATGGATCCTCAAAGGCGATCTCGAAGGTCAGCCGCGTTCCGGCGGCCGGCTGCGCCGTCAGCGTGGCCCCGCCGTGCCGGAGACGGATGGTGCCCGGCACACGGTAGTACGCCCCCGGCAGCCCTTGATCCTCCAGCCCCGCCTGCTCCAGCAGTTCGACATAGGGCAGCACGCTGCCGTCGGGCGGCTCCGGCGGCTCCGGGCCGCGCAGCTCGATCAGGCAGTTGCTGACGCCCAGGCCCGACAGCGCCGCCAGAACGTGCTCGACCGTCTGCACCTGCGCCCCGCCGGCCGCCAGCGTGGTGTTGCGCGCCCCGCCATGCCCCGACGGCACGTGTTCGACCAGCGCCGGAATGTCGGTCATCCCCTGGGGGCCCGCGACGCGAAAGATCAGGCCGTGATTGGGCGGCGCGGGGAGGAAGGCGATCTCGGCCTGCGCCCCCGTGTGCAGTCCGGTGCCGGAATATTCGGCTCGGCGCCTCAGGGTGCGCTGCGGGTTGATCATCGCTCGCCACCGTCCACGTCTTCCGCCTCGCCCCGTCCCACCAGGCCTGCGGCGGCCTCCAGCCGCCGGATGCGCTCGACCAGCCGGGGCAGGCTCTTGAAGAGCACCACCAGCCGGAACGCCTGCCGCGCCTCCAGCGCGGGGTAGCCGAACATCCGCCGCCCCGCGGGCACGTCCTTGTCGATGCCGGACTTGCCGCCCACCATGACGTCGTCGCCGATCGTCACGTGGTCGCTGCAGCCCACCTGGCCGGCGGTGACCACGCGGTCGCCGAGGCGGCAGCTGCCCGAGATGCCAGTCTGCGCCGACAGCGCGCAATCCCTGCCGATGCTACAGTTATGCCCGATCTGGACCAGGTTGTCGATCTTCGTTCCCGCCCCGATCCTGGTCTGGTCGGTCTGGGCCCGGTCGATGCAGGCGTTGGCGCCCACCTCAACCCCGTCCTCCAGCACGACCGTGCCTATCTGCGGGATCTTGATGCGTCCGTGCGGTCCCTGGGCGTACCCGAAACCGTCGCTGCCGATGACCGCGCCCGCGTGCAGGATGACCCCGGCGCCCAGCACGCAGCCTTCGCGCACGGTCACGTGCGGATAGAGCAGGCAGTCGGGCCCGATGACGGCGTCCGGCCCGATCACGACGTGCGCGCCGAGCGCGGCCCCCCGCTCCACGCGCGCGCCCGCCCCGATCACCGCGTAGGGACCGATCGCGGCCCCTGCGTCCACGCGGGCGGTGGGATCGATCACCGCCGTCGGGTGAACCCCGGGCGGAAAGATGCGCTCCCGCGGCGTCGCGAACCAGGCCAGGGCCGCGGCGAAGGACGCCAGCGGCGCGGACGTTCGCAGACACGGCCGCGGGCACTGCACGCCCGAGCGCAGGATCACCGCCCCGGCGCGCGTCGTGGCCAGATGCGGCCAGAAGCGGGGATGATCGAGATAGGCCAGGTCGCCGGGGCCCGCCGTCTCGATGCCGGCGGCGCCCGTCAAGAGCGGGTCCTGATCGCCCTCGCGCGCCAGGCCCAAGGCGGCGCCCAGCTCGCTCAACCGCACCGCCGGCACGATCCTCCCCCACAAGCAACCGCCCCCGCATCGCCGCGCCGGCGGCGACGGGGGGCTATGTCCGTTGCAGCATCAGCCATTAGCGGAAAGCTGATCCTCCCCGGTCTCTTTGTCAACCCCGCTTCCGGTCGCGGCGCCGGGTGCGCCCCCGGGGCCCCCGCGCCTCGACGCTGCGGCTCACTTGCCGGTCACGAGCGCCGCCAGCACCTTGTCGGTCAGATCCAGGCTGGCGTCCATGTAGAGCGTGATCTGCGCTGAAGCGTCCAGGATCAACCCGAACCCCTGCTCCTTACCGATGCGCTCGGTGATCGTGCGCACCTGATCGACGATGGGGCCGATCCTCTGCTTGTATTCCGCCTCGGCCTTGCCATCGGCCTGCTCGCGGAATTGGAGGTAGCTGTCGCGCTTGCCCTCGAATTCCTGCATCTTGGCCGCCAGCGCCGCCTCGCCCAGCAACAGCTTCTGGCTGTCGATCTCCTCCATCAGGCGCTGCAGTTCCTTCTCCTTGTCGCCGATTTCGCGCTCCAGGTTCTTGAGGAACTTCTGATACTGTTCCTGAGCGTCCCGCGCCGCGCCGTACTCCTTGACGATGCGCTGCGTGTCCACCAGCCCGATCGGCTTGATGTCGGCCGCCGCGGCCGCGCCCGGGCTCGTCAGGCCCGCGGCGACGATGAGAAGGCAGGCCGCCGTCAGCACCGGCCTGCACCGGCGAGCGTGTTGCTCCAGCATGAACGCTTCCTCCCTTGGGGCGTTGAGCGGATCAGAAAAACGTGCCGAAATTGAAGTGCGGTTCCCAGCCCGGGCCGCCCGCCCGGTCAAAGCCATACCCGTAATCGAAGCCTATGGTTCCCATCAGCGGCACCTCCACGCGCAGGCCGAGCCCCGCGCCCTTGCGCAGGTTGGTGAAATCCGCCCCGCCCAGGCTGTTCCAGGTGTCGCCCTGGTCGAGGAAAGCTAGCGCGTGGATGGCCTTCGTCAAGGGATACAGGAGTTCCGTCGTCAGGGTGAGATAGAAGCGCCCGCCGATGAATGAAGGATTCCCCCGCGGCACGACTTCCAGGTCCGAATATCCCCTCAACGCGTAGAAGCGGTTGCCGCCGAGCCGGAACTTCTCGTAATCGGGCACCTGGTCGGGATTCTCCAGTCCGTGGATGAGCCCGAAGTAGGAACGGACGTTGAGCGCGAAACCGCCCGGCAGACGTTGGAAATTCGAGAGCCGCAACAGGTGCTTCGTGTAGTCGATCTCGCCGCCCAGAGGCCCGCCCGAGAGCTCGATGCTGTAGTCCGTGCGCGAGCCCATCGTGGGGAAGAAGGGCGAGTCGGTGGAATTGCGCCCCAGGCTCAACGTCAACGCGCTCTTGGTTCGCGGCCAGTCGACGCGGTCGAGGCGCTCGAAGGGCAGCTCGCTCGTGCCCAGCTGCTGCTCCAACTCGTCCAGGTAGCGAACGTAACTACTGCTGAAGTTCGACAGCCGGGTGTTCGAAAGCTCGTAGCGCAGCCCCACACGGCTGTAGCTCGCCCCCGGCAGGCGCCGGCCCAGGCGCACCGTGAAGCCCCGCACGCGGCTCTCGTAGAAATCGTCGTAGTTGTACTGGTAGCGATCGAAGATGTCCGCGCCGACCAGGGTCGGCGTGCCGCGGAACCACGGCTCCGTGAAACCCAGGTCCAGGTAGCGCCGCCGGCTGCCGAACTGCCAGGCCAGCTGCACGGTCTGCCCCTTGCCGCGGAAGTTGTTCTCGGCGATCTGCACGAAGCCGGTCACGGAGGTCTGCGCGCTGTAGGCCATGCCGAACGAGAACTGGCCCGTCTGCTTCTCCTTGACGCGGAAGATCAGATCGACGTCCTGCTCGCCGGCCAGGCGGGTGTCGGGCTGCACGTCCTCGAAGTAGCCGAGCTGGAAAATGTCGCGCTGCGTGCGCATGATGCGGCTCTGGCTGAAGACGTCGCCGGGAAAGATGCGCAGCTCGCGCAGGATCACCCGGTCGTAGGTCTTCTGGTTGTCGACGATGTTGATGTCCCGGATGTGGGCGGCCGGCCCCTCCCGGAAACGCAGCGTGATGTGGACCGTCTGGTCGCGGATCTCCCGCACCGGTTCGATGGTGGCGAAGATGTGGCCGCTGTCGTAGTAGAGCGAATGCAGGCCCGTCAGCATCCTCTGGTATTCGCCCTCGCTGAAGACGGCGCCCTTGACCAGGGTCACCTTCTCGGCGATCGCCACATCGTCGAAGACCTCGTTCTGCTCCCAGCGCAGATCGCCGACGCGGTACTGCGGCCCTTCGTTGACCGTGATCAGGATGTCGACGTGCTCGCGGTCGGGGCGGAAATCGAGCGCCATGTCGATCACCGCGGCGTCCAGAAACCCCTTGTCGCGGTAGAGGTTGACGATGTGCTCGCGGTCGGCCTCGAACTGCGCCTTCTTGAAGGTGCCGCTGCGCAGGAAGCCGCCCGTCTTCTGCTTCATCGCCCCACGCAGCTGGTCCGCCGAAACCAGCTCGTTGCCGGCGAAACGGATGGTCTTGGCCTTGACCTTCCTGCCCTCGTCAATCGCGACCACCAGGTCATGCAGGTTGGCGGCGTCGGTGCGCGAGGAATCGGCGTGCACCTGGACGTTGTAGTAACCCTTTTCGTGATAGAGCTCCCGCACCCGCTCCAGGTCGCGCCGGATCGCCGCGGGATTGGCGAACTGCCCGACGGCGGGCGGAAAGGCCTGCTGCAGGTCCTCCTTCTTGACCTTCTTGTTGCCCTGGAACAGGACCTGGCGGATGCGCGGGAATTCGCGCAGGTTCAGGATCAGCCGCACGCCGGGGGCGGCGTCCTGACGGTAGACGAAGATGTCGGCGAACTTGCCCGTGGCGAACAGGCGCCGCACGCCGGCCGCGACCGCGTCGGGAGAGTAGGGCTTGCCCGGCTCCAGCCCCGACCAGGCCTGCACCTGGCGCGCGCTGACCGTGGTGGCCCCGACCACGTCGACCGCCGCCAGCAGCGGCTCTGCCGCCGGCTGGGCGGCCGTCCCCGCCGCGCACGCGACCAGCAGGCCCAGCAGCGGCATCATCCAGCGCGACGGACGACTCAAGACCACACCTTTGCTCGCGGGGGATCCGCCTCGGCGGCGCGGGGCCGCTGCATCCTAACAAAGGCCCCGCACGGCCGCAACTCAAACGCCCCGGCGCCGCGGGAGTTCCCGCGCGCCGGCGCGGGCTGGCGTACGGTAGCGCCCCGGGCACGGCCGGCGCAAGTCCGGTTGCGCGCGGCCGCCGCAAAAGCGCGGCGCCGGCCGGGGCCGGCGCCGCGCACGCGGGCAGGTATGAGGAAGGTCAGGCCGCGGGGGGGCCGCCTGACGGCCGGGCGGCTCCGCTGCCGGCATCGACCGGATCGCGCGGTTCGATCGTGAAGACCAGCCCGTCGTTGCCGGCGTCGATGACCAGGCGTCCGTGCGCTCGCAGCTCGCCGCGCAGCAGCTTCTCGCTGAGCGGATCCTCCACGTAGCGCTGGATGGCCCGCCGCAGCGGACGGGCGCCGTGCGCGGGGTCGAAGCCGACGCGCACCAGGAACTCCTTGGCCGCCGGCAGGAACTCGAACTCGATCTCCAGATTCTCCAACCGCTTGGTCATGTCCCGCAGCAGGATGTCGACGATCTGCTGCATGTGGCCGCGGTCGAGGCTGTGGAAGAATATGATCTCGTCGACGCGGTTGAGGAACTCCGGGCTGAAGGTCTTCTTCAGGTCGACGGTGATGTTGGCGGTGATGCGCTTCTCGGCCGTTTCCGCCTCGTCGGCGCCGAATCCCAGACCGCCGGCCTGCTTCAGATTGCGGCTGCCCACGTTCGAGGTCATGATCAGCACCGTGTTCTTGAAGTCCACCGTGCGCCCGAAACTGTCGGTCAGATTGCCGTCTTCCAGCACCTGCAGCAGGATATTGAAGACGTCCGGATGGGCCTTCTCGATCTCGTCGAGCAGGATCACCGAGTAGGGCTTGCGGCGCACCTTCTCCGTCAGCATGCCGCCTTCGTCGTAGCCGACGTAGCCGGGCGGCGCCCCCACCAGGCGCGACACCGAGAACTTCTCCATGTACTCGGACATGTCGACGCGGATCAGCGACGTCTGGTCGCCGAACAG
>CAYWTR010000020.1:0-46890 GCA_964461255.1 uncultured Fibrobacteraceae bacterium | reverse complement strand
CGGCGCGCCACCTCGGTCTTGCCGACGCCGGTGGGTCCCAGGAAGATGAACGAGCCGATGGGGCGCTTCGGATCGCGCAGGCCGGCGCGGTTGCGACGGATCGCCTTGGACACCGCCTCGATCGCCTCGTCCTGGCCGATGACCCAGCGCCGCAGCTCGTCCTCCATGCGCAGCAGCTTGCGGGTCTCCTCCTCCTCCACCTCGGCCACGGGGATGCCGGTGATGTCGGAGATCACGCGGCAGACCAGGCCTGTGTCCACGACGGCGACCTGATCGCTCTTCTCATCGGTCCAGCTCTTCTTGAGATCGCTCAGCTTGCGCTTGAGCTCCTTCTCCTCGTCGCGGAAGCGGGCCGCCTTCTCGAACTCCTGCGCCTGGATGGCCGATTCCTTCTCCTTGATCACCTCCTCGACGCGCCGCTCGATCTCGCGCAGGTCCGGAGGCACGACCGTCATGGAGAGGCGCGCCCGCGAACCCGACTCGTCAATGACGTCGATCGCCTTGTCCGGCAGCGCCCGGCCGGACACATAGCGGTTCGACAGCCACACCGCGGCACGGATGGCGTCGTCCTCGAACTTCACGCGATGGTGCGCCTCGTACCGGTCGCGCAGGCCGAACAGGATGTCGATCGTCTCGGCCTCGGTGGGCGGGTTGACGATGATGGGCTGGAAGCGGCGCTCGAGCGCCCCGTCCTTCTCGATGAACTTGCGGTAGTCGTCCAGGGTGGTGGCGCCGATGCACTGGATCTCGCCGCGCGACAACGCCGGCTTGAGCATGTTGGAGGCGTCGATCGCGCCCTCCGCTCCGCCCGCGCCCACGATCGTGTGCAGCTCATCGATGAAGAGGATGATCTCGTCGGACTCGCGGATCTCCTGCATGATCTGCTTGAGGCGTTCCTCGAATTGCCCGCGGTACTTGGTCCCCGCCACGACGCTGGCCAGATCCAGCGTGATGATCTCCTTCTCGCGCAACGGCCCGGGCACGCGCCCCTCGACGATGCGCGTGGCCAGCCCCTCGGCGATGGCGGTCTTGCCCACGCCGGGCTCGCCGATCAGCACCGGGTTGTTCTTCTTGCGGCGGCTGAGGATCTGGATGACGCGCTCGATTTCCTTGTCGCGGCCTATGACGGGATCGAGCTTGGCTTCCCGCGCCATCGAGGTCAGGTTGCGGCCGAACTGGTCCAGGATGGGCGTTTCCTTCTTGCTCTTCTTCTTGCCGGCGGCGGGCGCGCCGCCGCGGGCGCCCTGGCCCAACGCCTTCATGACCTCCCGCTTGACCTTCTCGTGGTCCGCGCCCAGATCGGTCAACACGCGCGCGGCCACCCCCTCGCCTTCCTTGATCAGGGCCAGCAGCAGATGCTCGGTGCCGACGTAGTTGTGGTTGTGCAGCCGGGCCTCGTCGATGGACAGTTCGAGCACCCGCTTGGCGCGCGGCGTGAAGGGGATCTCGCCGATGGTGATGGCGCCGCTCTGGGGCGCCACGATCTCCTCGATGGCGCGCTGGATCTGCTCGAATTCGATGCCGAGACGGCGCAGCACGTTGGCGGCGATGCCCTCGCCTTCGCGGATGATGCCGAGCAGCAGGTGTTCGGTGCCGATGTAATCGTGCTGCATGCGCCCGGCTTCCTCGCGGGCCAGGAACAGCACCTTGCGGACCCTCTGGGTGAAGCGATCGTTCATCGCGTCAGCGCCTCCATTCGCGGGCCGGGCGGCCGCCGCCGCGACGCCGCGGCGCGCGCAGCCCTTGTGCGCGCAATATACCGCGGACGCCCCGCGGGCGCCATAGCCGCGGCCCCTGCTGCTGGCTGTTGCCAATACTTATGATCGCCCGCGAACGCCCCGACTTGAGGACCGCCCCCTCAGCCGAAGAGGCGGCGCAGGTAGGCGGCCCGGGCGGCGGCGCGCTCGCGCCCCTTGATGGCCGAACCCGCCGCCACCTGGACATGGGCGGGCTGCATCTCGACCAGCGCCCGGTTGAGCAGACCCATCGGCAGCGGCGGCAGTAGCCCCAGGCTGACCCCCATGCGCACATGCGACAGCCGGTCGAAGGCTTCCTGCGAGGTCATCAGGTGGGCCGCGCGCAGCACGCCCAACGCCCGCCCCGCCATGTCCCGCACGCCGTCGCCGTCGCGCTCGAGCAGGTTGTTGCGGGCCAGCGTTTCGTACTGGATCACCTTGGAGACATGGCGGGTGAAATCGTTGGTGATCCCCTCCTCGCTGCGGCCGAGCGTGCCCATGTTGGAGATCTGGAAGAGCGCGCCGCGCACGGCGCTGCCTTCGCCGAACAGCCCGCGCACGGTGAACTGGAGCTGCCGCAGCGAATTGAGGATCTTCTCGATCTCGTTGCTCAACACCAGCGCCGGCAGGTGGATCAGCACGGAGATCCGGAAGGCGGTGCCGACGTTGGTGGGGCAGGCGGTCAGATAGCCGAGCTCCTCGCTGCAGGCGAAATCGAGCGCCTGTTCCAGCTCGCCGTCGAGCGCCAGGGCATCGGCGCAGGTGGTGACCGGATCGAAGCCCGCGCGGAAGACCTGCAGCCGCAGATGATCCTCCTCGTTGATCATCGCCACGCGCTCCAGTCCGGGAGACAGCAGCAGCGAGCGCTGCCGAACGTCGCGCAGCAGATCGGGGCTGGCCAGGTGCCGTTCGAGCAGGTATCTGCGCTCGTGTGTCGGGCAGTCCGACAGCCGCACCTCGCCGCCGCCGCGAAAACAGGGGCGGGCGAGCACGACCATCGCCACCTCCTGACGGATCGCGGCCAGGTCGGCTTCGGCGGCGTGGTGGGTGAAACGGCGGCCCTGCAGGTTGCGCGCCAGCCTCACGCGCGTGGAGACCACCAGCGGCGCGTAAGGCCCCGAGCCGTCAAGCCAGACCGCATCGCGGTCGGCCAACCCCGCGAACGGCATGCTTCACTCCTCGGCGTCGGGCGGCGAAGGGTTCTCGGCCTGCGGCGCGTCCTCGCCGGGCCCCGCCTCCGCCCGCGCCGTCCGCTCGAACTGCTGCTCCCGCAGCCGGATCTGGTCCCGCAGGCGGGCGGCTTCCTCGTAGCTCTCCAGGGAGACGGCCTGCTCCAGCAGCTGGCGCAGCTGCACGATCTCCTGGCGCAGAGCGGCCTGCGGCCCGCGCGAGCGCGGCAGCTTGCCCAGATGGGCGGTGTCCCCATGGTAGCGCCTCAGCATCGGCAGCAGCTGGCGGTGGAACGACTGGTAGCAGGCGGGACAGCCCAGCATCCCCGTCTCCTGGAGGCGGCGATAATCGTAGCCGCAGGCGGCGCAGACCAGGCCGGGCGCGCCGCGTTCGCGCGCGCGCTCCTGCGGCGCGCCCTTGAGCATCTCCCCCAGAAAGGCGTCCAGGGTGCCGTGCGCCTGCATGGCGTTGGGCTGCGGCGTGATGCCTTCGCGGTCCGCGCATTCGGCGCACAGCCACTGGCTTGTCTTCTTGCCCTCGATGATCTCGATGTAATGCACGCTGGCCTCGCGTTCGCCGCATATATGGCACTTCACGGGCTTCCCCCTTCCCGCAGACCGGCCGCGTCCGTGCGCGGCTCCAGCCGCCCGCCGCGCAGCTCGAGCGCGCGGTCCGCCCGCGCCGCCAGCGACAGGTCATGGGTGACGATCACCAGCGCCGTTCCTTCCCGGCGGCGCAGCGCGAAGAGCAGGTCGGACAGATCCTCGCTCTTGCTGCGGTCCAGGTTGCCGAAAGGTTCGTCCGCCAGCACGATCTGCGGTCTGTTCATGAAGGCCCGCGCCACCGCCACCCGCTGCTGCTCGCCGCCGGACAGCTCGCCCGGCAGATGCTCCGCCCGCTCGCGCAGACCCAGCGCCGCGAGCAGTGCGCGGGCGCGCTCCCGCGCGCCAGAGTCGAGACGCCCCGCCATTCTAGCGGGAAGCACCACGTTCTCCCAGGCGGAAAAATCAGGCAGCAGGAAGTGGAACTGGAACACGAACCCCAGCGCGCCGTTGCGCCAGGCGGCCAGCTCCCTGCCCTCGCGCCGGGGCAGCTCCCGGCCGCCGTGAAGCACGCGTCCCGCGGTCGGCGCGTCCAGCCCGCCAAGCAGATTCAGCAGCGTGCTCTTGCCCGAGCCGCTGGGGCCGGTCACCGCCACCGCCTCCCCCTCGGCCAGATGGAAATCGCAATCCGCCAGGACGACCAGATCGTCCCGCCGCCGCCGAAAGACCTTGCGCAGCCCACGCCCTTCGAGCAGCACCGGCGCCTCCTAGGTGTAACGGATGATCTCCATCGGGCGCAGGCGCGACGCCTCCCGGCTGGGCCAGAGCGTGGCCAACAGGGTGATGGCCAGCGCGGCTGCGGCCACGGTCAGGAAATCTTCCAGCCGCGCCACGACGGGCACACGCTCCACGAAGTAGACATCGCCGGGCAGGCGCACGCCCACGCGGTCCAGGTAGAGATAGCCGGCATAGCCCAGCGCGCTGCCCAGCAGCGTGCCTGCCCCGCCCAGGAACAGCCCCTCGAGCATGAAGATACCCTGGATTTGCCCGCCGCGCGCCCCCATCGCCAGCAGGATGCCGATCTCGCGGCTGCGTTCGCCCACCATCATGGTCAGGATGCCGATGATGTTGAAGGCCGCCACCAGCACGATCAGCGCCAGCAGCAGGAACATCACCACCTTCTCGATCTGAATCCAACGGAACAGGTTCTGGTTGAGCGCGATCCAGTCGGTGGCGTGGTGGTCCGGCCCCAGCCGCGTCTCGAGCAGACGGGCCAGCCGCGGCGCCGCCATCATGTCGTCCACGCGCACGCCGATGCCGCCCGCGCCGCCGGGCCCGTAGCCGAAGAAATCACGTGTCTGCTCCAATCCCAGCAGCACGAAGCGGCTGTCGAATTCGTACATGCCGGAATCCAGAAAGCCGGCCACGAGGTAGCGCCGGCTCTGCGCGCGCATCTCGCCGCCGATCAGGTCGAGGTCCCCTGTGGGCGCCGTGATCAGGATCGTGTCGCCCAGGCCGGCGTAGAGCGCGGTCGCCAGTTCCGCTCCCAGCACCGCGCGCGGAGTGCCCGCCGCAGTGCCCAGGACGGCCAGATCCAACGTGCCGGGCAACAGATGGCGGGACAGCGGCGTCACCTGCTCCTGCAGCTCGGGCGCGAAGCCCCACACCACCGCCGCGCGGTGCGTGGCGGGCAGGGCGCCGACGCGCCGCGTGACCACAGCCTCCTGCCGCACGAAGGGGGCCGCCGCGACCACGCCCGGCGTGGTGCCGATCGTGTCCAGGGCGGCGCCCAGATCGGCGAAGCCTCCGGGCGCGCTGCTGACGACGGTGATCATCGGCAGGTTGTCCACGAAGGTGCGGCGCAGTTCAGCGTGAAAGCCGTTCATGATGGCCAGGGTCAGGTCGAGCACCATCACGCCCAGCATGATGCCGATCACCGCGATCAGGCCGGCGCGGTTGAGGAAGCGCGAGTGCCGCCGGCTGCGCAGGTAACGCCGGGCCAGGTAGAGCGCGAAGCTCATGGCTGGTCCCCGGCGCCGCGCTCCTCGGGCCGCAGATGGGGGAACAGCAGCACGTCGCGGATGTGAAGGCAGTCGCACATCAGCATCACGATGCGGTCGACGCCGATGCCCAGGCCGGCGGTGGGCGGCATGCCGTGCTCGAGCGCCTGCAGGAAATCCTCATCCAGCGGCTGCGCCTCGTCGTCACCGCCGGCGCGCAGGGCCGCCTGCGCCGCGAAACGCCGCCGCTGCTCGCGGGGATCGTTCAGCTCGGTGAAGCTGTTGGCCACCTCGAAGCCGGCGATGAAGAGCTCGAAGCGCTCGGCCAGCTGCGGCTCGTCTCGGTGCTGCTTGGCCAGCGGGCTCAGGGCCGCCGGATGGTCCAGCACGAAGGTTGGCTGCCACAGCTCGGGCTCGACCCGCGCGCTGAACAGGTTGTCCAGGATCTTGTCCAGCCCCTGCTCGGGCGTCACCGGCACCCCCAGCCGCCGCGCCTCGGCCGCCGCCTGCTCGCGCCCCAGGCCGCGAAACTCGACGCCGGTCCGCTCGCGCAGCGCGTCCAGGAAGCGCACGCGCGCGAACCCGCCGGACAGGTCGAGTTCGCGCCCGCCGTACACGATGCGCCCCCCCTGGCCGAAGGCGGCCGCCAGACGGGCGCACAACCGCTCCGCGAAGGCCATCATGTCGCGGTAGTCCCAGTAGGCGGCGTAGCACTCCAGCATCGTGAATTCGGGATTGTGCGTGCGGTCCATGCCTTCGTTGCGGAAGTCCTTGGCGATCTCGAACACGCGCTCCAGCCCCCCCACGATCAGCCGCTTGAGGTACAGCTCATCGGCAATGCGCAGGTAGAGCTGCTGGTCGAGCGCCTGGTGATGCGTGACGAAGGGGCGCGCGGTCGCACCGCCGTAAAGCGGCTGCAACACCGGCGTCTCCACCTCCAGGAAACCCTCGTCCAGCAACTGCTGGCGCAAGGTCTGGATCACTGCGGCGCGCCGCCGAAAGCGGTCGCGCGTCTCGAGGTTCATCGCCAGGTCGAGGTGCCGCCGCCGCGTCCGCAGCTCGAGACCGATCTCGTGGTATTTCTCCGGCAACGGGCGTAAAGATTTGGCCAGTAAGGAGATATGTTTAGCATGGACCGTCAGTTCACCGGTCCGCGTCCGGAAGAGCGTGCCCTCGACCCCGATGATGTCGCCGATGTCCAGCAGCTTGGTGACGAAGCGGAACTCATGCTCGCCCAGGTCATCGAGCTTGGCGTAGGCCTGGATCGGTCCCGCGCCATCGTACAGCGGCAGGAACATGGTCTTGCCCGCTCCCCGCTTGGCCATCAGGCGCCCCGCCACGCGCACCACGGCTGCCGACGCGATCAGCTCGGCCTCGCTATCGCGCAGCGCCGCGCTGTCGTGCGTGCGCGCGAACTGGTGCGGGTAGGGATCGCGGGCCGCGGCGATCTCCTCCAACTTGGCCTGACGCTCGGCCAGCAGACGGGTCAGGCCGGCGGCGGCCGCTTCGGATCCCTCGCCGTGATGCGCCACGCTTCCTCCTTCTCCATCGCCCGGCTGCTCCGGCGCGCCGGCGGCCGGCGGCGCCTAGCGCCGCCCGCTCTGGCCGAAAGCGCGCAGGTAGGCCTCGATGAAGCCGTCGAGGTCGCCGTCGAGCACGCCCGTGGCGTTGCCGGTCTCGTGCTCGGTGCGGTGGTCCTTCACCTTGGTGTACGGCTGCAGCACGTAGGAACGGATCTGGCTGCCCCAGGCGATCTCCTTCTTCTCGTTCTCGATCGCCTCGCGCTTCTTGCGCTCTTCCTCCAGCGCGCGCATGTACAGGCGCGCCCGCAGCATCTTCAGCGCGCTCTCCCGGTTGCGGTGCTGGGAGCGCTCGGTCTGGCACTGCACCATGATCCCGGTCGGCAGGTGCACGATGCGGATCGCCGAGCTGGTCTTGTTGACGTGCTGGCCGCCGGCGCCGCTGGCCCGGAAGGTGTCGATGCGCAGGTCGGCCTCGTTGATCTCGACCTCGACGTCCTCCTCCACCAGCGGCAGCACGAAGACCGAGGCGAAGGAGGTGTGCCGGCGGCTCTGAGCATCGTAGGGCGAGATGCGCACCAGACGATGCACGCCCGATTCGCTCTTGAGGTAACCGTAGGCGAAGGGGTGAGCGATCTCCAGGACGACGCTCTTGATGCCGGCCTCGTCGCCGGCCTGCAGGTCGATGGTCTCGTGCGTCATCTCGTGGCGCTCGAGGTAGCGCACGTACATGCGCAGCAGCATCTCGGCCCAGTCCTGCGATTCGGTGCCGCCTGCGCCCGGATGGATTTCCAGCAGAGCGCCGCGGGCGTCATCGGGCCCGTCGAGCAGGTGTTCGGTCTCGAGGCGGTCGAGCAGCGCGGTCAGCTCGGCAGCGCCCGCAGCCACCTCGGCCGCCGCCGCCTCGTCGCCCTCCTCGCGCGCCAGCTCGGCCAGCGCGTTCAGGTCCTCCCAGCGGCGCGCCGCCTCCGTCAGCGGCGCCAGCCGCCGGCGCACGACGCCCAGCCGTCGCCCCAGCCGCGCCGCCTCGGCGCGGTCGTCCCAGAAGCCGGGGCTGCCCTGCAACCGCTCCAGGCGCTGCTGCTCCGCTTGCAGCCCCGCCGCGTCAAAGCCCCTCCTTCAGGCCGTCCAGCCGGCGGCGCAACTCATCGAGCTGATTGATGGTCTCCCTCATGACTCTCGCCTCCCGGGGCGCGGGACCCCGGCGCCGCGGCCCCGCGATGCTCGGCCAGCAATCGCGCCACCTGCGCCGCCAGTTCCGCGCGACCGCCGTTGTTGACGATGGTGGCCTGCGCGCGCGCCCAACCCGGTTCCAGATGGCGCTGGGCCTTCAGGCGCCGTCGAGCTTCCGCCTCCGGCCAGCGGCCTGTCGCCAGCAGGCGCCGCAATCGCACCGCGGGATCCGCGGTGACGGTCACGGTCAGGTCGATCGGGCCCAGGGGAGGCAACGTAAAGTACACGGCGGCCTCCAGAACGGCAAGATCGGTCTGGCCCACGGCCGCCAGCTCGTCCAGGGCCGCCCGCATCCGCACCGCGAGCAGCGGGCGCATGATCCGGTCCAGACGCGCCAGCGCCGGCCGCGAAGCGAACACCAGCCGCCCGAGGGCGGCGCGGTCGATCACGCCTGCGCGCATCACGCCGGGCCCGCAGGCGGCGGCGACCGCGGCCGCCGTCGCCGGTTCGGCCAGCAGCGCGTGGCCGATCGCGTCGCCGTCGACCACGGCCGCGCCGGCGTCCGCCAGCAGCGCGGCCACCGTCGACTTGCCCGCGCCCAACGGCCCGGTCAAGACCCAGCGCTGCATGCGCTCAACCATGAGCCTCCGCCCAATTCTGCCCCACGTGCAGATCGACCGTCAGCGGCACGGACAGCTCCAGCACCGTCTCCATGCATTCGCGCACCAGGGTGCGCGCCGCGTCCAGCTCCGCGCGCGGCGTCTCGAGCAGCAGCTCGTCGTGCACCTGCAGCAGCAGCAGGCTGCGCAGCCCGCCCGCGCGCAGGGCGGCGTCGAGCCGGATCATCGCCACCTTGATGATGTCCGCGGCGGTGCCCTGGATCGGCGTGTTGACGGCCATCCGCTCGCCGAGGCTGCGCAGCCGAGGGCTGCCAGAAGCGATTTCCGGCAGCAGGCGGCGCCGTCCCAGCAGCGTGGTCACCATGCCGGTGCGGCGAGCCTCGTCACGCTGCCGCTGCAGATAGGCCTGCACGCCGGGGTAGGTCTGGAAGTAGCGCGCGATGAAGCCCGAAGCCTCGCGCACGGTCACGCCGAGCTGGCGCGCCAGCGCCCGCGCGCCCATGCCGTAGATCACGCCGAAGTTGATGGCCTTGGCGCGCCGCCGCTGCTCCGGCGTGACCGCCTCCTCGGAGCAGCCGGCGATCAGGGCCGCCGTGCTCCGGTGGACGTCGGCGCCGGCCCGGAAGGCGGCGATGAGCGCCGCATCGCCCGACAGGTGGGCGAGCAGCCGCAGCTCGACCTGCGAGTAGTCGGCGGACAGGAAGACATTGTCCGGCGCCCGGGGCACGAAGGCGCGACGAATCAGCCGGCCCTGCTCGGTGCGCACCGGGATGTTCTGCAGGTTGGGATCGGACGACGAGAGCCGTCCGGTGGCCGCCACCGCCTGGTTGAACGAGGTGTGCACCAGCCCCGTCCGCGGGTCGGCCAGAGCGGCCAGGCTCTCCACGTACGTGTTCTGCAGCTTGGCCAGCTGCCGGTGCTCGAGCACCAGCGCCGGCAGGGGATGGCGCGCCGCCAGTTCGGTCAGCACGCCGACGTCGGTGCTCAGGCCGGTCTGGGTCTTCTTGGGGGGGCGCAGGCCCAGCTTGTCGAACAGGATGCGCGCGAGCTGGCGGGAACTCTGAACGTTGAACTCCTCGCCGGCGGCCTCGTGGATGCGCAGCTGCAGCGCCTGCAGCTCCTGCGCAAAGCGGCGTGACAACTGCTCGAGGAACGGCAGATCCACGCGGATGCCGTGGCGCTCCATGCGCAGCAGGACGGCCGACAGCGGCATCTCGATGTCATGGAACAGCGGCGCCAGACCGGCCTCCGCCAGCGCCGGGGCGAACACCCCATGCAGCCGCCAGGCGGCCTCCGCGTCGGCGGCGGCGTAGGCGGCGAGCCGCCCGAGCGGCACGGACAGCAGATCGCGCTCGCGGTCTCCGGCCGCGAACAGGTCGCCGTAGCCCGCCATCTCGAGGCCCAGGTGCCGCCGGGCGAGCGCCTCCAGCCGGTGATCCTGGCCGCCCGGATCGAGCACGTACGAGGCGATCAGCGTGTCGAAGCGGGGACCGGCCAGCGGCAGTCCGTGCCGCTCGAGGATCCACTCGTCGAACTTGAGGTTCTGCCCGATCTTCAGACGCCTCCGGTCGGCCAGCACCGGGCCCAGCCGCGGCCTGATCCATTCGAGGTTGCAGCGCACCGCGTCCGCAGGCGCCGCGTCGAAGAGGGTCGCCGGCGGCCCCGCCGCCTCGCCGCGCACCCTCACGGGCAGGTAGACCGCCTCGCCCGCGGCGGCGCAGAGGGCGATGCCCACGAGGTTCGCCCGCTCCCTTCTGAGGTCGTCGGTCTCGGTGTCGACGGCGATCGAGACGCCTTCAGGCAACGCCTCCAAATATCGCTGTAATTCATTGTCATCATATAATATATGATGATTCGGCCGCGCCGACACGGTGGGATCCGCGCTGCCCGGCGCCCCGACGGAGGGCTCTTCCTGCCGCACTGCCCGCGGCGCGGACGCCGGTGCGCGCGGGGCGGCGGCCGCAATTGCCTGCTCCCCCGCCACCAGGCGCTCGATCAACGCGGCGAGCTGGCGCAGCCCCAGCTGCCGCAGCAGGCGCTCGACCTCGGCGCCGCCAGGCAACCGCGTGCGCGCGGCTTCCCAGTCGACGCTGACCGGCGCCTCGTCATCGATCTTGAAGAGGCGGCGCGACAGCATGACCTGGTCGCGGTTCTCCTCCAGGATGCGCCGCAGACGCGGGGTCAGGGCAGGATCGTCCAGATGCTCGTAGAGCGTCCGGAGGCTGCCGAATCTCTGGATCAGCTGCAAGGCCGTCTTGTCGCCGATGCCCGGCGCTCCCGGGATGTTGTCGCTGGCGTCTCCCGCCAGGGCGTAAACGTCGATCAGGCTAGGCGGCGGCAGCCCGAACTGCCGCTCGACATCGGCGGCGCCGAGGGCGACGACCTCGTCGCCGCGCCGCCCCGGCTTGAGCACTCCGGTCCGCTCGTCGAGCAGCTGCAGGAAGTCCTTGTCCCCCGTATGGAACCAGGCGCGCTCGCAGATCTCCGCCGACAGCCGGGCCGCGGTGGCCATCACATCGTCCGCCTCGAAGCCGGGCAGGCTCAGCTGACAGACGCCCCAGGCGTCCAGCAGCTCGCGCAGCCGCGGCAGCTGCGCCGCCATCTCCTCGGGCATCGGTTTGCGCGTGGCCTTGTAGGCGGCGTAGATCCGGTGGCGGAACGTGGGCTCCGGCAGATCGAAGGCCAGCACCAGGTGGGTCGGCCGCCAGCCTTGCACGAGCCGCAGCACGCTGTTGAGGAAGCCGAAGATGACCGACGTCGGCTCGCCCGAGGGCGCGGTCAGGGGCCGGCGGGCGAAGGCGTAGTGCGCGCGGTAGATCAGGGCCGAGCCGTCGACCAGGATCAGGCTCATGGCTTCTTCCCGCCCCCCGCAGGCGCGGCGGCGCCGTAGAGACGGTGCGCCGCGATGTGGGCGAGCACCGCGGCCGGCACCAGGTCGACCGGACGCCGCCCCGCGGCCAGCTCGGCCCGAACCCGGGTGGAGCTGATGTCGACCGCGAAGCCGTCGATCACGGTCAGCCGCGGGGCCAGCCCGGCCGGGACGGCCAGCGGCCGGCCCGGCCGCGGGAACACCAGCAACTCCGCCAGCTCCACGATGCGCTCGGGCCGCCGCCAGCGGGGCAGATCGCTCAGGCTGTCAGCGCCCAGCAGCAGCAGCAGCTCATCTCCGGGATGGCGTCGCGCCAGCTCCTCGAGCGTATCGACAGTGTAGCTGGGACCGGGGCGCGACGCCTCCAGGGCGAGCACCTCCACCCCCGGCAGGCCGGCGCAGGCGAGTTCGGCCATGCGCAGCCGGTGGGCGGGCGGAGCCTGGGCGGCCGGCTTGTGGGGGTTGCGCCCCGCCGGCACGAGCCAGACATGGTCGGCCAGACCCCTCTCGCGGACAGCGCTCAGCATCGCCAGGTGGCCGTGGTGCGGGGGATCGAACGATCCGCCGAACACGGCGCGTCTCATGATCCGCCGCCGGAGAGCTTGCTCAATTCGCGCCGCGCACGGGCCGCTTGCGGCGACTGGGGATGATCCTCGACCAGTCGGGTGAAGGCACGCACGGCGGTCTCGGGCTGCCTGGCCCGCAGCGCCAGTTCTCCCCGCAGCAGCAGCAGCTGCGGCAGCAGGCTGCTCTCGCTCTCGTTCTCGATCAAGGCGTCGAGCACGATGCCGGCCGCCTCGGGACGGCCCAGCCGGCGGTACACCTGGATCTCGCCCAGCTTCTTGCGCACCAGCAGATCGCTGATCTCCTGCAGCCGGGCGCGCGCGTCCGCCGCCCGCGGCCCCGCGGGGTGCTGCTGCAGATAGCGGCGCAGGAGGTTGCGGGCACGCTGCGCCGGCGTCACGTCGCGCTGCAGCCGCCCGACCTGCCGCAGCTCGCACAATCCTTCCTCGTACAGCGATTCGGCCGCCTCGCCGGTGCCCGGGTATTCCTGGCGCAGGATCTGCCATTCCACCGCCGCCAGGGGATACTCCTCGAGCCCCATGTAAGCCCGAGCCTTCATCGCCTGCGCCGCCACCGCCACGCTGTCGGGCGGATCGCGGCGCAGGAACTGGTCGAGCGCGGCGACCGCCTCGCGCCCCTTGCCGCGCTGCTGGTAGTGCTGCGCCCGCTCCAGCGAGCCGGCGGGATGGGGATTGGTCGTGCCGCACCCTCCGGCCGCCAGCCCGCCGCAGAACGCCGCGGCCAGCGCCATCGACCGCGCGCGCGGGCGCGCGCCCCTCAGCCACCCGATCAATGAGGACCTCCCCGCGGCCGTGAGGACGGCGCCGCTAGCTGCCGGAATTGGCGAAGTAGATGGCCACCAGCCCCGCCAATGTGCCCAACACCACCGCCTGCTCCAGATGTCGCCGCCAGCCCGCCTCGGGCACGCCGGCGTCCGTGAAGGGGTAGGTCGGAGCGCGCACCGAGGCGAAGTCGCCAGCCGGCACGCGATCGCTGTAGGCGCGGACGATGCGACCGTCGTGGATGACGCGACCGGTGGCGCGGTCGGTCAGCGTGATCAGCACGGCGAGCTTCAGGTCGCGCTCGACCCACTGGCGCCACAATCCGTAGCGCCTGCCGCTGCGCGGATAGCTGAGCTGCAGCGTTTCGATGGCATAGCGCAGCCCGTAGCCGGCGCCGGCCGGTGGCGCGGCGGTGGTGTCCGGCGCCGAAACGGGCTCCGTGGCGGCGGCGGCCGCCTGCCCGACCTCAGCGTGCGGCCCCGCCAGGGAGTCGGCGGGCGCGCTGTCCAACGCGGCCGCCGCCGCGGCGGCCGCCGCCAGCCCGGCCGCGGGAGCCGAGCTCCCGGCCGCGCCCGCCGGCGGCGCGGCGCCGCCGGCGCCGCCTGCCGGCGGCGGAGCCTCCTCGTAGACCGTATAGCCCTGCGCGCTGAGGGCGGCGAAGGCGGCCGCGGCGTACAGCGCGTTGGCCTCGTGATTGCGGACCGCCCGCAGGTGCACCGCGCCTGGCGGCTCCGGCAGCAGCCGCGCCGCCTCGCGTGCCGTCTCCGCCAGAAGCGCCTGCACGAGCCAGAGGTTCGTGCGCAGGGAGTCCGGCGCGGTCAGGGGCGGCAGACCGTCCGCCGCGGGAGAGCTTGGCCCACCCCGGCCGCCCGTCGCCTCGCTCCCCGCGCCGGCCAGCAGCACGCAAAGACCCGCGGCCGCGATCCAACCCGCTCGCATGCTCAACCGCCCTTTCCCCGGTCCGGCGCCGCCACCGGCGCCGCCAGCATATCGTGCGGCGTGACCGCGATCACGCGCGCCCACAGCCAAGCGCCCGGAGCCAGCCCTTCCGCCGGCAGCGCGACGGCGCCATCCAGATCGTAGGCCTGATGCCGGCTGCGCGCCAACGCGATCCTGCCGCCGCGCGCCAGAACAAGCGTCGCCTCGTCGCGGTTCCTGCCCGCCGGCCGGTCTCCCCCGCGCAGGGATTCCAGGATGGGAGCCGCCTCCCGCCGCGCCACCACCGCGTCGACCACCATCTCGTGGACCTGGCCCAGGCGCCGGCGCTGCCGCCGCCCGGCGATCTCGGCCTGCAGGTCGAGCAGGCGAGCCTCGCGGTCGGCTGCCTCCTCGACCGGCACGGGCGCCCCCAGATCGGCGGCCGGAGTGCCTATTTCCGGAGAATACCGATGCGCGCCCACGTGGTCAAACTCCACCTCCGCCAGGAAATCGGCCAAACGCTCGACGTCCTCCTCCTCCTCGCCCGGAAAGCCGAGCAGCAGCGTGGTGCGCAGCGCCAGATCGGGGCGTTCGGCGCGCAGGGCGGCGAAGTAGCGCCGCAGCCCCTGGCTGTCGGCGGGACGCCGCATGGCGCGCAGCAGACGCGGCGAGGCGTGCTGGACGGGAAGGTCGAGATAGGGGACCACCCTGGGCAGATCGAGCAGGCGGCGGGTCTGGTCGAGATCGAGACAGCCAGGATACAGGTACAGCAGCCTGATCCAGCGCAGCGCTTCAATCCGGTCCAGGCACGTCACCAGCGCCAGCAGATCGACGCCGAGGTCGCGGCCGTAGTCGCTGCTGTTCTGGGCGACGATCTGGATCTCGCGCACGCCCCGCGCCGCCAGGTCCGCGACCTCGGCGGCGATCTCCGCCGGCGGACGGCTGCGCTGCGGGCCGCGGATCAAGGGAATGCGGCAGAAGCTGCAGCCGCGGTCGCACCCCTCGCTGATCTTGACGAAGGCGACGTGCGGCGGCGTCAGCAGCGGCCGTCGTGCCAGCCCCTCGTAGCAGGCGGCGGCGGGCGCCGACGCCAACAAGGGCGCCTCCTGCCCGGGCGCGCGCGCCGCCGCGCCCAGGCACGCCTCGACCACGCGCTCGAAATTCCCGACCCCGGCGACGAGATCGATCTCGGGGAAATCCGCGGCCAGGCGGCCTCCCGTTTCCTGGGCCCAGCACCCGGTGACGACCAGGCGCCGCCCGTCCCCCTTGCGGCGGGCCAGGTCGCGCAGCGCCTCGCGGCTGTCGCGCCGCGCCGCCTCGATGAAGCCGCAAGTGTTGAGCACCCAGATGTCCGCCGCGTCGGGGTCGTCGGTGGGCTCCACGCCGCGGGCGGCGAAGCGCCCCAGCAGCGCCTCGGAGTCGACCAGATTCTTGTCGCAGCCGAGCGTGCCGCACCAGACGCGGCGCGGCGGCGCCGTCACTCCTGCTCCTCGCGCGCCAGCAGCCCGCCGTCGGGCTCGAGATCGTCCGGCCGCAGCAGCACGTCGCGCGCCTTGCTGCCCGTGAATGGTCCGACGACGCCGGCCTCCTCGAGCATGTCCATCAGGCGCCCCGCCCGGGTATAGCCGATGCGCAGGCGCCGCTGGAGCAGGGACGTACTGCCGCTCTGGTGCAGCACCACCACCCGCTTGGCCGCCTCGAACAACTCGTCCTCGCCGGTGACATCTCCCGCCTCGCCCCGCTCTTCGCTCAGGGCGACGGTCTGCGTCCGGTCGGCGTACCGCCGCCAGTGCGCCACGATGCGCTCGCACTCCTCCAGATCGATGTACGCGCCGTGCACGCGCAACGGCGTGGCCCGGCCGGGCATCAGATACAGCATGTCGCCGTGGCCGAGCAGCTTCTCGGCGCCGTTGAGGTCGAGGATGGTGCGCGAATCGTTCTTCTGTATGACCCGGAAGGCGATGCGGCACGGCATGTTCGCCTTGATGACGCCGGTCAGCACGTTGACCGACGGCCGCTGCGTCGCCAGGATGAGATGGATGCCGACGGCGCGCGCCTTCTGCGCCAGCCGCGTCACCGGCAGCTCGAACTCCTGGCCCAGCTGCAGCATCAGGTCGGCCAGTTCGTCCACGATGGCCAGGTAGTAGGGCATCGGTTCGCCGATCGGCGCGCCCTCCTCGTCCACGATTTCGCCTCGCGCCACGCGGGCGTTGTAGCCCTCGATGTCGCGCACGCCGTGCCGCGCCAGCCGCCGGTAGCGGTGGTCCATCTGCGCTTCGAGCCAGCGCAGCGCCCGCAGCGCTTCCTTGGGGTCGGTGATGACCGGCAGCAGCAGGTGCGGGATGCCGTTGTAGACGTTCATCTCCAGCATCTTGGGATCGATCAGGAGCAGCCGCACCCGCGCGGGGTCGTTGCGCAGCAGCAGGTTGCAGATGATGCCGTTGAGGCAGACGCTCTTGCCGCTGCCGGTCGAGCCGGCCACCAGCAGATGGGGCAGCCGGGCGATGTCGATGGCCACGGGCTGACCGACCACGTCCTTGCCCAGGGCCACCGCCAGCGGCGCGCGCAGCCGGTCACCCGCCCGCGCCAGCACGTCCTTCAGCACCACCAGCTGCGGGACCGCGTTGGGGATCTCGATGCCGACCGCCGCCTTGCCGGGGATCGGGGCCTCCATGCGGATCGAGCGGGCCCTCATGGCCAGGGCCAGATCGTCGGCCCGCTGCACGATCTGGCTGATCTTGATGCCCGCGGCGGGCTGGTACTCGAAGGTCGTCACCACCGGTCCGGGACGGACGTCCTTGACCTCGCCCTCGACGCCGAAAGAGCGCAGCGTGCCTTCCAGCAGGTCGGCGGCGGCGTTCAGAGCGGCCGCGTCCTGCCGCGCCGAGGTCGCGGGCGGCTCCCGCAGCAGGTCGAGGTCCGGCAGCTCGCAGGGGGCAGCCGCCGCCGAGCGCGGACGCAGCTCGGGGTAGATGTCGGCGGCCGGCGCGCCGGCTTCCAGAGCCGGCGCTGGCGCGGGTTCGGCCGCCGCCGGCTGCGCCTGCGGAGCGGCCGGGCCGCGGCTCCGCACTCGCCGGCGCGGCTCGGCGTCGCTCGCGCCCGCCGACGCCGCAGCCTCGCCCTGGCCCGCGGGAGCCCGCGCGGCCGGCAGATGCACCCGGCGTCCCCCGCGCGCCCGCCCTGCCGCCGCGGCGGCCGGCGCCGCCCGCCGCGTCCGCTCGTCCCCCTCGCGCCGCAGCCGGCCGGACAGGGCAGCCGCGGCGCCGCCCAGCCAGGCCGCCGCCCGCGCCAGCGAGCGACCGCTCCAGGCCGCGCCCAGCCAGAGGCCGCGTGCGATGGCCCTGGTCAAGCGCGCCAGCGGAGCCAGCGCCCGCACGAGCGGCGAGGCCACCGGCCACGTCCCCCAGGCCAGCGCGGTGAGCATCAGCCCGGACAGGATGATCCTGGCGCCCCACAGTCCCAGCAGGGCGGCGGCGCCGGCGCCGAGCCCATACCCCGCCGCCCCCCCCCAGACGGCGGCCGCCTCGGGCGGCAGCGGGCCGGACGGCTGCGCCAGCCAGGCCGCGCTCGCCAGCCACATGCCGGCGCTGCGCTTGAGCGCCGGATGCGGCGCCGGGCGGCCGGACGCCAGGCGCCAGAGCGCATCGTTGAGCAGCAGCAGCGGCACCGCCCAGCACCAGGCCGCGCCCAGGATCGCACGCAGCAGCAGCGCCGCCAGCGCGCCGATCGGGCCGCCGGGGTTGGCGGGAGAGAAGAGGTCTAGATCCTGCGTGCCGCGCCACACCTGCAGCCAGGAAGGGGAAGCGCCCCCGAGGGCGAGCCCCAGGTAGAGCGCGCCGGCGAGCTGCAGAAGGCCGTCCAGGCGCAGGGTCCGCCACCAGCCAGCCCCCGCCTCCCGCTCACCCTTCTTCGGTCCGCGCGCGGACACGGATCCCCTCCTGCAGCCCCTCGAGCTCCTCTTCCAGGAAACGGGTGGTCGCCCGCCCCTCAAGGAACGTGCGGTTGCTCAGCACCTGAATGTGGAAGGGGATCGACGTCGGGATGCCTTCGATCACGCACTCGTCCAGCGCGCGGCGCATGCGCGCCGCGGCCTCGGCGCGATCGTGCCCGTAACTGATGATCTTCGCCAGCAGCGAGTCGTAGTGCGGCGGAACCTGGTACTCGGAATAGATATGGCTGTCGATGCGGATGCCGGGGCCGCCGGGGGCGTGGAAGAAGAAGATCCGGCCGGGGCAGGGCAGGAAATCGCGCTGCGGATTCTCGGCGTTGATGCGGCACTCGATGGCGTGCCCGGTCAACGCGACGTCCTTCTGCTCACGGTCGAGCGGTTCCCCCGCGGCGATGCGCAGCTGCCACTTGACGATGTCGATCCCGGTCACCAGTTCGGTGACCGGATGCTCGACCTGTATGCGGGTGTTCATCTCCATGAAATAGAAGCTGCCGTCCTCGTCGAGCAGAAACTCGATGGTGCCCGCCGAGCGATACCCGA
The DNA here is from genome assembly GCA_964461255.1 of uncultured Fibrobacteraceae bacterium. GTDB lineage: Bacteria > Krumholzibacteriota > Krumholzibacteriia > LZORAL124-64-63 > LZORAL124-64-63 > CAYWTR01. Next base: position 28,507 of record CAYWTR010000020.1, on the reverse strand, counting down.
CCGCCGACGCCAGGCGCACCGCGGACTCGCCCATGCGCTGGCGCAGGCGGGGCGTCATCACCGGGCAGGGGCTCTCCTCGATCAGCTTCTGGTGCCGCCGCTGGACGGAACAGTCGCGCTCGCCCAGGTGCAGGACGCGCCCGTGATGGTCGGCCAGTATCTGGATCTCCACGTGCCGCGGGTTGGTCAGGTAGCGCTCCAGGTAGACGCCGTCGTTGCCGAAGGCGGCGGCCGCCTCGGCGCGCGCCGTGACGAAATGCCGCCGAAGTTCCTCCTCGGAGCGCGCGACGCGCATCCCCTTGCCGCCGCCGCCCGCCGTGGCCTTGATGATCACGGGGTAGCCCAGACGCTGCGCCGCGGCGACCGCGTCGTCGATGCTCGCCAGCAGCGGCGTGCCCGGGATCACGGGCACCTTGGCCCGTTGCGCCGTCTTGCGCGCCGCCGACTTGTCGCCCATCTTGCGGATCACGTCCGCGCCGGGCCCCACCCAGACGAAATCGTTGTCGGCGCAGATCTCGGCGAATTCCGCGTTTTCGGCCAGGAAACCGTAGCCCGGATGGATGGCCTCGGCGCCGGTGATCTCGGCGGCGGCGATGATGTTGGGGATGCGCAGATAGCTCTCGCTGCTCAGCTTCTTGCCCACACAGACCGATTCATCGGCGTACTTGACGTGCAGGGATTCGGCGTCGGCGGTCGAGTGGATGGCGACGCACTCCACCCCCAGCTCGCGGCAGGCCCGCATGATGCGCAGGGCGATCTCGCCGCGGTTGGCGACCAGGACTTTCTTGAACATCCGGTTCTCCCGCCCAGCTGCCGCCCGCAAGCCCCGCGGCGGCCCGCGCCGGCGCCGCCACTCCGCCCCGCCGATCCGCTCCGGGCCGCCGCGGGGCGCACCCAGCCGCGGGCCGCGGCCGGCGGCGCAAGTCCCGTATTGTCATCTTGTCTGGTGGATTTGGCAAGCGGCAATCGCGGCGCCGTCCCGCCGCCGCGGCGCCGCGACGCGTTCAGATGCGGGAGAACTGCGGGGCCGCTTCGGCCGTCTTCTCCTTGGCGCCCTCGAAGCGGTCCCAGGTGGTGTCCGAGCTGGCCTGGATGCCCTTGACCCGCAGCGCGAATTCGTGGGGATTGCTGCTGGCCTTGAGCGCCTCCTCCAGAGAGATGTTGTTCTCCTTGAACAGCTGCATCAGGGCCTGGTCGAAGGTCTGCATCTGGTACTGCACGAACCCTTCCTGAATGGCCTGCCGGATCAGCACCGTCTTGTCCGGCTCGGTGATGTACTCGCGGATGGTGCTCGTGGTCACCATCACCTCCACCGCGGGATAGCGGCGGGTGCCGGTGATGTCGGGGATCAGGCGTTGGGAGATGATGGCTTGCAGCGTCGACGCCAGCAGGTAGCGGATCTCCTGGTGCTGATGCGGCGGGAAGAACGAGATGATGCGGCTGATGGTCTGCGTGGCGTCGATGGTGTGCAACGTGCTCAGAACCAGGTGCCCCGTGTCGGCCGCCGTCAAGGCGATCTTCATCGACTCCGCGTCGCGGATCTCGCCGATCAGGATGACGTCGGGATCCTGGCGCAGGATGTGGCGCAGCGCCTCGGTGAAGGAACCGGTGTCGGTGCCAACCTCGCGCTGGTTGATCAGGCTCAGCTTGTCCCTGTGCAGGAATTCGATGGGATCCTCGATGGTGATGATGTTCGCCGGCAGCTTGCTGTTGATGATGTCGACCATGGCCGCCAGGGTCGTGGACTTGCCGCTGCCCACGGTGCCGGTGACCAGGATCAGCCCGCGCTTGCGCATCGGCAGCTCCTTGACCACCGGCGGCAGGTTCAGAGCGTCGGCGTCCAGGATCTCGACCGGCACATGCCGAAAGACCATGGCGATCGAGCCGCGCTGCACGTAGAAATTGGCGCGGAAGCGGGCCAGCCCGGGCACGCCGAAGGCGAAATCGATCTCGCGGGTCGACTCGAAGATCTCGCGTTGGGCCGGCGTGAGAATCTGCTGGGCCACCTGGATCATGTCCTTGGGCGTCGGCGGCTGGAATTCGACCGCCTGCAGCCGGCCGTTGACGCGCAACACCGGCCGGACGCCGACTTTCAAATGGAGGTCGCTGGCCCGCTGATCGATCATCGCCTGCAGAATGGGCTTGATGTCCATGGCTGTTCCTCGCGCTGCCGGTGGTGGGTCGGCGGCGGCCGCGGCCGCGACGCCGCGCCCCCGATCCCCCCCCAAGGATCGGCGGCGCGGCCCGCGGGCTTGAGCGCCATTTGGGCGTGGCTGGCGAGCGAGCGCCCCGGCGGCGGCCGGGGCGCGGGAAGAAGCGGCGGACGGAAAGGCGGCCGGCGCGGTCAGGATTGGTCGACCAGGAACAGCACGGCTTCCGCCTCCACCGGCGAGGCGTTTTCCACCAGGATTTCCCGGATGACGCCGCCGATCTCGGCCTCGATCTCGTTCATGACCTTCATGGCTTCGATGATGCAGATGGTCTGGCCAGGGGTGATGCGGCTGCCGATGCTGACGAAAGGCTCGGCCCCGGGGGCCGCGGCGCGGTAGAACGTGCCGACGATCGGCGACCGGATCTCCTTCCAGCGGGCCCTCTCCTCCGCCTGGGCACCGCCGCCCGCCGCGGGCGCGGGGGCGGCCGCATGGCCGCCGGGCGCGGCCGACAGCATCGGCGCCGGCGCACCCGCGTAGATCATGCCCGCCGCCGGCGCGGCGCGGTGCTTCTGGATGCGGATGGTCTTGCCCTCGTCGCTGATCTCGAGTTCCTCGATCATGCTTTCCTCGACCAGCTTGACGAGCTTGCGCACATCTTCGATATCCATGAGCCCCCTTCCGGATGCCCCGGCCGCGGCGGCGCGGCGCCGTCTCAGACGCGGCCCAGATACTTGCCGGTTCGCGTGTCGACCTTCAGGACCTGTCCCTCCTCGATGAACAGCGGCACCTGGATGACCAGACCGGTCTCCATGGTCGCCGGCTTGGATCCTCCCTGAGCGGTGTCCCCCCTAAGGCCCGGGTCGGTGGCGGCGACGCGCAGCTCCACGGTGTACGGCGGTTCGACCGCCAGCGGCCGCTCCTCGTGCAGCAGCAGCATCACCTTCTCGCCCTCCTTCAAATAGAGGGCGATGTCCTCGATCTGCTCGTGCGGCAGCTGGATCTGATCGTAGGTTTCCAGATTCATGAAGGTGAACATGTCGCCTTCGCGATACAGGTACTGAAAATCGCGGCGTTCCAGCCGCACCTCCGTGACCTTCTCGCCGGCCCGGAAAGTCTCGTCGATCACGCGGCCCGTGGTCACGCTCTTGAGCTTGGTGCGCACGAAAGCGCCGCCCTTGCCCGGCTTGACGTGCTGGAAATCCACGATGACGTAAAGATCGTTGCGATGTTCGATGCAATAGCCCGTGCGGAAATCGCTGGTGTCCGCCAATGCCTGCTCCTCGCTCTCCCGGGTCCAACTGCGGGCTCGCCGCGCGAACGCGCCATTATTGATAGCATCCCGCACTCCGCTTGGCAACGCCGGGCTGACGGCGCGCGCGGAGCGTCCGGGAACCGAGCGGGAGCCCTGCACAGGAAATCAGCCGCCGCCCTCCCGGCCGGCGCCCAGCAGCGCCGCCAGGCCCACCAGGGCGGCCCGGTAGCTCGCCAGCCCGAAGCCCTGCACCGAGGCGGTCACGACATCGGCCAGAAGGTCGCGGCGACGGAACGGCTCGCGGCGCCCAGGTTGCGAGATGTGCACGGCGACGCAGGGGATGCGCAGGCAGAGCAAGGCGTCGCGCAGGGCGACCGAGGTGTGCGTGTAGCCGGCGGCGTTGAGCAGCAAGGCTTCGGCGGCCTGAGCCGCCTCGTGCACGCTGCTGACCAGCTCGCCCTCGCCCGCCGCCTGGCGGATCTGCACGGCCAGCCCCAGCTCGGCCGCCCAGTCGTGGCAACTGCGGCACAGCTGGTCGTACCCGGCGCCGCCGTAGATCAGGGGCTCGCGCGCCGCCAGGCGGTCGAGATTGGGGCCGTTCAAGATAAAAACGCGCGGGGCGCCGCTCACTCGCCCTCCGCCCGGGTGACGCGCTGGAGCCACGACTCGAAGTGGGCGCGGTTGCGCCGTTCGGCGGGGCTGGCGGGCGCCGGCGGCACCGTCTGCGGAAGCACCGGGGCCTCGGCGACGGCATCGGCTCTCGCCTGCCGCTCGATCTCGGCGATCAGGCCGGCGACATCGGCGCGCTCCGGATGGCGCTCGTGGATCTGGCGCAGGACGCCCAGCGCCTTCTCGCGGTACCCTTGAGCCAGGTAGATCTCGGCCAGCGTCTTGGTGGCGAAGGCCTGGCGTTCCGCCGCCGGCGGCGCCGGGGCGGCGAGCGCGGCCTGGTCGCCGGGCGCGGCGGCGGCCTCGCCGGCGGCGACCGGCGGCGCGACCGGATCCGGCGCCGGCGGCGCTGGCGGCGCCGGCGGTTCAGCGAGAGCGGCGGGCGGCGCCGCCTGCTCGAGCGCCGGCGCCGATGCGCTCTCGGCAGCCGGCGGTGGCGCCGGCGGCGCGGACGCGGGGCGCGCGGCACCGCGCAACTCCGCGAGCCGGTGCTCCGCGCCTTCGTCGGTGGGATCGAGCTCGACGACGCGCGCCAGCAGTGCTGCCGCGTGCTCGCACTCTCCCGCCGCCAGGGCCAGATCCGCCGATTGCTTCAGCGCCACCAGATTGTCGGGATCGAGACCCAGGACGCGGGCGAACGCCTCGCGTGCGGCCGCCGGTTCGCCGCCATCGAGCCGGCAACGGCCCAGAATCACCAGCGCGGAGACGTACTCAGGGTGATCGGCCAGGCCGGCCTGGAGGATCTCCAACGCCTCCTCCAGCCGCCCCGCCTTGCGGTAGAGGTCGGCCAGGGGCGCGAAGACCCGTGAGCGCGGGCTCAGCTCGTACTTGCGCAGATAATAGGCGATCTGCTTGTCCAGGGTCTCGCCGGATTCCAACATGGCCGCCCCTCTCACCGGACCACTCAGCCTGCGGGCAATCTACCGAAACGGCCCGGGAAACGTCAATCCCCCGGTCTCCTGAGCAGAAGATCGGCCGGCGCGGCGCGATCTGTAGTCTGTTTCGCGACCCGTGGCCGCCATGGCTTCAGAGCAGGCCGAGCCAGCGGCCGCTCAGATCGCGCAGGCGTCCGATCAACAGCGAGACCCTGCCCATGACGGCGTAGCCGTAGGTGGCGCCGAAGGTCACCATGAGGAACAACACGCCCGCCTTCGCCATGAAGCCCGTGGCGCCGCGGCGCTCGCGCGAGAAGGTGAAGTAAGCCAGGCCGCAGAGCGTGCCCGCCAGCAACAGCAGACGGTCCAGACTGGCCGCCACATCCAGCCGCGTCCCGTCAAGGACGATCAGACCCGGAGCGGCGGCGGCATGGATTTGCAGCAGGAAGTCGGAGCGCAGGTAGTGCACCAGATTGTAGCCGGCGCTGACCCCGATGGCGAACGCGGTCGGCCAGCGCGCCAGCCAGGCCGTGCGGGGATGGAGGCGCAGGAGCAGCATGCAGCCCAGCGCGACCGGGATCAGAACCAGAGGCTCAAACTCGCCCGGGGACGCCCCGGGGTTGACCACGCGCGCGCTCGCTGGCGCCAGACGCTCGACGACGTTGGGCCAGAACGTCGACCAGAAGCCCGCCACCATCCAGTAGGCGGCCGAAACGCCCACGAAGATGTGTTCGGCGAGCTTGTAGAACGGGTTGTCGCGGTACAGGAAGCTGTACACCATCAGGGTCAGCAAGGCGCCGATCCAGACTTCGAGCTCGCCGCTCATGGTGCCGACCCCCGGCGGCGGTGGCGCGAGGCCAGCAGGCCCGCGTTGCCCAGCAGGATGAAGACGATGATCACGCCGTGCGCGACCGCCTGCGGCCCCATGTTGTCCGTGGCCGCGCGCGTGCGCGGCGCGAATTCCGGATGCCCGCGCTCCAGTGCCGTCTCGTACTCCGCGGCCCCCTTCAGGCCGGGCAGCAGCGCGAAGAGTTGCCGCGGGAAGTAGGCGAAGAACTCCGGCGCCCCCACGCCCGTGCTTCCGCCCGCCACCGGGACGCCGAGCGCGTCGCCCGCGAAGAGAATCCATTCCTTCAGACCCGGGTAGCCAGATGACAGCGACACGATCAGCGCCACGTCCCGCAGCCCGCCGATCCCCGCCATCGCCGGCAGGGACGCCAGCGATTCGCCGCGCAGGTCGGTCGTGTACATCCGGCGGAAATCGTCCCGCACGGCGACGATCAGCTTCTCGTTGCCGGCCTTGTAGCCGAGCGCGATCCAGTCGACGCCCTGCTCGCGGTCCGGGAACTCCTGCCTGATCACCCGCTCGACCACCTCGCCGATCATGATGTTGCCGGTGTCCCAGAGCGAGATCAGGATCAGGCGCTGGCGCCGCAGCAAGGCGTGGCGCGCCAGAGCGAAGGCCATCGGCTCGAGCTCCGGAGCGGAAGCCGGCGAGTAATCGCAAGCCAGCAACACCGGCGCTCCCGGCGGCAGCGCCTCGACGGCTTCGTACAGCGGCGCCACCAGCGCCGAGGGCGAGTCGGGAAAACGCATGCCAGTCAGCAGGGCCGCCACGATCGCCGCCGCCAGCGTCGCGTAGATCCAGCGCCGATCCAGCCCCCCCAACCGCGCGAGCCAGCCGCCCCCGGCACTCATGTCCGCTCCTGTCCGGCGCCGCCGCGCTCCAGCCCCAGCAGCACGCGCAGCGACAGCGACACCACGCCCAGGCCTATGCCGATCAGGATGGCGCGTTGGCCGGCGGTGTTGGGGACCGTCATGATCCACAGGGACAGGCGGTCGGCCCGGAGCCATTCGAAGGGCGGCGGCAGCCAGCCGGTGAGCAAGTGACCGAAAGGCGTCCGCCCCAGGAGGACGATCAGCGCGGCGCCCAGCATGACGGCCGCCTCGCGGTTGCGAATGCGGAACGCCCGATAGGCGGCCGAGGCCACGAAGAAGGCCAGCAGGGAGAAGATGGCGGCGTACAGGGGCGTGTACACCGATTTCAACACGATGCCCAGATGAGAGTCCGCGGCAGAGAACTCCCCCTGCAGGCCGGGCGCACCGCCGGTCTTGGCCAGCCCCACCGCCAGCACACCCGCGAACGACACCAGCGTCGCCAGCGAGTACAGCCAGTCGCGTCCGCGCCGCCGAACCTTTTCGCCGTGCACGCGCAGCAGGCTGGCGGCGCCCAGCACGAAGGCAAAGACCGCCATGATGTTGAACCAGCTGGCGAAATTGCGCTCGACGAAGGCGAAAAAGGCGCCGGGCGCTCCGCCCCCCGCCTCCGGTCGCGCCACCAGCGGCGCCAGCACAAGCAGCAGACCCACGCCCCCCGTGATCACGCGCGGCGCCAGCTCACGCACGACGGCTCACCTCGCTTCCAGCAGCCGCAGCAGCGCGGCGCGCGCCGCGCTCCACGGCGGCCAGGCCGACAGGGCCGCGGCGGTCGACAACAGGGCGCCCAGCGCCATCGCCGCCGCGGCCAACGCCTTGCCGGCATCCTGCCCCCGCAGGCTGCCCAGCAGCGCCCGATCGCCGCTGAGCAGGGCGCCGGCCGCGAACAGCTCCTCGCCGATCAGCACGTGATCGCAGGCCGCGATCAGGAAGGGCAGCTGGCTTGGCTCTGCCGTGCCCGCGATCTGCAGGGCGCCGGCCTGGTGCCCCGCCTCCGCCAGCAACAGCGAATCGGCCGCGAAGCATCCCAGCAGCAGGCAGGCGGCCGGTCGCTCGCGCGCGATCATCCCGTCGACGCGCGCCACGAAACCGAACTGGTCGTCCGACACGTAGACGACCTGGTCGTCATGCCAGGCGTCGGCGCGCCCGGCAGCCGCGTAACCGTCCCGGCAGGCCTGCCGCGCCGCCGTCAGCACCAGGCCGCGATCCACCGGCACCACCAGGCGGCATTCCAGACGCGCGGACAGCTGCGCCACCGTTCCCAGAATGGACAGCCCGGCCACGGTCTGCACGTTGTCCAGATCACGGGAGCCGGGGATGAAGAAGACCGGTCGCCCCAGCTCGGTCGCGCGTCCGACCGCATCCTCGATGGCCGCCACGGCTTCCAGACGGCGCAGCCGCGGCAGCCGGCCGCGGCTCGCCGCCCGGATCGATCCCCCGATCAGGGCCCCGATCAGCAGCAGGAACAGTCCCAGGTTCCATTGCGCGGGATCGAACCAGCCGGCCAAGCGCTCCTCCGCTCTAGGCGACGATTTCCACGTTGCTGCGCGGCACCGTCACGCGCATGCCCGATTCCAGCTCGGCGATCAAGACCCTCACCAGGGCGCCGCTGGCGATGCGGCGCGGCTCCGCCGGCAGGTCGATCACGACCCCGAGCGCGCCGAAATGAGGGGCGCGGATCAAGCGCACGCGGCTGCCCAGCGCGATGGCGCCCGCAGCGGCCGCCAGCCCGGCGGTCGGGCGCTCGCCGCCGCCCCAGGGCACCACGATCTCGGGCCGGACAACGCCCGCCCGGATCTGCGTGGCGCCGCTGACGCTGGCCACGAACCCCTCCCGCTCGCCCAGCAGCCGGAAGCTGCGCCTGGCCATGCTGACGGCGCCGAAACCCTCGGTCAGGATCAGCGTCAGGCCCAGCGTCTCGCTGCCGGTGACGGCCGCGCCCATCTCCTCGCCCATCAGCCCGCGCAGATCGAGGGCGTGCACGCCGCCCACGACGACCGCCGCCGCGCCGACCTCGACCGCACGGTGCAGCGCGCCCAGGGTCGCCAACGCGCCCCCGACGATCACCTTGCCCCTCATGGCGGCCGTGATGTCCTTCTCGGTCAACGGCTCGACCGGCGAGCTGACCGCCAGCACCAGAGGCCCGTGCGTCTCGCCCCCGACGCCGAAAATCCCCTGCACGTACGTTCCACCGGAGACGACAACGGCGCCGCGACGCGAACGAACCTCGGCGACAATGCCCTCGATGAAGGCGGTGACGCGCACCTGCACCGGCGGTCCCTCGAGCATCGCCTGGCCGGTCGCCGACGAGAGCGAAGCGAGCACGCCGGCCGCCGGGGACCGACACTCCGAGCGGAAGAGACCGAAAACTCCCTTGGTGGCGGCCAGCAATTCCCCTTCCGCGACCTGATCGCCCACCTGCTTGAGCATCGCCGCCGGCACTTCCTCCGGCGGCAGCCCCAGGCTGCCGGCCACATTGATGGGGATCAGCGCGCCGCGCAGCACGGCCTCGGCCACCGTCTGGCCCGGCGTCACGTGTTGGCCCTCCTGCACCAGCACATCGCCGTCGATCGGCAGCAAGCGCTCGCGGCGCACCGGGGCCCACTCGCTCACCTGCAGCCCCGGATTGAAGCCGTGGCTCACGCCTTTTCCTCCGGGTAGACTTCGAGGGCCTGATGCCAGCGCCGCAGCTGCGCCAGGCGCTCCTCATCCCGCGCCGGCAGCGCCAGCGGACGGCCCCGGCCGTCCAGGATCAGGCCCACCACGCCGCCCTCGACCTCCGTCGCCAGCGCCGCGCCGGCGCCGGCGCCCACGTTCTGGCCCTTGGCCGGCTGGAGTTCCAGCCGCGCCCGCTCCCCCGGCGGCAATTCCAGGCGCAGCAGCTCGCCGGCCCGCAGCATCTGCTCTTGCCTGCCGCCGCCCCGGCTGAGCCGCGCTTCGACCAGAGGCGCCCCCGGGCGCGCGCGCGGGCCGACGGGCGCCACGCACACGCCCAGCGGGATCAGGCAGTCCCGCCGTAGCACCTGGCGGGCCACCGCCGGCGCCGATTGCGACAGGATGCCGAGCTGCGGCAGCATGAAAATGGAGTCGACGGCGAGCCTGGTCACGCCTTCCGGCTGGAACGCGTCCACGAGCATCAGCGCGGCCTGGGCGCGGTGCGGCGCGTTCGAAAGCACGCCGCCCGATCCTATCAGCAGCCCCAGCTCCATCAGCTCGCTCCGTCCTTCCGCCTCGTCCTGCCGGAAGGCGTCGCCGATGCTGCGCGCACGCTGCACCCCCTTGAGCTCTCCCGTGAAGGCGCGGTGCTGCGCGAAAGCCAGGCGCAACGCCTCGCGCGCCACCGCCTGCTCCACGATCAGGTCCTCGCGCAACTGCGGGACCGTCGTCGGCCGGATCATCTTGTTCATGATCCGATCGCGCAGTTCGCGCTCCTCGAGGCGGAAAGGCACCCAGCGCATCACGCTGGCCAGGCCGGCCTCGCGGAAGACGTTGGCGATGCTGTAGCTCATGCCCAGATTGGCGCTCACCGTGCGGTTGAAGCGGCCCTGGAAGACCGAGAAGATGTCGGTCGTGGCGCCTCCGATGTCGACCGCCATGACCGCGCAGCCTTCGTCCGCCGCCACGGCCTGCACCATCAGCCCCACCGCCGCCGGGGTCGGGATGATCGGGCCGCCCGTCATCTCCATCAGGCGGGCGTAGCCGGGCGCCTGCGCCATGACGTGTTCCATGAAGATGTCGTGGATCTTGGCTCGCGCCGGCGCCAGGTTCTCGGCCTCGAGCACGGGCCGCAGATTGTCCACGATGGCCAGCTCGCAGCAATCGCCCAGGGCGGCGGCCACCGCCTCGCGCGCGTCACGGTTGCCTGCGTAGATCAGCGGCAGCTTGCGCAGGCTTCCCAGGCGCGGCCGCGGCTCGGCGGCGGCCACCAGCTCAGCCAGCTTGACCACGTGCATGGTGCTGCCGCCGTCGACCGCGCCCGAGAGCAGGATCATGTCCGGACGAAGCTGCCGGATCTGTTCGATCTGCTCGTGGAAGCGGCGCTTGTCGTTGAAGGCGATCACCGACATGACGATCGCCCCCGCTCCCAGGGCCGCCCGCTCCGCGCTCTCGGCCGTCATGCTGCGCACGACCCCGGCGACCAGCATCTGCAGGCCGCCGCCGGCGCTGCTTGTGCTCAGGTAGCGGTCGGCGCCGCCCGCCGCGCCGGCGGGAGTGAGGATCCTCTCCCCGGCGCGATCGAGCAAGCGGCGGCCCGACAGTTCGGCGACCTCGGCGACCGCGTTGAGCACGCCGCGCGTGACGTCGGCGTAAGGCGCCTCCACGGTTGTGGGCGCCTCGCCGCGCGCCGCCAGCCGGTGGATCCCTTCGCGGCGTTCGATCAGAACCGCCTTGGTCGAGGTCGACCCGCAGTCGGTGAGCAGAAAAACATCGCCCGGCGCATCCGCCGGCGGGGCGTTGGTGTCCGCGTCCATCATGCCTCCGGCGGCGCGGGGTCGTCCCGCGCCGCCAGCACCTCGATGTGCTGCAAGAGTCTATCCAGGTGCGCGCGCTCCTCGAGAACCACCGCCAGACGACCGAAGGCGTCGCCGGACGCGACCAGCCGCGCCAGCGGCGTCAGGAAGTGCATCGCTTGCGATCCCAGGAACGACAGGGGGCGCAAGCTGTCGAGCCAGAGCACGGCCGGCGCCGCCAGTCCGCGGCCGACGATCGCGGCCGCGACCCGTCTGAGCAAGGCGTCGTCGACAGCAGCCAGCGTCGCGGGCCGCGGGGCCATCGCGGCCGTCCAATCGGCCGGCGGCTCCTCCTGGCGCTCAGCCATCGCCCCGGCTCCCGCCGCCCGATCCGGCCGCCCCGTCGCCGCGGCGCGGCAGCCGCGCCGCCACGCGCGCCGCCACCGCCGCGGCGTTGTCGGGGCAGGGCAGCCACAGGGCCCGGTAGCGTTCCAGGGGATGCGGCCGCGCGAAAGGCGTCAGCACGACCGCGTCCGCCAGGGGCACATGCGCGCGGTAACGCCGCCAGGGCCAGCGCCGCCGCCAGAGCCCGAAATCAGCCGCGACACCGTCCGCGTCGAGACTGTAGCGCACAGGGAAATAGAAGGGCCAGAGGGAAACGCCGATCAGGACGGCGCCGGCCGCCGTCAGCAGCGGCGTGCGCGCCCAGGCGTGCGCCAGCGCCAACGCCAGCGCCGCCGTCGCCAGCGCGGCGACTCCGCGCCCCCGCTGCCGCGCGAAAGGGTGCACCCGCCAGGCGATTTCGGCGTTGCCGGTCATCGGCGCATCCGTGTCATCCGAACCGATCTCCGCCGCGCGCGCCGTTCGCCGGCGCGCTCCGTCACGTCAGACTGCTGAGGTGCTGGACCACCAGGCCGAGATCGCGCAGCGCCCCCGCCTGATCGCGCCAGGCGTCCGGCGGCGCCATGGTCGCCGCGAAATCCCGGGCCTGCGCCAGACCGTCCTCGTCGCCACCGTCGAGATAACCGAGCGCGCAGCGCACTCCGTTCCGCCGAACCGTGTCCAGCGCCTGCCGCGCGCAAGAGCGGCTGATCGCCGCCTCGGCCAAGAACTCGCCGCCCGCCTGAGCCGCCGCCGCGCGCCGGCAGCAGGCGCCTGCCACCTCGACGGCCGCCGCCATGTCGGCGAGAAGGAACAGCACGATTTGACGCCGGGTCAGGCCCTCCTGATGGCAGCGCAGGATGGCGGCGTTGAGCCCGCGCGCCGCCGCCGCGGCCATGTCCGCCCCGACAAGCGGCGATCCGGCCTGCAAAGCCGCGAGCGCCTCGGCCTGCCCCGTATAGAAACCGCCCTTGCTGCGCACCGTCTCCTTCCACCGGTACATGCCGATGATGTTTTGCTGGATCTCGCTGGTGCCTTCATAGATGCTGGTGATGCGCACGTCGCGCCGGATCTTCTCGACCAGGTATTCGCGCGTGTAGCCATACCCGCCGAAGGCCTGCAAGGCGGCGTCGGCCGCGCGGTTGCCCGCTTCGGTGCACCACAGCTTCGCGATCGATCCCTCCACCTGCAGATCGCGTTCGCCGGCGTCGATGCGAGCCGCGGTCTCCTCCACGTAGGCCCGCCCCGCGACCAGATCCACCCAGTGCGGCGCCAGCAGCTTGTGCGTGTAGCCTTCCTTCTCGATCAACGGTCCGCCGAATTGCTGGCGCGTCCGCGCGTAGCCAATGGCCCGCCGCATCGCCGCCATCCCTGCTCCCAGACCGAAGGCGCCGACCATAAGGCGCGTGTAGCCGAAAACCGCGTTGGCCTGCTTCAGCCCCTTGCCCTCCTCGCGGCCGATGAGCTGATCGGCCGGCACCAGCACGTCCTCCAGCAGCACGCTGGTCGTGTTGGAGGCCCGGATGCCGTGCTTGTCCTCCGTCTTGCCGACGGTGATGCCGGGCGTGTCGCGCTCGACCACGAAGAAGGACGGTCCACCCGGCGCCGCGGCCAGGATGGTGTAGAGATGGGCCACGCCGCCGTTGGTTATGAACTGCTTGGCGCCGCTGAGCCGGTAGTGCGTCACCCGCCCCGCCTCGTCCGTCACCGGCGCGGCGCGGGTCTGCAGCGCCGCCACGTTGCTGCCCGCCTCGGGCTCGGTGACGCCGTAGGCGACGATCAGGCCCTCGGCGGCGATCCGGCTCAGCCAACGCTCCTTCTGGTCGGGCGTGCCGCCGACCAGGATCGGATCGGTGCCCAGGCAGATTGCCAGGAAGGCGGTGGCGACGCCCAGATCGACCGCAGCCATCTCCTCGGAGACGCGGCAGATGTCGCGCGCTCCCCCGCCGAGCCCGCCCGCCGACTCGGGCAGGAAGATCAGGTGCAGTCCCACCTCCGCCGACAGCAGCGTCCGGATCAGATCGTGCGGGAATTCTTCGCGCTGGTCGAGTTCGAGGATCCGCTCGTCGGGCAGTTCGCGACGCACCACCTGGCGCAGGGTCTGCACGACCATCTCGAGCAGGTCGGGCGACAATCCGGCAGTCTGGCTCATGCCTTGCCTCCTGGCCCGCCCCGGCCCGCGCGTCGCGGCGCCGGCTCAGGCGGTGAAGGGGTCCGCGGGCAGCGACACCCGTCCCTCGCCCACGACCACGCAGCGCCCCCCGACCTGGATGAGCGCCGGCTGGCCGTGCTCGACCTCAGCCTCGATGATCAGGCGGCTCGGGCGTCCCATCTCGATCCCCTGTTCGCTGACCAGCCGCACGTGCGGCTGCAGCGGCACCAGGCGGTGCTTGATCAGGTAGGCGGCGAGCGCGCCGTTGGCTGCGCCGCTGGCTGGATCCTCCGGGATGCCGACGTGCGGCGCGAACATCCGGCAGTGCAGATCGGCGTCGTCGGCCATGGTCTCGGTGGTGAAGACGAACAGGTCGCCGAACCCCAGATCATGCGCGATCGCGTCCGCCTCGGCGGCGCGCGGGCTGATCTGCCGCATCGCGGCGAGCGAGCTGATCGGCACGATATGGGTCGGCAGACCGGTCGAGATGACCTCGCACGGCAGGCCCGTGATGGCGATCTCCTGCTCCGGCAGGCCCAGGGCCCGTGCCACCTTGTCGCGGTGGAAATACTGGCCGAGGAAGACCGGTGGATTGAGGATCAGGCTGTAGAGAGGCTGTCCCTGTTCGACGCTCACCAAGACCGGAAAGAAACCAGCCTCCAGCTCCCACTCGCAAGTCGCGCGCTGTCCCGAGAGCTCCAGCCGGCCGAGCCGGTGCAGGCCGCAGGTGGCGCCCAGGACTGAATGGCCGGCGAATGGCAACTCCCCCGTCGGCGTGAAGACGCGAAGCGCCGCCCAGTTCTGCCGGCGCCGGCTGCCGGGCAGGACGAAAGCCGTCTCGCCCCAGCCCATCTCGCGCGCCAGCGCCTGCATCAACAGCGGCGACACCCCGCGCGCGTCGGGGAACAGCACCAGCCGGCTGCCGCCGAAGGGACGGTCGGTGAAGACATCGAGCAGCATGAAGTCCAACTGGATCATGAGCGCCCTCTCGCCGCGGCCGGCCTCTCCGCCGAAGCCTCGGCCGGGTCATGATATCCGCCGGCCCTGGTCAAGGCAAGCGCGGGGCATCCACGCCGGACTGCGCCGCGGATCCGCGGCGGCGATCATTCCAGCACGACCAGCGCCGCCGTCCAGTCGCCAGCCGCAGCGCAGGCGACGTGGGCTCCCCGCGCGCCCCGCGCGCGCAACGCGTTGCGAGCCGCGCCGTGGAGGATCAGCCCGGAAGCGCCGCCGGGCCCGCGCGCCACCTCGATATCGCGCATGGGCACGGCGGCGCCCGGAACGCCCACGGCCTTGATGAAGGCCTCCTTGACCGCCCAACCGGCCGCCAGCGCTGCGGTCTCGCTCTCGGCGCCGCGGGGCACCCCTGCCAGTTCCCGTGGTTGAAAACATCGCCGGCGGAAGCGGTCGCCGTGGCGTGCGAGCAGGCGCTGCAGGCGCGCCCGGGACACGATGTCGATCCCCAGACCGCGGGGCGTCAATAGGCCCCCTTGCGCTCGATCACCGCCGGCAGCGTGCGCCCCAGGATCCAGAGGTCGAGGGCCGGCCCCCGACGCCGCACGTACTCCAGGTCCAGCGCCATCCACTCGTCGAAGTCCAGGTGGCTGCGGCCCGAAACCTGCCACAGGCAGGTCAGGCCCGGCTTGACGAGCAGGCGAAGAGCCTGCAGCGGCGTGTACTGCAGCACCTCCGCGGGAATCTGCGGCCGCGGCCCGATGATCGACATCTCGCCCCGCAGGACGTTCAGCAACTGCGGGAATTCGTCCAGGCTGCTGCGCCGCAGGAAACGCCCGACGCCGGTGATGCGCGGGTCGTCCTTGATCTTGAAGGCGGCGCCGGTGGCCTCGTTCAGATGGTGGAGCTGCGTCTTGCGCAGTTCGGCGTCGGCCAGCATGGAGCGAAACTTGTAGCACGTGAACAGCCGTCCCCTCTTGCCCACCCGCTGCTGGCGGAAGAGGATCGGGCCGGGAGTGTCGAGCTTGATCAGCAGGACGATCGCCGGCAACAGCGGCAGCAGCAAGAGCAATCCGCCCAGGGCCGCCGCCACATCGAACAGCCGCTTGACGGCGGCGTAGCCCGCGCCCGAGCGCCGGGGCGGGACTGCGCCGGCCTGGGCGATGAACAGGTCATACCCGCCGTGTCCGGTGAAGACGTCAGCGGGCATCGGCATCCTCCCGCCGCCAGCCGAAGACGCGCACGCCCGGCATGCGAACCGTGTCGACCACCGCCGTCATCGCGGCCAGGGCGGACGGGAGATGATCGGCGGGATCGATCTCCCATGACCGCGCCAGCACCAGCCAGCCGCGCGCGCGCCCGCTCAGGCGCGGCGCCAGCGCCGCCTGGGCCTCGCCCTGCGTCGCGATCGGCGGCAGATCCCAGAACGGCACGATGTCGCCGTCGCCGCCGTAGTACTCGCGGTAGACGGCGGTGACCACCGGAACCAGGATGGCGTCCCCCGGCGCGGCGCGCTGGCCGACCCAGGCCGCCGCCGCGCGCAGATCCTCCTTGGAATAGCGCGGATCGGCGTGGTGCCCCCACAGCGACCAGAGAAAGAGCGCCGCCAGGAGCAGCCCCAGCGCGCGCCCCAACCGTCGCGGCAGGGCCACCAGACCGTGCGCCGCAACCAGAAGGACGAAGGGGAAAACGGCGGCCAGGTAGCGCGGGTTGAACGGTTTGACGTTCTGCAGGGCAAGCGCCGTCACGACCGCGAGGGGTACGATGCCCCAGAGCAGCAGCAGGCCGGCGTTGCGCCGGCCGAGATGGGAAGCACCGACCGCCAGCAAGCCCGTCGCCAGACCTCCCGCGGCCGCCAGCAGCGGCAGGTGCGGCCGCAGCGCGGGCCACACCTCGGGCCCCCGCAGCTCGGCCAGCGAGGGTCCCAGGCTGTAGCCGAAGAAGAAGACGAAGAGCGTGAAGGGCAGCGCCAGCGGCGTGAATGTCGTGGCGCCGCGCAGCGGCTGGCCGCTTTCGGCGCCGGGCAGCAGGCGGTCCAGCGCCAGGATGCCCGACGCCTTGAGCAACCAGGGGGAGATCAGCAACAGGGCCCCCAGCAGCGCGCCGCCCCACAGCCGCCAGGCCCGGCCCCCTCGGGGCCGGACCCACAACGGAACCGCCGCGGCCTGCGCCGCGACCAGGAACAAGCCGGAGAAGTTGCTCAGCGCGGTGCCGGCGGCCAGAAAGGCGTACAGCGCGGCGCGCCGGCCGTCGGGTCTGGAGGCCAGCGCCAGGAACGCCAGCGAAGACGCCAACGCGAACAGCATCACGAAGGCGTAGCCGCGCGCCTCCTGGCTGTACCACAGATGAAAAGGGCTGACCGCCAGCATGATCGCCGCCACCCGCGCCGTCCTGCCACCGAGCAGCCGCTGCGCCAGCGCGGCGAGCAAGGGGACTGCCGCCACGCCAGCGATCGCGGCGGGCAGCCGCAGCCAGAATTCGGACAGGCCATGCCGCGCCAGCGGCCAGATCGCCGCCAGGTAGAGCGGTCCCTGGATCTGGTCGAGCAGCTGCTCGCCGAAACGCCGCCCGGCGTCGGGCCGCACCATGTCCCAGGTCATCCACTCGTCCACCCACAGCGGCTGCGCATCGAGGTGATAGAAACGCACCAGCGCCGCGAGCGCCGTCGCCAGCAGCACGAAGCCCGGCGCCACGCGGTCGCGCGCCGCGTCGCGCTCAGGGCGCAGCCAGCCGGGCGCGGGAATCCAGGCGGGATCGGGACGGCGTCGCGCCATCAGGGCCCCTCCGCGCGATCCGGCGCGTCGGCGGCCGCCAGCAGGGCCTGCAGCAGAGGCACCATGATCTCATGATGTCCGGTCAGCGAGATCGCGTCCCCCCCCCAGGCGGTCGGACGCTGCAGCACGTTCTCCCGCGGCCGGTAGTGCTGGATCATGTCCAGGTTGGCTGCGGTCAGCCGCCGCGGCCGGCAGCCCAGATTGCGCGCCATCGTGTACGCCTTCAGGAACACCTCCGGCATCACCACCGCCGAGCCGAGGTTGATGACCACCCCTTCCGGGGCCAGGCCGCGCGTGATCTCGGCCAGGATGCGAAAATCGCGCATGGTCAACTCGCCGATGGCGGCGCCGTCGGCTCCCGGCTGCTGGTGGATGATGTCGGCGCCGACCGCCACGTGCACGGTGCACGGCAGCCGCATGCGCCAGGCGGCATGCACAATGCTGGCGGCGCGATGGGGCGCGCCGACCCGTTCCAGGCGCCGGGCGATCCCCTCGCCCATCCCGCATCCGTCGGCCACCGCCGCGCGGTAGGCGGCGAAGAAGAAATCGCCGGTTTCCGCGACCATGCCGAAACTGCCGTCTTCCAGATTGCGCGCCACATCCTCGCTGGTGCTCCCGAAGAGCGCCGTCTCCACGTCGTGGATGGACGCCGAACCGTTCATGGCCACCGCCGTCATGTAGCCTCGCGCCATCAGGTCGATCAGGTACGGCGCCAGGCCGGTCTTGACCACGTGGCCGCCGAGCAGCCAGAGGATCGTCCTCCGGTCGCGCCGCGCTTCCTGCAGCCGTTCCACCAGGAGCCGCAATCCGTTGGCCGCCAGCAGATTCGGCAGCCCATCCAGCCAGTCGCGCCAGCCGACCGCGCCCGCGCCCCCGACCACCGGGCGGCCGAAATCGTCCAGCGAGACCTTGTTCAGACGCGACTGGAACGGCAGCCGACGCAGGCCGCCGGTGTCGAGCTGCGGCCAGCCCCGCAGAGACGGGCCGGGAGGGGGCGCGCCGGGCGCGGCTTCGTCCTTCACGGCTGTCCTTTCGCCGCGCCGAGAGCGATGGGCGCCCGCAGCGGACGGCCAAGGGTGTACTCCTTGAGCGAGGCGTCGATCGAGCCGACCTTGACCTTCGTCTTCATCAGCACCGGCATCCGCACCCCGTCGTCCGTGAGCCAGACCGTCAGCTTGCCCTCGTGCTGGAACAGGCCGTCGCCCAGGATGACGGGCTCGACGACCAGACAGTCGAAAACGCCGGCCGGGACCTTCACGCGCTCGCGCCCGTGCACGATCACCTGCAGGTCGTAGTTCTTGCGCGAATCATGCGTCCAGACGCCCGTTGTGCTTCCCGGCTCCAGGGCGAGCGTCCGCACGAAGTAGAAAGCGGACAGCACGTCGTGGATGCCCGGTATTGTATCAAACACGCGGCCGTCGGCATAGTACGCCTTGCCCGCGTCCTGATCGAACCGGATCTCCACGTTCTTGCGGTAGTCGCCCTCGCGCAGGCGCTTGGCGAAATAGCGGGTGAAGAGAAGCCGCGCGTCGATGTGCGACACGACCCGGTCGCGGACCATGTAGAAGGCGGAGAAGAACCGGTTGGAACTGGCCTTGCTCTCGATGAAGTAGCAGGGTTGGCCGCCCGATTCGATCACCTCCCTGACCTCGAGCGAGCCCTCGCCGGCGTTGATCGGCCCGTAGTCGATGGAGAACACCAGCCGCTCGCCGGGGCCGTAGGGCACCGCCGCCAGCAGCGCGGTGTCGGGCGCGGCAGCCGCCGCCGGGGCCGGGGCGCCGGCCGGCCGCGCGCCGGACGCCATGATCATGACCGACGCCAAAACGGCCGCGGCGCGCAACATCTCCGGCAAGCTCTTCCTCCTCAACTGCCGGCGCGTGCGAGCAAGGCGCGCGCCGCGGTCCAGACCTGGGCGGCCGGCAACCCGTCCAGACAGGGATGGCCGGGCACGGGGCACACCGTCAGGTCGCAGGGCGAGCACGGCTCGCCGGTGCGGATGGCAACATGCCGCGGATCGGCGGGGTTCCAGCCCGCCGGGTCGGTGGGGCCGAACAGGGTCGCCGTCGGCGTCCCCAGCAGCGCTGCCAGGTGGCGTGCGCCGCAGTCGGTGGCGATCAGGAGATCAAGGCACCCCAGCAGATGGGCCAGCTCGCGCAGATCGGTGGGAGGCGCCAGGGTCACCTCGGGCGCCGCCACCCTCAGGGCGGCGGCGATCGGCTCGTCTGCCGGCCCGGGAATCATCAAGGGCGCGGCGCCGGCGGCCGCCGCCAGGCGGCAGAGCGCCGCGGCCTGCGCCGCCGGCCATGCCTTGGCGCTCCAACTGGCGCTCAGGACGAGGCCGATCCGCGGCCGGGGGCCGCTGGACCATCCCGCGTGCCATTGCTGGTAGCGCGCGCCCAGCGTCGCCAGCGCCGGCGCCTTGCCGGACGCCGGCCGCCACGGCGCCGGCGCAAGCCCCAGGGCGCGCAGCGGATCCAGGAAGGCCTCGCCGGCGAACGCCCGCAGCCGGGTCGTTCCGTCCCGGTTGCGCGGGACCACGAGGTTGTAGGCCCACGAGCGCAGCCGCAGATCGTACCCGACCCGGCACCGCGCGCCGCTGAGAGCGGTCCAGAGCGCCGTGCGCGGCGTGCCCAGGAAATCGATCGCCAGGTCGTAGCGGCCGGCGCGCAGCCGCCGCACCCATCCCTCAGCGCCGCCGGTCGCGTCCGGTCCAAGCCCCGCAGACGGCGGCCAGCAGAGCAGCGTCAATTCCGGCGCCAGGCAGGCCACCAGGTCAACATAGGGCCGGTCGACCACCAGGTCGATCCGCGCGCCGGGGAACGCCCGCGCCAGCTCGGCCACCGCCGGCAGCGTCACCAGAACATCGCCCAGCGCCTTGCGTCTGATCGCCAGGATGCGCCGCGGGCGCTCGCCGCCAGCCAGCGGCACGCGGCCGCGACCCCCGGCCCCTGTCGCGAGCGTCATCTCGCCGCCTCCGGCCGCGGCAGCAAGGCCAGTGCCGCGTCGGCCGCCTCGCGCGCCCCGATCCCCGGCAAGCAGGTGAAATGCCCGCAGACGTGCACATCGCACGGGTGGCAGGCGGTGGGGCGGCACAGCACGCGAAAAGGACCGCGCCCCGTGTACGGAAACCAGACCGCGGGCTCGGTGGGACCGAACAGAGCCAGCGTGGGCCGCGCCATCGCCACCGCGGCGTGCATGATCCCCCCGTCCACGGTCACCAGCAGCGCGCAGGCCGCCACCACGCGCAGCGCCTCGCGCAACGACAGCGCAGGCAGCGCGCCCCCGCGTCCATGCGGCAGCGCCGCGGCGAGCGGCGCGTACAGCTCCGCCCGCAGCGGCGGCGCCAGCAGCAGCAACGGCCATGGCTGAGCCTCCGCCAGCAGGCCGATCAGACCCCGCCACCGCTCCACCGGCCATTCCTTGAACGGCCAGGTGGCGCCCGGCGCGAGCAACAGAAACGGCTGGCCCGGAGCGATCCCCGCCGCCGCCAGCGCGGCGCGGGCCGGACCGTCTCCCAGCGGGGGCGTCGCCAGACGGGGCGACGGCGGCTCCTGCGCGCAGGCGGTCTCGAACCATTCCAGAAACGCCAGCCCGCTGGGCTCGTGTCGCAGAGGAGCCAGGCGGGACAGATGGTCGCCCAGACCGCCAGGCGCCAGGCGGCGAAAAACCGGCCGGGCGCCGGCACCCGGCGCCGGTGCCGTGTGCGTGTAGAGTCGCCGGCGGGCGCTCGTGCTGCCGCCGATGCGCCAGCGCGTGCCCGCGGCCCGCAGCAGCAAGGCGCTGCGCGGGTTGAAGAAGAGATCGACGGCCGCGTCGTAGCCAGCGTCGCGAAGATCACGCACCGTCCTCCAGGCCCCTGCCAGTCGGCAATGCGCCCGCGCGGTGCGCTCTTCCTCCGGCGCGCGGGACCACGCCCCCGTCCCCCTGCGCGCGGCGGCATCGGGCGAGCTTCGCCTGACGGTCAAGCCGTGCACCCGCTCCAGATCGGGATGATCGACCAGCAGATCCGCGTAGGCCGCCTCGCACAGGAAGCCCAGGCGCAAGCCGGGGTCGCCGCGCCGCAGTGCGCCCAGCACGACCGTCGCCATGGCGACGTCCCCCAGGTAGCGCAGGCGCGCGACCAGCACCGCGCGCAGCCGGCGGCCTTCCAGGGTCCAGCTCAAGTCCGGCGCTCCAGAATCAGTGGCACCGCGGCGGCCAGATCTTCCGCAACAAGATCCGCCTCGCCGCCGGCGAGCTCTCGCTCGGCGGCCGCTCCCTTGCCCGTGCGGACCAGGCAGGCGCGCAACCCCGCCGCTCGCGCCAGCTGCAGGTCGCTGCGCTTGTCGCCGATCAGCCAGCAGAGCGCCGGGAGCCAGGTGAACAGAAGCGCCGCCTCCTCCAGAAGGCCCGGCCCCGGTTTGCGGCAGCGGCAACCGGCGGCGGGCGCGTGGGGACAGTAGAAAAGCGCATCCAGCGCGATCCCGTCGGCCGACAGCAGGTCGTCGACGCGGCGCTGCACCGCGGCGAACTCCTCCTCCGTGTAGAGGCCGCGTCCGATGCCGGATTGATTGGAAAGGCCGACCAGATCATAACCGGCGGCCCGCGCCCGCCGCAATGCGTCCGCCGCCCCCCGCTCCAGCCGCACGCGTGCCGGCTCGCGCAGATAGTGCAGGTCCTCGATCAGCACGCCGTCTCGATCCAGGAATAGGACGGGACGCGCCCGGCCTCCAGCCGGCGCGGGCGGCAAGGGGACCAGGCCCCGGCCCGGCAGCCAGAGGCTCATCGGCTGCGCCTCCCCGACCCGGCACGCGCCACCAGAGAGCGCGCGGCCTCGAGCACCGTGGGCGCATCAACCGTATCCAGGCAGAACAGGTCGCGCGGGCACCGGCGCAGGAAGCAGGGGCTGCAGGGGAACCCCGCGGCCGCGACCACGGCCGTGTGGGCGCCGCGCGGCCCGGTCCAGCTGGGATCGGTCGCGCCGAAGATGCCGACCGTCGGCACGCCCAGAGCCGCGGCCAGGTGCATCAGCCCGCTGTCGTTGCCCACGAACGCCGCGGCGCCTTTCAACAGCGCGATCGCCTCGGCCAGGGAGGTGCGTCCCGTCAGATCGACCGCTCCCGGACCGCCGGCGGGATCGCGCCGCCAGGGCGCGCGGCTGGTTCGACTCGCCTCGCGCGCCGCCCCCGCCGCCGCCGCGTCGCCCAGGACGAGCACCCGCGCCCCCTCCTCCGTCACCAGCCGGTCGATCAGTTCAGCCGCCCGCCGCGCAGGCCAGGCCTTGGCATCTCCATAGCTGGCACCCATCCCCATCGCCCAGGCCGGCGCTCCTGCCGTCAGGCGCGCGTCGGCCTCGACGCCGTCGAGGCCCGGCAGCGCCGAGTTCTCCGCAGCGCCCCCATCCGCGGGCCACTCCAGGCCGGCGCCGCGCGCCCAGACCCGGCCCAGTTCCAGCAGTTCGTCGGCGTGGTGGACGGCCCCGCGGGACGGTCGCGTCACGGCGTCGGTGAGCAGCCAACCGCGTCCGTCGCCGCGATAGCCCACGCGCCGCGGGATCCCGGCCAGCCCGGCGGCGAGCGCCACGCGCAAGGAAGGCGGCAGCAGCAGCACGGCGTCGCAGCGCGCTCTTCGCCACGAAGCCGCCAGACGCGCCACGCCCCGCCAGCCGTCATGAGCGCCCGGGCGCTCGACCGGCAGCAGAGCATCCAGGCGGGTATCGTTCTGCAGCAGGGGCAGCCAGGCGCGGCGCAAGGCGACCACCAGCCGCGCCGGCTGGCCATGCCGCCTCTTGAGCCGGGCCAGACCGTCAAGCAATCCCGCGGCCATGACCACGTCTCCCAGCCAGTTGGGAGCCGCCACCAGCAAACCGGCGCCGCCGCCGCAGAAGCGGTCAGTCGCCATCGGTGTCGAGAGGAGCGGGAGCCAGGGGCGGCGAGACGGGGTCGGCCTCGGCGCGCCGTGCGGGGCGCCCCGCCGCCGCGTGCGCCGAGGCCAGGAGCGAGTCGATGTCGATCTGCTGCCCGCGGGGCATCCGCAAGAGGCGCAGCCGCGGGCGCGGGCCGGGATCCCACTCCTGCCCATCCTGCGCCGTGAACAGGCCGAGCGCCGGAATCTCCATCGCCACGGCGAAATGCAACAGATCGGTGTTGCCGGCCACGAAGAGATCGCACTGTGCCAGCAGCAGCAGGGTCTCGAACAGCGTGTCGCGCGGCAGCGCCAAGGTCGGCGCGCTCATCCCGGCCTCGAAGGCCTGCGCTCGTTCACGGCCGCTGGGCGGGGCCAGCACCAGCAGACGGCACGGCAAGTGCGCGGCCAGCTGCTCCACGATGAAGCGCAGGCTGGACGCGGCCAGACCGCCGCCGCACTTGCCCGGGGTCGGATCGACCCCGATCAGCCACTCCTCGGCGCGCGGCTTGTGGAAGCCGACCAGCTGCCGCGTTTGCCGCAGCCTGTCGGCCGGCAGCGGCCAGGCGGCGGCCGCGGCCGCGCGCGGAATGCCCAACAGCGGCGCCGCTCCCGCCGGCCGTGACCCGCGGTACCCGCCCGGAGCGGCAGCGCGCAGCTCCAGATTCAGCGACGACGCTTCGCCGGCCGCGCCGGGGCCGATGCGCAGAGCCGCCCGCGTGCCCAGGGCCACCAGCTCCAACACGGGCTGCGGCGCGACCGCCATCACCAGCGCGACGTCGTACCCCGGGCGGCGCACGCCGCGCAGGAGATCCCAGAACGGCGGCGACGGCGGCCGCAGTTGGGCGGGGGAATAAACCAGGCATTGCCGCGCCAGGCCGCTGGGGGTCACCAGCGGCGCGTGCGACTCCGGCAGCAGGAAATCGATCTGGGCGCCCGGATAGGTCGCGCGCACGCCGCGCAGCAAAGGCACGTGGAACAACAGATCCGACAGATCGCCGCTGTCGATCGCCAGGATGCGCGATCCGTCGTCCACGGCGCCGGGCAGGGCGATCGGCGAGCTTTGCCGGGGGCGCAGCCAGGCGGCCAGGAGCCGATGGGTGATCCGTTGCTGCGCCACGCTCCCTCGCTCGCTCCCCGGCCGCCAGCCGCTTCAGTTGGCCTGCAGCTCGGGGAAGATCTCCCGCCAGACCGCGTCGATGTGTTTGACCGGCACGAAGCGGATGTCCTGGGCCGCCTCGCGCGGGATCTCCTCCAGGTCCGGCTCGTTGGCGGCGGGCAGAATGATGCGTCTGATGCCAGCGCGGTGCGCCGCCAGCACCTTCTCCTTGACGCCCCCGATCGGCAGCACGTCTCCCGTCAGCGTGATTTCGCCCGTCATGGCGGTGCGGCGTTCTATCGCCTTGCCCAGCATCAACGACAGCATCACCGACGCCATGGCGATGCCGGCGCTGGGCCCGTCCTTCGGGATCGAGCCGGCCGGGATGTGGATGTGCAGGTCATGCTGGCGGAAGAAATCATGGTGTTCCCGCCGGCCGCCAAACCGGCTGCGCAGATAGGAGTAGGCCGCCGCGGCCGACTCCTGCATGACGCTGCCGAGCTGGCCGGTCAGCCGTAGCTGCCCGCTGCCGTTGGGCAGCGTCACGCCTTCCAGGTAGAGGATGCGGCCGCCGACGGTGGTCCAGGCCAGGCCGGTGGCGACGCCGACGCGCGCGCGGCTGCGCAGGGTGTCGCCGGCGTAGGGCGGATGCCCCAGGTAGTCCGGCAGGGTCGAGGCCGTGATCGACCGCCGCTGCCTCTTGCCCTTCGCGACCTGGCGGGCGACCTTGCGGCAGACCGATCCGATGCGGCGCTCGAGCTCGCGCACGCCCGCCTCATGCGTGTAATCCGCGATGATGCGTCCGAGTCCGGCCCGCGTGAAGGAGACCAGACCGGAATCGAGGCCGTTGGCCTCGAGCTGGCGCGGCACCAGGTACCGCAAGGCGATCTCCAGCTTCTCCAGATTGGTGTACCCCGGCAGCTGGATCACCTCCATGCGGTCGAGGAGGGGACGCGGGATCGTGTCGAGCATGTTGGCGGTCGTCATGAAGAGCACGCGCGAGAGATCGAACGGCAGCGCCAAGTAGTGGTCGGTGAAGCTGTAGTTCTGCTCCGGGTCGAGCACCTCGAGCAGCGCGCTGGCCGGGTCGCCCCGGAAATCCTGGCCCAGCTTGTCGATCTCATCCAGCATGACCAACGGATTGTTGGTGCCGCATTCCTTGATGCCGGCGATGATGCGCCCGGGCATGGCGCCGACGTAGGTGCGGCGGTGCCCGCGTATCTCCGCCTCGTCGCGCATCCCGCCGAGGGAGAAGCGGAAGAACTTGCGCCCGACGGCTTCCGCCACGCTGCGGCCGAGCGAGGTCTTGCCGACGCCGGGCGGTCCGACCAGGCAGAGGATAGGGCCGCGGTTGTCCTCCTTGAGTTTGCGCACGGCCAGGAACTCCAGGATGCGCTCCTTGACGTCGCGCAAGCCGTAGTGGTCGCGCTCGAGGATCTTCTCGGCCCGGCGCAGATCGAGCTTGTCCTCGCTGCTGACCTGCCACGGCAGCTCCAGCAGCCAGTCCAGGTAGGTCTTGCTCACGGTGTATTCGCTGGCGCCGGGGGACATCCGCGACAGGCGGTCGAATTCGCGTTCGGCGGCGGCGCGCACCGCCGGCGGCAGCTTGGCCGCCTTGACCCTTTCCTGCAGCTCGTCCATCTCGACGCTGGAATCGTCCGTGTCGCCCAGCTCGCGCTGGATGGCCTTGAGCTGCTGGCGCAGGTAGTACTCGCGCTGGTCCTTGTCGATCGACTTGCGCACGCGCGACTGCAGCTTCTGGCCCAGCTCGACCACCTCGAGCTCGCGCATGACGATCTTGGACAGCAGCTGCAGCCGCTTGCGGGGGCTGGCCTCTTCCAGGATCGACTGCTTCTCGGCGACCTCGATGTCCAGATTGGTGGCGATCAGATCGGCCAGCCGCCCGGGGTCGTCGATGTTCATAACGACGACCTTCAGCTCATCGGACAGGTTCTCGCTGGCGTCGACGATCTTGATGAAGTTGTTGGCCACGCCCCGCATGTAGGCCAGGGTGCGGGAATCGTTCATCTTCTCTTCCGGCACGACTTCCACGCGCGCCTTCAGATAGGGGCGCCCCTTGACGAAACCCTTGACCCGCACGCGGGCGATGCCCTGGCCGAGCAGTCGCATGCTGCCGTCGGGGAAGCGGAGCATCTTCTGGATCTTGACCGCCGTGCCGACACGATAGATCTGCTGCTCGTCGGCGCGCTCGTCCTCATCCTCGTCCTCGGCCAACGGGCGTTGGGAGAATGCGCCCAGCATCTTGTCGCCGGCCAGGCAATCATCGGCGAGTTGGATGAGCTTCTGGTCGCTCAGGACCAGCGGCACCATCATGTAGGGGAAAATGACCGCCTCGCTGATGGGCAGGATGGGCAGCTGCTCCGGCACCAAGCCTTCGGCGCGGTCGCCGGGCGGCGCATGCTCCGGGCCCGAATCGGTCATGAAACGCCAGCTCCTCTCGCTGCGGCGCCGCCGCCCGTCCGTCCGGGCGACGGCCGGCGCGCGGTCCGCGCCTCACTCCTGCACGTCGATGCGGCGGCGCGCGGGCTGCCGCCGCCGCCCCTTGCGCAAGGTCACGAACAGGAAACCGTTGTGGTAGCGCGCGACGGCGCTGGCCGGATCGATTTCGACCGGGATCTCAATGCGGCGCACGAACGGCCCGACGCTGATCTCCATCTTGGAGTAGTGCTTCTTGCCGGGCGGGGCGATGTCCTGGCGGATGCCGCTGACAACCAGCACCTCGCCGTCCGTCGAGATCTCGATCGCGGCGGGGTCCATGCCCGCCAGATCCATCTGCACCACGAAGGTGTCCGCGGTTTCATATGCGTCCGTGGCCGGCCGCCAGCATAGATCGCCCTCCAGCGGCAGGCCGCCGTGGCCCGCGGCCAGCGACGAGACGAGAATCTCAAAGATCTCGCCCATACCTCCGGGACGGTCCGGCGCGGCGGAACGTTCGAGGAGCATGACGGTCCTCCCCACAATGCTGGGCGACAACCATGAACAGCTTGGATTTTCGCATGTTAATGACGCCCGCCGGGCGCGTCAACCTCGGCCCGCCAGGCCGAGCGGACCGGCGCGGCCGCCGCCTCCTCCCCCAGCGCCCCGGCGCGTTGACCCCGGCGCGCCAGCGGGCCTAGAATCCGGTGGGCGAAACGAACCTGAACCGAGGGGATCAGCGATGCCGGCGGTGGACCCTGCAGAGGCCGGGGGGCGCCTGAAACGGCGCGCGCGGCTGCGGTGCGGCCCCGCCGGCTGGAGCTACGACGACTGGAACGGCGTCGTCTACCCCGCGCCGCGCCCGCGCGGCTTTCGCCCGCTGCGCCTGCTGGCCCGGCTATTCGAAACCATCGAGGTCAACGCCACCTTCTACCGCGATCTGCCGGCCTCGCAGGTCGAGCGCTGGTGCCGTGAGGTGGAAGCCTGGCCGGAATTCCGCTGGTGTTTCAAGCTGCACCAGCGTCTGAGCCACGGCGGCGGAATGCCGGACGCCGGTGCGATCCTCGCGGCCTGCGAGCGTTTCGCTCCCGCCCGCGACGCCGGCCGGCTCGGCGCCCTGCTGCTGCAATTCCCCTGGTCGTTCCGCCCCGGCGCGGAGCGCGCGCAGCGGTTGGCGGATCTGGCGGCTGCGGCCCGCGCGGCGGGCTGGCCGCTGGTGGTCGAGGTGCGGCATGCCGCCTGGGCCGATTCCATACCGATCTCGCCCGTGGTGCTGGATCAACCTCCGCTGCCCGGCAACCTGTCGGCCGCGGCCGCCCTGCGCTGCGCTCTGTCCAGCCTGGCTACGGCCGCCGGCCCCTTCTACGTCCGCCTGCACGGCCGCAACCGGCGGAGCTGGTTCGACGCGACGGCAGGCCGCGACGCCCGCTACAACCATCTCTACACTCCAGCCGAGATCGCCGAGTGGAGCGAGCGGCTGGCGGCGATCGACGCCGACGTGCCGGCCGGAGCCCCCGTCTACCTGATCACCAACAACCATTTCCGCGGTCAGGCGGTGGTCGCCGCGCTCCAGTTGCAGAGGCTCTGGAACGGAATGGCGCCGGAGGTTCCGGACGACCTGCGCCGCGCCTATCCGCGCGAGCTGGCCGCCCATCCCGCCGCGCCGGCGGCGGCGCCCTCGGCGTCGCCGCCAGGCAAGCCACCCGCTCTGT
>CAYWTR010000019.1:0-76123 GCA_964461255.1 uncultured Fibrobacteraceae bacterium | reverse complement strand
GGCTCGATCACCTCGGTGCAGGCCATCTACGTGCCCGCCGACGACCTGACCGACCCCGCGCCGGCGGCCGCCTTCTCGCACCTGGACGCCACCACGGTGCTGTCGCGCCAGATCGCCGAGCTGGGCATCTACCCCGCGGTCGATCCCCTCGACTCGACCAGCCGCATCCTCGACCCGCGCTACATCGGCGAGGAGCACTACACCGTGGCCCGCGCGGTGCAGCAGGTGCTGCAGCGCTACAAGGATCTGCAGGACATCATCGCCATCCTGGGCATGGACGAGCTGAGCGACGAGGACAAACTGACGGTGCAGCGCGCGCGCAAGATCCAGAAGTTCCTGTCGCAGCCCTTCTTCGTGGCCGAGGCCTTCACCGGCCAGCCCGGCCGCTACGTCAAGCTGGAGGACTCGATCCGCAGCTTCAAGGGCCTGGTCAGCGGCGAGTATGACGACATCCCCGAGCAGGCCTTCTACATGGTCGGCCCGATCGAGGAGGCCCTGGAGAAGGCGGAGAAGATGAAGGCGGAGGTGTGATGGCCAGGACCTTCAAAGTCTCCATCGTGACCCCCGAGAAGACGGCCTTCGAGACCGACGCCGTCTCCGCCATCGCACCTGGCGCCGCCGGCTACCTGGGCATCTGGGCCAACCACGCCCCCATCGTGGCGATGCTTGGCCCCGGCGTCGTCACCATCCGCGAGCAGCAGCGCGGCTCCGGCGGCGACGCGCGCTACCTGGCGATCAGCGGCGGCTTCCTCGAGTTCAGCGCCAACCGCCTCACCCTGCTCTGCGACACCTGCGAACCCGCCGGCGAGATCGATCTCGACCGCGCCCGCGCCGCGCTGGAGCGCGCCCGCGCCCGCCTGCAGAGCCGCAACAAGGACCTCGACCTCGACGCCGAGCACGCCGCGCTGGACAGGGCACAGGCCCGGCTGAAGGCGGCGTATCTGCGCGAGGGGAGGTAGCGGGCGGGGGAATGTCGACGCGCCGCCGGCGCAATGCCACCGGCGCACCCCCTTGCCTCGTCTCCTCCCGTTCGCGTACATTTCATGGCGATGGTTCTCCGTCCTCGCGGCGCCCCCCTCCGCGCCCGGCGAAAGGCCCGGCCATGCGCTGTCTTCTTCTGATTTCGCTGCTGGCGCTCGCCGCGCCGGCGCACGCCCATCTGGTCGGCGTGTCCTACACGCCCGAGCGACCTTCCGCCGGCCAGCCGCTCACGGTCACGGTGGACACCTATCTGCCCGACTCGTGCTGGTCGCTGTCTGCGAGGTCCCAGGCGACGGCGGGGCAGGAGCTGCGCGTTTTCATCGACCTGGTGGACGAGAGCTCGCCCGATGTCCCCTGCCTGCTGTACATCACCGAGCTGCGTCTGGACTTCGTTTTCGAGGAC
This sequence comes from uncultured Fibrobacteraceae bacterium, assembly GCA_964461255.1. Taxonomy (GTDB): domain Bacteria; phylum Krumholzibacteriota; class Krumholzibacteriia; order LZORAL124-64-63; family LZORAL124-64-63; genus CAYWTR01. The sequence goes on along the minus strand of CAYWTR010000019.1, from coordinate 74,739 downwards.
CTGGCAGCGGGCGACTATCTCATCCGCGTCACCGAGCGGCACATCTCGCAGTCGCAGCCGGGCGAGCAGACGCTGCTGCTGCCGGTGCGCGTCACCGGCGCGGTGCCCGGTGAGCGGATGACCTGGTCGGCGGTCAAGGGGACGTATCGCTGAGGTGTGCTGGGGTGGGAGCAGGGAGCCGCCAGCGCTGCCGCCTGAGCAGGTCGTCAACCTTCGACAAACCTCGGCAGCACGCCGCCCGGCCGTCCGAAGTGGGGCACGGCATCGCCAGGATCCTCCGGCGCCGGTTGCACGAAGTTCCGCTTCGCCTGGGAATAGTACAGGCATCCGGCCTCGGCCGGCGGGCGGCTGCTGATGAAAATGCGCGCGTCATCCAGGGCGGCGGTCCAGATCGCCTTGAGCTGCATGATGTCTATCGGCGCCGCCAGTTCCAGGCGAGCCAGATCGGAGGGATGCACCCTGCCCCGCCGCTTCAGCATCTCCAGCAAGGAGAGCGGCGAATACCCCGGATCCTTGCCGACGGCCGCCCAGACCAGGGCCCCCAACGGCAAGACGTGCTCGTGCAAGTACAGGGAGTCAAGCAGGTCCCGCGCCTCATCCCGCCCCGCGAGCGCAAGGACCTTGTTCGTCGCCAGATCGATGGGGTGCAGCTGAAATCCGAAGGCGTCGCTGCGCACGACCGGCATGAATCGCCAGGACGAATCCCGCGCCCATTCGATCTTGACCGCCTGCCCTCCTTGGCGTACCACCGCGCGAATGTAGCCCGGCTGGCTGATCTCCGTTGCGATGTCGTACTTCTTCGCCTCCAATAAACGGCAATCCGCGGCAAAGGCCGATGCCACGCGTTCGGCGCTGTCATGGAAGTAATCCAAGTCGTGGCTGTAGCGCACGGTGTTCGGCGCCGCCAGAATGGCGGCGGCGCCGGCGAGATAGCTGTCTTCGCTGCGATTGGCGGCGAGCAGACGGCCGACCCTCGCCTGCATGTCGGTCAGCGGCACAATCGCGCTCCCTTCTCCCACGCCTTGCGGCCGCCGTGCTTCATCAGCTGCTGCGCCACCCAGGCGACATCGGTGGCGCCGATCTCGAGATCGTGCGGGCAGTACCAGAAGCACTGAGCATGAAACTCGCGGAAAGCCCGCCGGGCCTCGCGCACCCGAACCATGGCGCGAGCCTGCTCGGCGTCGAGCTTGCGTCGGCTCTTGCGCCCTCCCCGGCGGCCGATTTCGGCCAGGTAGCGGCGAATGCTCTGATCCATGGAAATATCATAAGCGGTTAATGATTTTAGGTCAATATCTAAAGATGCTTTACCGGCTTCAGTCCATTGTGGTATTGATTGTCAGGCGCTGCCACCCGGCCCGATCGTTTCCGGGACAGCCTCGGGGCGCCGTCAGGCCATAGCGGGCAGGCCCAGGGCAGGCCCACGGCATGTTCTCATCAGCCCATGTCCCTGATACAGTTCCCCCTACCTGGTGCCATCGCTGTCGACATGGAGCGGAGGGACGACCATGCCCCACCACTTCGCAGACCATCTGCTGGCACTGCTGCTCGCGGTCGGGCTGCCGGTCTTCGCGGCAGTCTCCTATCCGGCGCTGGTCCGGTTGATCCGGGCGGGCCGGGCGGATGCGCGACGACGCGGATATCTGGTCACGATGGTGATGCAGTGGACGCTGGCAGCGGCGGCGGTCGCGGCATGGGTGGCCGCGGGCCGCGCGCCGGCGGGTCTGGGATTGGCCTTGCCTCCGGGGCTGCCAAGTCTCGGCGGCGCGGCGTTCACGGCGCTGGCGCTCTGGCTTCTGCTGGCGCAGCACCGCGCGGTGATGCGGCGCGACGCCGCGGGGCTGGCGGAGCTGCGGGCGCAGTTCGCGCCGATCGCCGACTTGATCCCGCGCACGCCGCGCGAATACCGCACGTTCCAGCATCTGTCCCTGACGGCCGGCGTGTGCGAGGAGCTGCTGTACCGCGGCTTCCTGATCTGGTACCTGGGCTGCTGGCTGGGCGCCTGGGGCGGCGCGGCGGCGGCGACGGCGGTCTTCGGCGCCGCGCACTTCTACCAGGGGGCGCGCGGGATGCTGCAGTCCGGCGGGATCGGCGCGCTGGCGGCCGTGCTCTACCTGCTGACCGGCTCGCTGGTCTGGCCGATCATGCTGCACGCGGCCGTCGATCTGCAAGGCGCGGCCATCGCCCACCGTGTCATGACGTCCGGCGACGCTTGAAGTGGCTCTCAGATGAAGCGGCTCTCAGACGCCCGCCTGCCCGGCCGGGGGGCTCAGGGCGCGCCAGTAGGCCAGGAATGCCATGCAGGTGAGCAAGGCGATGACCGCCAGCGCAACGTAGGCCAGACCGAGGACACGCAGCTCCTTGAACCGCCCCTGGTAGGCCAGCTTGTAGCCTATGATCCCATCCGCGAGCAGGAACGCCGCCAAGGCTATGAGCAAAGGCAGCACATTGAACGCCCTGTAGGCGACGTACACCAGACCGCGCGTCCCCACGTGGATTGCCGCGGCGATCAGACGCTCGACCAGCGGCAGAACATGCAAGACAACCAATCGCCGCCGGCCGGTCAGGCTGGTCAGAGCGGCATCCATTTCCCGCGCAGCGGATTCCAGCGCTGTGCCCTTGAGTGGATCCGTGGTGGTGGCGAGCAAGGCCGCTTCGATGGCTCCGATGCCGATCCCGAAGCCGACGATATCCCAGAAGGAATGGCTGGGCAGCAGCGCCAGGAATGGCAGCGCCGCGCCTAACTCCGCGACCCCCGACACCAGACCGTTGAGTGTCGCGACACCGTCGATGCTGCCGGCGTCGTGCCGGATCCGGCGAACAATCCCGTGGTAGAGCGCCAACTTGACGATGCAGCCGACGCCCCACGAGCCCGAGCCGAATATGAAGACGTCGAAAGGGACGCCGTGCTCCAGATGCAGAAAGGCAACGGCCCCGATCAGGGGCGCCATCATGGCCAGGGAAGAGAGCGTGCTGGCGCGGTCCTTCTTCTTCATGCCGGAGGGATGCCGGCGGTCTTGGTACTCGCCAGACGCGGACGGGAGTTCAAGGACAAATGCGCCCCCTGGCCTGGGCCATCAGCACGATGTCGGACAGGTTCAGCACACCGTCCCAGGCGAAGTCGCTGCGGTATTGATAGGCGCCGGAGTAGTCGTTGGCGAACAGCACGATGTCGGTCAGGTTGACCTGCCGATCGCGGTTGATGTCCGGCGAGTTGAACCGCACGGGCGGCAACACCTCGGCGGAAATAGCATAGCCGGCGAGCTCCACGAGAGTCCGCTCGCCGAGCTGCGGCTGGGAGGCGCCGCCCGCCCTGAGCGCCTGGGTGAAGGTCGTGCGGCCGTTGCTGTCGGTCGCGTGGTCGGCGATCGCTCCCCCTGGACAGGCAGTCAACCCGCCTTGATCGGTTACCAGCCAGATGTCCTCTCGCGGGAAGCCGACTATCGGCACATTGTAGGCGTAAAGATGCACCACGATGGTGGCGTCGACGGCCTCGCCGCCCAGCAGCATGGCCTGGGTGAGCGGCCGGCCGCTGCCGTCCGGCACGGTGAAGACCGAGACCTCTGCGGGTGCCGAAGAATGGGCGGTGATGACAATGTCCGGCAAGGGATTGCCCGCGGCGACGCCGGCGCAGGCCAGCAGCGCCGCCAGCGCGGCGCGCCGCGGCGCGGCCGCCGGTAAACCGCCGTCGCACTTGTAGAATGACGCTGATCGCATTTCCCCCTCCCCTCTTGATGCCCGCTTGCTTGTGCCGTGGCCGGGGAGCGGGCCGGCTTCCTCGGCGTCCGGCGAGCGGCGCCTGAGTATACCACACCCGATGCGCGCCTTGCCGGCCCCTTGCATCAGGCCGGCCGCGTGGTCATGGCGGCGCGGCGCGCCAACAGGAAGACGGGCGCGGCGGCGACCAGCATGGCGGTCGAGAACGCGACCAGCCAGCCCAGGGAGATCTCGAGCAACAAACCGATCAGCGCGCTGCCCAGGAACCAGGCGAAGCCGTAGCCCGCGTTGAACACCCCGTAGGCCGTTCCGCGGCGGTCTGGTGGCACGAAGTCGGCGACGGCGGCGCGCATGATCGATTCCTGGGCGCCCATGCCGATGCCCCAGCAAACCATGCCGGCCAGGGCGGCGGTCAGGCCGCCGAGAAACACCAGGGGAGCGAACGCGGCCGAGATCAGCACGACCACCGCCAGGACGGAAAGGCCGTGCCGGTCGAACAGGCGGCCGCAGACCAGCGCCGCCACGGCGTCCACCCCCATGGCCACGGCATAGAGAACGGGGATCCATGTCGGCGACGCCACGGCGGCCTGCTGGAGCCGATATGCGATCAGGGGGAAGTCGGCGTAGCCTGCGGCCACCAGCCCCGCGCCGAGCAGGAAGAGCCAGTAGGGCCGGCCCAACCGCCGGCCGCCCGGAGTCGTCGGCGCGGGCTCCAGGGCCTGTGGGTCCGGATATGCCCGGCGCGCGATCGCCAGCAGGGCCAGGGCCAGCAGCGCGGCCACCCCGAGCAGGGCGAAGGCCTGGCGGTGGCTGCCCCGCAGCGACAGCACAAGAGCCGCGATCAACGGCCCCAGAACGGCACCCACTTGGTCCAGTGCCTCGTGAAGCCCGAATCCCCAGCCTCGACCGACGCGGCTGGCCGCGCAGGAAAGCATGACGTCGCGGGCGGGATTGCGCAGCGCCTTGCCCGTCCGTTCCGCCACCATCAGCAGGGCGGCGACCTCCCAGCGGCTGGCCAGGGCGAGCGCCGGCACCGCGAGCAGATTCAGGGCGTAACCGCAAATGGCGATGCCCCAGTAGCGCCGCGTCCGGTCGGCCAGGTACCCCGAGGCCAGCCTCAGTCCGTACCCGACCAGTTCTCCCAGGCCCGCGATGAACCCCACCGCGGCGCCGCTCGCGCCGAGCAGAGCGAGAAATGGCCCGGTGATGCTGCGAGCGCCTTCATAGGTCATGTCGGCGAAGAGGCTGACCAGGCCCAGCAGGATAACGAACCGCATGGCCCGGCGGCCGGAGACGGAGGCTTGCGCGCCGGACATCGGGGCGCCGGCGGTCGTGGGATCAGGATCGCGCCGTGCGGTCATGTGATGGCGAGCGCCTGTAGGCGAGCGCTCAACGCGTTCAAACGCTGCTTCTCCTCCTGGACGGCCTGGTCGCCCCGGGCGTGCAGGAGCCTGGCACGCTGGAGCGAATCGGCTGCGGACGACAGGACCTCCTCCAGCAGGGAGCGGACTTCGAACTGGAACCTGCGCCGGCTTTCGACGACGCGGTCGTTGAGATCGTTCTCGATCCTGGTCGCATTCGCTGTCAGGAGGTCGTGCAGGTATTCTCCTGTCCTGTGCTCTATGGAGCGCAGAAGACTCCGCCTCGGCCGCAGCAGGTCGGCGCACCAGACCAGCGGGCCCTCGCCGGTGCTTTGCCACAGGTCCTTGTAGAACAGCTTGCTGTCCCAGCGAAAGCCGGTCTCGCGGTCGACGGCAGCGGGCAGCTGCGCCAGCGCCGGATCGCCGGAGCTGCGAAGGCGGTCGAGAAAGCCGTTGGACAGCTCGACGAACCTGTCCATGGCGCTGGTGTAAAGCGCCTCGGCGGCCGGCTCGGCCACGGCCAGCCAGGCGTCGAGGCGACGGGTCGCGATCGCCTGCGCCATCTGGACCGAAGCTTGCCGCAGCGCGGGGCCGCGGCCGGCGGCTTCAGGACGGCAGGCGGCGGCAAGCTCCTCCTGCGCCTCCCGCAGGGCCAGCTCGAGGAACTCGTTCTTCTTCTGGGCGAAGGCGCGCGCCAATTTCTCCTCCTCCGCCTTGAAGAGATAGGCCAGATCGTCCAGCGATCTTTCCGCTTCCGCCAGACAGGCGCGCAAGGCCTCGACCCGCTGCTGCGATTCCTCGAGAGGGCGCAACAGCGCTCCCGTCTCCTCGTCGAGGCGGCGGGAAAGACGACCCGCGAGCAGGGCCAGACCGCGCTCCTCGGCCGCTTGCACCAGGGCGCCGCCGGATCGCAGGGCCAGCTCTTGCAGCGCGTCGAGCAGGGCGCTCCAGCCCCGCGCCGGCCCCTTGCCCGCCATTTGCTCCATGGCGCTCACCTCGAAGAGGCGGATCTCGCGCAGGCCGAGACGGGAAGCGAGCACCTGCCGGGTGAACGACGAGGCCTCCTCGCATTCGGCCTCGGTCAACTTGTCGGACTTGTTGAGCACGAAGAACAGCTCGCGGCAATGCCCGACGGTTTCGGCGATGAGCGCCAGTTCGTCCGCCGAGATCGGAGGATCGGCGCCCAGGACGACCAGGCCGGCGTCGACGTGCGGCACGAAATTCCTGGTCGCCTGCGTGTTGCCGTCGAAGACCGAACCGATGCCCGGCGTGTCGACCAGACACATGCCGGATGCCAACAGGGGGCTGGGCGCGAACACCTCGACCGCCGCCACGCCCTTGCGGTTCTCGGGATTGTGCTGCTCGGCCACGTAGCGTTCGAGGTTGCTCGCATCGATCTCCCGCCACCCGCCGTCGGCGAAGCGGACGCGTGCTGCCGGCTGCGGCCCGTGCCGCACCACGGTGATGACGGCCGTCACGGGCACCACGCCGACCGGCAGGATCGCGTGCCCCACCAACGCATTGAGCAGCGACGATTTGCCGCGCTTGAACTGGCCGAGACAGGCCACGTAGAACAAGCCGTCGACGAGGCGTTCGGCCAGGGCCCGCGCGTCGGCGGCGACGCCGGTTGCGCCGGCCTCGTTCGCCAGCTCGGCGAGCGCTTCGACCCTCCCGCCATTGGTTGTCGCCGGCCGTGCCTCCATCATGCCTCCGCCGACAAGGCGAAACGGCGCGCGCCCGCGCTGATCTGGCGCCGGCCGGCCCTGGACCTCGAGCCCATCGCGGTTCGGGTGGGAATGGCGGAGTTCGGTCGCATGGATCAGCCTCCCAACGCGGCGGCGGTTCGCCGCCCTGGCGTGCGGGGCTGTCCGGATGCGTTGGTACGCCCGAAACTCCTGCGGAGGACAGGCCCCGTAGGAGTCATCGGCCACGGTGGGATCGTGGCGGTTATCGGCGGACTCCACCGCCATCCTGCTGGCGCGCGGCTGTGAGCCGTGGCTCCACGATTATGCATCAGCACGCCGGTCATGTCCAGCCGGCGCCGCGCGGCGCCGCGCGGCGGTCCGCCCGCCCCATCGCGTGGCCGTTCGGAGGACAGGCCGGCTGCGGTGGTGTATGCTGACGACGGCGGCGGACCGAGGAGGCGCGCCGTGGCAATGGATGGACCGCCCGCGGGGCACGACCGGAACGCGTTCTCGGCGCCGTCCGACCTGCCGCCGCGCTACCTCGAGCTGCGCCGCGGCGGCGGCCTGGCCGGTCGGATCGAGACCGCGCGCGCCTGGCTGACCGCCTGCCACGCCTGCCCGCACGGCTGCGGCGCCGACCGGGCAGCCGGCGAGCTGGGCGTCTGCCGCACCGGCCGGCATGCCATCGTCGACGCCGCCTTCCCCCACCGCGGCGAGGAGCCGTGCCTGTCGGGCTGGCGCGGCTCGGGCACGATCTTCTTCGGCAACTGCAACCTGGCATGCGTCTTCTGCCAGAACTGGGAGATCTCGCAGATGGGCGGCGGCCGGGAGGTCGAGGCCGAGGAGCTGGCGTCGCTCATGCTGCGGCTGCAGCTGCAGGAGTGCCACAACATCAACCTGGTGACGCCCGAGCACGTCGTGCCGCAGGTGGTCGAGGCGCTTGGCCTGGCAATCGACGCGGGCCTGCGCCTGCCGATCGTCTACAACACCGGCGCCTACGACGCGCTCGACTCGCTGCGCCTGCTCGACGGCCTGATCGACATCCACATGCCCGATTTCAAGTTCTGGACCGCGGCGACCGCGGAAAGGCTGTGCGGCGCGGCCGATTATCCTGAGCGCGCCCGCGAGGCGATCGCCGAGATGCATCGGCAGGTGGGGCCGCTGCGGCTCGACGCGTCCGGCATCGCCCGGCGCGGCGTGCTGGTGCGGCACCTGGTCGTGCCGGGCCTGGCCGAGGAGACGGCGGCGATCCTGCGCTGGCTGGCCGACGAGGTTTCACCGGACACCTGCGTGAACATCATGGGGCAGTATCGGCCGGCGTACCGGGTCGGGGCGATGGCCGGCGCGCAAGGCGGCGAGCCGGCGGATCCGGCCGGCGCGGCCGGCGCCGGCGCTGGCGCCGCGCCCTTTGCGGACATCGATCGGCGGCCAAGCACGAGGGAGATGGCGGCGGCGCACGCGGCCGCGCGCGCGGCGGGGTTGTGGCGGTTCGCGCAGTAGCGGCGCGGTGGATGGCCGCGGCTGCGGTTGGCGCCATCGCCTTGCTCGCCTCTTCTTGTCTGGGCATGGCCACGCTCGAGGGGCCGGCGGCACTGCCTCGTGCCGGCCAGTACGCGCCGCCGCGCGCCGGATCGACCGACAGCCTGGTGGTCGTGTCTTACAACATCCGCTACGGCGAGGCTCTCGACGCCGCGCTGGCCGACCTGCGCGGGCACCCTCGGTTGCGCGAAGCCGACATCTACCTGCTGCAGGAGATGGATCCGGCCGGCGCCGGCTTCCTGGCTCGCGCCCTGCGCTGCGATTTCGTCTACCACGCGGCCAGCGTCAGCCGGCACCATGGCCGCCCCTTCGGCAACGCCGTGCTGTCGCGCTGGCCGATCGTCGCACACCGGGCGCTGGAGCTGCCGCACGCGGCTCCGCTGTCGGGTCAACAGCGGGTCGCGGTCGCCGTCGATCTGGACGTGGACGGCAGGCGGGTGCGGGCGGTCAGCGTGCACCTGGCGGCGGTGGTATCCCGGCTGGACGACCGCCTCGACCAGGCGCGCGCCGTGGCCGACAGCCTGGCGCGCGGCGCCGGCATCGCGATCGTGGGCGGCGACTTCAACACGGCCACCGCGCACGAGGCCAGGCTGGTGCGCCGGCTGCTGCGCCGAGCCGAGCTGCGCGAGGCGCGGCTGCCGCCCGGCGCCACCTTCGAGCGGTCGCTGCTCGGGCTGGCCCGCCTGGGCTTTCGGCTCGACCGCATCTATGCCGCCGGCCTGAGGGCCGCAGCCGCGGGCATCGCGAGCGAGGCACGGGCCAGCGACCACTATCCGATCTGGGCGGTGTTCGCGCTGCCCGATCCGGCGCGCGGCGCCCGCGTGGGGATGCCGGTTGATCCGGGCGCCGGCTGACCCAGGGCGGGTGGATTCGCGGGCGGCCAAATATCATCCACTATCGCACATCATCAACAATGGCAAATACTTACGGCTGTTCACCGGGTGAACGGACGTCGCGCCGGTGGGATTGCCGAGCCTCGGCAGGCGCCGGCGAGATTGCCGAGCCTCGCCAGGCGCCGGTTCGCGGGGCGGCAAGGGCGAGCGCGGCCGCCCTCTGCACGCCTGCGCCGCCGCGCGCCCGGAATCTCCCCCCAATTCCTACGCCCGATGTGCTATCATCCCGCCGGGGGATGGAGGTTCACCGCCGATTCCGAGCCTCGCGGGTCGGCGCGGGGATCGCCGGCCTGGCTCTTCGTTCGAACCCGCGGCGCGCCACTCCTCCGCTCGCCTTCACCATGAAGAGCGAGCCGATGTGCCATTGCCGGCAAACTCCAGGAGGTGCGCCATGTGCCATGTCAAGGTCATCTGCCGTTTCGCGCTGACCGTGCTGCTGCTGCTCGCCCTTTCGCCCGCCGCCATGGCCGACCGGCCGCCGCCGCCCGCCTACATCACGGGCGACATCCAGGCGACGCCCGAGTCGTCGCGTCCCGATCTGGGCGCCTGGGAGTACATCCTGACGATGTCCTGGGAGATGGCGAGCACCCTGCGCCTGGGGCACTTCTCGCTCTACCTCGATGACGCGGCGCGCGGCTGCAGCTGCGACCAGCTGCAGGCCGGCGTGACCCCGGGCGACACCGTGGGATTCTCGCACTCGGCCAAGAGCCTGAGCCTCTTCTACTACTACAGCGAGTTCGCGTGCGACGGCGATCCGGACCTGCCGATCATGGGCAAGATGCTGGTCTTCCGTCCCTTCCTGCCCGACAAGTGCCTGCCCGGCCCGATCGGCGACGGGACGTTCCGGCTCTTCTCCGACTTTCCTCCCGCCGCCATCCAGGCGTCGAACCTGTACCTGGTGGACGGGGAGAACCAGTTCGTCGGCAGCGGCAGCCTCAGCGGCGATTTCCCCGCGCTGCCGTGCGATCCGGTTTCCGATCGCCCGCTGACGTGGGGCGCCATGAAGTCGGTGTACAGCCGTTAGGGAATGGGATCGCGGCCCGGACGGAGCGCGTTGGCGTGATCGGCGAAACCATCTCCCATTACCGCATCGAGGCCAGGCTCGGCCAGGGCGGGATGGGGGTCGTCTATCTGGCCCGCGACACGAAGCTCGACCGCGCGGTCGCGCTGAAGTTCCTGGCGCCCGAGCTGACCGGCGACGGCCAGGCCCGCCAGCGCTTCCTGCGCGAGGCCAGGGCTACGGCCGCCCTGAACCACCCGAACATCGTCACCATCTACGAGATTGACGAGGCCGACGGGCGGACCTTCATCGCCATGGAGCACATCCGCGGCGAGAGCCTGAGGGACAAGCTGGCCGCCGGTCCCCTGTCGGCCGGCGCCGCCCGCGACATCACCTGCCAGATCGCGCGGGGGCTGGCGTGGGCGCACGCGCGGGGCATCGTCCATCGCGATGTCAAACCCGGCAACATCCTGCTGACCGAGGACGGGCAGGTCAAGATCGTCGACTTCGGTCTGGCGATGCTGGCGGACCAGAGCCAGCTGACCCAGACCGGCGCCACGCTGGGCACGGCGGCCTACATGTCGCCCGAACAGGCGCGCGGCGACGAGGTGACGCACCTGACCGACATCTGGGCCCTGGGCGTCATCCACTACGAGATGCTGACGGGCCGCCTGCCGTTCCGGGGCGGGCACGCGCTGGCCCAGATCTACTCGATCCTCAACGCCGATCCCGAGCCTCTCGGCGCTCTGGCCTCCGGCCTGCCGCCGGAGCACGAGACGGTCACGCTGCGGGCGCTGGCCAAGAGCCCCGCCGACCGCTTCCAGGCCGCCGGGGAGATGGAGCGGGCGCTGCTGGGGCTGGCGCCGGAGGCGGAGCCATCGCGCGAGACGGCGGCGCCGTCACTCGGGACAGCCTCGCCGCTCGCGACGGCGCAAGCCCCGACGATCGCCCTGCGTCCGGCGCGCCCGAGACCGCGGCTGCTCCGCCTGGCGGGCCGGCGCCTGCTCGGCCTGGGGCTGCTGGCCGCCGCCGGCGCGGTCGCGGCGCTGCTGATCTGGAAGGCCCCCGGCGGGCGCGAATTCCAGCGGCGGGACTGGCTGCTGGTCACGGAATTCAAGGATCTGTCCGCCACCAGCGGCCTGCAGAGCGCGCTGCGCGAGGCGCTGATCGTCGACCTGCAGCAGTCGCGGCACGTGAACGTCTTCGCCGGCCAGCGCCTGGCGGACGCGCTGGCCCGCATGGGGCAGCCGCCCGATGCGCCCATCACTCCCGAGCTGGGCGCCGAGCTGGCGCAGCGCGAAGGCATTCCGGTCGTGCTGACCGGCAGCGTGAGCGTGCTGGGGGACAATCTGCTTGTCGCCGCGCAACTGGTCAGTCCCGCCACGGGCGAGAACCTGCTGGCGACGCGCGTGCCCGCGGCGGGCGAGGCGGGGTTGCTGCCGGCGCTGGACGGGCTGTCGCGCGCGATCCGCAAGCGGCTGGGCGAGTCGCTGCGCGCGATCCGCGCGCACGACGAGCCGCTGGCCGCAGTGACCACCCCCTCGCTGGAAGCGTTGCGCTTGTTCTCGGCCGGCAACCGGGCGTTCCTGGCCTCCGACTGGGCGGAGGCGCTGGCGCTGTTCGGCCAGGCGGTCGCGCAGGACAGCAGCTTCGCCATGGCCCATGCCAAGCTGGCGCGGATCCACTTCTACAACGCCAACACCCTGGACGCGCTGGCGCACAGCGAGCTGGCCAACCGCTGGCGCAACCGCCTGACGGCGCGCGAACGCCTCTACATCGAGGCCGAGCACTTTCGCTACCGCGCGCAGTACGGCGAGGCGATCGAGCGGCTGCAGGCCATGCTGCAGAGCTACCCCGACGATCTCGAGGGGCGCACCAACCTGGCCACGACCCACATGTGGGCGATGCAATACGACAAGGCCTTGCAGGCGCTCGAGGAGTTCGACGCCGGCGCGCGCGACACCTGGTACTACCATCACACGCTCGGCAACGCGCTCGGCGGCGGGGGCGACTACGAGGGCGCCGCCGCCTCGTTCCGCCGGGCGCTCGCGCTCAACCCCTCGCAGCTGCGCAGCCGCATGTGCCTGGCCTGGACCCACCTTTGCCGGGGCGATCCGGCGGCCGGTCTGGCGCAGCTCGACACGCTGGACGCCGGCGCCGAGAGCGGCGCGATCGGCGTGGACTACCTGCTGGCCAAGACCCTGCCCGTCCTGGGCCGCTTCGAGCAGACGCTGGCGCGCCTGGAGAGCGCGCGCCGCGACGCCCTGGCGCGCGGCAACCGCAACCAGACCGCCTGGACGCACATCTACGCCGGCGACAGCCACCGGCGGCGCGGCGACGAGGCTGCCGCGCGGCGGGAATTCGCCGCCGCCGCCGACATCTGGCCGGGAGACGATCCCCTGTGCGAGCTGGGCAAGACGCTGGCGCGCCTGGGCGACCTCGTCGGCGCCGACCGGGCGCGCGCGCAGCTGGCCGCGCTGGCCGAGCGCGAGCCCACGCAGACCCACCGCCAGTATCTGCTGAAGCTGGATGGGGAGATCGCCTTCGCCCGCGGCGACGCGCCGCGGGCCATCGCGCTGCTCGAGCAGTGCCTGCCCAACTACCTGTTCAACCTGGACGCCCGCTTCACGCTGGGCCAGGCGCACCTTGCCGCCGGCGACACCGCCGCCGCGCGCCGCGAATTCTCGTTCCTGGCCGCCAACCGCTACTCCACCCTGCTCGAAGGCCACGCCAGCCTGTGGCCCCTGTCGGTCCACCACCTCGGCCTGACCGCCGCCGCGGCCGGCGACACCGCCGCGGCGAGGACCCGCTTCGCCGAATTCCTGCGCCTCTGGTCCGGCGCCGACGACGGCCTGCCGGAGATCGCGGAGGCGAGGCGGTGGGTCAGCGCGGATTGAAAGGGCGAGCCTGTCTCTAGGCCGATGATCGGTCCGCCCGTTCGTCCGCGGGCGCGGGCTCCGCTCTCCGCATCGCGCGCCGCAGCGGCGCAAGGTGACGAACCGTGGCGATGGGGTCGGGCTGATCGGGAAAGAGAGCCGCGGCGCGCAGAGCCGTGCGGTTGTAGGCGCAGAGGAAGTCGGGCACGCGGTCGGGATCGCTCGCGCCCGGCCGGCGGCCCATCGCCAGCGGACAGACGACGCAGACATGCGCCTGGGGGCACTCCGCGCAGCTTGCCAGGTTCGAGCGCATCCGCTGCTTGCCGCGGAAGAACCCCAGCGTGCGGACGCCGGCCGCAGCGCGGCGCAGATCGGCGCCCGGGTCGTCGCGGTCCGGCCGTCCCCCCCCCGCAGCCGTCCCAGCCGCAGCGCGGCGAGCTGGCGAGCCAGCAGCGGCGAGGCGGGCCGCTGCACCGACGGCGCCGCGACCAGGCACGGCACGATGGTGCCGTCGATGTCCACCGCCACGCCCTCGCCGCGGGCGGCGCCGCAGCGGGGCAGATCGTCGCGCGGCCGCCCGCCGGTCCGGGCGCCGTCCCGCCGCTGCCCGAAACGCAAGAAAGGCGTTTCGCCGGTGCGCAGGTGGTGGTCCCAGCAGAGCGCGGCGATGCGCTCGAAAAGCGTCTCCAGCTCCCGCAGGCGATCTGGCGACCATCCCTCCCAGCCGATCGTCGCCGCCGCCGCGCCCACGTCGAGCACGCCGCGTGCGAAGAAGTAGGACAACGACTCGGGCAGGCGCGCCACGGTGTCGGGCGTGACCGTCACCGCGACGCGCAGGCGGTCCTCGAACAGCAAGGGATGGCGGCGGCGCAAGCGCTCCAGCAGGGCGTCAAGCCCGGCGTGCGTGCCGCGCCCGCGCCGGTCCTGCGCCGCCGGCACGCCGTCGAAGCTGAGCTGCACCTCGAAGGCGTGCTCGTCCAGGAATTCGGCGGCGCGGTCGTCCAACAACAGGCCGTTGGTGAAAACCGCGTACCGCGGCCGCCGCGCCGGCGCCGCCGCGCGCTCGCAGTACGCCACCGCCCGCCGCATGATCGCCAGCCGCAGCAGCGGCTCGCCCCCTGAAAAGACGATCTGCGCGCCCGGAGCGCCGGCCGCGAGCAGACCGTCCAGCGCGGCCCGGAGCACGGGCCATGGCATCCCGCCCCCGGACCGCGCGTTCTGGTAGCAGTACGCGCACGCCAGATTGCAGCGCGCCGTCACCATCAACGACAGGGAGCGCAGCGGGCGGTCGGGGTCGGGCGCCGCCGTCGGCGTGGCGGTCGCGTCAGGCACCGCGCCTCGGTCTGGCCGAGATGACCAGATGCGCAGGCGCCCGCCGCAGCACATCCTCACAGCCCCGCAGCAGCACGATGATCCGATCCATCAAGTCGCTGATCTTCGCCGCTGGATCGAGATCTCTCAACGAACATGAAGTTTCCTGGAGAGCACAGGTCACGCCGGGATTGGATATGCACACCTTGTCGCCGAGCAGGGTCTTGGGAAAAACACTGTCAGTCTCTTGCTCCTGTTCCAGCGCCGGGCAATTCTCCTCCTTCAGCTTTTCAATCAACTTCCGGTTCGCGTCTGCCAGCAGCCTGACCGCATTCGCCAAATCGCCCGCGGTCACGCTATCCGGTTGGTTCCGGTCTTCGTCCGGCATCTCCACGCACCTCCTCCCGGGGCCATGTCAAAAGGCCCCCTTCTTGGCCTGCAGAAGCCACACGTCGCCCGTGCAATCCTGGCGCATGAGGGCGAGATAGCGGCCGTCCATCGAGATATCGAAGAAAACCGCGTCGCGGGGCGATCCGAAGCTGGCCAGCGGCCCGTCGTCGAGCAGACTCCCGTCGGCCGTCGACACCCTGCGCAGGGAGATGCCGGCCTCGCCCCATCGGCCCAGCACCAGCAGCGCGGCGCCGTCCGCGTCCCAGCGCACGCGTGTGGCCATGGCGCCGTGCGTCAGCCTGCGGGCCGGACCATCCTGCGCCGGCGCCAGCCAGACGTCGCCGCCTCGTTCCGCTTCGCTCATGACCGCGATCCAGCGCCCGTCCGGCGACCAGCTCGGCGCGGCCACCGTGGCGAGCCCTAAGTCCAGCCGGCGCGGCGCCCCTGCCGGCCTGCCTGCCTCGACCGCTCCGATCCAGATCTCCGAGCGGCTTCCGCGCACCGAGACGAACGCCAGGCTTCGCCCGTCCGGCGACCAGGCCGGCTGCGCCTCGATGGCGGGGTCGTCGGTATGCTGCACCGGCAGCCCGCCGGCGGCGGGAATGGTCCAGATGTCGCGCCCTCCCGTCGCGGCATCGATGAGGTAGTAGGCGATCCAGGCTCCATCCGGCGACCAGACCGGATGCGAGGCGCGGCCGGCCTGGTCGTTCAGGCGGCGCGGCGGGCCCGAGGGCGCGCCGTCGACCAGCGGCTGCACCCAGAGCGCCAGGCGACCGCCCCCGCGCTCGGAAGCGAAGGCGACCGCGCTGCCGTCCGGCGCGATCGCCGGCATGCTCGAGCGCTGCGAATCGTAGATCCTGACCTCGCGCCCGGTGCGGCGATCGAGGATCGCGATGTCGCTGTCCTGCAGCTCCGTCGAGTAGGCCAGGCGAGAGCCGTCGACCGACAACGACACGTGCTGCTCGTCCCGCGAGCCCAGGCTCAGCCGCATGGGCGATCCGCCGCGCACCGACGCTCGCCACAGCGCCTGGTTGTCATCGCGGCGCGAGTCGAAGTAGATCCACCTGCCGCCGGGGGACCAGACCGGGTTGGAATCGTAGATGCCGTCTTGCAGCAGCTGCCTCGCGCCCTTGCCGTCGGCCCCGACCAGCCACAGGTCGTGATGCGTGGCGTAGCAGATCGTGCGGCCGTCGGGCGACCAGGCCGGCGAGCGGTGGGCCCACAGGCCCTCGCCGGTGCGGGTGAGCTGGCGCGCCGCCGCCGGATCGTCGAGCGGGGCGACGAAGATGCACAGATCGCCGGCGTCGTCCAGGCGGCTGAAGGCGATGCGCCGCCCGTCGGGCGATATCGCCGGGAAGTACGCGTCGTCCACCAGCAGCGTGGCGCCGCCGCCCAGCTGCCCGACGCGCCAGATCGCCGCGCGCCCGGTGCGCTCGGAGACGAAAGCCAGGCTGCCGCCGTCGGGGAACCAGGCGGGACGGTAGTCATCGGCCGGATCGTCGGTCAGGCGCACCGGCTCGCCGCCCTCGGCGGCGACCACCCACACGTCGCGCTGCCCGGCCTCGCTGGAGACGAACGCGATGCGGCTGCCGTCGGGCGACAGGCGCGGCTCCGATTCCCACCCGGGTGCGCCGGTCACCTGCATGGGACGCGCCCCCACGAGCGGGTTCGGCTCGCCGCCCCTGCCGTGCAGCACGGCGGCGGCCGCGGCGGCGACCGCCACGATCGCCACCCCGGCCAGCAGGGCCAGCCGTCGCTTCAGCAGGCGCATCATCCAGGCCGGCGGGCTGGCGCCGTCCGCGCGCACGAGGCGGTCGCGCACCCGGCGCAGATCGCCCAGCATCTCGGCGATGTCCGCGTAGCGCTCCTCCCGACGCCGCGCCAGGGCCCGGGCGGCGATCAGGTCCAGCTCGGCGGGCGCCTCGGGGCGCAGCTCGGTCACGCGCGGCGGATCCAGATGCAGGATGGCGTAGAAGAGCGCGTCGCGGTATTCCGCCCGGAATGGCGGGCGGCCGGTGAGCATCTCGTGCAGCACGACGCCCAGCGCCCAGATGTCGGCCCTGTTGTCGACGTCCCCGCCGCCGATCTGCTCGGGCGCCATGTACAGCGGCGTGCCGACCGCCAGCCCCGCGCCGGTCAGGCGAGTCTGGTCCGCCAGCAGCGCCAGGCCGAAGTCCGTCACCTTGGCCTTGCCGTCGGCCGAGATCAGGATGTTCGACGGCTTGATGTCCCGGTGCACGATGCCCTGCGCGTGGGCGTCGACCAGGCCGTCGGCCACCTGGATGGCGATGCGCAGCGCCTCCTCGACCGGCAGCGGGCCGTCCGCCAGGCGGTCGCGCAGCGAGGCGCCGTCGATGTACGACATCACCAGGAACGGCCGGTCGCCGTCCTGGTCGATGTCCCAGACGTGGCAGATGCTGCTGTGATCGAGCGATGCCGCCGCCCGCGCCTCGTTCAGGAACCGGGCGCGCGCCGGGCTGTCCTGGCCGATGCCGTGCGGCAGGAACTTCAACGCGACCGTGCGCGCCAGACGCAGGTCCTCGGCCTTGTAGACCACGCCCATCCCGCCCTCTCCCAGCCGGGAGAGGATGCGATAATGGGAAACGGTCCGGCCGATCATCGCCCGCCTCCGGCCGTGGTTCCCGCCGCTGCCTGTTCAGCTGGTTGCCAACCCCGAAGGCAGTATAGCAGATAGAGTCGCGACGCAGTCGCACCATCGCGCGGGTCCACGGCCGCACTAACGACGCCCAGATCGGCAGGCAAGCGGCTTCCCGGCCCGGCGTCCGTAGACAAATGTGGACAAATGAGATTTGAATTCGTTATCATACAAACTCCATCCTGTATTTCGAATATTCCCCCCTCCGGCGCCCGGGTTCACGCCCGCCCGCGCCTGGTCAAGGAGATGACGATGACGAAGCGATTCAGTGCATGCATGGTCATTCTCGCCGTCGCGGCGCTCGCGGCGAGCGGGGCGGCACGGCCGCCCGCGGATACCGCGGAGCCGGCGCTGCGCGACGATCTGTCGGGCTATCACCGCTCGGTGAGCACCAAATCACCCCTGGCCCAGCGCTACTTCGACCAGGGGTTGACGTTGTTCTGGGGGTTCAACCACGCGGCGGCCATCGCCTCGTTCCAGCGCGCCGCCGAGCTCGATCCGCAGTGCGCGATGGCCCAATGGGGCCAGGCGATCTCGCTCGGCCCCAACATCAACCTGCCCATGTACCTGGACGACGAGCAGGCGCGGGCGGCGTGGGACGCCCTGCAGCGGGCGAGGAAGCTGGCGAAGCGGGCGGCGCCGGTCGAGCGCGCCCTCATCGAGGCGCTGGCCGTTCGGTATGCCTACCCGGCGCCCGCGGATCTGTCGGAGCTGAACGCCGCCTACGCCGCCGCCATGCGCGGCGTGTGGCGAGCGTACCCGAACGACCCCGACGTGGGCGCCCTCTATGCGGACGCGATGATGAACCTCAGGCCGTGGGACCTGTGGAAGAAGAACGGCGAGCCGCAGCCGGGCACGCCGGAGATCATGGCCACGCTCGAGACGGTGCTGGAGATGGCGCCCGACCATCCCGGCGCGTGCCACTTCTACATCCACACGTGCGAAGCCTCGCCGTTTCCGCAGCTGGCCCTGCCCGCGGCCGACCGCCTGCGCGATCGCGTCCCCGGCGCGGGCCACCTGGTGCACATGCCCTCGCACATCGACATCCGCCTGGGGCGCTACGCCGAGGTGATCGAAGCCAACCAGAAGGCGGTGGCGGCCGACAACGAGTGGACCGCCTCGCAGGGCGGCATCTACGCCTTCTACCGGGCGCACAACTATCACTTCCTGGCGTACGGGGCGATGTTCGAGGGAAGGCGGCAGCTCGCGCTCGAGGCGGCGCGGGGCGTCGAGGAGCAGATCCCGCTGGAGCTCGTGCGGGAGATGCCGGACTTCCTGGACGCCTTCCTGGCTGTGCGCTACCACGTGCGGGTGCGCTTCGGCCAGTGGGAGCAGATGCTGTCCGAACCGATGCCGCCGCAGGACATGGTCGCGACCACGGCCTTCTGGCGCTATGGCCGCACGGTGGCCCTGGCGTCGCTCGGCAGGGTGGAGGAAGCCGGGGCCGAGCTGGCCGAGCTCAAACGGGCCCATGAAGCCGTTCCCGAAAGCCGCCTGCTCGGCAACAACACGGTGCGCTCGGTTCTGGAAGTCGGGCTGCCGCTTGCCGAAGGGGAATTCGAGTACCGCCGCGGCAACCACGAGCGGGCGTTCGCGCTGTTGCGCCAGGCGGTCGAGCGCGACGATGCGCTGCACTACGACGAGCCGTGGGGCTGGATGATGCCCGCCCGCCACGCGCTGGGCGCGCTGCTGCTCGAGCAGGCGCGTCTGCCCGAGGCCGAGGTCGTCTACCGCGAGGATCTGCGGCGGCATCCGGGCAACGGCTGGGCCCTCAACGGCCTGGCGGAGGTTCTCCGTCTCACCGGCCGCCCCGCCGAGGCGCAGCAGGTGGAGGCGCTGTTCGCCGCCGCCTGGGAGCGCTCCGACATCAAGATCGCGGCGTCGTGCTTCTGCCGCACCGGCCAGAGCGCGTCGCTGGGCGAGGTCAGCCGCCGCTAGCGCGCGCCCGCCTTTTCCGCTTGCCGTGCGCGAGCCTGCGGGTCAGCTTTCGGGGGATCGATGCAGCGCGCGAGGCGCGGCGCCCATCGCGGGCGTCGCGCCCGACCCACCCCCTGCCAGGAGGATCCCATGAGCGACACCGGCGCCGATCTGCGCGAAGCCTTCGCGGGCGAGAGCCAGGCCTTCCAGAAGTACATGGCGTTCGCCGACAAGGCGCAGAAGGAGGGCCTGACCAACATCGCGCGGCTGTTCCGCACCACGGCGGCCGCCGAGCGCATCCACGCCGAGGGCCACCTGCAGGCGATGGGCGGCGTCGGCACGACGGCACAGAACCTGCAGGCTGCCATCGGGGGAGAAACGCACGAGTACAGCGAGATGTATCCGCCGATGCTCTCGCGGGCCGAGGCCGCGGGGCACAAGGCCAGGCGCATGTTCGGCTACGCGGTCCAGGCCGAGGAGGTGCACGCGCGGCTGTACCAGCGGGCGCTGGAGGCCGTGCAGCAGGGACGCGACCTCGACGCGCCGCACATCTACCTCTGCCCCGTGTGCGGCCACATCGAGCTGAGCCGTCCGTCGGCCGCCTGTCCGATCTGCGGCGTGGCCGCGGCCAAGTATGTCGAGGTGTGAGCGCGCGCCGGCGCCGCCATGGTGACGCTGCTCGTCATCGCCGCCCCGCTGTCGGTGGCCGCGACGCTGCTGCTGGCCCGCAACGTCTGGCTCACCTTCGCGGTCTACCATCTCGGCATCTGCCTGCTGGCGCCGTACGCCATCCATCTCGCCCGAGGCGGCGGCCCGTTGCGCGCCCACCTGGCCGACATCGGCCTGCTGTCGCCGCGGGACCGGCGCCTCGGCGGCGGGGTGGCCGCTGGCCTGCTGTGCGGCCTGGCCATGGGCGGCGCCGTCTACGCCATCTTCCACCTCGGCGGCGATGCCCTGCTGCGCCGCGCCGATCTGGCCGCGACGCTGGCGGGATGGGGCGCGGGACCGTCGCGCCTGCCGTTGCTGACGGCGCTGATGCTGCCGGGCAACGCGCTGGCCGAAGAGCTGTTCTGGCGCGGCTGGGTGCACCGGCGGCTGGAACGCCGGCCGCGGCGGCCAGCGGCGATCGCCGGCGCCGCCGCCATCTACACGCTGTACCACACCGTCACGCTGGCGTCGCTGACGCGCGACGCCGCGGCGACTGCGGCCCTGACCGCCGCTGTCTTCGCCGCGGGCTGCGCCTGGGGCTGGCTGCGCGAACGCCACGGCCACGTCTGGCCTGCTTTGCTTGGCCACAGCGGCGCCACCATTGCGTACATGGCCGTCCTGTGGCAGATGCTGCCGCCCGGGGCTTCATGACGCGGCAGAGCCCCGCCAGCATGAGACCCTGCTTCGGGGGTGCAATGTTGGAGACAGGCCGGCGCCATGCCGGTGCCATGCCGGAGCATGATCTGCCGCTCGGAAAGTGCGCGTTACCCAGGCGGTATGCCTTATGAGGGAGAGCCAGACGGAGGACTCGAAGTGTCGGTGAGCGAAAACCAGGGCTGCGTCGCAGTCTGAGGCAATGCTACCTGACCCTGCCGGCTGGCGGTCTGGCCATCAGCCGGCGAATCCGACCTCCCGCACCAGCTCACGGAATTCCGCGTCGCCCCATGCCGACTCCCACAGACGCTCCACGTTTAGCGCCACGCAGAACGGCTCCCGGTCCTCCAGGGCCCGCCTCATCCAATGGTAGAAGGCCACCCGATCGCCCAGGTGCAGGTGCAGCGTCGCCACGGCCGACGGGCAAGTGGAGTCGGCCCGGTAGCGGCCTTCCAGCTCCGCCAGGATGGCCCGCGCCTCGTCGATGCGCTCCAGGCCGGCCAGGGCGCAGCCCAGCTTCGCCATGGGCCAGAATGCGCGGCGGCTGCGCTCGACGGCCTGTTCCAGGGTCGCGAGGGCGCCCGCGTGGTCGCGCTGCAGTAGCTGCGAGTAGCCCTTGATGTGGTAGCCCTCGGGGAACCGTGGGTCCTGGGTGATGAGACGGTCCAGCAGTGCCTGCGCCTGGTCGTGCTCGCGGTTGAAGACGTGGATTGCGCCCTCGATGACCTGGCCGAAGAAGCTGAGAGGATCGAGGCGGTGGCCGGCGCGCGCCTGCTCGGCGGCCCCCGCGAGGTCGCCGGTCATGGCCAGGTACCAGGCGTGCAGGAAGCGGTCGAACCCCAGGCCCGGCTCGAGGGTGGCCGCCTTGGCATAGAGCCGGCCCGCCGCGTCCCAATTCCAGTCAAGATAGGCCGCCACCGAGGCCAGGAGCTCGTACCCGACGCCCAGACCGGGGTCCAGCTCGAGGGCCTGCTCGGCCAGCTCGCGCACCCGGGTCCAGGTGGGTCGCGCCGGCACGACACCGAAGAGCGCCGCCTGGCAGAGCACGGTCCCCATGGCCGTCAGCGCGGGCGCGAACCTCGGGTCGCGCGCGATGGCCTGCTCCAGGCAGGCGACGGCCTCGGGCATGCGCATCACGCTCTGGCCAGACAGGTACCGGGCGCGCAGGTACAGCTCGTAGGTCTCGATGTCAGTCACCGGCGTCGCGCGCTGCTCGCCCTCGCCAAGGCGGACGCGCAACTCGCCGACGATCGCGGCGGAGATCTTCTCCTGCATGGCGAACACGTCGTCCATGGTGCCGCCGTACTTCTCGGCCCAGACGTGGGCGTCGGTGACGCCGTCGATGAGCTGGGCGGTGATGCGCAGCTGCTGGCCGGCCCGCCGGACGCTGCCCTCCAGCAGGTAGCGTACGTCGAGGATGCGCGCGATCTCGCGCAGGTCGCCCGTGCGCCGGCGCGCCGAGGTGGATGAGTTGCGGGCGATGACGCGCAGCGAGGGCACCTGCGCCAGGTCGGCGATGATCTCCTCGGTCAGACCATCGGCCAGATAGGCGTCGCCCGGGTCGGGGCTGAGATTGTCGAACGGGATCACGGCGATGGACCGGCTGCCGGCGGCGGCGGGCTGCGCAGCTCCGGTCTCTGATCCGACCAGGGCGGCGGCGAACTCGCCGACGCTGGCGAAACGCTCACGCGGGTCGCGTGCCAGGGCCCGGGCCACGGCCTGGTCGCAGGCGGGAGGCACGCTCACGCCTGACGCGCTGAGGCGCGGGGCATCCTCGGCCAGGCGGCGCGCCAGCACCGAGTGCACGTTCCCGCCGCTGAATGGTGGCTTGCCGGTCAGCAGCTCGAACAGAACGCTGGCCAAACCATAGACGTCCGCCGCCGGGCCCAGCTCGGCCAGGCCCTGCACCTGCTCGGGGCTTGCATACAGCGGCGTGCCCAGCAGCGCTCCTGGCTGGGTCGTGAGCCGAGTCTGGTCCTGCTCGCCGGCGGCAACGCTGGCGAGCGCCAGGCCGAAGTCGGTGAGCATGGCGTGGCCGCGGCTCAGCAGGATGTTGGCGGGCTTCACATCGCGGTGCAGAACACCTTCGCCGTGGGCGTAGTCCAGCGCCTCGGCGACCTCGCTCACCAGGCGGACCGCCTCGTTCACGGACAGCCTGCCTGCCTGCCGCAGGTGCTCGGCGAGGCTCTGACCGTCGATCAGCGGCATGATGTAGTACAGCTGGCCGTTGTGCTCGCCCGAATCGAAGACCGGCACGATCTGCGGGTGCTGTAGCCGCGCGGCGATCCCGATCTCGCGCAGGAAGCGCTCAGTGCCCATCGCCGCGGCGATCTCGGGCAGGATCACCTTCACCGCCACGTTGCGACCGTGGCGGCGGTCGCGCGCCCGGTAGACCGTGGCCATGCCGCCGCGGCCCAGCTCCCCTGTGATCTCGTAGCGGTCGTCGATGGTCTGCATGGTCGTCTTCCTGTCGGCGCGCATGAATCGGAGACAGCGCCTGTGGCGGCGCGGTCGAGACCGACAACGCGCAAGAAACCGACCGCCACGGGTGCCGCGTCGATCCAACCTCGCGACGGGCCGGTCCCTTGCGCACGCCCAGAAATTCTAGTTTCGTGCTCCGAATTAAGCCAGGCCGAAGCCTGCCGCCAGCGGCGACGCCGCCGCCATCTCGAACCGAGGAGTGGCCGATGAAGGGCGAGATGATCTACGCGTACGACCTCGATATCACCGGGGTGACGGACTACGGCGTCAGCCTCGACGCGGTCCTCTCGGGCCAGGCGCCGGTCCCGCCCCAGGGGCCCCGCCTGGACGTCGCGTTCGTGGGCCGCGCCGCCGGGCGCCTGGCGGGGCGGGTCGCGGGCGTCGACTACGTCCGGATGCGCGCCGACGGACGCATCGACCTGGACATCCGTGGGATTATCGAGACCGACGACGGCCACCGCATCGCGCTGTCGGCCGGCGGGGTCGCCATGCCGCGCGCGGACGAGCCCGTCGCCGACCTCCTGGAGAACGTGACCCTCGACACCGCCGCCGAGCCGTACGCCTGGGTCAACACGCGCCAGGTCTGGGGGTTCGGCACCGTGAACTTCGCCACCGGCGAGATCCACATCGAGGCCTACGTGCAGTGATCCGACCGGCCGGAGTCCACGGTCTGGACCACCGATCCGCCGCCGGACTCCGCTCCTCGGCAGTCGATCACTGCTTCGAACACAGGAGGAGCCAGGTGTCTGGTCGAGGTCCGGTAAGAACAACCTTCCGCGTGCTGGTCTCTCTGGGTTTGCTGGTTTGCGCCCCAACCTGGGCAGGCACGCTGCAATCTAACGCGGCCTGTCGCGCGCGCGTCGAGCTGCCCGCGGATGCGGCGGTCGATGCTGAGCTCCAGGACATGTCCAAGGCGGATGCCGCGGCCGCCGCTTTGGGTGGAGGCAAGCTGGATCCCGCCGGCTGTATGCCGTCGCGCTTAGAGATCGCCCACGACGATGCGGCCCTGCGTGCCGGTCGCCGCCGTACCGTCGGCAACGAATCACGGCCGGGGGCAACGGTTGACGACATCGGCGATCTGCCTGCCTCCTTCGAGGGTGAATTGCCCGGAGCCGGCAATTCCATCGTGTGGCATGTGGATCTGCTGCCCGAAGGGCGCTATCGGCTGCGCACGACTCACGTCGGCAAGCCGGAGCCGAACAGCTTCGACGACATCGGCCGCTGGGCGCGCGACGAATCCGGACGCGTCGTGTTGCGCGGCGGGCGCGAGGCGCCGGTTTTCCTGTTGCCGCTGGAGGGCGGCGCTGCCCTGCGCAAGCTCGACGTCCACGGCAGGCCCATCGAATCCAGCCACAACGACCTCTTGCTTCGTCTGCCCGAGCCCGGGCTGATCGAGCCGCGTCTGTTTCTGACCGGCACGTTCACCTACCTGGCCGACGCCGCCTCCATCACACTCTGCGCCGACGGCCAACGGCTGCCCGTGGGGATGGAGGGAGATTACAGGGCGCTCGAGGCCGCGTATCTGGAGGCCAGGTCACAACCCGGGCAGCCGTTGCTGGCGAACCTGGAAGGTCTGATCGCGCGGCGCCCCTCGATGGAGGAAGGCCGCCCACCACAGACCACGCTGGTGGTTGAGCGGTTCATCGCCGTCTGGCCTCGCGAGAGCTGCGGCAACACGCTAGCCGACAGCCCCCTTTGCGGCACCTATTGGAAGCTTGTGCGTCTGGGTGGCACCCCCGTGTCCGCAGCCGCGAATCGGAGCGAGGCGCACCTGCTGTTTGCCGCCGACGTGATGCGTGTCGCCGGGAGCGGCGGCTGCAACCGCCTGATCGGCGGTTTCGAGCTCGAGGGCGATCGGCTGCGTTTCGGCCGCATGGCGTCGACCAAGATGTTCTGTCCCGATGGGATGGACCAGGAAAGGCGATTTCTCCAGGAGCTGCAACGCGTGGAGCGCTACCGCATTCGCGGCAGCCACCTCGATCTTCTGGATGGGGCCGGCACGGTGAGAGCACGGTTGGAGGCCGTCGCGCTGCACTAGCCCGCCCCTGGGTTTGAGCGGAGTGCCTCTGAGGCGTGCGCTCAGAACGTCGCCCCGCACGACAGCGCCAGGTAGTGCAGCCAGGCGAAGGTGTAGACCGACGGCACGTCGGCGCCGCCTTCGAGCATGCGATAGCCCAGGCCCACGTCGAAGGCGGCGCCGAGACGCCGGCGCAGCATCACCGACAGATCCGCCGCCCTGCCCTGCGGCGCCGCCGCGCCTTCCAGGTCCAGCGCGAGCCAGGTTGATGGCGACAGGGATGCCTCGGCGCGCACGACCGCCAGCGGCACGAAGCCGACGTCGGTGTCCTCGCGCGCGTCGTCGGGGCCCGCCAGCGCGATGCGCGCGTCGCGGATCTTGGCGCTCAGGCCGATGCTCCAGCGCCAGGCGCCTTCGCGGTCGAGGGCGTACAGATAGGCCAGCCGGTACGAGTTGAACTTGTAGACAGTGTCCAGCTGCTGGCCGGCCGGGAACAGGCCGCCGGCGAAGGCTATGGTCCGCGGCGCCGGGCCGTCCGCGCGCAGCTCCAGCGGCGCGTAGAGCGCGCGCAGGGCGTGCCGCTCGCCGAGGTCGCAGCGCAGCGTCAGGCGGTGCTGGAAGAAGGGGCCGGCGGAGAAGTCGCGCAGGGACAACTCGGTGCCGCCGTCGGGCGGGATGCGCACGTCGTTGCGGGTCTGCCAGACCGGTCCCATCTCCAGCTCGACCCGCCACCTGCCGGCGCGCGCGCCGGCCGCATCCGACGCGCCGGCCGCATCCGACGCGCCGACCGCCTCGGCCGCGCGGGCGGCCTGCGGCAGCAGCAACAGCAGCATCAGGCTGATCGCGGCCCGCGCATGGCCCGGCATCGGCATCCTCCCCTTCGCGCTCCGCTGGTCCAAACCGCCAGAAGATAGCCGCTACGGGCTCATTCCGCGATCCGCGAGGCCCCTCGCGGCGCCATTTTGGAATTGACGGCCGCCTGGGACCGTGACAGAAATGGTGGCGCAGGGGGGTCGAGCGGCATCCGCCGCCCGGCGGCGCGTTCGCCGCGAAGATCAGTCACCGCGCTCCAACAAGGGGGGCCATCCATGCCGAAGCACGCCCGCCATTTGGCCATCGTCACCTTGATCCTCAGCCTGGCGCTGGCCGGCGTCGCGGCGGGCCAGGCGCCGACGAGCATGGTGTACCAGGGACGCCTGCTGAACTCCGCCGGCGCTCCGATCACCGCCGCGACCAACGTGGTCTTTTCCATCTACTCCGCCGCCTCCGGCGGCACGGCCCTTTGGACCGAGACCAAGAGCATCACTCCCGACGCCACCGGTTTCTTCACGACCCGGCTGGGATCGTCCACGGCGCTCGGCGCGAATTTCTTCGACGGCACGGTGCGCTATCTCGGCATCCGCATCCAGAGCGAGGCCTCGGAGATGACCCCGCGGCAGGAGCTGGCCTCGACCCCCTACGCGCTGCAGGCGGGAACATCGCCCGCGCCCCATTCGATCGACGGGGTGGCCAACGCGGGGGGCAACATCGACCTGGTGGCCGGCTCGGGCCTGACCATCACGCCCAACGACGCCGCCAACACGATCACGTTCACGCCGGCCTCAGGCGGCATGCACCCGATCGCCTGGGGCATGCTCAACATCGACGGCACGATCCGGCACGCCGGCAGCGGCAACTGGACATCGGTCTGGAGCGCGTCATTCAACGCCTATCAGATCACCATCAGCGGTCTGAACTTCAATCTGTTCGCCCATTACGCCTTTGTGCAGGGCATGGGGATCTCGACCGGCCGCACGTTCCTGACCGACGGCGCCGGCGGCAACCTGCTCATTTCGCCACGCCTGCACGACAACACGGTCTCGCAGTTCTACTGCGCCTTCGCAGTCTATGTCTGGCCCACCACCGCGGCGCTGAGCGAGATGCCCGAGCCCGCGCCTGGCCAGACGCAAACCGAAGCCGCACGGTAGGAGGCGGTCATGAAGAAAGCCGCCATGTTTCGGATCGCGTTGCTGGTCTTGCCGGCGCTGTTGGCCGCCGCGCCGGCGGCCTGGGCGCAGGGCGCCGTCAAGCCGGGCGGGCCGGTCGGCGGGGGAGGCAGTTCCGCCTCCACCGGCCACCGCCTGATCGCCGGCAACGTGGGTGTGCCGGGCGGACGCGCGACGTCGAGCGGGTTTGCGATCCTGGGCGGCGTGACCGCCGCCCTGCCGGTCGGACCGGCGTTCACGCTGGCGCCGGTCTCCCCGCCGGCCGCGGGCGCGGCCGCCACCGTGACCGCCGAGGTGACCAGCGGCGCCGGCGCCGCCATGACCCTCTATTATCGTCTGGGCGGCGACGGCGTGGGCGAATACAACGCGGTCGCCATGACGACCAGCGACGGCGTGTCGTTCCAGGGGGTGATCCCCGGCGCGCAGGTCGGCGTACGCGGGCTCGAGTACTACGTGGCCGCGACGCAGGGCGGCGCCACGACGACGCAGCCGGCGGCCAATCCCCAGACGGCGCCGTTTCGGCTGCGCGTGACGCTGGCCAACCAGCGCGGGCCGGCGCTGCCGGACGCCAGCTACCGCCTGTTCGGCTTCCCGTTCGATGTCAGCCCGGACGGCGTGGGCGCGGTGTTCACCGACGACCTGGGCGACACCAACCGCAGCCAGTGGCGGCTGGGGCGCTGGAACCACGCGCTGGCGGCCTACCAGAACTACCACGAGGTGGGGCCGATCAAGCGCGGGCGCGGCTACTGGCTGATCGCTCGCGGCGGCAGGTCGGTCGGGGCCAGCGGGCAGTCCGCGATCCCCGACACCACCATCGGCGGGCAGCTCTACGCGCGGCTGGTGCTGCTGCCGGGCTGGAACATGATCGCCAACCCGCACGCCTTCCCGGTGGCGTGGAATCTGCGCGTGGCCGATCCGGCCGGCGGCATCGAGTCGGTGCTCTGGGCGTGGAACGGTTCCGGGTATGAGTCCGTGGTGTTCCTGGAAGCCTACACCGGCTACTGGGTCAACAACACGGCGGCGGCGGCGCGGCTGCTCATGCTGCCGTATGTGGACGCCCAGACGCTCAAGCTGGCCGAGGCGGACGGCGCGGGCGGCGCCGTCAAGACGCCGGCCGAAGGATGGCGTCTGCGGCTGGAGGTCACGGCGGGCGACCTGAGCGACCGCTCCACCGAGATCGGCGCGCTGCCCGAGGCTGACGACGGCGCCGATGCCCTGGACTACGGCAAGCCGCCCTGCCCGCCCGGACGCTACGTCTCGCTGGTGTCCTTGGCGGATGCCGGCGGCGCGGCGCCGCGGCGGCTGGCCGGCGATTTCCGCGCGCCCAGCCTGACCGGCTGGCGCTTCCCGCTGCTGCTGCAGGGCACCGAGGACGAGCCCGTGACCTTGCGGTTGGCGGGCGCGGAGCGGCTGCCGCCCGACTGCCAGGTGGCGCTGGTCGATCCCGCGGGCGGCGCCGTCTACAGCCTGCCGGCGGACGGCGAGCTGGTGCTGCCGCGGCTGCCGACGCCGGAGGGGGTCCGCTTCGATCTGGTCGTCGGTCCCGAGGCGTGGCTGCGCGACGAGGTCGGCGAGCCGGGGTCGATGCCCGTGCGGCCGGCGCTCCTGGGCAACTACCCCAATCCCTTCAACCCGAGCACCAACATCGCCTTCGAGCTGCCCGCGCCCGGCCGCGCGCGGCTCGAGGTGCTGGACCTGGCCGGCCGCCGCGTGGCGACCGTGCTGGATGAGACGCGCCCCGGCGGCCGGCAGACGGCGGTGTGGGACGGCCGCGACGACCGCGGTCGCGCCGCCGCCAGCGGCGCCTACCTGTATCGCCTGACCGCCGGCGACTTCCGGCAGACCAGGTCGATGCTGTTGCTCAAATAGAGGCGGGCGCCGCGCCCCGTGGCTCGACGTCCCGTCTCCCCTTGCCGCTCGGCCCCCGCGGCGCCGCCCGCGGGGGCCGGCGTCTGCGGCCCGCGCGCACATCCGGCCGACCGGCGCGACGATTCGCCTGCCGTCAGAAGGGCAGATCCGCGTAGTCCAGGCCCCACGGCTCGGGCATGGTCGCGTCCTTGAACCGGTCGGCCAGCCACTTCTCGACCGCGCGGAAGGTTTCCGCCGACGGCCGCTGGTTGCAGGCCTTGCTCATCTCCGAAGGGATCCAGCGGTCGCCGCACCTGGCCAGGGCCAGGGTGCAGCGCTCGGGCCGCAGCACGCGGTAGATGTAACACGCCTTGCTCTTGACCACGCGCGCGAGGTAGCTGCCCACGCAATTGCGCTGCGCGACGCCTTCGGCGACCAGCTCGGCGGCGCTGGTGATCGGCACGATGGCGTCGGTGCCCGGGACCGGCGGCGGCGGGAAGGCCAGACCGGGTTCGAGGTAGTGGCTCGGCGCCGGCAGCCGCCGGAAGCGGTCGATCAGCTCGGCGTGGAACATCTCGAGCGCCGTCAGCTCGCGCAGCCGGGGCGGTCGCCGGCCGTCCGGATGCAGGCGCGTCCACATCTCCAGACAGTCCTTCAGCAGGCGCGCGACGGCGGGACGGTGGTCCTCGGCGCGGCGGACGGCGACCTCGCGCAGGAGCGTGGGCGCCGCCAGCGCCAGAAGCTCGGGGTCGGTCACGATCCGGATGGCGCCGGTGTTCAGACGCGGCAGGTGGCGCAGCGTCTTGTCCAGGCCGGCATCGGCCATGGCCTGGCGCAGGTAGAGCAGCCGGGGAATGCTGAGCGATTCGGACACGACGCGGGAAAGGATCTTGCGGGCGCTCTCGGTGGCGGGAAAGCCCAGCCAGGCCAGGATCTCGCGCTGGCGGCGGCCGGTTCGCAGCAGCGCGCGCGCCGAGCGCAGGGGCCGTTGCACCGCCGGCCGGTGGTAGACCCAGTTGGAGGCCAGCGCGAAGGCCAGCGCCGGATTCGACTCGACCAGATCGCGGGCGGCGCCGCCGCAACGCGCCAGCAGGGCGAGCATGTGCCACTGCCGCTGGGTGTAGCGCGCCACCAGGTCGGCGATGTCGAAGGGGATCGTCTCCTGCCACCGCTGCAGCGCCGTGTCCTTGCTCGGCGGCGCTGCGAGCGGCGGGGGCAGGTCCAGCGGCAATTGCAGCTGGCTGCTGTGCCGTCCGCGGGCGATCTCCCGGCGGCGGCGCCGGTCGCAATCGCGCCGCGTGAGATGGATGACCGGCCGGTAGTGCGCCCAGACGGGCCGTTCGCGCGTCTTCTTCCACGCCATGGGCCTGGGCCAGGCGATCATCACGCTGACGCCCTGGGTCGTGAAGACGTAGAGCTTGCCGGAATCGGCGCGAAAGACCGTCCCCGCGCGGGACGCCGCGAATCCGTTCGCCGACATGCCGAAACCTCGTGCAGTGAGCGGGCAGGGAAGATGTCCTCGGCCGCAGTGGTGGCAGGGGCCGGGCCGCTGTCATCTCCATTCTAGCACAGGCGAGCGCTCCGGTGGTCGGCGATCGTCGGCGAGGCCGCGGCCGCCGGCTAGGCCGCCCGCTCCCTGTTGCGGGCGTCCCGCCGCGCCAACCAGGCCAGGAACGCGGCCAGGCCGCCGATCACGATGATCGCGCGCAGCACCCGCAGCAGGGCGATCAGCCAGGCGATGCCGATGCCCAGCGCCGCCCACTGGACCCACCAGTCGCCCGGCGAGGTCATCCAGTTGATGACGAAAAGCAGGGCCAGGATCAGCGGACCGGTGAAGAGGAACTTCAGCGAGCTGAGCGTCTTGTCCACGGGGAAGCCTCCTGTCGGGGCCGGTGCCGGCCATGATACACCCGGCGGCCGGGCCCTATTCGGCGATTGTCATGCGCCCCCGCCGGCCCCCCCCCGGCGGCCGCCTGACAGATGACGGACGGATACGGTGAGGTTCTTGTTGCACATGGGCCATTGACCGTCTTGCGGCGCTGGTTCTAAACTTGAAGTCCTGCTATGACGGAGGCTCGTCCCTCCTTAGTACCCTGCCCGTGGAGGACCGTCATGAACCAACGCATTCGTGGACCTGTTCCGCTGCTGCTGGCAGCCGCCCTGCTGATCACGGCCCTGGCGATCTGGGGCTGCAGCCGCGACGAGTCGCCCCTGGCTCCCGCGGCGCCGCAGCTCGAGCTCGACAAGAGCGCCGCCAACCCCGCCGTTCGCGCCGTGATGGCCATCCAGGACCGCCACACGAAGGACCTGATGGCCGATCCCGACGTGACCGGCACCGCCACCACCTTCAGCGAGGACGGCCGGCCGGCGATCATGCTGCTGGTGCTCAACGAGGGCGCCAAGGCCAGGATCCCGCACGAGATCGAGGGCGTGCCGGTGGTGACGGTCGTGACCGACCGCATCGTCGCCATGGGCAAGCCGCCCAGCGGCGGGGTCAGCCACACGGCCAAGCAGACGCCGCCCATCCAGCTCGGCACCTCCGGCGGCTGGCGCTACGACCTGGCCAACGGCTACTGCTGCGGCGGCACGCTCGGCTCGCTGATCAACAAGGGCGGCCAGCTGCGCATCCTCAGCAACTATCACGTCTTCGAGGCCGACATCGTCAGCGGCGGCAACGGCCGCGTGGCGACCACGGGCGATCCCATCATCCAGCCCGGCCTGATCGACGTCAGCTGCAACGCCGGCAACGCGCAGGACGTGGCCACGCTGGTCAAGACCAGCTCCCTGCCCAACGCCAACGTCGACTGCTCCAGCGCGACGATCATCTCCGGCATGGTCCGCACGGACGGGGCGATCCTGGAGATCGGCACGATCTCGGCCTCAACCGTCGGCGCGGCCGTCAACCAGAAGGTCAAGAAGAGCGGGCGCACAACCGGCCTGACGCGCAGCACGGTCAGCGGCCTGAACGCCACCATCAGCGTCACCTACGAGAACGAGTGCGCGGGAGGCACCGCCTTCACGAAGACCTTCACCGGGCAGATCCTGATCGGCAACCGCGCCAGCAAGTTCCTGGCGGGCGGCGACTCGGGCTCCCTGATGGTCGAGGACATCTCCATCAGCCCGCGCGCGGTCGGCTTGCTGTTCGCCGGCAGCAGCAGCATCGCGGTGGCCAACCCGATCAACGAGGTGCTGTCGTTCCTGGGCGCCTCGATGGTCGGCAACTAGGACCGGCTCGCCGGCCGGAGGCGCCCAGTTCCGGGCGCGCCGGACGGGAGCAGGCCGCCAGAGCCGGCTGCGGCACCATACCGCGGCCGGCTCTCATTAGGGGCGGGTACGCGATGTTGAAGCCCGAAGCGCAAGCTGGCGCGGGCGCCGGATCCTTGCCCGGCGCGTGGAAGGCGGGCAGGCGCCGCCGGTCGCCGCTGCTTCCGTGCCTGGCTCTGCTCCTGCTTGCCGGCTGCCAGCCCCAAACCCAGACCGGAGGCGACATGACGCCCCAGCCGCCCGGCCGCGACATCAACGCCGTCATGGAGGACCACGTCCAGGAGCTGATGGCCATGGACGGCGTCGTCGGCGTGGCCGTCAGCGAGACCGGCGAAGGCGTGCCGTGCATCATGATCCTGCTGCTCGAGCTGACCGAGGCGCGCAAACGCGCCCTGCCCGAGACGATCGAAGGCCATCCCGTCTGCCTTTTCGAGAGCGGGGAGATCAGGCCGCTGGGCGGCGAGCAGCGATAGCGGGGAGCGCCAGCCGGCGTCGCCCCGGCCGGCATCGCCGCGGCTCCCCCGCCGCGGCCCCCAGGCCGCGCTACAGCCCCAGCCCCAGACCCGGCCAGCCGATCCGCTCCTGGAGCTGCCGTCGCGCGAGCAGGTTGATCCTTTCGGACCACAGGTCGACCGGATTGAGATCGTCGGTGATGACCGGCGCGCGGGCGATGTCGGGCTCGAAGCGGTTGTCCCAGGCGTGGGCGCGGTTGTACTCGGGGCTGAAGCGGTACGATGGGACGGGCGGCTCCTCGAGCAGCTCCAGGGGGCGATCCGAGGCCAGCAGGATCAGGTTGTCCAGCTGGTCGGGCGGTTCGGCCAGCGGCAGCGCCAGCACGTGCGCGAACTGCGTGCGCAGGGTGGCGGCCAGGGCGCCGACGATGGCATCGTCCCAACCCGCGGCCCAGGCGTTGAGGGCCAGCACGCCGCCGGGTTTGAGCCGGCTGCGCGCCAGGGCGAAGGCCTCGCGCGTGATCAGGTGGAACGGGATCAGGCCGCTGCCGAAAGCGTCCATGATGATCACGTCGTAGCCGCGATCGGTGTCGATCAGGTAGCGGCGGCCGTCCTGGTGATGGACCCGCGCGTGGTGGTCCTTCAAGTAGAAGTACTCGCGCGCCAGGCGGGTCACGTCCGGATCGATCTCCACCGCGTCGACACGCCAGTCGGCCCTCGTGTAGGCGGCGGCCAGCGAGCCGCCGCCCAGGCCGACCAGCAGCATGTCCCCCGGCGCGGCGAAGAAGCTGCGCGGCAGCTCCAGCACGTCCACGTAGGCGAAGGGCGAGGCCAGGCTCACCGGGTCGACGCCGCTGTGGTAGATGCCGTCGATGATGAGGTAGCGCAGCCCGTCCTGCTTGACCACCCGCAGCTCGGCGTAGGGGCTGTCATGCACCGCCAGCAGCCCCCGCGCGGCGTCGGGCCGCGACGTCGGCGCGGCGACGATGGCTCCGGCGGCCCCCAGCGCCAGGACGACCGCCGCCGCGACCGCGCCCGCGCGGCGGCGCGCCAGCAGCAGCCCCGCCAGCGAGGCGGCAACGAGCAGCACCCCGATGGCCAGGGTCAGCCGCGCCACGCCCAGATTGGGGATCAGGTAGAAGCCGGTGCCGATGGCCGCGACCACGCTGGCGACGGTCGAGACGGCGAACAGGTTGCCCGCCGTGCGTCCGACCTCGTCCAGACGGGCGGCCTTCAGGCGGATTGCGTAGGGGCTGGCCATTCCCAGCAGCGCCAGCGGCGGGAAGAACAGCACCGTGGCGGTCGCCAGCACCGCCGCGCGCAGCTCCAGCGACGCGGCGGCGCGCAGCACCGGCTGCCGCAGCCACGGCACGGCCATGATCCACAACCCCGCCAGCCCCAGCAGCAGGGCGAAGCGGTCCAGGCGCGGCGACCGGTCCGCCCAGCGGCCGCCCAGGGCGTAGCCGACCGCCAGCGCCGCCAGCGCCACCCCGATCAGCGCCGACCAGAGGTACAGGCTGACCCCGTAGAAGGGGCCGATGATGCGGGTGCCGAGGATCTCGACGGCCAGGATCGAGCCGCCGCTGACCACGACGGCGGCGTACAGGTAAGCATCGCGCATGAGCCGGCCTTCCGGTAAGGGGCGCGGCGGGCCTGGCGGCCGCCTGGCGACACCTTAAGGCATGACCGGGGAGATGAGAAGCGCGGCCGCGGCCTGGACCGGTTGGATGCCGTCCAGGCCGCGGCCTCGGCGCTACGGGGCGAGCAGCCGCCCTTCGACGTCGGCCAGGACCGGGTCGGGCAAGCCGGCTTCGCGCAGCTGCGGCACGATGCGCTCGCGATCGCCCACCAGCACCACGATCAGATCGTCCCACCGGTAGATGCCGCCGCGCGCCAGCGCGTTGGCGCGCTCTAGCGTGACGCCGCCCAGGGCGTCGATCTCGCCCTGCAGCGTGTCGATGGGGCGGCCGTTGACCAGATACTGCATCAGGGCGTTGGCCAGGCCCGCCGTGGTCTCGGTGGTCTCGACCAGGTTGCGGCGCGAGGTGAGGATCGCCTTGCCGATCTCGCCCGCGGTGATGTCGCCGCCGGCCAGCCCCTCGAACTCGCGGCGGAACTCGCGCAGAGCGGCGCCGGTCACGACGGTCTGCACCGACGAACCGGCGCTGAGCGTGTGCAGCGAGCCGTCCTGCACTATGGAGCAGCGCGCGCCGTAGGTGTAGCCGTGCTTCTCGCGCAGGTTTTGCATCAGGCGGCTGGTGAAGCTGCCCCCGAAGAGCGTGCCGACGCACAGGCGGTCGGCGCGCTCGGCGTCGTCCGGCGCGGCGACCGCGCGCGCGATCTGGATGACGGTCTGCGGTGCGCCGGGCCGGTCGATCAGCGCCAGCGAGCCTGGAGGCAGCAGGCCGGGCGCTCCGCCGGTTTGCGCGGCCGGCGGCGGCGCTGACTGCCCGGCGGCCGGGCGCCACTTGCCGAAGCGGGCGGCCAACGCCTTCTCCAGCCGGGCGCGGTCGGTATCGCCCACGAAGACCAGGCTGGCCCGCGCGGGGTCGAGCAGCAGGGACGCGGCGGCCTTGACATCGTCCAGGGCAAGAGCGCCGACCGTGGCGGCCCACCCCTCGACGGGGCGGCCGCGCCAGTCGTCCCGCCCGCGCAGCAGGGCGGCCGCGGCCAGCCTCGCCAGCGCCGCGGGGTCCTCGGCCCGCGCCTCCAGGCGCGCCAGGTGCAGCTTGTGCTCGCGCGCGAAGTCGGCCGGCGCCAGGTTCGGCCGCAGAACGGCATCGGCCAGCAGGTCGAGCGTGGCTTCGAGGCGCGGCGCCAGCCCCTGCATGAAGACGGTGACCGCCTCGCGCTGCGCGGCGGCGCGGATCTGGGCCCCCAGCGCCTCGACGGCCGCGGCGAACTCCGGCGCGTCGCGGCCGCCTGCGCCCGCGGTCAGCATGGTCGCGGTCAGCGACGCCAGCCCCGCCTTGTCGCCGGGCAGCAGGCGGTCGCCGCCCTGGACGACCAGCCCGCCCGCCAGCAGGCCGCTGCCCGGCCTCGGCACCAGATGCACGGGCAGGCCGTTGGCCAGGCGGAAGCTCTCGATCGCCGGCGCGGCGAAGGGGCGCGGCGCGAGGGGCTCGGGCTTGCGGTCCAGGCTGGCCTCCGCGACCGCCGCGCCCGCCGGCAGCACGCGCAGATCGGCCCTGCCGGGCCCGAAGACCGCGCGCGCGGCGTCGCGCACCGCGCCGGGGGTCAGGGCCGTGTAACGCGCCAGGTCGTCCTCGAAGGCGTCCGCCCTGCCCAGGAAGTGGTGGTAATCGGTCATCTGGACCGCCCGGCCGAGCATGCTCTCGGCCCGGCGGCGGAAGCCGGCCTCGAAGGCGGCCTGCAGGCGCGCGAGCTCGTCGGCGGTGGGTCCGTCGTGCCGCAGATCCTCGAGCACGTCCAGCGTCTGGCGCTTGATGGTCTCGAGATCGGCCCCGGGCGCGGCGACGACCTCGATCTGGAAGACCGATCCGAGCTCGCGAGCATCCTGGTAGGCCGTGATCTCTCGCGCCAGCTGCCGCTCCTGCTGCAGCCGGCGGTTCAGGCGCGCGGACGGGTTGCCGGCCAGCAGGCGCGCGGTCAGCGCCATGGCCGCATCCCCCGGGGTGAAGCGGGCCGGCGAGTGCCAGGCCAGGATCAGCTTCGGGAACTCCACCTGGTCGGTCAGGATGCGCCGCGTCTCCGCGGCCAGCGGCGCGGGCGGGGCGGTCGTGCGCGGCGGCAGCGGGCGCGCCGGGACCGCGCCGAAGGTCTGCTCGATGGCGGCGCGGACCTGCTCGCTGTCGAAGGCGCCCACGACGACCAGCACCGCGTTGCCCGGCACGTACCAGGCGGCGAAGAAATCCTTCACGTCCTGCAGCGTGGCCGCCTCGAGATCCTCGTGCGCGCCGATGACCGGATGGCGGTACGGATGCCCCTCGGGCCACAGCAGCTCCGAGATGGCCAGGTCAGCCACGCCGTAGGGGGCGTTCTCGTAGCTCTGGCGGCGTTCGTTGCGCACGACCTCGCGCTGCAGGTCCAGCTTCTCCTGCGTCATGGCGTCGCCCAACGCCTGCAGGCGGTCGGCGTCGAGCCACAGCAGGGTGGGCAGCATCTCGACCGGGCCCCAGCTGTAGTAGGTCGTGCGGTCGTTGGAGGTGCTGGCGTTGTTCTCGCCCCCCTCGCTCTCCATCAGCAGGTCGAACTGGTTGCCCGGCACCCGGTGCGTGCCCATGAACATCAGGTGCTCGAACAGGTGGGCGAACCCGGTGCGTCCCGGCGCCTCGTCCTTGGATCCCACGGCGAAGCGCGTGGCCATGACCGCGGTCGGCACGCGGTGGTCCTCCTGCAGCACGACGGTCAACCCGTTGGGCAGCGTGAAGGTCTGGACGGGATTGGGATAGGCGTGGGATGCCATCACGGCCAGCAATATCGGCAGCAGCGCCGCCGCGGCGGGGTGGATGCGGGACACGCGAGCCTCCTCGGGGTGGTGGGGATGGCGACGGCGGGTCGGCCGCGCGCATGCGCGCGCGGCGGGGCGAACACGGCGGCGAGGCGCCGAGACAACGGATACGCTCGAGGCTTCTTCATGGTTGCGGCCGCGCCCCCCGGCGGGCGGACGCGGCCGGTCCAAGATAACGCGCGGCGCCCGGGCGCGCGAGCGACGGGCAGCCGCGGCGCATCAATCGGCCGCCCAGGCCGGGGCGAGCAGCAGCGGCGCCGAAGGGCCGCTGAGCGCCGGGGCTGCCTGCTCGCGCAGCCATCTGTTCAGGACGCCGGCCGACCAGCTGCGCAGCAGGGCGGCCGCGCCGCCGCCTTCGCCGTCCTTGCCGCCGCCGGTCAGCGCCTCGATCAGCCCCTGCTTGCGCGGGAAATGGGCCACGGTCACCTTCTGATCGGCCGGAATCTCCGCCAGCTCCCTGGCCACCTCGAGCGCGCGCGGCAACCCTCCCACCTCGTCGATCAGGCCGTTGGCCTCGGCCTGGCGACCGGTCCAGACGCGGCCGTGGGCCAGCTTCTCCGCGGCGGCGAACTCCAGCCCGCGGTGCCGGGCGACGTCGGCGAGCCAGGCGTTGAAGTCGGCCCAGTGATTTCTGGTGAAGATCTCCCATTCCTCGGGCGTGTAGTCGCGCCACGAGGAATCCAGCAGCGCGTTGGGGCCCAGCGACAGCTCGCTGGCGGTCACGCCCAGCTTGTCCATCAATCCCTTGAGGTTGAACTTCCCGCTGATCGAGCCGATCGAGCCGGTGGTCGTGGCCGGCAACGCCACGATCCTGGAGGCGCGGTACGAGACGTGATAGCCTCCCGAGGCGGCCACATCGACCATCGACACGACCACCGGCTTGACCCGCGCCGTGATCTCGACCTCGTGGCCGATCAGATCGCTGCACAGCGCCTCGCCCCCGGTGCTGTCGACGCGGAAGATGATGGCGGCCACCTTCTTGTCCTCGCGCGCGCGGCGCAGCTCGCGGCAGACGGTTTCGTGGCCGATCATCGGGCCGAACAACGGATCCACGCGGCTCTGGCGGCCCCCCAGCATGCCGTGGGCGTGGATCACGGCGATGGTGCGCTTGCCCTTCAGGCCAATCTTCTGCGGCTTTTCCTGGGCGTAACGCGCGCCGCCGACGCTGCGCAGATTCTCGTCCCCCGGCTGCTTGAGCCTGGCTTCCAGCTCGTCCCAGTACGCCAGGCCGTCGATCAGGCCGGCCGCCGCCGCTTCCTCCGGCCGCAGCAGAGCCTGCTGCATCAACTCGGTGACGCGCTGTTCGCTCAGCCCGCGGTCGGCCAGCAGGTCGGCGGTGATCATCTCCCACCTCTCCCGCATCATCCATTCGCGGTTCTCGATCGCGGCGGTCGAGGCGTCGGCGCGCTGGATCATCTCGGCGGCCGCCTTGTAGTCCTTGATCTTGTGCAGGTTTTCGCGCACGCCCAGCTTGTCGAGCATACCCTTGAGATGCTGCGAGGTCTGGGCCAGGCCGGTGAAGTGGACGTAACCGGTCGGGGGCATGTGGATGGAGTCGCAGGCGGCGGCCAGCCAGACGGTGTTGCGCACCATCGTGTCGGCCCAGCCGCGCACCGGCTTGCCCGCCTGCCGGACGGCGTGCACGGCGTCGCGCAGCTCCTGCAGCTTGCCGGCGCCGGCGTCGAAGTTGGCCGACAGCTTCAGGATCACGCCCTCCACGCGCTCGTCGACTGCGGCCATCTCCAGACTGGACAGGACGCTCTGCAGGGTCTGGCCCCCGCCCCCCAGCACCTGGCCGGACAGGCCCGCCGGCGCGTCGTAGGCTGGCAACGGACCGTAGAGATCCAGCACGAGCCAGGAACGATCGGCGATCTTGCTCTTGCCGCCGGCCTTGGCCGCGACCAGCCCCGCCACGGCCGCCACCACCAGGATGATGGCGGCCAGGGCCGCCGCCAGGGATCGAAAGAACTCCTTCACCGCACGAACCTCCGGCCGGATACCAGAACGAGCATTCTCAGGAAGCGGTCGCACCATAACGCAGAAAGAGCCGCTTGGGTTGCCCGATTTCGCCCCCGGGGCCGCCTCCGGTCCTGTTAAGCGTTGCGGACGGGCCGCGAGAACCTATAGTGTTATCCTCTATAATGCGTACTCTGATCGTCGGCGATATCCACGGCTGCCATGCCGAATTGATCGACCTGCTCGAGGCTGCGCACATCGGTCCCGAGGATCGCGTGATCGCCATTGGAGATGTCTGCGACCGCGGTCCCGAATCGCCGCAGGTTTTCGAGTTCTTTCTCTCGCGTCCCAACACCCGGTCGATCATGGGCAATCATGAGTGGAAGCACGCCGCGGGCGTGATGGGCGACGCCCAGCGCATCACCCGCTGGCAGTGCGGGCCGGAGCTGTACGCGCGCGCCCTGGCCTGGATGCGCGCCCTGCCCTGCTGGCTGGAGCTGCCCGAGATCGTGCTGGTGCACTGGGGGCTGGAGCCCGACGTGCCGCTGGAGGATCAGCATCCGGCGGTCCTGACGGGCGATGTGCCGGGCGAGATGTGCCTGACCGAGCGTCTGGGGGAAACGCCCTGGTACGAGGCCTATCCCGGCCCCAAGCCGGTCGCCTATGGCCACCACAGCTACGCGGCGGGGGCGCGGCGCGGCTTGACGTACGGCATCGACACCGGCTGCGTGTACGGCCAGAGCCTGACGGGGCTGCTGCTGCCGGGCTTCGAGCTGGTCTCGGTGCCCGCCCGCGAGAACCACTGGGCGCGCACGCGGATCCTCTGGCGCGATCGGCTGGCGTTGGAGGGCAGCGGCGTCGACGAAGCGCCCGGTGGCGGCCGCGCGTCCGGGTCCGCCCCGGCCGCGCGGGCCCGCAAGAAGCAGCCGGCCCGCCGCCGCGGAGGCCCGGGCCGCGATCAGGGGCGGGGCCTGTGACCGACGCGGCGCGGCTCAGGTCGCGATGTTGCGGTCCGTCTTGTGTCCACCCGGCAGCGGGATCGGCATGAACGGGCTGACGCTATCCCTGCCGTCATTGCCGTAATCGCCGTAGACGCCCAGACGGATCTGCTGGCTGCTGACCTGAGGCTTCGTGTAATCGAGCTTCTTCAATGGTGAGGCCTCCGGTTGGGGCCACGGGGACTCCTGGCCTCGTGTGTTGATATATAGTAACACGGAAAGATATAAGATACTATAATTTAATCAGGAAAATTAATAATATTCAGGCAAGAATATTCCTTGTGCCGCCGTCATTGTTGCTTGCCTGTTTGGCGCGGCGCAAGCAACCGCGGCCACGAAGCGCCGGGCATTCCGGCGAGCGGCCGTGCTGCAGCTCAATTCAGACCATCGAGCTTGCGGCCGTCGGTGTTGATCGGCGTCCGATCCGGCGGGGGAACGACCTCGATCTCGTAATCGCCGTAGACTCCAAGCTTCACCTGGTCGGTCTTGATTTCCGGCTTGCGGTAGGGTTTCTTGTCCATGACTCGCCTCCGGTCCACACCCCTGGCGGATCTGCACCACACGAGAGGATTATATCGGGATGGCGATAATGGGACAACAGAAATCGGCCGATCGTTTTCCATATGACCGGTCCCGCGCAACGCGCGCTTTGATCAGCGAACGGAGCAGGCTTGCCTAGCCGGTTAATTCGATAACGGAATCGGGCATTTTTGGCTGGCAATATTGAGGACAATATCCCCCATCGATTCTGCTGATTGGGCTTCTATCATGTTGTTTAACAAGAGGAAACATGGCGTTGCGAGGGGGGAGTTTTTCCCGTTTACCTCTTAACATCTACCTTGACTGGCGTGCGTCGACAAGATATTTTCGGCATGCGAGAAAAAGCCCTGATTCCGTGGCGGATCGCCTGGGAGCAATCGCCGCCGCCGCTCAGCGGACGGCGGCCGGCCGCGGGCGGTCGGGCAGGCCCGACCGAGTTCGCGCG
This sequence comes from uncultured Fibrobacteraceae bacterium, assembly GCA_964461255.1. Classification (GTDB taxonomy): domain Bacteria; phylum Krumholzibacteriota; class Krumholzibacteriia; order LZORAL124-64-63; family LZORAL124-64-63; genus CAYWTR01. Next base: position 33,578 of record CAYWTR010000019.1, on the reverse strand, counting down.
CATAGGATCGAATTCAGCGAGACATACGTCAGGACCCGGGACGGCGGCGCCGTCGCCGGGGGCGAGAAAGGGGGAGACCACCTCGGGGCGCATCCGGTAAGGGTGCGCGGTCCTAGCCGGTGCGACGCCGGGCGCCAGCGGGTCATCCGCGGCGGGTCAAGCAGCAAGGACCGGCCGGTCCTAAGCAAAGGAGCTCAGATGGCGAACCCTGCTACCCCTCTGCTGGACGAACTGGAAAAGGGCCCCTGGCCCAGTTTCGTCAAGGAAATCAAACAGGCAGCCGGCAAGAGCGCGATGTCGCGCGCGTTGCTCGGCCAGCTGGAGAAGTCGTACCGCGACCGTGTCGGGTACTGGAAGCACGGCGGCATCGTCGGCGTCTTCGGCTACGGCGGCGGCGTCATCGGCCGTTACAGCGCCCTGCCGGAGGACTTTCCCGAGGTCGCACACTTCCACACGATGCGCATCAACCACCCGGCGGGGTGGTACTATACCAGCGACGCCCTGCGCACCATCTGCGACATCTGGGAGCAGCACGGCTCGGGCCTGACCAACATGCACGGCTCGACCGGCGACATGGTGCTGCTGGGCACGCGCACCGAGGAGCTGGAGCCGGTCTTCGCCAAGCTGACCGCCGCCGGCTGGGACCTGGGCGGCTCGGGCTCGGACGTCCGCACGCCGAGCTGCTGCTGCGGCGAGTCGCGCTGCGAGTTCGCCTGCTACGACACGATGAAGGCCTGCTACGAGCTCACCATGGCCTATCAGGACGAGCTGCACCGTCCCGCCTTCCCCTACAAGTTCAAGTTCAAGTTCGCCGGCTGCCCCAACGACTGCGTGGCGTCGGTCGCGCGCGCGGACCTGTCGATCATCGGCACCTGGCGCGACAACATCCAGATCAACCAGCGCGCCGTGCGCGACTACGCCGAGAAGGGCACGAACATCGAGAAGGATGTCTGCGGCCTCTGCCCGGCCAAGTGCATCGACTGGGACGGCAAGGAGCTGAAGATCGACGACGCCCTGTGCCTGCACTGCATGCACTGCATCAACGTGATGCCCAAGGCGCTCGCTCCCGGCAAGGACCGCGGCGCCACGCTGCTGCTGGGCGCCAAGGCGCCGATCATCGAGGGCGCCCTGCTGTCCAGCGTGCTCGTCCCCTTCATCAAGATGGAGCCGCCCTACCAGGAGATCCGCGACCTGGTCGAGAAGATCTGGGACATCTGGTGCGAGGAGGGCAAGAACCGCGAGCGCGTCGGCGAGTTCATCCAGCGCGTCGGCCTGGGGAACTTCCTCGAGGCGATCGAGGTCGAGCCGTTGCCCGAGATGATCAGCGCGCCGCGGGACAACCCCTACGTCTTCTACGAGGAGTTCTTCGCCGAGGACGACGAGGAAGAGGAAGAGGAAGAGGACAACTGAGCGCGGGCCAAGCGACAGCGATCTCCGGGCCCGCGCGGCCCGGTCAGCCGGGAAGGATGTGAACGAAAATGGCAGAACCGACTCCCCGCGTCACGGACATCGGTCCTCCGCACTACGAGAAATTCCTGCCGCCGGTCATCAAGGCCAACTACGGCAAGTGGAAGTACCACGAGATCCTGCGTCCGGGCGTGATGGTCCACGTGGCCGAGAGCGGCGACAAGCTGTTCTCGGTGCGCATGGGGTCGCCGCGTCTGCTCAGCGTGACGACGATCCGCTGGATCGCCGATCTGGCCGAGAAGTACTGCGGCGGGCACCTGCGCTTCACCAGCCGCCACAACGTCGAGTACCTGATCACCGACGAGAGCAAGATCGAGCCGTTGATCAAGGAGATCGAGGCCAACGGCTTCCTGGTGGGCGGCATCGGCAACGCCATCTCCAACATGGTGCACACGCAGGGCTGGGTGCACTGCCACTCGGCGGCCACCGACGCCAGCGGCGTCGTCAAGTCGGTCATGGACGAGCTGGCGCCCTACTTCACCTCCATGCAGCTGCCGGGCAAGGTGCGCATCGCGCTGGCCTGCTGCCTGAACATGTGCGGGGCCGTGCACTGCTCGGACATCGCGATCCTGGGCATCCACCGCCGTCCGCCCAAGATCGACCACGCGCAGCTGCCCAAGGTGTGCGAGATCCCTTCCACGGTGGCCAGCTGCCCCACGGCGGCCATCCGCCCCGTGATGGTCGAGGGCAAGCAGTCGGTCGAGGTGCTCGAGGACAGCTGCATGTACTGCGCCAACTGCTTCACGGTCTGTCCGGCCATGGCCATCGCCGACCCGCTCAACGACGGCATCAGCATCTGGGTCGGCGGCAAGGTGTCGAACGCCCGCACCGAGCCGCGGTTCTCGCGCCTGGCGGTGCCGTTCCTGCCCAACAACCCGCCGCGCTGGCCGGAAGTGGTCGAGGCGGTCAAGATCATCGTCGAGGCGTACCGCAAGGGCGCCAACAAGTACGAGCGCGTGGGCGACTGGATCGAGCGCATCGGTTGGCCGCGCTTCTTCCGCATCACGGGGTTCGAGTTCACGAAGTACCACATCGACGATTTCAAGCACGCCGGCTTGACCTACAAGCGGTCGATGCACTTCTCCCAGGCGCGCTAGGAAGGGGAGACGGACGATGTCAGTCACCGTCGAGCAGGTCGCCGAAGCCATGGTGAGCATGGTGGCGCGCGACGCCGGGCAGAAGAAGTACAAGCCGGGCGACCTGACGAAGGCGATGATCGAGCGGTTCGGGGCCGAATGCACGAAGGACATGTGCAAGCAGGCCATCCGCCAGGTCGTCGAGTCGGGCAAGCTGGTCTACACCTACTTTGGCGGCTCCTACCTCGAGGTGCCGCACAAGGAGGGGGCCGCGCCCGATTGATAGCGGCGCGGCCCGGCTGCAGGCGGCGCGTCGCCGGTGGGTTGTCCCGCCGGCGGCGCGGCCGCGCGCGCCGCTGCGGCGGCGCGGAGGACGAGGCGGCATGGCGCAACCATTCGCACGGCTGCTGATCGCCGGCTCGGGCGGCGACTCGGGCAAGACCATCGTCTGCCTGGGGCTGCTCGCCGCCTGGAAAGAGGCCGGTCTGCCGCTGCGCGCCTTCAAGAAGGGGCCCGATTTCATCGACGCCGCCTGGCTGGGCTGGGCGGCCGGCGGACCGGGCCGCAATCTGGACACCTACATGATGGGACCCGACCGCGCCCGCGCCGCCTTCCTGGCGCGCGCCGCCGGCGATGGCCTGAACCTGATCGAGGGCAATCGGGGGCTGCTCGACGGCCTGGACGCGCGGGGCGGGCACAGCAGCGCCGCGCTGGCGCGGCTGCTGGACTGCCCGGCCGTGCTGGTCGTCAACGCGACCAAGATGACGGCCACGGCCGCCGCGGTGGCGGCCGGCTGTCGCCAGCTGGCGCCTGAGGTGCGGCTGGCCGGCGTCATCCTCAACCAGGTCGGCGGTGCGCGGCACGAGCAGGTGGCGCGCGAGGCGGTGGAGGCGCTGGCCGGACTGCCGGTGCTGGGCGCGCTGCCGCGGCTGGACGGGCAGCTGCTGGTCAGCCGCCATCTCGGCCTGGTGCCGCCCGCGGAGCATCACCCGGCCGAGCAGATGCGCCGGCTGCTGGCGGATGCGCTGCGGCGGCATGTGGACCTCGACCGTCTGCTGGAGATCGCGCGCGGCGCCCCGCCGCTGGAGGTGCCGTCGGCGGCGGACGCCACGGCGACGCCCCGCGCCCACGTGCGGATCGGCTACTTCAGCGACTCGGCCTTCTCCTTTTACTACCCCGAGAACCTGGAAGCGCTGGCCGCGGCGGGCGCGGCGCTGGCGCCCGTATCGTCGCTGCGCGACGCGCGGCTGCCGGACATCGACGCTCTGTACATCGGCGGCGGCTTCCCCGAGACGCACACCGAGCAGCTGGCCGCCAACGGCTCGCTGCTGCGCGACGTGCGCGAGGCGGCGCGCGACGGCCTGCCGATCTACGCCGAATGCGGCGGGCTGATGTACCTGGCCGAATCTCTGGAATGGCAGGGGGAACGGGTGCCGCTGGCGGGCGCCCTGCCGCTGCGGGTGCGCATGCATGACCGCCCGCAAGGGCACGGCTACTGCCACGCGGTGGTCGACGCTCCCAACCCGCTGTTCGCGGCGGGCACTGAGCTGCGCGGGCACGAGTTCCACTATTCCAGCATCACCGGCGGCGCGGCCGGCCTGCGCACCGCCTATGCGGTGCGCAAGGGGCGCGGCAGCATCGGCGAGCGCGACGGCATCGTGCAGGACAACCTGATGGCCAGCTACCTGCACCTGCACGCGCTCGGCACGCCGCAGTGGGCGCCGGGCCTGGTCCAGGCGGCCGCCGCGCGGCGCGCGGCGGCGGGCGGGGCGCGGGCCTGAGCGACGGCCGGCGCGGGCGCGCCGGCGGGGCGGAGGGGACGTGGCGGACAGTGGCGGTCCGGCGGGGGCGGCGCCCCTGAGCGCCCCCGGACGGACCGGCCGGGGACAGTGACGGACGGCGTCGCGGCGCCGTCGCAACGAGAGAAAGCAGCGTCATGGCGAAGATCGTCAAGAAGGTCAAGAAGCTGGGCGCGCGCGGCAGCGGCGCCAGCTCCCGGGAAACCTCCCCCCTGCGGCCGCTCTACGTCGAGAAGGCGCCGCCGTGCGGCGACGGCTGTCCCAACCACAACCAGATCCGCCGCGTCCTGCGGATCGTCAACGACTACGATTACAAGCATCGCGGCGAGGAGGAGACCTGGACCGAAGCGTTCCGCGTCCTGAGCGAGACCACGCCGCTGCCGGCCAGCTGCGGGCGCGTCTGTCCCGCGCTCTGCGCGCAGAACTGCAACCGCAAGGACGTCGACGAGCCGGTCAACATCCGCTGCATCGAGCGCTACATCGGCGACTTCGCCATCGAGCACGGGCTGGGCTACGACTTCTCGGACGTCCCCAGGCAGAAGGAGAAGGTGGCCGTGATCGGCTCGGGACCCGCGGGCCTGTCGTGCGCCTTCCACCTGGCCAAGCAGGGCTACGCCGTGACGGTGTACGAGGCCTTCCCCAAGGCCGGCGGCATGCTGCGCTACGGCATCCCCGACTACCGTTTGCCGCCCGACGTGCTGGACGCCGAGATCAAGCGTCTGACCGACGCCGGCATCCGGCTGGTGACCGGCACGATGGTGGGCAAGGACATCCCGTACGAGCAGCTGAGGCAGGAGTACGACGCCATCTTCGTCGGCATCGGCGCGCACAAGGGCAAGGTGCTGGGCGTGCCGGGCGAGGACGCCGATAACGTGATGACCGGCACGGGCTTCCTCAACCTGGTCAACCAGGGGCAGCCGGTCGAGGTCGGCAAGCATGTCATCGTCATCGGGGGCGGCGACACCGCCATCGACGCGGCGCGCATCTCGCGCCGCCTGGGCGCCGAGGTGACGATCGTCTACCGGCGCACCGAGACCGAGATGCCGGCGATCGCCGAGGAGATCCACGAGGCGCGCAACGAGGGGGTCAGGATCGAGTTCCTGGCCGCGCCGCTGGAGGTCCTGCGCGCCAACGGCCGCGCGACCGGCATGCGCTTCCAGCGCATGGAGCTGGGCGAGCCCGACTCCTCCGGCCGCCGACGCCCCGTGCCCGTGGCCGGCAGCGAGTTCTCCCTGGACGCCTCGTTCATCATCCCGGCGATCAGCCAGGAGCCGGATTTCGCGCCGCTGGAGCACCTGCACGAGGGCAAGGATTGGATCAAGATCGACCGCGAGGGCCACACCCCCGAGGCAGGGGTCTACGCGGGCGGCGACGCCGTCGAGCTGGGCCTGGTCACGATCGCGTTGGCGCAGGGGCGGCAGGCGGCCGACGCCATCCACCGCGCCTTCCGCGGTCTGCCGGCGCCGGCGCCGTCGGACAAACCGAAGGTCGACGCCGGCATGCTCAATCGGGACTTCTGGGAGCGCCAGCCGGCGGCCCATGAGGAGCTGCTGCCGGTCAGCGAGCGTTTCGGCACGCTCGGGCGCGAGGTGGCCAGCACCGTCAGCGCGGAGCAGGCGCGCGCCGAGGCCAAGCGCTGCATGAGCTGCGGCCTCTGCTTCGACTGCGAGAACTGTTTCAAGTTCTGCCAGGACAACGCGGTGGTGCGGCCGCTGAACAAGGGCGAGGCGTACCACTTCAAGCTGGAGTTCTGCCAGGGCTGCAAGAAGTGCGCGGAGCAGTGCCCCTGCGGATACATCGACATGAAGTAGCGAGGCGGCGTGGCGGCCCGTCCGGTTCGTTCCGGCCGGCCGTGGTGCCCGGATCAACAACAGGAGGACCGTCGAAATGCCAATGTTCGAACACGGCGAAGTGAAGATCGAAGTCGACGAGGACGGGTTCATCGTCGAGCCGGACATGTGGAACGAAACGGTGGCGGCCGCCTTGGCGACGACGGAGGGCATCACCGCGCTGACGGACAACCACTGGAAGGTGATGAACTACCTTCGCAACTACTACCTGGAGTACGGCGTGGCTCCCATGATCCGGAAGCTGTGCAAGGAAACCGGCTTCCCTCTCAAGGAGATCTACGACCTGTTCCCCAGCGGCCCGGCCAAGGGCGCCTGCAAGCTGGCGGGCCTGCCCAAGCCGACCGGCTGCGTCTGAACGGAGGCCGCGTTTGCGGCGCAGGGGCCCGCCGCCGCGGGCGGCCGGCCCCTCGCCGGAACGAGGCGCGGCCCAATCTTGAGATTTCGGATCAATTTTATAAACGTTAATTTTTACTGTACTTATCGCAGGGCAAGTGTATGTTAGAAAAGTAACAGGGATGAGGCGGTCAGGCCATGGCTCTGCTGGAACAGCTGGCGCAACAGCGCGAGGAGCTCGCGGCGCGGTGGTTCGACCGCATGGCCGAGACCTACCCGCCGGACACCGCGCGCCTGCTGCGCCAGCAGCGGGATCGCTTCCGCAATCCCGTCGGCTGGACCCTCCGTGTCGAGACCGCCGCGCTGCTGGACCAGCTGCTCGCGGGCGTCGACCGCGAGCGCTGCCGTCCCCATCTCGAGGCGCTGCTCAGGGTGCGGGCGGTGCAGGAATTCACGCCGTCGCAGTCGGCCGCGTTGATCTTCCTGGTCAAGAACGTCGTGCGCGAGGCGGTGGGCGCTGCGAAAGGCGCCGCGGAGGCGGGCGAGCTGCTGGCCTTCGAGTCGCGCGTCGACGCTCTCGCGCTGCTCGCCTTCGATGTCTACATGGAATGCCGTGAACGGATCTTCGCGATCTCGGCCCAGGAGATGCGCCGGCGGTCGGCCATTCTCTGGGAACGGGCGCAGGGCGTCTACGATGCGCTCAACGCCGCGGATCCGCTCGCGGAGCCGGATCCCCTGCTGTCCGCCGCACGGCCCGCCGCTGCGCCGGCGGACGCGCCGCCGGCAGCCGGCGGCGCCGCTGGTCCTGACAAGGGAGGCCAAGCTTGAAGAACGCCCTGCTGTCCCTCGCCGGGGTCCTGATCCTGGCCGGCGCGGCGCTGCTGGGGACGGGCGCCGCGCGCCTGGACACCCTGTTCGGGGTGGTCATACCGTACGCGGGCATCGCCGTGTTCGCCCTCGGCTTCGTCTGGCGCGTGGCGCAATGGGCCCGCTCGCCGGTGCCGTTCCGCATCACGACCTCCTGCGGGCAGCAGAAATCGCTGCCCTGGATCCGCCACAGCGCGCTCGACAACCCCGACACGGCCTGGGGCGCGGTGTGGCGCATGGCGCTGGAGGTGCTGCTGTTCCGCAGCCTGTTCCGCAACACCAAGGCCGAGATCAAGCCGGGGCCGCAGCTGGTCTACGGCAGCCAGAAGTACCTGTGGGTGGCCGCGCTGCTGTTCCACTATTCGTTCCTGATCGTCTTCTTGCGGCACTACCGCTTCTTCACCGAGCCGGCGCCGTGGTTCGTGGGGGCGCTGCAGACCGTCGACGGCATCTTCAAGGTGGGCCTGCCCCCGATCTACCTGACCAACGTGATGCTGGCCGCGGCGCTGCTCTACCTGCTGTGGCGCCGCCTGGCCGAGCCGCAGGTGCGGCTGATCTCGCTGCCGGCCGATTACTTCGCCCTGTGGCTGCTGCTCGGCATCGCCGCCACCGGCATGCTGATGCGGTACACCCCCCTGAAGGCCGACCTGGTGGGCGCCAAGGAGCTGGCTCTGGGGCTGGCGACGTTCAAGCCCGCCGCGCCGGCGGATCTGGGAGCCCTGTTCTACGTGCACCTGCTGCTGGTCAGCGCCCTGTTCGCCTACTTCCCCTTCAGCAAGCTCATGCACATGGGCGGCGTATTCTTGAGCCCCACGCGGAACCTGCCCAACGACAACCGCCGCCGCCGGCACGTCAATCCCTGGGCCGCGCGCCTGGACCGCGAACACGTCCACACGTACGAGGAGTGGGAGCACGAGTTCAAGGACAAGCTCCTGGGCGCGGGCTACGAACTGGAGGGGAAATAGCGATGGCCGAGGAGAAGCTGCTCACCCCCGAGGAGATGGCGAAGGTCGACTACGCCCCGCCCGGCGGCGACTGGATGCGGGCCAGCCCGACCTTCCGCCGCGGCACCTACAACTACGCGGCCAACCCCAAGATGCTCGAGTACCTGGGCCTGCCCAATCCGCGCGCCTGGAACCCGCCCGAGCCGGACTGGAAGCTGCCGGAGAACTGGCGCGAGATCATCCACGAGGGCATGAAGGACCGCCTGGACCGCTACCGTTCGTTCCGGCTCTTCATGGATGTCTGCGTGCGCTGCGGCGCCTGCGCCGACAAGTGCCATTTCTACCTCGGTTCCGGCGATCCCAAGAACATGCCGGTGCTGCGCGCGGAGCTGCTGCGGTCGGTCTATCGCAAGGAGTTCACGGCGGGCGGCAAGCTGCTGGGCAAGCTGGGCGGCGCCCGCGAGCTGACCGAGGACGTGCTCAAGGAGTGGTTCTACTACTTCTACCAGTGCACGGAGTGCCGCCGCTGCTCGGTGTTCTGCCCCTACGGGATCGACACCGCCGAGATCACCATGATGGGGCGCGAGCTGATGAACCTGCTCGGGATCTCGATCAACTGGATCTGCGAGCCGCTGGCCAACTGCTACCGCACCGGCAACCACCTGGGCGTGCAGCCGCACGCCTTCCGCGACAACCTGGACTTCGCCGCCGACGACCTCAGCGAGATCATCGACGTCAAGATCGACGTGCCCATCAACAAGAAGGGCGCCGAGATCCTGTTCGTGGTGCCGTCGGCCGACTACTTCGGCTCGCCGCACTATTACACCTTCCTGGGCTACCTGACGCTGTTCCACGCCATCGGCCTGGACTACACCTTCAGCGCCTACGCTTCCGAGGGCGGGAACTTCGGCCTCTTCCATTCCCACGAGATGATGAAGAGGTTGAACAACAAGATCTACGCCGAGGCCAGGCGGCTGGGTGTCAAGTGGATCCTGGGCGGCGAATGCGGCCACATGTGGCGCGTCCTGCACCAGTACATGGACACCATGAACGGGCCGGCCGATTTCCTGGAGGTGCCCGTCTCGCCCATCACGGGCACGCGCTTCGAGAACGCGACCGCAACCAAGATGATCCACATCGCCGAGTTCACGGCCGACCTGATCCGTCACGGCAAGCTGAAGCTCGACCCCGGCCGCAACGACCACTGGAACGTCACCTACCACGATTCCTGCAACCCGGCGCGCGCCATGGGCTTGTTCGAGGAGCCGCGCTACATCCTGCGCCACGTGGCCAACAACTTCCACGAGATGCCCGAGAACACCATCCGCGAGCAGACCTTCTGCTGCGGCAGTGGTTCGGGGTTGGGCACGGACGAGAATCTGGAGATGCGGCTGCGCGGCGGGCTGCCGCGCGCCAACGCCGTCAAACATGTCCACGACGAGCACGGCGTGAACGTGCTGTGCTGCATGTGCGCCATCGACAAGGCGACGCTGCCGGGCCTGATGGACTACTGGGTGCCGGGGGTCGATGTCTGCGGCGTGCACGAACTGCTGGGCAACGCGCTGGTGCTGCCGGGCGAGACGGTCCGCAAGGCCGATCTGCGCGGCACGCCGCTGCCGGCCAAGGGAGGTGAGACGGCATGAAGATGCACGACGGCGGCAAGATCCTGATCGGCCTGCTGGTGTTCCTGGCCTTCGTCACCTTCCCCGTCTGGTACAACGCGGTCGGGGGCAAGCCCGAGCACCGTCCCCAGCTGGAGAAGGCGGTCGGCGCCACGGCCTGCGTCGAGGGCACCGCGTACATGCGGACATCGCACATGGACCTGCTCAACGACTGGCGCGACGAGGTCGTGCGCACGGGGACGCGGGTCTACGTCGCCGCGGACGGCGCGCGGCACGAAATGAGCCTGAGCAAGAACTGCCTGAGCTGCCATGCCAGCAAGTCCCGCTTCTGCGACCAGTGCCACGATCACATGGGCGTCAAGCCGTACTGCTGGGATTGCCACCTCGTTCCGAAGGGGGCCGAGTGATGGGCTGCGACCGCAGGGATTTCATCAAGCTGGCCGGGCTGACCACCCTGGCGGGCCTGACGCTGCGGCCCGGGCTGGCGGCGCTGGCGGCGCCGGGGCGCTACCGGCCGCGCGAGGCCGCGCTGCAGGCCAAGCGCTGGGCGATGGTCGTCGACACCAGGCGCTGCCAGCGGGAACAGGGATGCCGCGACTGCATCGCCGCCTGCCATCGCACGCACAACGTGCCGCACTTCCCCAATCCCAAGGACGAGATCAAGTGGATCTGGAAGGAGCCGTTCGGCAAGGCCTTCCCCGAGCAGGAGCAGGCGCATCTGCGCGAGGACCTGCACCACTTCGAGGCGCTCGTCTTCTGCAATCACTGCGAGAACCCTCCCTGCGTGCGCGTCTGCCCGACCCAGGCCACCTGGAAGCGCGACGACGGCATCGTCATGATGGACTGGCATCGTTGCATCGGCTGCCGCTACTGCGTGGCGGCCTGCCCGTACGGCTCGCGCAGCTTCAACTGGCGCGACCCCAAGCCGCACCTGGCCGAGCTCGACCCCGATTTCCCGCATCGGGTGCGCGGCGTGGTCGAGAAGTGCACGTTCTGCGAGGAGCGGCTCAGCCGCGGCCTGCTGCCGGCCTGCGTCGAGGCCTGCCCCGCCAAGGCGTTGACCTTCGGCGATCTGGAGGCCCCCGAGAGCGAGGTGCGCGAGCTGCTGCGCACGCATTTCACGATCCGCCGCAAGCCGGTCCTGGGGACCGACCCGGCGGTTTACTACATCGTCTGAGGAGCCGCACATGCTGGAGAAAGCGCTCACCGGCAACCGCAGCTACTGGTCGTGGGTGGCGGCCCTGCTCTGCGTGATCGGAGTGGGGTTCCTGTTCTACCTGCGGCAGCTGCAGGAGGGCCTGGCGATCACCGGCCTGAGCCGCGACGTGACCTGGGGCTTCTACATCGCCCAGTTCACGTTCCTGGTCGGCGTGGCGGCCTCGGCGGTCATGGTGGTCCTGCCCTATTACCTGCACAATTACAAGGTCTTCGGCAAGATCACGGTGCTGGGCGAGTTCCTGGCCATCAGCGCCGTGACGATGTGCCTGCTGTTCATCATCGTCGACCTGGGACAGCCGGGGCGGGCGCTGAACATCATCATCTACCCGACCCCCAGCTCGATCCTGTTCTGGGACATGGTGGTATTGAACGGCTACCTGCTGCTGAACGTGATCATCACGCGCGTGACTCTGGACGCCGAGCGCAAGTCCATCGCGCCGCCGCGCTGGATCAAGCCGGTGATCATCCTGTCGGTGCCGTGGGCCGTCAGCATTCACACCGTGACGGCGTTCATCTACAACGGCCTGGGCGGACGCCCCTTCTGGTTCACCGCCATCCTGGCGCCGCGCTTCCTGGCCACCGCCTTCGCCGCCGGCCCTGCTCTGCTGATCCTCTTCTGCCTGGCGCTGCGGCGGTTCACGAAATTCGACGCCGGCCAGGAGGCGGTGCAGCGTCTGGGCACCATCGTCACCTACGCCATGCTGACCAGCGTCTTCTTCTCGCTGCTCGAAATCTTCACCGCCTTCTACAGCGGCAGCCCCGAGCACATGGAACCATTCCTCTACCTGTACTTCGGGCTGGAGGGGCACGGCGCCCTGGTGCCGTGGATGTGGACTTCGGTGATCCTTTCGCTGATCGCGCTGGCGCTGCTGATCAGCCCCAAGGTGCGGCGCAACGAGACGCTGCTGGCCTGGGCCTGCGTGGCGGTCTTCCTGTCGATCTGGATCGAGAAGGGGCTGGGCATGGTGGTGGCCGGCTTCGTGCCGTCGCCCCTGGGCCACGTCACCGAATACATGCCGACCCTGCCCGAGGTGATGATCGGCCTGGGCATCTACGGCATCGGGCTGCTGATGATCACGATCTTCTACAAGATCGCCCTGACCCTGCGGGGACAGGTGGCGCGGTAGACGGAAGGCCGGGCCGCGCGAACACGAGGCGGGCGGCGGGACCGGACGCGTGCCGGCCGGCCGCCCGCGACCGTTGACGGTCATCTCTTGGGGAGGCGGCGCATGAGCGCACAGGCGAAGGGCAAGCGGATCGTCGTCATCGGCGCCTCGGCCGCGGGCCTGAAGGCGGCGGCGCGGGCGCGGAGGCTGCTGCCGGAGGCGTCGATCGTCGTGCTGGACGAGCGCGCGTCGATCTCGTATGCGGCGTGCGGGCTGCCGTACTACCTGTCGGGCGACATCCAGCGGCTCGAGGCGCTGCGCGAGATGCCCTTCGGCGTGATGCGCGATGAGGCCTACTTCGCGCAGGTCAAGGGGGTCGAGGTGCGGACCGGCGTGCGCGCGCGGCGCCTGGACCGCGAGGCGCGCACGGTCGAGGCGGTCGCGTCGGCGACGGGCGAGACCGTGACGCTGCCCTACGACGACCTGGTGCTGGCCACCGGCGCCGGCCCCGTGCTGCCGCCGGGCGTCGTGGCGGGCGGCGCCGTCGGCACGCTGCTGACGCTCGAGGACGCCGAGACGCTGCGGCGAGGGCTCGAGACCGGCCGGGTCGGCACCGCCGTCGTGGTCGGCGCCGGCCTGATAGGCTGCGAGACGGCGCTGGCGCTGTGCGACCTGTGGGGGTGCCGGGTCACGCTGGTCGAGGCGGCCGACCGGGTGCTGCCGCAGATGCTCGATCGGGAAATGGGCGACCTGGTCGCGGGCGAGCTGGCGCGGGCCGGCGTGGAGGTGGTCACGGGCGCGCGGGCGACGCGGGTCGTGACCGTCGACGGGCGGGCGGCGGTGACGATCCAGACCGGCGGCGCCGCGCGCGAACTGGACGCCGATCGCGCCGTCGTGGCGGTCGGGGTGACGCCGCGCGTCGACCTGGCCCGCGACGCCGGGCTGGCCATCGGACCGGGCGGGGGGCTGCTGGTCGACGACCGCCTGCGCACGAGCGACCCTCACATCCACGCCGCCGGCGACTGCATCGAGGCGGCGCACCGCGTCACGGGTCGGCCGGCCCTGATGCCCTACGGCTCGCTGGCCAACCGCCAGGGGCGCGTGGTCGGCGACAACCTGGCGGGGCGCGACACCCGCCTGCCCCCCGCCGTCGGCGCCGCCTGCGTCAAGATCGCCGGCTGGAACGTGGCCGTGGCCGGGCTGAGCGAGGCCGCCGCCCACACCGCCGGTCTGACGCCGCGCGCGGTCTGGGGCACCTTCCTGGACCGGCCGCACTACTACCCGGAGCACGCCGCGCTGTTCATGAAGCTGGTCTACGAGGCCGGCGGCGGGCGGCTGCTGGGACTGCAGGCGGTCGGACCGGGCGACGCGGTCAAGCGCGCGGACGTGTTCGCGGCGCTGCTGCAGCGCGACGGGCGCCTCGAGGATCTGCTCGATCTTGAGTTCTGCTACGCGCCGCCCTACAACGGGCCGCTCGATCCCCTGCACAGCCTGGGCGGCATCGCGCTGGGGATCGAGCGTGAGGGGCTGGCGGCGCTGCCGCCGTCGGCCGACCTCGACGGACGCGCCGTCATCGATCTGCGCTCCCCCGACGAGATCGCCGGCGGCGTCGCCTCGCCGCCCGGTGCGCTCAACATCCCGATCATGGAGCTGCGGGCCCGCGCCGCCGAGTTGCCGGCGGACCGGGCGCTGCTGCTGGCGTGCGCCATGGGGCCGCGGTCGGCCGAGGCGGCGCGTTGGCTGCTCGGCCAGGGGAGGCGCGACGTCGCCTTCCTGGGCGGCGGCGTGCGCATGCGGGCCGGGGTCTAGCGCTGGCGGGAACCCGTGGGAATAAGAAGGCCGGGCGGCCCCGCGGGGGCCGCCCGGCTGGTCATGCTGGCGTCGTTCGCGCTGGCGCGCGCCGGCGCTGCGAGCTACTGGAACAGAGCCTTGACGGCGCCCCAGCTGCTGTCCTCGGCGCTCACCGTGCCGCCCGGGAAGTACAGGAAGGCATGCTCCGGCTTGGTGATGCACAGGTAATCGACCCAGTTCGATCCCGCCCACGGCGAGCTGTTGTACGGACGGATCTCGACCACCAGGCCCATGCCGTCGTTCACCGCGGCGGCCGTCCAGGACTGGGTCAGCTCCACCCAGCCCTCGCCGCCGCTGTAGGTGTTGTTGCCGCCGGCGCTGCCGTAGTAGTCATCGATCGTGCCGCCGACCTGTGTCCAGTGCCCCCAGATGCGGACCGAGGGGTTGGCGCCGATGGAGGGGTCGTAGGTCCAGATGCTGGCGCTCACCGTGTCGCCCTCGCGCAGTCCGGTGATCCAGGCCACGTACGCCTGCGGCGTGCCGGTGCCGCCGGTCTCGTAGATCTCGAGGCTGTAGCTACCGTGGTAGGCCTGCGACCCGTCGTTGGCCAGATACATGAACTCCGGCAGATAGGCGCCGAGCACGGTGCCCCCGTCCTCCCAGCTGTAGCAGAAGGGATCTTGCGCGGCGGCCACGGAGGCGGTCAGGCAGAGGGCCGCGACGATCATGAGCAGTTTCTTCATGGTGGTCTCCTCGGGATGAGAGTGGCGGGCAGCTGCTCGTGCACGACCCGTCAGGGACCCCGGCAGCGGCTGCCGAGAGATGCCTGAAGACTCGCGCGTGATGTCTGTTTGCGCGATTATAGCACAATATTGCCTTTGGGGACAGTTGCTATGGCAGTTGCTATCGGCAGTACTGGGAGAATAGTTGTCCGATTTTTTCACCCTTATCTGCCGCAGCGGCGGCGCCATCCTTGTTTCCCGGCGCCGAATGCGTTTAGGTGTACGGAACTACGGGATCCAGCCAGGGGGCCGCGCATGAAGGACAGGCGGCAGAGCGACGAGCCGGCGCCCGGCGGCGCCCCCTCCCCCCACGCGCCCCGTCATCCGGGGCGCGACCCCGCGCGCAGCGTCTACGCCGAGAGCGACACCGAGCTGCTGCAACCCGAACTGAAGCTGGTGTGCGTGGGATTCACGCATCGGACGGCGCCGCTCGCGCTGCGCGCGCGGTTTGCGGTGCCGCGGCAGGAGCTGCCGGGTCTGGCGCGGCGGTTCCGACGGCTGCCCGGCGTCGGCGGTTGCGTCGTGGTCGCGACCTGCAACCGCCTGGAGGCGTACCTCGAGATCCGTTCGGAAGCCGAGGCGGAAGCGGCTTTCGTCGATCTGGTCGGGGGCGCCGACCTGGAAGGGCGCGCCGCCCTGGCGCGCAGCCTGTTCGTGCGCGGCGGCGCGGGCGCGGTGCGGCACCTCTTTCGAGTCTGCAGCGGGGTCGACGCCATGGTCCTGGGCGACGCGCAGATCCTGGGGCAGGCCAAGGAAGCCTACAGCATCGCCTGCGCCCACGAGACCGCGGGGCCGATGCTGCACAAGGCGTTCCACGCCGCCTTCCGCTGCGCGAAGGCCGTGCGCAGCGACACCACGATCGGCGCCGGCAACCGCACCGTCGCCGGCGCGGCGGTCTCGCTGCTGGCGCGCCGCCTCGGCGGCCTGCGCGGCAAGGAGTTCCTGCTGGTCGGGGTCAACGAGATGACCGCGGCGGCCGGCGCGCGGCTGCGCAAGGGCAGAGCCGCCCGGCTGCTGCTGTGCAACCGCACGGCCGAACGGGCCCGGGAGCTGGCGGCGACGCTGCGCGCCGAAGCGGTGCCGTGGAGCGCGCTGGCTGAAGCCGTCGCCGCCGTCGACGCCGTGGTCACCTGCACCGGCGCCGCCGCGCCGCTCTTCACGCGCGCCGCCCTGGCCGCCGCGCAGGCCGCGCGCCCGGAGCGGCCGCTGGTGGTGGCCGACATCGCCGTGCCGCCGGACGTGGAGCCCGGACCGGCCGACGCCGCCGCCGCGCCCGCCGCCGCACCGTCCGCCGGACCGCTGATCTTAGACCTCGAGGACGTCTCCGCTTATCAGGCCAGGTCCGAGCAGCGGCGCTGCACCGCCGCGGGCGACGCCGAGCGCATGGTGCTGGCCCATGTCGAGACCTTCCTGGCCGGCCTGCGCAATCAACTGGTCGCGCCGAAGCTGGAGCGCCTTCGCGCCGAGGCGGATGAGCTGCTTGCCCGCGAGC
Source organism: uncultured Fibrobacteraceae bacterium (assembly GCA_964461255.1). Taxonomy (GTDB): domain Bacteria; phylum Krumholzibacteriota; class Krumholzibacteriia; order LZORAL124-64-63; family LZORAL124-64-63; genus CAYWTR01. The sequence continues at coordinate 17,231 of CAYWTR010000019.1, read as the reverse complement.
TGCAGCGACTGCCGGCCGATCTGTCCACCGCGGAACGCGGGCGTCTGGAGGAGCTGGGCCGCACGCTGATCAAGCGCTGCATGGGGCTCTGGCGCCGGATCGAAGACGAAAGTTAGGCAGCCGGCCGCCGGCGCCGCCGCTATAGCCAGCGCCGGACGCGACGCTGGTAGTCGCGGTACTCCTGCCCGAATTGCTCCTCCATGTGCCGCTCCTCGGGGACGACGAAGTGCGTCCGGAAAAGGCACGCCATCAGGCCCAGCACGATCAGCGGCCCGAGCGTGCCGGCCAGGATCGCCGCTCCACCCAGCAAACCGAGAAAACCCAGGTACATCGGGTGCCGGCTGAACCTGTACGGGCCGTCGACGACGACCATGCGCGAAGGCCTGAAGGGCTTGATCTCCGTGCCATGACACTTGAAGAGCGCATCGGCTGCCAGAGCGAGCCAGGCGCCCCCCAGGATCATGGGCGCGCCCGCAAGCCGCCAGACGCCGCGAATCCAACGCAAATCGGGCAGGACCAGATGCGCTGCAGCCATCGCGATCAGCCCGAACAGCAGGTAGGCAGGCGGGAGGATGCGGCTTCGGCTCGTCTTCATCGACAGCTCCGGACCGTCAGCCGCCGGTTCGGTCGGACCGGCAGGCCAAGACCGCCTCGCGGTGCAGGACCTCGCGCAGACGTGCGAAGAACGCGTCTCTCACGCGCTGAACGCGCAAAGCCTCGCCGTGGTCGATCACCGCCTCATCCTGCTGCTTGAAGCGGTCGGGCGTCACCTGCAGCGCGAACGAGTTTGGGTGCTGGACCCAGAACCACTCCGGTGATGCCCACTGAACATACTCGGGGTCGATGCCCACCAGCGCCTGCAGAACGCCACGCAGCCGCCTTCCGCCGTCATCGTTCTTCAGGCACAATGCCAGGTAGGCGATCCTGTACCTCACCGGCCCGGCATCCTCGCGCGGCAGGGGGTTCAAGTTCCGGGTATCGCCCTGCGTCCCAAGCACGAAGTGCCCGCAGCAGCTCTGCAGTGTGAAGCAGTGCGGCAAGGCGGAGAACCCCAATATGAGAACACGGATTGGCGCATCGATGCCGTCCGGATCCAGGCTCGACACCGAGCGAACCCTGCGTTCTTCGTATCCGGAGTCATCCACGAGCTCGCGAGCGGGTGCGAAAGTCTCCAAGCCGGCATCCTTAGCGCACGAGCACGCCTCGAGCCTGAACGGCGGCGCCGCCGGTGCCTTGGAGGCGGAAGAGGTAGAGGCCGCCGGGCAGGGGCCGTCCGTCCGCGGCTCGGCCGTTCCACCCGATCGCGGCCAGTCCGGGCCCGGCCCAGCCTTCCCACACCGAGCCGAGGCTGCGGCCGCGGGCGTCGTAGACATCGATGCGCGCGGGTCCCGGCTCGTCCACCTCGAAAGAGAGCGTGGTGCGCGGGTTGAAGGGATTGGGCCACACCTGCAGGCGCGCGCCGCCGTGGCCGGGATCGGGCGTGGAGGAGATGCCGTCCCAGACGCGCACGGTCGTGTCCTGCAGCGTGACGTCGGGGAAGAGCGTGGCGTCGGGCCGGAACAGACGCACGTCGACCGTCGTGACCGGGCAGACGCCGTTGGCCAGCGCCTCGATGTTCCAGCGGTACAGCTCTCCAGGGCCGACGGCCCAGCAGGTCGAGCCGATCGCCACCGCGTAGCCGTGCCACTGGCCGGGCCCGCTCGGTTCGAAGCCCTCCCAGATGTAGCACGGCAGCCCGACGAACAGCTGACCCTTGGCGCCGCTGATGCTTCGCACGATCGTCGTGTCGTAGGAAACCCACGCTTCGAACGTGCGCAGGTCGACCGCGTCGTCGATCCATACCGAAAGCTGGAGGTTGCCCCCCGGCGCGATGGTCGTGTCGTGCGGCGCCCAGCGCAGCGTGATCTGCGAGCGCGCTGGCAGCGCAGCGGCGGCGAGCAGCAGCAACAGGGCGGCCAGGAAGGAGAGCCGGCGGAGAGAGTCGCTGTTCATGGCTTGCCCCCGGGTTCGGGACGCGTCAGTCGCATCCATTGTACCTCGCCTGGGCCTCGTCGCGGGGAAGACTGAGGGGGCGGCGGGCCGCCGCCCCCATGCCTCGCCGCGTATCTACTTGGCCAGGATCAGCTTGCGCGTGCGCAGCTGGTCGCCGGCCTTCAGGCGGCAGATGTACGCTCCCGCGGCGGCCGGCTGTCCGGCGGCGTCGCGGCCGTTCCAGACCGTCCGGTGCTCGCCCGCCGGCAGTTCGGCCTCCAGCAGGGTCGCCACCCGGCGGCCGTCGAGCGCGTAGATGGTCAACTCCACGCGCGCGGCTGCAGGCAGGGCGAAGGCGATCTCCGCGCGCGGGTTGAAGGGATTGGGATGCGCGCCGTCAAGCCGCACTGCGGCCGGCGGCGCGGAGGCCGCCGCCGGGACCGCCGGCGCGTCGACCAGGTCGCCCACCCCGGCCAGGTCTGTGTTGTCCAGGCCGCGCGCCGTGACCGTGGCGCCGGCGGGCAGCGCCGCGCGGTCCGCGACCGACGCCGGCAGCAGCACGCGCAGCAGCTCGCCGCTGCCGTCCAGACCGGCGCCGTCGCCCAGGATCGCCAGGGCGATGTCCAGGCCCTCGCCGCCGGCGTCGCGCAGGAAGACGGGCGCCGTCTGCCGCCCCAGCAACTCGCCGGCCGCGACCGCGGCCTTCGCGCCCGCGGGCAGGGTCGCCTGGATGCGGATTCCCTTGAGCCCGGAGCACGGCTCTCGCAGATGCAGCGCCCAGGCGCCGCCTTCGGCCGCCAGCCAGGCCAGCCGCGGCGGCGGTCCGGCCGCGGGCGCCGCCGGCGCCGGCGCGTCCGGGGCGCCGAGCTTGTTCGTCTGCGTCACGGTCGCGAAGTTCATCGCGAAGACCATCAGGTCCTCGAAGTCGATGCGGTTGTCGGTGGTGGGGATGCCGACGCGGCTGTAATCGTCGGTGGGGCCGACATCGCACTCGGGATTCCAGTTCGTGCCGCCGTGCACGGTGCCGAAAGCGTTGCCCAGGACGGTGATGTCGTGGACATCGACCACGCTGTAGTGGGGCGGCATGGGGGCGGTGTCGACGACGTCGCCCAGCCAGTAGTTGGTCGCGCGGTCGTTGCCGTCCGGCGCGGGCGGGCTGTGGTTGCCGGCGGCGTCGCGGGCGAAGACCTCGTAGGTGTAGACGCCGCGCGGGGCGGCGTGCGCGTCGACGAAGGGCGGGGGCGAGCCCGCGGGCAGCTCGCCCGCCAGCTCCCAGACGCCGCCGGAGGCCGCCGCCGCGGCGCGCGAGGCGGGGCGCGCAGCTGGGTTGTAAGGCTGCACGTCGTCATACTCGGGGTAGGCTGACTGGCCCAGGGTGCCGTCGTGCCACAAGGCGCGCCACACCTCGTAGGCGGCCACGTCGCTGTCGCCGGCGCCGTCGTCGGGCGAAAGCGTCCATGACACGCGCGCCTTTTCGAAGCCGGGCGACGCCGTCACGTCCGCCACCGGGCCCGGGGGATCGCAGTCGACCGTGATCAGCGCCGAGCCGGTGACATAGGCGGCGATGGGGGCGTTGTCCAGATCGCGCAGCGCGAAAGCCGTGATGGCAACCTCGCCCGTGCCCGTGGCCGCACCGTGGAGCGTGATGGAGAACAGGTCGGCCGCCGCGGTCAAGCCGGGCGTGGCGCCGAGGATGGCCGCGGCCACGGTCCAGCTGCCGTCGGGGTTCTGGTAGGCGTCGAAGTAGGTGTCGCCCAGCGGGGAGAGCGCGCCGCTGTCGGCGATGTCGCTCTCGTCGAAGCTCAGCTCGGGGGTGGCGGCCACGGTCAGCGCGTAGCCGCGCAGGGCCGGCGGCGCCGAGCCGTCGGGCGTGTAGCGGAAGGTCAGGACGGCCTCGCCGTCGCAGTTGATCGGCCCGGACGCCGCCGGCGTGATGGACAGCTCTGGTATGCCGGTCCAGGGGTAGAAGCGGATGTGGTCGGTCAGGCTCTCGCCCGTGCCGCCGGGATTGTGGGTCGCGTGGCGCGGCCCGGAAGCGTGGCCCCACCAGTTGAAGCGCGCGTCGTAATCCGTGCCGGTGTTGGAGAAGTCGCCGTCGAGGTTCCCCTCGACGCGGCTGTCGCGCATGCGGCCGCCGATCAGGCCTGCCAGTTCGAACAGCAGGAAGCCGTGGCCCCAGCCGCTGATGTCGCAGTCGTCGATGTCGATGCCGGCGGTGCCGTACTCCGCCAGCACGAAGACGCCGCGCGTATCGGTCAGCGTGGGGCCGGAGATGGTGCACCGCGTCAGGGTGATCATCTCCTTCGCCGCGCCGCCCGGCGCCGGGGGATCGTCTCCGGCCTCGAGGTAGGGCACGGGCAGCGCCTCCGCCGGCGGGGGATCGCCCGCCGCGGGCGCCGGCCGGCCCGCCTTGGGCGGCAGGCTGTTGCGATGGGCGAAGCCGTAGAGGCCGATCTGCGCATCGTTCGATTGCAGCGTGCAGTCGGTCAGGCCGCCGGCGGCGTCGACGAAGTAGGCGCTGGTCTGGTTGTCGAGCAAGTCCGAGTTCATGATCTGCACATTGTCGGCGAAGTAGAGCAGGACGCCGGTGGCGGTGTTGCCCGTGGTGTGCTGGTCGTGCAGATCCCGCAAGATGCAGCCGTCGACCACGCCCACGGCTCCCAGCCCCAGCTCGATGCCGTTCTGGACCGACAAGCTGCCGGCGCCCATGCCGTGCACGGTGACGCTGGTGATCTGCGCCGTCAGCGCTCCCCACAGAGCGATGCCGCTCTTCTGGCACTCCTTGATCTGCACGTCATGGATCTGGATGTCGACCAGGGACGGGAATGTCTTGCTGGAGTAGATGCCGGCGCCCCGCTGCAGGAAGGACGGCGTCGACTCGCGCACGTTGGTCACGATGCAATGCTCGACGCGCCCGCCCGCGTTGCGCAGGCCGATGCCGAGCAGATGGTCGGTGTCCGGACCGATGCGGTTGTCGCCGTCGACCGTCAGTCCGGTCACCGTCGCCGCCGGCGTGTTATAGATGAAGATGATGGGTCGATATGAATTCGGAGGCGTGCCCCAGTAGCGCGACAGCACGGGCGGGCAGCGCACCGTGGTCAGCGCTGCACCCGCCCCGGCGAGCGTGATGTTCTTCGTGATGTAGACCTGCTCGATGTATAGGCCGGCGGCCACCTCGACGGTGTCCCCGTTGACCGAAGCGTCAACGGCCTGTTGTATGGTCGGATAGTCGGCGGGCACCTTCAGGACCGCGGCCGCGGCCACGCCCGCCCCCATGCTCAGCCACAAGCCCGCCATCAGCACCGCCCAGATTCTGCGGCTCATGCTCGTCTCCTTTGCGTCTGTGCGGGGGGCGCCGGTTGATCGGCGCCCCGTCCCCCTTCAGCCGCCGCTGCGCCAGCGGGCGCGGCGGCCCCCCGACCGACTCGTGATGGAAGGCGAGCGGCGGGTCGGCGCCGGCCGGCCGCCGGGCGGGGCGGCGGCCGGCCGCGCGCGGATCATGCCGCGGACTATTTCATGAGCACCATCTTGTTGGTTCGCGTGTAGGGACCGGCGTCGAGGCGGTAGAAGTAGGCGCCCGAGGCGACCTGCCGTCCCGCGTCGTCGCGCCCGTCCCAGACCGCCTCGTGAACGCCGGCCGCCGCGGCGGCATCGACCAGCGTCCGCACCCGGCGGCCGTCGACGGAGTAGACGACCAGGCTGACGTGCTGCGCCGTCGGCAGCGCGTAGCTGATCGTGGTCATCGGATTGAAAGGATTCGGGTGGTTCTGCGCCAGATGGAACGCGGCCGGCGTCTGCGGCCGCTCCAGGGCCAGAGCAAGATCGGCGTTGTCGAGCCCGCGCGCCGTGATGCTCACCGCGGCCGGATCGACGCCCGCGGGCAGGGTCACCCGCAGCAACTCGCCGTCGCCCGCGATCCCCACGCCGTCGCCCAGGATCGCCAGGCTGACGTCCAGGCCGAGCGCGTCGAGGTTGCGCAGGAAATGGGGCGCCGTCTGCCTCGCGAGCAGCCCGCCCGGCTCGACCAGCGCCGCGCCCGGCGGCACGGCGGCCGTCAGCCGCAGCCCCTTGAGCGCCGCGCACGGCGCGCTCAGGGACAGCGTCCAGACGCCGTCCTCCGCCTGGCTCCAGGCGAGCAGCGGCGCGGCCGCGAGCACCGCCTTGTTGGTGGGCGAGACGAAACCGTAGTTCATCGCAAAGATCATCAGGTCCTCGAAGTCGACGCGGCTGTCGGTCAGCGGCAGGCCGACGCGGCTGTTGTCGTGCGTGGGGCCGACGTCGGTCTCGGCGCCCAGAGTGCCAACGCCGGGGCTGGTGCCGAAGTAGGTGCCGAGCATGGTGATGTCGGAGATGTCGACGTTGCCGTCGTACTGGCCGGGCACGCCGTCACTGACATCGCCCAGCCAGTAGTTGGTGGCTAGGTCGTTGCCGTCGGGCGCCACGGCGCTGTAGTTGCCGGCGCTGTCCATGGCGAACACCTCGACCGTGTAGATGCCGCGGTCGACCCACGGCACGACGAACGGCTTTGTGTCCGTTCCCACGGTGTAGACGGCGCCCAGCACCCAGACGCCGCCCGAGCCTGCGGCAGCCGCGCGGCTGGCCGGGCGCGCGGCCGGGTTGTACGCCGCCAGATCGTCGTATTCGGGGTAGGCCGAGACGCCGACGTTGCCGTCGGTCCAGAGCCCCAGCCACACCTCGTAAGCCACGACGTCGCCCGAAGGCGAATCGGTCCAGTTAACCTTCAGCTTCTGGTGTCCCGGCGCGACGGCGATGTCGGTGACCGGGTCGGGGGCGTCGCAGTCGATCATGAACGAGGCGCCCAGCATGTCGGCGAAGATGGGCGCGTTGTCCAGCGTGCGCAGGCGGTAGTCGAGGATGTCGACATCGACCTGGCCGCTGGCGGTGGGCGTCAGCGTGACCGTGAAGAAATCCGCGGCGGTCTGCAGGCCGGAGGTGGGGCCGAGGATGGCGTCGGAGACGGTCCAGGTGCCGTCCAGGTTGTCCACGACCGCGAACCAATGCGGCGTGCCGAGGTTGCCCAGGTCGACGATGTTGCCGCTGCCGAAGCTGACGTTGCCCGTCACCTGGAAGGTGATGTCGTAGCCGCGCAGGGCGGGGGTGGCGTCGCCGGGCTCGTAGCGGAAGGTGACGACCTGCGTGTCGCTGCAATTGATGGGGCCGGCGTCGCCTAGCAGCGCGGTCACGCTCGCGCCGGCGGCCATCCAGCCCATGGCGACGGCCGCGGTGGCCTCGCCGCCGACCTCGGGATAGTGGTTGCCGCTGCCGTAGACCCAGGCGCCGCTGGTGTGCTGGGTGGAGGCCAGCCAGGTCGCGGCGCGGTACAGCGCGTCCTGCGTCGTCGCATTCGACGGCAGATGCTGGGCGATGGCCATCAGGCAGTAGGCCGAGTCCTGCCAGTCGCGGTCGTTGATTTCCGTCGGCGCGCCGTACTGGTCGCTGAAAGCGCCGTCGGCGTACTGGCAGGCCAGCATGAGCGTCTGCAGGCCGGGGATCTCCGCGGTGTGGGCGCCCGTGACGGCGAAGGTCTTGATCAGGCTCGCCACGCCGAGGCTGAACCACCAGTAATCAACGTTGGACCAATCCGTGGTGTATCCCTGGCTGTGGCCGAAGGGCTCGAAGTAGCCGGGATTGGCGGCGAAGCTGTCCTGATACAGCACCTCGGCGATGGCGGCCCCTTCCGCGTCGTGCCCGCTGCCGGGGAAGGCGGCGTGCATGAGCATGGCGGCCTCGGCCCAGGCTGAGATGTCCCAGGGGATGATGCCGTTGGGATAGCCCTGGCCGGCGCGGGCATCGCGGATGAACTCCGCCAGCGCCGTCATCGTTAGGTAGGTCGTGATCTGGCGGTTCCAGATGGCCTGGGCGCCCGCGCGGTAATATGAGGGATCGGGGCAAGCCGGCAGGTCGGCGAAGCGCAGCAGGAAGCTGACATCGGGACCGGAACGGATGACGGTCGGCCCCACCGCGACGATGTGATCCGCCGCGTCCTTCATGGCCGTGAAATAAGAGGGAAGGGGATCGATCAGGTACGCGTTGTACACGCCCTGCACTGTCGCGCCGTAGATGTTCGTGGCGCTGGCGCTGGCGCTGTGCTCGAAAGGCACCCGCACCCAGTCCCAGCCGCCGTCGTCGGGGTCGGCGTCCGGATCGCCGTTGCCCGCGTTGTCCTCGGTGATGTCGGCCTGCATGCCGACCAGATAGGCCGCGCCGGCCAGCGCCGAGGAGCGGAAGTCCGCGGGGTCGCCGAAGGCCTTCTCGGCGGCCGGCGCGATCTCCCTCTGAGGCGCCAGGGGCGCCCCCTCGAACGGCGTGGCGACGGGACCCGCGGCTGCCGCCGCGGCGGCCAGGCTCAGGAGCAGCGCGGTCATGAGCAGCAAGCGTTGCGTTTTCATGAGATCTTCCCCCGTTTGGCTTGCGCGCGAAGCGCGTGGTTCGCGGAGGCTGGTCCGGCGTGCGCAAACGCGCTTGCCGCGCGAATGCGATGCGGTCTTGGGAGTTGCCATCAGCCCCCGCCCGGCGACCCGGCACGCTGGCCGACCGCCTGGTATGGCAACCCGGTGATGCCATGCGCCCTTCCAGGCGCGTTGCGTTGGGCCAAGAGGCTCCGCGATCCCCCCTTTCGGACAAATTCGGTATCTAGTTGTCGCCTTTCCCGCGACGTTCGTTGATAGCGGATGGTAGGAAGGCCCCCCGCGCACGTGGTGCGCTCATGGCGGCCGGCCGATGACAAAACCCCCACGCCCACCCTGGCCGATCGCGGGCGATTCAACCGGCATGAATAAAATTATTACAATCCCCCACATGCCCCGCCGCGAGCAAAGATCGCGGCATCCGGGCGAGATGCGCCAGACTAGCACATCCGCACGCCGGCATCAATGATTTTTTCGTTTCCGTCGTATCCTTAGCATTGCGGCGGGCCGGTAATGTTACTCCGTCCGCAAGGCGACACCGATCGGCCAAGCTGCGGGGATTATGGTTGCGGGGATTATGGTCTGGTCACGCAGCGGCGCCTGCGCTATAATGGGTCATCCGCCATCGTGATCGCTCGCCCAGACGGTGCAAGGTCGGCGCATGCCGGGGCGTTCTGGCCCGCGGCCTTCGTTTATCTCCAGCGGGGGGTTTGGCATCATGGCAAGGATCGCGTGCCTTACGAGGGCCGGTTGGGTCGCGCGGCGCGTTTGCGTTTGCGTGCTGGCGGCGCTTCTGCTCGCCGGCGGCGCGGCCGCGCAGCAGATCTTCATCTCGCCGTCGTTGTCGGTGCCGACCGAGGAGACCTTCACCGTGGCGGTGATGGTCGACAATCCCGGCGGCGATTTGCTGATGGGTCTGGACGTGCAGATCGACTTCGACAACACCATCGTCGCCCTGGCGCAGATCGCGCCCGGCGCATGGGTGACCGGGGCGGGCGCTCCCTTCTCTTTCTTCGACCTGACCGTTCCCGGCACGGACATGATCCGCTTCACGATGGCCTTTCTCGGTTCGCCGGTTCCCGGCGGCGGCGAGGCGGCGATCTGCCATTTCGCCGCCCTGGGCGAGGGGGACTCGCCGCTGGAGTTCCAGCTGTTGGCCGTGCGCGACGCCGATAACAACGACCTGGGCTACGGGCACAGCACCGGCGATCTGATCCGCGTGCTGCTGGCTATTCCCGTGGCCGACAACACCATGGGCGGCGTCAAGGCGCTCTACCGTCGCTGACCGCCGCCGCCGGTCTCGCCCCGGCCGCTTCTCGCCCGGACGGCCGGCGAGGGGGAGGGTTCGCGCCTTCCCCCTCGCGCCTTTTCTCCCGGAGCGCCGGCATCCGTTGAGTCCCGCGCCCCGCCGGGCTACACTGGCAGCGCCGCGGCTGCTGCCGATGGCGCCCAAGAGCGGAGCCGGCTGGAGCCGGGAACGGGACGGTAACGATGCGGGAAGCTCTGCCGGTCGTTGCGCTGCTGGCGCTGCTGCTGGGCGGCTGCGCGCCGCGGTTGTCGGATGACGACCGCTTCGCCGGCATGGCCAACCGCTGCTTGACCGGCTGGCGCGATCTCGACCCGGAATGGGCGTCCGACCTGGGCGACCACCGCCACGACCATCTGCTGACCGATCGCAGCCGCGACGGCCTGGCGCTCCGTGCCGCCTTCTGGTCCTGTTACCGCGATTCGCTGGCGCGGCTGGATGCCGCACGCCTGTCGCCCGGCAACCGCGCCGACCGGCGCATCCTGCTCGATCGGCTCGAGGCCGCGCTGTGGGCGCACGACGAGCTGCGCGAGCAGAGTTGGAATCCGCTCCTGTACAACCCGGGCGGCGCGCTGCACAACCTGCTCGCCCATGACCACGCGGCCCTGGCGGTGCGGCTGCGCAGCCTGCGGGGGCGTCTGGAGGCGCTGCCGGACGTTCTGGGCGCAGCTCGAGCCAACCTGGAGCGGCCGCCGCGCGTGCACACGGAGATGGCGATAGCGCAGAACCAGGGGCTGGCCGAGCTGGTGCGCGAAGCGCTGCCGCAGTACCTCGACCGCGAGCCCGAGCTGCGCGCCGAGCTGGAGCCGGCGCTCGCCGCGGCCGCCGCGGCGCTCGCGGCGCACGGACGCTGGCTCGAAGAGGAGCTGCTGCCCCGCTCCGATGGCGACTTCCGCCTCGGCCCGGAGCGATTCCGCCGCAAGCTGCGCTACGTTCTGGGCGCGGATCTGCCGCCCGCGCAGATCCTCGCCGAGGCCGAGCAGGACCTGGCGCAGACGCGGCGGCGCCTGGTCGAAGCGGCGCGGCCCCTGCACGCGCGCCTTCTTTCGTCCGGGGCGTCGGACGGCGCCGCCGCGGCCGCCGCGGCCGACGAGGACGCCCTCGTCCGCGCCGTGCTGGACAAGCTGGCCGAGACGCGGCCCGACGACCAGACTCTGCCCACCTATGCCCAGATGGCGCTCGCGGCCTGCCGCGCCTTCGCGCAGAAGCACGACCTGGTCACGGTGCCGCCGCAAGCGATCCAGATCACCCTCATGCCCTCCTTCCGCCGAGGCGTGGTGATCGCCTCGTGCGACGTCGGGGGTCCGCTGGAAAGCGACCGCCGCGCCTCCTTCAGCCTGTCGCCGCCGCCGGCGGACTGGTCGCCGGCGCGCCGCGACTCCTTCTACCGCGAGTACAACTTCTACATGCTGCTCAATCTCACCGCGCACGAGGCCATCCCGGGCCATTTTCTCCAGCAGGCGCATGCCAACCGCGTCGAGGCGCCGACGTTGACGCGGGCGATCCTGCCCAGCGGCACCTTCATCGAGGGTTGGGCCACCTACGCCGAGGAGCTGATGGTCGAACACGGCTTCGGCGGCGATGAGGTGCGCCTGCAGCATCTGAAGATGAGGCTGCGCTTGCCACTCAACGCCATCATCGATCATCGCCTGCACGCCGGCGATCTGACCGAGGGCGAGGCGATCGATCTGCTCATGCGGCTGGGCTACCAGGAAGAGGGCGAGGCGGTGCGCAAATGGCGCCGCGCCTGCGTTTCGTCGGGCCAGCTGACGACCTACTTCGTGGGCAACCGCGAGATCAGGCGGATCCGCGACGCTTGGGACGCGCAGCGGGGGGGGCCGGCTTCGCCTGCGGAGCTGAAAGCGTTCCACGACCGGCTCTTGTCTCTTGGGGCGCCGCCGACGCCGCTCTTGCGGGAATTGATGGGGCTGTAGCGCCGCCCGCAGGCCGCCTGAGCGGAGCCGCCGCCTGGCACCGCGGGCAGAAGTGCGTCGACCGTCCCGCCGCCGTCACCCGCGCGATGGCGCTGCCGCAAACTCGGCAGGGCTGGCCCGTGCGCTGATACACGCGCAGCTTGCGGCGGAAATTGCCCGGACGCCCGTGGAAGTCGACGAAATCAAGATAGGTGGTGCCGCCGTGGCGGATCGCCAGACGCAGGACGCCGCGGGCCGCCAGGAATAGGCGGCGCAGCTGCGCCTCGCCCAAGTCGCCGGCCGGCGTGAGCGGATGAATCCGCGCCCGGAACAGCGCTTCGTCCGCGTAGATGTTGCCCAGGCCGGCAGCCACCTTCTGATCGAGCAGCACCGCCTTGATCGGCGCTCGGCGCCCCGCGAGGCGCTCGCGCCACGCGCCGAAGCCGATCGACAGCATGTCCGGCCCCACGTGCGCCAGAGCGGCCGGACCATGCCCGTCGTCCACCAGCGCCAGGCGCCCGAACTTGCGCACGTCGCGGTAGTGCACGGCGACGCCGTCGAAATCGAAGCTCAGATGGGTGTGAGCGTCCGCCTCGAAATCCTGGTTGGCGAACAACTGTCCGGTCATGCGCAGGTGGATCATCAGATGGCGCGCGTCGCCGTCGCGGGCCATGGCGGTCCCCCGCGCGCGGGCGCCGACCGCCTCGGGTTTGGCCGGCCCGGCGAAGGTCAGGATGATGTACTTGCCGTGGCGGTGAACGGCGGCCAGCGTTCTGCCCGACACGGCGCGCCTCACCGCTGCTGGCGACGGGCGCAGCACGCCGCCGAAACGCACGCGCATGCCGGTCAGAGTCCGTCCCAGAAGGCAGGCGCGCAGCGCCCGCGCCACGTTCTCGACCTCGGGCAGCTCGGGCACGCGTCAGAACTCCCGCTGCTTGCGCACCCGGTCGTACGCCTGGTTGATCGCCTGCAGCTTCTCCGTGGCGAACTTCAGGAAGTCCTCGGGAAGCCCTTTCGCCGCGAGCATGTCGGGATGGTACTCCTTGGCCAGACGCCGATAGCCGCGCTTGATCTCCTCATCGGATGCCTCGGGCGCCACCCCGAGCAGCGCGTAGGCCGCTCCCAGGTCGGAGCTCTCGAACATCGCCTTGATCTGGCGGAAATCGCGCTCCTCCAGGCCCAGCTCGGATGCCACCGCGCGGATCAACGCCTCCTCTGCCCCGGCGAGCGCCCCGTCCGCGTAGGCTATCTTCAGCAGCAGCGCCACCAGGTCGCGCAGGCGGTCTGGCTGCGCCGCTAGCGCCAGGCGTATCTGGCGCGTGAATGCCGCCGTCGGCAGCTCCGAATCGCGCGCCTGGTTGAAGATGCGGGCGGCCAGGCGCCGCTCCTGGGCCGGCATACCTAGCTCGCGGCTCAGAAACGCGTCGAAGGCGGCGATCTCCGCGCTCGACACGCGGCCGTCGGCCTTGGCCACGCGCGCCGCCAGGCTGATCAGCGCGACCATGAAGGTCGATTGCAGCACGCGCGGATCGTCCTGCGCGGCTTGGCCAGGCGGCGGGTACGGAGGGTATGGCGGGTATGGCGGGTATGGCGGGGGCCGCTGCTCCCGCCGCGCCTGCCGCGCCCGCCCGCCTATCTGCTCCGGCCGTGGATCGGCGAGTACCTGCGATCCGATCGCCCCGCCGAGCACCGCCCCCAGCGGTCCGCCCAGCATCAGGCCGACCGTCCCGCCCAGGATTGCGCCCAGAAGTCCCATGCCGCATTCCCCCTGGCTGCGAAGATAGTCCTTCGCCGGCCCCTGTCCAACAGCCCGGCGTTCTCGGCGCCGGCGCGCGCAGCCGGCGCCGGGTCCGGCCGCGGGATGGCCGGGGCGATGTCGCCGCGTCGCGGGCAGGTGTGCCGACCGGCATGGCCCTGAAGGGTGTTATGATGATGTTCGCGGCACTGGACGTGTCTGCGCAGAGTGCGATCGCCGCCAGGGACATCATCCACAAGCCGCCAGGGGCTATGGGGCCCGGACCAATGGTCCGGCCTCACGAGCTCCGGGCGGCTGCCCCGGCGGCGGCCGCGCGGCGCCACGCGGATCGGGCCGGATTCTCCGCGGCGCGGTGCAGGAAGGCGGCATCAACCAGGGACGGCCGGGCCATGGCTCATGTCACAACCATCAAGGTCCGCGACTACCATCTGGACCTGTACGGCCATGTGAACAATGCGCGCTGGCTGGAATTGCTGGAGGAGGCGCGCTGGCGGTTGCTCGAGCAGACCTTCGATGTCGAAGAGCTGCACCGGGCCGGACTGGGCTTCGTGGCAGTCAAGATAGCCATCAACTACCGCCGGCCGGCGCGCCTGGGAGACGAGCTCGCGATTGAGTCCACCGTGGCGACTCTGGGGGCGAAGAGCGGCGTCCTGCGGCAGGAGGTGACGCGGCGGCAAGACGGCGAGCCGCTGGCCGACGCCGACGTCACCTTCGTGGTGATCGACCGCAACCTGGAAAAGGCCGTGCCGATCGAGGGGGACATCAGAGCCCTTTTCGAAACGCACCTGCGGCCTGGACGCTGCGGAGCATGAATCCGGGGAATCTGCGGCGGAATGGCTCCGGCTGTGCTATAATGCCCGCGCATCTGTCTTGCGCAGCCGCAGGCCCGCCGAGTTCGCGGCGGGCCGACGCACCTTGGCCCTTCAACAGGAGATCGCCATGAAGACGCTGCTAACACCCCTGCTGGTCGTTGCTCTGATCCTTGGATTGGGTTCCGTCGCGCTGGCCGACGGCGTGTACCAGTCCCTGCCCTTCGCCCAGAACTGGAGCAACACCAACCTGATCACTGTTTCCGATGACTGGTCCGGCGTGCCCGGCATCATCGGCTATCGCGGGGACGGGTAGACCGGGGCCACTGGCGTGGATCCGCAGACGGTCCTGCAGGATGATTCGCCCGGCGTCGTGGACGTCAACGCCAACCAGACGAATCCCAACACCTACACCACCGGCGGCGTGGCCGAGTTCGAGATCGCCGACCCCGTCGTGGCCCTGCAGGGCTCGGGCACGGCGCGCGCGCCCTACTTGAAGATCCACCTGAACACCGACGGCAAGGAGAACATCACGGTCAGCTACAACCTGCGCGACATCGACGGGGCCGCCGACAACGCGGTGCAGCCGATCGCTCTGCATTTCCGCGTCGGCGACAGCGGCGATTGGACCAACGTGCCCGCGGCCTTCGTGGCCGATGCGAGCGAGGGGCCGAGCCTGGCCGGGCTGGTCACGCCCGTCAGCGTCGTGCTGCCGCCGGTGGCCGCCAACAAGCCCATGCTGCAGTTGAGGGTCATGACCACGGACGCCGTCGGCAGCGACGAGTGGATCGGCATCGATGACATCTCCGTCACCGGCACCGACATCCCGGTTTCGGCCGATGACATGAGCTGGGGCTCGCTCAAGGCGGCGTACGAGACGCGCTAGGCATCTATTGCTGATCGTGCGGATCGCGCACGGTCCCGACGGCAACGGGCGGGCTGGAAGCGTTCCGGCCCGCCCGCTCGCGTCGAGGCGCCAGGCCTGTTGGCCGCCGACGCGGCCTGACCGGCCATGAGAGGGCCCCGCCGACACCATCCCTCGCTCGCCCAACTCAGGACAGCGCCGACGGGACCCAGCCCTCCAATCCGTGCCGACTGCGCGACATTCTATCGGGGCCGCCGTCTCACGGCGTGATGCGGCGGTTGTGGATTTCTCACATAATCCCGCCCGCAGACCGACGCGGGCGCAAACAAACACACCTTCGGATTTTCCGAACCTGGGAAAGATTGGGCGAGAGCCCAATGCTAGTGGCCTCTCGCAGGCGGGTCAAGTCTCATCGAATTATGATTGTGTGAGCGCTCATTCCCGGGAGTAGTTCTCCGCCGCTTCCCGCAGCTCCTTGGCCACCGTGGATCGCAGCGCCGCGGGCTCGAGCACCTCGACGCCGGCGCCGTGGCGCAGGATCTCCAGGATCAATTCGGTGGGATTGGTGAAGGGAAGTCGCAGCAAGTAGCCGCCGTCGGGCAGCGCGGAACCGCTCTGGCGGGGGTGCCAGGTCTCATCGCGGACCCAGCGGGCGTGCTCGGCGGTGAATCGCAGAGCGGCGGTCTGCTCCCGCGCCGGCGCCGCCGCCCCGCCGCGCGTGTCCGGATAGATGCCGAAGCCGCGCTCCAGCATCGCCTCGATCTGCTCCTGCGGCAGGGCGCGGGCGCGGGCGCGCAGCAGCTCGGCGCGGCCGATGCGGTCGCAGGCGAAGACGCGGCAGGCGCGCGTCTGCCGGCACCAGGCCAGCAAGTACCAGTTGTCGCGATGGAACAGCAGCCGCTGCGGATCGATCTCCCGTGTCGAGGTCTGGTCGTTGTGGCGCGCATGGTAGTCGATGCGCAGGCGCCGCTGCTTCATCGCCGCCTCGGCGACCTGCTGGAAGACGCCGCGCCGCCCGGAGCGCGCTCCGAGCGGATGCAGGACGACGCGCCCGGAGACCTGCCGTGGATCATAGCCGTGGCGCGCCAGCAGCTCGTGCAGGCGGCGGCGGATCTGTTCGACGCCGAGCGCCAGCAGCCCTTCCTGCAGCCCCTCGAGGATGTCGGAGGCCGCGAGCAATCCCCACAGCTCCGCCTCGCTGAGCCAGAAGCCCGGCAGCTCGAACCGGCCCGCCGCCGGGTCGTAGAGGTAGCCGGCCGGCGGTTCGCGGCGGTAGACGATCGGCGCCGCCAGGAAGTCCCGCAGGTACTGGATGTCGCGCATCAGGGTCGCGCGCGACACCTCCAGCTCATCCAGCAGGCGCGCCGCGCTGACCGGACGTCCCCGCGAAAGCTGGCGGTGGATCTTGTAAAAGCGTTCCAGACGGTCCATGCTGAGCTCCGCGAGGCTCGCAGCACGTAAAACTGCGGTTCGGCCGGCGGGCGAGGATGGTACGGTACCACGTCCGGCTGCGCCGGGCCAGGATCGATCGCGCCCGATCGATCGCGCCCGCAGAAGGAGCCGCCCATGAGCGCCGCCGCTCCGGTGATGTTTCCCGCCCCCGAGCAGGTGCCGGCCGCCCACCGCCTCGAGCCGGTGCGGCAGCGCGAGTGGCTGGCCGGCGGCCGGTTGCACCACTGGGAGGGGCCGGTGCAGGAAGTCGTCTCGCCGGTCTGCCTGCGCGGGCCGGACGGCGCGCTGACGCCGGCGGTCCTGGGGCACCATCCGGCGCTGGACGAAGCGGCGGCGCTGTCCGCGCTGGATGCCGCCGTCGCCGCCTACGATCACGGCCGGGGCCGCTGGCCCACGCTGCCCGTGGGCGGGCGCATCGCGGCGGTCGAGGAGTTCGCCTTCCGCATGCGCGAGCGGCGCGACGAGGTCGTCCGCCTGCTGATGTGGGAGATCGGCAAGACCCGAGCCGACAGCCTGAAGGAGTTCGACCGCACGCTGGAATACGTGCGCGACACCGTCGAGGCCGTGAAGGAGCTGGACCGCGCCTCTTCCCGGTTCGCGCACGCAGAGGGGATCTTCGCCCAGATCCGGCGGGCCCCGCTGGGGGTCGTGCTGTGCATGGGGCCGTTCAACTATCCGCTGAACGAGACCTTCACCACGCTGATCCCGGCCCTGATCATGGGCAACACCGT
>CAYWTR010000018.1:0-84982 GCA_964461255.1 uncultured Fibrobacteraceae bacterium | reverse complement strand
GAACGCATGGCAGGACGGCGACAGTCAGACCAGATACAATTTCGACGGCACAAGCCACATTTTTGTTGACACAATTCGGGGGCTTTCAAATAATGACCGCGATTTGCAGGGAGCCTTGAGATCGCTACCTCAGGATGGAAAGGAGATCCATCAACAAACCGCGTGCATCATCCCTGCTGGATGCACGGCACGGAGCGACGGCGCCCGTGGGAGACGACAGCGCTGACGTAATCAACGCGGCGTGACGATCGCACATCAAGGTGAGCAGGCCGCCTTCGCAGGGTGCGGCGGAGACGGCAGCCAGAAGCCTGGCACGACGAGGTCCTAAACATGGAGGAGAGAGTGATGATGCTGAAGGCAGCGGCTCCCGCGAAGAAGACGGCCAAGAAGGCCGCCAAGAAGAAGGCGACCAAGAAGGCCACGAAGAAGGCCACGAAGAAGGCCACCAAGAAGAAGGCCACGAAGAAGAAGGCCACCAAGAAGAAGGCCGCCAAGAAGAAGGCCACCAAGAAGGCCACGAAGAAGATCTAGTCGGCTACCTGCCGGCTCAGAGAAGCCGCCGCGGCCCTGGTGTCGCGGCGGCTTTCCTTTTATATACCAATGAATTACGGGTCTGGGCGGCGCGGGGTCAGATGCCCGGCACCATGTCGATCAGGTACGTCAGACCCAGGCTCAGGTTCACATAGGTCAGCTGCTTGGTGTAGTGCAGCTCCTCGCGCGTGAAGGCGAAGGTCGTGGCGGCGAGATGGGCACCCAGGAGGATGTTGTGGGTCAGGGTGTGTGAGAGCCCGGCATTGATCTGGAAGAAGAGCGCGGTCTTGTCCTCGAGCTGTGAGAAGCGGTTGATCACCCCGCCGAAGCCGCAACCGATGGACGGCACGATCCCGAAGAGCGCGACCTGCCGCGCGTCGTAGTTCAGGCCGCCGCCCAGCGTCAGCGACTTGAAACCGCCGTCGGTGTCCAGCACCTCGCGGAAGGAAGCTTGGGGATCGCGCGCGTTGAGAAAGGAAGTCTCGGCCGTGGAACTGGCGACGGTCGCGCGCAGGTCGAGGTGGAACTCCTCGGAGAGATAGAAGGAAACCGTTCCGCCGAGGAAGTTGCCCGGCCTGATCTCCTTGACGGGCGCCGAGTAGTAGGCCGGCAGCACGAAAGGCTGGCCGTCGTACTTGTACACCACATCGGATCCGATTGCCTGCTGGGTGCGCGGCCCGGGAGTCGGCAATTCCAGAAACTTGCCGCCGGAGAAGCGCCCGCCGTGGAAGGTGAGGGCGATCTTCTTGATGCGGTACTGGACCGGCGGGATTTCTGTGTCGGCCGCGGCCGATTCGGTCTGTGCCGCCGCCGCCGCGGGCAGCAGGAGCGCCAGGCTCGCCGCCGCCAATGCCACGCGGATCATTCTCTGCATATGGAACCTCTTCGGCATCGTCGCGACGGCCGGGGCGCGCCCGGTCGCCGCCGTCGTGGGGATCTGGCCGTCGCGGGCGGCGCGCCGGCTCCGGGGAGCGGGCGGCGCGGCTGCAACTCCAGCCGCGCCAACGGTAATGCAGGGGCGGGGGGGTGTCCAGGACTTTGTGCCCGCGAGCCCTCCTGCCTCTCATCCAGATCAATGTAAGGCGTCGCTCAGGCGCGTACAAGCTCCGGGCAAGGGGCCGTCGGCGGCGGCCGCCGCGCAAGATTGACATGCCCCAAACCCCGGGTTACCATTGCAGGTTAGCTCCGCGCGCGGCGCCGCGACCAGCGCCGACGGCCGCGTCGGCGGGGTGCGCTCCCCTCTATCGGCACGCTTGACGGGACGGGAGGAACTCCTTGAAGACGTACGCCATGGACAAGATCCGCAATGTTGCCTTGATCGGGCCCCATGGAGTGGGCAAGACCAGCCTTGCGGACGCGATGCTGCACGTGACGGGCAAGGTCGGCCGGAGGGGGAGCGTCGACGACGGCACGTCGATCTTCGACTACCAGGACGAGGAGATCGACAAGAAGCAGACCATCAGCGCGAGTCTGGCCCACGTCGAGCTCGGCGATCACAAGATCAACCTCATCGACACGCCAGGCATCGACGATTTCCGGGGCGATGTGTTTGCCGCGCTCGAGGTCGTCGAGGGCGGGCTTTTCCTGGTCAAGGCCGATGGCGGGGTCGAGGTATCGACCGAAGCGCTCTGGCGAACCGTGCGCGCGCGCGAGGCGCCGACGCTGATCGTGCTCAACCGGATGAACAAGGAGCACGCGGCCTTCGCCGAGGCGTTGGGAGCGATCCGCGCCCGTCTGGGGGCGGGAGCCGTGGCGGCGCAACTGCCGCTGGGCCAGGGCGAGGGGTTCCAGGGCGTGGTCGATCTGATCACCCAGCAGGCCTGGGTCTTCAAGGGTGGCAAGGCCGCGCCCGGCGAGATCCCCGCCGCGTTGGCCGAGGAGGTGGCCGAGGCACGAGAGCAACTGCTAAACGCCGCCGCCGAGACGGAGGATGAACTGGTCGAGAAGTTCCTGGAAGAGGGCACGCTGAACGAGCAGGATCTGCGGCGCGGCCTGGCGGCCGGGATCGCGGCCGGCACGGTGTTCCCGGTTTTCCTGACCGCGGCCGACAGCGAGGTCGGCGTTTCCATCCTGCTGGAGCAGATCATCGGCCTGTTGCCCTCGCCGGCCGCGAGGCGGAAGCTGCACGGCGTCAAACCCGGCGGCAGCGAGCCGGTCGTGATCGCGCCGGCGGCGCAGGGCCCGAAGGTGGCCTACGCCTTCAAGAAGCAGTTCGAGGCGCAGGGCGGCGACATCACCTGGCTGCGCATCTTCAGCGGCACCGTGGGGGGAAGCGATGTGCTGTCCAACAGCGCCACCGCGGTGGGCGAGCGCATCGGCCAGATGACGGTGGCGCTGGGCAGGCAGCGCGACAAGGTGGATGCCGCCGGGGCCGGCGACATCGTCATCGTGCCCAAGCTCAAGGGCACTCCCACCGGCAGCACCCTCTTCGAGGCGGCCGCTCCCATCGCGCTGCCGCCGATCCCTTATCCGCGGCCCACCGCCACCGAGGCGATCTATACCGTCACGGCCGGGGACGAGGACAAGATGTCGTCGGGCCTGACCAAGCTGCGCGAGGAGGATCCGACCTTCGAGATCCGCCACCAGCCCGAGCTGAGCCAGACGCTGCTGATCGCCCAGGGCGAGACGCACATGGTGCATCTGCTCGACAAGCTGAAGAAGCTGTACGGCGTCGAGGTGGCGCGGCGCCGGCCGCGCGTCGCCTTCAAGGAGACGATCCGCGGCAAGGCCGAGGTGCAGGGACGGCACAAGAAGCAAACCGGCGGCAGGGGCCAGTTCGGCGACGTCTGGCTGCGGCTCGAACCGCTGCCTCGAGGCGAGAGATTCGAGTTCGTCGACGCCATCGTCGGGGGCGTCGTGCCGGGCAAGTTCGTGCCCGCGGTCGAGAAGGGCGTGCGCGAGACGATGGCGCAGGGGGTGGTGGCCGGCTACGAGGTGGTCGACATGCGCGTGTCGATCTATGACGGTTCCTACCACGCGGTCGATTCCAGCGAGGCCGCCTTCAAGGTCGCGGCGCGCAAGGCCATCCAGAAGGGCGTGCGCGAGGCCGGCCCCATGCTGCTCGAACCCATCATGAGCGTGACCGTCACCGTGCCCGAGGCCTACATGGGCGATGTGATGGGCGACATCTCCTCGCGGCGCGGCCGGATCCAGGGCATGGAGGCGGACGGCCCGTACCAGGTGGTGCGCGCGCTGATCCCGCAGGACGAACTCTACCAGTACGCGACGGCGCTGCGCTCCCAGACCCAGGGGACCGGCGTCTACCGCATGGATTTCTCGCATTACGACGAGGTGCCCGGCGACGTGGCGCGCCGCCTCATGGAGGCGTACGAGAAGAGCCGTGCTCCGGAAGAGGACTAGCGCCGTCGCCGGCCAGGCCCGATGCTGAGGAGCGGAAGCATTCATGTCCGGTCATAGCAAGTGGAGCACCATCAAGCGCAAGAAGGGCGCCAAGGACGCGCAGCGCAGCAAGCTGTGGTCGCGTCTGATCCGCGAGTTGACGGTGTCGGCGCGCAGCGGCGGCGGCGACCCTGGCGGGAACTCGCGCCTGCGCGCGGCCGTGCTCGCCGCCAAGGCCGCCAACATGCCCGCCGACAACATCGACAAGGCGATCAAGCGGGGCACCGGCGAGCTGGCGGGAGCCGTCTACGAAGAGATCGAGTACGAGGGTTACGGTCCGGGCGGCGTTGCCATCCTGGTGGAGACACAGACCGACAACAAGAACCGCACCGCCGCCGACGTGCGCCACTGCTTCAGCAAGTATGGGGGCAAGCTGGGGGGCGCCGGCAGCGTGGCCTTTCTCTTTCAGCGGATGGGCCAGATCCTGCTCGACGGGGCGCGCTGCGATCTGGACAGCGTGATGGAGGCCGCCGTCGAAGCGGGCGCCGAGGATGTGAGCGAGAGCGATGGCGAGGTGGCGGTCACGACGACCACCGACAGCCTGCAAGCCGTCGCCGCGGCGCTTCAGCGGGCGGGGCTGCCGGTGACCTCGTCGGGGCTGGCGCGTCTTGCCCAGACCAGCGTGCGCGTGACGGGCAAGGACGTCGAGTCGCTGCTCAAGCTGATCAACGCGCTCGACGACCTCGACGACGTCGCCGCCGTCTGGGCCAACTTCGACATCGACGACGCCGAGCTCAAGGCGTTCAACGACAATTCCTAGGCCCGGCGGGGACGGCCGCTCGGGCCGCAGCTGCCCGGCCGGGGGGCGCGCCGTGATCGTGCTGGGCATCGACCCGGGCTCGCTCGTGACGGGATACGGGGCGATCGACGCCTCGGCGGGGCGTCTGCGCCCGCTGGCCTCAGGGCGCGTGCGTCCCGACGCGGGCGCACCCCTGTCCCAGCGTCTGCTCCAGATCCACGCCGGGATCATGGGCGCGATCGAGGCCCATCGCCCCGACGTTCTGGCCGTCGAGAGCCTTTTCAACGCCCGCAACGCGCACAGCTCGCTGGTCCTCGGGCATGCGCGCGGGGTGGTGCTGCTGGCGGGCGCGCAGCAAGGGCTGGAGGTGGCGGAGTACAGTCCGCGGGAGATCAAGAGCGCCCTGACGGGGCAGGGGGGCGCCGTCAAGGAGCAGGTGCGCTACATGGTGTGCCGGCTGCTCGGGCTGCCGGCCGTCCCGGGTTCGCTCGACGAGAGCGATGCCCTGGCGGTGGCGCTGTGCCACGCTCTGCGGGGCGCCGCGCCGGCGGCGGCGCGGGCACGGGAGGAGGGCGCGCGGTGATCGCCTTCGTGGAGGGGGTGCTGGTCGAAAGCGGCCCGCCGGCCGTCGTCGCCGTGGGCGACGGCGCGTGCGGTCTGACCGTGCACCTGACCACGCGCGCGGCCGAGCGGCTGCCGGCGGCGGGACAGCGCGTGCGCCTGTGGACGCATCTGATCGTGCGCGAGGACGGCTGGTCGCTGTACGGTTTCCCGCGGCGAGAGGAGAGGGCGTTCTTCCAGTTGCTGCTTGGCGTCAGCGGGGTCGGCCCCCGCGTGGCGCTCGGGCTGCTGTCCAACGCCACGCCGGCCGAGCTGGCGGGCTACCTGCGCGCGGGCGACGAGAAGGCGCTGGCGCGCCTGCCGGGGCTGGGGCGCAAGACGGCGGCGCGCCTGATCGTCGAGTTGGGGCAGCGGCTGCCGGAAGGGCTGGCGGCGACCCACGCCGAGGCGGGCGGCGCACCCCGGAGTGGCGATGCGGCGCCGGACGAGGACCTGCGCGCCGCCGCAGCCGTCCTGGGCGCCCTCGGGCTGCCGGCGCCGCGCGCCGAGCAGGCCCTGCGCGCGGCGCGCGCGCGCTCGCCGGAGGTGGCGGCGAACCTGGAGCGTTGGGTGCGCGAGGCGCTCCGCTCGCTCTGAGCGGGGCCGGGGAAGCGAGAGGATCGTGAGCGAACAGATGGATCCCCGACCGACCGATGCCGCGCGCACGGCGGGCGACGACGAGGTCGAGGTCACGCTGCGGCCGCGACGCCTGGACGAATTCGTCGGCCAGGAGGAGGTCAAGTCCAACCTGCGCGTCTTCGTCGCGGCTGCCCGCGAGCGCGGCGAGGTTCTGGACCACGTGCTGCTGTACGGCCCGCCCGGGCTGGGCAAGACCACCCTGGCCTGCATCATCGCCAACGAGATGGGCCAGGAGATCCGCCTGACCAGCGGCCCTGCCTTCCAAAACGGCGCGGAGCTGGTGGCGCTCCTGAGCCAGGAGGGGGGACAGCGCGCGGTCTTCATCGACGAGATCCACCGCCTCAACCGCGTGATCGAGGAGCATCTCTACCCCGCCATGGAGGAGTGGCGCATCGAGCTGGTCATCGACAAGGGCCCCAACGCGCGCCACTTCCAGCTTCAGCTGGAGCCGTTCACGCTGCTGGCCGCCACCACCCGAGCCGGCATGATCACGCCCGCGCTGCGCAGCCGCTTCGGGATCATCTGCCACCTCGATTTCTATCCAGCGGTGGAGCTGACGCGCATCGTGCGCCGGTCGGCGGCGATTCTCGGCATCGAGATCGACGAGGGCGGGGCGGAGGAGATCGCCCGGCGGTCGCGCGGCACGCCTCGCACCGCCAATCGCCTGCTGCGCCGCGTGCGGGATTTCGCCCAGGTCGACGGCCGGGCGCGTGTGGATCGCGCGGCCGCCGACCGCGGCCTGGCGCAGCTCGGCGTCGACGCGCTGGGGCTGGAGCCGCTCGACCGCCGCTATCTGCAGCTGGTGATCGAGCATTTCAGCGGCGGTCCGGTGGGCCTGCAGAACCTGGCGGTCTCCCTGGGAGAGGAACTGGACACCCTGGAGGATGTCGTCGAGCCGTTCCTCATCCAGTCCGGGCTGCTCAAACGCACGCCGCGCGGGCGCGAAGCCACGCCGCGGGCCTACCAGCATCTTGGTCTGGCGCCGGGCGCGCGGCCGGGCGCCGCCCAGGATCGCCTGCTTTGAGATGAGCACGCCGCCATCCAATCCGCGGGCCGAGTACGATTTCGAGCTGCCGCCCGAGCTGATCGCGCAGCAGCCGGCGCAGCGCCGCGCCGACGCTCGCTTGCTGCTGGTGGCGCGCGGAGAAGGGGTCAGAGGCGAGGCCGTCTGCCGCGACCTGCCCTCGCTGCTGCGGCCGGGCGATCTGCTGGTGATCAACGACAGCCGCGTGCTGCCGGCCCGCCTGGCCGCGCAGCGCGCCGGCGGCGGCAAGGTCGAGCTGCTGCTCGTGGCTCCTCGCGGCGGCGGCGCCTGGCGCGCGCTGGCGCGGCCCGCGCGCCGCCTGCGGCGCGGCGACAGGCTTCAGCTGCGACCCGGCCCGGGATCCCGGGCGGAGGCTCGGGCGGCGGCGGCGCCGCAGGCGTCTCCGATCCTCAGCGTGCTGGAGCTCGCGGGCGACGGCTTTGTCGACCTCATCGCCGAAGACGGCGACCTGGCCGCCGTGGCCGAGGATTGGGGCGAGGTGCCTCTGCCGCCCTACATCCGGCGCGCGGGCGCCAACGGGGGCGGCGGCGGCGCGGCGGCCGCCGCCCTGCGCCGGCGCGACCGCGAGCGCTACCAGACGGTCTACGCGCGGGTCAGCGGCTCGGTCGCCGCGCCGACCGCGGGCCTGCATTTCGACGCGGAGCTGCTGGGAGAGCTGCAGGCGCGCGGCGTCGGCCTGGCCAGCGTGACGCTGCACGTGGGGCCGGGCACTTTCCGACCGCCCAGCGCCGCCGACGTCGCGCGACGCCGCCTGCATCCCGAGGCTTTTCATTTCCCCGCCGCGGTCGACGCCGCTCTGCGGCGGACCGGCGAGGCGGGAGGGCGCGTGATCGCCGTGGGCACCACGGCGCTGCGAGTGCTGGAAACGGTGCGCCGCCTCGGCCTGGAAGCCGCCGGGCCGGCACGGCGGGTCTGGGACGCCGCGCCGGCGGAGCCGGACCCGATCTTCACCGGCGCCGCGCTCCGGCGCGCCGAGGGCTGGGAGGTTGAAGGCTCGACCAGGCTGTTCCTGCTTCCCCCCGATGTCATCACCGCCGCCGACGGCCTGCTGACGAACTTCCACCTGCCGGGCTCGTCGCTGCTGATGCTGGTGGCCGCGGCGGCGGGTCGCTCCGCCTGGCGAGCGGCGTACGCTCACGCCGTGGCGGCGCGCTTCCGCTTCTACAGCTACGGCGACGCCATGCTGCTGCTGCCTCCCGGCAACGGCGCCGGCGACGCCGCGGGAGGCGGTCGCGGCGATGGCTGAACCGACCCGCGTCCCGCCGGCCGGCTGCGGCTTCACGGTCACCGCGCGCGACCGCGACAGCGCGGCCAGGCTCGGCCGGCTGTCGACCCCGCACGGGGAGATGGAGACACCTGTCTTCATGCCTGTCGGCACCTGCGGGTCGGTCAAGGCGATCGCGCCGCCCGACCTGTGGGCGACCGGCGCGCGGCTGATCCTGGGCAATACCTACCACCTCTATCTGCGGCCAGGCCACGAGCTGGTGGCTGCGCTGGGAGGGCTGCACCGATTCCAGGGCTGGGACGGCGCGGTGCTGACCGACAGCGCGGGCTACCAGGTCTTTTCCCTGGCCACCTTGAATCAGGTGGACGACGACGGGGTGACGTTCCGGTCCCATCTGGACGGCAGCCGCCATGTCTTCACCCCGGAGCTGGTCATGCAGATCCAGCGCGCCCTGGGAGCCGACATCATCATGGCCCTCGACCACTGCCTGCCCCACGGCGCCGATCCGGCGGCGGTGGCGGCCGCGGTCGATCGCACCACGGCCTGGACACGGCGCTGTCTGGCCGCGCTGGGCGGGGCGCGCGCGGCCGGACCCGGCGCGGAGCAGGCGCTCTTCGGCATCGTGCAGGGCGGCGTGCTGGCGGCGCAGCGGCGCCGCGCGGCTGATCTGCTGGTCGAACTCGACCTGCCGGGCTACGCCATCGGCGGCCTGTCGGTGGGCGAGCCGGTGGAGGCGATGAGAGAGATGACCGCCCTGACGGCGGGCCTGTTGCCCGACGACCGGCCGCGCTACCTGATGGGAGTCGGTTTCCCGGACGATCTGATCGCCGGCGTGCTGGCGGGCGTGGACATGTTCGATTGCGTGCTGCCGACCCGCATGGCCCGCAACGGCACGGCGCTGACGCGGCGCGGCCGCCTGGTGGTCAAGAACGGCGAGTACGCCCGCGACGAACGGCCGCTCGACCCCGCGTGCGGTTGCCCGGTGTGCGCCCGCCATTCCCGCGCCTACCTGCGGCATCTCTTCCAGGCGGGCGAGATCCTGGGTCCGATGCTGGCCACCCGGCACAATCTGCACTACTACCAGGAGCTCATGTCCGGCCTGAGGGAGGCGTTGCGCGCGGGACGGCTGCGCGCCCACGCCGCCGCCGCGCTGGCGACCTGGCGCGAAGGGGAGTCGCAGCGTCTGGCGGACGTCGCCCGCCGGCGGCGTTGAGCGCCAGGACGGCGCGGGCGTAAGGCCGCGAGCGCCGGCGCCCACAATGCGGGTTGCCCGCCGCGGCGGCGGATGGCATTCTGGAGCCGGTCACACCCGGAAGAGGACACGCGAAAAGGAGCCCACGATGACTCTGCCCACGTTCCTGGCGATGGCGCCCGCTCCCCAGCAAGGCGGCTCCGGCGGCGGCGCCGCCGGACTGCTCAGCCTGCTGCCGATGGTCTTCATCCTGCTGATCTTCTATTTCCTGCTCATCCGCCCTCAGCAGCAGCGGCAGAAGAAGCACCAGCAGATGCTCGGCGAACTGAAGAAGGGGGACCGCATCCTGACGGCCGGCGGCCTCTACGCGACCGTGCTCAACGTCAAGGATGACCGCGTGGTGGCGACGATCGCCGACGACGTCAAGGTGGAGATCGCCAAGCCTTCCGTCTCGGGGGTCGTCGAAAAGGGCTGAGCGCGCCATGCGGGTCGGACCGGGAGAAGGGCGCATCCTCCGCTGGGGCGACGACCGCCTGCGGAGGGTCTGCCGCCCGGCCGCGGCCGGCGAGTCCGATCTCGAGGTTCTGGCCGCCGAGCTGTGGCGGCTGATGTCGCGCCACGGCGGCGTCGGCCTGTCGGCTCCGCAGATCGGCGACGACCGCCGCGTCGTCGTGGTGCAGGACCGGCGCCGGGCCGGCGGGCCCCCGGCGCGGCTGGTGCTGGTCAATCCCGAGCTGACGGAGCCCACGCCCGAGCGGACATGGTTCGAGGAAGGATGCCTGTCCTTCCCGGGGCTGTTTCTCAAGCTGCCGCGCCCGCGCGCCATGACCGCGACCTTCCAGGATCTGGATGGCGCGCCGCGCCGTTTGCGGGCCGAAGGCCTGCTGGCGCGCGTCATCCGGCACGAGGTCGACCATCTGGACGGAACCCTGTTCGTGGACCATCTTTCGCCTTGGCGCCGCCGTTGGCTGGCGTGGCGCCTGTGGCGCCTGGCGCGGGGTTGAGAGCCGGCGAACCGGGAGTGGCCGATGCGGATCGTGTTCATGGGCTCGCCGCCCTTCGCGGTGCCGTCCCTCGAGGCCCTGCTGGAGGCGCGCTGCGATGTGCGCCTGGTGGTGACGCAACCCGCGCGCCGCGCCGGCCGCGGGCAACGGCTCGAGGAGACCGCGGTCAAACGTGCGGCCATGGCCCATCAGCTGCCCGTCCTGGACTTCCCGTCCGGCGGCGGCGACGCGGTGGCCGCGGCGGTGCTTGCCGAACGTCCCGACGCGTTGGTCGTGGCCGCCTTCGGCCGCATCCTGCGGGAACCGTTGTTGAGCGCGCCGCCGCTGGGCTGCCTCAACGTGCACGCCTCACTGCTGCCGCGCTGGCGCGGCGTGGCGCCGGTCCACTATGCCATCCTGCATGGCGATGCCTGGAGCGGGGTGACCATCATGCGCATGGACAGCGGCGTGGACACCGGTCCGCTGCTGGCGCAGCGGGCGGTGGCCGTCTACCCGGAGGAGACGTCGGGCGAGCTGGCGGAGCGGCTGGCCGGAATCGGGGCCGACCTGCTGATGGAAACGCTGCGAAACCTGGCGGCCGGCAAGGTCGACGCGCTGCCGCAGGGAGATGCCGGCGCGGTCTATGCCCCCAAGCTGACGCGTTCGTTGTCGCCGCTGCGCTGGGATCGGCCGGTGACGATGGTGCACAATCAGATCCGCGGGCTGCAGCCGTGGCCCGGCGCCACGACCTTCCTGGGCGAACAGCTGCTCAAGATCAGCAGCGGCTGCCCCCACTCCTTCCGCACCAGCGGGGCGGCGCCCGGCAGCGTTCTCGAAGTCGATGACCGCGGCGTCCGCGTGGCGTGCGGCGAGGGAGAACTCCTGATCACCGGCCTGCAGGTGCCCGGGCGCCGCCCGCTGCCGGTCGCGGAATTCCTGCGCGGCCATCCGGTGCGCGGCGGCGACCTTTTCCATTCATGAGCGCTGAACCGGTCCGCCGGCTGGCCCTGCAGGCGCTGGTGGCGGTGGAGGAGGGCGCGCCGCTGGAGGCGTGCCTGGACGCGGCCTTGGCTTCGCTGCCAGATCCGCGCGGGCGGGCGTTGCTGGCTGAGCTGGTCAAGGGAAGCGTGCGTTTCCAGGGACGCTACGACCACCTTGTGCGCTCCTTCTCTCGCCAGCCGCGGCGGCGGCTGCCGCCCGCCCTGCGGGCGCTCCTGCGGCTGGCGCTGCACCAGCTGATCGGCTGCGGCGGCGTGCCTGCTTACGCGGCCGTCGACCAGGCGGTGGCGCTGTGCCGTGAAGCGGTCTCGCCGCGGCTGGCGGGCTACGTCAACGCGCTGCTGCAAGCGGTCGCGCGCCGGCTCTCCGCCGCCGGCTCCTGCGCCGCCGATGCCATCCTGCCGTTCTTTCCCGCGCCCGACCGGGAACCGGCGGCATTCCTATCGTCGTATCATTCCCACCCGCGCTGGCTGGCGGAGCGCTGGCTGCGGCGTTACGGGGCGGAGGGCGCCGCCGCGCTCTGCGAACACAACAATCGCCCCGCGCCGCTGACGCTGCACGTGTTGGCGCCGGAGCCGCCGGCCGCGGCGGCGACTCGCCTGCGGGCGGGAGGCCTGGCGGTGGAGCCGGGAACTCTGGTCCCGCGGGCGCTGCGGATGGTCGGGGGCGCCGGCCGCGACGCGCTGGCGCAGCTGCTGGCGGGCGAGCGGGGGTTGATCGTGCAGGACGAGGGGGCACAGGCGGCGACCGCCTGGCTGGCGGCCGGCGGGAGCGCCGGCAGATGGCTCGATCTGTGCGCGGCGCCGGGGGGCAAGCTGTTCCATCTGCGGGCGCTCGGAGCGTTTGCCGGGCCCGCGGTGGCGATGGATGTCGACGCGCTCAGGGTGGAGCGGCTGCTGGCGACGGGGAAAAGAATTGAGGGAGGGGCTCCGCTCGTGGTAATAGCTGACGGCGAGGCGCCGCCTTTCCGCGACGGCACCTGGGCCGCGGTGCTGGTCGACGGTCCGTGCAGCGGCACGGGCGTCCTGCGCCATCATCCCGAGGGGCGCTGGCGGCTGCGCCCCGAGCGGCTGCAGGCGTCGGGTGCGCGGCTGCGGCGTCTGGCGGCGGCCGCCGCCGCGCTGCTGGCCCCCGGCGGGCGGCTCCTCTACGCCACCTGCTCTCTGGAACCGGAGGAGAACGAGGACGTGGTCGCTGCGCTGCTGGCGGCGGGACTCGACCTGGAACCGGATCCCCACCCCGCGCCGGAGGAACAGGGCGTCTGGCAGCGCTACTGGTTGCCTCAGGAGACGCTCACCGACGGCTTCTTCGCGGCGCGCCTGCGCCGCCGGGAGGTGCGGGCGTGAAGCTCGGCCGCTTTCTGCTGCTGCTGGCCTGTCTGGCCCTCTGTTTCGCGGGGGGGCTGATGGCCTTCAACTTCGTGGTCATGCCGCAGCTGATCCACCACAACGACGTGGTGACGGTTCCGGACGTGCGGGAACGCACGGTCGCCGAGGCGCGGGCGGTCCTGGGCCGCGCCGGCCTGCACCTGCAGGAGGAGCGGCAGGCGCCGCATCCGACCATACCGGCGGGCCAGATCATCAAGCAGACCCCGCGCGCCGCCGCGCCCATCCGCACCGGCCGCCGCGTGATCGTCGTCGTCAGCACCGGTCCGGCGCTGGCATCCGCCCCCGAACTGGCGGGGCTGTCGCGCCGGCAGGCCGAGATGACGCTGCAGAATCTGTCGCTGCGGCCCGGCCGCCTGCTGCGACTGCGCCGCGAGGGGATGCTGGCCACGACCGTCGTCTACCAGTATCCGCCCCCCGGGACCAGCCTGCTGCGCGACGCCGCGGTCGACATGGTCGTGGCCGATCCCGCGCTGCCGCCGGCTTATCTGATGCCGGACCTGCGGGGCGCGACGCTGGACCAGGCGAGGGCCGTCATCGTCGCCGCCGGCTGCGTGACAGGCGGCGTCACCTTCCAGCGGCAGCGGGGGATGCCGGCCAACATCGTGCTGGCGCAGGAGCCTGCCCCCGGCAGCCGCGTTCTCAAGGGAGCGACCATTGACCTGGTGGCTGCGGGCCGCTGAGACGGCCAGGGAGGCCGCATCGCCCCGGGCGCATGCCGTCGGTGTGGCGCCGTCGCTGCTGGCGGCTGACTTCGCCGCGCTGGGAGCGGAAATGGCCGCCATGGAAGAGGCGGGGGCCGATCTGTTCCATCTCGACATCATGGACGGGCATTTCGTGCCCAACTTGACGTTCGGGCCGTCGGTGGCCGCCGCGCTGCGGCGGCGGACCCGCCTGCCGCTGGACGCCCACCTGATGGTGGCCCGGCCGCAGCAATTCATCTCCGGTTTCGCGGACGCCGGGGTCGACGCGCTGACCTTCCACGTCGAGGCGGCGCCCGACGCCGGAGCGTTGCTGCGTGGCATAGGCGCAAGGGGGCTCAGGCGTGGTTTGTCACTCAATCCCGCCACGCCCGCGGAGGCGCTGCGGCCGCACCTGGCGGATCTGGATCTGGCGCTGGTGATGTCCGTGCAGCCGGGGTTAGGCGGGCAGCGCTTCCAGGAGGGAGCGTTGGGCAAGATCGCGGCCCTGGCGTCCTGGCGGGAGCGGGAGGGTCTGGCCTTCGCGATCGCGGTCGATGGCGGCGTGGACGACAGATCCGCCGGACGCTGCCGGGAAGCGGGAGCGGACATCCTGATCGCGGGCACCTACCTTTTCGGCGCCTCCGATCGCGCGGCCGCGGTGCGCTCCCTGCGAGGGGCCTAGCCTCCGGGGGGCAGGCGCGGCGGGCTTTGCCGCTTGCAATTCGGCCTGCAAAAGCGTAATTTATCCGATTGGCCGTATTTCCGGCGAAGGGAGGGGTGCGCCCTTCTCCTTCTTTTTCATTCCGGCGTTCGTAGCCTTTCCCGGCTCGGCCAGCGCGACCGAGGCAGCCGCCCCCGGCGGGGGGCGGGCGGAGGTGCGGGGTGTTCCAGGAGCTGACCCGGCGTCTGGAGCAGGCGTTCAAGAAGCTGTCGGGCCAGACGGCCTTGACGGAGGAGTCCGTCAAGGAGGCGCTGCGCGAGGTGCGGGTGGCGCTGCTGGAGGCCGATGTCAGCTTCGGTGTCGCGCGCGACTTCGTCGCCGGGGTGCGGGAGAAGGCGCTTGGTCTGCCGGCGAGCCCCGGGCTGACTCCGGCGCAGCAGGTCGTCAAGATCGTCCATGACGAGCTTGTGCAGCTGCTCGGCGGCGAGGCGCGCGAGCTCAACCTGGCCGGGCGGCCGATCGCCACCGTGATGGTGATGGGGCTGCAGGGCAGCGGCAAGACCACCTTCTGCGCCAAGCTCGCCCGCCGGCTGCTGGCCGAGGGCCGTTCGCCCCTGCTCGCCGCCGCCGACATCTACCGGCCCGCCGCCATCGACCAGCTGCATATGCTGGGCGAGGCGGTCGGCGTGCCGGTGCACAGCGACAGGCTGGGGCGCAACGTCGCGCAGATCGTCAAGCTGGCCCACCGCCGCGCGCGGGACAAGGGATGCGATGCGCTGATCGTCGACACCGCGGGCCGCCTGCACGTCGACGATGCCTTGATGGCGGAGCTGGCGGCCATCGACAAGGCCGTGCCGATGGACGAGAAGCTCCTGGTGGTCGATGCGATGACGGGCCAGGAGGCCGTCAACATCGCCGAGCAGTTCGCCCAACGGGTCGGATTCGACGGGGCGGTGCTGACCAAGCTCGACGGCGATGCGCGAGGCGGGGCGGCGCTCTCGGTCCTGGCGGTCACGGGCCGTCCGGTCAAGCTCGTGGGCGTGGGCGAAAAGCTGGACGACCTGGAAGTTTTCCATCCCGATCGCATGGCCGGCAGGATACTCGGCATGGGCGACGTGCTGTCGCTGATCGAGAAGGCCGAGCAGAGCATGGATCTGGACGAGGCGGAGGAGCTGGCCCGCCGCTTCGGCGACAACCAGTTCACGCTCGAGGACTTCCAGAAGCAGATCCGGCAGATGCGGCGCCTGGGGCCGTTGCAGGGCGTGCTGAAGCTGCTGCCCGGCATGGGGGGCGATCTGCTCGACCGGGCCAAGATCGACGACGGCCAGCTGGTGCGCGTCGAGGCGATCATCAATTCGATGACGAGACAGGAACGCCGGCAGCCGGACATGATCAACGGGTCGCGGCGCAAGCGCATCGCCCGCGGCAGCGGGACCAATGTCTCGCAGGTCAACAAGCTGTTGAAACAGTACCGCGACATGCGGCGGCTGATGCAGCAGATCAACGCGTCCGGCGGGCTGCAGGAGTTCGGCCAGAAGGTGCTGGGCAAGCGTTGAGCCGGTCGCCCGACGCCGCGCCGGCGCCAGGGCTGCCGTTCACGAGCATTCGGAGGTGTCACTTGGCCACGACCATCAGGCTGACCCGCATGGGCAAGAAGAAGCGTCCCTTCTACCGGCTGGTCGCGATCGACAGCCGGCGGCAGCGAGACGGGGCGTATCTTGCCAACCTTGGCTATTACAATCCCTTCGTCGAGCCGTACGAAACGCGGCTGCACACCGAGGAAATCCTGGTGTGGCTCAAGCGGGGCGCCGTGGTGTCGCCGACGGCGCGCGCGCTGCTGCGCGCGCAGGGCGTTCTGCACCGCCTGGCGCTGGAGCAGCAGGGTCTGGGGTCCGAAGAGGTCGCCGCCCGGATGGCGGTCTGGCAGGCCGGCGCCGACACGCGCGCGGCCAACAGCACCGCGAAGCTGGCGGCGCGTCGCCAGGCGGTCGCGGAAGCCAAGGCCAAGTCCAAGGTCGAGGCCGAAGGCGAGCGGGCGGCAGCGGCGGCCGGCGCGGAGGCGCCGGCGCCGGGCGGCGAAGCCGGCGGCGAGAGCCCGCCGGATGCCCAGAGCGAGAGTTGACGTCATGACCGACACAAGCGAGCTGATCGCCTTCATGGTCGTCAACCTGGTCGATCATCCCGGCGATGTCCGCATCCAGAAAGCGGAGCTGCCCGACGCCGACGTCTACCAGGTGCGCGTCCATCCCGACGATCTAGGGAAGGTCATCGGCAAGGGCGGGCAAACCGCGCGCGCGCTGCGGACGCTGCTGGCGGCGGTCGGCGCGCGGCGTGACCGCCGGCTGAGCCTGGAGATCGTGGAGTAGAAGGCGGGACCTTGACTGAGCGCGCACGCGACGGCTTCGTGCCGGTGGCCGAGGTGGTCAAGGCGGTCGGGCTGCGGGGCGAGGTGAAGCTGTATCCGCTGATCAACTGGCACGCGCCGCTGCTGGGGGGAGCGTTCCTGGAGTGGGCCGACGGCGCCGCGCTGCGGGTGGTGGCCCAGCGGCAGGATCGCGGCGGCGTCGTTGTGGGGCTGGAAGGCGTGGACGACCGTGCGGGCGCCGAACGGCTGGTCGGCAGGGAAATCGGCTTCCGGCGCGCCCGCTACCAGGAAGCGGATTTTCCCAAGCCGCGCGATGGGCTGCCCTTCCGCTTCGTGGGGCGCCCCGTGGTCACGGCGGCAGGGCAGAGCGTGGGAAGGGTCTGCGAGGTCCGCCGCTACGCGTCGCAGCTGCTGCTGGTGATCGCGCGGGGCGCGGAGGAGGTGCTGGTGCCGGCGGTGGCGCCGATCCTGCGTCCGGACGAAGGGATGAGCGGGCCGCTGGTGATCGATCCTCCCGCGGGGCTGCTCGATGGCGCTGGCGATTAAGCTGCTGACCCTGTTCCCCGACCTCGCGCGCGCGGTCCTGGGCACGAGCATCCTGGGACGCGCGCAGGCGCGGGAGCTGGTGCGCTACGAGGTGATCGACCTCCGCGATTTCGCGGTCGATCGCCACGGCACGGTCGATGACGCCCCGTACGGGGGCGGACCGGGCATGATCATGATGGCGCCGCCCCTGGTCGAGGCGGTCGAGCGGCACCGCGCCGTGCCGGAGGCGGCGGTGCTGCTGATGTCCCCGCAAGGGGAGCGCCTGCACGAGAGGCTGGTGCTGGAGCTGGCGGCCGCGGCGCAAGCGGCAGGCGAGATCCTGCTGCTGTGCGGACACTACAAGGGCGTGGACGAGCGAGTCGTGGCGCTGACGGGAGCGCGCGAGATCTCGATCGGCGACTACGTTCTGTCCGGCGGCGAGCTGCCGGCGCTGGTGGTGGTCGACGCGCTGGTCAGGAGGCTGCCGGGGGCGCTGAACGACGAGGAGTCGGCGGCCGGCGACAGCTTCACCGCCCAGCGCGGCGGCGGTCTGGACGCTCCCTGGTACACGCGCCCACCCGTCTACCGCGGGCTGGCCGTGCCGGAGGTGCTTCTGAGCGGGCATCACGCTCGCATCGAGCAGTGGCGGCGGCGGGAGGCGGCGGCGCGAACGCGCGCGCGGCGGCCGGAACTGCAGCCGGACTCCGAGGCGACGCGGGATGCGGACGGCGGGCGCGCCTGGCGCGGCTCGCGCGGCGACGAGTCGGAATAGGACGACGGGCGGGGCCGCGGCCGCGCGCCGTGGTCCAGGAGGCGAAGATGAACGTGCCGGAAGAGATCCGCGAGGAGAAGATGAACGTGCTGGAAGAGATCCGCCGATCGGGTTTGCGCGATGATCTGCCCGACTTCAACATCGGCGACACCGTGGTGCTCAACGTGCGCATCCAAGAGGGGAACAAGTCCCGCATCCAGGCCTTCGAGGGCGTGGTCATCGGCCGCCAGGGGACAGGGCTGGAGGCGTCGATCACGGTGCGCAAGATCTCCTCGGGCGTCGCGGTCGAGCGGATCTTCCCGCTGCAGTCGCCGAACCTCGACTCGGTGGTGCGCAAGAAGCAGGGCCGTGTGCGGCGCGCCAAGCTGTTCTACCTGCGCGGCAAGACCGGGCGCAAGGCTCGCATCCGGGAGAAGACCCGGACCTGATCATGGCGGGGCGCTCGCACAGCCTCCTGCGCTGCGACCGCGACTGGTCCGCAGAGGGCAGGCTGTGCCTGGCGGGCGTCGACGAGGCGGGACGAGGCTGTTGGGCGGGGCCGGTCGTGGCCGCGGCGGTCGTCCTGCCGCCCGGCTGGTGTCCGGCGCGGCTGGACGATTCCAAGCTCGTGCCGGCCGCCCTGCGCGGAGAGCTGTTCGGCGAGATCGTGGCGGGCGCCCTGTCCTGGGGCGCCTGCGCCGTTTCCCCGGCTCTGATCGACCGTCTGGACATCCTGCGCGCCACCCTCCTGGCCATGCAGGGCGCGGTGCGCCGTCTATGCCTCCGCCCCGATCTGGTGCTGGTCGATGGCAACCAGCTGCCGGACCTGCCTTTTCCGGCGGCGGCCCTGGCCCGCGCTGACCGCAGCAGCGCCGCCGTCGCTGCCGCCTCCATCGTGGCCAAGGTGCTGCGCGATCGGGTCATGGCCGCGTGGGACCGCCGCCTCCCCGGGTACGGCTTCGCCTCCCACAAGGGCTATGGCTCGCCCGCGCACCGCGCCGCCCTGAAGCGCCTCGGCCCCTGTCCGCTGCACCGCCGCAGCTACCGCCCCATCGCGACCCTGGCGCAGGAAGAGCTCTGGCCCGATTCGCGCTAGGGACCGCTGCGGGCGCTGAAAGGGGGCGGCAGTGCAGACCGAGCCACCGGCTGCGGGCGGAGGGGCCCGCGGGCGCCTGGCGCTGGGCCGGGCGGGCGAGGAGATGGCGAGGCAGTTCTACGCCGCCTGCGGGTTCGCCTGCGTGGCCGCGGGACTCCGCACCCGTTACGGCGAAATCGATCTGATCGTCGCGCGCGGCGCGCTGCTGGTCTTCGTCGAGGTCAAGACGCGTCGGGGCGGACGCTGCGGCGCCGCGGCCGAGGCTGTGACCGCCGCCAAGCTGGCCCGGCTCAGACGGTTGGCCGGCGCTTTCCTGGCATCCGGTCGCGGGAAGGGCTGGTCGCGCTATCGGTTCGACGTGGTGGCCGTTGAGATGCAGGGCGAGGGGCGCGGCTGTCGCCTCGACCATCTCGCGGGGGTCGGGGAGGGCGCGCCGGCCGGCCGGTCGGATTGGCGGCATGCGCGTTGAAGCCGGCGTGCGCGTTGACAGCCGGCGCGCGCGCCCGTAGGTTCAGGCCAACGGCCGCTGCGCGCGCCGCCTCAGCCGGCGTTGGACAACGGAGGGGCGCGCCGGCGCTCCCGGTTGTCGCCTCCGGGCTCCGCTCGGCGGACCGGCGGCGGGCCGACTTCCTCATTAGCTTCCGAGGGCACGACCGCCATGCCTGATCGTTCCTGCCGCCCGTGGGGTGCGCCGCCCGCAGCATGGCTCCCTTTCCTGGCCGCGGCGGCGGCGGCCGCCGCCCTGGGGGCCGGTCCGTCCGCCGCTGCCTTGCCTGCGGCGCTGCCCGCGAGTCTGGACCGCAACGGGGATGGACGCGAGGACATCCTGGAGGCGTGGGCGGCCGGCGCCGCCGGCTGGCAGAGTTTGCAGGCGGTCATGACCGCCGATGGCGAGCAGGCGCAGGACAAGATGGGCCAGTGGCCGGCGGGGATCGAGCCGCCGGACTCTGGACCTCTGGCCGCCGGCCGCGTGCGCCTGCTGCGTTTCGGTGGGGGCGGGTTCCCGGCGTCGGCGGCGCGGCGGGCCGCCGCCGCGGGCGGTTGCCTGCGCGCGCTCCACCAGATGACACGGTTCGGCGGCGTCGAGGTGCTGGAGGCTGACGAAGCCGGACTGCGCGCCCTGCTCGCCGAGAGGGACGGGGCGCGCCTGCTGCTGGACCGCGACGGACGGCCGGCGCTGGACCGCGGACGGGCGCTCTGCGCCGTCGCGCCGGCGCGCAGCGGACCCTGGCAGCTGGAGGGCGACTGGACCGCCGCGGTCGCCATCCTCGATTCCGGGTGCGACACCGCCCATGACGATCTGGGTGACTACTCGCGCGACAACATCGATGGGCCGCCGCCGGCCGTGGGCGACGCGCTCGATTGGAGCTCGGCGGCGCTCGGCTGGCCCGTGTTCCTGCAGTACAAGGCGGTCGGCTGGCGCGACGTCACGGACGATTTCCCGCTGGCGGCCGGCCCGTGGGATTATCACCACCACGGCACCGCGCTGGCGGGCGTGGTCGCCGGCGCAGGGGAGGTCGACCAGAATCTGCGTGGCCTGGCGTCGTCGGGTCGTCTGGTCATCGTCAAGTTCTACGATTTCGACGGCGTCTGGCGGCAATGGGCGGGCGACTTCCTGGCCGCCTGCGACTGGGTGCTGCAGCAGCGAGAGGTCATGCGCATCCGCGTGGCGCTCTGCGCGGTCAACTGGGCGATCGACGCCGGCATCGGCGCGGCGATGACGGCCTTCGCCGAAGCCGGCATCATGCCTGTCGCGGCGATGGGCAATGAAGGGCTGACCGGCGGCGCGCCTGGCTACCCCGCTTCCCTGGCCACGGTGCTGACCGCCGGTGCCGTGGACGACCAGGGGATGCTGGCCGCCTACAGCAGCCGCGGCCGGTTCGGGGACGGCAAGCCCGACCTGTTGGCGCCCGGCGGCGGCTTGACGCCAGCGGAGGGACGCATCACCACCACCGACAACGAGCCCAACGACACATACTCGCCGCGCTGGGGGACTTCGCTCGCCGCCGCCCATCTGGCCGGGGGTGCGTTGCTGGTCCTCGAGGGGATGCGCAAGGAAGGCTATCCCCCGCCGCGCGACGCCGGCGATCTGAGGGTCCTGGCGGCCCTCCTGAGCGCCAGTGCCGCTCCGGTCGCGGGCGCAGCGACCCCGGCGGGCGGCGTGTTGCCGCTCCTGGACACCGGCGGCCGGCCTGACTCGCTGCGCGGCTGGGGACTGCTCCAGGTGGCCGCCGCCGCCGAGGCTCTGCTCTCCCCGCTGCCCGCCGGTGAGACGGCGCTTGACTCCCTGAGCGGAGCCGGTGGGCGCCAGGTCCTCGCGCGCCGCCTGGCGATGTTGCCGGGCCGCGTCTGCAGGCTCGAAGCGATTCCCGATCGCGATCTGGACGTCGTGCTCGAGGCGTTCGATCTGCGCCGGCTGCTCGATCCCGCGGCGGGGCTGCCTGCCGTGCGGGCCGATGCCGGCGGCCCGGGCGCGACGGAAGGCCTGAGCTTCGCCATGCCCGCGGGCGAGCTCGCCTTCGTCGCGGTCAAGCGTCTGGCCGGCACCGGACGCGTCACGCTGAGGGCGATCGACGTGACGGGAGGCGCGGACGGGGCGGCCACGGCCCTGTTGAGCGGAACGCTGACAGGCTGGCCCAACGCCGGCGCGCTCGCCGCCGACGGCGCGGTCTCGCTGGTAATGAGCGGTCTGGCCGACGTGGATCCGCAGGCCAGGCTGGTGCACGCCCTGGACCCGCGCGGACGCCCGCGCGCTGGATGGCCGGTGGCGCTGTTCCCGGGCAGCAACCTTTCCGGCCCTTTGACGGCGCCGATCGTGTGGGATCTCGACGGCCAGCCGGGTGCCGAGGTGGTGGTGGGTTCGGCGTACGGCAAGGCGTACTTCATCAGCGGCGCGGGCGCGGTCCAGGCGGTCGATGTCGCCGCCGCGGGTGTGGCCTTGACGGCGCCGATGGGGCGGCAGACCGCCGACGGCGGGCACGAGGTGATCTTCATCTCCCAGCCCGGCACGCTGGTGCGCCTGACCGCGGGGGGGGTGCTGGCGGGCACCACGGCCCTGGGAGCGAGCGGGCCGCTCGCTCCCGCCGCGGGTGAACTGGACGGGACCGCCGGGGAAGAGATCGTGGCGGTCTGCGCCGATGGGACGGTGGTGGCCGTCGGCGACGGCGGGCAGTTCCTGCCGGGCTGGCCGCTCCAGCTGCCCGGAGGAGGATTGTTGCCGCCGGTCCTGGCCGATCTGGATCAGGATGGCCGCCACGAGATCATCGTCGCGCAAGCGGCGCTGGCGGCGACTGATCGGATCATCTTCCACGTGTTCGGCGGCGATGGGCAGCGTGTCCCGCCCGACGGCGCCATCGCCCAGGCGGCCGGCGGCGGGCGTTGGCTGTCTCTCTCCTGGCCCGCGGTCCAGCGCTGCCACCCCCCGGAGCCGCCGCGGCTGGTGTTGCAGGGGCTCCATGCGACCGGCAACCGGCCCGACTCGCTGGTCTGGCGCCTGTCGGCGGTGACGCTGGAGGCCAGCGGTTCGGTGGCGATCGAGGAGCAACCCTCGCTGCTGATCCAGGGGCTGACGCCCAACGGCACGCTGCAGGCGCGCTGGACGCGCCTGGCGGCGCCGCTGGTGTGGGAGCATCGACGCGGCCGCGGGCCGGAGCCGCAGTTCTACGCGGCGTTGGGGTGGCAGGAGATCGTGCCGGGCAATCCGAATCTGCTGGGCGCCGCGGCAGGCTGGTGGGGAGGGGCGTCTGGGGGTTCGCTGGCGGCCGCACGGCAAGCCATGTGGCATGGTGGGCCGTCGGCGGCCTCCGTGCCCGCTGCGGGGGTGGTGCTGCTGGCCGCGCCCGCCGCCGGTGGCCCGCCCGTCCGCTGCGTGGTGCAGGGTCGGCGGGTGGCACTGCAGCCGGGCGGGGAATGCGCGGACGCCGCCTCCTGGTGGTCCTCGGCGCGCGGCGACGCGCGCAACAGCGGCGCCTTGCCGCTGGGCCGGGAGACGCCGACCGCCGTGGCGGACCCCGGTCCGGCCGCTGCAGCGGACCGGGTTCTGCTCATCGAACCGAATCCTGCCGCGGGCGCGCTGCGCATCGCCTGGCGGGCGGCCGCCGGGGAGCAGCGCACCATCGACATCTACGATCTGCGCGGCCGGCGAGTGCGGCGGCTCAAGGTCGCCGAGACCGGGAGCGAAGGCGCCTGCGCGTGGGACGGACGGGACGAAGCCGGCCGGCCGGTCGCGGCGGGCGCCTACCTGGTGCTGCTGCGGCATGCGCAGGAAACCCTGCGCGGGCGCGCCGTCATCACCCGCTGACAGGCGGAGCGTCAAGCGGAGCCGGTGCGCGGCGCGGGGACGCTCAGCGGATGGCGCCCAGTTCGCGGCGGGCCTGGGCACAATCGAGGCACAGGGGAAGATGCTCCTCGAGGCGGGTCGCCCGCAGGGCCTGCCGGACCGCGGGCCGCGCGGCGCAGAAGCGGAGGGCGCCGCCCGCCCCGCTGCAGCTGTGGACGGCGGCCATCAGGGCGCTCAGCCCGGCGCTGTCGACGTACTCGACGCAGCTCAGATCGACGATCACCGCGGGCCGCTCCCCGTCCAGCATGGCGCGCAGGCCGGCCTTGAACTCGGCCGCCGTGGCTATGTCCAGCGGCGTGGCGGGACGCAGCACGCGGGGAGGCTGCGGGGCGGTGTTATGCTTCTGGTTCATCCCGCGCCGTTGTCGTGGACAACGCCTTACCCATTGACGTGGCCCCGGGCGCGTCCCCTGGCGTTGCGGGGACGGCCTTGATCTCGGCGACCACGAGCGTGGTGTCGTCGTGCCGCGGCATGCCGGCGCTGTGCCAGTCCACTGCGGTCAGGATCGTGCGCATGATGGTCTCGATGGAGTCGGGCCAGGCGGTGCGTATGGTGTCCAGCAGCCGTTCGACTCCGAACTGTTCGCGCTGCTGGTTCATCGCTTCGATGATGCCGTCGGTGTAGAGGAAAACCAGGTCGCCGGGCTGCAAGGGCATGGTCTCGATCGTGTAGGTCGCCGAGGCGGTGATGCCCAGCGGCAGTGCCCGGCTCTGCGCGACGATGAAGCGATCCTCGGCCGGCCGATAGACCAACACCGGCTCGTGGCCGGCGGTGCAGACTTCCAGGCGCAGGCGGCGCGGATCCAGGCGCACGTAGTTGGCGGTGACGAACTGGCTGCCGCATGCCTCGGCCTGCAGCAGGAGGTTGGTGCGCCGCATGACCTCGTCGGTGGGCACCTCGGGGGCCGCGATGCTGCGGATCAGCATGCGGGTCGAGGTCATGATGAGCGAGGCGGCGACCCCCTTGCCCGCCACGTCGGCGACGATCAGGCCCAGGGTGCCGTCCTCGAAGGGGAAGAAATCGTAGTAGTCGCCGCCGATCATCTTGGCGGCGATGTTGGCGCCCACCACCCCCAGCCCCGGCAGGTCGGGCAGCGCCCGCGGCAGCAGCGCCTGCTGGATGTCGCTGGCGATCTCCATATTGCGCAGTTCGCGTTCGCGCTCGACCTTCACCTGGAAGAGCCGGGCGTTCTCCAGGGCCGTGGCCGCCAGCGCCGTGCCGGCGCTCAGCCCGTCCAGCTTGCCGGGATGGAACTCGGGGTTGAAGGCCGAAACCACCAGCACGATGGCTCCCACCCAGCTGTCGCGGGTGCGCAAGGGCAGGATCGCCACGGTGTGAAAGCGGTAGGGCAGCTGCTGGGGGGCCGTGAACTGCCCGCTCTCCAGCCAGAGCGGCTCGTGGCTTTGCAGGGCGCGGTCCAGCAACGGCTCGCCGTCGCTGCCGCTCAGACCGACCAGCGCCTCGTGCGGCAGGCCCCAGTCCAGCTTGGTCACGGGCCGGTCGTTCTCGAGCAGGATGAGCGAACCCACCTCGGCGCAGGCGAATTCCATCGTCAGTTCCATTATTTTGTTCAACAGAACGGCCAAATCCAAATTACTGGCCAACTTGCCCATTTCGGTCAGGTACTCGAGCTTGGCCGTGAACAGCGCCTTGTCCTCGAAGACCTGATCGATGGCGTGCTCGCGGAAAGTCAACGGGGCCAGTTCGGCGGCCGAGAAGTGCGCGAGCGTCTCCACGCCGGCCGCCGGCGGGGCGCCGCCGTCGGCGCCGGCGACGAGCAGCAGCCCGAAGGGGCGGTTGCGGAAGCGGAAGGGAATGGCCACGGGCAGATCCGCGCCGGCCGGCAGCGGGAATGGTGCGCACGGCAGATCGTCCAGCCTGCCCGGCGGCAGGCCCGCGGGCGCGGCCTGCTGCCCGGCGCGCTTGACGGCGACCAGGCGTCCGCCGGGCTGCGCGGCGGGCTCGCCGCCGGCCACCGCCAGCGGCGCGCCGCCCTCGTCGCGCAGGCAGAGCACCCAGCGCGACACCCCGAAGCGGTCGGCCAGCAGCCGGTCCAGCGCCTCGTAATGCGCCGGCAAACCGAGCGCCTCGCGCAGGCGGACCAGGCCCGCGGCCTGATCGGCGGTCGAAGCGATTGCGGGTGCCACGCCCGGGTGCGTCCCCATGTCGATCGTCCCCATCGACGCGCCATCCTCCCTCACATCGCCGCCAGGTACACGTCGAGCTCGCGCCGCAGCTCGGGCGCGAAGCGGTCCAGCAAGGACGGTTCCACGCCCGCCACCGGCGCGAGGCGCTCCAGATCCACGCCGACTTCGAAGGGCGACAACCGCCCGATGCCCTGCCCGTTGACCCAGCGATCGGCCAGGGCGACCAGCGCCGGCAGCCGCATGTCCGCTTCCGGCTGCGGGTCGTGGTGGTGGACGATCAAGTCCTTGTAGATGGCGGGTAGACGCCAGTGGTCGGCGACCATGCCGCCCACGGTCGTGTGGTCGAGATTGAACAGCTCGCGCTCGAGCGCGTGCTGGGCGGCCAGATCATAGGCGCAGGCCTCGAATTCGCGGCGGTGGCGCTTGTAGTGGAGGGTCAGCGGGATGCGGCCGATGTCGTGCAACAGT
Organism: uncultured Fibrobacteraceae bacterium; assembly: GCA_964461255.1. Lineage (GTDB taxonomy): Bacteria > Krumholzibacteriota > Krumholzibacteriia > LZORAL124-64-63 > LZORAL124-64-63 > CAYWTR01. The sequence continues at coordinate 59,210 of CAYWTR010000018.1, read as the reverse complement.
CCCGCGACGAAGAACTCCTCCGGCGTCAGGCCGCCGGCCTGGATCCGCAGGGCCAGCTGCTGGCAGCAGACGGCGACGGCCAGGGAGTGGCGGTACATGCCCTGCGGGCCGAAGGAGTGCACATCCTGGAAGGAGCTGAAGTGGCTGGCGACGGCCGCCGCGGCCACCAGGTTGCGCGTAGTCCGGAAGCCCAGCACGATGACGGCGCGGTCGACATCGGTGATGTAAGAACGCGAGCCGTAGAAAGCGCTGTTGGACATCCGCAGCAGCCGCGTTGTCAGCGAAGGATCGGTGCGGATGCGTGCCGTGATCTCCCTGATGCTGGCGTCGGGGTCGCTGAGCATGTCGACCAGGTCGCCCAGAGTGGTCGGCAGGGGCGGCAGGCGGCGGATCGCGCTCTCGATTTCACGGTCGACGTAGAATCCGCTCCAGGTCGCGGCGGGCCCCGGACGCGGCGCCGAGGCCGCGCCGGGCGAGGAGTCGGCATAGCCGTCGAGACGGATTCTGGACACCGGCGCCCCCTGCCCGCGCGTTGGCGGCAGAAATTGGACTGGAACGGCGTGCGATTTGCCTATATCGTTGCGCCACCGCGCACTCCCGGCTTCGGCCCGGGGTTGTTTCCCTTTAACGAATTCTGCCCGCCACGGGGGGCGGCGGCGCGCGGTCGCAGCCGAAACCGCGCGCCCGCGGCGCAGTGGGGTGAAGATGTCAGATTACCGGTTCGCCGAGATCGAGACCCGCTGGCGCCGCCGCTGGGAAGAGGAGGGGTACCACCATACAGACCTGGAGCGGACCGAGCGCAAGACGTATTGCCTGGTGATGTTTCTCTACCCTTCCGGCGACAAGCTGCATCTGGGGCACTGGTTCAATTTCGCTCCCGCCGACACCTGGGCGCGTTACCGGCGGATGTGCGGCGACAACGTCTTCGAGCCGATCGGCTACGACAGCTTCGGACTGCCCGCCGAGAACTACGCCATCAAGCACGGCGTGCACCCGCGCCAGCACACCGAGGAGAACATAGACTTCATCCGCGAGCAGCTCAAACAGCTGGGCGCCATGTACGATTGGCGCGCGGAGCTGGCCACGCATCGGCCCGAGTACTACCGCTGGAACCAGTGGCTCTTCCTGCAGCTCTACCGCCGCGGCCTGGCCTACCGCGCCGAGATGCCGGTCAACTGGTGCGGCTCGTGCCAGACGGTGCTGGCCAACGAGCAGGTGGTCGAGGGCGAGTGCTGGCGATGCCGGAGCGTCGTTGCGCGCCGCAACCTGACGCAATGGTGCTTCCGCATCACGGCGTACGCCGACCGCCTGCTGGAGGGGCTCCAGCGGATCGAGTGGCCGGAGGAGACCAAGAAGCGGCAGATCAACTGGATCGGCCGCAGCGAAGGGGCGGAGATCGTTTTCCAGCTGCCGGACGCGGACGCCGAGGCGGCGCCGCCCGGCGTCGAACGCCACCCCGAAGGCGGCCTGGCGCTGAAGATCTTCACCACGCGCCCCGACACCCTGCTGGGCGTCACCTACATGGTGCTGGCCCCGGAGCATCCGTGCCTGCCACTGGTCACGACGCCCGCGCAGAGGGCCGCGGTGGAGGCGTACGTCCGCCAGTCCGCCCTGTTGAGCGAGATTGATCGTGCCAGCACCGTGCGCGAGAAGACCGGCGTGGCCACCGGCGGTTTCGCCGTCAATCCTCTCAACGGGGAGCGCGTGCCCATCTGGGTCGCCGACTATGTGCTGGCCACCTACGGCACGGGCGCGGTCATGGCGGTGCCGGGACACGACGAGCGCGATCATCAGTTCGCGCTCGCGCACGACCTGCCGGTGCGCCGGGTGATCGCAGCGGCGGAGGAGCCGGCGGAAGCGGAGGCGCCGCTGGCCGCCGCCCGCACCGCGCCGGGCGTGATGGTCAATTCGGGCTGCTATGACGGCCTCGGCAGCGCGGAAGGCGGCCAGCGCATCGTCGCCGACCTGACGCGGCGGGGGCTTGGACGCGCGACGGTCCAGTACCGGCTGCGCGACTGGCTCATCAGCCGGCAGCGTTATTGGGGGGCGCCGATTCCGATCGTCCATTGTCCGAGCTGCGGCGAGGTGCCCGTGCCGGAAGCCGAGCTGCCGGTTCTGCTGCCCGAGGACGTGGGGCTGCGGCCGGGCGGCGGCAAGTCGCCCCTGGCCGGCTCGCCCGCTTTCATGAACGTCGCCTGCCCGCGCTGCGGCGGGGCGGCCCAGCGGGACCCCGACACCATGGACACCTTCGTCTGCAGTTCCTGGTACTTTCTGCGCTATCTCTCGCCGCAGCTGGCCGACCGGCCCTTCGACCGCGCGCTGGCCGACGCCTGGCTGCCGGTGGACCAGTATGTCGGCGGACCGGAACACGCCTGCGGGCACCTGATCTACGCCCGCTTCATCACGAAGGTGCTGCACGACCTCGGGCATCTGTCCTGCGACGAGCCTTTCCATCGGCTGGTGCACCAGGGGCTGATCACGCGCGACGGGGACAAGATGTCCAAGTCCAAGGGCAACGTGGTCAACCCGGAGGAATATCTGGCGCGCTACGGGACCGACACTCTGCGCGCGTACTTGATGTTCGGCTTCGCCTTCATCGACGGCGGCGACTGGAAGGATCATGGCATCGAAGGCATGCACCGCTATCTGCAGCGCGTCTGGCGTCTGGTGGAGGCGGCCCGGGACCGCAGGCCGCCGGCAGGCGACGCGCCGGCGGACGCCGCGGCGCTGCCGGCGGCCGAGGCCGCCGCGCGCGGCGACGAATTGCGCCGGGTGCTGCACGCCTCGGTCAAGGGATGCACGCTGGATCTGCAGCGCTTCCAGTTCAACACGGCGCTGAGCCGTCTGATGGAATTGACCAACGCCCTGTACGCTTACGCCGGCCGGCACGCCGTCGGCCTGGACGATCCGCGGTACGCCGAGGGGCTGCGCGCCCTGATCCTGATGCTGTCTCCTTTCACGCCGCACCTGGGGGAGGAACTCTGGGAGCGGCTGGGAGGGCAAGGCCACGTTTTCGACCAGGTCTGGCCCCGGTGGGACGAGGCGGTGCTTCGCCGCGATACGGTGATGCTCGTCCTGCAGATCAACGGCAAGATCCGCGATCAGATGCAGATGACGCGAGACGCCGACCGCGAGGCGGTGATCGCGGCGGCACGGCAGCATGGGCGCATCCCTGAACTGCTGGCGGGCAGAGAGGTCCGCAAGGTGGTCGTGGTGCCCAACAAGCTGGTCAACATCGTGGTGTGACCGGCCCCGCGCCGGCGCGGCGGCCGCCAGGGAGGGCGGCGTCGATGAGCTACTGGGACACGCTGGACGCGGCCAACGAGCGGCTGGCGGCGGGTGATCTGGCCGCGGCGGAACGCTTGCACGGAGAGGCCTGGGAGGCGCGCGGCCGTTCGCCGGGTCGTGTCTTCCTGTCGGAGAAGCTGGCCGAGGTCGCCCTGCGCCTGTGGCGCGGATTGGGGCGCGTCGCGCCCGCGGGCGACGACGCCCCGGGCCGTTGGACCGCGGCGGACCGCACGTTCCGCGCGGCGTTCGGCGCGGCCGCCGAAACGCTGGTGCGCCGGGCGTTGCGGCTGAGCGACTTCTCCGGCGACGCCTCTCCCGACGCCATCCTCCCGGACCTGGCCCAGGCCTTGCGCCTGCTGACCGCGAGCCGGTTGTTCCCACGCGATCTCGCCGCGGCCGGCCGCGTGCTCAAGGCGGCGGTGCAGACGGCGCATCGCGCCGGCCAACCGCTGCAGCCGGATCTGATCCGCCACGATCTGCCGCTGTCGGAGGAGGATCGGCTCTGGTTGGGCCGCAAGGCGGGGATCTGGCTGGAGGGGCTGGCGGCGGACGCCGACCCGGCCACGCGCGCGGCCGCCGAGCCGCTCGCGGGCGCCGTGCTCAGGCTGCTCGACGCCGCCTATTTTTCCGCGCAGAGCCGGCTGCAGGAGGAACGCGCCTGGCTGGTCGCGGCGCTGACGGACCGGCACGCCGGCACGCCCGAGGAGGCGGTGAAGCTGTACCGCGCCTTCCTCGCCGGCCCGACCGCAGCGACCGATCGACGGGATCTGGCCCATGTGCGGCTGGTGGAACTGCTTGGCAACGTCGGCGTCGCACACTTCCCCGTGCCGCGGTACGAGGAAGCGTTGGCCGCCGCGGCCGGCCTGCGTCCGGGGGCCGTGGAAACGGCGCGGCGCCTGGAGGCGGCGCTGCAGGCGATCGCACGTCGGCGGCCCGAGGAATGGCCGGCGCCCGCCTGGGCGTCGCTTCACAGCGGCGACGGCGGTGTCGTGTTCGTGCTCTGGATCGGCGAGGAGCCGCGCGACTGCGCCACCTGGCGGCCGGGCGAGGACGAGTCGGCGTTGCGGCGCTTCCTCAAGCCCTGCCGCGGACGGCTCGTCAGGCGCGCGGGGGGCGACGCGAATCCGTCGGTGGTGTTGGGGGCCGAGCTTGCCGGCGTGGCCGTGGACCCGTTCGCGGAAGCGCTGCTGGAGCCGTGGTTGCCGGAAGAAGGGGCTTCCGAGGCCGCGTTCTCGCACCTGGCGATGGAATGGACCGGCGCCTGGCAGCGCGGCTGGGATCGACGACTGGGGCATCCCAGCCTGGTGCCGCCGACGCGCCCTGGTCGCACCGGCGCACTGGCCGATCCCCTGCTGGGGCCGGCTCTCACGGCCGGCTTGCTCTGGCGTGCCTGCCTGGCCCGGCTGACAGAGGGCGGCGAGGCGGCGGCCGCCGGCTTGGCCTGGCTCGCCGCCCGTGGGGATGCGGCGGCGGTCTTTCTGAGCGGGTTCCTGGCCTCGGCGGGGGCCGTGTCGGGCGACGCAGCGGCGACGGTCAGGGGCGACGTCTCGCCGGAGTCGCTGGCGAGCTGGCTGGCGCCGCTGCCGGCGCGGCGCGCCGTGCTGGCGCAGCCGCAGGACGCTGAATGCGAGGGGCTGCCGCCGCAGGGGCGCCATCTGGGCGCCCGGGCGGTCGCCATCGTGGAGACGGGCCGTCCCGCGGCGGTGATCGCGTCCTGGGCGCACGCCGACGAGCGGCTGCGGGTCGTCATGGACGGAGGATGGCGGCTGCCGGAGCTGGCCGCGGTTGCGGTCGGCGGCGATCTGACCCTCGTGCCGCCAGGAGGCGAAGTGCATCGGCTGCGGCCGGCGCTGGCGCGCCTGTCCGCCCGGGCTGTCGCGGCGGGCGGCGATTTCGATCTCCTGCCGCTCTTCCACTGGCTGCGCCTGCTGGCCACCCACAACGGGGACCTGCTGGATTTCCAGCGCCTGAGGCCTCGCGGGCCCGGCGCTCTGCCCCTGGGGGACCGCTATGCCACGCAGATGAGCGATCTGCCGCGGGTGCAGCCGGGCAGTGCCGCGGAGCAGAGCGATCCCTGGGCGGCGCAGTACCTGGCGCGGGCGCGCCAGAGCCGCGTGGTCGCCGGCCTGCCTTCGCAGCTCGACGATGATCCGGAGCGGCTGGATTCCCTCTGGGGGGTCATGGACGGAGCAGCCGCGGCGTGGGTCTTCCTGGACAGCGCGCGCGTCCACTGGCAGCTGCGGCGTCAAGGGCGCCGCCGGCCGGCGGATCTGCACGCACTCCTGGCGAGACGAGGGGCGCGTCATCTGTCCATCCTGCTCGACGGCCGCTTCCTGGCAGGCGAGGCCGCGCGTCTGCTTGCGACCTGGCTGGCTCCTCTGGGCAGCGCCGCGCATTTGAGCATTGCCCCGGAGCCGGTGTCGGAACTGCACCTGGCCTGCGGAGGCCCGGCTCCGGACGCGCGCGTGCTCGCTCTGCAGGCCCATCTGGCGGCGCTGGGACGCGTCCAGGACGCCGCCGCCCGCGACGAACGCCTGGTCGTGCTGCTGCCGGCGGGAGGCGGGCGTCCGGGGCGATTCTGGGGGGCCATCGCCGCCGGCGAGCTGTCGTTGCCGGGGCTGCATACGGCGCCACGCCTGATGACTCCGGATCAGTTCTGGTCGGAGGCGGAGCCGCCCGCCCTGCCGCCGGGCGCCCGGCTGCTGGTGCCCGCCCTGGCCGCGCTGGGCGGTGAGCAGTCCGCGGACGACCCGCCAGGCTCGGCCGCCGACTGGCGGCTTGCGGACCGCCGTCGCGCCGCGCGTGCCGCGGCGCAGAGGGCGCTCTGCGCTCTGGAGATGGCGGCGCTCCTGGCGTCCGGCGCCACCGTGCTCGATCTTGCCGATCCCCGATGGTGGCGGCGCTTCGCCTTGATCGACACCGGGGGCCGCCCTCGTCGTCCGCGCACGGGTCAGGACGCCGCCGCCTGCGCCGTCCCCGAGGCGGATGCTCTCTATGACCTGGATTGCTTCTTGCCTCAGGAGGGCGCAGCGCGCGCCTGGTGGCGGCGCAGCCGCTCCTCGGCCGGGGATCCCGGCGCTGGCCTGCGCGCTTGGCTGCAGGCGCAAGGGTGGTTGACCCGGGAGGGTGGGGGGCTGCTTGCCGATGGGGAGCCGGCGCCCCCGCCGGCGGAGGCGCTGGAGGCCTCGCCGCTGCTGGTGTTCGACGACGGCAGCGATGGCTGGCGCCGCAGCGCGGCCGCGCTGGCGATGGCCCGCGAGCGAGGCGATCCCGACGCCTGGATCCTCGTCGTGGCTCCGCACCCGCCGCCGGGCGCCGCGAGGCTGGCGCGCGTCTACGGCGATGAGCGGCCGACCTGCTGGGCGGTTGAAGATGGGAGCCCGCCTGCGCTTCAGCCGCTGCCGGTGGACGCGCAGGGCGCGGATGGCGGCCAGCCCGCGCCCTTCGGACCGATCATGTGGTTGGAACCCGGCGCGCTGGCGGGCGCGCGGCTGCAGAGTGCCGTGGCCGCCTGGCCGCCGTGCTGCGTCCACGCCATGGATCTGCGGGCCTGGCTGCCGGCGGCGGGCCGCTCCGCCCTGCTCGAAGCCGCCGCCCTGCGATACGTGCTGTCGCGACCCTGGCGACGTCTGGAAATCAGCGCGCCCGGTCTGGCCACGCCGTGGCGACGCTGGCTGCGCGAGACCATCCTGGCGGCGGCCGGCGCTCCGTTGCTGGCGCACGAGCCGGAAGGGGAGTCCGCGCCGCGAGAGCGAGGACAGCCCGCCGAGCCGCGCGCGGCGGACGGATCACCAGAGGCCTCGATCGCGCTTCGACCGCGACCGGCGCTGGTGGGCAGGATAGCCGCCCCCGAGGCGGTCTGCCCCGCGTGCGGGCGGGTTTCGTCCCTGGCCGAGGCGCAGGCGCACTGCCCCGCCTGCGGCCTGGATCTGACAGCGTGGCGCGGCGGGGCGGAGGCGGAGCGGCTGGCGCGCGAACTCCTGCGCTCGAAGCTGCGCGGGCTGGCGCAGCGCCCGGACCTGGCGCCGGAGGGCCGCGCGCTGCGCGTGTGGGTGCGCGACGAGGATTTCCTTCGCCTGCCAGAGGCGTCCGCCCTGCTTGGCTACGCCTGCGCGCCCGCGCCCGAGGTCGAGCCGCGACCGGCCGAGCGCGGCGGCGAGAGCGAGGCGTCCGTCTCGCCGGCCCAGCTAGCCGACCGACCGGTGCTGCTGGTCGAGCCGGCGGCAGGAATGGTCTGGGAGGTCGCGGCCGTCTCGGCACGGCACCGCCTGCCGCCCGCGGGCGCCCAGGCCCTGCTCTGGCCCCCCGGCAGCGCGACCGAGCTGGACGGGTTCAGACAGCCGCCCGCCGAGGCCCCGCCCAGCCTCTGGTACCACCCGGTCGAGCTGTCGGCGCTGACGGGCCTGTCGCCCGTGGCGCGGGCAGCGCGCTGCGGACGTTTATTGGAACTGCTGGGCTGGCCTGACGGAGCCGGCGCGGGCGGTTGCGATCGCGCCGCCCTGCCCGGCGCGGCGGTCGAAGCGGCCACCGGCTTGCCCGCTGCCGCGGCCCAGGCCTGCGCCTCGCTGGCGCGCTGGCAGGCGGAGTTGACAGGCGGCTGGAGCTCTGCCCTCGAGCCGACGCCCGCGGGCGTCGCGCGGCCGCCGCGGCTGCGGATCCAGCGCCGGCTCGTGGAATTGCAGCTGCAAGCACGGCGGTTGGAGGCCGCGATCGAGCCGTTGTTGAGCACGTTCCTGGGCGCGGCTCGGCCGGGCGCGCCGCTGACGATCGACCTGGCCCAGGCGCCGGCCGCCATCGGGGATGAGGAACTGATCTGGCTCGACCGTTTCCTGATCGCCAGCTCGCTGCAGCTCCGCGCCTGCCCGCCGGCGACGGCGCGCGAGGACCTGTTCAGCGGTCAGGCCGCGCAGCCGGAGCTGCTGTGGATTCCCAGCGACGGCTTCATGGTCTCGGCCCGGCGCCGTTGCGGATATCTGGGCGATGCCAACGCGGTTCCGGGCGCGCTGCGGCGGCGTCTCGCCGCCGTCGAGGCGGCGGCCCAGCGGCTGCTGGAACGGGCCGTGGCCGAGGATGACAGCCTGCTGGCGCCGTTGCCGCCCGCGGAAGGCGATCCGGCGCTGCACGCGGCCGTGCTCGCCGGCATCCTGCTCGGCTGGTGGAGCCTGGAGGGCGAGGGAGCGGAGATCGTCAATCTGACGCCCCTGTCGGGCGGCCCGGCGGGCGTCGTGGATTGGGCGCGCGCCCAGGAACTGTGGCGCGGGCTGGCGGAGGAGGAGCAGGCCTGGCAGCGAGCCTTGCGCGACGCCTGGCACGCCGGTCTGCTCGGCGAGGAAGCCGCAGGGACGACGCCGGCGGTGGATGCGAGCGAGTCGGCCCAGCCCGCGCCAGCGTGGGCGTCCGACCCGCCGCCGGCCCTGGTCGTGCGGCCCCCGGCGGCGGAATCGCGCCGCGTGGCGGCGCTGCTCGGCGAGCCGGGCCCGGGCATGCTGGTCCTGCGCGGGCCGGCGGGCTGCGGCAAGTTGCCGGCGCTGTGCGAAGGTGTGCGGCAGGCGCAAACGCAGGGATCCCGTCTCGGCCGGATCACCATCCATTGTCCCGACGTGGCCACGGCGGCCAGGTGCCACCTGGCCTGGCGTCTGACCGTCGCGGCGGGGCGGGCGCCCGAGATCATCGTCGCCGGCCATCAGACCACGCCGCCGGCCGCCCGGCCGGCCGCCGCGACGATCCTGCCGTCACGGCCCCAGGAGCAGGTCACCGTCCTGCTGGACGCGCCGGCGATCGCGCGCGAGGCACGGTATCGCCTCTGCGAAGAGGCACGGCCCGGGCGCCTGTTGGTGACCTGCGATCCCGTGACGGGCTTCGAGGCCTGGGAGCATCTGTTGCTGACCACGCCGCGGCCGGAAGCGGTCGCCGACCTGCACGACCAGAGAGTGCAAGCGCGCCGGCTGTGGGAGGAAACGCGCGAGTTCGCGGCGCAGGTCGTCAGTCGCCGCCCGCGCGGCAAGGCGCTGCGCCGCGTCCGCGGGGAATGCCGGGCGCAGTACGCCGGCGGGCTGGAGGAGTGCCTGGCCTTGCTGGCGTCCGAACAGCAAGCCGGCCGTTTGGGGCGGAGGGTTGGTCTGGTCGCGGCGCACGAAGAAGACCTGGCGTACCTGGGCCGGGGCCTCGCCGCGCGTGGCTGGATCCCTGTCTTCCGCGCGGAGCTGGATCAGCTGCTGCTGCCGGGCACGCTTGAATTCCTGGCGGCGGTGTCCGACGTCGCCGCCGACGCCCAGCCGGGCGACGCGCTGCTGCCGCGCCTGCTGGACGAGGCGGAGGGCGAGGCCTACAGGGCCTGGCGGCGTGATCTGTCGCCGGCCGGCGACATGACGCTGCGGCGATTTCACGAGCTGGCGGCGCGCGCGAGCTGGGCGCCGGCCTGGCTCGATCCGCCGTCCGCGCGGGCCCGAGTGGCGGCGTTGGTCGCGGATGCGGGGTCCGAATCGCTCGCGCGCTTCACGGCGCGTCCCCTGTGGGCGGCCTGGCGCCAGGAGACCGCGGCTTGCCTGCGCTGGCCGGCGCCGGCGCCCTGCGGACCGGTCGTCTGTCTTTCCACGCCGGCGGCGGCCGGCGGCACGGGGGCGGACTGCTGGGTGTACCTGTGTCTCGGCGGCGAACCGCCCGTGGACCACTACCGCGTTCTAAGCCGCGCCAGCGATCGGCTGATCGTGCTGTTCCAGGAACGTTCCCCACTGCCGAGCGAAGTGGCTGCCGGATCCGAGTGAGGCCGCGACGAAGGCTCAGCTGCGGCGCGCGCGCCGCAGCAGCGGCAGCGCGACCGCGTAGACTGCCGCCGCCAGGACCGCTCCCACCCCCAGAGCGCCGACCCAGGCTTCAAGGTAGCGCTGGCCGAGCCAAGCCCAGTCCAGGCCTCCCGGCCACGGCGGCGGCGGCCGGCCGAGCAGCCGCGCCCCCACCTGCACGTCGATCCAGACCAGCGGCGCCATGGTCAAGGGATTGGCCAGGTTGGACCCGGCGAAGGCCGCCAGCGGATTGAGCCGCAGCGGCAGCGCCAGGCCGATGGCCATCCAGGTGTGCAGTCCCAGCACGGGGGTGGGCGCGATGGCCGCTCCCAGGGCCAACGCGGCGGCCAGGCGGCCGGGGGAGTGTCCCGAGCCGGCCAGCTCGCGCAGCGCGGCCCGCCAGCCGGGCCAAGCAGGGCGTTTCGACACGCGTCTCCGTCCTTGTGAGCGGCTCGGCGACCGGCTACCTTCGGCCGCAAGCGGCAGCGCCATGCCCGTCAGGATAGCATGGCAGGCGCCCGCGAAGGAGGCCGGGGATGGAGTTGCCGATGGAGCCGTACCGCGCCAAGGTCGTCGAGCGAATCCGGCTGGCCAGCCCCGAGCGGCGGCTCGAGCTGCTGCAGCAGGCCGGGTACAACCTTTTCTGGATTCCGGCCGCCGACGTCTACATCGACCTGCTGACCGACAGCGGCACCTCGGCCATGAGCGACGAACAATGGGCGGCGATGGTGCGCGGCGACGAAGCCTACGCCTGCTGCCGCAGCTACGACGATTTCGCGGCGACGGTCAAGGATATCTTCGGCTACCGCCATGTCATCCCGACCCACCAGGGCCGCGCCGCCGAGAACCTGCTGTTCTCGGTGACGCTGCGCCCCGGCGATGTCGTGCCCAGCAACACGCACTTCGACACCACGCGCGCGAACGTCGAGGCGCAGGGAGCGCAGGCCCTCGACTGCGTGATCGACGAGGGCCTGTGCCCGGATTGCCTGCATCCCTTCAAGGGCAACATGTCCTTGCGGAAGCTCGAGGAGGCGTTCGTCGCGCATGGCCGCCAGCGCATCCCCTTCGTCATGATGACGATCACGAACAACAGCGGCGGCGGGCAGCCGGCGTCGCTGGCCAACATCCGCGCCGTCTCGGCCTTCTGCCGCGAACGCGGGGTGCCGCTGATCTTCGACGCCTGCCGCTTCGCGGAAAACGCCTGGTTCATCCGGGAGCGCGAAGAGGGATGCGGCGGCATGACCATCAAGGAGATCGCCGCCGCCATGTTCGCCTGCGGCGACGGTTGCACCATGAGCGCCAAGAAGGACGCGCTGGTCAACATCGGCGGGTTCCTCTGCCTCAACCGTGACGAGTGGGCGCAGGAGGTCACCAACCGCCTGATCCTGATCGAAGGGTTCCCGACCTATGGCGGCTTGGCGGGACGCGACCTGGCGGCGATCGCCCAGGGGTTGCGCGAGGTTCTCGACCCTGAATACCTGGCCTGCCGCATCGGCCAGGTGGCACAGCTGGGCGGATTGCTGGCGCAGAAAAATATCCCCATCTTGAAACCTGTCGGCGGCCATGCCGTCTATATCGACGCCCGCGCGCTTCTGCCGCACATCCCGCCGGTGCAATTCCCCGCGCAGTCGCTGGCTGCGGCCCTGTATCTTGAGGCGGGGATCCGCACGGTCGAGATCGGCAGCCTGATGTTCGGGCGCGGCGATCCCGCCACGGGGGAAGCGACGCCGGCGACCATGGAACTGGTCAGGCTGGCGGTGCCGCGGCGGGTCTACAGCATGGCGCAGCTGGCCTATGTCGCGGACGCCTGCGGCCGGCTGGCCCAAGGGCGCGAGCGGCTGCGAGGCATGGAGATAGTCACGGCGCCGCAAGTGCTCCGCCATTTCCGGGCGCGGCTGCGGCCGATCGGGGGCGGCCCGCTGATCGCCGGCTGAGCAGGAATCCACCGCCAGGGGGCGCCGGGGCGGGGATTCCTGCTCGGGCGGCCGCGGCGGTGCCGCCAGGAGGCGACCAGCGAGATGAGGATCGATTGGCTGCCGGCGGAGCATCCGCTGGCCCCCACCCTGCACGACCTGGCCGAGGACGCGGCGCGGCGGCTGGAACTCGCGCGTCACCTGGAGGGGCTGACGCTGTGCCTCGATGATCTGGCCGAGGACGAGCGGGTCTGGATCAGTTTTGCGGCGCCGCCGCGGGACCGGAACGCCCTGCCGGCGGCGGCCGGGCATGGGCAGGCGGCCCCGCGGCCGCACCGATGCGCGACGATCTACTGCCACCCCGGAGATTTCTGTAAGGATCGCGCGCTGACCGCGTCGCCCCTGGCGGCCGCCATGCCCTGGCAGCTCGGCGCCGCCCCGCCCCAGCTGATGGAGACCGCCGCCGATGTTTCCGCCCGCAAGGCGGAGCGCTTCTTCTATCACCAGTTCCTGCTGTTGCGCGATCTCTGCGACGGCACGGTCACCCCCGGCGCCGTTCCGCCCGAATTGGCCGAGGCGTTTCAGGAGGCCTGGTCCGTCACGCTGGATGGGCGTCTGCGGCGCGCTCTGCTGCCGGGCTATTCCCAGGCCGAGCGGCGCCGGCGCTTTTTCCGCGTCTTTTCGGCGGGCGGCATCCTGCTGCCCCAGCACTGGCAGATCTTCCACATGCTCTGGGAATGGGAGCGGCTGGAGCAGGATCGCCTGCAGGAGATTCTGCGCCGGCTGCCGCAGCCGCGGGGCGCTCGCGGGCGCGTGGGGCCCTCGCAGGCTTAATCCTCAAGCTTCCCAGCCAGTTGACGAAGAGAGGGGCGGGAAAGGAACCGGCCGCGCGGCGGCCGGAGCCGCATGCGTCGTTGTCCATTGAGCGACATTCCGCCGGAGGCGGTGCTGGGGCACCCCGTGTGCAACGGGCGGGGGATGGTGCTGCTGCAGGCCGGTCTGCCGCTGAACGAGCGCCGAATCGGCTACCTGCGCGCGCAGGGGGTGACGCATGTCTACCTGGAAACCAGCCCCGCCGGCGAGCCTCCAACGCCCGAGCAGGAGCGTGTGTGCGCCGACGTGAAGGAGCGGCAGTGGCGGCGGTTCGGCCCCGTGGAGGGCGATCCGGTGATGACGGCTCTGCGCGATGTCACCGTGGACATCAAGTCGTGCGGGGGGGGCCAGCCGCCGGCGCCATCGCAGCCGGCGGAGGCGCCCGCACCGGGCCGCGAGGGCGAGCGGGCCATGCGCGCGCGGGTCAACGACCTGGCGCGGCGCGTGAACGAGCTGCCGACCCTGCCGGGTGTTTTTCACGAGGTTGAGGCCTTGACGCGCGATCCTCAGGTGCCGGCCGCGCGCGTCGCGCAGGCGATCGGCCGCGATCCCGTGATGAGCACGCGGTTGCTGCGCGTGGCCAACTCCGCGCGCTACGGCCTGAGTCAACCGGTCACCACCGTGACGCGGGCCGCGAGCGTGATGGGCCAGCGGGCGGTGCGCGAGACGGTCCTGGTGACCAGCGTCCTGAAACTCCTGCCCGACGACCCGGCGGCGCGGGAGCTTGCCGGGAGCTTCTGGCGGCATTCGCTGGCGGTGGGGGCGGCTGCGCAGGCGTTGGGCAGCCATCTGGGCTGGCAGCAGGCGGAGGAACTGTTCCTCGCCGGCCTGGTGCATGACATCGGCAAGATCTTCTGGCTGCATCATTTCCCGCGTGAACTGGCCGCGGTGCTGGCCGAGGCCGAGCGGTCGGGCCGCACCATGCTGGAGTGCGAGACGGAACAGCTGGGCATGAACCATGCCCGGCTTGGCCGGACGCTGGCGAAGCGCTGGAGGCTGCCGGCCCCGTACGGCGATGTCATCGCCGGACACCATGAACCGGCCAGCAGCGCCCAGCCGCGGCTGTGCTGGCTCGTGCACGCAGCCGACGTGTTCGCCCATGCGCTGGAGCTGGACGCTCCGTCGCTGCGCCGCGTGCCGCGGCTGCTGCCGCCGGCGGCCGAAGCGCTTGCTCTGCGCCTCGAAGCGCTGCCGGCCTTGCTGGAGATGATCCAGGTGGCGTTCCAGGAGAGCCTGGACCTGTTCCCGTTCCTCAGCCGCCAGGGGAGCAGCGGCGGGGACCCATGGCTGGAAACCGCCGCGCCGGCGCACGCGTTGTGAGTGGCGCCGCAGGCGCGCGCCAGCGGCTTATCGACCCGCGAGGAGGTCTTCGAGATGATCACGACCTGCACAGGCTGCCAGACCCGCTACCGGCTGGAGGACGCCAAGGTGCCGCGGCGCAGGATCCGCGTGCGCTGTCCCCGCTGCACCACCGTGTTCGCGCTGGATGGGACCCTGGCCGGCACGCCGGCGGAAGCGTCCGCGGACAATCTGGTGATCGAACGCAGCACCGGCGACTTCTTCGGCGCGCCGGGCAGGACCGGCCCACCGGCCGGCGGTGCGGGCCGGCAGGTCAGCGCGCCCGCGATCTTCTCGCGCGAATCGGGCTCGTCCCTGGGCCCGGCCGCCAAGGCCGAACCGGCCGCGATCCCGCTGCCGGATCGCAGCGCGCAGCGTGAGGTGGAGGTGCCGGCCGCCCGGCAGGCTCCCGCCGGGGCGCGGCCTGCGCCGGACATGGACGCCGCGCCGGCGGGCGCGGCGGCGCCGCCGCCGCCGGAAGCGATGGCCGCGCAGCCCGCGGCGCCCGCGGCTGCGGCCGCCACGGTCGCGCCTACCCTGGAGGTGGAGGTTGCTGGCGACATCGCTCAGAAACCGCGGCGCGACCGCGACAAGGCCCGACGCCTGGCGCGCGCGTTGGTCTCTGACATCCTGGTCTACAACCGCGAGGCGCGGGACCGTGCTCTGAGCGAGGGCAACCTGATCCAGGCGCTCGGCCCGGAGATCAAGAAGTCCTGGGAGCTGTACAAGGAGCGGGTGACGCCCGAGGTGGCCAACAGCACCTCGCATTTCCGGGACGCGCTCAACGAGATCCTGGCCGAGGGCCAGAAGGTTTTCTAGACCCGCGACCGGCACGATGGAGCGGAATGTGACGGAAGTCCTGACGTTCTCGCTGGCGGCTCACGCCCTGGCCGAGCAGAAGGGCCTGGCGCCGGCTCTGGGAGACGGATTGCGTCTGCTGGTGATCGGAGACGAGACCGGGCCGGCGCCCCTGGCCGGCGGCGAACGGATCTGCGGCCTGCTGGTCGTGGCGGAGCGCGGCGGCGAGTTGCCCGCCGAACTGACCTCGGCCATCCGCGATCGCCTCGGCGACGGTCGCTTCCTGCTCGCCCTGGCTACCTGCAACGGCGGCGGCGGTGCGGCGCCGGCCGAGCCGGGGGAGCGCGCGGATCCGGTGGAGCCCGATCTGGCCGATTTTCTCCGCGCCTGGCGTTTCGAGCGCGTCTTCCGGCCCGACGCCAGGCTGGCCGGGCATGGCCGCGTCACCTTCGAGTTGAATCTGCCCAGCGACGAGAGCCTGATCCCCGCGCTCAGCCACGCCGTGGGTCTGCTGCTGCGCGAATTCGGGCATCCGCAAGATGACTGGCTGTCGACCATTCCGCTGGTGATCGACGAGCTGATGACCAATGCGATGCGGCATGGCAACGGCGGCTGCCGCGACAAGCACGTGGCGGTGCGGGTGCAGATCGACGCCGGTCAGTTCCGGCTCACGGTCACCGACGAGGGACGCGGCTTTCGCCGCGAGGGGGTGGCGGATCCTCGCCGCCCGGATCGCCTGTGGCGGCCCGGCGGGCGCGGCATCTTCTTGATCGAAGCGCTCATGGACACCGTCGATTATCGGGACGAGGGCCGGACGGTGGAGGTCGTGAAGCGTTACGAGGCGCCCCGCGACGACGCTACTCCTCCCACTTCTGCCGGCTGATGTCGGCGAGGATCTGATCGATCTTCATCCGCACGCGGCTGTTCTGATCGGGTTCGAACAGCGCCTTCCTGACCCGGCCTTCGGCGTCCTTCTTGACGTAGCGCAGCGCCTGCAGGTCCTCCAGCGGGATCAGGATATCGCGCGAGACCTTGACCTCGATCGGCTCGCCGTCGAGCGTGCGCCCGGGGCTGTTGTGGGGATGCATGCCCATGCCCCAGCCGTGGACGATCATGCTGCACACCAGCGCCCGGAACGTGTTCTGACCCTGCACCGTCGCCAGATCCAGATTCTCCTGCAGCCTTTCGGACACGCCGTCGATCACCGACACCAGCTTCTCCACGGTGGCGGGATCCATCTCGATGTGCAGCAGGCGCGCGAACATGGCCTTGAGGATGCGATCGGTGTTGGTGGCGGTCATCGCAGCTGCTCCGCGGTTGGTGGTTCGAGGCGCGACCTTGTGGGCGACCGCGCGTGACCTTCACTCTATCGCCGTTTGCGGCAATATCTTGAGCGCGCATTGCGGCGGCCGCCGGCGATGACTGCCCGGGCCTGCCGTGCAAAATGCCCGGCCGCCTCGCGGCCGCGCGCGCGGCGGAGAGTCTAAGTATCGGGATAGCATTGCATTGGATTCGCCGTGCGTGGCATGGGGGTTGCTGGTTCCTAGGCGGGACCGCCAGCCTCAGGGAGCAACTCCACGTGAGCGCCATACCCGCAGCCGCCACACGCACCTGCCGGATCTTGTTCTACGGACCGAGTGGTTGCGGCAAGACCGCCAATCTGAGGGCGATCAGCGGATCTCTGCCGCCCGCGCATCTGGTGGCGCCGCCGGGCCCGGACACGGGCGAACGCCTCGGCTTCCATCTCGATGCCGGCGCGCTGGGGGCATGGGTGGTGCTGCTGTACGCTCTGGACTCGTCCAGCGAGACGGACGAGGCGCTGGCGGGCGACGGCGGGTTTCCCTATGACGGCGTGGTCTTCGTCGCCGACGCCCGGGCGTCATGCCTCGACGCAAATCTGAGTTCTCTGGAATCGCTCAAGAACCTGCTCGCAGGCAGCGGTCAGGACCTGACCTCGCTGCCGCTGGTCCTCCAGTACAACAAGCGGGACCTGCCGGACGCGCTGCCCGTCGAGCAGCTGGAGAGCCTGCTGAATCCCTGGGGCGTGCCGTCGAACGCGGCCGACGCGTCGCGCGCCGACGGCGTGCGCGACACCCTGCGCAGCGTTCTGAGCCTCACGTTGCGCCAGCTCTCCCAGCCGGATCAGGTTCCGTCGCAGCCCTCGCCGCCGCAGGAGGATCCGGCGTGCGCTCCGGCGCCGCCGCCGCTGCCGGCGGAAAGGCCGGATTCGATCATGGCGGCGCCGGGGCCCGCCATCCACATCGAGCCGGAGCCGGCCACCGGAGTGATGTTCGCACAGCGCCGCCCGCCTGTCGTGATTCCCGTGCGCATCCCGCGCAGCACCCTGGACAAGTACGGCTCCATCCGCCTCCTGCTGGAGATCGAGGTCGACCCGCGCGGGCCCGGCCTGGATTGAGGCCGCGGCCCCCAGCTCCCTGACACCGCGCCGCATCGGCCGCCCGCCGGTCTGGGAGGCCGCTTGACCGTGGTGCGGCCCTGGGCTATCCTGCCGCGCATGTCCGCAACGGAGTCGCAATCCATGGCCGGCGCCCGGGCTGCGGCCACTGCCGCCGAGTGGTTCGAGAAGGGCAGGCGCGCCGAGAACGAGGGCGGGCTGGCCACGGCGTGCGTCGCCTACGAGACGGCGATCGGCCTTGATCCGACGCAGGCGGATTGGTTCTACCGCCTGGGCTGCGTTCGCCGCAAGCAGAACGATTTCGCGGCTGCCTGCGCTTCGTTCCGCCGCGCGTGCGAACTCGATCCCGCCCAGGGCCGCTATCTGACCAACCTCGGCGCGGCGCTCGACCAGCTCGGACGCCGCGACGAAGCCGTGGCCGCCTACCAGCGCGCCATCGCGCTCGATCCGCAGAATGCCCAGGCTCATCACAACCTGGGGGCCCTCTACGCCGAGGCGGGCCGCACGGCCGATGCCATCCGCGCCTTCGCCGCCGCGATCGCCGTGCAGCCGGACGCCGAGGGCTACCACAACCTCGGCCTGGTGCATTTCGCCAACGATGCCTACGACGAGGCTCTGGAATGCTTCGAGGCATCCTTGAGGCACGAGGCGGACTTCGCGCTCGGGCATTACTACGCCGGCCTCTGCCTGATGAAGAAGGGGGTCTATCGCGAGGCGATTCCTCGCTTCCTGCTGGCCCGGCGGGCGGATCCGCGTCTGACCCGCACGCATTTCAACATCGGCGCCTGCCTGCACAAGCTTGCCCGACACGAGGAAGCGCTGGCCGAGCTGCGGCAGGCGCTGGAGGCGTTCCCCGAGGACAGCCGCCTGCACTACCAGCTGGGCCTGACCTACGACGCCCTCCATCTGGCGCAGGAAGCGCGGCGTCATTACCGGCTTTCGCGCGCCTCCCGTGCAGCCGCCAACGGCTTCGGCGGCCGGAGCTGACCCCCGAAACCGAAGAACCGTGGAAGGGCGGATCCCCGTTGACCATGCCGCATGTGCTGATCCTGGCCGTCGTGCAGGGGCTGACCGAGTTCCTGCCGATCAGCAGTTCTGGCCATCTGGCCCTGCTGCAGCAGTTGTTCGGGCTGAAGGAAGGTGCCCTCTTCCTGGATGTCGTGCTGCACGTGGGCACGCTGGGTTCGGTCCTGTGCGTCTACCGGCGGGAAGCGGCACGGCTGCTGCGGCTGGACCGCCTCGCGCTCGCCTACGTGGGCGCGCTGGCGGTGGGGACCCTGCCGGCGGTCGCGGTCGGCCTGCTCCTGAAGGAGAGCATCGCCTCGTTGTTCGCAAGCACGCTGCCGGTGGCGCTGGCGCTGCTGGTCACGGGCGTGCTGCTGCTGTCGACGCGGGCCGCGCGCCCGGCTTGCGCCGAGGAGACCGACGCCTGGCAGCCGTGCGCGCCGGCGCCCTGGCGGGCGCTGGTGATAGGCGGGGCGCAGGCCCTGGCCATCCTGCCCGGCCTGAGCCGTTCCGGAGCGACGATCACGGCCTCGCTCTGGATGGGACTGCCGCGCGCCGAGGCGGCCCGGTTCAGCTTCCTGCTCTCGGTGCCGGCCATTCTGGGGGCGCTGGTTCTGCACCTGGTCGAGGGCGTGCCGACCGAGGGCGCCAGCGTGGCGGAGCTGCTGGCGGGGGCGTTGGTCGCCTTCGGCGTCGGCCTGCTGGCGATCCGCTGGACGACGCGCGCCGTCATCGCCCGCCATTTCTGGCGCTTCGCCTTCTACTGCTTCGCGCTGGGGCTGGCCGCCCTGTCGGTCGCGACGCTGGGCTGAAAGGCCGCGGCGCCGCGGTCAGCCGACGGCCTGCTCCACAAGGCGGTCGATGGTCGCCCGCACGCGATCGGGATCGAAGGGTTTGATCAGGAAATCGCGCGCGCCGCTCTGGATCGCCTCGAGCACCTTCTGCTTCTGGCCCAGCGCCGAGACCATCACGGCCGTGGCGCGTGGATCGAGCGCCAGGATCCGCTTGAGCGCCTCGACGCCGTCGAGCACCGGCATCGTGATATCCAACGTGATCAGGTCGGGCCGCAATTCGTTGTAGAGCCGCACCGCCTCCTCGCCGTTGGCGGCCTCGCCCACCACCTGCAGGCCGGCATCGACCAGAATCTCCCTGAGCATCACCCGCATGAATTCCGCATCGTCCACGATGAGCACGGTGCTGCTCATGCCTCACCTCCAGATGCCCCCAGGTCAGCGCTGCTCGCCCGCCGGCAGCCGGCGGCGGCCCTCGGTCTCTCCGCCGCCGCCGCCCCTGCGGCACGGCCCTGGCGGCGGGGGAGACGGCTGTGGTACCTTGCTTTCGACGTTCCCGCCGCTGGCTTTAGCCATGGTTGCGCCGCGGGAACCGACCGCCCCGCAAGCGCGAACCGTCGCAGCGGCGCCCGCCGAGGCGGTCGCTGCCACGAAGGTTCGAAACCGTTGAGCGAGCGCGGAACGAGGGCGGCGACGGCCTGTCGTCCGCCCGGTCCGCGGGAAAAGGAGAGGATGATGTCCGGGAAACGATCTCTGCTGGCCGCGGCGTTGCTGGGCAGTTTGCCCGCTCTCGCCGCCGCCGCCCCGCCGGCCGCCGGGCCCGTGATCAGCGGCGCGCAATCGCGACAGGCGCTCGACGTGACGGTCTACAACCAGAACCTGGCGCTGGTGCGGGAACAACGCACGATCTCGCTGCCGGCGGGGCGGTCGCTGCTCGAATTCCAGGACGTGCCGGCGCAGATCGAGCCGCGCTCCCTGCTGGTCGGCGGCGCGGGGCGAGCCGCCATGACCGTGCTGGAACAGAATTACGAGTTCGATCTGATGTCGCGGGAGAAGATCCTGGAGAAGTACGTGGGGCGTGAGATCTCCTGGATCCAGGAGGACGGGCAGCGTGTCACCGGCCGTCTGCTGGGCATGACCGCGGGGCCGATCTTCGAGGTGGGGGGCGAGGTCGTGTTCGAGGTGCCGGGAAGGCTGGCGTTGCCGGCGCTGCCCGAGAACCTGCGCGCCCGGCCGACGCTCGTCTGGCTGGTCGATGCGGGGCGCGGCGGACCGGCGCAGGTCGAGGCCTCCTACCTGACGCGCGGCATCTCCTGGTCGGCCGACTACGTGCTGCAGCTCGACGCCAAGGGGCAGAGGGCCGGTCTGCAGGCCTGGGTATCGGTGGACAATCGCTGCGGCGCGACCTTCGCCGACGCGCGGCTGCTGCTGGTGGCCGGGGAGATCCATCAGGCCGCGCCGGCGCCCGATGGCCGGATGATGGCCGAGATGATGGCGGTCAAGGCGGCGGCGGACGCCTTCCAGGAAGAGGCGCTGTACGATTACCACCTCTACACGCTGCAGGGCACGACGCTGCTCAAGGACGGTCAGATCAAGCAGATCTCCCTGTTCGAGGCCGAGAACATCTCGGTGCAGCGGCGCTACCGCCTGACCGCGCCGGCCTACTGGTTCCGCGACGGCAGCAAGGGGCGCCAGCTCGGCCAGCAGCGGGTGGCCGTCTCGTACGATCTTCTCAACACCGAGAAGAACAATCTAGGGCGTCCGCTCCCCGCGGGGGTGGTGCGCGTCTACGGGCAGGCGGCTTCGGGCAGCCGGCAGTTGCTGGGCGAGGACCGCATCGGCCACACGCCCAAAGACGAACGGATCGAGCTGCAGGTCGGCATCGCCTTCGACCTCGTGGCGGAACGGACACAGACCGACTACCGCCGCGTGAGCGAGCGGTCGCATGAATCGGCCTTCCAGATCGTGCTGCGCAATCGCAAGGACGAGGCGGTGACGATCGAGGTGGACGAAAGGGTCGGCGGCGACTGGCGCGTGCTCGAATCTTCCCACCCCGCGACCAAGCGCAGCGCGACGGAGATGTCGTTCGCCGTGCCGGTGCCGGCGGGGGGAGAAAGCGTGCTGACGTACCGCGTCCTGGTCACCTACTAGCCCGGGGGCGGGGCGCCACGCCGGCGGCGCTCAGCCGCCGCGGCGAAGGGCGGCGGCGCGCTGCCTGAGCTGGGCGTCGCCCGGCTGCAGCGCCAGGGCGCGGTCGTAGGCGGCCAGCGCGCCGGTCCGGTCGCCCATCCGCAGGCGCGCCTCGCCCAGGTTGGCCCAGACCCCGGCGCGGCGGGGAGCCGCCCGCAGCGCCGCGGCGAAGGCGCGCGCGGCGCCCGCGGCGTCTCCGAGCTGCAGCAGGCTGACCCCTTCGTTGATCCTCGCTTCCACCAGGCGAGGATTGCCGCGCAAGGCGCGGCGGAAGTGGGCCAGCGCTCCGGAAGCGTCGCCGCGGGCAAGCAGGAGGTTGCCGCGGTTGTGCTCCAGGACGGGATGGCCGGGGCAGTATGCCAGCCCGCGCCGGTACAGCTCATCGGCCGTGTGCGGGTCGCCTGCCAGGCGCAGCAGGGCGCCGAGCGCCACGAAGCGGTCGGCGGTGCGGGCGCCGCCCTGCGCCGGCGTCGCCGCCAGCAGCCGGCGGGCGGCGGCGCCCAGGACCGCGGCATTGGCCGCGGAGCGATCATCGTCCCGATTCTCCGTCCTCGCGAACGCCACCCCGGCTTCATCCGCCTCGAGCAGACGCCAGCCTGGCGTCTCCAACAGCGAAGCCAACAACCGCTGGGCGGCAAGGCTGCGGTGCGCCAGCACGACGGCGTCCGCGCGGCGTCGGTCCAGCACGGACAGGGCCGAGGCGCCGCCCTGGCCCAGCGCCTGGTAATCGCGCCACACCGCCGGTGGATAGGCTTCGGTGCGGCCGTCGATGAAGACCGGGCCGGCGCGGGCCTGCACGAGCGTCGAGGCGGCGTCGATGTTGTTGGCCAGCCGCCACCGACCCGCCCCCTGGGCTGCGGCTGTACGGGCTGCAAGGAAGGGATAGTGCGCGGGGGTGACGCTCCAGCCGGTGCGGGTCGCCACTCCTTCGGCGAGGTAGAAGCGGTTGTCCAGGATGGCGGGCAGCCAGGCGGCGGCGACGGCGGTGGCCATGAGCGCCAGGATCGCGGGCGTCAGGGCGCGGACCCGCCTGGCCGGTCCACGCTCCGCCAGGCGGCGCCAGAGCGGCAGCCACAACCAGCGGCGGTCGGCGGCGTAGCCCGTGTGGACCAGCATGAAGGCCAGGGCGTAGAAGCCGAGGTTGCGTTGGCTGTGGATGGCGGCGGCGGCGGCGAACACCAGGACGGCGAGGCGGAGCAGACCGACGCGCCCCAGCGTGCCCGCCGCCCACAGCACCGACCAGACGAGCGAGAGCTTGAACACGGCGACCGTGAGCCCGAGCCTGCTCTCGTTCGCCAGCAGCGGCGCCATCTCGGCGATCGCGACGCGCAGGTCGACGCTGTCGCCGCCGAGCTGGCCCAGGGCGCGCAGGGGGTAGACGAGCCCGGCCAGGCCGTTGGGGGTGAGCAGACCGGCCAGCAGCGCGGCGATCAGCGGTCCCGCCACGCCCGCCGGCGTTGCAAGGGCGGCTGGCTTGCCGCCCGGCGGCGACAGCGCTGATTCCGCGGGGCGCAGCAGCAAGGCGAACAGCCAGAGCAACGGCGCCAAGGCGAAGAAACCATGGCACTGCGCCCAGACGACCGTCAGCCAGAACATCCGGCCGGCGGGCTGGCGCGGCGAGAACAGAGGAGCCCAGCGCCGGACCCCGGAGCCGGCGCCCGCCGGCCTCGACGCCGCGGCGACCGCGAAGGGTCCGGTCGGCCGGCAGGCCGACTCGATCCAGCGCAAGGCCAGGACGAAGGCCAGCAGCGACAGCAATTCGGGCCGCAGCACCAGCCGTGGCCACAGCAGTGCGAGCGCGGCGACCGCGGGCAGAGCCAGCGCCGCCGCGCGCCGCGCGGCGGCGTCGCGCCGTTGCGCCGGCGGTTGTCTGTCCCCTCTCAACAGCAGCAGCAGCAAGCCCGCGGACAGCGCCACGCGCAGGACGTTCCACGGCACGGCCCGCGACTCGCCGGTGCGTCCCGTTCCCGCCGTCGCGACCAAGACCTGAAACAGCCACTCGTGGTTGACCCAGGGGTGATCCGGCGCCGTGAAGCTGTAGCTGTTGGTGCGGGGCCATGCGCCGCGCAGCAGATCGCCGCCCACGCGATCGTGCAGCCAGATGTCCAGATCGCTCAGGTCATGGGCAGCGAGGGCGAGCCCCAGCAGCATGGGGACAGCCAGGCCGAGCGCGCCGATGGCGCGCCAGTGAGCGGGGAATCGCGACGTGGGGGGAGGCGAGGGGCTGATCATCGCGCTGTGCGGCCGCATCCCGGGGAGAAAGGTTTTTCGGGCGGGAAGCGCAGGCACCGCAATCGATGGCGCGGAAGCGGCCGCCCTCCCGAATCTGGACCTCGCCGCCAAGCGTACGCTGCGCTCGCGATGGAGGCCAGGCCAAACCGGCGGTGGCGGCGCGAGCGGGTCCAGCGGCCGGCTGCGGCGATGACAATGTGGCCCCAACTGGGGGGCCTTCTTGACAGAATGTCAACGTTGGACACCCGAACAGGCGTCGAAGGCGGACGGCTCTGGCATCCATTGCCATAAGTATTTATTTCGCAATATTTTAAAATTAACAAAAGGGACAGGGAAAGGTCCGTATCCTGGTATGGGATTTGTAATGGGCAGGGCAGATTCTTCCCCCCACCCTCGCCCGCGTGGGGCGCACGAATAGAAGGGAAAGAGCGATGGCCCAGCAGTCGAAAACCAAGGCCAAGCCGAAGCGCGAGGCCAGGCGGGAACCCCGCCGCGATGCGGCTCGCCTGATGACCAACCTGGATCTCTACTTCCAGGAGGTCAAGGCGTACCCGCTCCTGAACCGCAGCCAGGAATGCGATCTCGCGCGGGGGATCAGGTCCAACGATCCGGATGCGCTGCACACGCTGGTCAAGTCCAACCTGCGCTTCGTGGTGTCGATCGCGAAGGAGTACGCCCATTACGGCGTGCCGCTGGAGGACCTGATAAACGAAGGCAATCTGGGCCTGCTCAAGGCGGCGCAACGTTTCGACGAGACCCGCGGCTACAAGTTCATTTCCTACGCCGTCTGGTGGATCCGTCAGGCGATCCTGGCTGCGCTGGCCAACCACAGCAAGATCGTGCGCATGCCGCTCAACCGCGCGCGCGTTTTGAACCAGATCAAGAAGGTCTCCAGCGAGCTGCAGCAGAGCCTGCGGCGCAAGCCGAGCGCGGAGGAGATCGCGATCGAGCTGGGCTTGTCGCTGGATGAGGTCAAGGACACGCTGCCGCTGATGCAGGACAATTTCTTCCTGGACGACTACGTCGGCAACGACGAGGACTCCACGTACCTCGATTTCCTCGAGGACACCAAGGGCCGCGGTCCCGACGCCGACGTCCTCGAGGAGGATCTGCAGGAGAGCATCGAGCGCATGCTGTCTGATTTGAAGGAGCGCGAGGCCACCGTGCTGCGGCTCTACTACGGGCTGGGCGCCGAGCATGAGATGACGCTGGAGGAGATCGGCCAGATCATGGGCTTGACCCGCGAGCGCATCCGCCAGATCAAGGAAGAGGCGTTCGAGAAGATCCGCAGCTCGAAGACGTTTCGCTACATGCATGATTACGCGGACATGTGCGAAATGGCCTGAGCCGCGGGCGGGCCAGGGCCAGGACGGATCGGCGCCGGCCGCCTAGGCCGGCGCCTTCATGTGCGCCCCGCCCGCCGTGACCTCGCGCAGCCGCTCGGCGAAGGCGTCGCGGCTGGCGGCGGGCAACCAGACCCGCCAGCGCACCTGCTCGCCATACACCTCGCTCAGCGTGCGCCCGCCATGAGCCGCCAGCAGGTGCGCGACGGCGCGTTGGTGCTCGTAGGCCAGCAGGAGTTCGTGCTCGTCGCCCGGAATGACGCGTCGCTGCGCGGCCGCCGCCAGGGCGGCCGCGGCCGCCGCTGCGTAGGCGCGCGCCAGGCCGGCCGGCCCCAGCTTGACGCCGCCGAACCAACGCGCCACCGCGACCGCCGCGTCGGTCACCCCGGCGCGGCGCAGAGCGGCCAGGATCGGTTCGCCCGCGGTCCCGGCCGGCTCTGCGGCATCGCTGCGCAGCTCGCGCAGCGTCCTGCCATGCCCCAGACGCCAGGCGCAGGCGATGTGGCGGGCGTCGTGGTGGCGACGCGCCGCTTCGGCCAGGTGACGCCGCGCCGCCGCCTCGTCGCCGGCCGGCGCCGCGAGCGCCAGAAACCGGGAACGCTCCACGCGCAGTTCTGCCTGGCCCGGGCCGTCCAGGACGAAGTAGCTGCCATCCGGCGGGGACCGATCGTTGGCATGGGACATGGTTGCTCTCCGCCCCCGCGCTCTCCGCGCACGGACCCTCGGCTGCGCTGGCTGGTAACCGGCCAGGGCGGACGACCTGCGGGCGGGCCGCGGGCGCCGCCAGTCTAGCATAACCTACAGCTTCTTTTCTATCAATGCCTTATGAGATCAATGCCTGGCATCTTCGTTGCATGGCCGCCGACACCCGCGGCGGACGCGGGGGAGGTGTACGGCCGTGGGGATCATCAAGACCGCTCGACCGCTTCATCGACCGCTTCTGTGGCGGCTCGTCCTGCTGGCGGCCGGCTTGCCGACTCCGCCAGCCGTTGCGGCGGCCGCGGGTTCGCCGCCCTCGGCGCTGGAGCGACCGATCGGGCCGGGGGCGGTCTTCGTGTACGGCTCGCTTTCCCTGGGAGGGACCAGCCGCCACGACGCCTTCCAGGCTGGCTACGGCCTGGGCCTGGTCTTCAGGCCGCATGCCGCCGCCGACCTGTGGCGGCCGCTCTTCGAGTGGAACACGGCCATCGTGGTGGAAGCTGCGCGGCGGCCCGTGGCCAGCGACCGGCGCCTGCTCTCCGGCCAGCTGCTGCTGCGGCACTACGGCCGCGACTGGCGTCGCGCCGCCGTCGGCGCGTCACCATTCCTGGGCGCGGGCATGGGAATCGCCAGCGCCACGTATCCGCGGGACGCGGGCGAGGGGGATGGGGGAACGGCGGCGGACAAGTGGTTCATGCCACTCTTCGAGGCCGGATGGGAATTGAGCCCGGACGGCGCGAGCCTCTTCATGGTTTGCGCGCGCTACCATGTCTACAGGCATGCGGGGCTCGATTACACCGGCTGGTCGCTGCATCTGGGCGCCGGCATTCCCGCCCCCTGGTGACGGCGCACGCCGCCGGACGCGTTTTTTGGGGATTTCCCCCTGAGTCTCGTGTTAGACTGGCGCGGTTCCCGCGCGGCTGGTGCGCGCGCGCAAACGGCCGCCGGCAACGCGCCGGCCGCTTCCTCGAGGAGTGACATGGCAACCACGCTGCCTCTGCGTCGCCCCCGGCACGCCGCGCCGTCGCATGGCGTCCGGAAGCCGCGTTCGGCCCTCCCCGGCGTCTTCTGTGGAATCGGATTGGCGCTCTGCGCCTGCGCGGGCGCGGCGATCGCCTCCTCGCCGCAGGAACTGGACGATCAGGAATACCAGGCGATCGTGGCGGCGGTCGAGAGAATGGATCACCTGGCGATGCTCTATCCGCCCGACGGTGCCGCCGGCGTTTATCTGGTGCTGGGGGATCGCTACGGCCTGGTCCATGTCCTGCATCTGACCCACGGCGCCAGCCGCAGCGTCTGGAAGAGCAAACAGCTCAACGGCGTCGTCGAGGAAGTGCTGGTGGCCGACCTTGATCGGGATGGGCTCGAGGAAGTCGTCGCCCGCACCAGCGGCGGGGTGGTCTACGTTTTCGACGTGGCCAACCGCCGGCTGCGCTACGAGAGCCTCAGCAGCGACTTCGCCCGCATCCACTCGTTCGCCGTCGGCAACGTCGACGACGATCCGCAGCTCGAGATCGTGGTCAACGCCGACCGCAAGATCCACTACCTCGACGGCAAGAGCTTCAACCGCGACTGGACCAGCCTGCACGAGTACGAGGCGACGCGTCTGGCCATCGGGGATGTGGACGGCGACCGCAGGAACGAACTCGTGCTCAACACCGGCCAGGTCCTCGATGCGCGCACCGGCGAGGTGGAATGGTCCGACGAGGTGTTCGGCGCCCGCCTGGTGCTGCTGGACATCGACGGCGACGGCATATTGGAAGTGTTGACCGAGAGCGACGGCGCGCCCCTGCGCATCTTCGACGTCGACCTGCGCAAGGAGAAGCCTCTGCAATAGGGCCGCCGCCGGTCAGATCACCCCCTGCAGCACGGCGACCGCGGTCTCGTAACGTTGCAGCGGCGGCATGATGTAGGCGCCGGCCACGCCCAGGGACTTCGCCGCCCGCAGCGCCTCGCGGGCGATGGCGATGCCCTCCTCCCGGCCGCGCCGGCCCTCGCCGGCGTGCTCCATGCGCTCCCGGATGGGAGCCGGGATCTGCATTCCCGGCACCTCGTTGTGCAGGAATTCCGCGTTGCGGTGGCCGGCCAGGGGCAGGATGCCCACCAGCACCGGCACGCCTGCCTGGCGCGCCAGGGCCAGGAAACGCTCCAGGGGCTCCGGCTGGTAGAGGGGCTGGGTCAGGACGAATTCGGCGCCGGCGGCCAGCTTGCGTTGGAAACGCTCCTCTTCCTCCTGCGGCCGCGCCGAGCCGGGATTGACCCCGACCCCGATCAGAAAGCGCGTGCGGCCGCCGATCGCGCGGCCGCCGCGGTCGCGCCCCTGGTTCAAGCGCGCCAGCAGGCCGACCAGCCCGATCGCGTCGAGATCGAACACCCCGCGCAGATCCGGATAGTCGCCCACCCTGGGCGGGTCGCCTGTGACCGCCAGCACGTTGCGGATGCCCAGCGTGTGCGCCCCGATCAGATCGGCCTGCAGCCCCATCAGGTTGCGGTCGCGACAGCAGACATGCAGGATCGCTTCGAGCTGTGTGCGCGTCTGCACGGCGAGCGCCAGGCTCAGAGGGCTCATGCGCGCCGTGGCGCGAGGCCCGTCCGGGATGTTGATGGCGTCGACGCCGTGGTCGCTGAGCAGGCGCGAGGCCGCCAGCGCCTTGGAAATGTCCAGACCCTGCGGTGGATTGATCTCGACGCTGATCACGAACTTCTCGCTCAGCTTGCGTCCCAGCGGCGACTTCTCCTCGCGGCCCTGGGGCGCCGGGAGCGGAGGCTCTCCGCTCGGCGCGGAAGCGGGCTGAGGCGAGTCGGGCGCGGTCGCGATCTGCACCTGGACCCTCCGGGGACTGAGCGCCCGGGCGACCTCGCACACCGCGCGCAGGTGATCCGGCGTGGTACCGCAGCACCCTCCGAGCAGCCTCGCCCCCAGCTTGGCGAACCGCTTGGCGTACAGCGCCAGGTAGTCCGGCGAGGTAAGGTAGTGCAGCCGCTGGTTGATCAGCTGCGGCGAGCCGGCGTTGGGCTGGGCGGCCAGCGGTTTGCGGGTGTGGGGGACCATGCGCTCGATGACCCCATACATAGGCTGGGGCCCGACACAGCAGTTGGCGCCGATCGCCTGGACGGGCAGCGCGTCGAGGGCGGCGGCGGCCTGCTCCGCAGTGTCGCCGTGCGGTGTGACGCCCTGGTCGTCGAAGGTCAGCTGGGCGACGATCGGTGTGTCGCCCAGTCCGCGCACCGCCGCGATCGCGCAGCGCAGCTCGGCCACCCCCGGGAATGTCTCCAGGATGAACAGGTCGATCCCCTCGTCCAGCAGGGCGCCGGCCTGCTCGGCGAACGCCGCTTGCGCCAGCGCGCGCGTGTCCTCGTCCAGAGGCGCGGACGCCAGGCCGAGCGGCCCGATCGCGCCGGCGACCAGCACTCCCGGCGGCGCGGCGGAGCGCGCCAGCCGCACCCCGGCGCGGTTGATCTGGACCATCTGCTCGGCGATGCCGTAGCTGCCGAGCTTGATCCTGTTGGCGCCGAACGTGTTGGTCTCGATGATGTCCACGCCGGCCTGCACGTACGCCCGGTGGACCTCGCCGACCAGGCCGGGCTGCGCGAGATTCAGGCCGTCGAAGTTCTGGTGCACCGTGATGCCCTTGGCGTAGAGCATCGTCCCCATCGCGCCATCGCAGACGAGGATGCGCTCGGCGAACAGATCGCTGAGTTCCGCGGCCAAAAAGTGACCTCCCGGCTGGCGGGTCTGCCGGCGCTACGCCATATTGGGGCAGCGTTTCGGGAACAAACCCGACTATTATAGTGTATGATCAGCCCGGCGTCATCCTGCTGGGCGCCGGCCGCGCCACGGCGAAGGAGAACCCTATGCAACCCGAGATCGGCCTGACGGCCGCGTTCCTGGCCGGCGTCGTTTCCTTCATCTCGCCCTGCGTGTTGCCGCTGGTGCCTGCCTATCTGAGCTTCATGTCCGGCGTTTCATTGGCCGATATGCGCGCGTCCGAGCGCCGGCCTCGGCAGGGTCTGGGGGTATTCCTGACTTCCCTGGCCTTCGTGATCGGCTTCAGCCTGGTGTTCGTCGCGCTAGGCGCCTCGGCTTCGGCGCTGGGGCAGAGGCTGCTGGAGCGGCTGCCCCTGCTGGCGCGGATCGCGGGCGTGCTGATCCTGGTTCTGGGGGTGCACATGACCGGCCTGGTCCGCATCCCCCTGCTCGCATACGAGCGCCGTTTCCAGGCGGGTGGCGGCGCGGGGCTGGCGACCGCCTTCGTGATGGGGCTGGCCTTCGCCTTCGGCTGGACCCCCTGCATCGGACCGATCCTGGCCTCGATCCTGGCGCTGGCCGCCAACGCCGAGACCATCAGCCGCGGCGTTCTGCTGCTGGCGCTCTACTCGGCCGGGCTGGGCATCCCCTTCCTGCTGGCGGCGCTGTTCCTGAATGCTTTCTACAAGTTCTTCGAGCGGATCCGCAACCATTTTCACAAGATCGAACTGGTTTCCGGGCTCGTGCTGATCGCGGTCGGCTTGCTGCTCGTGCTGAACCAGTTCGATCGCCTCGCGACGTGGTTCGCGCGGGTGATGCCGACCAGCGAGCTGGGGTGAACGCGCCGCGCACCGGCGCCGGACGCGAGCTGATCCGGAGCCGCGGACTGTGCCGCGGCCCTGAACCGCGAAAGGGAGCAAGAAGTGAACGCTGTGCATGGTAAACCGCGAGTCGCTCTGCTGCTGTTGGGATTGGGCGCGCTGGCCGTGGCCGCGGCCGGCTGCGGCCGTGAACAGGGCGTCGAGCAGGGCGCGGCCGGGCAGACCGGCGGCGCGTCGGCGCCGGACTTCGAGCTTCGCGACCTGGCCGGCAACGCTTTGCGGCTGGCCGACCTGAGAGGCCAGGTGGTCATCGTCGACTTCTGGGCCACCTGGTGCGGCCCCTGTCGGATGGCCTTGCCGCATCTGCAAGAGATCCACGACTCCTACGGCGACCGCGGGGTGACGATCGTGGCCGTCGCCATGGACAACGAGGGCGAGCGGGTGGTGCGCCCCTTCGTGGAGAAGGAGCGCTTGACCTTCCCCGTGGCGCTGCCGTCCAACGGCATCGAGAAGGCATACGGACCTATCCGAGGCCTGCCCACGACGGTGGTGATCGCTCCGGACGGCAGCATCCACAAGCGCTTCCTCGGCTATCAGCCCAAGGAGACGCTGCTGCAGGTCATCAAGACACTCAAGCCCGCGCTTTCCTGAGCGCGGCACGACCTGCCTTCCCTGATATATTGAGCGAGATGTCCGCGGTGACTCAGTGTCACCGCGGCATTTGCGCTGGTGTTTGCCGCCGCGGACGCTTCCGGCTCATGCCGTGCGCAGCGCGGCCAAGACACCTCACCCGTCGCCGCGGCGGTCCTGCGGCCTCTCCGGTGTCTGCCCGTCCACGCGGACAGACGGCGCGGCCGAAATGGCTTCCTGGAGCCAGGCTTCAGCGCGGTATCCCGCGCGCTCGGCCGCAGCCCGCAGCAACGCCAGTACGTCTCGCTGCGGCGCCGGGGCCTGCAGCCGATCCGATGCCCCTGCCTCGCGGACAACGGGTTCCTGGTCCTCCGCCAGCATCGACGCCGCCAGCAGCCAGCCCAACGTTTCCCAGCAGCCTTCGCGATTGAACCACAAGACGTCCTGGTAGCGGTGGATCGACAGCAGGATGCGGACATCCTCGTCCGCCAGGAGGGCGGGGAGCAGCACGGAGGCATCGGCGTGCTTGCACCACAGCTGCTGGCTGATCATCATGCCGATGGCGGTCACGGCGCGCCCGGAGGCCTGCTCGTCCAGACCGCGATCGCGCAGTATGGCCTCCAGGGCCCTGCCGAGCAGCCATTCCTCCAGCCGGCTGCGCCCGCGCGGCAGCCAGCCAGGGTCGCCGCCGCCTAGGCGGCCAAGCTCCCTCACCAGCACCCAGAGCGCCATCACGGCAGTCGCCTGGGGGGTGGCCGCCAGGTGCGCTGCGAGCTCGTCGGGCAGGTCGGTCCGGCGCCACGACGCCAGCCGCCCCAGATCCCGCCGGACCTGCTCCGCATAGGCCTGGGCGTCAGCCGGGGCGCCAGTCGATTCGGCGATCCTCCAGGCCAGGCGGCGTGCCGCCTCCGAGGCGGTGTCCAGACGCGCCCCGGCGTCCTGGCCGGGCAGCGAAGCCGGCGGCGCGGGAGCCTCCAGGCAGGCCAGCGCCGCCGCAGCCAGCTCCGCGAAGGCCTGGTGGATCGGCTGCAGGAAGGTCTGGCGCATCGCCTCATCCACGCTTGGCACGCCGCGTCCGTTCAGGTAAGCGGCCAGGTTGGCGTAGCGGCGGTCCGGGTCGCGGACCTCGCGCCAGGCGACGAAGGCATGGCTCTTGTAGGCGCCCAGCTCCACATAGAGCCCTTCGGTGCACAACTGCCGCCCGGCGCGCAGATACTCCAGCCCGCCGATCTGGTCGCGGAAGACGTAGTAGATGTCCTCGTCGGCCGCGAGTCCCAGGCCCTCGCCCAGCGTGCGGCGCGCCAGGGTTCGCGATTCGCCGCCCGCGCGCTGGGCGCCCTCGGCGGCGAAGGGGACGGACAGGTGGATCCAGCCACGCGTGGCCGCGTAACGGTTGTGGTAGAAAACCACCGCCCGCTCATCGGCGCCCCGGTTGGAGTAGGCGAACACGTTCTCGTCCACCGCGCCGTCGGGGCCATGGAAGTCGTAGAGCAGGAAATCGCGCGCCTCGGCGAACAGCCAGCGGCGGTGGAGCAGGGGGAAGATCTCGCGCTCGTGCCGTGCGATCAGGTTCGGGTCGGGCCCCTCGTCCCAGTAGGCGCGGCGGTATTCCATCCCGTACTTCTCGGCGAAGCCCTCGATCTGGCCGTGGCCGAACATCGGCAGCCCCGGCATCGTCGCCAGCAGCAGGCAAACGCCGAAGTACTTGTCGTCCTTGCCGAACTGCGCGACCGCGGTCTCTTCGTCCGGGTTGTTCATGAAGTTGACGAACCGTTTGAGGATCTCGGGATCGAAGGCCAGCACGTTCTTGAGCGACTGCCTGTACTTGGCGTTCTCCTCCGCCTTGAGCATGTTCATGAAGGCGCTGTTGTAGACGCGGTGCATGCCCAGAGTGCGCACGAAATAGCCTTCCATCAGCCAGAACGCCTCGGCCAGCAGCAGGGTGTCGGGCGCTTCGCGGGCCACGCGCTCGACCACCTCGCGCCAGAATTCCTCGGGCATGGCGGCGTCGAACTGCTGCCGGGTCAATCCCTGCCCCGCCCGCGAGGGGATATCGCCGCCGGCTCCCGGCTCGGGATACCACAGGCGCTGGTAGTGGCGCTTGGCCAGGGTCATGGCGGCGTCGAAGCGGATGACGGGGAACTGCCGGGCCACGTGCAGGATCGTCTGGATGACCGCCTCGCGGCAGCCCGGGTTGAGGAAATCGAGCTGGGCCGTGTCGTTCCACGGCATGCTGGTGCCGTCGTTGCCGTGGTAGATG
Organism: uncultured Fibrobacteraceae bacterium; assembly: GCA_964461255.1. GTDB lineage: Bacteria > Krumholzibacteriota > Krumholzibacteriia > LZORAL124-64-63 > LZORAL124-64-63 > CAYWTR01. The sequence goes on along the minus strand of CAYWTR010000018.1, from coordinate 26,083 downwards.
TAGCGGGTTTCGCCGCTGGCGCGATCGACGCGCTTGAAGACCACGGCGGCGTCCTCGCGCGTGTAGTAGCGGTCCTCGATGTAGATGCCCACGCGCCCGTCGCTGGACAGGTCCGGACCTTCGAAGCGATAGGCGGGGAAGGGAGGATGCGGGAGGCAGATGAACCAGTCCGGATGCTCGATCACCCAGCGGCCGTCGATGCCGACGTGATTGGGCACCATGTCGCCGGCCAGGCGCAGCCCGCGCTCCCACGCGCGCCGGCGCAGATTGTCGTAGGCCGCCTCGCCGCCCAGGTCCGCGGCGATGCGGTAGTCGTGCAGAGAGTAGGCGGAGGCGACCGCCTCCGGATTGCCGCACAGCTGTTTGATGCGCTGCGAGGCGCGGCTGCGCTCCCACAAACCGATCAACCAGATTCCCGTGAACCCCCAGCGCGACAGGCGGTCGAGCTCCTCGTCGGGGATCTCGTCCAGCCGCGACAGCCGGCGACCCAGGCGGCGGCTCAGCTGATCGAGCCAGACGTAGGTGCTCTTGGCGATGAGCACCAGACGGGGCATCCAATCCCGGTCCGGGCTGTAGCGCACCAGATCGGCGGCCCAGGCCGCGCGCGCGCCGGGGCTGAAGCTCAGCACAGGGGAATCGCCGCCTCCCAATCCGCGCCGCCGCTGTTCCTCGCGCAGCAGATCCAGCCCGCTGAGGAGCTTGTAGAGGCGATCGCCGAGCAGGTGGCCCCACCGCTCCCGGATGTACTCGAGTTGACCGGCCAGCGAGTGGGGGACGGCTCGCGCAGGCGCCTGCAGCATGTCCAGCAGGCTCTCGTCGTCGGGGCCGAAGGGGGGACGGGCGGCGAACCAGCGCTGCAGCAGAGGGAACAGCCGCCGATAGGCGGTGGTCCTTTCCAGCTCCGCGTCATCGAAAAGGTCCAGCAGGGGGGCGAACGCGGGATTGACGTTTTCCAGCCAGAGCATCGTCAGCTCTTCGAGCAGCAGCAGCCGCCGCGCAACGCCGTCCGTCTGGCCCGCCAGGTACGACTCGGCGTCGATCCGCCGCCGGTAGACCGCCTCGGGCGGGAAATCGGCCAGGAAACGGCGGAGCACCTCGTCCAGCTCCTCTTGCCCAAGCTCCTGCGCCAGATGACGCGAGGCGGCCTGCATCACCTCCGAGTCGATCCGTTCCCGATAGAGCGCGATCACATGGTGCAAGATCTCGACGATCAGGCCCATGGCGTTGATCTCGCCGGCGCGCACGGCCTGTTCGGGAAAACGCAGCAGGTCGCGCCGGGCGTTCAGCTTGTGGGCGAACTGCCGGGCGGCATGGTAGTCGGGAAAGATGACCCTGCCGTCCAAGGCGAAGAAGGCGTCATCGATCCTGTAGAAATCGCGCGCCCGGCGCGAAACGTGCAGCTCGAGCGCTATCTGCTTGACCAGCGGCATGGCCGCTCCTTGGCTGGGGGACCGCCCCGCAGATTAGCGTCGCGCGTCCGAATGCACAACCATGGACCCGACGGCGCGCTCCGGCGGCGAGCGGCCGCGCCGGCCGGCGGCCGCGATTTCTTGTGGCCGTCCTGCCCGCGGGGCCGTCTTGCCCGCCCCGGCCCCGCCTGATACCTTGGGCGCCATGTCGGCACCCGGGCATCCGCGCCGCGACATCCGCCGCGTGCTGTTGGCCACCCTCTGGTTCGGGGCGGCGTCCGGCATCTTCCAGTCCACGCTGAACAACTACCTCGCCGACATCCACGGCTTCGACGCCGCCGCGCGGGGTTGGCTGGAATTCCCGCGCGAGTTGCCGGGCTTCCTGATGATATTCATCGCCGGAGCGCTGCTGCTGCGCCTGCGCGAGACGCAGATGGCCGCGCTGGCCATGATTCTGACGGGCCTGGGGGCTCTGGGCCTGGCGTATCTGGCGGGCGGGCCGGCGCTGCTGATCGCGTGGATCACGATCTGGTCGCTGGGCGACCATATCATCTTCACGGTCGAAGGACCGATCGGGCTGAAGCTCGCCCGCCAGGGGGGCGAGGGACACCGGCTGGGGCAGCTCGGCGGCGCTCGCAATCTCGGCGTGATCCTCGGCGTGGCCGCGGTCTACCTGCTGGCTCGCACGGCGGGCGATCGTTACGACCTGTTCTACCTGCTGGCCGCGGGGGCGGCGCTGGCGGCCGGCCTGCTGTACCGGGGGCTGCGCGCGGGCGCGGGCGATCCCCCCTCGCGGCGGCTGGTTGTGCGGCGGCGCTACGGCCTGTTCTACGCCATCAGCGCGCTGTTCGGCATTCGCAAACAGATCTTCATGGTTTTTGGCACCTGGGTTCTGGTTGCGCTGCACGGCGTGCCCGTGGCGACGATCGCCATGCTCTATTTCATCGCGGCGACGCTGGGTGTGGTCATGCGACCGCTGCTGGGCGATCTCATCGATTGGCTGGGGGAGCGCACGGTGCTGGCGGCCGACGAGCTGCTCCTGGTTCTGGTCTGCCTGGTGTACGGTTTCGCGGGCGATTTGCTGCCGGCGCCGCACGCCTTGAGGGCGCTGTACGCCGCCTACGTTCTGGACAGCGTGCTGTTCGCTCTGCGCGTCGCGCGCACGACCTATCTGCGCAAGATCGCGCTCGATCCCGCCGACATCACGCCCACGCTGTCGCTCGGCCTGACCATCGACCACGCCGTCGCCATGACGCTGCCGGTGTTGTCGGGTCACGTCTGGACTGCCTGGGGACACCGCTGGGTGTTTGTGATCGCCGCGGCCATCGCGATGGTGGGGTTCTTCGTTTGCCTGCGGATCCGCGTGCCGAAGGCAGGCGCGCCGGGCGCCACCCCTGGGGCCGGCGGCTAAGACGGCTGAGTTCTGGGCAAGGAGGACGCCAGGATGACCAAGATCATGCCGCGCGCGGCGCTGGGATTGTGCGCCATTTGCCACTGTTTGACCGTCCCTGTCTGGTCCTGCGCCGCCGACCTCGCGGCGGCGATCCTGCCCGCGGCGGCGGCGCGCGCCGCCGACGCCATCACGGCGGAGGAATTGACGGAAACGGTGCTCTATCTGGCCGATCCGGCTTGCGAGGGCCGCCTGTCCGGAACCCCGGGATACGACCGGGCCGCGGACCATGCCGCGCGTCGATTCGCCGCCGCCGGTCTGACGCCGGCGGGCGAGGACGGGTTCTACCAGCGATTCGCCTGCGAGAGCAATCAGATCGAGTCCTGTGCCTTGGCCCTTGTCGATACGGACGGCGCCCACCGCGCCTGGCGCTTGGGACCGGATTTCGTCTGCCGGGGGTTCAGCGGGGCGGGCGCCGTGACGGGGCAGGTGGTCTTTGCGGGCTACGGTCTGTCGCAGCCTGAGCTCGGGTATGATGATTACGCGGACCTGGATGTCCGGGGCCGCATCGTCCTGGCTTTCAAGGACCCGCCAGCCTGGGCACCTCCCGCCGGCGGCGGCGCGGATTGGGGGGAGGCTCACCTGCCGCGGCCCAAGGCACTCGCGGCCGCGGCGCACGGCGCGGCGGCGTTGCTGCTGGTCGGGCGGCCTGAGCACGCGCGGGGCGCAGCGCCCATCGGCAGCGTGCTCCACGGGCCAGGCGTTCATGATCCGGCCTTCCCGCAGCTGCACCTCAGCGCCGCCGTGGCGGAGACGCTGCTGGCCTCGGCGGGCCTGGAGCTGGCGTCGTTGCGGCGGGTTATCGACGAAGAGCGGCAGCCGCATTCGCGCCTGCTGCCGGCGACCGTCGCGGTGGCGGTGCGCGCCATGCATCGACCGGCGGCGCCGACCATGAACGTGCTGGCCCGGCTGCCGGGGCGCGATCCGGCGTTGGCCCGCGAGTGCGTCGTGGTCGCAGCGCATCTGGACCACGTCGGCAGGCAGGGGCAGGGCCTGGTCTTCCCCGGCGCCAACGACAACGCCTCGGGGGCGGCGGCTGTTCTGGCGATCGCCCGGGCGCTGGCGGCAGCGGCCGCGGCCGGCGCTGATTTCCCGCGTCGCACGATCGTCTTCGCGCTGCTGGCGGGGGAGGAGCAAGGTCTGCTGGGCGCCGAGCAGTACGCCGCCCGTCCGGCCGTCCCGCTGGACAGGACGATCGCGATGCTGAATCTCGACTGCGTCGCCCATGGCGACAGCCTGCAGCTGGGCAACGGAGACAGCGCGCCGCGGTTGTGGCGGCTGGCCCGCGCGCTGGACGCCGGCGGCGCGGCGCTGACCGTCGCGCGCACCTGGTCCGGCGGCGGGGCGGACGCCACGCCGTTTCACCGGGCGGGGGTGCCGGCGCTCTACTTCGCCACCACCAACAGCTACACCCATCTGCATCTGCCCAGCGACACGCCTGCGACGCTGGCGCCGGATCTGCATGCCGAGGTCGCCCGCCTGGCCTGCCGGCTGGCGGCGGTGGCGGCGATGGGAGGGTACGAGCGCGAGGTGGTGGCGGATTGAGAGAGGGGGCCGGCCGCCCGGCCCCCTTGCATGGGGACGCAGCCGTCGCCGCGCGTTTATTTGACCATCATCATCTTCCGCGTCAGCGTCTCGCCGCCGGCGCGCAGCCGATAGACGTACAGGCCGCTGGCGGCGCGCTCGCCCGCCGCGTTGGCGCCGTCCCAGACCGCGCTGTGCCAGCCGGCGGCCAGCACGCCGGCGGCCAGGACGGCGACGCGGCGGCCGCGCAGGTCGTAGACCGCCAGCTCCACCTTGGCTGCCTGCGGCAGCGCGAAGCTGATCTCGGTGCGCGGATTGAATGGATTGGGCACCGCGCCCGCGAGCGCGAGCGAACGCGGGGGACCCGCGCCGTCCTCGACCCCCGTGACTTCGGCGGGATGCGCCAGTTTCAGGCCCCAGGCATGCAGGATGCCGACGTCCATGGGGCCCCAGTCGCGCACGCGCAGGCGCCAGACGCCCGCAGGATTCTGACCGTTCAGGACACTGAGGCTCTGCGCCGGCGTGAGCGTCGTCGGGTACCAGCCGATGATGTCGTCGTCGCCGGCCCCGGCGTTGCTGTGCAGCCGCACATTCGTTCCGGCGGGGCTGATCAGGTCGATGGTCAGGTCGCCGATGAAGGTGTGCGTGATCTCCACATAGACCTCGATGGTGGTGATCGGCGCCGTGACCGCGATCTCCAGGGTCGAGGTGACGCCCGTGGTGCTGTCGTTGTCCGGAATGACGACCTCGGGCGAGGAAAGGAATTCGCTGGTGATGATCGGCGCCAGCGAGAGCAGTAGCCCCGTCGCCTGCTGGGCTTCCGCCAGGGCGATGTCACGGATGGCGGATGCGTGGCCGGACTTGGTGGCGATCAACTGATAGGCGCCCGCGAAGAGATCGGGAAAATCGAAGGCGCCGTCCTCTGCGGTCACGACGGTCCGTCCCAGCGGGTGCAGCAGCACGGTGATGCCGGCGTCGCTGTCGGCGCCGGGCAGGTGGGCCCGGCCGGAGATGCGGCCTTCGCCGTGCTCCGGCGTGACGAGCCAGCGGGCCGCGTTCTCCAGCAGCAGCGGCCGCGCCGCCGGGGCCAGCGCCTTGTAGTCGAAGGTGAAGAAGACGAACTGGCCTCCCTGCGGCGCCGGGTTGCTATCATGGACCACGATGCTGGCGTCGGTCGGATAGGATGTCCAGCCGCCGACGCGCTGGGCGCCGGAGGCCACGGTGACGGCGTCGGCATCGCCGTAGTTGGCGTAGGTCAGCGTCAGCGGTCCGTTGATGACGTTCGGCACGCTCATCACGTGATGATCGGGTGCGGTGACGGTGACGTTGCCGCTGCTGTCGTGTGTCCAACTGGCGACCCGCAGCACGTCGCGCAGGAAGGCCGTGTCGTTGCGGCGGTTGTAGGCCACCTCGCCGCCCTCGACCAGCAGGTGGCCGCCGCCGGCGACATGGGCGGCGAGCTGGCTGCGGAAGGTCGCGCTGGTCAGCGTGGAAGTGTTGTCGCCGCAGGCCACGACCAGCAGGTCGTAGTTGGGCCAGGCGGAGGGGTTGGTGCTGGCGACGTTCTCGATGGTGACCGTGTAGCCCAGGGCTGTCAGGTCTGCGGCCATGATGGAGGCCGAACGTTCGCCCGTGGAGATGAACGCCTCGCCGATGACGGCCCCTGACTTGTCCAGCTTGGCCGGATGAGAGCGCACGCCGTCATCGTCGATGACGAGAATCGCGCCCGCGGTCCCCTCCAGCACGAAGTCGAGTTCCACCAGCGCCTCGTCGACGGCCACGGTGGCGACCTGCCCGATGTGCCGCTCTGCGCGCACCTCGATCCGGTAATCGAACAATGGCAGGTCGGGCAGGCTGTAGGCGCCGGCCAGGAGCGAATCGCTGGCGGTCTGGGCGTACAGTTCCTGCGTGTCGGCGCGGAAGAGCTTGATGGTCGCCGTCAGGGGCGCCCCGTCGCCAGCGCGCGTGACCGTTCCGGCCAGCTCGCCCCGCGGCGCCGTAGGCAGCGCGTGCAGGAGGTCGTTCTGGCCGAAGTCGAGGAAGATCGCGTCGGCCAACGGCAGGTAGCCGAACTTGGCCAGGCGCAGGTCGTAGTAGCCGACCGGTAGGCTGTCCGGCGCCGCCCAGGAACCCTGCGCGTCGGTCAGGAGGTCGAAGAGCGGCGGCGTGGCGGCGGGATCGGCCCCGGCCTGGTGAGCAGTCACGCGCACGCCGCCCAGCGGTGCGCCGCCGCCGTCCAGGGCGGTCACGATGCCCGCCAGACGGCCGTGGACCGCCACCACCGGTATGGCGGCGGCGTGCAGCTCGGCGCCGGGCTGCGCCAGCACGGCCGCCACCTCCCCGGTCACCAGCGGCGTCGCTTCGATCTCGATCAGCTCGCCGTCGACGCTGGCCACGGTATCCAGGCCGCAGCCGCGGAGAAACAGGGTCAGTCCAGCCGAGGAGGCGACGCCGCTGACCAATCCGGCCAGATGGGGCGTGAGCTGTCCAGCCAGAGGAACGCCGGGCGTGCTGGCGCTGATCGCGGCTCCGGCCAGCGGCTCGGCGCCCTCAACCGGCAGATCGGCGGTGAACAGGTTGTAGGCGGCGCCCGGCTCCCGGCCCCGCACGCGCAGCACCTCGCCATAGAGCGGCGTGACGGTGAAGGCCGCCACGCCGTCCGCGCCGGTTGTCTGGTGCAGCCCGGCCACGCCGTAGCCCTCGATCCAGACGTCGAGATCCGGCAGGCCGATGCCCAGCGTGTCCGTGACGGTGACCGTGACCGCGGTGAGGACGCCGATGGGGAGGGACGCCGGCTCGATCGCCACGCTTGCCGGCACGATGGCGAGAATCGCGGCGGTGTAGGGAGCATGGTTGTAGGCGGTGACCGTCAGGGTCAGCTCGCAAGGAGACGTCACCGGCGCGGCCAGCTCGATCATCGCCAGCCCGTCCGCTCCGGTGCGGGCGGCGCCCAACAGCTCCCCGCCGAGCGTCAGCGTGGCGGTGGCTCCCTCGAGCCCCGGCGTCGCGACCGCGAACGCCGGCGCCTGCAGCGCCATCACCTGATCGTGCAGCGGCGCCAGCGCTGCCGGCGCGGTCGTGCGCACGATCAGCGAGCAATCGCCGAAGATGTTGTACTGTTCGACCAGCTTGCGCCCTTCGGTGCCGGTGGGGTAGGTGTCGAGAGCTTTCATGGCGCCCGAGAAGTAGAGCGCCCCCAGGCTGTTCTCGACGTCCGCGACCAGCAGGTCGATGACCTCGTCCTGCATCACGCACGGCGGCACCCACGAGGTGTTCGTCGAGGCCGAGTAGATGCCGACGGCGCCTTTCGGCTGCTCGACGGTGCCGGTGCGCAGCCACGCCTCGGCGAAGCACTCGCTCATCGAGAAATCGCCGTTGGCGCAGGAGACGTCGACGATCCACGGCTGGCGCCAGCCGTTGGCCAGCGCGTGCACGTTGGTGTTGCTGAACGGCACGCTGGTCCAGGAAGTGCCGGAACCATGCCCGATGTAGTTGACCAGGCTGCGCCCCTCGTTCAGCGCGGCGGAAATACCCGCGGTGGTGCCGCCATAATCCTCGTAGAGGCGGTCCACGTGCGTGAAGGTGTAGCCCAGCAAGGCGTCGCGCAGCGCGTCTGCGCGCTGCCAATCGTAGATGCCGGTGCCGCCGGTCTCGTTGCTGGCGATGCCCGTGGCCTGGCTGTACCAGCCGCCGTCCTGCTCCGGCTCCCGTTCGTAGCGCAGGAACTTGGCGATCTGGATGTCGACCTGCGTCGACGTCTGCGCCGAGATGCGCGAGACGAACAGGTCGGGATAGCTGTCGGCCCCGGCGACCATGGCGTAGCGCGCGTCGCAGTCGGCGTAGGATTCGACGGTGCCCCCGTAGGTGGGGATCTGCGCCAGATCGCCGACCAGGATCACGTAGGTCAGCCCGGCGGCGCTCTGGTAGCGCGCGTTGATGGCGTTCTGGATGCCGGCGGTCGTGCCGCCGAGCTCGGAGACGCCGACCAGCTCGACCGGGATGCCGCGCTGGCGTTTCCAGGCCGCGAACTCGTCCAACCGTCCGAGGAAGGGGTCGTGGGCGACGATCAGCATCGGGCCGGGATTGCTGATGGCGGCGTACTTGTCGGCGGGCGCGTTGAGGAAGTGGGAAGCGTAGAGCCGCTGGAACTGCGGGTCGGGCTGGCCGCCTGGAGCGCGGATCTTGACGTTGGCTCCGCCGGCGCCGGCGGTCACGATCTCGCAGGTCAACGTCTCGAGCACCAGCAGCAGATTGCGGCCGGCGTCGTAGCGCACGGGGTGGACATGGAGCGCGGCGCCGCGATGATCGCGCAGGAGGTACGGCTGGGCCATGACGGCCGCGGCGTCGGGAAAGACGCCGCCGGTCGTGTAGAAATCGTCGAAAACGTAGGGAACCGTCGCCGGATCGACCGTGCGCGGCAGATCGCCCTTGGACGGCTCGACCGGTGCGGTCGGGAATTCACGCCAGCTGCTGTGCAGGACGCGCACGCTGACCTCGCCGGCGTCGCCGACGATCACGCTGCGCGCCAGCAGTGGCAGTTGCGGCAATCCCCGCTTCAGCAGCGGCGCCGCGCCGGGCATCAGGATACGCGCATGCGCCCGGCCCTCTATGTCGATGGTCTCGGTGTAAAACCCGGCGACCTCCACCCGCACCACCACGCGGTCGGGCTCCGCGGCAGTGACGGTGTGCGTGGGCTCGGCCGGCCCGCCGCGATTCAGATCGACCCACTCGGCTCCATCAGCGCCGGCGGCCAGCAGCAGAATCAGCGCCGCCAGGACGCCTGGGTAGCGAAATCCGCGCATTGTTCCCCCTCGGGACGCGGGTGAAGGCGGGGTGACCCATAATTTTAACTGATGATGAGATATCGATCAATGCTCGCGCCGCGGTTTCTCGCGACCGCGCGCGCCGGCCGAGGGGATGGCGGTGGGGGGAGGGCGGAATGCAACGCGGGAGATCAGGGCGGGGTTCGGCCTGGCAAAAAAAGAATCAGTCCCCAGCTGCGGTATCAATACCCTCAGCTGGGGACCTTAGAGGGCGTCCGTCATCTCCTCAGCCACCAGAATATGTCCAGGATGGCGAGGAGAGCCCCCAACTCCAGGCTGGTCACGGCTCTGCCTCCTTCCGACGGTGATGGGAAACGGGGGTCGATCCCACGGATCGGCAGTCCCGCCGCCGTCTTGAGTGCAAAAAGAAGGCCATGAGAGGATCTGTTTATCGGGATTGCACTTCCAGCAAGACCAGCGTGCGGTCATCGGCGCGCTGGGACCCGCCGAACGCGTCGACCGCGGCGAAAACCGCCTCGCGCAGGTCTTCGAGCGGCCGGGCCAGATTGGCGCGGGCGGAGGCGAGCAGGCGCTCAAGATCGAAGAAATCGCCAGCCTCGTCGATCTCCTCGGTCAGGCCGTCGGTGAACAGGAGCAGCCGGTCGCCGGGATCGAGCAGGAGGGTGCCGCGGCGGTAGCGCAGGGCCGCGCCTGCGCCCAGCAAGGGACCACCCAGCCGCAGCTGTTCCATCCAGGGCCGGCGGCCGCGGAACAGCAGAGGAGGATTCATCCCGGCGTTGCAGTAGAGCAGCCGGCCTTCGGCCGGTGCGTAGACGCCGTAGAAGAAACTGACGAGCTGTCCGGATCCGAGCTCGCCGCATATCGCCTCGTTCAGCCGCGCCACGACCCGCTCCGGGAGGCGCTCCCGCGCCGCCTCCGCGCGGAACGCCGCGCGCAGCGACGACATGAGCAGGGCGGCGGGCACGCCCTTGCCCGCGACGTCGGCGATCGCGAAACCTATGGTCGATTCGTCCAGCGGAAAATAGTCGTAGTAGTCGCCGCCGACCTCGCGGCAGCTCTCCATGCGGCCGCAGAGGCGCACGCCCGGCTGCTCGAGCGCAGAGGTGGGCAACAGCCGGGCCTGGATTTCCTGCGCCAGCGCCAGTTCGCTGGCGAGCAGGCGTTGCGACAGGCTCTGCTGGTACAGCCGGGTGCTCTCGAGCTGAGCCGCGGCCTGCACGGCGAGCACGCGCAGGTTCGCCAGATCGTCCTGCGTGTAGAGGCTCCCGTCCCGGCGCGGACCGCAGGCGAGAACCCCCGTCAGGCGATTGCCCGTGATCAGCGGCACGAGCAGCTCGCAGCCCAGTCGTTCGATCAAGACCCTGGATTCGGCATCGATCTCGTCGGCGCCACCCACGTCCTCGATCTCTTCCAGGAACAGCGGCCGGCGCGCCGCGAACAGCAGCCGAGACAGGGAGGAATCGAGCGGCAGCCTGAAGACCGGCGTCTGCGCCTCGCCCTCGCTCAGGGCCACCGTTTCGACCAAGAGGTCCTCGCGGCCGTCAGCCAACAGCAGCGACAGGCGCCGGGGCGCGTAGAGTTCCTGCAGCCTGAGCGCGAGGGTCCGGGCCGCGTCGGTGCTGTCGATCAGCCCCGTCAGCTCGCGCCCGACCGCCTCCACGGCGGCGCGCGTCGCGCCACGCGCCGGATAGAACGCGCGATCGATCCAGCGTTGCAGGGCGCGCCGCGCGGGCAGGATCAGCAAGGCGGCCAGTATCACCGTCGCCAACGCAAGCGGGTAGGTCGAGACCCCGAAGCGACTGGTCAGCAAATGGCCCAGCAGGCCGGCCGACACGAAGTAGATCAGGGCCACCAGCAGCGTCAGACCGCCGTAGGTCAGGCCGTGCCTGATGACGAAGCCGGTGTCGAGCGCGCCATAGCGCAGAATGGCCAGGCCAAAGCTCAACGGCACCAGCACCAGGGAGAAGCCGAGCCACTTCAGCTGCGGCGCTGCCGGCGGCGGCAGAAGGTTGCTCAGCAGGCCGGCCAGCAGGAAGGGACCCAGGCCCGCACACAAACCCAGCAGCACCACGCGCAGCTTCGTGTGCTGCAGCGGCCGGTCCCGCCTGAGCACCTTGCGCGCGAAGATCGCCAACGCGGCGATCACGTAGCCGCTGAAATAGAGGATGGTGGCCCCCTGCAGCGCCGCGACCAGCGGCGCCTGCTGCGGATCGAGCTGCGCTGCCTGCGCGTAGAGCGATCCGGCGAACAGGGGCGCCACCGGCAGCAGCAGCAGGCGGTGCCGGCGCTTGCGTTGGGGCGGCAGATGCCCCACCGACGGAAAATAGAGGAAGAAGCGCAGAAAAACGGGGGGCAGCAGAAGGATCAGCAGGTCGCGCGTGGTCTCCGTGCTGGTCACCCAGACGGCGGATGAGGACCGCGGCAGTTCCATCAAGACCAGAGCGAAGATGAAGCAAAGGCCGAAAAAGGCGCGGCCGACCATATCGTCGCGCCGGCGCAGCACCCACCACCCCATCAACAAGAAGGCCAGACCCGCCAGGTAGAGATTCGCGCGCCAGACAACCACGCTCTGGGGGGGGGGCGTCGGCACGACGACGGCGTTCAGCAGCGCCCCGTCGCGCCGCACGAGGTATTGCTGCGGGGAGAATCGCGGCTGGGCGGCCACGAGCACGTAGTGGTCGACCATGGTGCGCGGCTGCCGCCCATTGACCTCGATGATGCCGTCACGGGCCCGCAGCCCGGCCTGGGCGGCCGGTCCGCCGGGGTCGACGTTGGCGATGGTGAGGTTGCGCACCGCCATCCCGAGGTAGGGGCCGCGGGCAAGGTCCAATGCTCCGGGAAGGGTCAGCAGGAACAGAGCGGGCGCCAGCAGGTACAGGCTGAGCGCGCGGGTCCAGCGTTCGTAGCGGCTGCCTGCTGTCGCGGCGCGTCGTCGCATCGCCCCCCCTGCTGCGAGACGCCCGCCCTCAGCGGGTCAGGTTGAGCTTCACGCTGGTGGCGCCCGCGGTGGTGGCCAGGCGGCAGACATAGAGGCCGCTGGGCAAAGCGCGCCCGGAGCGCCCGCTGCCGTCCCAGCCGACGACATGCTCGCCGGCGGCGAAGGGGCCGGTCGCCAGCGTCGCCACACGGCGTCCGGCCGCGTCGTACACCGCCAGCTCGCCCGCCGCGGCAAACGCCAGGCCGAAGCGCAGCTCCACGCGCGGATTGAACGGGTTCGGCCGCGCGCTCAGGCTCACCCGTCGCGCCGCGGGAGGTTGGACTCCGGTGGCGTCGGGCCGCAATCCGGCCACGTCGGCCAGGGTCCCGGCGGCGGCGCGCGCGATCTGGTGGCCCAGGTGGGCGGTGTTCTCGATCCGCCGCCAGCCGTCTCCGGTCGAATGGTAGAAGGGATAGGAGGCCCAATCCCAATCGATCGCCAGGAAGGCCGCGATGCCGGCTTGCTGGAAAGGCACATGATCGCTGCCGTAGCTGTGATAATCCTTGCGGTAGGCGATGTCGCTGCAAGCGACCACGTTATCGGCCATCGCCGACATCAACCACTCCCAGGCGGTCTGCCCCTCGATGCGCACGCCGTAGTTGGAGCTGTAGTAGGCCACCATGTCGGCGGTGATGGCCGCCACCAGCTGGCGACCGGCCGCGACCGCCTCCTGCACGAAATGGTAGCTGCCGTTGAGCCCCTGCTCCTCCGAATCAAAGAGCACGAACTGCACCGTGCGGTCGAAGTCGCGCCCGGCGCTGGCCCGCGCGATCTCCATCACCAGGCTGGTGCCGGAGGCGTTGTCCTCCGCTCCCGGGGCGGCGGTGGTCGGTTGGGGGGATGTCGAGTCGTAATGGCCGCCGACCACCACGAATTCGGCGGGTGCGGTGCTACCCAGGCTGGTGGCGACGATGTTGCGGCAGACAACGCTGCCAACCAGAAAGGTGTCGAACTCGACCGCGTAGCCGTAGCCGGCCAGTTTGGCGGCCAGGTATCCTCCCGCCAGGTTCTTGCTGGCCGTGCTGTAGTAGCGCGTGGTGATCGTGCGCGAGGCGCCGTCGAAGAAGAACGGATCGTAGCCGGAAAGCTCGCGGATCAACTGGTAGTAGGCCTGGGCGTCCAGCGCGTCGACGAAGGCCTGCTTGAGGGCGGGATCGACCGCGCGGGTGCGCGGCTGCCCTGCCGGCAGGGGCGCCGCCGGCGTCGGGGGCGGCGGCGACAGCTCGATGCGGTTGAGGCAGTAAGCGGAGGCGAAGAACGCTTCCAGATCCGCCGGCGCGATCTCGACCACGCAGGCGTCGGTGAGCTCGAGGTGCACGCGGCCGTGGCGGGCCAGCTCGGATGGTCCGGCGGCGGGCGCGCCGCGTCCCGCCTGCCGGCGCACCAGGAACCAATGGCCGTCCGGGGCGACGGCCGGCAGGGGGGCGCCGAACCGCGTCATGCCTGCCGGCCCCAGGCGGTCGGCGACGAGCAGGCCGTCTGCCAATTCCCAGGTCAGCAGATCGAGCGCCGGGCGCTGCCCGATGGCATCGTCCCGGGTGGCGCCGGGCAGGAAGATCACGCCGGCGGCACCGGCCATCGCGGGCAGGAGCATGGCGCCCAGCAGGGCGGTCAGCATCCTGACCCTGAACCGGTGCGGCGAACATGCGTTGTCGGGCATATGCATACTCCGGAGCTGACTTGTCTGCCGCCCGCCGCCGGGCGTTGCGCACGCAGTCCGGGGAGCAGTATAGCAGGCGGCTGTCCTGTCCACAACGCACGCTCCGGCGCGCACGTTAGTGGACGAGCGTCAGGCGCGTCGCCGCGCGGGCGCCGTCGATCTCCAGCAGGACCAGATAAGCGCCGGCGGGCGCGCGGCGGGCTCGTTCGTCAAGACCGTCCCACGCGAAATCGTGCGCGCCGGCGGGCAGGTAGCCCTGCCAGAGGCGGCGGACGGTCCGCCCGTAGAGGTCCAGCACGCGCAGCTGCGCCGAGCCGCCCCGGCCGCTGGCGCAGCGCAGGTCGAAGAGGCCGGCGTCGGACACGGCCCTCAGCGCCCACACCTGTGTTCCGCTTTCGTCCTGCCGTTCGGGGACGGCCACGGGGCCGGCCAGCGTCGCGCCGCCGGCGCCTTCGCGGCGCAGGTCGAGTCGGTACCAGGACCGGCCGGCCGGCGGAATCTCGTCGCGCCAGGAGGTCACGCCCGGAGGCGGCCACAGCGGCAGCGGGGTCAGCAGCGTCCAGACGCCGTCGGGGCCCGCGCGCAGGATATCCAGGCCGGATCCGGGCGGCAGCTCGCCCGTCGCCCAGGAGAGCTCGACCGCACCGGCGGCACGTCGGGCGGTCAAGCCGCTCGCCAGCACCGGCAGGCCGTCCGGGAGCAGCTCGGCCAGGTCGGCCAGGGCCGCGACCAGCACGCGGGCGGCGTCGACTCCCTGGCCGCAGGTGGGGGCGATGCGGGGCCAGGTGTCGGTGTGGCGGTGGTAGTAGGGATAGTCGTGCCAGTCGCGGCCGATCAGGAGCACGGCCGGCAGGCCGGCCTCCAGGAAGGCGCGATGGTCGCTGGCCACGGCGCCGGCCGCGCTCAACTGCAGGGAATCGCCCAGGGCGGTCATCAACCGCAGGTTGTCGCGCGCGAGCAGCGGCAGCCAGGCCTCGTCCTGGGCGCCGTCCAGGATAAGCGCGGGCGAGCCCCGATGGTACGCCACCATATCGGCAACGAGCGCGCCCGCGACCGGCCTGCCCGCCTCCGCCAGGCGGGCGACATGATGGCGCGAACCCCACAGTCCCTGCTCCTCGGCGGAAAAGAAGACGATCTGCACCGTGCGAGCGAAGCGCAGGCCGGCCACGGCGCGGGCCGTCGACAGCACGGCCGCCACGCCTGAGGCGTTGTCCTCGGCGCCCGGCGCCAGCAACAGCGGGTTGCCGTCGAGGCGCAGCGCGTCGTAGTGCGCGCCGACCACCACGACCTCATCGGGCAGGTCAGCGCCGCGAAGCTCGGCGACGACATTGCGGCACAGCGCCGTGTCCCAGCTGGTCGTGTACAGGAAGGTGTCGAAGTGTGCCGGCCAGCCCTGCGCCGACAAGGCGGCCGCCAACCAGTCCCCGGCCAGCAGACATCCGTCCGCGAAGATGTAGCGGCTGAGGATGCGCGCCGGCTGGCCTTGCCAGGAGAATTCCAGGTCGCCGGCGAGCAGGCGGGCGGCCTCCACGTACCCGGCGCTGTCGACCCGCGCCACGGCCAGGCTCTTGCGCTCGATGGGCACGGCGCCGGCGGCGGCGGTGGACAGGCGCAGCAGCAGCGCCAGCAGGATCAGCAGATGCGTGCGCATTGCTCGATTCTAGAACAAAACCGCGCGGCCGGCATCCCCTGGCCTCGCCGGCGCGGTTGACCCCTTGTCGTAGCGGGTGTTAAATTGCCTTCCGGTGCCGGCATCGGCCCGCCGCGCGGCGCGCGAGGCGGGCGTTTTTTGCCGTCCGGCTGCGATCTGGTGACCGTGTCGCGCGAGGAGCGGCGCTTGGAAGACATACGCGAATGGGCGCAATACAATCCTGACGGCGTGGAACAGAGGTGGTATGCCGCCTGGGAGGAGGCGGATCTTTTCCGTCCCCGCGCGCCGGCGGCGGCCGCGCCATTCGTGATCACCTTGCCTCCGCCCAACGTCACCGGCATCCTGCACATGGGCCACTGCCTGGGCAACGCCATCCAGGACATGCTCATCCGCTGGATGCGGATGTGCGGGCGCGAGACCCTGTGGGTTCCGGGGACCGACCACGCCAGCATCTCCACCGAGCAGGTCGTGACGCGCCAGCTGCGGCGAGAGGGGCTGGACAAGGAAAGCCTGGGGCGCGAGGCCTTCCTGGAGCGCGCCTGGGACTGGAAGGAGCAGACGCACGGGCGCATCACGGCGCAGCTTCGCCGGCTCGGCTGCTCGCTCGACTGGAGCCGCGAGGCGTTCACGATGGACGCCTCGCGGACCCGGGCCGTGCACGAGGCGTTCGTGCGGCTGAAGCGCAAGGGCCTGATCTATCGCGACCTCTACCTGACGCACTGGTGTCCAAGCTGCCTGACGGCGATCAGCGACGACGAGGTCGATCATCGCGAGGTGCAGGGCCGCCTGTACCATATCCGCTACCCGCTGGCCGAGGGCGACGGCCACGTCACCGTGGCCACGACGCGCCCGGAGACGCTCTTCGGCGACGTCGCCGTGGCCGTGCATCCGGACGATCCGCAGCGGCGCCTGCTGATCGGACGCCGCGTGCGCTTGCCGCTGACCGATCGCATCATCCCGGTGATCGCCGATCCCCACGCCGATCCCGAGATGGGAACGGGCTGCGTCAAGATCACGCCGGCGCACGACCCCAACGATTTCGAGGTCGGACGCCGCCAGGGTCTGGCACAGGTCGTCTGCATGGACGAGCGCGGGGTGATGAACGAGCAGGCCGGCCGGTTCGTCGGCATGGACCGCTTCGCCTGCCGCGAGGCCGCGCTGGCGGAGCTGCGCTCCCAGGGACTGCTCGCGCTGGAGAAGCCCCACCCGCATCCGGTGGGCCATCATGACCGCTGCGACACGATCATCGAACCGCGCCTGTCACGGCAATGGTTCCTGCGCATGCAGCAGCTGTCGGGGCCTGCCCTGCGCGCGGTGGAAGAGGGCGAGGTCAAGCTCTATCCGGAGCGTTGGATCGGCGTTTATCACAATTGGCTGCGGAACATCCGCGACTGGTGCATCTCCAGGCAGCTCTGGTGGGGGCATCGCATCCCCGTCTGGTACTGCGGGCGCTGCGGCGCGGAGCTGGCCGCTGTCGAGACGCCGGACGCCTGCGCGGCGTGCGGTTCCGAACAGCTGGCGCAGGATCCCGACGTGCTCGACACCTGGTTCTCCAGCTGGCTCTGGACGCTGTCGCCGCTGGGGTGGCCGGAGGAGACCCCCGACCTGGCGCGCTACCATCCGAACGAGGTCCTGGTCACCGCCGCCGACATCATCTTCTTCTGGGTGGCGCGCATGATCATGGCCGCGTACGAATTCCGCGGCGAGCCGCCTTTCCGGGAGGTGTTGTTCACCGGCATCGTGCGCGACGAACAGGGCCGCAAGATGAGCAAGTCGCTGGGGAACAGCCCCGATCCGATCGAGCTGATCGATCGCTATGGCGCCGATGCGCTGCGTTGCTCGCTCGTGATGCTGACGCCGACCGGGCAGGACGTCTTCTTCAGCGAATCCAGCCTGGAAGTCGGGCGCAATTTCTGCAACAAGATCTTCCAGGCGACCAAGCTGGCGCTGGCGGCCTGGGAGCAGGCGGGGTTGCCGGAGAAGGGCCCGGGCCTGGTCCGGCCGCCAGGCGTTTATGACCTGGCCGCCCTCCTGGCGGAGGGCGCGGGCGAGTGCAGGGCGGGCGCCGGCGCGGCGCGCCTGTGGGAAGCTACCTTCGGCGGCGCGCCACCCTGCGCGCTGGCGAGCGCGGTGCTGCAGCTCGAGGACCTCTGGATGCTGGACCGTCTGGCCGCCGCGGCGGGCGCCTTCCAGGAGAACATGACCAGGCGCCGGCTCAACGACGCCGCCTACGAGGCGTACGAGTTCTTCCGCCACGAGTTTTGCGATTGGTACCTGGAGGCGATCAAGCCGAGGCTGCGCGATCCCGCGAGCCGGCCGGTGGCCGCCAGTCTGGCGGTGCTGGGCCTGGGGACCTGCTACCGCTTGCTCCACCCGCTGATGCCGTTCATCACCGAGCAGCTGTGGAGCCGCCTGCCGCCCGCGGCCGGTTTCCTGATGGTCGCGCCGTTTCCCGTCGCCGGGGGGCCGACGCCCTTCGCGGAGGCGGCGGCGCGCTTTTCCCGGGTCAAGGAGATCGTGACGGTGCTGCGCAATCTGCGCACGGAGTTGGGAGTGCCGCCCGGCCGGCGGGGGCGGGCGTTGCTGCGGGTCGAGGCGGGGCAGCGGGAGCAGCTGGCGCGCGATTGCGCGCGCATCGCTCTCTTGGCCAAGCTGGAGGAAGTCGTCGCGGTCGCCGGCGGCCCCGCGCCCTCGCCGGCCGGCGCGGGCGTGGCGGGAACGGTGGAGGTGTTCCTGCTGATGAGCGGCCTGGTGGATGCGGCCAAGGAACGCGAGCGCCTGGCCAAGGAACTCGTCCGCATCGAGGGCTGGATCGCCTCCGCCCGCGCGAAGCTGGCCAGCGAGGGCTTCCGGGCGCGCGCGCCCGCGGAGGTGGTGGCTCGGCAGGAGCAGACCCTGGCCGAGAACGAGGCCCAGGCGGAGCGCCTGCGGGCGCGGCTGGCGGCGCTGGGTTGAGACGCGCGCCGCCGTCGCGCCGGCCGGAGAGGAGGCGGGCTTGACCGCGGAGGGGAACGCGGCGCCGACCGTGGGCAGCCGCCTGCGCGCGGCGCGCGAGGCGAGCGGCATGTCGCTGGCCTCGCTCGCGGCGATCACGCGCATCAACGAGGCCCAGCTGGCCTCGCTGGAGCGCGACGATTTCAGCCAAGTGGCGGGCGATCTGTACGTGCGCAGCTTCCTGCGCTCCTGCGCGGAGGCGCTGGGAGCTCCGGCGGATGAGTGGCTGGCTGCGCACACGCGGCAGGTCAGGGCCGAGGCCAGCCGCGAGGACGCCCCCGATCTTTGGCGCGAAGAGGTCACCGTGCGCCGCGTCGGCCGCGGCGCCGGCGGCTTGTGGTGGCGGGCAGCTGCGCTGGTGGCGGCGGCGGCGGCGGCGGCCTTGCTGCTGCCGCGGCTGCTGGGGTTCGGACAGCGGGGAGGGGCGCCCCGCTCTCCGTCCGCGGCCGGTCCGGCGCCGGCGGCGACCTCCGCCGACTTCGAATCCTGGGCGCCGGCGCCCCCCGCCGCGTCCGACACGGCGGGTGCGGCCAGTGGCGCCTCGCCAGACACGCTCTTGCCCTAGGATCCGGCCGTGGCCCGTTTCCAGCTGCAAGCCCCCTTCGCGCCGCAAGGCGATCAGCCCGCCGCGATCGCGCAGCTCGTGGCGCAGGCGCGGAGCGGGTCGAGGCATCAGACCCTGCTGGGGGTGACCGGTTCGGGCAAGACTTTCACGCTGGCCAACGTCATCGCCGAGCTGCAGCTGCCGACCCTGGTCTTCAGCCACAACAAGACGCTGGCCGCCCAGCTCTACGGCGAGCTGCAGGGTTTCTTCCCCCACAACGCCGTCGAGTATTTCATCTCCTACTATGATTATTACCAGCCCGAGGCCTACATCCCCGCCACGAACACCTATATCGAGAAGGACACCAGCATCAACGAGGAGATCGAGCGGCTGCGCCTGCGCACGACCAGCTCGCTGCTGGCGCGCGAGGACGTGATCGTGGTGGCCAGCGTGTCGGCGATCTACGGGCTGGGCAATCCGGCCACCTTCCGGCGCAATCTGCTGCCGCTCGCCGTCGGCGCGCCGCTCGGGCGCGAGGAACTGCTGCGCCGCCTCGTCGCCATCCACTACGAGCGTAGCGACGGGGGCGGGCACGGCACGTTCCGGGCGCGGGGCGACACGGTCGAGATCCGCGCCGCCCACGACGACCGCGCGCTGCGGGTGGAGTTGTGGGGCGAGAGCATCGAGCGGCTGACCTACGTCGAGCCGCTGGCCGGACGCCCGCTGGAGAGCGTGACGGACGCGGTCGTCTACCCCGCCCGGCAGTTCGTCACCGAGCGCGAGAACCTGGGCCGCATCCTCGACGGCATCGGGCGCGATCTCGAGGCTCGCCTGGCCGAATTCGACGCCGCGGGCCGGGTGCTCGAGGCGCAGCGCCTGTCCTCGCGCACGCGCTACGACATGGAGATGATGCAGCAGATCGGACACTGCGCCGGCATCGAGAACTACTCGCGCTACTTCGATGACCGCCGTCCGGGCCAGAGACCGGCCTGCCTGCTCGACTATTTCCCGGACGATTTCCTGCTGGTGATCGACGAGTCGCACGTCACGGTGCCCCAGCTGCGCGCGATGCACAACGGCGACCGCTCGCGCAAACTGACGCTGGTGGAGCACGGCTTCCGCCTGCCCAGCGCGCTGGACAACCGCCCTCTGCGCTTCGAGGAGTTCGAGCAGCTGATGCCGCGCACGATCTTCGTCTCCGCCACGCCGGGGGACTACGAGCTGGAGCTGTGCGGAGGGGTCGTGGTGGAACAGGTGATCCGCCCCACCGGGCTGGTCGACCCGCCGCTGGAGATCGTGCCGGTGGCCCGCCAGGTGGACGACCTGCTGGCCCGCATCCCGCCCGTGGTGGCGCGCGGCGAGCGCGTGCTGGTCACGACCCTGACCAAGAAGATGGCCGAGGACCTGACCGAGTACCTGGGACAGGCCGGCGTGCGCGTGGCGTACATGCACGCCGACATCGCCGCTCTGGACCGCATCGAGATCCTGCGGCGGCTGCGGCTGGGCGAGATCGACGTGCTGGTCGGGGTGAACCTGCTGCGCGAGGGCCTGGATCTGCCGGAGGTTTCGCTGGTGGCGATCCTGGACGCCGACCGCGAGGGGTTCCTGCGCAGCCAGCGAAGCCTGATCCAGACGGCGGGCCGCGCGGCGCGCAACCGCGACGGCGTCGTGGTGCTCTACGCCGACCGCGTCACCGATTCCATGGCGCGCGCGGTGGCCGAGACCGATCGGCGCCGGCGGAAGCAACTGGCCTATAATGCCGAGCATGGTCTGACGCCGGCCACTATCCGCAAGACCCGCGCGGAGATCCTGCAGGCCACGGCCGCGGCCGGCGACCGCGGACTGGGAACGGCGGCGACGGCCGAGGCGGCGCCCTGGCAGAAGCTGTTCCAGCGCGGCCTGCCGCCGAGCGAGCTGGTCGAGGCGCTGGCCGAGGAGATGGAACAGGCCGCGTCGCGCCTGGAATTCGAACTGGCCGCCACGTTGCGCGACCGTCTGGACGAGCTGCGGCAGCAATGGGGGCTGGCAGCCGCGCGCCGCCCGGCAGGGCCGGCCGGGCGGCGGCCGGTTTCGGCTCCCCGCAAGGGAGGGCGGCGATGAAGGAGGCGGGCCACATGGTCTTTCCCGATTCGCCCTGGGTCGAGCAGCTCGTGGCCCAGAGCCTGGCCGAGGATGTCGGCGGCGGCGACGTCTCCACGGCGCTGGCAGTGCCGGCGCCCCGGCGAGCCGAGGCGGTCATCGTGGCGCGGCGGCCGGGCGTGATCGCCGGCCTGCCGCTCGTCGGCCTGGTCTACCGGCGGCTGTCGGATGCGATCGCGGTCGAGACGGTCGTGGTCGATGGCGCCGCCGTGGAGGCGGGCGGCGCGGTGGCCCGGCTGCGCGGGCCGGCGGCGGCGCTGCTGACCGGGGAGCGCACGGCCCTGAACTTCATGCAGCATCTGAGCGGCATCGCCACGCTGACCGCGCGCTACGTGGCGGCGGTGGCCGGGACGCGCTGCCGCATCCTGGACACCCGCAAGACCCTGCCCGGCTACCGCGCCCTGGCCAAGTACGCCGTGCGGGCGGGCGGCGGCCTCAACCACCGCTTCGGCCTGTACGATCGCATCCTGCTCAAGGACAACCACTGGGCGGCGTCCGCGGGCGGAATCGCCGAACTGGTGGGGCGGGCTCGGCGAGAGCGGCCCGGAATGACACTCGAGGTGGAGGTCGATTCGCCGGCTCAGTTCGATGCGGTGCTGCCGTTGGACGTGGACTGGATCCTGCTGGATAACTTCACCCCTGCCATGGCTGCTTGGGCCGTGCGCAGGCGGGACGAGGCGGCGGCGCGGGGGGCGCCGGCGCCGCGGCTGGAGGCGTCCGGCAACCTTGATCTCGACACCGTGCGGGCCCAGGCCGAGGCCGGGGTCGATGCGGTCTCGATCGGGCGCCTGACCCACTCGGCCCCGGCCCTCGACCTCGGCCTGGACTTCGAGGCGGGCGTGGGCGGGACGGGCTCGCCGCGGGCCGGGGAAGGGCGATGATGGCGCCGCTGAGGCACGATTGGTTCGGCCTGGCGCGGTTTCAGCCCGGCGAGGGGCGGGCGCACCCCGGCGCCGTCTGCATGCTGCTCGAAAGCGTCGGCTCGACCAATGATTTCCTGTTGGGACGGGGCGACGGCGCGGTAGGCCGCGTCTGCCGGTGGGACGGCTGGGGGTGGGATGCCCAGCCGCAGCAGCGGCTCGCCCCACCCGCCCCGCCGCCGCCCGCCTGCGTGGTCGTCGCCCGGCGGCAGACTCGCGGGCGCGGCCGCCGCGGCAGTCCGTGGATCGATACGGGCGGTCTGATGCTGTCCTGGCTGGTGCCGCCCGTGCCGGCGCGGGGCCTGACCGGTCTGGCCGTTTGGAGCGGGCTGCAGGCGGCGCTGGCCTTGCGCGACGCCTTTGCGGTCGCGGTCGAGCTGAAATGGCCCAATGATCTGCTGGTCGGCGGCCGCAAGCTGGGCGGGGTGCTGGTGGAAGCGGCCCGCACGCCCTGGGGGCCGCGCTTGGTCGCAGGCCTGGGCCTGAATCTCGGCATGCGCGCCGGCGAACTGCCGGCGGCCCTGCGCGGCCGGGCGACATCGCTGCGCATGGAAACCGGGCACGCGCCCTTGCCGGCGGTGGCCGCGGCGGCCTTGCTAGCCCGTTTCGACGCCGAGCTGCCGCGCTTTCGCGACGAGGGCTGGGCGCCCTATCTCGAGGCGTACGCCGACTGCGATCATCTGCGGGGCCTGAAGGTCGAGCTGGAGACGGGTCAGGGCGTCGTGACGGGCAGAGCGCTGGGCATCGACCAGACCGGCGCCCTGGCGCTGCGGCGCGAGGACGGCCGGGAGATGAGGCTGCTGGCGGGTGACGTGCGCGTGCGCGGCGTGTCAGCGCACGCTTCGCCGTCGCCGAGGGGGAGCCTTGCGCGTCCTGGCGATTGATATGGGCAACAGCCGGTGCCGGGCGGTCCTTTGGGAGGGAGAGCCCGAGGCGCTCGCGCCCGGCGCCGGCGCCGGCGGCAGAACGCCGCGGCCGTTTCCGGGCAGTCTGGCCCAGGCAGGGGAATGGCCGTCTCCTGGGGAGGCGGCGGGCCGCGCGGCCCTGGCCGACGAGTTGGCGCGGATGCGGATGGAGCAGGGGGCCGGCGCGCTGGTGCTCTGTTCGGTGGTGCCGGACTGCGACGCCGCGCTGGCGGCGGCGGCGCCCGATCTGGTGCGCGCCGATCACACCGCCCGGCTGCCGTTCACGGTCGAAGTGGCCGACATGGGCGCAGTCGGCGCCGACCGTTACTGCAATCTGGCCGCGGCCGCCGGCGCCGGTTGGCGCGACGCCCTGGTCGTGGACGCGGGCACCGCCACGACCTTCGATCTGCTTCTGGACGGATGTTTTCGCGGAGGACTGATCGCGCCGGGCATGGCCTTCGCCGCGCAGAAGCTGGGGGAGACGGCCGCGCGGCTCCGGCCTGCCCCCTTCGCGCCCTGCCCGTTGGAGATCGGCGCCGACACCGCCGCGGCCATGCAGGCCGGAGCCTACCATGTGGGCATCAACGGCATCCTGGGCACGGTCGATGGTCTTCTGAAGCGCTACGGCCGGCGCCCCGTGGTGTTCACCGGGGGGCTCGGGCATCTGCTGGCTGGGAGGGGGCGCTGGCATGATCCTCTGTGGACGCTGCGTGGGGCGCTGACGCTGGCGTCAGGGGAGCTCACACGGCGGAAAAGCTGAAGGCGCGACTGCCATATTGTCATATTCCTGTCAGTCTTCGAATGGTTGAGCGATTTTTCACCTTGCGCATCGGCTCTCCGGCGATATATTGCACGGCGATTAGCAGACTCGCATCGAGAGTGCTGAATTCGAGTTCAGCACGCTATTTCGGCTGAATCCACCCGACAAGGAGGAGACGACGATGAGCGTGTCCATCCGTCCGCTGGCCGATCGCGTCCTGGTCCAGCCGCTCGAGGGCGAAACCATGAAGGGCGGCATCATCATCCCCGACACGGCCAAGGAGAAGCCGCAGCAGGGCAAGATCGTGGCTGTCGGCCCCGGTCGCGTCGGCGAGAAGGGCGAGCGCATCGCCATGGAGGTCAAGAAGGGCGACACGGTGCTGTACGGGAAGTACGCCGGCACGGAAGTGACGATCGAGGGCAAGGAGTATCTGATCCTGCGCGAGAGCGATGTGCTCGCGGTGCTGTAGACCGCGCTCCGCTCACCGTCGATCGCATTGACCCAGCGCATTGTCAAGAGGAGGACGAGGAACCATGGCCAAGATGATCGCCTTCGGCGAGGAAGCGCGCGCGCAGATCAAGATGGGCTGCGACATTCTCGCCAACACCGTCAAGATCACGCTCGGCCCCCGCGGCCGCAATGTCATTCTGGACAAGAAGTTCGGGTCGCCGGTGGTGACCAACGACGGCGTCACGATCGCCAAGGAAATCGAGCTCAAGGACCCCTACCAGAACATGGGCGCCCAGATGCTCAAGGAGGTGGCTTCCAAGACCAACGACGTCGCGGGCGACGGCACCACGACGGCCACCCTCCTGGCGCAGGTCATCATCAACGAGGGGCTGAAGAACCTCGCCGCCGGCGCCAACCCGATGTTCGTCAAGCACGGCATCCACAAGGCCACAGCGGCCGCCGTCGAGGCCATCAAGAAGCAGGCCAAGCCGGTCAAGGACAGCCAGACCATCGCCTCGGTGGCGGCCATCTCCGCCAACAACGACCTGGACATCGGCAAGATCATCGCCGATGCCATGGAAAAGGTCGGCAAGGACGGCGTGATCACGGTGGAAGAGGCCAAGGGCACCGAGATGGAGCTGGAGTTCGTCGAGGGCATGCAGTTCGACCGCGGCTACCTCTCGCCCTACTTCGTGACCAACGCCGAGCAGATGCGCGTCGAACTTGAGAATCCCTACATCCTGATCCATGACAAGAAGATCAGCAGCATGAAGGACCTGCTGCCGATTCTCGAGAAGATCGCGCAGATGGGCCGTCCCTTGCTGATCATCGCCGAGGACATCGAGGGCGAAGCGCTGGCCACTCTGGTCGTCAACAAGTTGCGCGGCACGCTGAGCGTGGCCGCGGTCAAGGCGCCCGGTTTCGGGGACCGCCGCAAGGCGATGCTCGAGGACATCGGGATCCTCACCGGCGGCCGCGTGATGAGCGAAGAGGCGGGTCTGAAGCTGGAGAACACCACCACCGCCGATCTCGGCCAGTGCCGCAGCCTCACCATAGACAAGGACAACACCACGATCGTGGGCGGCAAGGGCAAGGCGGCCGATGTCAAGGCGCGCATCGGCCAGATCCGCGTGCAGATCGACGAGACGACCAGCGACTACGACAAGGAGAAGCTGCAGGAGCGGCTGGCCAAGCTGGCCGGCGGCGTTGCCGTGATCCGGGTCGGCGCCGTGACCGAGACCGAGATGAAGGAGAAGAAGCATCGCGTCGAGGACGCGCTGTCGGCGACGCGCGCCGCGGTCGAGGAAGGCATCGTGGTCGGCGGCGGCGTCGCCCTGATGCGTGCGGCGGCGGCGGTCAAGGCGCTGCAGATCTCCGGCGAAGAGGCCGTGGGGCGCGACATCGTGGCGCGAGCGGTCGAGGAGCCGCTGCGCATGATCGCCACGAACGCGGGGGTCGAGGGCTCGCTGGTCCTGGCCCGGCTGCGCGACGAGAAGCGCGCCACCTTCGGCTTCAACGCCGCCACCATGGAGTATGAGGACTTGATGGCGTCCGGCATCATCGATCCCGCGAAGGTGACGCGCTCCGCGCTGCAGAACGCCGCCTCCATCGCCAGCATGGTGCTGACCATGGAGGCGTGCGTGACCGACGTGCCCGAGGAGAAGAAGGAGCCCGCGATGCCGCACGGCGGCGGCATGGGAGACATGTACTAGCGCCGGTTGCGACCCGCGCCGTCCCTCGTGGCGCCAGGGCTCCGCGGCGGCCCCTCCCCCGGAGGAGGGGCCGCTGCATTGTGCGAGTTATTCCGCGGAGATTGTTTCCGGATTGTGGATCAGGGATTGGGTCCTAGTTTCAAGAGGCATACTTCAACTGGTGTCTCCGGTTGATCTTCAACGCCCGCGTCACGACCTGCCCCC
>CAYWTR010000017.1:0-89213 GCA_964461255.1 uncultured Fibrobacteraceae bacterium | reverse complement strand
CCGCCTGCGTCTCGATGATCGGCAGCGCGGTGAGCGAGCCGCCGCCGTTGGCGTCGGACAGCTTGACCGCGCGCTCGAGCAGGCGCGAGTGCAGGTAGAAGACGTCGCCCGGGTACGCCTCGCGGCCCGGCGGGCGGCGCAGCAGCAGCGAGAGCTGCCGGTAGGCGGCGGCCTGCTTGGACAGGTCGTCGTACACCACCAGCGTGTGCTTGCCCTGCCACATCAGGTGTTCGGCCATGGCGCAGCCGGCGTAGGGGGCGATGTAGAGCAGCGGCGCCGGCTCCGACGCGCAGGCCGACACGATGGTGGTGTACTCCATCGCGCCGTGCTTCTTGAGCGTCTCGTAGACGCCCGCCACCGTGGACTGCTTCTGGCCGATCGCCACGTAGAAGCAGAAGACGTCGGTGTCCTTCTGGTTGATGATGGCGTCGATGGCCAGGGCGGTCTTGCCGGTCTGGCGGTCGCCGATGATCAGCTCGCGCTGGCCGCGTCCGATCGGGATCATGGAGTCGATGGCCTTCAGGCCGGTCATCAGGGGCTCCTTGACCGGCTGGCGCTCCGTCACGCCGGGGGCGCGGATCTCGATCTTGCGCGTCTGCTCCATCGGGATGGGGCCCTGGCCGTCGATCGGCTGGCCCACGGCGTTGACCACGCGCCCGATGACCGCCTCGCCCACCGGCACCTCGGCGATGCGCCCGGTGCGGGTGACCTGGTCGCCTTCCTTGATGTGCGTGTCCTCGCCGAAGATGGCGGCGCCGATCGAGTCCTCCTCGAGGTTCAGCACCATGCCGAAGATGTCGCCGGGGAACTTGATCAGCTCGCCCGCCATCACGTCCTGCAGGCCGTAGATGCGGGCGATGCCGTCTCCCACCTGCAGAATGGTGCCGACGCTCTCGGTCTCGAGGCTGCGGTCGTACTTCTGCAGCTCCTGCGACAGGATGGAGCTGATCTCCTCAGGCTTGAGCTTCACTTCCGTCACCTCGTCTCGTTAGGGGCCGGCGCCGCGCTACGCGGCCGCCCTCGTCGCCTCAGCGGCCGGGCTCCAGACGCAGCGGCGCCTGCAGCAGGCGATCGCGCAGCCGCATCAAATTCGTGCGCACGGTCCCGTCGAGGATCTGGTCCCCCATGGTCACGCAGGCCCCGCCGATCACGCCGGGGTCGACCTTTTTCTCCAGGATGATCTTGGCGCTCGCCAGCGCCGCCAGCCTCGCCCGCAGCGCCTCCTCGAGGTCGCCCGGCAGCGGCACCGCGGTCACCACCACGGCGCGCCGATAGCCCTGCTCGGCCTCGACCTGCAGGGCGAACTCCTCGCCGATCGCGCACAGGTGCTCGATGCGGTTCTTGTCGATCAGCAGGTGGAAGAAGCGCAGCAGCAACGGCTCGACGCGGCCGCCCAGCAGCGACTCCAGCAGCTGCTTCTTCTCGTCCTCGGCGACCTGCGGCCCCTCCAGGAACGCCGGCAGCGCGGGGTGGTCCCGCATGACCTGCGCGACGCCCGCGTACGACTCGGCCAGCGCGGCCAGGTCGGCCTCCGAGCGCGCCGCCTGCAGCAGAGCGCGCGCGTAACGGGCGGCGACGCGCCGGTCACGCATGGCGCGCCTCCCCGAGGCTGTCGATGTACTCGCGGATCAGCCGGCGATGCTTCTCGTCGTCCAGACGGTCGCCGATGATCTTCTCGGTGGCCGCCACGGTCATCTCGACCACCTTGGCGCGCAGCTCCAGCTGCGCCTTCTGCGCCTCGAGCGCGATGTCGGCCTCGGCCTTGGCGACGGTGGCCTGCGCCTTGCCGCGCGCCTCGCCGACAATGCTCTCGGCCATGCTCTCGCCGCGCTTGACCGCCTCCTGCACGCGCTCGCGCTCGATCGCCTTGATGTCGCCGAGCTTGAGCTCGAAGTCGCCCTTGAGCCTCTCCGCCTCGCCCAGCGCCTTCTCGGCGTCGGCGAAATCCTTGCGGATCTTCTCGCGGCGGGCGTCCAGCAGGTTGAGGATCGGACCCCAGGCGAACTTGGCCAGGATCCAGACCACCAGCAGGAAGCCGATGATGGTGGTCAGTACCTGGGCGATGTCTACGGAGATCATCTCGCCACCTTCCGGTCCGGCGCTCGCGCGCCGCGCCGCCGCCGCCGGCGCGCCGCGCGCCGCCCGGCGCCACGTCCGGGCGGCCGCCCGCGCGGGCGGCGCAGCCGCAGGATCCTAGAGCTTGCCCATGAGCATGATGGTCGCGACCAGCGCGTAGATCGTCAGCGCCTCGATGAACGCGCAGCCGATGATCATCGCCGTCTGGATCTGGCCGATCGCCTCGGGCTGACGCCCCATGGCGGTCATGGCCCCTTCGATCGCCTTGCCGAGGCCCAGGCCCGAGCCGACCGCCGCAATCCCGAGACCCAGGGGGAGAGCCAAGCCGAGGATGTTGCCGTCCATGATTCCTCCTTAATAACGCGACGACGTGCGACGCACACCGGCGGGACCGCCCGCCGACCGCCGGACCCGCGTCCGGACCTAGTGCCCGTGAGCCTCCTCGCCGTGCTCGTGATGAGGCAGCATCAGGGCGATGTAGACGGTGGACAGGAGCGTGAAGACCAGCGCCTGCACGGTGCAGGTCAGCATGCCCAGGAACAGGAACGGAAACTGGAGCGGGATGCCGAACGGCAGGTGCAGCCCCGCCAGGATGCCCGTCCCCAGGATCACCATGGTCGCGATCAGCGTGTCCTCGCCGAAGATGTTGCCGAACAGACGCAGGCTGAGGCTGATCGGCTTGATGAATTCGCCCAGCACGTGCAACGGGAACAGCAGCACCGAGAAGCCCCACTCCAGGCCGCTCTTGGGCGATCCCGCCAGATGGTGCAGGTAGCCCAGCACCCCGTTCTCCTTGATCGCCGTCCCCTGCACGAAGAAGAAGGTGCAGAGGGCCAGCGACAGCGTCGTGTTGAAGGCCGACGTCGACGAGTGCATCAGCGGCACGAGGCCCATCAGGTTGTTGATCCAGATGAACAGGAACAGCGTGCCCAGATACGGCGTGTAGCGGCGCGCGGTCGGGCCGATGATCGCCTGGAACAGGCTGTACAGGCCGCCGAAGATCATCTCGATCGCCATCTGCAGGCGGCCGGGATCCTGCGAGCGGCGCAGGTAGACCCGCGCGGTCACGCCCACCAGCAGCAGCGCGGCCAGCAGCGAGAAGATGGGGTTGGTGAAGCGCTCGAGCGTCAGCGCCAGCGGCGTCGGCTCGCCGTGCTCGTCCTTCATCCCGCCGATGACGAAGCTGAGCCAGTTGCGCAGGTGGGGTACGGAACCGTGGTCGTCGTGGTGGTCCGCGCCGTGGTGCTCGCCGGCGACGCCGTGTCCATCTGCGGCCGCCTCGCCGTGGGCCGGCGCCGCCGCCGCAGGCAGCGGACCGGCGGGACCGGACAGGACGAGCATCGAGAGCAGCAGCAGGCCTGGGACGAGCTTCATGCGGCTAACCATCATCGCCTCGCCGGAGGGGCTGCCCGCCGTCCCGCGGCCGGGCGCTGACGCCCGCGGCCACCAGCGCGACCAGCAGCAACGAGAACCCGATCAAGTGGCTGACTGGCGGGAAGGGGCGTTCGATCAGCGCCGCGACCGCCAGACCGTAGATCGCCAGCTTCGCCGCCCCCCACCCCAGGGCCGCCAGGCCATGGCGGGGCGTGCCGGGCGGGACGACCACCGCCCTCAGCAGGCGCTCCAGAACATAGAAGCCCGCCGCCGCCCAGATTGCCGTCACCAGCAGGCCGGCCGCGAAACGGAAGGAGACAGCGAACAGGCAGACCAGGGAGAGCAGAGCGCCGGCCGCCACGGTCCAGAGCCGCGCCCGTTTGAGTATCGCCTCGTTCAACGCCGGTCGCCGCCCCGCTTGATGATCATGTAGATCTGCCGAGCCGCCGCGACCAGTCCCAGGAGCGCGCCGCCGCCCGAGAACCAGGGGGCATGCCCCCATTTCCTCTCCGCGAGGTGGCCGAGGTAATATCCCAGCGCCGGCCCGACGATCATCATCATGGGGATCGCCGTGTAGATCCCGATGTCACGGATCTGGCGGGCCCGCTTCTCCCACGGCTCCTGTGTCTTCAACTGCTTCCTCGCCCCGCCGCGCGACGGGTTGTGAACCAGTTCACAGCGCCGGGCAATAAACAATCGCCCGCGGCGTCAAAAGTCAAACAAAAGCTCGGCTTCGCGCGGCTTCGGCTCAGGTGCGCCGGGCCGGATCGGGCGCCGCCGCAGCGGCGGGAGCGGCAGCCCCCGGAGCGCCCTGAGCCTTCTGTCCGGCGCCCATGCTGCAGTTGCCCTCGAAGAACACTCCCTCGTCGATCACCAGCCGCTTGGTGCGGATGTCGCCTTCGACGTGGGAGCCGCTCTGCAGCTCTATCTTGTTTTCGGCGTTTATGTTACCGAAAAGCTGCCCCCCGATCATCGCGTTCTTGACCTTGACCGAGGCGTGCACCACCCCGGTCTTGCCGATGATCAGGTTCTCGGGGGTCTCGATCGTCCCCTTGAATTCGCCCTCGATGCGGAAGGTACCCTTGACCTCGACCTTGCCCTCGAACCGGCATCCCTGAGCCAGGATGGAGGTCTGGCGGTTGTCGACGTCTTGTCCTTCTGGCTCCTTGCCGAACATCTCTGCGCCTCCTCGCTCTCATTTGCCGCCGCGCCCGGGGTCGCCGGGGATGACCTGGCGCGGATCGACCGCCACGCCGTCCTTCCACACCTCGAAATGCAGATGCGGCGCCGTGGCCTGGCCGGTGGCGCCCAGATGCGCGATGACCTGGCCGCGGTCGACCCGGTCTCCCTCGCGGGCGATCACCCGGCTGCAATGGCCGTAGACCGTTACGTAACCGAAACCGTGCGCGATTTCAACATAGTTTCCCAGCGCGGCGTCCTGCCCCACCTTGATGACCCGCCCCTTGCCCGCGGAGCGGATCGGCGTCTCGGCCTCGGCCGCCAGGTCGATGCCTTCATGCGGCGGGGTCCGGCCTTCGCCGGTGGCCAGGAAGCCGCGCGTGACGCGCCCCGCGACCGGCCACAGATCCGGCGGCGGCGTCATGATCAGGCGCGCGCCCTGCGCCAGCGGCTCGCCCGGGGGCCCGGCCGGCGCTGGGGCGACCGTCTCGCCCGCCGCTTCCAACAGCGGCGCCGCGCCCGCCCCGCCCGCCCCGCCCGATGCCGCGCCGTGCGCCGAACCGTCGGCAGCGCCGTCATCGGCCGGCGGCTCGACCCCCAGCATCGTCAACAGCTTCTCCTGCAGCGCGCGCATCTGCTCGAGCTCGCGGCTGAGCGCCTCGATCCGCGCCTGGTCGGCCGCCGCCGCGGCGCCGCGCGCGCCCGCTTCGGCGGCGCGCAGCCTCGCCGACAGCGAGCCGTAGCTCGCCAGCACCGCGATCGTCAGCGCCGCCAGCGACAGCAAGAGCGCGCCGAGCCCCAGCAGCAGGCCGCGGCGCAGACTGTACTCGCGCGTCGGCGTGTCGTCGCTGGGAATCACGATGATGCGCAACTGGGGCGGCAGGCGCAGCTTCATGCTTCTCCTTCAGCGCGGCGGCGGGGCGGCGCTGCGCGCCTGCGGCAACACGAGCTGGAAGCGCGTCCCCTCGCCGGGGCGACTGCGCAGCTCGATCCGGCCGCCGTGCTCGTGCACGATGCGCGCCACGATCGACAAACCCAGCCCGGTGCCCTTGCCGTACTCCTTGGTCGTGAAGAACGGCAGGAAGACCTGGTCCTGATGCTGCGGCGCGATGCCCTCGCCGGTGTCGGCGAAGACCACCTCCAGCTCGCCCGGCTGGCGCTCGCCGATCGTCACCGTGACGCGCCCGCCGCCCGGCATGGCGTCCAGCGCGTTGGCGAGCAGATTGAAGAACACCTGGTCGAGCTCGTTGCGGTTCCCCACCAGCTGCGCGGCCGCGTTCTGCTCGATGACCACCTCGACGCCCGCCACCTTGATCGTCTTGTCCAGCAGGTTGATGGTCTCGCGCACCACCTCGCCCAGCTCGACCAGTCCGCGTTCGCCGCCCGACGGCCGTGCGAAATTCAGCAGGCCCTTGATGATCGCGCGGCATTGCTCGGTCTGGCGGATGATGCGCCGCACGTCCTCCAGGTGATCCTCGTCGTGCTTGACCGAGTCCTCCAGCATCTGCGCCGACAGCAGGATCGAACCGAGCGGCGTGTTGAGCTGGTGCGCGATGCCGGCGGCGAGCTGGCCGATCCCGGCCAGCTTCTCGGTCTCGCTGATGCGGCTGGCCAGCTGCTTCTCCGAAGTGATGTCGCGCGCGATGACCACGTAGGCGCGCCCCGCTCCCTCGTCGTCCGCGCCCGCGGCGATGGGCGAGATGGTCAATTGGATCTGCGCGCCGCGCCGGCCGCCGCGCGGGAACGGGAACTCGAAGCTGAGGCTGCGCCCCAGGCGATCCGCGTCGGCCATCGCGCGGTCGATCTCCAGTCCGTAGCACAGATGGATGTCGCGGAACGGCCTGCCCAGAGCGTTGCGGCGCGGCTCGTCGAACAGCGTCTCGGCCGACTTGTTCCACTCCAGCACGCGGCCCACGCCGTCCAGCAGGAAGATGGCCTCGCCGGCGTGGTTGATGATGTTGCGGTACTTCTGCTCCGAGCGGCGCAGGCGCAGCTGGTCGTACAGACGCCGGCGCTGCTGGTACCAGACGATCCAGCCGCAGCCCGCCGCCAGCAGCAGCAGCGCGCGCAGAGCGGCGCCGCTGCGCGCGCTCTCGCCCAGCCGCTGCAGGCACGCGCGCGCAGAGCCGGCGTCGGCGATCAGGCGCGCCAGATCGGCGGCCAGGGCGATGATCAGGGCTCCCGTGGCCAGCAGCAGCAACGCGGCCAGCAGGTTGAGCTGGTCGTGCGCGCGCAGGCGCAGCTTGGAACCCTTGATGCCACGGCTCATTTCAGGCGGCCGGCCCCGGCGCGCGGCGCTCCGCGCGCGATGATCAGGAAAGGTCCGTGTCGATCCCCATGAAGGCGAGGATGCGCTCCAGATCGCTGTCGGAGAAGAAGCGGATGATCAGCGAGCCGCTCCCGTCGGCGGCGTTGCGCTGGATCGTCACCGGCGCGCCGAGCTCGCGCTCGGCCCGCTCGCGAAGAGCTCGCACCTCGAGCGATTCCTCCGCCGACGCCTGCTCGCGCCGGCGCTTCCTCGCCGTGCGCCGCGGCGAGGCGCCCTGCAGCAGCACGCGATGTTCGCACTCGCGCACCGAAAGCCCCCGCGAGCGGCACAGGCGCGCCAGCCGCAGCCTTGCCTCCGCGTCGCCAAGCCCCAGCAGCGCCTTGGCGTGCCCGCGCGAGATCTCGCCGGCGCGCAGCATCTGCTGGATCTCCGGCGCGAGCGCCAGGAGCCGCAGACTGTTGGCCACGCTGCTGCGATTCTTGCCCAGCATCGCTGCCAGCTCTTCCTGCGTGGCGCCCAGCCGCTCCAGCAGGTCGCGGTAAGCCGACGCCTCGTCGATCGGATCCAGATCCTCGCGCTGGATGTTCTCGAGCAGGGCGATCTTGAGAGCCTCGGTCTCCTCGTAGGTGCACACGATGGCGGGGATCTCGCGCACGCCAGCCAGGCCGGCGGCGCGCAGGCGGCGCTCGCCCGCGACCAGGCAATATGAGGGTGCGGCGCCCGGCGCCGCGGCGGCGGCGGGGCCCTCTTCGCCGGCGAGGTGCGCCAGCACGGGCGATTCGCCGTCCTTGAGCCTCCGCACCAGTACCGGCTGCAACACCCCTACCTGGCCGACGGAAGCCGCCAAATCCCTCAAACCATCTTCCTTGAACGACTTGCGCGGCTGATGGGGGTTGAGGCCGACGGCCTCGATCGGCAGCAGGCGAACCTCGCGATCGCCCAATCTGCCGCCCAGATCCGCCCCCTGGATCAGGGCCGACAGGCCCTTGCCGAGCACGCGCTGGCCCCTCATGGCTGCCCACCCCCGGATCGCGGCCCGCTTTTCGCGGCTCGCTCGGCACCGGATATTGCCTCAATATTCGGCAATATTGCCGAATTTTCTTGATTCTTCCTGCCTGTTTCACGCCCGCTGTTGCGGGAGATGAGCTCGGTCGCGAGATCCAGATAGCTCTTGGCCCCCGCGCATTCGACATCGTAGAGCAGGATCGGCTTGCCGAACGAGGGCGCCTCGCTCAGGCGCACGTTCCGGGGGATGGTCGCCGCATAGACCATCTCGCCGAAATACTGGATGGCTTCTTCCGCGACCTGGTTGGACAGTTTCAGCCGACGGTCGTACATCGTCAGCAGGACCCCTTCGAGGCGCAATCCGGGGTTCAAGCTCTTCTGCACCAGCTGGATCGTGCTGAGCAGCTGGCTCAAGCCCTCGAGGGCGTAGTATTCGCACTGGATGGGTATGAGCACGGTGTCGGCCGCGGTCAAGGCATTGAGCGTCAGCAGGCCAAGGCTGGGCGGGGTATCGATGATGATGAAGTCGTAGCGCCCTCTCTCGGGGTGCAGCGCCTCTGCCAGGTAGTGCTCGCGGTTGCCCTGCGGCACCAGCTCGACCTCCGCGCCCGCCAACCGCCGGTCCGCCGGCATGACATCGAGGAAGGGGAGCGGGCCGGGTCGGATCGCCTCGACCAGGCTCGCAGAACCAAGGGCGAACTCGTAACTTGTTGCCTTGTATTCACTAACACCGCAGCCGCTCGTGGCGTTACCCTGGGGGTCGAAATCCAGAAGAAGGGTCCGCCTCTCACCGGCGGCCAAGCTCGCGCTAAGGTTGACGGCCGTCGTCGTCTTGCCGACCCCGCCCTTCTGGTTGGAAATCGAGATGATCTTTCCCATGCGCGCCTGGCTTCCTGTCTTCAAGTGCGTCGTCCGAGGGATCCCCCGCTAAGCGGTCAAGGTAATGAACGCGCCGATCCGGTGTCCAGCGTACAATTGCCGCGCGCGTGCGGCGAGGGTAGCCTCCGGGCTGATTCGATTGTTAACTGATTTCTTTACAACAAATTATCCAAATAAAACCCCAGCCAGAACGGATCATGGCCGCTTCTGTTCCACGTGGAACAAGGCCGCGTCGGGGCTGGCGAGAGGGTTGACGCGCTGTTCCACGTGGAACAAGGCGAATATCAACGCGGGAGGCGCCTTCTGTAGTACGAAATCAGCAGGCCCATGTCTTCGCCTGCTAGATCCGAGACAAGCCGCCAGGCGTGCTCGCGCGGGATCGGGTCTCCTTCGCGCCACTGGCATTGCGGCCGAAGCTGCAGTTTATGGGCCAGGTCCGCCGGCAACGCCTCGTCCCCCCTGCGCGGCCGCACGACCAGGAGCTTGTCGCCCTCCGGAAGATCTTCCAGCCCGGTCTCCTCACGCCATCCCGCCAGTAGCCGTGGTTCCGGCAGATGCAACTTCTGCAGCGAGATCAGCCAGAGGGTGCCGCCCGTTGGAGCCGCCCCCTGGCCGAGCCCTCGCGGCGACGATTCGCCCCAGCGCCGTTGCTGCAGGTCGACATCCGAAAGGTTCAGCAGCCGGATGCACCGCTCCAGAAACCAGGCCCTCTTGCCTCGGGGCTCATACAGCGTGGTCCTGACCGGGATGGCCCATTCGCCCAGGATATGCCAGACGAGCCCCGGCAAGCCCGCTCCAGATCCTATGTCTGCGTGGACTATCCGCGCGGGAGAGCCTGCCGGCTCCGCATTTCCCCCAAGGGCATGGGCAACGCCCGGGTCGAAGGCGGAAACGGCGACCTGCAACGACGCCAAGGACTCTCGGCAGCCGAGGACAAGATGGTCGAGCAGCGGGCCCGGATCCGTCCGGGCGATGAGGTTGAACTGGGAGTTCCAGCGCAGCAGCTCCGCGCGGTAGCGGTCAAGGCGTTGCCGCCGCGGAGCGCCCTCCATGGTCTGGGGGTCGCCGGTCTTGGGGGCGGCGCCTTCTTTCTTGTTATCTTCATTCATTTACTTGTGCCGCGAAGATTGTTTCCGGCAGGATGTCGCCGGCGAGGGAAACCGCACAATCCATTTCGGCACAATGAGTTGGCTTCGGGAATGGCCGGAACCGGAGAATCCGACTCTGCAACGGCAAGCCCAAGCACGCCAAGACGGTTCGGCACCCGACCGATCCGGACACAATCTTCGCGGCACAACCCATTCATTTCATAATATTGCGGCATTTCTGAACCAGCACGCTGAGAATCGCCAGATCCGCGGCCCGGACGCCGTCGATACGTCCGGCCTGGCCGATGGTGGCAGGGCGCATTCGAGACAGCTTCTCCCTCGCCTCGAAGCTTAACGCGGCCGCGCCGGCGTAGTCGAAGCCATCCGGAATTTCCAGCGCCTCCATATGCCTCTGCCGCCTGACCAGCTTCTCCTGGCGGGCGATGTAGCCGGAGTACTTGACATCGGCCTGAACCTGTTCGCGCAGCTGCTCGACCCAGCGCCTGGCGAACCCGTCCTCGCCTGGCGCCGCCTCCATCGACGCCAGCAGGGCCTCCAGCTCCCGCCCGCCGTTCTCCAGCCGGAGCAGGTCTTCGAGGTCGACCTCGGGCCGACGCAGCAGATCGGCCGCTGCCATCAAGCCCCCGCCGGCCGGGTCGACCAGGCGCGCCTCGCTCAGGCAGGCGGTCATCCGCTCGGCGGCCTCGGCGCGCGCCCGCAGCAGCTCCATAGCCGGGCGGGGCAAGAGACCGATTTCCGACGTTCGCGCCAGCAGGCGCGTGCCGGCGTTGTCGCAGCGCAGCGCCAGACGGAACTCGGCCCGCGACGTGAACATGCGGTACGGTTCGCTGATCTCCTTGGTCGTCAGGTCATCGATCAGCACGCCGATGTAGGCTTCCGATCGATCGAGCGTGAACGGGGGCCGCTCCTGCTCGGCAAGCGCGGCGTTGATGCCGGCCATCAGACCCTGAGCCGCAGCCTCCTCATAGCCGGAGGTACCGATCAATTGTCCAGAAAAATATAACTGGTCAATTAGTTTCGACTCTAATGTTGTTTTAATCTGATAGGATGGAAGGCTGTCGTATTCCACCGCATACCCGTAACGCGCCAGCTCCGCTTTCTCCAGGCCGGGAATCGACCGGACAACCTTCTCCTGCACGTCGGCCGGCAGGCTGGTGGATAGCCCGTTGACGTAGATCTCGTCCGTGTCCAGGCCCTCGGGCTCGAGGAAGATCAGGTGGCGCTCCTTCTGCGCGAAGCGAACCACCTTGTCCTCGATCGACGGGCAGTAGCGCGGGCCGCGCCCCTCGATGACACCGGCATAGAGCGGAGAACGGTCGAGGTTGGCGAGGATCAATTCGTGCGTGCGCGGGATCGTGTGCGTGAGATGGCAGGCCACCTGCAAAGGCGCGAAGGGGCCGGTGCGGAAGGAGAACGGCTGCGGGTCCTCGTCTCCGGCCTGCACGTCGAGCCTCGTGAAGTCGAGGCTTCCACGCCGCAGCCTCATCGGCGTGCCGGTCTTCAGGCGGCGCAGGATGAAGCCGTGCCTCGCCAGATCGCCGCTCAGACCGTCGGCGCTGGCCGCCCCCTCCCGCCCGCCGCGGCGCTGCTCCTGGCCGACGTGCATCAGGCCTCGCAGAAAGGTGCCCGTGGACAGGATCACGCGCGATGCAGCCAGTTCGCGCCCGTCCGCCAGCTTGACGCCGGCGACCCGCCGCCGGCGACTTGCCCCCGCCGATTCGACCAGCAGGCCAACGGCCTCACCCTCGACCACCTCGAGGCCCGGCTGCGCCAGCACCGCCGCTAGCATCCTTCGCTGGTAGGCATGCTTGTCGGCCTGCGCTCGCGGCGACTGCACGGCCGGCCCCTTGCGCCGGTTCAACACCCGGAACTGGATGCCGGTCTGGTCGATCGCCAGCGCCATCTCTCCGCCCAGCGCGTCGATCTCCCGCACCAGGTGCGCCTTGCCCAGGCCGCCGATGGCGGGGTTGCAGGGCATGCGGCCGATCTCGGCACTGGCCTGCGTCACCATCTGCGTGGAGCAGCCCAGGCGCGCCGCGGCCAGCGCCGCCTCGATGCCGGCGTGACCGCCTCCCACGACCAGGACCTGGATCGGTGCCATCCCTATTTCCCCACGCAGAAGCGGGCGAACACCTCGCCCAGCAGCTGCTCCGTGTAGATCCTGCCGGACAACTCGCCCAGGCGCGCCAGCGCCACGGAAAGCAGCGAGGCGATCACCTCTTCGCCGGCCAGGCCGGGGCCGGTCCCGCCCGACCTCGGCCGCGCCAGCTCGGCCAGCTCCGCCAGCGTCTGACGGCACTCCGCCAGGCGCGCCCGGTGGCGCTGGTTGAGAAGCAGCCCGAGCCGCGCCGTCTCCAGCATCCGTCCGTGCTCCGCCGCTTGCAGCAGGCGGCCCTTCAGCTCCTCCAACCCCTCGCGCGTGAGCGCCGATGTGATCACCGGCGCCGCGCCGCCCCGGTAGCCCGCTTCCCCCGCCGCCCGCGCCGCCTGCGGCGCAAGATCGCTCTTGGTCAGGACGGCGATCACGGCCGCGTCCTGCCTCGGCGCGGCCGCGCTCGCGGCCGGCGCGGCGCCGTCCTGCGCCGCCGCGGCGGCAAGCGGCGCCAGCTCCAGCACGATGTCCGCGGCGGCGATCGCGGCGGCGGTCCTTTCCATGCCGAGCAGCTCCACGCGCCCTGCCGCCGGACGCAGCCCGGCCGTGTCGTGCAGCTCGAACAGGCAGCCGCCCAGGGACAGCCTGCCGCTAACGACATCGCGGGTGGTGCCCGGCTCGTGATCGACAAGCGCCCTGGGCTCGCCCAGCAGCGCGTTGAAGAGCATGCTCTTGCCGGCGTTGGGCGGACCCGCCAGCACCACCTGGACGCCGTCGCGCAGGCGGCGCGCCGAGCCCGCGTGCGCCAGCAGGGCGTCGATGCGCGCGACCCCTTCCGCCAGCAGCCGCGCCGTCCGCGCGGCGAGCGGCTCGCCGTCGTCGACGCCGCCGCCGCAGCCCGGTCCTTCATCCTCGTCTGCGAACTCCAGCGAGCCCTCCAGCTCCGCCAGCAAGCCCAGCAGAGGCGCTTCCAGCTGCGCGATCTCATCGCGCAGGCCGCCGCGCAGCTGCGCCAGGGCGGCGCCCGCGGCCAGCTCCTCCTCCGCCGCGATCAGGTCGGCCACGGCCTCCGCCTGGTCGAGGCTGAGCCGTCCGCTCAGAAAGGCCCGGCGGCTGAACTCGCCCGGTCCGGCCGGGCGGGCTCCGGCGGCCAGGCACGCCTCGCAGACCAGGCGCGCGGGCAGGCGGCCTCCATGGCAGAAGAATTCGACGGTGTCCTGCCCGGTCAGGCTGCGCGGCGCGAGCATGGGCAGCAGCAGCGCCTCGTCCAGGGCGCGTCCGGCGGCATCGACCACCAGTCCGAGCCGCGCGCGGTGCGAGCGGAATATCGCCGCCGGGCTGCCCGGCGCGTCCCGGCGGCGCGGGCGGAAAACGCGCGCGGCGATCTCCAACGCGCCCGGCCCGCTCATGCGCACGACGGCGAGCGCCCCCTCGCCGGGCGGCGTGGCGATCGCCACGATGGTGTCGCGCTCGTCCATGATTCCTCCGCGGCGCAGGCGATCCTCACGCCGCGCGCCGGCCGCCAACAGCGAGGGCGGCGCAGGCGCGCCGCCCTCCGTTTCTCGAGGCCCGCTCGCCCTCAGACCGCGGCGGCGCCGCCGTCCTGGGGCGCGGGCTGCGATTGGCGAGGCGCCTCGTCGCCCTCGGCGCCCCCGGCCGCGGCGTCGCTGGTTGCACCTTCCATGGCGGCGGCCGTCGTCACCACCACGTGCTTGCCCTCCTCGCCGGCCACCGTGTAGGTCGCCAGGCCGTCCACCTTGGCCACCTCGAGGTGCACGATGCGCCGCTCGCGAGCCCCCATCGGCTCGAAGTGCTCCTCGCCGCCCCCGGCGCGCACGCGCTGGGCTGCTTCCTGCGCCCGCTGCACCAGCCGCTCCTCGCGGCGGCGCCGGTAATTGTTGATGTCGAGGTTCAGGTGGACGTGCTCGCCCGCGCCCTGGTCGGCCATGCGCTCGACCAGATGCTCGATGGCGTCGATCGTGGCGCCGTGGCGACCGATCAAAACCGCTGCGCTCTGCTCGTCGGTGATGATCTTGACCAGGTTGTACTCGCCCTCCTTCACCTCGCAGCGGCAGGGGAATCCGCCTCGGCGCATCAGCTCGCCCGCCAGCTTCTCCAGCGCGCGGGGCGCCTCGGTCAGCGGGAAGCGGCCCAGAGGAGCGACCAGGCTGTCGGCCCGCACTTCCTCGCCGAACGGCAGCGAGGAGGCCTCCCCGGCCGCCGAGGCCAAACCCGGTTCGCGCCGGAGTCCCTCGACGGGTGCAGCGCCGGAGTCCGGCGCCTGCGCGCCCTCGACCGCCGCGGCGGCGACGGGTTCCGGTTGCGCCGGGACCTGCGCTTTCGCCTCAGCGCTGTCCTCATACCGTCCCCTGACGCCGGCGCCGCGCCCGCCCCGGCCGCCTCGGCCGCGCCGCCCGCCGCTGCGGCCGGCGCGCTCCTGCGCCTCTTCGCGCCCGACCTCGCGCACGCCGGGCTCCTGGCGTTCCCTGGGTTCGTCGCGCTCGCGTTCGCGACCGGCGGCGCGCCTGTCGCCACGCGACGGCTGAGCACGTTCGCGCCGCTCGCCCGACCGCCCTTCGCCGCCGCGGCCGCGTCCCCGGCCGGCCGATTCGCCGCGCCCCTCTCGGCCTTCGCGGCCGTCACGACCTTCCCGGCCCTCGCGGCCTTGCCGGCCTTCCCTCGCCTGCGACTCGCGGCGGCCGGGTCCGCCCCCGCCCGCCGCCTTTCGCGTCACGCGCACGCGCGCTTGCCGCGCGCCCAGCAGTCCGAGCAGACCGGGGCGCCCCTCGTCGAGCACCTCGATGCGCACCTCGTCCTTGCGCGCCCCCAGGCGCAGCAGCGCCTCGGCGACCGCGTCCTCGACGCTCTTGCCTCGGCTCTCTATGGAATCCGTCATGCGGGAGCACCTCCCCTGACCGGCGTGGTGCGGTGGATCTGCCACGTCTGGTAGATCGCCATCAGGTTCGTCACGAGCCAGTACAGCACCAGGCCGCTTGGGAACGAGTAGAAGAAGAACAGCATCATCACCGGCATCAGCTTGTTCATCATCGCCAGCGAGGGGCCGGCCTGTGGGGCCGTCGGCGTCATCTTCATCTGGTAATAGGTGGAGATGGCCATCAGGATCGGCAGCAGATTGAAGGCGTCGCCCATCAACGGCAGCGAGAACGGCAGGCGGAACAGGGCGTCGGGCTGCGCCAGGTCGTCGATCCAGCCGAAGAACGGCGCCTGCCGCAGCGCGATCGAACCGCGCAGCACCTGGTAGAGGGCGATGAACACCGGCATCTGCAGCAGCATCGGCAGGCAGCCGCCCATCGGGTTGATCTTCTCCTCCCGATAGACCTTCATCATCTCCTCGCCCAGCTTCTGCTGGTTGCCCTTGTACTTCTCCTGGATGGCCTTGAGCTTAGGGGCCACCTCCTGCATCCGCTTCATCGAACGCGTGCTGCTGCGCGTCAGAGGGTAGAACAGGATCTTCGTCGCCACCGACAGCAGGATGATGACCAGCCCGTAGTTGGGGATGAAGCGGTACATGCGGTTCATGAACCAGAGAATGGCCTCGGCCACGGGGTGGAACAGCTTCCAGCCCAGGTCCACGCTCTTCTCCAGCCCGACCCCGTAGCCCTTGAGAAGCTCATACTCGCTCGGGCCCAGATACAGGCCGAGCCGAGCCGACAGCGGCCCCTCCCAGCCGATGCCGGCGCGCGCGAGCGGCAGCTCGATCCACCACGTCTGCCGCTTCGACGCCGCCACGCCGTCCAGATGGATGGTCCCCTCGACCGCCCGCTGGCCGCTCTCCGGCACCATGCCCGCGATCTGGAAGTACTTGTTCTGCACGCCGGCGAAGCGCACGCTGCCGCTGTACGTGCCGCGCGCCTTGTCGCCGTTGGCGCCCAAGGCCCGCCGCGGCTTGACGATCATCTCCTCGCCCACCATGGCGAAGGCACGGAAGGCCTCGTCTTCCCACTTCTTGTTCTGCTCGGTGCTGGCGATGCCGGCGGGCCAGGCGAAGCGCGCGCGCAGCGGATCGCCCAGCGCTCGACGGGCCGCGCCCATGGCCGCGGCGTCGCCTGCTGCCAGCTCCAGGTCGACGTCGATGTCGTAGCGCCCGGGGTGGAAGGTCAGGATCTTGCGCACGTTCAGGCCGCCCTCGGTCCGAGCGGCAAGGACGAGGCTGCGCGGTCCGCCGCCCTTCTCGACGATGATCGGGCCCTCGTTGTCGGGGGTGAACACGGCCCCCCCCAGCTCCAGCCTGCCGCCGGCGAACACG
The DNA here is from genome assembly GCA_964461255.1 of uncultured Fibrobacteraceae bacterium. Classification (GTDB taxonomy): domain Bacteria; phylum Krumholzibacteriota; class Krumholzibacteriia; order LZORAL124-64-63; family LZORAL124-64-63; genus CAYWTR01. The sequence continues at coordinate 72,963 of CAYWTR010000017.1, read as the reverse complement.
ATCGCGTCGCCCTCCGACGGTCCGGCAGGGGGACTCCGATCCACGAGCTGAACGCGCCCCTCGTCAGGGCCCTTGAAAGCCAGGCCTTCCCAACGTGTGATGCGCCCCCCCCGCGGGTCGACGCGCACGACATACAGGTCGGTGCGCACCTCGACCTCCGGACGGAATTCGTCGGACCCGAGGAAGCTCAGAGGATCGCCGGACGCCGATGTCCGCGTCTCGAGCGCTGCCGCCTCGCGGATTCCCGCCAGATCGTCGCCCGCCGGCGGCGCCGTCCGGCCTGCCGCCTCGGCCGGAATGGCGGCCGCGGGCGCCGTGTCCGCGCCGGCCCCGTTCGCCGCCGGCGGGGGCGGCGGCGCCGGCGAGATCATCTGGTAGAACCAGATCGAGCCGATGTAGACCAGGAAGATCAGGGCGACAGCCAGGAGCGTGCGCTTATCCATGCAGCCGTTCTCCAGTGGGCGGGACGGGATCGATGCCGCCGGGATGCCACGGATGACACCGCAGCAGACGGGCGAAGGCGAGGTGCCCGCCGCGCCAGGCGCCGTGCGCGCGCAACGCCTGCGCCGCGTACTCCGAGCAGCTGGGATGGAAACGGCACGCGCGCGGCAGCCAGGGCGAGACCAATCGCTGGTAGAGCCGGATCAGCAGATAGGGTGCCCGCCACAAACCACTCACGCCGCGCCGCTTTCTACAGTGGGGCCTCCGCTGCGCCGCTGCCGCGGCGGGCTCCCGGCGCCCCTGGCCGGCCGCCGCCGCCCGGCGGCCCGCCGTGGAGCAGCCTCGCCGCCTCAACCGCCGCCTCGCGAGCGCCGGCCTGCAGGATCTCCCGGCGGGCGACCGCCACGATCCAGAGCCCGCCCGTGGCCGCATCGGGCCGCGGCAGATGGCGCAAAACCTCTCGCAGCAGCCTCTTGGCGCGGTTGCGCTGCACAGCGCCGCCGATCTTGCGGCTGGCGACGACCGCCCTGGCATCGTCGGCGGCGGGCAGAAGGTAGAGCACCAGCAGGCGCCCGACGAGCTTGGTCCCCTCCGCGTAGACTTTCTGGAAGTCCTCTTTGCGCCGGAGCGAGCGCGTTGCGCTCATGAGGCTCCCCTCGCGGCCCCGGCCGGAAGCGGCGGGCGGCGGGCCGGCTAGCGGGCCCGCCCAAGGCCCGCAACTATCAGACGCACAGGCGCTTGCGGCCCTTTGCGCGCCGCCGCCGCAGAACGATACGGCCCGCGCGCGTCGACATGCGCTTGCGGAAGCCATGCGTGCGCGCCCGCTTCAAATTGCTGGGCTGGTAGGTCCTCTTCAAGGAACCCCTCCTCGCTTTGGTTCAGAACCGCAGAACATTAGCGAAGCGCAGTTCAGGTGTCAAGATTGTTCGGCCGTCGCGGATCCAGCCGTCTCGCCGCCGGACATCCCTGCGCGATAGGGAGCATCACACCCTGGAGGCGGCCGCGCTCGACCAGTCGAGACGGTGCCGCCGATCGAGTCAATGCCCATGGCCGACAATGGCTTGGAGACAATCTGACGGGCCAGCCAAAATTCGCTTGCAGCCCCCGGGAGCCCATGCTAGCTTCGCCGCACACCTGTGCACAACTTGATAATTGCGATCTTTAGTTATCCACACAGGTGCCGTTGTTGTGGATAAGTTTAGCTGGTTTTCTTTTTGTGTTGTAAGTTGTTTTTTGGGTTATGTTTTGGTCTTTGTTGGTGTTTTTTTGTTGTGGATAAGGTCTGGTGCCGGCGCGGTCGCGCAGCGGAAAGGATCTCGTCCCCTTGGCGATGCTGAACACCGATGGCGCCGCCCCGGCGCAGACCTACTGGAACGATATCATGGACGCTGTCCGCCAGCGCGTGTCCCAACAGGTCTTTGAAACGTGGTACAGACCGCTGCGGCCTGGAGCCTGGCGCGACGGGCAGCTGGAAGTCCACTGTCCCAACCGCTTCTTCATGGACTGGTTCAGCGAGCACCATTTCGCGACGCTGCGCGAGGCGATCGCCGCTCACTTCGGCGCCGGCACAGCCTGTTTGCTCGCCGCCGACACCCTGGAACGCGACGCGGCTGGAGAACTCTTCGCCCCCGCCGAGGCAGGCGGCCCGGCCGCTTCGCCGCGCGCCGGGGCCGCCGCGGCGGCGCCAGCCGGCAACGGGCGGCTCCTGAACCCGAACTACACCTTCGACAACTTCGTCGTGGGCTCCGGTTCCAAGCTGGCCTGCGCCGCCGCGATGGCGGTCGCCAACAATCTGGGGGGCAGCTACAACCCGCTGTTCATCCACGGCGGCGTGGGCCTGGGCAAGACGCACCTCATGCACGCCATCGGCAACGCGATCCTGGCCCGCAATCCCGCCAAGCGCGTCTGCTACGTGACCGCCGAGCAGTTCATGAACGACCTGATCCGCTCGATCCAGCAGAACCGCACGTACGAATTCAAGCGCGAATACCGCGGCGCCGACGTGCTGCTGGTGGACGACGTCGCCTTCCTGGCGGGCAAGGAGTCGACGCAGGAGGAGTTCTTCCACACCTTCAACGCGCTGCACAACGACAACAAGCAGATCGTGTTGACATCGGACCGCTCGCCCAAGGAGATCCCGACGCTCGAAGTGCGCCTGAGCTCGCGTTTCGAGTGGGGTCTCATCACCGACATCTCCGCCCCCGATCTCGAAACCCGCATGGCCATCCTCAAGAAGAAGGTCGAGACCAACGATATCTACATCGCGGACGAAGTCATCCAGTTCATAGCCGAGAACATCACCAACAACATCCGCAATCTCGAGGGGGCGCTGACCCGCTTGCTGGCCTTCTCATGCGTGTCGGGCATGGAGATCAACCTGGAAATGGCCTCGGAGGTACTCTCTCCCCTTTTCCGGGCTGCTCCGCGCAGGGCCGTGACGATCGCCGATGTGATGCAGCTCGTCGCCGAGCGCTATCGCATCACCGTCGACCATCTCAAGTCCAAAAAACGCACCCAGGACTTGGCCCTGGCCCGACAGGTATCGATGTATGTCGCCCGCGAAAAGGTCGGCGCCTCCCTCAGTCTCATCGGCAAGGCACACGGCAACCGCGACCACACGACGGTGCTGCACGCCTGCCACAAGGTGGACAACCTCTGCAAGACCAATCCGCAGCTGCGGGGCACGGTCAAGGATCTGCTGGCGGCGCTCTGATACCGCCCACCATGTTACACACCGCGCCGCCAGCGCACCTTCCGCACCGCCAGAATATTACAACCGTGTTCCGGACACGGCGCCTGTGCATGAGCGGTGGATCCGCGGTGCAGAATACGGTTGAAAACGCCGGGAGTCGCGGCGCCTGTGGAAAAGCCGTCGTGCCGCGACCCGTCGTTCCACACGCTGTCCACAAGCCCCTGTTCCGCGAATCCCTTGGACGCTAACACGTTGCCGCAGCGGCCGACCGCGATCCCCACTCTCAACCGGGCCTACTACAGCTGCTGTCTTGTCTATTCTATAAGATCTTGAAGAGGAGCCGGGGACAACATATCATGGGCGCCCGCGCCCCAATCGCCAAGAGGCCTGTCGCCGGAGGAGCGCCGACGTGAAGATCGCGATCCCACACGATGAACTGCTCAAAGCGCTCAACGTGGTTGCCAACGTGGTGCCTGCCAAGACGCCGCTGCCGATTCTGACCAGCATCCTGGTGGACGCGCAGGAAGGGGACGTGCGCTTTTCGGCCACGAACCTTGACGTGTCTGTCAGCACCCTGGCGGGCAAGGCTGCGGTGAAACAGAAGGGCCGGGCGGCCATCCCCGCGGCCAAGTTCGTGGCGTTCGTGCGCAGCCTGGCGCCGGGCGAGGTGACGATCGAGCAGAAAGGCGGACGTCTCCTGGTCAAGGCGGGCAAGGCCGCGCTGGAAGAGCCCGCCATGAATCCGGACGAGTTTCCCGCCCTGCCGCTCATAGGGTCCGGCAAGACCATCGAGATGCCGGCGACGTCGCTGGCGGACATGGTGAAGGCGACCGCGTACGCGGTTTCGCGCGACGAGACCAGGCCCGCCCTGGGCGGCATCCTCTGGGAGGTGCGCGGGCAGCGCCTGAGGATGGTGGCCACGGACGCGCACAGGCTGAGCAAAGTCGAGCGCCAGCTGGCGGCAGACACGCGCGAGGATCGCAGCCTGATCGCCGACACGCAGGGCCTCCTGCATTTCGTGCGCCTGGCGGAGAGCGCCGAAAGCGTGCACATCCACCTGGGACCGAGCCAGTTGAGCTTCCGGCTGGGGGAGACAGAGCTGCACACCAGGCTGATCGACGGGCCGTTCCCCGACTACGAGGCTGTCATCCCGAAGCAGAACGACAAGCTGGTGACGCTGGATCGGGAGTTGTTCGCGCAAGCGGTGCGGCGGGTGGCGATCACCGCGGACCGCATGACGAACCAGATCCGTCTCGGCGTCGAGAGCGGACGCATGGAGCTGTCGGCGACCGGGGCGGATGGCAGCCGCGCCGAGGACGAGATCCAGGTCGATTACCAGGGCGAGGCGCTGGAGATCGGATTCAACCACACGTATCTGCAGGACGTCGTGCGCAACCTGCGCGGCGCGGCCGTTCAGATGGCGATCAAGGACGCGCAGAGCGCGGTGCTGATCACACCGGCCAGCGCCGCCGACGAGGCGGAGGACCTGCTCTGCCTGCTGATGCCTTTGCGCCTGACCGCGGAGTGAGCGCGGCGACATGCGCCTGCTGACCGCCGGCCTGGAGGGCTTCCGCAACCTGGCGGAGGCCGCGTTGGAATTCTCCCCCACGGTCAATCTCTTCCACGGCGCCAACGGCCAGGGCAAGACCAACCTGATCGAGGCGCTCTGCTTCCCGGCGCTGGGGCGGTCTCACCGCGGGGCGCGCGACGAGGAGCTGATCGGCTTCGACCAGCCGCGAGCGCAGGTGTCGCTGGTGGCGGCCGACGAGGAGGGACGTCCGCTGCGGCTGGGCTACGCGCTCGAGCGCGGCGGGGGGCGGCGCATGGTGCTCGACGGGCAGCCGGTGGCGCGCCGGGTGGATCTGGTGGGGCGCTTGCTGGTGGTCGTCTTCGACCCGCCCGCGGTTGCGCTGGCGTCGGGCGCGCCCGAACTGCGGCGCCGCTTCGCCGACCAGGGGCTGTGCGCGGTTTCCCGCGCCTATCTCGAGGACCTGCAGGGATACGTCCGGGCGCTGCGCCAGAAGGGGCAGCTGCTGCGCGAGATGCGTCGCGGCGGGGGGTGGGCCGGGGCCGGAGCGTCGACCTGGCGGGAGCTGGCGGCCTGGAATAGGGAGCTCGCGCGCAGGGCTGCTCCCCTCTGCGAAAGCCGGTCCGCCTACGCGCGCGCGCTGGCGCCTGCGGCGGCCGCCGCGTACGGCGCCATCGGCGGCGGAACCTCAAGCCTTGAAATCGGTTACAAACCGGGTCTGGAGGCTTGCCGCGGGGGGGGGTTCGGCAAGGATTTGCAGGCGGAAATCCTGGCGGAGTTTGATTATATTGGGGAGGTTGAGGCGCGGCGGGGAAGGCCGTTGGCGGGTCCCCACCTCGATGATTTCGAGATCCTGCTGGCTGGGGTCAGCCTGAGGAAATACGGCTCGCAGGGGGAGCTCAGGAGCGCCGCCATCGCCCTGAAGCTCGCGCAAGCCGAGGTTATCCACAGCCAGAAAAACGTCCGCCCGGTCCTGTTCTTCGATGACATTTTCAGCGAACTCGACCCGGAGCGGGCCCGCCGCCTGCAGCAGATGTGCAGCGCGGAACATCAGTTGCTGATCGCCACGGCGCGCCGGGACGACGTCTCGGGATGGCGGCCCGAAGGGTTGAAGGTCTGGCGGGTGCGCGCCGGAAGGATCGAGGCGATGGCATGAGCGGCGAGGGTCGCAAAGGCAGGCCGGAGGCGGTGTCAGCCGTGCTGGCCTCGCTGCTGGAAGATCTGGGACTGGCCCGGCGCGCGGCGGAGCGCCGCCCGCTGGCGGCCTGGCCCGCGATTGTCGGCGATACGATCGCCCTGCACGCGCGCCCCGTGGACCTGGCGGACGGGGTGCTCACCATCGAGGCGGATCACGCGGCGTGGCGCCAGGAGTTGACGCTGCGGATGCCGCAGATCCTGCGCGTTTACAACGAGACTTTCGGCGCGGGCACGGTGCGCCAGATCCGCTGGCGGCGGGGCCGTCCGTCGCGGCGGTGCGACGACGCATGAACCGGCGGGGCGGCGGCGCGCTGCGCCCGCCCGCCCGGAACGGGACGGAAGCATGAACGCAGCCATCGGGTCGAAGACCTACACCGCGCAGGGCATCCAGGTGCTCAAGGGCCTGGAGGCCGTCCGCAAGCGCCCCGCCATGTACATCGGCGACACGGGACCCCGGGGGCTGCACCACCTCGTCTATGAAGTGGTCGACAACGCCATCGACGAGGCGATGGCGGGCTTCTGCACGCGCATCGACGTGGTCATCGAGGCGGACGACACGGTGTCCGTGCGTGACAACGGCCGCGGCATACCGGTCGACCTGCACAAGACCGAGGGCAAGCCGGCGCTGGAGGTCGTCATGACCAGCCTGCACGCCGGCGGGAAGTTCGACCGCAACAGCTACAAGGTTTCGGGCGGCCTGCACGGCGTCGGGGTGAGCGTGGTCAACGCGCTGTCGGCGCGACTGTGCGCCGAGGTGCGGCGCGACGGGCGCGTCTACCGCCAGGAGTACGTGCGCGGCGCGCCGGAGGCGGCCATGGCGGTCACCGGCGAATGCGACCCCGAGATCACCGGCACCACGGTCACCTTCCAGGCCGACGGCGAGATCTTCCCCGCGATGGTGTTCTCCTACGAGACGCTCCAGGCGCGGCTGCGCGAGCTGGCGTTCCTGAACCGCGGGGTCGCCATCTCCATCACGGACCGGCGGCCCGGCCGGGAGCGGCAGCGGGAGTTCCGCTACGACGGCGGCGTGGTGCAGTTCGTGCAGTGGCTGAACGAGAACAAGGTCGTGCTGTGCGCCAAGCCGATCTACATCGCCGGCGAGCTGGACGGCATCCAGTGCGAGATCGCCATCGACTACAACGACGGCTACGCCGAGAACCTGTACACGTTCGCCAACAACATCAGCACCACCGAGGGCGGCAGCCACCTGACCGGCTTCCGCGCGGCGCTGACGCGCACGCTGAACGCCTACGCGCAGAAGGAAGGGCTGCTCAAGAAGGACATCAAGGCGCTGTCGGGCGACGACGTGCGCGAAGGCCTGACCGCCATCGTCTCGGTCAAGATCCCCGAGCCGCAGTTCGAGGGGCAGACCAAGACCAAGCTCGGCAACACCGAGGTCAAGGGCCTGGTCGAGCAGATCGTCAACGCGCGCCTGTCCGAGTACCTGGATGAGCACCCCAGCGAGGCGCGCAAGATCGTCAACAAGTGCTTCGGCGCCGCGCAGGCGCGCGAGGCGGCGCGCAAGGCGCGCGACCTGACGCGGCGCAAGTCGGCCCTCGACTCGGCGGCGCTGCCCGGCAAGCTGGCCGACTGCGCCTCGACCGACCCCGCCGAGTGCGAGCTGTTCCTGGTCGAGGGCGACTCGGCCGGCGGCTCGGCCAAGCAGGGGCGCGACCGGCGCTTCCAGGCCATCCTGCCGCTGAAGGGCAAGATCCTGAACGTTGAGAAGGCGCGCCTGGACAAGATCCTGGGCAACGAGGAGATCCGCACCGTGATCACGGCGCTGGGCACGGGCGTCGGCGCGGGCATCTTCGAGCCGGAGAAGCTGCGCTACCACAAGCTGATCATCATGACCGACGCGGACGTGGACGGGTCGCACATCCGCACGCTGATCCTGACCCTCTTCTTCCGGTACTTCCGGGAGGTGGTCGAGCGCGGGCACGTTCACATCGCGCAGCCGCCGCTCTACCGACTCAAGAAGGGCGAGCAGGAGTGGTACGCGCACTCGGACCTGGAGCGGGACCGCATCCTGGAGCGCGTGGGCGAGAAGGGCGTCTACCTGCAGCGCTACAAGGGCCTGGGCGAGATGAACCCGGAGCAGTTGTGGCGCACGACGATGGACCCGGAGACGCGGACCCTGATCCGCGTCACGCTGGAAGACGCCGCGGCCGCCGACCACACCTTCACCATCCTGATGGGCGACGACGTCGAACCGCGCCGGCGCTTCATCGAGGAGAACGCGCACCTGATCCGCTACGAGGATCTGGACATCTAGCCGCCGAGGAATCGCATGGTCGACAGCAGCGGCGCCGTTCTGGACGTCGACATCGAACAGAAGATGCGCGAGTCGTACCTCGAGTACTCGATGAGCGTCATCATCTCGCGCGCGCTGCCCGACGTGCGCGACGGGCTGAAGCCGGTGCACCGGCGGGTGCTGGTCGCCATGAACGACCTGAACCTGCAGCCGGGCAAGCCGTACCGCAAGTCCGCCAAGATCACCGGCGACACCACGGGCAACTACCACCCGCACGGCACCGTGGCGGTCTACGACACCCTGGTGCGCATGGCGCAGGATTTCAGCCTGCGCTATCCGCTGGTCGACGGCCAGGGCAACTTCGGCTCGATCGACGGCGACGCGCCGGCGGCCGAACGCTACACCGAGGCGCGGCTGACCCGCATCGCCACCGAGCTGATGGCCGATCTCGAGCGCGAGACGGTGGACTTCGTGCCCAACTACGACGGCTCGCGGCAGATGCCGTCGGTGCTGCCGGCCGCCTTCCCCAACCTGCTGATCAACGGCGCCAGCGGCATCGCCGTGGGCATGGCGACCAACATACCGCCGCACAACCTGGGCGAGATCTGCGACGGCCTGATCGCGCTGCTCGACGGGCCGGAGATCGACGCGCAGGGCCTGCTGCGGCACGTGCAGGGGCCGGACTTTCCCACCGGCGGCATCGTGCAGGGGCGGCGCGGAATCGAGGACTACGTGGCCACCGGCCGCGGGCGGCTGGTGGTGCGGGCGCGGGCGGACATCGACGTCGACGCGCGCGGCCGCCACCAGATCGTGGTCAGCGAGCTGCCCTACCAGGTGAACAAGGCCGCGCTCGTGGAGAAGATCGCCCAGCTGGTGCGCGCGGGGCACCTGGAGGGCATCTCCGATCTGCGCGACGAATCGGACCGCGAGGGCATGCGCGTGGTGATCGTCCTCAAGAAGGACGCCTATCCGCAGGTCGTGCTCAACCAGCTGTTCGCGCACACGCAGATGCAGCAGACCTTCGGCGTGATCAACCTGGCGCTGGTGGGCAACCAGCCGCGCGTGCTCAGCCTCAAGGAGGCGATGCAAGCGTACCTGGACTTCCGCGAGGAGGTCGTGGTCAGGCGCACGCGCTTCGACCTGCGCCAGGCCGAGGAGCGGGCCCACATCCTGGAGGGCTACCGGGTCGCGCTCGACCACATCGACGAGATCGTGGCCCTGATCCGCGCCAGCGCCTCGCCGGACGAGGCGCGCGGGCAGCTCAGGGCGCGCTTCGGGCTGTCCGAGAAGCAGGCGCAGGCGATCCTGGACCTGCGCCTGGCGCGGCTGACGGGTCTGGAGCGGCGGAAGATCGAGGAGGAGTACCTGGCTCTGATCCAGCGCATCGCCGAGCTGAAGGCGATCCTGGACAGCCGGGCGCTGGTGCTGGGCCTCGTGCGGGACGAGCTGCTGGGGGTGAAGCAGCGCTACGCCGATCCCCGGCGCACGCAGATCGTGGCGGACGAGGGCGAACTGGCGGTCACCGACCTGATCGCCGACGAGGACGTCGTCATCACCATCAGCCACGGGGGCTACATCAAGCGCATCCCGGTGGACGCCTACCGGCTGCAGGGGCGCGGCGGCAAGGGGATCACGGCGGTGGGGACCAAGACCGAGGACTTCGTCGAGCACGTCTTCGTCGCCAGCACCCACCAGTACCTGCTGGTGCTGACCGAACGCGGCCAGCTCTACTGGCTGAAGGTGCACGAGATCCCCAGCGGCGGGCGCGGGGCCAAGGGCAAGCCCATCGTCAATCTGATCATGGTCGAGCCGGGCGACAACGTGCAGGCCGTGCTGCCGGTGCGAGACTTTCGCGAGGATCGCTTCCTGGTGATGGCGACCAGCCTGGGCGTGATCAAGAAGACCCCGCTGTCCGAGTTCGGGCGGCCGCGGCGCGCCGGCATCCGCGCGATCACCATGACGGCGGATGAACGGCTGGTCAAGGCGCTCGAGACCGACGGCGGCCGCGACCTGGTGCTGGCGGCCAGCGACGGCATGTCGATCCGCTTCCCCGAGAGCGACGTGAGGCCCATGGGGCGCAGCGCGCGCGGCGTGCGCGGCATCGCCCTGGGCGAGGGGGCGGCGGTCGTCAGCCTGGTGGCGGTCCAGGGCGGGGACAGCCTGCTCGCCATCACGGAGAACGGCTACGGCAAGCGCAGCCCGCTGGAGGACTACCGGCCGCAGCGGCGCGGCGGCAGGGGCCTGATCACGATCAAGACCTCCGAGCGCAACGGCCGGCTGGTGGACATCAAGGAGGTCGCCGTCGGCGAGGAGTTGATCGTCATCACGCGCAACGGTATCCTCATCCGGGTGCCGGTCGACGGCATCTCGGTGATCGGGCGCAACACCCAGGGGGTGCGCATCATTTCCCTCTACGAAGGCGATCTGGTGGTGGGTGTGGCCAAGGTCGAGGGCAACGGGAACAACCGCATGGTCGCCGGCGGCCGGGATGACGCCGGCGGCGCCAGCGAGGCGGTCGAAGCCGCGGAAGATGTTGATGGCGATGCGGACGTTGAATGAGCGCGCCGCCGCGCCGGGGCCCCTGGCCGCGGCGCTGGCCGCGGCGCTGCTGATCGGCGCGGCGGCGGGCGGAGCGGGGCCTGGCGGCGAAGCCGGCGAAGGCGCGCCGGTCGCCCTGCACGATCTGCTGCCCGGCGTCAGGGCCGCGATCCTGCACGATGCCAGCGTGCGCCTGGAACTGTCGCCCGCAAGCGGCGCCCCGCCGTTGCTGGAGATCCTGCCGCCAGCCGGCGGCCCCGCGGCGGCCGCCGGGGCACGCCTGTTCACCGGGCGGTTCTCGGAAGGGGATCCCGGCGGGCGGCGCGGCTTCGATCCCGGCGCCGACGACGACGGCGACGGTCTGATCGACGAGGACCGCGCCGACGGGAGGGACAACGACGGCGACGGCCTCGTGGACGAGGATTTCGCCGCCATCGGCGACGAGATGACCGTGGTCGACATCTCCCAGGGCGCTAATCTGCGCCGCCTCGAAGCCTACCACTGGCATTACGCCCACCTGCGCTCGACGCTGCTGCTGGCCTTTGAAAGCAGCGAGGCCGGAGGCCGCGCCGGCAACCTGCGGCTGATCTCGGGCGCGGGGCCGTGGCGCGAAAGCCGGCTGACGACACGCTCGGGCCCACCGGGAGCGGCCGCGTCTAGGAGCGGGCAGGTCCCCCGGGCGATCCACGTGGCGGCGCTGCCGGATCGGAATGCGCCGGAAGGTTGCGCGACAGCGCGGCTGTGGCTGGGGGTGATGCGGCTGCCCGGCATCGGCGCCGGCGGCGCCGGTGGCGTCGGAGCGGCGGCTCGGGTTGACGGCGCGGCCCTGGAGCTGCCGCTGGAGAGCGGAGCCGGCGTGCTGGCGGTCAGCGTCGCGCCGACGTTGCTGCAGTTGCGCTTCAACCTGGCGCAGGCCCAGGCGGTGCGCCGGGGAGCATCCGGCGGTCCCGGGGGCGAGGCGGTGCCGTGGATCGTGCCGCCGCTGTTGCCGGCCTGGATGTCGGCGGACGCGCCGTCGGCGGCCTGGCGGCCGGCGGCCGCGGCGGACGAATGGGAGCTGGCGCTGCGCGTGGGGCCAGGGGACAACGCGCTGGTCGATCCCGACCGGCTGCGCCTGGACGGAGTGCCGCTGGGGGCGCCGCTGAGGATCGTCTGGCGGCCGCGGGACAGTGCCGCCGGGGGCTGGGAAGCGCCGTGGCGCCGGTGCGCGCCGCTGGATCCCGGCCGCCTGGACGAGGCGCGGCTCGATCCATACTTCGGCGTCGCGGGCCGGAGCGCACCGGCCGGGGCAGGGGAGCTGGCGCTGATCTACCCTGAACTTCCACGGCCGGCGGCCGGGCGGCTGCGCGGCGCCTACCTGTCGGGCAGGGAGTTCGAGATCGACCTGACCGTTCCGCTGAGCGGCCCCGCGGCGGGCGCGCCGGGCGCCGGCCTGGGCGATGAGCCGACCGTCGACCTGGGCGCTCAGCTGCGCCGCAGCGGGCGGCCGATCATGCTCTCGCCGGACTTGATCGAGAACTACCCCAATCCCTTCCGAGATCACACGCGTTTCCGCTACCGCGTGCCGCTGACGGTCGGCGAGGGGCTGGTCTGGGAGGAGGGTGGAGGGCCGCTGCCGCTCGATCCGCAGGCGGCCATTCCGTACCGCTCCGGGACGCCCCACGTCTCGGTGAAGATCTACAGTGTCAGCGGCCAGGAGATCGCCTGCCTGCACAGCGGCCCCCTGGCGGTCGGCCAGTACGATGCGGTCTGGAGCGGCGGCGACCTGGCGGGCAGGCCGGTCGCTTCCGGCACATACTTCTGCAAGCTGCAAATCGAGAACTGGTGCGTGACCAAGAGGGTGCTGTACCTTCGCTGAGCGGTCCGCGCCGGCGGGCGCCCACACGCCATCCTGCAGTCGCCTGCAATATCAACACCTTCGGCCGCAAGCCGGGCGCCCCGACCGACTCGGACAGCGGGGAACCCCGCCTGCTGCTGCGGGTATTCTGCAATGGGTGGTTTACCGGGCGACAATATGTGTCATGTTTTTTGCGCGTAATAGGGGATTTTTGCCGTAGACAAAGGCAATAACGGCGGTTTAATATAGAAAAACAGCGAGGGAGGACCTTTTTATAGAAAGAATGACATCAGGGGTCCGGCTTCTTCGTTCCTTTGTCGCCATAGGGGTAGAGCGTGGAAGAAAAACTTGAACGCTTGGAAGAGGCCTGGAACACCTTCATCATCGAGTTTCCATCCTGCCCGCGTGTCGCCGTCGACGGCAAGGAAGAGTATCAGAAGATCCTATTCCTCTGCTCCGCGACGGAGAAGAACCCGGCCGAGCTGTGCTTCGCTCTCTTCGGTCCCATGATCCTGCTGCGGCAGTGCCAGCCGGACGACGATCTGGTCACGCTGCCGCAGACGCGCCTGATCTTCGTCTACGCGGCCGAGACGCCGCCGGCGCTCAAGCAGACCTTGTCGTACTACCAGTCGCGGCTGAACACCCCGGTGCTGGTCGCGCAACGCTCGAACGTGCACAAGACGGCGCAGCACGTGGTGGAGTTCCTGACCAAGGTCTCCGCCGCCCCTGACGAGCAGACGGCGCCGCGACTGCAGCCCGCGCAGCCGGCGAAGGCGGGAGAGGGCAACAGCGGAGGCATGATGCCGGTGCTGGCCGACGCCGACGTCTGGCAGGGGAAGCTGCCCGAGATCGCGCTGCGCTCGGCGGACGGTTCGAGCGTGCGCGCCGCCCAAGACATCCAGGACTATCGCGCGGAGTACGCCTGCCGCTACGTGCTGGCCCACTATCGCGAGAACCTCAACCGCGATCTCATGGCCGAAATGGTGCACTTGTCGCCGGGCTACTTCTCGAATCTGTTCCGCGCCGAGGTGGGGATGAGCTTCAGCGACTACCTGATCCAGGTGCGGATCGAGAACGCCAAGCGGCTGCTGCGGCGCTTCGATCTGTCCGTTGAAGCGATCTCCAAGGAGTGCGGGTTCCACAGCCTCGCGCACTTCTCGCGCACCTTCAAGGAACGCTGCGGCATGCCGCCCTTGAAGTACCGCAAGAATCCCGTCCCCAGCCCGATCCTGACCTGAGAGCATGGGGGGACGATGGCCGCGGCGGCGCGCGTTCAGCGCGCCGCCGCACCGCGCGCCGTCAGGCGTACCAGGTAGAGCAATCCCAGTGGCAGGATGACGCCGGGCCGGCGCGAGCGCAGCCCGTCGCGCAGGGCGGGCAGGAGCGAGGGCGCAAGGGCCGACGCGGCCGCGATCGCCAACACCGCGGCGCCGGGCGGCGAGGGCAGGCAAAGACGCAGCAGCACCAGCAGGAAGAAGAAGACCGCCGCCACGCCGTAAAGCGGCAAGAGCGCGCGCAGCGCGCGGGCGCGCCGCCAGCCCGGTCGCAACTCATCGATCAGCGAGCCGCAGCCCAGCCGGCGCTGGGCGCGGTAGAAGCCGGCCAGCGTACGGCTGGCCGTCAAGCGGACGCCGTCCGGGCGCGTCAGGGCGAGCAGCGGCCGGGCCGTGCCGCCGTCGCCGGCGGCCCGGCTCAGCAAGGCATCTGCGGCCAGCGATCCATCCTCGTCACGGAAACCGCCGGCGCGGAGGAAGTCGGCGCGGCGCAAGGCCAGCAGGGCGGGATCGAGGCGCGCCGCCTCGGCGGCCGGCGGTCGCGCCAGACCGCGGGCGGCCCAGGAGCGCTGCACCCAGCTCGCGCCGGCGCCGTGCGGCGGGAGCGGGCGCACCCCCACGGCGGCGATGTGGGCGAACTGCAGATGATGCGAGGCGGCGCGGATCCAGTCGCGGGGCGGCAGGCAGTCGGGATCGAGGAAGAAGACGCGCATGGCGTCGGTCTGGCCGGCGCCGAAGGAGCGGCGAAACCAGGCCGAGCTGCCCTGGCGCACGAAGACCCGAGCCGGATGAGCGCGCACCTGCGCCAGGGTGCTGTCGCGGCTGCCGCCGTCGACGACGATCAGGTCCGTATCTGCCCTGGGCCAGTCAAGGTTTGCCACCGCGCGCAGGCAGGCGTCGATGGTCTGCTCGTTGTCGAGCGTGGGGATGATGATCGCCACCGACGGCGTGGCCATGGCTCTATGTCCTCACTGGGCAAGATCTTGCGGCCGCGGCCAGGGCCGCCGGGCGGCCGCCGCGGCACGCCGCGGGTTGACCGCTCGGCCGGGCCGGCTAACTTGACACCGCCCGCATGCAATTTCGACACCAGCATTGTCGGCGGCCGGAGATGTCACTGATATCGCTGCAGAGCGCCACCTTCGATTACGGCCGCGAGAGGATCCTGGCGCAGGCAAGCCTCAGCCTCTTCGCCGGCGTGCGCTACGCCCTGGTGGGCGACAACGGCGCGGGCAAGAGCACGCTGCTGGCGCTGCTGGCGGGGGAGCTGCCGCTGCACGGCGGCGTCAGGCAGCTGGCGGGTCGCGTGACCGTGCGCCTGCTGCGGCAGGAGACCACCTTCGATCCGCGGCGCGACGGCCAGCAAACGCTGCGCGAGAGCGTGACGCGCCATGCCTTCGCGGCAGAGCTGGCGCTGGAGTCCGAGCTGGAGGTGCTGACGCGCGAGCTCGCCGCCGCCGGCGCCGCGGAGGCCGAAGCCCTGGCGCGCCGCCAGGGCCGCCTGCTGGCCGAATACGAACGCCTGCAGGTGTTCAACCTGCGCGCCCGGCTCGAGAGCGCGCTGCTCGGCCTGGGCCTGAGCCCTTCGACCTGGGACCGGCGGCTGGGGGAGCTTTCGGGCGGCGAGCGGCGCCGCGGCATGCTGGCGGCGGCGCTCTTGGGCGGCGGCGATCTGCTGCTTCTGGACGAGCCGACGAACCATCTGGACCTGGCCGCGTGCGAGTGGCTGGAGGATTTCCTGATCCGCCTGCCCTGCGCGGCGATCATCGTTTCGCACGACAGGCAGTTCCTCGATCGCGTCGCCGCGCAGACCATCCATCTGGAGGGCGGCCGCCTGGCCGTCCACGCGGGCAACTACAGCTTCTTCCGTCAAGCCTGGCGACAGCAGCGCGCGCAGCAGCTGACGGCCTGGCAGCGCCAGCGGGAGCGGGTGCGCCGGACCGAGGACTACATCCGGCGCAACATGGCCGGCCAGAAGAGCAGGCAGGCTCAGTCGAGGCGGCGCCGGCTGGCCAAGGAGGAGCGCCTGGAGCGCCCGCCGCCGCCGCCGCGGCCCCTGTCCCTGTCGCTCGATCCGGCCCGGCCCAGCGGCGCGCTCGCGCTGGAGGCGGCGGGACTGGCAAAGGGGTACGATGGCGGCCTGCTCTTCGAGGAGTTCGAGCTGCTGGTGCCGCGGGGAGACCGCATCGGGATCGTCGGCCCCAACGGCTGCGGCAAGAGCACGATGCTGCGCCTGCTGGCGGGGCGGGAGGCGCCCGATCGCGGCACGGTCCAGATCGGCCACAACGTCGATCTTGGCTATCACGACCAGCATCTGCGCGCCGTGCAGGACGAACGCACCGTCCTGGCGGAGATGGCGGCGGTCGATCCGGGCGCGACCGAGGGCGAGCTGCGCTCGTTCCTGGGAGCCTTCGGCTTCCGCGCCGACTGGATAGACCGGCCGGTGGGCGCCCTGTCGGGAGGAGAACGGGCGCGCCTGGCCCTGCTGCGCCTGATCAAGGAAGGGCACAACACGCTGCTGCTGGACGAGCCGACCAATCACCTCGACATCCGCAGCCGCGAGGCGCTCGAGGAGGCGCTGGCCGAATTCGACGGCACCCTGATCGTGGTCAGCCACGACCGCCGTTTCCTGGATCTGCTGGTCACACGGCTGATCGTCTTCACGCCGCAGGAGGGCGGTCCGGCGCGCGTCGAGGTCTTCCTGGGAAATTACGCCGCATGGCGCGACCGCCAGCTGACGGAGGCGCCGGGCGGTGAAGGGGCGCCGCGCCGTCCGGCGTCCACCGCTGCCGGACCGCGCCGCGCCGCAGCTCCGGCGACCGCTGCGGCGGCGCTGAGCAAGAACGAAATGGCGCGCCGCCGTGCCTGGGTCGCCGAGATGGAGGAGCGCATCGACCGTCTGGAGCGGGAGCGCGACGAGGCGGTCGCCGCGCTGGCCGATCCCCGCCGTGCGGCGGCGCAAGCGCGCGAGCTGAAAGCCCGCCTGCAGTCGCTGGAGGCGGAGCTTGCGGAAAGCCTGAGCCTGTGGGAACAATGGAACCGCGAGCTGGAAAGCGGGCACGCCGAGCCGTGAGACGGAAGGCGGCCACCCTTCCTTCCCGCCCGCTTCGCGCAGAAAGCGTTCCGCATGCCTGACCGCGACCGCGAACGAAGCACCCGCCGCGCAGAGAACGCCCCGCCGGACGAGCGCGCGGTGCTGGTCGGCGTGCACCTGCCGGCCCGGTTCGGCGAAGAGCTGGGCGGGCCGGCAGACACCGAGGAGCTGGGCCTGCTGGCCCGCACCGCCGGCGCGCGGGTGGTGGGCGAGCTCCTCCAGAAACGCGACCAGCCGGAGCCGGGAACCTTCATCGGCAAGGGCAAGCTCGACGAGCTCAAGGCGCTGGCCGAGCGCGCCGGCGCCAACCTGGCGATCTTCGACAACGAGCTGTCCCCGGCGCAGGGGCGCAATCTCGAGAAGGCGCTGGGGCTGAAGGTCATCGACCGCACCGAGCTGATCCTGGACATCTTCGCGCGCCACGCCCGCACGCGGCAGGCGCGCCTGCAGGTGGAGATGGCGCAGCTGCAATACCTGCTGCCGCGCCTGAAGCGCCTCTGGTCGCATCTGGAACGCCAGGCCGGCGGCATCGGCACGCGCGGCCCGGGCGAGACGCAGCTGGAAACCGACCGGCGCCTGATCGGCAGGCGCATCGCGCAGCTGAAACGCGAGCTGGCCGCCATCGCGGGCGACCGCGAGGTGCAGCGCGGGGGGAGACGGGGGCAGTTCACCGCGGCGCTCGTCGGCTACACCAACGCCGGCAAATCGACGTTGATGAACGCGCTCGCGGGGGCCGACGTGAGCGTCGAGGATCGACTGTTCGCGACGCTGGACGCGGTCACGCGTCGCGTCGAGGTCGATGAGCGCCACCGTTTCCTGCTGACGGACACCGTCGGCTTCATCCGCCGCCTGCCCCATCACCTGGTGGAGAGCTTCCGCGCCACGCTGCAGGAGGTGGCCGCGGCCGATCTGCTGCTGCACGTGGTCGACGCCGGCGCCGCCGACCCGGAGCGCCAGATCGAATCGGTCAACCGTGTGCTGGCCGAACTGGTGCCGGAGGACCGGCCGCTGCTGCTGATCTTCAACAAGCTGGACCGCGTCGAGCCCGATCCGTTCATCAACCACTGGCGTCGCCGCTATCCCGAGGCGCTCTTCATCTCCGCCCTCGAGCCGGCGGGCTCGCAGACCGTCTGCGGGGCGATCGTGAGGCGCATGCTGGCGCGCGAACGAGTCTACCGGCTGGAGCTGCCGGCGGCGCTCGGGCATCTGCTGGCGGCATTCCACCGCACCGGCGCCGTCCTGGAGCAGGGTTACGAGAACGGCGTCTGCCGCCTGGCGGTGCGGATGCGCGATGAGGAATGGCGGTGTCTGCTGGCCAGCCATCCGCAGATCCGTCCCCAGGAGCCGGCATGAGCGCGCTGCGGCATTTGCTGGACAACCGCGCCTTCCTGGCGGTATGGAGCGCGCAGCTGGTCTCGGGCCTGGGCGACAAGATCGCTGTCATCGCGCTCTATCTGCTGGTCTACCGCCTGGCCGGGCGAGCCGTCGACCTGGGGCTGCTGGCCGCGGTGCAGATCCTGCCCGCCGTGCTGATCGGGCCGTTGGCCGGGGTTCTTCTGGATCGCGTCGACCGTCGCCGCGCGATGATCTGGAGCGAGACGGCCAGCGCCCTGGTCGTGGCTCTGATCCCCTTCGCGCGCACGCTGCCGCAGGTCTACGTCCTGGCGGGTTTGCTCTCTGTCGGGCGGCAGATCTGCGGTCCCGCACGGCTGGCGCTGGTGCCCGATCTGGTGGGTCGCGCGCAGCTGGCCAGGGCCAACGCCCTGTCGCTGATGACGCAGAACCTGGTGCTGCTGCTGGGGCCGGCGGCGGGCGGCGCCATCGTCGCGCTGTGGGGCACCAGCGCGGCGTTTGTGATCGACGCCGGCACCTTCCTGGCGTCGGCGGCGCTGTTGGCCGCGCCGCGCCTGGCCGCGGTCTCCGCGCCGCGCCGCGACGAGGAGCCGGCGGCGGGGGCGGCGGGCGCTGCGGCGCGCGCCGCGCGCGAGCTGCGCGAGGGGGCGGCCTGGCTGTGGCGCCAGCCCCGCCTGCGCTTCGCGCTGGTGTTCCTGGGCACGATGTCGTTCGTGACCGCGATGCAACAGCCGCTGGTGGTGCTGTTCGTCAAGGACGTGCTCGCCAGAGGCGATGTCGATCTGGGGCTGGTGCTGTCGGCCGCCGGCCTGGGCGGGCTCTGCGGCGCCTTGGGGGCGGGGCTGCTGGGGAGGGTGCGGCGCCCGCTGCGGACGGTGACCTGGCTGATGGCGGTCGACGGTCTGGCGCTGGTCCTGTTCGCGGTCAACCGCAGCTTCGGCGCGGCGCTGCTGCTGTTCGGCCTCTTCGGCGCGCTGGGCACCATCGCTCAGATCAACTTGGCTACGTTCCTGCAGCGCGAGACCCCGGAAGAGCGGCGCGGCCGCGTTTTCGGCTGGCTGGGAGCGCTGCTGGGCCCGCTGTCGCTGCTGTCGGTGTTCGCCGGCCCGCTGGCCGCCGACGCGGTGGGCGTGGTCGCCGTCCTGGCCCTCTCGGGGCTGCTGGAGATCGGCGTCGGGCTGGCGGGGCGCGCGGCCCTGCCGGCGCTCAATTCCAGGCGGCGCGCATCCGTTCGGGCGCAGCCGCCGGAAGCCCGGCCCGCGCCGTCCCAGGCCCCCGCGGAGGCGCCGCGCAGCCTGGCCGACCGGGCCTGAGCGCGCCAGGCCCGCGCCTTGCTGCTTGCCCCCGCCCCGGCGCGGGGGCGTGCATTTAACGACTCCGCGCCAGTCGTTTCCTGCCGCCGGGGCCGCCGCCGATGCCCCCCGATTCCCGCTCAATACCCGCAACTCCTTGCCGATAAAGGACGCAAGAATCTCGGAGGGTGGCATATCCCTTGCTGCCTTTCGCGCGGCTCGGTGCCCCCGCGCCCCGATGGGGCGCGCAGCGAAGGAACGATGCGCCATGCTGAGGAACAGACAGGGGATGACCCTGGTCGAGGTCATGGTGGTGGTCGGCATCATCGGGCTGCTGGCCGCCATCTCGGTGCCGGCATTCAGCAGCTACGTGCGCTCGAACCGCCTGGCGACCTCGGTCGACCATCTGGCCGCCGACCTGCAGATGGCCCGGACCACTTCCATCGCCAATGGGCGGATCATCCGCTTCGCGGCCAGCGGCGATGTCTACCGCCTGATCGACATGGCGGCCGGCGACACGCTGATAACGCGCCGCCTTGAGCGGGGCGTGACGCTTGCCGCCGACGCCAGCGTCCGCTTCTTCCCCTGGGGGATATCCGATGCGGGCAGCTTCAATCTGGTGGGCTGCAACGGCGACCGCACGGTCAGCCTGCTGCCGACCGGCGTCGTGGAGGTGAACTGATGGCGCGGCGAGATGGGCGCCCGGCGCGGGCACGCAGCCGTCGGGCCCGGCTTCCGGCCCGCGACGGCTTCACCCTGCCCGAGATCGTGATCGTCCTGCTGGTCTTGACCATCGGCATCCTGCCGTTGGCGGTCGTGCAGTCGCGCGCTCGCGGCGAGGTGCAGCGGTCGGACCGTTACACGCAGGCGCTGGCCCTGGCGCAGAGCCAGCTGGAGCAGCTCAAGGGGGCGGGCTTCGCCGCCGCGGCGCCCGATTCCGGCCAGAACGGCACGCTGCGCTGGCGGACGGCGGTGGACAACGTCGGCTTCGGGCTCAACCGCATCCGTGTGACCGTCACCTGGCAGGACCGCACGGGCGCGCAGACGGTGCAGGTGGCCGGCCTGCAGTCGATGCGTTAGGGGGAACGATGGCGGGATTGCGACAGTGTCGGTTCCGGACACCGAGAGCGGCGGGCCGCAGGGGCCTGACCCTGGTCGAGTTGATGGTGGCGATCGCCGCCTTCGGCGTCGCCATGACCGTTGTCTACACCTTCATGACCAACTCGCGCCGCCATTACACGCGTATGAGCCAGCGCGTGGAATACCAGCAAGCGGCGCGCGCGGTGCTCAACCTGATGGCGCGCGAGGTGCGCTCGGCCGGCTGCGATCCGGCGCAGGCCGGTTTCGTGCACATTCCGCTGGCCGACGCCACGGCGCTGCAACTGCGCATGGACCTGAACGGCAACGGCGCGATCGAGGTGGCCGAGCCCGCCGAGGACGTGACCTACACGTTCGTGGGCGGCAACAACGAGCTGACGCGGGATTCGGGGGCGGGCGCGCAGACGGTCCTGCGCAACGTCACCGCCCTGGACTTCCGCTATTTCGACGCCGGCGGCAATGCGCTCACCACGCTGCCGCTGTCGGCGGCGGACCGGCAGCTGGTCCGCTTCGTGGAGATCGACATCACCGGCCGTTCGGACCGGGGCGAGCCGCTGCGGTACGTGACGCGCGTGTTCGTGCGCAACGGCTGAGGCGCGTGGCGCGCGGTCAGCGCCCGCGATCACAGAAGGGAAGCCAAGGATGCGCATGCGGAGCGGATGGCTGCGGGAGAGCAGGGGCGGCTTCGCCCTGGCCTCGACGCTGCTGATCATTCTGGTGCTCGCGGTGCTGGCGGTCGGCGCCGCGTGGCTGGCCTCGTCGGAGCGCCGGACCAGCCAGGCCGAATCGGTGCACCTGCGCGCGCTCTTCGCCGCCGACGCCGGCACCGAGTCGGCCATCAACTTCCTGAGGCTTTCGGACGATCCGCCCGTGATCTTCGATATCGCCAGTGGTGCGGTGCGGACAGAGGCCAACACGACGGTGCAAGGCACCCAGGCGTTCGACTACACGTGCAGCTTCGAGCGCAAGCGGCCCAAGGCGGGCTGGGGGATGGAGTACTTGGACTACGACTACACGGTCACCGCGACCGGCGCCGCCGGCCGCGCGGGCCAGAGCGGGGTCAGGATCGTCGCCAGCCGGCTTTTCCGCGACGGTTACTGAGAGCGCGCCCGGCCGCGGCCGGGCCAGGCACGGGGGCCGGCGAGGCCCCGCCCGGAAGAGAGAAGGTCATGAACACGACGCAAAGAGAGATCAAGCGAGGGCTCGCCGCCGGGAGTCTGGCGCTGCTGGCCATGCTGGCCGCGTGCGTCTCGGCGCCGGCGCCGGGCGGCGCGCAGACCTGCGAGGTGCCGCTGTTCATCAAGCAGGGATCGATCGACGCCAACGTCATGATCCTGTTCGACAACTCCGGTTCGATGATGGAGGCGATGTTCCATCCGGATTACGACCCGCACCGGACCTGGCTGCCGCCGGCGGGCGTGACGGGCTTCAATCCCACCACGGTGTACTACATCACAACCGCGGGCTCCTACACGCCGAACACGGTGCCCCCCACCAGCTCGGCGCGGCCCACGACGCCGTCGGTCCTGCTGGCAGGGACGCACAACAGCGAGCGCGCCCGCTACTACGGCAACTACCTGAACTGGATATTCTGGCACGCCACCGACGAGCAGCGCAGCGCGGTGCCCGTGATCACCCGCGTGCAGGTGGCCAAGCTGGTGGTCAACGATATCATCAACCGCTCCGAGCGGGTGCGCTTCGGCCTGACCGTCTTCAACGCCGACGTGAACAACCACGGCGGCACCGTGATCGCGCAGTGCGGCGCCGACAAGGCCACGCTGACCAGCACGGTCAACAACATCAGGGCCAACACCTGGACCCCGCTGGGCGAGACGATGGAAGACATCCTGGACTACTTCCGCCGCACGGGCAGCGGCGCGCCGATCCAGGAGCACTGCCAGTACAACTTCCTGATCGTGATGACCGACGGCTTCCCGACCATGGACCGCAACGTCAGCGCCTACCTGGTCGACGCCGATGGCGACGGCAGGGATCCGGGCACCTGCGCCTCCATCGGCGCGCCCTACCCGGAGTCCAACTACTGCAGCGACCACATGGACGATGTGGCGTTCTGGATGCGCCACAACGACCTGCGCGGCGATCTGCCGAACATGCAGACGGTGATCACCTACACCATCGGCTTCGGCATCGACGCGGGCATCCTGCAGGAGACGGCCAGCAACGGCGGCGGGTTCTACCTGACCTCGAACAACGCCGCCGAGCTGTGGCTCAGCCTGTCGCGGGTGATGGCGGACATCATCACGCGCATCTCGTCGGG
This sequence comes from uncultured Fibrobacteraceae bacterium, assembly GCA_964461255.1. Lineage (GTDB taxonomy): Bacteria > Krumholzibacteriota > Krumholzibacteriia > LZORAL124-64-63 > LZORAL124-64-63 > CAYWTR01. The sequence continues at coordinate 50,090 of CAYWTR010000017.1, read as the reverse complement.
CGCCGCCGTGGCCGTGGTGTCGACCGAGCGCGGCGACGAGGACCGCCTGTACCGCGGCAAGTTCATGCCGAGCCTGTGGCGCGGGTATCTGGAGGCGTTCGACCTGCCGTACGAGGCGGGCGAGCCCAACGTGTGGGAGGCGGGCGACCTGCTGTCGGCCCGCAACCCGGCCGACCGCACCATCTTCACCGGCATCGGCTCCCAGGAATACAATTGGTCGACCGGCCACGCCGCCGACCTGATGGGAAGGCTGGGCGTCAGCACGGTAGATTCCGCCGCCACCCTGATGCAGTGGGTGCGCGGACACGAACAGGCGGGCTACCGCATGCGCGACTTCTGGCCGCTGGGCGACATCATCCACAGCACGCCGGTGGTGGTCGGGCGGCCCAGCAACTTCACCGTCGACGAGGGATACCAGACCTTCCTGCAGACCCACCGCGACCGGCCGCGCCACATCTACGTCGGCGGCAACGACGGCATGCTGCACGCCTTCCGCGCCGACAGCGGCCACGAGGCCTGGGCGTTCATCCCGGAGTTCGCCCTGCCGAAGCTCAAGCTGATCGCCCACCCCGACTACTGCCACACCTACACCGTGGACCAGACGCCGGCCATCCGCGACGTCAAGCTGTCGGGGACCTGGAAGACGGTGCTGGTGGGGGGCGGCCGCGAGGGCGGCCAGTCCTACTTCTGCCTGGATATCACCAACCCGGCCTCGCCCTCGCTGCTGTGGCAGACCGAGATCGCCGGCATCGGCAACACCATGTCCGAGGCCGAATACGCCCTCGTTGACGGCGACCCCATCGTGCTGGTGGGCTCAGGGCTGGACGAGGCCGGCGGCCGGGCCTCCATCTACGCGCTCGACCTGGCGACCGGCAGCCTGCTGGGCCAGCGGCTGCTGAGCACGGTCGCCGGCGGCCGCAACAAGGCCACGACGCCCAAGGCGGTCGACCACGACTTCGACGGACAGACCGATGTCGTCTACATCGGCGACATGGCGGGCAACCTGTGGCGGCTCGAGCCGGACGGCGGCAACCCGGCCGACTGGGACGCCATCAGGCTCTTCCAGTGCAACCAGGAGATCACGGCGCAGCCGTCCGTGGCCTTCGACGAGTATTACAATCTGCTGGTGTACTTCGGCACCGGCGCCTACCTGACCGACCCGGATGTCAGCACGGTGGACCAGAACAGCTTCTACTGCGTGATCGACAACGGCTCGGGCACCGAGCTGGCGCGCGGCGACCTGCGGGACCAGACCAGCGATCCCGACGACCTGGGCACGGCCGACGGCTGGTTCGTCGACCTGTGGAACCGGCCCGCGGGCGAACGGGTGACCGAGCGGGCGGTCGTTGTGGCCGGCACCGTCTACTTCACCTCGTTCGCGCCCAGCCTTTCGCCATGCGACGCGGGCGGCACGTCGTGGCTGTACCACATGAGCTACCGCGACGGCAATCGGCCGGACGTCGACGATGACCACCAGGACGGCGACGCCGCCGAACGCTCCGAGGAGCTTGGCGAGGGCATCGCCTCGCGCCCGGTGGTCGACATCGTCAACGAGAACATCATCGTGCAGTCCAGCGACGCCACGATCAACGTGCAGGACATCGGGCAGACCATCTTCCACCTGACGGTGCGCTCGTGGCAGGAGAACTTCGATTTCGTGCCGGGTTTGGGCGATTCCACGATGACGCCCTGATCACTCGAACGGGCGAGGAGACGACATGAGAGCATGGCGCATCACCAACCGCCGGGGCGGCGGCCGCCCGCTGCTGTGGGCGGCGCTGGCCGCGGCGGCCACGCTGGCGGCGGGCGACGTGTCCGCCAGCCTGTTCCGCAAGCCGGCCGGGCGAAGCGGCGCCGGCCGCGGCGGCAAGGAGGCGCAGGCCCAGCAGCTGCGGTCGCAGACCGAGCGCGGCCGCGTCGCCTTCCAGCCGATGGCGGCGCGCGGCGGCGTGCTGCGCAGCGGCGGCCATACCGGCTGGACCCTGGGGTCTCTGCCGGTACGCTTCGAGAAGCAGGCAACGGTCGTCGACCAGGCCCGTGGCGGGCGGCGCGCGCTGCCGGCGGACGGGCGCGAGGTGTACCTGATCGGCCAGGTGCGCAAAGGGGTCTTCGTCGTCTACATGGGCAGCCTGCTCGAAGACACGCCGCCGGCGGGGCCGAGCCTCAGCCTGGGCAACCAGACGATGGAGGAAGTGCTGGCCGAGGCGGGCTTCGCCGGGCTGTCCGAGGATCAGGTTCCCAAGTAGACCGCGCCGGGAGCGGGCAGCTGGACGCGGGGGTGGCGGCGGGCGCCGCGCCCCCGCGTCGCTTCTATGCCGGCCGGCGGGTGCGCGCGGGAGCGATCCGTCCTATTCTCCCTTTGTGGAGACGGCCGTGGGGCCGCTCAGCGTCCCCTGACCGGGAACCGACAATGCCGCGCGAACGCGAACTGAAATACGACCTGGGCGACGAGGAGTCGGCGCGCCGTATCGAGACGCTGCTGCCGGATCCGGCCGCGGCCCGCTGGCAGGTCAACCGCTTCTTCGACACGCCCGCGGGCGACCTGCGGCGCCGGCGGTGCGCGCTGCGGCTGCGCGCGGAGTGGCGTCTGCAACGGCCGGACGAGGAGCCGGCCGGGCCGCCGGCCGGCCTGGTTCTGAGCCTGAAGGGACCGCGGCGGGGCGGGGGGGACCTGCACGACCGCGAGGAGCGGGAAGCGGCGGCGCCGCTGGAGCTGTGGTCGCAGCGGTCGCTCGTTCCGGCCGATCTGCCGGCGGCGTGGCGGGCTCGCTTGCCGCGGGCGGCGGTTCGCGGCGGCGCTCCGCTGATCGAGATCGCCTGCTTCGAGAACCTGCGCCGTACCCATCCGCTTCCCCCCGCCTGGCAGGTCGAGATCGATCGCACGTTCTTCGGCGGCGGGCGGCGGGCGTGGGAGATCGAGATGGAGATCGGCGCGGCCGCGGAGGCCGAGGCGGCGCAGGCGGCGCTGTTGGCGCTGCTGGCGCGCGCCGGCGTGGCGGCACAACCGCAGGGACGGTCGAAATTGGAACGGGCGCTGGCATCGGGGGACGGACCAGCGGCGTCGGGCGGCCGCGGCGCGCCCGAGGTTGGACCTTGATTTAGCCCTCCGCATCGACCACGATTCCATTGGGAGGGGGTAGCCGGCGCATCCCCTGGCGCCGGCCTCGGTTGGGCGGTTTTCCGCTGCGCGCGGGCAACGGCGAGGAGGCTGACCATGGACATCGCGATCACCCGTAATCCTCATCCCTCGCGCCCGCCGGCCGGCGATTTCGGCTTCGGCAAACATTTCACCCCGCACATGTTCGCGATGACGTACCGCGATGGGCGCTGGGGCCCGCCCGGCATCGCGCCGTACGCGCCGCTCAGCCTCGACCCCGCCGCCAAGGTGCTGCACTACGGCCAGGAAATCTTCGAGGGGATGAAAGCCTACCGCAATCCGGCCGACGGCTCGGTGCACATGTTCCGGCCGGACAAGAACATCGCGCGCTTCAACCTGTCCTGCGAGCGGATGTGCATGCCGCGGGTCGCCCCGGCGCTGTTCCTGGAGGCGCTCGAGCGGCTGATCGACCTGGACCGCGATTGGGTGCCGGCTCCACCCGACGCGCTCTACATCCGCCCCACCATGATCGCCACGCAGATCGGCCTGGGCGTCAAGGCGTCGACCGACTACCTGTTCTTCATCATCATCGGCCCGGTGGGCTCGTACTTCAAACGCGGGATCAGCCCGCTGCGGCTCAAGGTCGAGGAAAAGTACGTGCGCTCCGCCCCCGGCGGCACCGGCTACGCCAAGACCGGCGGCAACTACGCCGCCGCGCTGCTGCCGATCCAGATCGCGGAGAAAGAGGGCTTCGACAACATCATCTGGCTGGACGCGCGCGAGAAGAAGCACGTCGAGGAGATGGGAGCGATGAACATCGCCTTCGTCTACGACGACCGCATCGTCACGGCGCCGACCGGCGACACCATCCTGGACGGGGTCACGCGCGACTCGGTTGGCATCCTGCTGCGCGACTTCGGGCATCGCTGGATCGAGGAGCACCCGGCGATCGCCGCGATCTGCGCCGATGCCGACAGCGGAAAGCTGAAAGAGGTCTTCGCCTGCGGCACCGCCGCCGTGGTCACGCCGGTCGGCGTCATCCACTACGCCGGGCGCGACCACCGCGTGGCCGACGGACAGGAGCAGCCGGTCACGCGGCGGCTGCGCGAGACCCTGTGCCAGATCCACGCCGGCGGCTCCGCGCTGCATCCGGAGTGGATCTTCAAGGTTCCGGAGCGGGCCAGAGTCTGAGCGGTGACGCCGGTGACCGCGACGACGACGCACAACCGAAAGCGGCGGCCATGAGCATACTGCAGCTGCAGCGGCCGCTGGTCGTGTTCGATCTCGAGACCACCGGCACGGTCATCGGCCGCGACCGGATCGTGGAGATCGGGGCCATCCGGCTCGAGCCCGACGGCCGGCGGCGCGAATGGACGCAGCGCATCGATCCCGGACAGCCGATCCCGGCCGAGGCGACCCGGGTGCACGGCATCACCGACGCCGACGTCCGCGGCATGCCCACGCTGGAAGAGGCGGCCGACCGCATCCACGAGCTGCTTGCCGGCGCCGACGTGGCCGGCTTCAACTCCAGCGGCTTCGACCTGCCGTTCCTGGCGGCCGACCTGAAGCGCGTCGGCCGACCGCTGGACGAAACCGGCCTGCGCCAGATCGACGCCATGCGCATCTTCCACCTGAAGGAACCGCGCGACCTGTCGGCGGCGCTGCGCTTCTACTGCGGCCGCGAACACGCGGGGGCGCATTCGGCGCTGGCCGACGCGGCGGCGACGCTGGACATCCTCGAGGCGCAGCTCGAGCGCTATGCCGATCTGCCGCGCGATCCGGACGGCCTGCACGACTTCTGCCGCGCCCGGAGCGAGAACTGGATCGACGACGAGGGCAAGTTCGTCTGGAACGAGGCGGGCGAGGCGGTCTTCGCCTTCGGCAAGCACAAGGGGCGCACGCTGCGCGAGGTGGCGGCCCTGCACGACGGCTACCTGGAGTTCCTGCAGCGCAGCGACATCGATAAGCCGTTCAGCCCGGAAGTGCGCAAGCTGGCGAAGGATGCCCTCGCCGGCATCTTCCGGAAAAGGGAACAGCCCGCCTCTCAACCGCCTCAGGCCGCACCCCAGGCGCCGCCCGCGCGGCCCGCGCGGCCCGCCGCCGCCGCCTCGCCCCCGCCCCCGCCCCCGGCGCCGGCCCCGGCCCCGCCCCCGGCCCCGGCCCCGGGCAAGAAGCAGGGCGAACTGTTCTCCTGACGGCCGCTGGCCGCTTGTGCCGGCCGCACCGCTGGTCTAGCATGTCGCGCATGGACAGCAATCGCGATGACAGCCTGCCCGGCTACCCCGAGCCCTGCGCGCCGCCGCCCGACTTCGAAAGCCAGCCGCTGACGCGAGCCGAGTACATCATGGCGCTGGCGCACATGTACCGGGGCGAGATGACGCGTGCCCTCAACTGGCGCGCGCGGCTGGACACGACCACCAACTGGGCCATCATCTCCACCCTGGCCATCCTGACCTTCAGCTTCAACAACCCGGCCTACTCGCAGGAAACGCTGATCGCCGGCATGTACGCCAACCTGGTCTTCCTGCTGCACGAGGCGCGCCGGTTCCGTTTCTTCGACGTGTGGCGCGCGCGCGTGCGGATGATCGAGGAGAACTTCTACGGCCCGCTGCTGCGGCGCGACCCGCACAGTCCGATCGAGCACTGGGGCGACATGGTGGCGGACGACCTGCTGCGGCCCCGCTTCAAGATCACGCTGGCGCAGGCGATCCGGGCGCGGCTGCTGCGCAACTACGTCTATGTCTTCGTATTCCTGCTGCTGGCGTGGCTGGGCCGGCTGGCGCTGCTGCTGCCCCAGGAAAGAGAAGGGCTGGCCGGCGTCTTCAAGATCGGCGATTTCCCGTGGTGGCTGCCGGTGGGCCTGGTGGTGCTGCTGCACGCCGGCCTGGTCGCCGTGATCATCTTCACGCCGCGCGTGCGGCCGCCGGAGCTTGCCTACTGGGCCGATCCGCGCCACCCCGGAGAGGATCTGCCCAGCCTGGACGTGTGAGAAGGCGGCCGGCGCTGCCGGCCGGTGTCAGGCCAGCGCCCGCGCCGCCTTAAGCTCGCCGGTCAGCGCCAGGACGTGCTCCTCGAGCGCCAGATCCTCACGCCCCGACATCAGAAGGGCCTGCTGCGCGATCTGGGACAGCCCGCGGCAGCACGGCACCTCCATCACCACCACGATGGCTCGCGGTATGGAGGGGTCGCGCAAGATCTGGCCCAGCTTCTCGGCGTAAGGCCGGGTGTCGTCCAGCTTGGGGCAGCCGACCACGACGGCGCGGCCGCGCAGGTAGCGCTGGTGGATCTCGGCCGAGGCGAGCGGGCCGCAGGTGTTCATGACCACCAGCTCGCACCCCTTGAAGAACTCGGCGCCCGGGCGCACCAGGTGCAGCTGAACCGGCCACTGGGCCAGCTCCGATGGGATGATGGCGGCGCCGCCGGCCGCCGCCACCGGCGCCGCCAGCGGCGGCGCGCCGGCACCCATCCCCGCCCGCAGCACGCGCTGCGCCATGCCGGGACAGCCGCCGCCGGATGCGGCCGGCGGTGGCGAGACCGCCAGGGCCGAGGGTCCCGCCGCGGGAGCCAGCGCGGACAGTTCCTCCGCGGCGTGGCGCCGCTGCGCTTCATGGTAGCGCCGCACCGCCTCCTCGCCGCCTTCCTCGCGCAGGTTCGCCACGACGGCCTGCTCGTCGAAGGCCGCCGAGTCGCGTTCGACCACCCGCAGCGCCCCAGTGGGGCAGACCCCCACGCAGTCGCCGAAACCGTCGCAGTAGTCCTCGCGCACCAGCCGCGCCTTGCCGTCCACGATCCGGATGGCGCCTTCGGCGCAACCGACGACGCAGTCGCCGCAGCCGTCGCACAGAGCCTCGTCGATCTCTATGATCTTGCGCAGCATGATGGAGGATCTCCCGGCAAGAGGTTACCGATTATAGGCGAGTCATGAGGCCTGATTTCGGCAACAATAAAGGAGTATTTCCTCTATATATCAACCATTATGTATTCGGCCAGCCTGGCCACGTCACCGGCAGCAGCTTCCCCCCTAGCCATAGCTTGTGCCGCGAAGATTGTTTCCGGCAGGATGTCGTCGGCGAGGGAAATCGCACAATCCATTTCGGCACAATGATTTGGCGCCAGGAAGGGCCGGAACCGGAGGATCGGACTCTGCAACGGCAAGCCCAAGCACGCCAAGGCGGTTCGTCACCCGACCGATCCGGACACAATCTTCGCGGCATAACCGGAGATTGCGCCGAGGCCGGGCGTGGGCGATGCCCCGCTCCGGCCCCGGCCTTCCCGCAGGCTGTCACTTCAGATCGTTCAGGCTGGCGCCGTGGTTGACATGGAAGACCTGGTCTTCCAGCACCAGCGCCGGCACCGACTTGACGCCCAGCCGCTCCGCCTCGGGCAGGCGGCTCTTGTCGGCGCCCAGGTGGACGATCTCGACCTCGTAGCGGCTGCGATCCAGCGCGCCGAGCACGGACTGCTCGGCGCTGACACAGACCGGGCAGCCTGCGTGGTAGAAGACTGCGGACTTCTTCATCTTTGCTTTCCTTTCCCGGGAGATGTCATCAGGGGAGCCCCGCGCGCCCCTCTGCGGCGCAGGTTAAGCACGCTGCCCCCGGCCGCCAGAAGGCACTTTTCGGTAAGGTGGAACCATGACAAGCGAGCGCATGCCGGCCGCCGCCGGTGAGACCTCTGTCGCCGCGATGGTCGAGAGCATCATCGGCTGCAAGTGGTCGGTCACCCTGCTGCGGTTGATCGCGGACGGCGTGGCCCGGCCCGGCGCCATGCAGCGGGCCTGTGCCGGCCTGTCGGCCAAGGTGATGAACGAACGCCTGCGCAAGATGCTGCGCTTCGGCATCGTTCGCCGCACCGTCCGCGGAGAGAAGCCGCCGCTCGAGGTCGAGTACGCCTTGACGCCTCTGGGCCGCCGCTTCATGGGCATCATCGAGGAGGTGCGGCGCCTGCAGGAGGCGGTGGAGGGGGGCATTCTCTCGGAAGGCGCGGGCGAACCGCGCGGATGACGCCGGCCGGCGGGTGTGGCCGATCTCTCGACCGCCGCCAATGATCATGACATAACGATATCGAATATCATTTGCCCTGGACCGGCGCCGCCACCTCTTGTATAATAGGTAACTTCAGTCGTCTATAGGCGTCATCATCGAAACCGCTGTCCCTGCGACACAAGCCTGGAGGTATGCGTCGTGCCGTTCTCAATGTGCCGGCTATCGCGGCAAAATAGGCCGCAGTGGCTGATCCTGGTGGTTGCGGCCCTGGCGGCGGGTGCCTGTCCCGCCGGTGCCCAGCCGACCATTTCCTTCAGCCACCTGCCGTGCGCCGTCTTCCTGGACCTGCCGGCGCCGGAGGGGTCGGCGACGCCGTTCCTGCCGTTCACCGTGCCGCTCTGCAACGGGGTCGAACTCAACGTGACCACCCGGAACTTCCCGCTGCGGCCCGAACCGTTCACCGACGAACCCTACTACACCGGAACCTTCACCTTCACCAACGCGGGGGGGCTCAAGGAGCCGATCGATCCCGCGGCCAACCCCGGCGATTTCTGCGGGCGCTACCAACCCCGCCAGACGGTCGGTTGGGATATGCTGCTCGACTTCGACGTGCCGATTGCGTCCTTCGGCATGAGCACGATGATGAGCAGGTTCTACCCCGCCAACATCAGCGACCGCATGCGGCTCTTCGACGGACCACACGGCACCGGCAACCTCGTCGCCGAGGTCTACAGCCAGGGCAACCCTTCCGATCCGTACTGGCACGCCGTGCGCTTCACGGGCTATGACGCCGGCAGCCCCGTCATCCGGTCGGTCGTGATCGACGTGCAGTCGGACGTCGACACGCGGCTCTTCCTCGACGGCCTGGCGTTCGGCCCCGCCCAGGCGACGACGAGCGCGGCCGGCGGGGAGCCGCCGCCGGCGGCCGCGCTGCATCCCGCCGCTCCGAATCCGTTCAATCCGCGCACGACGATCCGCTACGACCTGCCGGCCGCCGGCCACGTCGAACTCGCGCTGTTCGATCTGCGCGGCCGCCTCGTGCGCCAGCTGGCCGCGGGCGAGCGGCAGGCCGGCGCGCATGCGGTGCTGCTGGACGGCGGCGACCTGGCCAGCGGCGTCTATCTGGTGCGCTTGACCGGGCCCACAGGGCTGCTCGGGGTTCAGCGGATCACGCTCGCACGGTAGCGAGGGGCGGCGGCGGCGATCGCCTCGCCGCCGGACGAGGCGATGAACGAACGTCTGCGCAAGATGAGGCGTTTCGGTATCGCCCGCCGCCGCCGGCCATGACGAGGGCGCCGATCAGGCGGCGCTCCTAAACCGCTTGTAGCGCACGTCGAGACGATCGGGGTCCGGCCGATCGCGTCGCGATTTCGGCAGGACCAGAGACGAAAGATGAAGCCCCTGCAGGCCGTGCCTCAGCATCGGGCCGTCCGACTCCATCAGTATCCTCGGATGCACTTCCACGACGCAGTCGGGTCTCACCCCGATGAGCAAGCGATCGAACGCGGCATGGTGCAGCTTGCAGAGTGACAGCCCATTGCTGATCACGGGATCGCCCGCGGGATCGGCGTCCTCGACGATGTGAGCCGCGTCGAGCAGGTCGCGGTGGCGCAGCCGGCACAACGCACATTGCTCGCGGTATGCCCTGAGGACCTGTTCCCTGAAGCCGCGCTGATGCAGCCGAGCGCGGACGAGGGAGGTGATGTAGGCCCGCCTTCCTGCTTCCTCCCCGGATCGGGAGGCAGGCCCGCCGGCCTGCAAGAGGGCGCTCTCGGCGACGTGGGAATCGTCCACCGCGACCGTGAACGAAAGTGCCGCCGGATCATCACCGACGATGAACACCGGCCACACGGCGAGATACCGACCCTTGACGACGCCGTGCAGGTACACGAGAGGCTTCCGTAACTGCATCGCCATTCTCAGGCCGACATTGTCGCGATGCTGCCGGTCGGTTCCCCTGTAGCGATAGTTGAGCAGACCATCCGCGTCGAAGCTGTCGTCGTATGGCCCCTCTGGAGCCGTCGTGATGGAAAGGGGAAGCTCCAACACGGCGGGTTTGAAGATACCCTGCGGTCCGGCCAGGCGGATGCGGTGACCGAAGGCATCGAACCCTTGCCGCAACAACTCGATCGGCAGGACATCGCCATGAACGGCGACCTGCTCCTCGAGCCAACGAAAGGCCGCCAATCTGACGGCGGAGTCGCGGTCGTGAATCGCGGGCATGGTTGTGAGCCGAGTCCCTCTTCTTTGTTGAAGATGGCCGGCGCGACCGCCGAGCACGTCGGCACAGCCTAGCCCCTCAGGGCGCTTCATGCCAGGCGATACCGAGCTTCCAGTCCGTGCCTTCACGCCCCTCGATCTGTCGCGGGACGACGTGACCGAGCGCACTCCGGCCGCACGACGGCACCGGCGGCCGGGCCCGGTCGCGGACCGAACACTTGACCTCGCTTCGACTTCTGCGGCGGCCGTCAAGGCCAGCGCGTCGTCCGGTTTGTCGCGCTGAGTCCCTAGAGCACACATCTTGGATCACCGCCAACCTGGATTTCCCCCCACGGCGTGGTGTATGCTTCCCTCGACGGAGCGCGATCCCCGGACCCTTGGGGGTGGGGCGGGGAAGGGGGCGCTGGTTCCGCCCTCCTTGCTGGTTGGATTCATTGCCTTCTGCCAATTGGTTTCTTGGGGCCATTACACTCTTTGGCCGAGGGGGGCGTCATCATGAAACGTGTTGGCTTGCTTGCCATGGCGGGGGCGTTCCTTTTGTGCGGGACGCAAGGGCTCCGCGCCGAAACGCCGGCCCTGCTGTGGACCTTCCAGGGCATCGAGGACATCAATGCCATGGCCGCGCTGCCCGATGTCGACGGCGACGGCGTTCCCGACGTTCTGATCGAGACGTACGACGCCGGCGCCGCGGGCGATCATCTCTACCTGGTCTCGGGGGGCGCCAGCGGGACGCCGGGGGTGATCTGGTCGGCGCGGCCCAGCAGCGGCGCCAGCGACGGGGGCGGCGACGGCGACTACTGCCTGGCCGTCAGCCCCGATCTCAACGGAGACGGCTTTCCGGACGTCCTTCTGGGCACGGCGTGGGGCAACCGCAGCGTGCACGCGTTCAACGGTCTGACCGGCGGCGTGCTCTGGACCTTCGACACGTACAACGAGCCGCAGTCGGGCTGGGTCTACGCGGTGGCCCCCCATCCCGACCGCACCGGCGACGGGGTGCCGGAGGTGGTCTTCGGCTGCGGCAGCTACAACGACACCGGCTACATGCTCAACGGCGCCACCGGGCAGGTCGTCTGGCGCTTCTACGGCACGACCGATGCCATCTACCTGACCCTCTCCCTGCCAGATGTCAACGGCGACGGCGTGGCCGACGTTCTCTTCTGCGCCGGGGACAACGACTACAACGTCTACTGCGTGTCGGGCGCGAGCGGACCCACCGCCGCGCAGATCTGGTCGCGCAACATGGGCGGCAGCAACTGGGCGGCGACCCTGATGGACGACATCGACGGCGACGGCACGCCCGACCTGGTCATCGGCAGCTGGCGCAGCTCCAACCAGGTGCAGGCGGTCAGCGGGCGCACAGGCGCGATCATCTGGCCCTTCCACAACGGCGCCTCCGAGTACGTCATGCGTCTGGTGACGATCTCCGACGTGGACGGCGACGGCTACCGCGACATCGCCATCGGTTCGTGGGCCAACGCCGTCCGGGTGGTGAGCGGGCGGACCGGGACACTCATCTGGCAGTCGTACGCCGGCACGCTCAACGGCGGCGATTTCTGGGCGATCGAGAGGCTTGACGATGTCACCGGCGACGGCAAGGACGAGGTGATCGGCGGCTCGTTCGACTACAACGTCTACCTGTTCAACGGCGCCACCGGCGACACCATCTGGATGCGCTACACCGGCAACCGGCTTTTCTCGGTGCGCGGTGCGCCCGACCTTTCGGGCAACCTGGTGCCCGACGTCCTGGCCGGCACCCAGTACCTCAGCGGCGGCGGCCGCGCCTACGCGCTCGAGGGCCGCGCCGCGCCGGTCGCGGTGCCGGAGCTGCCGCGGGTGGCCGGCGGCGCCGTGGCCTCCGGCGGCGGACCTGGAGAGCCGGCGGCGCGCGTCGAGCTGGCGTGGACCTGCGACCAGCCGCTGCCGTTCCGCGTCTACCGTGTGCAGCCGCGCCTCCAGCGCGCCGCCGGCAGGCTCCTGCTGGCCGAGGCGTTCGCGCGCGGCGAGCTGACCAGCCGCGAGGTGGTCGATGCCATCGTGGGCGAGCAGGACGATCGGCTCGTCCTGCTGACGCCGCAGCCGATCGAGCCGGGCGGCCGAGACGGCGCGCTCTGGCGCTACGGCCTGGTCGATGACCTCGCCGCCGCGGGCGCGGGGACGGTAGACCCGCTCGCTTGCCGGTACCGGCTCGCCGGCGAGCTGCCGGACGGGGGCGAGGTCGTGCTGGCCGAGCTGACCCCGGCGCCCGGAGGCGGGGCGGCGCCCGCCCGGCCGCTCATCGCCGGCGCGGCGGTCAGGCCCAACCCGTTCAACCCCGCGGCGATCATCCAGTTCGAGCTGGACCGGCCGGCCGCCGTCGCGGCCGCCGTGCACGACGCGCGCGGGCGGCTGGTGGCGTCGCTGCCGCCGCAGCCGTTCGCGGCCGGCCGCGGCGAGCTGCGCTGGGACGGCCGCGACGCGCAGGGACAGGCGGTGTCGTCGGGTCCCTACTTCGTGACGCTGCTGGCCGGCGGCGAGCGCAAGACCATCGCGGCGACGCTGGTTCGGTAGCCTCGCCTCGCGGTAGCCGCTGGCGCTACCTCATCACATCACCGCGGTCGGCGGCGCCGGTTCATCGGGAGCGCCGGCCTTGGACAGCGGCACGCGGATCAGGTAGAGCGCCAGGATCAGGGCGAAGACCAGCGCGAATGGGCGCGCGCCGGCCCAGGCCACCTCGGGGAAGCCGCCGCGGAAGAACACCACCGCGGCCACCAGCAGCCCCATCAACGCCTCGCCGGCGATCAGGCCCGACGCCGCCAGCACGCCGGCGTTCTCCACCCGCGCCTTCTGCGCCTCGTTGTGGTTGCGCTGCGCGCTGCTGCGGTTGACGATGAAGCGGAAGACGCCGCCGACGAAGATGGCGAAGGTCGTCTCCAGCGGCAGGTACATGCCGACCGAGAACAGCATCGGGCTCTTGACGCGCACCAGGATCAGGGCGATGCCCATGGCGATGCCTACCAGCACCAGCGGCCACGCCATCTCGCCGCCGACGATGCCCTGCGACAGGGTCGCCATCAGGCCGGCCTGCGGCGCCGCCAGCTTGGGATCGCCGAAGCCGGTGCCGCCCTGCTGGATGTTCGAGAAGTGCAGCACGTAGAGCGGGAAGAACATCACCGCGCCGGCGATCAGCACGCCTATCAGGTCGCCCGCCTGCATCTTCCACGGCGTACCGCCGAGGATGTGCCCGACCTTCAGGTCCTGCAGCATCTCGCCCGCCACGGCCGAACTGACGCACACCACCGTGGCCACGCCCAGCACCGCGGCGACGCCCTTCACGCCCGACGAGCCGATCGCCACCATGACGATGGCGGCGATGATCAGCGTGGCCAGGGTCAGGCCGGAGATCGGGTTGTTCGAGCTGCCGATCATGCCGACCAGGTTGCCCGAGACGGCGGCGAAGAAGAAGCCGGTGATCAGCATGACCACCGCCGCCAGCAACGCGCCGCCCAGCATGCCCGAGAAGAAGTGGTACAGCGCCCACATCAGCAGGAAGGTCAGGACGATGCCCACGACCACCAGTTTGAAGTCCAGGTCGCGGTCGATGCGGCTGGTGGCGGCGGAGGCCTCGGCCGACTTCTTCAGATCGCCCACGGCGCGGCCAAGGCCGGCGCCCAGGTTCTTGCGCATGCGGTAAAGGGTGTAGGTGGCGCCGACCAGCATGCCGCCCACCGCGATCGGCCGCACGATGAACTTCCAGACGTCGATGGTCATGGCGTGCCATGCCACCTGGCCGTCCGCGGTGTACTGCGCGGCCAGCTCGGGCCCGAGGAAGAAGATCAGCAGCGGCACGAACAGCCCCCAGGCCAGCAGCCCGCCGGCGAAGTTCAGGGCGCCCAGCTCGGGCCCGATGATGTAGCCCACGCCCATGTAGGCAGGACTGACCGCCGGCGCCGATATCTGCGACACGCCGCCGGCCGGGATCGCGTGCGCGCTCTTGTCCAGGCCCAGCCGCACGACGCTGCGGCCGGCCTGCCCCACCTTGACCACGAACTCGTTCGAGGCGTGGAAGATGTGGAAATTCGCCAGCAGCTGGACCAGCGCGCCCACCCCCATGGCGCGGAACAGCTGCACCGCCGCCTCGGAGCCTCGCTGGCCGGCCTTGTGGATCTCCGACGCCGCCACCGACTCGGGGAACGGCAAATCCTTGTCCTCGACCATCACGCGGCGCAGCACGGTCACGAACATGATGCCCAGGATGCCGCCGACGATCATCAGCGCGCTGGCCTGGAAGTAGTGCGCCGGCTCCTTGAAGTCCCAGATGTTGAGGATGACGAAGGCCGGGATGGTGAAGACGGCGCCCGCCGCCACCGACTCGCCGATCGAGCCGACGGTACGGGCGAAGTTTTCCTCGAGCAGCGAGCCGCGCATCAACCTCAGCACAGCCATGCCGATGACCGCCGCCGGGTACGTCGCGGCGATGGTCATGCCGGCCTTCAGGCCCAGATAGGCGTTGGCCGCGCCCAGGATCACGCACATGACCAGGCCGAGCAGGAGCGCCCGGACCGTGAACTCGCGCATGCTCGTGGTCGCGGACACGTAGGGCTGGAAGGTTTTTTCGGACATAGAGATCTCCTTGCGTCTGCGCGTCTGCGGCGAAGGACGGGCTCGGCGCCGCGCGGCGTCCGCCCAGGCCGGCGAGGCCGGCGAGGACCGCGGGACCGCCCGTGATTGTAGAGGGTTGCGGAAGGCGGACAAAGAAGTATCTGCGACGGCGACGCGGCCGCCGCCGTCTCCTTGCCAGCGCTCGAGACATGCGGCTGCCGCCGTGTCCCCGGACGGGCTCCGGATCATGTCCGGTGTCCGAAAAGCGGCTTGCCAAGGTGCATTCCGCGCCACGGACATCATCCTGTCGTGCCCCGGGGCCACAGCCTGCGGCGGCTGTAACCATGCTCGGGCCACGATCTCCCCGGTCAGCGGATGTCGCCGTCAGGCGTTGCGGATCAAGTCGCGCTTCGCCTCGCCGGGTCCTGTCCCCAGCGCCAGCGCCACCGCCAGCAGCCCGCCGGCCCGCAAGGCCAAGAGCAGGCGATAGGCCGCAGCGCGCGCGCGGCGTCCCGCGCCGGGCAGGGCATCGGGAGCGTACCCCGCGTCCAGCAGCGAAGCCTCTGAGGGAATGAGGCTGCGGGCGATCTCACGCCAGGCGACGCGGCCGCCCGGGGCGCAGAGCCAATGCAGGAGCTCGCTCACGTGCGGGCGGCCGATCGCGCGTCGCGCCAGACAGAGCCGCAGAGGGTCGAGCCCGCCCAGGGCCCGGCGCACCGGAGCCGGCGGGCGCAGGGCGGCGGCCAGCAGGCCGGGCATCGGCACGCCGGCCGCCAGCTCGGTCTGCCTGAGCAACATCCACAGCCCTCGCGCCGCGCCGTGCGCGTGCGCCTGGGCGGCCAACGCCTCCATCTCCTCCCGCCCCTGACGGTCGAGATCGCGCAGCAGCAGCACCGTGTCCATCACCCGCCGCAGATCGGCGTAGCCGTCGGCGATGCACTGCATCACCGCGTGGAGCAGCTGGTCGCGGGGCGAGGGGCATCGCAGATCGAAGCCGCCGCCGCCGGCCGCGGCCCCTGCGCCGATGCGCACGGTCTGCGCCCTGGCGCGCAGCCCCTCGAGGTCGAACCGGTAGCACGACGCCGGGAGGGTCAGCGCCCAGTGCAGCTCGATCAACACGCCGGCGGGCCCCCGCAACGGCAGGTGGAAATGGTGCCGCTCGTAGAAGGCGCGGGCGCGCCCGGTTTCGACCGGGCGGCACCCCAGGTCGCCCAGCGCTTCGAGAGCGCTCTCCAGGCGCGCGCGTGGGACCAGCAGATCGAGGTCCTGGAAGGCTCGCTGTTCCGGGGCCGGATACAGCGTCAGCGCCAGCGCCGCTCCCTTGAGCGCGATGGGCGCGCAGTCGGCCGCCTCCAGCGCCTGCAGCGCGCGCTGCAGCTCCAGCAGCTGCATCGCCCCGCGGCGGCCCTGGCCGCGGGCCGCCGCCTCGAGCTGTGCGCGGACATCCTCCGGCAGCGGGGCCGCGCGCAGCGCGGGCGCCAGCGCGCCGACGACAAGATGGTCGGCCAGCAACCGGCCGAAGCGGGGCCAGGACAGCCCGGCGGGCGGTGCGGGAACGGCGCCGGCATCCTGCCCGCGCGCCCAGGCGTGGACCAGCTCGACCAGATAGATATGCTCGCGTTCCATGCTTCGGCGTCCTGCTCCACGATCCTGCGTGCCAGGGAATCGGCCGGCGCCGACTCCGCTTCAGTCCGGCGCCCCCGCGGTCGATAATGTGGCCCAACCGCCGGCGCGGCCAAGGGAGAAGATCGCCTGGCAGCCGGCACGACCGGACGATCTGACGGGAGTTCGCCGCGTCATGCACGAATTCCGACTGCGCGTGGGCGATGCGGTCATCGGTCTGACGTGCCCGTCGGCCGAGTACTCGGCTTCGCTGGCCGCGTATTTCGGCGGCGGGACCGACGGCGCGCCCCACATCCGGCTGCGGCTCGAGATCGTACCCCACCGCGACCACCCGGCCATACCCAACTCGCTGTTCACCACCAAGCGGCTGTGCGCCGGCGAGTCCGGCGCGTTCGACATCGCCGGGGGGCTGGTGGAGGGGCGATACGATCCGGTCGCGCGCGAGGGGGAGCTGCGGGTCAAGTGCGTGCTGACGAACAACCAGATGACACGCGTCTTCGAGCAGCTGCTGTATCAGGCGTTCTACTCGGCCGCCGAAGCGGCGGGTCAGGATGCTTGCCTGATCCACGCGGCGGGCGTGGTCCGAGACGGCGCCGGCTACCTCTTCGTCGGCGCCCCCGGGGCCGGCAAGTCGACGGCGGCGCGCCTGAGCGCCGAGATGGGGTTGCCGGTGCTCAACGACGAGATCTGCCTGGTGCGGTTCGGGGGCGCGGAGGCCGGCGGCGCCTCCGGGGGCGCGGAGGCGGCCGGAAGCGCGACAGCCGGCGGCGAGAAGCGCGGCGCGCCCGCGAGTCCGCTCCTGTGCAGCACGCCGTTCAACGGTCTGTTCGCGGACAAGACGACCGGGTCGGCGCCGCTGCGGGCGGTGCTGCTGCTGGCGCAGGCGCCGCACCACCGCCTATCGCCGGTCGGTCGCGGCGCCGCGGTCGCGGCGGTGGCGGGACAGGTCGTGCCGCCGGCCGGCCTGGACCGGCTGATCGACGGGTCGGCGCGGACGCGGTTGCTCGCCGATGCCGACCGCCTGTGCGCCGCTGCGCCTGCGCTGCGGCTGGAATTCCTGCCCGACGCGGGCTTCTGGCGCGAGATCGACCGCGCCTTTGGCGGCGACAGAGCCGCGCCTTGACATCTGACCCGGGAGGACCGAATGGCCACGCTCGACACCGTGCTCGCGCCCGCCGCGGATCATTGCGTTCGCGAACTCGGCGGCGAGACCATCTTCCTGTCCGAGGCGGGCGACCGCATCCACGTGCTCGACGAGACCGGCGGGTTCATCTGGCGGGCTCTCGACGGCCGGCGCAGCCTGGCGGAGATCCTCGACGTTGTTTGCGCTGAATTCGACGTCGTGCGCGATGTGGCACGGGACGATCTGCTGCGGTTCGCGGACGAGCTGGTTGCCAACCGCCTGGCCTGGCCCGCCGGGGCGACATCGTGAACGCGCCCTCAGACCGCCGGGCGGCAGACTCCGATGCGGGCGTCGCGCCATGACTGGCCTGCGCGATCGGATCGACCTGCGCTACCGCAGCGAAAACCGCATCCAGTCGGTGATGTTCGAGCTGACCCATGCCTGCCCATGCCGCTGCCAGCACTGCTATCTCCGGCGCGCGCGCGGCGGCGAGCTGTCCACGGCCGAAGTCGTGGACCTGCTTGGCCAGCTGCGCGCAATGGGGGCGGTCAATCTGGGGCTGACCGGCGGCGAGCCGATGGTGCGCGCCGATCTGCCGGAAATCCTGGCCGCGGCGCGGCGCGAGCGGTTCTACGTCACGCTGCTGACCACCGGCCTGTTGCTGGGGCCGCCGCAGATCGCGCTCCTGCAACGGCATGGCGTGCGCAGCGTGGAGATCTCTCTGCTCGGCGCGACCGCGGCGACGCACGACGCGTTGATGCGCAGGCGGGGCGCGTTCGATCGCGCCACGTCGGCCGCGGCGGCGGCGCGTGCCGCCGGGCTGCTCGTCTGCCTGAAGGCAACCGTGCTGCGCCCGAACGCGGCCGAGCTGCCGGCGATGGCGACGCTGGCGGCTGGCTTGGGCGCGGAATTCTCGGCCAACGCCATCGTCGCTCCCCGGACGGACGGCGACCGCGGGCCACAGGCGCTGGCCCTGAACGAAGACGAGCTGGCCGCGCTCGACCCGAAGCTGCTCAGCGGCGGCCTGATTCCCGACGAGGACACGGCCGGCGGCGCCATTCTGGTCTGCCGCGCGGGCGTCACCGTCGCCGGCATCTCCCCCCAGGGAGACGTCTATCCTTGCCTGATGATGCGGGCCTCGGTCGGAAACGTGCGGGAAGCGAGCCTGGAAGAGATCTGGCGCGCACGACCGCATCCCTTCCTGCAATCGCTGCGCGCGTTGCGGCCCGAGCAGATCGCCGCCTGCGCGGCGTGCGAGCTGCGGGCGCAGTGCCGGCGCTGCCCCGGCGTCGCCTGGACGGAGAGCGGGGACCTGACACGACCGTCGCCGACCGCCTGCGTCGCCGCGGCCGGCATGGCGCGGTCGCTGAGGCGGTGACGGCGCCGGTCGGGAACGGTCAGGCACGGTCAGGTGCGGTCAGGTGCGGTCGGTGCGGCGCGGCCTCGATGACCAGGTGGCGCCAACGGGCGACGGGCGACCTGGCGGCCGCCCGTCGCGCTGATTGGTTGTCGCTCCCTCCATATCCGCCGCCGCTAGTTGCAGCAGAGACGGAACAATGGATTGAAGAAGTTCAGCGGTCCGCTGTTGTTCCCGCCGCCGCCGGGGCAGCCGGTGTCGTCGCCGTAATCGCCGAACACTCCGATGGTCACGTGCTCGCTGCGGACGGATGGAGCTTGATACTGCCGCTTCTCTTTCAATCTGGTTTCCCTCCTTTCCCCTGTGCTGCGGTTGCATGGCCTGGGCGCTCGACGCCTCCCAAGGGCGTTTATCATATCGTCAGCAATTATATACCACCAGATCGTATCATTCAACAAAATAATTGCGCTTATGGTCGCATTCTCCGTTGGCTCCGGCGTCCGGGCAATCCGGGAACCTCAGCGGCACAACATTAGAATTCTTTTAGACTTGCATCAATCGGTCGGGGCCGTCGTATCTTGTCTGATGGCCCGGCGGCTACGGGCGCGGCCGCGGCTTTGCACGGCTCGACTCAGGGGAGGACGCCATGATCGCCCGCCGCGAAGATCTCGGCCTGCACCACGAAATGCTGCTGCTGGCGCTGCACGACCGCCAGGGGACGACGCACACGTATGGCAGCTACGCGTACGCGCTGGGCGCCGCCGTGCTTGGCGAGCTGCTGCAGGGCGGACACGCCGCCATCGTGACCGAGCGGAAGAAGCTGCTGATCGAGGCGCGCGGACGGCGCCCCGCCCACGACGAGGTTCTGGCCGAGGCCTGGGACAGGATCTCCACGGCCGGGCGGCGCGCCCAGGCCGAGGCGTGGGTGCGGCGCCTCGCCGGACTCAAGCAGCTCAAGCACCGCGTCGCGCGCGAGCTTTGCCGGCGAGGGGTTCTGCGCGCCGAAGAGCGGACGATCCTGCTGATCTTCCGCCGCACCGTCTACCCCGAGATCGACCCCCGGCCCGAACGCGCGGTGCTGCAGCGCCTGCGACGCCTGATCTTCGCCGATCTGCGCCGGGTCGGCGATCCGCGCGACCTGACGCTGCTGTCGCTGGCCGACAGCGTCGGCCTGCTGCCGGTCCTGTTCGGCAAGCGCGAGGTCAAGCCGCAGCGCGCGCGGCTGAAAGAGCTGGTCGGCGGAGAGCCGCTGGGACGGGCAGTGCGGCGCCTCTGCGAATCGGACCACACCGCCGTGATGAGCGGAGTGGTGGCGGCCACCAGTGCCACGTAGGGCCGCAGTGGGTGCCGCCAGCCAATCTGTGCTATAATTCAGCAGCGATCGACTCAGGTATTGCGCGAAGGAAGTTTCCTCGTGACGTCGTTGTGCTTTACCAGGACGTGCGCCCTGCTGGCGCTGGCCGTGCTGGTCGGCCCGGCGCGGGCCCAGGTGCCGCCCGCCAAGCCCTATGGGACTCTGGCCGCCCAGGTCATGGAGTTCCTGCTGTCCGATGTCGGCGACGGCGGCATCCGCGTCGATCCCGACGATCCGGAAGGCGGCGTCGTGCCGCCGTACTTCTACCACTACGGCATCTACGACAACAACAACCTGTGGAGCAGCACGGTCGGCTACCCGGGATACGCCGCGGTCAGCTACCCCGCATACACCGCCAGCGTGGCGATCGACGCCTTCCTGGATTGGCGGCGCTACAGCGGCGACGACCGCGCGCTGGAGCGAGCGCGTCAATACGCCGACTGGATCCTGGCGCATCGCACGCCTGCGGCCGATCTGTACGGAAACCTGCCTTACAGCACCCAGACCGATGGCGCGATGGGCGGCGGTTGGGACGGCGACGCGATCATGACCGACAAGCCGGCCATGTTCGGCCTGCGCCTGCTGCGCCTGCACGACATCACCGGCGATCCATCCTACTGGCGCGGGGCGGTCGACATCGCCGGCACCCTGGTCGCGACGCAGCGCAGCGGCGGTCCTGGCGATGACGGGCGATGGCCTTTCCGGGTCCGCCCGTCCGACGGCGAGGTGCGCCAGGACTATACCAGCAACCTCGTGCCGGCCGTCCGCTTCTTCACGGCGATGGCGCGCCGCACCGGCAATCCGGGCTTCACAGCCGCGGCCCGCCGCGCCTGGGATTGGCTGCTGGCCAACCCCTGCCAACCCGCCAGCTCCGCGTGGCAGCGGTGGGAAGGATTCTACGAAGACCAGGATCCCGCGATGCAGACGGGCAAGGTCGATCACTACTCGGCGCATGAGATGATCGCCGAGCTGACGGTTCGCCGCCCCGCGGGCTGGGCCGAGACGGCGATCGCGATCCTCGACACCGCGGCCGCCCGCTTCCTGATCGAGCGCCCCGACCAGGGGCTGGGCCCGTACATCCCCGCGACCTACGAATGGGCAGGCTGGATGGAGGCGACCTACGCGGCCACGCTGCAGTTCGCCTGCGCTTCGCTCCGCCTGCACCAGGCGCTGCAGGGCGATTCGCGGCAGCGATCTCAGTGGCGAAACCAGGGGCTGGAGATGGCGGCGGCATGCTCCTGGGGACAGAACACGCGCGGCATCGCCGCCGACGGCCGCATGCACACGACGCTCAAGGACATCACCCGCCTCTTCAACGCCATCAGTTGGTACGAGCAGAACTTCAACACCGTGAAGTACTACCTGGAGCTGATGGCGCTCGAACCGGCGCTGTCGCCGGCCGACGAGCATCACATGCTGGAGGCGAGCGCCGAGCTGCGCTGGATCGTCTACCCCCCAGCCGCGCCGTCGCTGCGCTACGAGACAGCGGGAGGCGCGGGCTGGGAGATGCTGCGCGTGGCCGCCGCCCCCACGGGCGTCTCGGCCGGCGGCGCGGCGCTGCCCCGGCTGGCGGCGCAGCCACCGCGCGGCACGCCGCCCGCCGCATCGGGCTGGCATCACGATCCGGCCACCGGCGTCCTGGTCGTGGCCCACGCCGCCGGTCCGGTCGAGATCCTGTTCGGTCCAACCGGCGTGGGCGGCGGCGGAGGCGAAGGCGGCGAAGGCGGCGCCGGCGGCGCCGGCGGCGCCCCTGCGCCCACCCTCACGGTGGCGTCGTTGGCGGCGGCCGCTGGTGGACCGGGGGTGCTGCTGCGTCTGGCGACGGAGGCGCGCGTCACGCTGGCTGTCCACGACCTGCGCGGGCGTCCGGTGCGGCGCTTGCTCGAGGGATCTGCGCTACCGGCCGGCGAGCACATCGTGCGTTGGGATGGCCGCGGCGACCACGGCCGCCCCGTCGCCGGTGGGTTGTACCTGGCGCGCGCGACCGCCGCCTCGAGCCGTACGGCCGCGGGGGCCCGGGCCGACGCGCCCGGCGCCGCCGGGATGGGGTCGACTGCGGGCGTCGTGCGGCTGCTGCTCGTGCCCTGAAGTCGCGCCGCTGGCGCCGGCCGGCGGCCAGCGCCCAGGTCTGGGCCGGCCGGAAGACGGAAACCGGACCGGCCGCCGCAGGCTGCTCAGAAGCCGGGCGTGAAAGCGTAGCTCAAGCCCGCGGCGATGCCGCGTTCCGCGATTCCCTGGTAGCTTCCTATCCGCGCGCTGGTCTCGAGATCGAGGCTGGCCAACAGATGCACCGTCGCCCGCATGAAGAAACCGGATTCCTCGTAAGGACGGCCGAGGGCCGCGCCCAGCCAGATCTCGCCCATATCGCCGATCGGACCGCCCAAAGCGGCGGTCGCCGCCCCGTTGCCCGAGTACATCGGCACCTCTTCAAGCAGCCGCGCCATGAAGGCGATGCCTTCTCGAGGATTGCCCAGGCGCAGATGGCCGGTCAGCGGCGGCACGCTCGCCACCCAGCGCGGTTCCCACCCCGGCTCTCGCCAGGCATAGCCGGTGTTGCTCTCCAGCGGGTGCCGCCAGCGATCGGTCACGAAGAGCACGCCGAGGCCCGCCGAGAAGCCCGGCCGGGTCAGGGAGACGAACGGGCTCCAGCTCCAGCCCTCGATCCGGCCGCCGCTCTTGTCCGGCAGGTTGTCAAAACCGGCGACACGGACGCCCACGCGCCACGGGCCCGTGATCTTTCGCTCCAGGGCGATGCCTATGTCGCGGAAGGAGCGCTCCTGGCTCGTTACACTCATCCCCACGCCATCGGGGGTCGGGAAAGTGGTGCGCGTGACATCTGCGTATGTGGCGCCGCCCGCGCGGATCGTCAGGAAGGTCGTCGCCTCGTCGCGCGGGTTCGCCTCCGCGCCGAAAGCCGCCGGCGCGAGGACGGCTACGGCCAGGAGCACGGCCAGGCCGGTCTTCATGGATTCTCTCCTCCAGAGGTTGAGTCCGCATGGGCCGCGATCGTGGCCTAATTATCACACAAGCTCTGCCGTCCCTCCACACGTTCCGTTGCCCGTGCGCTACCCTCGCAGGGGCGTTGCGGCACCTCGCGGCGCCTCCCGGCTCGAGCCTCGGGGAGGTTGTGTGGTGGCGGGTTCCGGGGGCGTGGCCCTGGATGCCTCGACCATCATGTTGGTGGCGCGCAGTATGCCATCCCACAACGCGCTCTCGGCCAGGAAGATCATCCGCGGATGCTTGAGGGATACGGGCGCCGCAACATGAGCATCGGCCCGTACCGCCCGGATGCGCGCTCCAATGGTCGTGGCGGCCCTCCCTGCGGCCCTGGCGGCGCTTGCGGCCCTGGCGGCGCTTGCGGTCATGGCGACCCTGGCCGGCTGCGAGGGGCCAGCCCCCATGGCCGGACCCGGGCCGCGAGCCCCCATGGCCGGACCCAGGCGGCCAGCCCGGGCGGCCAGCCCGGGCGGCCGGCAGTCGCCATGCGCATGTGGGGGGTTGTGCCCCTGCGGCCAGCGTGATTCAATGGCGCCGGCTCACCATGGCGCCATTTCCTGTCGCCGAAGGAGGCATTCACCATGAAGCGTGCCGCCGCCCCTCTATCCGCCGCTCCCGCCGCCGCCGTCGCCAACGCTTGTGCCCGTGCCGTCGCCGCGGCCCTGTCCGCCGTCCTGGCAACGGCCGCCCTGATCGGCCTGGCCGGCAGTGCCGCCATCGCCCAGCCGGCCGACCCCTATCTGTGGCTCGAGGAGATCGACGGGGAACAGGCCATCGCGTGGGTCAAGGAGCAGAACCGCCTGGCCCTGGAAAGGCTCGAGGCCGTGCCGGCCTACCAGCCGATCTACGAGCGCTGCCTCGAGATCTTCGATTCGCGCGACCGGATCCCGCGGCCGTCCCAGGAGAGGGAGTACATCTACAACTTCTGGCAGGACGCCGAACACGAGCGCGGGATCCTGCGCCGCACGTCGCTGGCTTCGTATCGCGGAGCCGAGCCGGCCTGGGAGACCGTGCTCGACATCGACGCGCTGAGCCTGGCCGATGGACAGCCGTGGGTGTACAAGGGCCGCCAGACGCTGGCGCCGGAGCACCGTCTGGCCATGGTCTCGCTGTCGCCCGGCGGCAGCGACGCGGTCTTCACGCGCGAGTTCGACGCCGTCGCCAGGGCGTTCGTGCCCGGCGGCTTCGAGCTGCCGCTGGCCAAGAGCCGCGTGATCTGGAAGGACGAGAACACGCTGTGGGTCGCCACCGATTTCGGCGAGGGGTCGTTGACGACGTCGGGGTATCCGCGGCTGGTGAAGGAGTGGAAGCGCGGCACGCCGCTGGCGCAGGCGCGCACCATCTTCGCGGCCGATCCGCAGGATGTCAGCGTCTACCTGAGCAGCATCGAGACGCCGGAAGGGATCTATCTGGCGATCGTCCGCAGCCCGGCGTTCTTCCGGTCGGAAGTCTACCTGAGCGTCGGGGAGCGGTTGGTGCGCCTGCCGCTGCCGCTGGACGCCTCGGTGCGCGGCATCTTCCGCGACCACCTGCTGTTCTCGCTGCGCAGCGACTGGGAGGTCGGGGGCGCCGTCTACCGGCAAGGAGCCCTGTATGCCGGCGGGCTGGACGCGCTGCTGCAGGGCCGAACCGAGTTCGCCGTGCTGTTCGAACCGTCGGCGCGGATATCGCTGGACCAGGTGGCGACGACGCGCGATCGCGTGCTGATGACCACGCTCGACAACGTGCGCTCGCGCCTGTACCGGCTGGTGTTGAAAGACGGCGGCTGGGAGCGCGAGGAGGTGCCGCTGCCGGGCATCGGCAGCGCCGGCGTGGTCAGCGCGGCGCCCGACGCGGAGGCCTTCTTCATCAACTACGAGGACTTCCTGACGCCGTCATCGCTCTACCTGGTGGAAAACGGCAGCCCCGCGAGGCTGAAGTCGATGCCGGAGTTCTTCGACGCCGCGGGAATGAGCGTGGCGCAGCACGAGGCGACCTCGCGCGACGGCACGAAGATCCCCTACTTCCTGGTCGCCCCGCGCGGCTCCGCGCCGGGCATCGCCGCGCCGACGCTGCTGTACGGCTACGGCGGCTTCGAGGTGGCGCAGCGGCCCAACTACAACGCCGTGGTCGGCTCGGCCTGGCTGGAAAGGGGCGGCGTCTTCGTGCTGGCCAACATCCGCGGCGGCGGCGAGTTCGGCCCGCGCTGGCATCAGGCCGCGCAGAAGCAGAATCGAATCAAGTCGTTCGAGGATTTCATCGCCGTGGCCGAAGACCTGATCGCGCGCGGCGTCACGACGCCCGCCCGGCTGGGTATCATGGGCGGATCGCAGGGAGGTCTGCTGGTCGGCGGGGCGATGACGCTGAGGCCCGACCTGTTCGGCGCAGTCGTCTGCCAGGTGCCGCTGCTGGACATGCAGCGCTTCAACCAGCTGCTGGCCGGCGCGAGCTGGATGGCGGAGTACGGCAACCCCGACCTGCCGGAAGATTGGGCGTACATCCGGACCTGGTCCCCCTACCATCTGGTGCGGCGGGACGCGACCTATCCCGAGGCCTTCTTCTGGACGACCACGCGCGACGACCGCGTGCATCCCGGGCACGCGCGCAAGATGGTCGCCCGCATGCGCGAGCAGCAGCACCCGGTGCTGTACTTCGAGAACATCGAAGGGGGGCACGGCTCGGGGTCGACCAACAAGCAGCGCGCCCAGATCCGCGGGCTGGAGTTCGCCTATCTGTGGAGCCGGCTGAACTGAGGGCGGGCGAAGTCGGCGCGGGGCCGATGTTGGCGCGCGGCGGAGATCCGCGCGGGGCCGATGTTGGCGCGCGGCCGGGGCGGTCGCGCACCTTGCCACGCGGGCGCGATTGCGCCAGAATGTCGCCGCAGCGCCAAGCGCCTGCACATTGACATCGACCCCGGGGCCGATGGTTTCTTGCGCGGTCACCCCGGCGCCGTGAGCGCCGAAAAGGAGCGAGAGCCATGCGCACGCGCCTGTTGATCCCACTGATCGTCGTCATCGTCGCCCTGCTCGCGGCGGCCGGCGTTCTGTACCAGAAGCTCCAGAGGAGCACGGCGGAGTTCGCAGCGCTGCAGGCCGAGGAGGAGGCGGCGCGCGAACGCTACGGACAGGCGATCGGCGAGATCGCCGCCATCCAGGACAGCCTCAACGCCATCGTCCTGGGCGAGGAAGGGGCCCAGGCGCTGGCGACGCAGCTTGAGAGCGAGCGCAGCCTGTCGCGCACGCGCGGCGACGAGGCGATGGCCCGCATCGCCGCGATCCGGGCGGGCCTGCAGCGGGCGAAGGACCGGATCCAGGAACTCGACGCCAAGCTGCAGGAGAGCGGCGACCGGCTGACGGGCATGGAGAGGATGATCCAGAATCTGCGGCAATCGGTGGCGGAGAAGGAGGAGCTCATCGCCCAGCTCACCGAGCGCGTGCAAACGTTGCAGACGCGGGTCGCGGGGCTGGAGGCCGAGGTCGAGGAAGGCCAGCACACCATCCTGGCCCAGGAAGAGACGATCGTGGCTCAGGACGAGGCGATCGAGAATTCGCGCCGTGAGCTGCGGACGGTCTACTACACGATCGGCACCAAGAAGGAGCTGTCCGCCTCCGGGATGGTCGCGTCCAAGGGCGGCATTCTGGGTCTGGGCAGGACGCTCATCGCGACGGGGGTGATCGACCCGTCGCTCTTCACGCCGCTGGATACTGGGAGCGAGCGCGTGATCCAAATCCCCGCCGGCAAGGCGCGGGTCCTCAGCGACCAGCCGCCGGCCAGCTATGAGCTGCACTCGCCCGGCGGCGAGGGCGGAGGCACGGAGCTGCGGATCCTCGATCCTCAAGCATTCTGCAGGGTCAAGCATGTGATCATCGTGACGTCCTGAACGCCGGCGAGCCGGGCATGGCCACGGCGGAGGCCCCGGGCCGTGAGCTGCGGGGGCCTCCGCCGTATGCGGCCCCGCCATCGTGCGCCGCTTGTTCACCCGGTGAACAGCAATAATTCCCTGTTAATATTCAACTTACAAGACTGTGGATGATATTTTGCCACATCGCGGCCTGGGGCGTTGCCCAACGCCCGGGCCGCGCGCGCCGAGGCCGCCCAACGCCCGGGCCGCGCACGTTCAGACCGCGCCGCTTGCCCTGGCGGCCCCGGCCGCCTAGCCTTGGGCCGGCGCCACGCCGCCGCTGATCGTGGCGCCGGCGCCGACATCCGACAGAGGGGGAAGAGCTTGACCGACGATCCCACGCCCTCGGGCGGCCGGCTAGCCGCCGTGCTGCTGGCCGCCAACGCGCTCAAGACCGCCCCGCGCACCGGCTGGGCCCTGCGCGGCGTCGCCTCGCCCGAGAGCGTCGCGGCGCACAGCCACGGGGTCGCGCTGGTCGCGCTGCTGCTGCTGGATATCGTCCCGCAGCCGCTGGACCGGGCCAGGGCGCTGGCGATGGCCGTCCTGCACGATCTGCCCGAGAGCGTGACGGGTGATCTGTCCCTGGGCGCGTCGCGGCTGCTGCCCGCCGGCGCCAAGCGCGCGGCCGAGGAGCGCGCGCTGCGGGAGCTTCTGGAGGGGACGCCCTGCGCCGAGAGCTGGCTGGCCCTATGGCGCGAGCTCGAAGACCGCCACACCCCCGAATCGCGCCTGGTGCGCGACGCCGACCGTCTGGACCTGCTGCTGCAGGCGCTGGTCTACGAGCGGACCACGGGCAACCGGTGCCTGGAAGAGTTTTTCGCGCACGCCGAGTCTGAGCCTTTCGCCTTCGCGGCCAGCCGGGAGGTGGCCGCGGCGTTGCTGCGCCTGCGCGGTTGACAGCAGGGCCGCGGCGCCCGCTCTCCCCTGCCAATCTGCGCGTCCTCCAAGCGCTGCGCGTCTGGCCCGCCGCGGGCTCCTACCTGGCAACGGCCGGCGTGGTATAATGCACATGGCAAGGCGGCGGGCGCCCGGCGCTCCTCTGGCCCGCGAATGCCGCCCGCCCCGCCCGCCGCCGCCTGTGAAGGGAGGCCCGGAAATGCACCGCGCGATCGTGGTCCTGATGATGTCGGCGCTGATGATCATGGCCGGCGCGCCGATCGTCGCGCCCGTCGCCTCGCCCGTCGCCGCGCCTTCCGGCGCGCCCGCGCAGATGCCGCCTCCCGCGTCCGTGCCCCCTCCCAGCGAGCTGCTGGCGGCCGCGTTGTCGGGGCTGGATCCGACGATCGCGCCCAGCGGCATCTTCTATGACCGCGTGCTGCCGCTGTCGGGACTGGAGGCGCACGATGGGCGCGTCGAAGCTCCGGCGGTCACGGCCGCGCAATGGAGGCAGATGCTGCACGAGCTCGGTCGCGCCTCCTTCGCCGCGCGCGATTGGCCCACCGCCGCCGAGGCGCGGGACGCGGGGCGCGCCGCGACGGCGGCCGGCGTTGTTCCCCTGGGGCTGATCGACTGCGCCTACGACCGGCTGCGGCCGGATGCGCTGGAGCGAGGCCTGCTGCGCTGGGAGGACGGTCGCCTTGCGCCGGCCCCGGGCGCAGCGCTTGCCGACCTGGTGCAGAGCAGGCGCGTCTTCGCCGCCGCGCCGCTCATCGGCCATACCTGCGCTGGCGCCGCCGTTCGCTTCGTGCTGCAGCGGCGATTCCATGTCTGCGCGGGAGGAGGCTCCGGGGCTGGTGCCGGTGCCGGTGCCGGTGCCGAAGCCGAGGCCGGTGCCGAAGCCGAAGCCGCCGCCGGAGCGGCCGCCGACCCGCGCTTCGAGCTGGACGCGGCCGACGGCCTGGGCTACCGGCCGCTGGCGTGGGAGCAGCCGCTGCCCGCCGCCTACCGCGAGGCCGGGGTCAAGACGCTGCGCCTGCGGGCGACCTACCCCGACGGCGAGGTGCGGCACGCCGCGCTGCGCTTCGAGGTCCTGGCCCTGCAGGTGCCGGCGCCCAGCGAAACCTGGGCGGTCACGGCGTCCATCCCCTACCAGGGGATCGCGGGCGCGGGCCATGCCTACATCTACCTGGCGCCCGAGCACGCCGCGCTGACCAATCCGGCGGTCGTGGTCGAGGGGTTCGACCTCGACAACTCGATGGACTGGGAAGAGCTGTACCTGCTGCTCAATCAGGAGAACCTGCTCGAGGATCTGCGCGCCGACGGCTACGACGCCGTCGTCCTCGATTTCGTCGAGGCCACCGAGCCGATCCAGCGCAACGCCTTCGTGCTGGTCGAGCTGCTGCAACAGGTGCAGGCGGCCGTCGCCCCCGATCGCGATTACATCGTCGTCGGCGCCAGCATGGGCGGGCTGGTGGCGCGCCACGCGCTGGCCCACATGGAAAGCGACGGCCTGCCGCACCGCGCGCGCGGCTTGATCTCTTTCGACGTGCCGCACGGCGGCGCCAACATCCCGCTGGGGCTGCAGTACTGGCTGGCTTTCTTCGCTCCCGAATCGACAGAGGCCGCCTATCTGCTCAGCCGTCTCGACACGCCGGCGGCGCGCCAGATGCTGCTCTACCACCACACGGACCCGCCGGGCACGACCGGCCAGAGCGATCCGCTGCGCGCGGCCCTGCTGGCCGATCTGGCGGCGCTCGGCGACTGGCCGCAGGCGGCCAGGCTGGTCGCGGTCGCCAACGGCAGCGGCGCGCGCGACGATCAGGGCTACGCGCCGGGGGCCCAGCTCATCCGCTACGAGTACGACAGCTTCCTCGTCGACATCCGCGGCAACGTGTGGGCCGTGCCCGACGCCGGCAGCCTGCGCATCTTCCAGGGGCTGATCGACCAGATCTGGCCGCTGCCCGACCGCCAGCTCAACGTCGTCGTTTCCGGCACCCTGCCCTGGGACAACGCCCCCGGCGGCTACCGCGCGTCGCTGGCGCAGATGGACACGACCTCCGTCCCCTACGGCGACATCGTGGCGCTGCACCCCAACCACTGCTTCATCCCGACGATCAGCGCGCTGGCGCTGGACGTCGCCGACCCGTTCTTCGACATCGCCGGCGCGCCCGACCTGCTGGCCTTGACGCCGCTCGACGCCCTGTACTATCCCGAGCAGAACCAGGAGCACGTGCTGGTCACGCCGCAGAACAAGGCCTGGCTGATGGCCGAGATCGGGCGGGCGCCGACTGCCGTGCCGCTCGGGCCGGTCGCTCTGCCGTCGACGCCGAGCCTGCTGCCCGGCTGGCCCAACCCCCTGAACCCCGGGACGACGATCGGCTTCTCGCTGCCCGCGCCGGGCGGCGTGCGGCTGACCATCCACGACCTCGCCGGCCGGCTGGTGCGCACCCTCGTCGCTGGGGAGATGCCGGCCGGCTCGCACGAGGCGGCGTGGGAAGGCCGGGACGAGCGCGGCCGGCCGGTCGCCGCGGGCGTCTACATCTGCGCGCTGCGCACCGGCGAGGTGGCGCTGTCGCGCAAGCTCGCGGTCGTCAAGTAACAGCCGGGATTCCGACGCCGCGAATTCCCTTGGGGCGCGACGGGCCGGAGACTACCTTTCCCCGCAGGCGAAACGAGGTCGGCGGCGAAGCCGCAGGTCGCCGGGAGCGCTGACCATGAAACCTGAGCGGACCTTCCGCGGCGGCGTCCATCCGCCCGAAGCCAAAGGGCTCACGGAACACGAGCCAATCGTCACCCTGCCGGCGCCGCGCCGGGTCGTCGTGCCGTTGCGCCAGCATCTGGGCGTTCCCGCCAAGAGCATCGTCAAGGCCGGCGACCGCGTCGCGGAGGGGCAGCCGATAGCGGAGCCGGCCGGCTTCATCTCGGCGCCCGTGCACGCGCCCATCGCGGGCGAGGTGACCGCCGTGGGCCCCGGACCGCACCCGGGCGGCTTCACTTGCGAGTGCGTGACGATCGAGGCGCGCGACGGCGATGCGCCCGCGCCGTGGCGCGTGCCCGGCGCGCGGCTCGACTGGGAGGGGCTGTCCCGGGCCGAGCTGATCGCGCTGATCCGCGACGCCGGAATCGTGGGTCTGGGCGGCGCGGCGTTTCCGACGCATGTCAAGCTCTCTCCCCCCGCCGACAAGCCCATCGACCTGCTGGTGATCAACGGGGCCGAGTGCGAGCCGTTCCTGACCTGCGACCACCGTCTCATGCTGGAAGAGACCGAGACCGTGCTGGCGGGAATCCGGATCCTCAGGCGCGCGCTGGATTCGCCGCGCACGGTCATCGGCGTCGAAGAGAACAAGCCTGACGCGATCGCGAAGCTGACGGCGGCCTGCGCGGGCATCGAAGGTCTCGAGGTCGTGCCGTGCCGCGTGAAGTACCCGCAAGGCGCCGAGAAGCAGCTCATCAAGGCGCTGACCGGGCGAGAGGTGCCGCCCCCGCCCGGCTTGCCGCTGGACGTCGGCGTGGTGGTGCAGAACGTCGGCACCGCGGCGGCGGTGGCGCGGGCGGTCACCGCGGGCGTGCCGTTGATCGAGAGGGTGGCGACGATCTCCGGTTCGGCGATCGCGCGCCCGGCCAACGTGCGCCTGCGGGTCGGCACTCCCTTGCCCGAGATCGTCGAGTTCTGCGGCGGACTGTCGGCGCCGCCGGCCAAGGTCGTCGTCGGGGGGCCCATGATGGGAGCTTCCCTGGCCGACCTGGAAGTGCCCGTGGTCAAGGCGACGTCGGGCCTGCTCTTCTTCACGGCGGACGAATGTCCGGAGCCCATCGCCTACCCCTGCATCCGCTGCGGGCGATGCGGCCAGGCCTGTCCGCTCGGGTTGCAGCCGAGCGAGATCGCCCTGCGCGTCGAGATCACCGACCTTGACACCGCGGAGGAGCTGCACATCCAGGAATGCATGGAGTGCGGCACGTGCGCGTACATCTGCCCCTCGAACCGCTGGCTCGTGCAGCAGTTGAGGCTGGGGAAGGCGCAGATCCATGACCGCAAGCAGAAGCGCAGCGCCTGACGGCACGCCGGCGGGGGAGAAGCCCGCCGCCGGGATCCCTGGCGCCAAGGCGTCCGGTGCGGAGAGCCCCTCGCGTCTGCTGCTGCGGGTGGGACCGGCGCCGCACCTGCACACGCCCCAGACCGTGCCGTGGATCATGCGCTGGGTGTTCCTGGCGCTGCTGCCGGGCGCGGTGGTCTCGGTCTGGTTCTTCGGCGCGTCGGCGGTGAAGGTGCTTCTTCTCTCGACGCTCTTCTGTCTGGGCGTCGAGCGGCTCTGCCTGCGCCTGCTGCGCACTCAGGGGGCGTTGTCGGACTGGTCCGCGGCGGTCACGGGCCTGCTGCTGGGCATGAACCTGCCGCCGACGGCTCCCTGGTGGCTGATCCTGGCGGGCGCGATCGTGGCGATCGTCGTGGCCAAGCATCTCTTCGGCGGCCTGGGCGCGAACATCTTCAATCCGGCCCTGACCGCGCGCGTGTTCCTGCTCGTTTCATGGCCCACCTACATGACCACCTGGCTCAAGCCGGGGCAGCGCCAGTGGCTGGCCCCCGGCACGGATCTGGCCGGCATCACCGAGGCCACGCCCCTGGGCCTGCTCAAAGAGGGGCGGTTGGCCGAGCTTCGGGAAGGAGCCTCCGATCTGCTGCTGGGCAATCTGGGCGGCAGCGTGGGCGAGATCTCGGCGCTGGCGCTGCTGGCCGGAGCCGCGCTGCTGCTGTGGAAGCGCATCATCACCTGGGAGATCCCCGTCACGTTCATCGGCGCCGTGTTCGTGGTCACGGGGGCGGCCTGGGCGCTGGGAGGCCCCGGGCAGCATCTGCCCCCGCACCATCATGTGCTGGCGGGCGGTCTGATCCTGGGCGCCTTCTTCATGGCCACCGATATGGTCACTTGTCCGATCAGCTTCCGCGGCCGCGTGATCTTCGGCCTCGGCTGCGGCCTGCTCACGGCCGTGATCCGGCTCTGGGGAGGCTATCCCGAAGGGGTCAGCTTCGCGATCCTGCTCATGAACGCCGCCACGCCGATGCTCGATCACTATCTGCGCCCGCGGACCTTCGGGACCGTGCCGCAGCGGCAGGGGGCAACGTCATGATGCGGGTGATGGGGCGCTACGTCCTGGTGCTCGCGCTGATCTGCGCCGTGGCCGCGGCCACGCTGGCCGCCGTCTACGAGGTGACCAAGAACCCGATCGCCGCCTCGCGCGCGGCCGTGGAGCGTCAGGCCATCCAGGCCGTGCTTCCGGCCTTCGACCGCCTGGACGAGACGCCGCCGCCGGTCGCGACCAGCGGCACGCGCCTGCTGGCCATCTACCCGGCCTGGGAGGGGGAGCGCTTCGTCGGCACGGCCGTCAAGGTCATCGACGCCGGCGGTTACGGCGGGGACGTCACCCTGATGGTCGGCGTGGATGCCGATCTGAAGGTGCATGCGATCCGGTTGCTCGCCCACAAGGAGACGCCGGGGCTGGGCAACAAGCTGGGCGAGGAGAAGTTCGCCGGCCAGTTTCGCGGCCTGGCCGTGCCCGAGGGCGGCGTGAACGTGGTCAATGACGGCGGCACGATCCACGCGATCACGGGGGCGACCATCTCGTCCCGCTGCGCGACCCGGGCGGCCAGCGCGGCGGTGCAGGCGGTGCGCGCCCTGGCCGCAGAGCCCGTGCCGGCGCCGGGCGCGGACGGCGGGCGCGGCGCGAGCAGCGCGGGCAGCGCGGGCAGCGCGGGCAGCACGGGCAGCACGGGCAGCACGGGCGGCACGGGCGGCACGGGCAGCACGGGCGGCACGGGCGGCGTTGGCGGCGCCGATGGCCTGGGCGGCGCCGGCGGAAGCGTCCGCTCCGGCGGGGAGGGCGATCATGGCTAGCAGCGCGACGGCGGCGCAGGAATTCCGCAAGGGCCTGCTCAAGGACAACCCTCTCTTCATCCTGGCGCTTGGCCTGTGTCCGGCCCTCGCCGTCAGCACGACGGTCTTCAACGGCTTCGGCATGGGCGTGGCGGCGACCTTCGTGCTGCTCTGCTCGAACGTCGTCATCAGCCTGCTGCGCCACGTCATCCCCTCGGGAGTCCGCATCCCAGCCTTCATCGTGGTCATCGCCTCGTTCGTGACGATGGTCGACCTGCTGATGGAAGGCTTCATGTTCCCGCTGCACCAGGCGCTGGGCGTGTTCATCCCGCTGATCGTGGTGAACTGCATCATCCTGGGCCGCGCCGAGGCCTTCGCCAGCAAGAACCGCGTGTGGCGTTCGGCGCTGGACGGCCTCGGCATGGGCCTGGGATTCATGGCGGCGCTCGTGACGATGGGCGCCATCCGCGAGCTGCTGGGCAACGGCACCCTGCTCACCGGCACCCCGCTGGAGATCGCGCCGCTGGGCGAAGGGTTCAAGGCCGCGCCGGTGCTGGTGATGGTGCTGCCGCCGGGCGCGTTCCTCACGCTTGGCCTGCTCATGGCCGGCGTGAGGCGGCTGACGGAGAGGAGCTGACGTGGAAGTCTCGTACTACCTGCAGCTCATCGTCTGGGCGATCCTGGTCAATAACTTCGTGCTGGCGCAATTCCTCGGCATCTGCCCCTTCATGGGCGTGAGCCGCAAGGTCGATTCGGCCGTGGGCATGAGCCTGGCGGTCGTTTTCGTGATGACGGTGGCCGCGGTGATCAGCTGGCTGCTGTTCCACACGCTGCTGGCCCCCTACAATCTCATCTTCCTGCGCACGATCGTGTTCATCCTGGTCATTGCCTCGCTCGTGCAGTTCGTGGAGATGGTGATCCGCAAGGTGTCGCCCTCGCTCTTCCAGGCGCTGGGCATCTTCCTGCCGTTGATCACCACGAACTGCGCCGTGTTGGGCGTGGCGCTGCTGGCCATCGCCAAGGACCTGTCTTTCCCCCGGACGCTGGTCTTCGCCGTCGGCTCCTCGATCGGGTTCGGCATCGTGCTGATCCTCTTCGCGGGCATCCGGCAGCGGCTCGACATCTCCCCGGCGGTCCCGCGGCTGCTGCGCGGCATGCCGATCGCGTTTGTCACGGCCGGCATCCTGGCCCTGTCGTTCCTCGGCTTCGCCGGCCTGGTCAAGATGTAGCGAGAGGTGATCGCGATGATAGACGCCCAGATCCTCATCATCAGCGCCGCTTCGCTCGGCTCTCTCGGCGTGGCTTCCGCGGCGCTGCTGGCGGGCGCCTCGAAGGTGTTCCACGTCGAGCAGGATCCGCGGGTGGACGCGCTGGTCGCGATCTTGCCCGGGGCGAACTGCGGGGGCTGCGGCTTTCCCGGCTGCGGCGGGTTCGCGCAGGCGCTGGTGGAGGGCAAGGGCGATCTGACCGCCTGCAGCCCGGGCGGCTCGGACGTTGCCAAGCAGATCGGAGCCGTGTTGGGGCAGGAGGTCGCCGACCGCGTTCGCGCCGTCGTGCGCCTGCGTTGCTCCGGGCGGCTCCAGGCGGCCCCGGCGCGCGTCGAGTATCGCGGCGTCGACTCCTGCCGCGCTCTGCTGCTGCTGGCTCCGGGCGGCGGCAAGGCGTGTCCCCGCGGCTGTGAGGGCCTGGGCGATTGCGTTCGTGTCTGCCTTTTCGACGCCATCCGCATGGGCGAGGACGGGCTGCCGGTGATCGATGAGGAGAAGTGCACCGCCTGCGGGCAGTGTGTCACGGCCTGTCCCAAGGGGCTGATCGCGATCGAGCCGTACGACGCGACCGTGTTCGTGGCGTGCAGCACCGACCTGAAGCCGAAGGACGCGCGCAAGGCGTGCCAGACCGCGTGTCTCGCCTGCCGGCTTTGCGTCAGGACATGCCCGTACGACGCCCTGGCCTGGGACGGCAGGAGGCCGGCTCGCATCGACGACAAGTGCGTCGGCTGCGGGCTGTGCATCGAAGCGTGCAAACAGGGCGTGCTCATCCACGCGCGCGGCGCCCTGCCCGATCCGCAGGTGCGGGCCGAGGCGGAGCAGCTGCTCGCCGCGCGCAAGGCGGCCGAGGAAGCGAAGAAGGCGGCGGCGAAGGCGGCCGCCGCCGCGAAAGTCGACGCGGCGCCGCCGGCGTCGGCGGATGGCGGGCCGGCGCCGGCCTGAGGAGCGGAGGCGGTCGTGGTCGAGACCGGAGTGGTGCTTGAACGCGCGCCGGACAACCTGGTCAGGGTGGAGATCACCCGCACGGCGGCTTGCGACGGCTGCCAGGCGCGCGGAGCCTGCGCCCTGGTGCTGCAGGATCGGCGGCTGGTGATGACCGCCGCGGATCCACTGGGCGCGCCTGCGGGCGCCACCGTCACGCTGGAGCTGGCCGACGGAGCCTTCCTGAGCGCCTGCGCCGCCGTCTACCTGATCCCGCTGGCGGGCCTGGTGGCCGGCGCGCTGGCGACCTGGATGGCGCTGGGCTTTCTGGCGCCGGCGGCGGAGCGCGACGTGCCCGCGGCGCTGGGCGCCCTGGGAGGCGCCGCTCTCGGTCTGGCGGTCGTGCGGCTGCTCGACGGCCGTCTGCGCGCGCGGCGGCGCGGCGGCGCGGACCGCTTCCGGCCGGTCGTGACCGCCATCGTCAACTGAGCGCCGGCGGGCGGCGCCACGAACCACAGGGGTGACGGAAATGGCACTCTCGGATCGGACCAACGGCGGGTTGACCCGCCGGGCCTTCCTGGCGGCCGGCGGAGCGGCGGTGGTGGGCCTGGCGGGCTGGCGACTCGGCGCCGCGCGGGAGACGGCACGCCGGCAAGGCCTGACGTCAGGGCGGTTCGTGGCCATGGGCACGTACCTGGAGCTGACCGTCCCCGCGACGGCCGGCGAGGCCGCCATGCGCCAGGCGCTCGCGGCGTCGCGCAGCGTGGAGCAGCGGATGTCCTACTTCCTGCCCGCCAGCGAGCTCAGTCTGCTGAACGCGCGCGCGGCGCGCAGCGTCATGCCGCTCTCGGCGGAGCTGGCGCAGGTCTTCGCGGCGGCCGACCTGGCGCACGCGGCGTCCGGGGGCGCGTTCGATCCCACCGTGAGGCCGCTGCTGGAAGCCTGGGGGTTCCATGACGGCCGTCCCACGAAGCGTCCCTCGCGCGCGGATCTCCGCACGGCGCGCGAACGCGTCGGTTGGACACGCGTCGAGCGGGACGAGCGCGGCGCGGCCTTCGCCGCCGAGGGCCTGACGATCGATCTCGGTGGCATCGCGAAGGGATACGGCGCCGACCGCGCCGCGGCCGCCCTGACCGCGGCCGGGTGCGCTGGCCTTGTCAACGCGGGCGGAGACGTGCGGGCGACCGGCCCCCAGCCGGATGGCTCTCCCTGGCGCGTGGGCGTGCGCGATCCCCGGCGTCCGGACTGCCTGCTCGCGACCATCGAGCTGGCCGGCCCCACGGCCGTGGCCACGAGCGGCACCTACGAACAGGGCGCGGAGATCGACGGCCGGCGCGTGAGCCACATCGTGGACCCGCGCTCGGGCCAGCCCGCCGCGGACGTCGTCAGCGCAACCGTGCTGGCTCCGACCGCCATCCAGGCCGATGCCCTCGCCACCGCCTGCGTCGTCCTCGACGCCGGCGAGGCGCTCCGCCTGCTCGAAGGACTGCCCGATGTGGAGGGCCTGCTGGTCGCGCGTCGCGCCGGCGGCCGCTGCGCGGTCGAGCGGACCACCGGGCTGCGGGCCGAGATGCTGCGCGACGAGGCTTAGCCCCCGGCATCACTGCACCATCGTCATCGCTCTCGTCGCCGAGCCTTCCGGCGTGACCAGGCGGTAGAAGTACACGCCGCTGGGCAGGCGGCGACCGGCCCGATCGGCGCCGTTCCACACCACCTGGTGGCGTCCCGCGTCCAGATCGCCGGCGACGAGCTGCCGCACCAGCCGCCCGGCCGCGTCGTGGATGCGCAGGCTGACGCTGGCCGCGCGCGGCAGGTCGAAGGCGATCGTGGTGCTGGGATTGAACGGGTTGGGATAGGCCGGATGCGCCGTGAAGCGGCGCGGCGAGGCGGGCGGCGCCGCGGGTCCGTCGCCGATCGAGACCACCGGCTCGCCCAGCGATCCGTCGGCGTTGATGTTCTGCGCGTAGACGTCGCGGTTGCCGGCGCGCTCGTCCACCCAGAACGCCACCGTGGTCGCGCCGGCGGCCACCAGCCGCGGCGAGCCCTTCGAGCTGGGCGTCGAGGCCGCCATCACCATGCCGGTCGGCCAGACCAGACCGCCCGCGTCGTCGAGGCGGTAGGCCAGCACGCGCTCCGACGCGTACATCCCGGACGGCCTGTGCAGGACCGTGCCGATGACCGCGTCGCCGAGCAGCGTCAGGCAGGGCAGCGATTCCAGGTCGGCGTCCTGCGGCAGCAGCATGCTGCCGGCCGGGCCCCACAGGCGCGCGCCGGCGGCGCTGATGCGCTGGGCGTACAGGCCGCGCTGGCTCTGGGCCTCGTTCATCTGCACGAACACCAGCGTGATCTCGCCCGTGACCGGATGGTAGACCGCGCTCGGCTCGATCTGCCCGGTGGCGCCGCCGGCGTTGGCCGGCACCCCGTTGTGCGGCAGCAGCTCCGCGCCGCCTCCGGTCACGCGCTGGACGCGGGCGCCGAAGGTCCAGCCCACGGTCACGTTCCAGCAGAACAGCGCGCCGCCCGCGCCGTCGGGCGTCATCTGGAAGTAGTGGCCCATCGGCAGCGTGCTGTCGTCCATCACCATGAGCGCGGCCGGCCAGACCGGCTGGGCCAGCGCGTCGAACCGCTGGGCCTTGATCTGGCGGCTGCCCATGAACGAATAGGTGGGCACGTAGCCCAGGATGACGTCGCCCGCGCCGGTGGGGACCATGACGCCGCCGGCGGGCGAAGCGTCGCCCGGCTGGCTGACGACCACGCCGCCGGCCGGCAGCCGCGGCGCGCCGCCGGGCGACAGCCGTTGCATGTGCAGCGCCGTCGTGGCGCCCGACTGCATCCAGACCACGACGACGTCGCCGTCAGCGGCGACCGCGGCGGCCGGCGGTCCCTTGAAGTCCGCGTCCGCGGTCAGCGTGACGCCGTCCGGCCCCCACAGGAAGGCGCCCCCCGGCGAGATCTTGTAGACGTGGATGTTCGAGTTGCCGTCGCGGATGTCGGCGAACGCTACGATGGCGTTGGCGTCCGCGCCGGCGGCCAGGCTCCAGTCCATCACCCAGGTGTCCTGGGGATGGGCGCTGACCTTCAACCCGCCGGGCGCGAACAGCTCCACTCCCTCGCGCGACAGCAGCTGCAGCACGACGTCGTAGTTGCCGCCGGCGTTGTCGTACCAGCCGGCGTAGGTGAAGCCCGCGTAGGGCCCCCCACCGGGCACGACCGCCGCGTGCGGGACGGTCTGATCGCCGGGACCGCCGCCCAGCACCATGTTGACGGCGGGGTCGTTGGGCCACTGGGCCCAGGCCGCGCCGGCCGTCGCCAGCAGCAGCAAGGCCGCCGCGGCGAGGCTCGAGATTCTTCGGGGCGAGGGCATGATGCCTCTCCTTGGTTGGGGTGCAGCCGGTGTGGCGTCTCGATCGGGGCGGCAGAACAGCCCGTCGGCGCCGCGCGCTATTCGTTGTGCAAACCCTTCTGCATGCCGCCGCGGACGGGCCAGACGGCGCTCTGGCCGCCCGTCTTGTAGTCGCTGTAGAAGTCGCCGTAGGCCATGTCGACGACCCACGCTTGACTGGGAACCTCGTACCAGGAGCTCGACGACCAGTACCGCCAGTTCAGCACGTTCTGGAACGGGTGGCCAGTGTCGAGCGCCGGGTACTTCCGGCCGTAGTCGACAAGGCTGTAGAGCTCCTTCTTGTTGGGCAGCCGCCAGTCGGTGTGGCCGGCGCCGCAGTCGGCGTAGGGGCCGTCGTTGACCCCGGCGATGAAGTCCAGGGCCTGCTGCCAGGCGACCTTGCCGTCGAGGTCGAACTCCTGATGATTGGTCCCGATGCAGTTCGCGTTGCGCAGCCAGACCAGGCCGGTCAGGTTGTCCGTCACGGTGCCGTCGCCGTTGTCCGCAAAACGCTGGTCGGGCCAGGCGACGCCTTTCTGCAGCTCGCCGTCGTCGCCGGCGTAGATGCTTTGCGTCTGTCCCGTGCGCCACAGACGCGCGGGCGGCGCCGTCTCGCCGCGCACAAGGAGGACCTCGCGCAGAGAGGTGCGGAAGGACGCCGTCTGATAGCCGTCGCCCATGATCGCCCACGCGAGGTTGTTGCCCCAATCGTCCGTGAGCCAGGTCGAGGTCCAGTACATGCCGAAGTAGATGATCGCGAAGCCCTTCTCGTTGAGCGCCAGGAGCGGCCAGGCTTCGCCCACCTCGAAGAGGCTCTCGAGTTCGTTGACGTTCGGAACCCGCCAGTCGGTGAAGCCGCCCAGATCGGAAGCGGCCGCCAGGCCGAGAGCCTCGAACCAGGTCTTGTGCCAGATGTCGACCCGGGCCCACATCAGGCCGGTCAGGTGATCCTGGACCACGTCCGTGACGGTCTGGCCGTCGCAGTCCGCGTTCTGGTCGGGACACGGTCCATCGGCGTCGCAGTAGATCACGGTGAATCGCGGCGAGGGGATGGCGAGGCCCGCCTGGAACTCGCCGTCCTGGCCGGTGCCGGCGCAGGGGATCTCCACGCCCGCGGCGTCGTAGCAGCGGGTCTGGCCGGTGCGCGGCAACCGGATCAGGCCACCAGGCGCAGCCGCCGAGCGCGCCAGCCGGAAGCCCCCGCTGAAGAACGACCAGTCGGGGTCGGTCGCGTTCCGTTCGGCGGCGCGGCAATCGGCGGCTTGATCGTTCCAGTAACCGCCGCGACGGACGCGGAAGGCGCCGGGAGCGACATCGAACACGGGATCCTCCTGCGGCGAGGCATCGAACGGGCGCAGTCCATCCCAGACCCACTCCCAGAGGTTGCCGTGCATGTCGCAGAGCCCCCATGCGTTGGGCCGCTTCTGGCCGACGACCTTGCGGCCGGAGGGAGAGTTGTTGCCGCAGTACCAGCCGACCTGGTCGAGGTTGGCATCGAGAGGATCGCAAGCGGTTTCCAGGATTGGCCCGCTGCTGAACGCCGTCTGGCTGCCGGCTCGACAAGCATACTCCCACTCGGCCTCGGTCGGCAGGCGGTAGCCGTTGGCGTCGCGGTCCCAGGAGACATCACCGTAGCTGTGGACCGTGTACGCCGGCGTCAGCCCTTCCCGCTGCGACAACGCGTTGCAGAACGCCACCACGTTTAGCCAGGTCACGAAGTTCTTGGGCAGGTGAGAAGTTTCCGAGCCGCCCATCACCTCGTCCCACCAGGCCTCGGTCACTTCGTAGCGTGAGATGTAGAACCCCCGAGTCAGAGTCACCTGGTGCAAGGTCTCAAGATCCTCGTCGCGGCCCGGTTCATCCGGCGGGCTGCCCATGGCGAAGGTGCCGGGTTGGATCAGGACGAAGCTCGCCATGTAGTCGGGCTCCATGTCGACCTCGAAGGGGTTCTCTCCGGGCGCGATGGACTCGGGCCGGATCACCGTCGGATAATCGTCGTGCGCGACGATGAGGTTGATCAGGTGGCCGGCCTCATGGCGCAGCGACGGCCGGGATCCCCCGGATTTGGCCCAGCCCGCCGCCGCTGCATCGGCCGCGCTCAGCCTGTGGGCCTGGACGCTGCGCAGCCGCGTGCCCACGTTGGTGACGCGCACCGTGACCGGTGCGGCCGGCGCGGCGCTCAGCCG
Organism: uncultured Fibrobacteraceae bacterium; assembly: GCA_964461255.1. Classification (GTDB taxonomy): domain Bacteria; phylum Krumholzibacteriota; class Krumholzibacteriia; order LZORAL124-64-63; family LZORAL124-64-63; genus CAYWTR01. The sequence continues at coordinate 8,370 of CAYWTR010000017.1, read as the reverse complement.
CACGAAATACAGTCCGGCAGCCAGGTTCCGCGGCAGCTCCAGGACGAGGTTGCCGCCGCCGTGCGTGCGGGCAAGACGCCGGCCACGCAGGTCATAAAAAGCCATCTCCACTGCCGCGGCGCCCGCCGGCGCGACGAAGTCGAGCTGGAAGTCCGCTGCGCCGACCGAGCCGCGCAGGTTGCCGGTCAGGATCTGCGCCGGGCCCCAGCCGAGGGCGTCATCCAGGCGCTCATCGTCCCTGCCGGGGTCGTCGATGGAGACGATGTCGTTGAAAGCGGCGATTCCGTCTCCGTCGGTGAACTGGCGCGGCTCGTCGGGCTCGTCCCAGATCCCGTTGCGGTTCAGATCGAGGATCACCTCCGCGCCGGCCAGGGGCGACTGGCCCGCGGTCACGACAACCTCGACATCCGCGAGCGCCAGGACAGCCGGGTCGTCCGGCTCGGTACGCCCGCCAGAGGCCGGCAGGCACACACCTGCGATCAACAGCGAAGCGGCGACAAGCAGCGTCATTGACGGACGGCGCATGGGATCTCCCTCCGGGACGGGGTTCGTCATTGCTGAATCCGCGGCCGCTCTGCGCGCGAGGCCGAAGGCGGCGGCAGGAGCGCCCTACTTCTCCAACCGATTCTTCCCTCCCACCCCGTCGCACACGCAGTTGCCGTGCTCGTCCACCTGGTTCAGCTCGGGCGGGTAATCGCAGCAGCCGTTGCCGTCCCAATCCATGCGCGTGAAGACATCGTCGGGGGAGAGGCCGTCGTTGTCCGCCACCGGATCGTTCTGCAGACCGGGCGACGTCCAGTCGTCGATCACCTGGGCGGACGAGAAGGTGTTGCCGGACATGTGCACCTGGCTGGCGATGATGGTGATCTGCCCCGATATCAGCGGGTTGCTGTCGAGGTTGACCGTCGAGAAGGCGAACAGGAAGCCCGTCATGGCGGAGGCGGCGTCGATGCTGCACTGCGTGATGGTCACCGTGCCGCTCATGTTGGCCGCCTGGAAGCCGATCACGCCCCCCAGGCAGGAGATGTCGGTGTTCATGATCGTGGCTCCCGCGGAACCGCCCAGGCCGATGCCGTAGCCGGCGCCGCCGGTGACGGCGATCGTCGCGCCGTCGATGGTCGCCATCCCCGCGCAGTCGACCAGGCCGATGCCGCCGCCGCTGAGCTGCGTGTCCGTGATGTTGATCGCGCCGCCGACGTCGGTCAGCCCCAGGATGACCCCGACGCTGCCCGGGTTGCTCAGCGTGCAGCCGTTGATGGTCACCGGGACGTCCAGGCCGAAGATCTCGATATGGTCGGTCCCCTCGCCGCTCCAGGCGAGGCCGTCCAGGGCGACGCCGCCGCGCAGCGCCGCGGCGCGTCGCGCGTCCGCACGAGCGATCCGCTTGCCGCCGCCGCCGATCAGCAGCCTCGTCCCGCTCATCGTCGCGCCGGTGATGTTGACGGTGGCGCTTGCGCCGGCGGGCACGGTCAAGGTCGTATCGTCGCCGTAAACATCGTTGTCGGAAGCGACGCTGACGTCTCCGGACACGGCGCCGGCGTCGAGCTGCAGCCCTCCGCTGAGGTTGCCGCCTGCCTGGCTCCAGGTCAGGCTGCCGCCGCTGACCGTGGCCTCGAGTCGCTCGGCGTCGATGCCCTGGCCTTCGACGATCACCTCCGGCACGTCCAGGCGCAGGACCGTCTGCATGATCTTGTGCGATGTCAGCATCAGCTGCACGCCGCCGGTGCCGGAGATGATCCCGTGCAGCGTCCCGCCTTCGTTGCCCTCCACCTGCACGAGAGGCCGGCCGGCCACCGTGCTCTGGACGTTGGCGCTGGCGATCGCCCGGTTGCGCAGGATCTTGAGCTGCGCGCTGTCCCTCAACGGCAGGGAGATGTTGGGGTATGGGATGGGATTGCTGACGGTGACGATCGCCGTGCCCGCCACGCCGGCCGGCCCCGTCACGTGGAGATTCTGCCCGCTGTTGTCGGAGATGTCGTAGTCCCCGCCGGCGGGCGCGCCGACGAAGGCGACCGTCGCGCCGGCGCCGAACTGGTTGGCGGTCACGGCGGCGCCCTTGGCCCTCGCGGCCGCGGCGACGGACTTGGAGACGTGGCCGGGGTCGCCGGCCGGGAACGGCGAGCGCTTGACCCCGCCGATGTTCAGCGTCGTCTGGTCGGGCAGCGTGCAGCCGCTGAGCGCCAGGAAACGGTTGGCGTTGAGCACCAGGCCGCCCGAAGCCTGGAAGGTGAAGCCGCTCAGGTCCACGGCGCCGCCCGCGTCGATCGTCAGCGGCCCCGCTCCCGCCGCCTGGATGATCGGCGTGCGCCCCGCCTGCACCTCGATGCGCAGGTCGAACAGAAAGGCCAGGGCCGCCGCCTGCTGGGCGGTGTCCGTTTGCCAGACGATCACGCCCTCGTCCTCGTAGCCCAGCTGCTGGCCGAGCCAGGCCAGCGCCGCCGCGAGCGTCGAGAACTGGTCAACGGCTCCCGGGCTGGGGTTGTCCAGCAGGTAGGCGGTGCGCGATCCGCCGCCCCCGCCGCCGCCCGCCGTCGCGCCGAACGTGCTGAAATGGCTGACCGTGCCGGTCAGCATGTGGGCCACCGAATCCACGGCGCTGTCGGCCAGCGGGATCCAGAGCGCCCCCGCGGCCCGGGCCAGGCGCAGCGACGCGGCGGCGGTCCCGGGCGGCACGACGGCCGGGTCGTAGGTGAAGGCAAGGGCGGCCGGAACGGCGAAGAGCGTGCCGCCGGGCCCCAGGTCGTAAGCGGTGCCGGGCAGCACGCCGGCCGGCGGCGCGGCAGCGGGCGCGACGGTCACGGTCACCGTGCGGTCCAGCGCCCCCGCGGGCACGGTCACCGTGGCGCGGCCGTCGGGCGAGGCGGCGACGCCGCCGGTCGGGCCGATGTCGGTGCCAGGATCGCCGGGCGGCGGCCTCGTGCCGCCGTCGCTGCCGCCGCCGCAGCCGAAAACTCCCGCCAGGCAGAAGGCCGCTGCCAGAACCGTTGCGATCGCGAACCAGCGCACGCCCGATCCCATCATGCCCCCCTCCCCATCACGCGGGCGCCGGCCGCCCCCATATCATCTGAGCAACAGCAGCTTGGCCGCCGCCGCGAAGCCGTCGCCGGACAGCCGGGCCAGATAGACGCCGCTGGGAAGCTGCCGGCCCGCGGCGTCGCGGCCGTCCCAGGCGAGGCGCTGCTCGCCGGCCGGCAACTGCCCCGCCAGCAAGGTGCGCAGGCGCCGTCCGCCGGCGTCGAAGATGCTCAGCTCCACCGCGGCCGGCGCGGCCAGCGTGAAGCGCAGCACGGTTCGCGGATTGAAGGGATTGGGCTGCGCGCTCAGCGCCGGCGCCGCCGCCGCGGCCGGGGGCGGCGCCGCCAGCGCCTCCGGATCCAGGGCCAGGTAGACCCGGCTCGGCGCGTCGTCATCGTCGGACTGGGTCCAGACGATGGCCGGCGAGTGTCCGCGGCGCAGGTCCATGTCCGCGTCCTTGCCGCGCTGGCAGCAGAACTGGTCGCTCAGGTCCTCCCAGACGCCGCCGGCGAGCACGCGATAGAACAGCCCGCGCCAGGTCGGCTGCATGGAGAGGCCGTAGTGCTGCTGGAACCAGACCACATGCACGCGGCCGAAGAGGTCGACCGCGACGGCCGGGTCCTGCGGCCAGGTGAAGTAGTCGAACCTGACCGTCAGGTCCTCCGGCTCGCTCCAGCCGCCGGGCGGGTAGCCGTGGCTGTAGTGGATCACGTTGCAGGGACAGGTAGGCTGAGGCCCGTTGCTGAGGACATGCTGTCCCGTGTCGAGACCCACGGCCACGGCGAACTCGCCGCCGTACAGGAATTCTCCGGGCCGCACGGCCGCCGGCGGCTGCCAGACCCCATCCGCGCGCTCGGCATGGAACAGGTCCGTTTCCCCCATCGCATAGACGCGCGGGCGCCAGGACCCGGCGTCGTCGGGCACCGGCACGGCCTGGGCGAAGCGCGGCATCGCGTACGATTGCTCTTCGAGCACGTGCTCGGCGTCCTGCCAGACGCCGAGAATGCGCTCGGCGAAACGAACCGCGCCCTGTTCGGTCTGGAAACAGAGGTAGAGGCCCTGATCGCACCACGGCCAGGGCCACTGCCACCATCCCAGCCTCCAGCCGGTCAACCGCGGCAGGGTGACGTCGAGCGCGAAGGCGTAGAGCGCCGCGTCCGTCCACGCCTGGCCGTCCCCCTCGCGCACGACGATGGCGCCGTCGCGCACGAAGGCCAGCGTGAAGTTGCTCTCGGCGAAGGCGACATCGGGCAGTCGTCCCGGCCCGTGGTTGACCGCGGGGTCAAGCCCGCTTCCGCTCCAGCGGCGGGTCCAGACGCTGTCGGCTTCGACCCACGCCACCACCGCCGCCCCGCCGAGCGCGCCCGCGACCCGGCAATCGCCGGCCTCCCGCAGTCCGGTCGAGATCGGATAGAACTGCAAGCCGGATTCCGCGGTCGCTGGACCGAGCAGCAGCGGCAGCAAACAGAAAAGGGCGCAGCAGAAGAATCCACCCCTCATCTCCCCACCTCCCGAAGCCAACCTCCGTCGCCGGGCCATTATAGCACGGACGGGGCTCCCCCTTCGGGCGATTCGGGACGGCCACGACGACATCGTCGAGCCGCCACCGCCCTGCCGTCCCTTCGTTCACCCGGTGAACACCTGTATCCGAATGTAATATTGCACCTTACGTAATTGTGGATGAAATATTGGCAGCGGTGGCCGGTCTGCCGCAGCATTCGCCGCCCCGCTTGCTCTCCCGCTGGCGCAGCAGCGACGCTTCCAGCCGGTCGAGCATCCGCTCCAGCGTGAACTTCTCCAGCATCAAGCGGCGGCCCTGCTCGCCCAGCGTGCGGGCGCGGGCGGGGTCGCGCAGCAGGGCGACGATGGTGTCCGCCAGCTGGTCGGGCCGGTGCACGTCGACCAGCAGGCCCGTCGCTCCGTGCTGCACGATCTCCGGGATGCTGCTGGCGCGCGTGGCGACCACCGGCTTGGCCGCGGCCATCGCCTCGATGAGCACGTAGCCGAAGCCCTCCACCTCCGAGGGCAGCGCCAGCAGGTCGACGGCCTTCATGATCGCCGGCACGTCGCGGCGGAAGCCGGCGATGACCGCGTTGCCGGCGACGCCCAGCTCGCGCGTGCGGCGGCGCAGGAAGTCCGTCAGCTTCCCCTCGCCCGCAAAGAGGTAGCGGACGCCCGGCACCCGGGCGGCGACGCGCGGCATGCCGGCGACCAGATCCGGCAGGCCCTTGCGTCCGATGAGCTGACCGACGAAGCCCACGACCGGAGCGTCCGGGGCGATGCCGAGCTCGCGGCGCAGCGCCAGGCCCTCCTCCGGGCGCGCCAGGTACGGCGCCGGGTCGATGCCCTTGTGGATGACCTCGATGCGCTGCGGATCGAACCACGGCGCGTTGCTCAGGAGCGTCCGCTTCGTGGCCTGCGAGTTCGCCAGGATGTGATCGGCCAGCCGGTTGTAGGCGTAGCGGTAGTGGATCCGGTTCTTGAGCGGATAGTCGACCTCGCGCGACGGCACCACCGCGATCGGGCCGGCCAGGCGGGCGGCCGCCCCGCCCAGGCGCAGCTCCTTGTCCTGGTTGGTGAGGACGACGTCGACGGCGCGCCGCCGCATCAGGCGTCGCAGCCGCCACACCGCCAGCGGATCGAAATCGGGGCGCAGCGACAGGGGGCAGACGTCCAGACCCGCGGCGCGCGCGCGGTCTTCCAGGATGCCGCCCGGCTGGCAGACGAGCGTCGCGCGGTGGCCGCGCCGGCCGAGGCCACCCATGGCGTCCAGCAGCCACACCTCGCCGCCGCCCCACATCCTGATCGAGTTGATGAAGAGCAGGCGGAGCGGATCGGTCATCGCGCGCGCCTTCCGCGCCGGCGTGTCGTCAGTACGACATCGAATCCAGCCGCACCTTCCCCTGGAACACCCGGTAGATGTGGAAGGTGTAGGCCAGGACCAGCGGCATGCCGATGGCGGCCATGATCAGCATGGTCTGCAGCGTCTTGAGCGAGCTGGACGCGTTGTAGAGGGTCATGCTGTTGGCCGCGTCCGGCCGCGCGTGGATCAGCTCGGGGAACATGCCGACGCCGAATAGCGCCAGCAGCAGCAGCATGGCGGCGGCCGAAGAGAGGAAGGCGCGGAACTCGCGGCCGTGGTGCATCTCGCGGGGGATGTTGGCGATGACCAGGACGCTCAGCGCCGGCAGCAGGAACAGCAGCGGCTGGTCGCGGAACGGCTGCGCCATGTGCGGCAAGTAGAGCAGCGTGGCCATCGTGACCACCACGTAGAGGATGATGAAGGCGATGATCGACGGCCGCACCCAGGTGCGGACGCGGGCGTTGAGATCGCCCTCGGTCTTGAGCACCAGGTAGATGGCGCCGTGCATCAAGAACATGGTCACGACCAGCAGCCCGGTCAGCACCGTGTAGGGGTGGATCTGCTGCAGCAGGTCGCCGTGATAACGGAAGTCGGGCGTCAGGGGCACGCCCCAGGCGACGTTGCCGAGCGCCACGCCGATCAGCAGCGCTGCGAGCAGGCTCGAGACGCTGAACGCCCAGTCCCAGAAACCGCGCCAGGCCGCACTTTCCCGCAGGCTGCGCACGTGGATGGAGACGCCGCGGAAGATGAGCGTGAACAGCAGAAGAATGAACGCCATGTAGAAGCCGCTGAACGCGGTGGCGTAGACGTGGGGGAAGGCGGCGAACAGCGCGCCGCCGCCGGTCACCAGCCAGACCTGGTTGCCGTCCCAGAAGGGGCCGATGGCGTTGAGGAAGACGCGGCGGTCGCGGTCGCCGCGCGCCAGCAGATGCAGGCCGCCGACGCCCAGGTCGAAGCCGTCGAGGATGGCGTAGCCGGTCAGCAGCACGCCGACCAACAGGTACCAGACGACGTTGTAGAACTCGGGAATCACGCCGCCACCTCCCCGGTCCGGGGCATGTCCTCGACGCGCGGGCCGTGCTTGATCTTCTGGTCGAGCAGCACGATGAAGACCACCAGCAGCGCGATGTAGATCAGCGTGAACAGGACCAGCGAGAACAGGACGTTGCCCGCCGACACGGTGTCGCTCACGCCGTCGGCCGTGCGCATCAGGCCGTAGACGATCCAGGGCTGCCGGCCGATCTCCGCCGCCGCCCAGCCGAGCTGATTGGCGATCTGCGGCAGCAGCACCGCGAAGACGTAGACCCACAGGAGCCAGCGGTGCTTGAAGAGCTGGCCGCGCCAGGCCAGCAGGCCGCCGCCCCAGGCCAGCAGGATCAGGGTCATGCCGATGGCCACCATGAAATGGTAGACCTGGAAGGTTATCTGGACCGGCGGCCGGTCCTGCGGCGGCCATTCGTTCAGGCCCCGCACCACGGTGGCGGTGTCGAAGCCGATCAGCCAGCTCAGCAGACCCGGGATCTTGAGGCCGCGCGCCTGCTGCCGTGCCTCGTCCACCCAGCCCATGATCGTCAGGTCGGCGTTGACGGTCGTCTCGTAGATCCCCTCGAAGGCCGCCAGCTTGGCCGGCTGGTGCACGGCTACGGTCACGGCGCTGTCGTGGCCCGACGCGAGCTGGCCCAGCGAGGCGACCATCGCCACCACCAGCGCCACCTTCATGGAGGTGCGGGCGAACTCCTCGTGTTGGCGGCGCAGCAGGTAGTAGGCCGCCACCGAGACCACGAAGAAGGCGCCGGTCTGCCAGGCGCCCATGAGCGTGTGCCAGAGGCGGTCGAGCGTCGAGGGATTGAGCACCGCCTCCCAGAAGCTGGTGATCTCGGCCCGCGGTCCGACCGCGGTCTCGACGATGTGGTAGCCGGCCGGCGTCTGCATCCAGCTGTTGGCCACGATGATCCAGACGGCGCTGAAGTGCGCGCCCAGGCAGACCATGCAGGTGGCGAAGAAGTGCATGCCCTTGCTCACCCGGTCCCAGCCGAAGAGGAGCAGCGCCAGGAATCCCGACTCGAGGAAGAAAGCGAAGATGCCCTCGGCCGCGAGCGGGCTGCCGAAGATGTCGCCCACGTAGCGCGCGTACTGGGCCCAGTTCGTGCCGAACTGGAATTCCATGACGATGCCCGAGCCGACGCCGAAGGCGAAGATCAGGCCGAAGATGCGGACCCAGAACCTGGTGAGCTGGTGATAGATCGCCCGACCGGTCTTGAGATACAGCCCCTCCATCAGCACCAGCAGCAGGCCCAGGCCGATGCTCAGTGGGGGGTAGATATAGTGGAAGCCGATGGTCAGGGCGAACTGGATGCGCGAGAGCATGACGACATCCACGGCGAGCGCTCCTGGGGCTGGGGTGTTAAGGACAGATCCAGATTAGCGCCATGGCAAGAGTTCTTCCACGAAGAATGTTTCCGGCCCTGGACCTGCGTCTGGGTCGGCATGGA
>CAYWTR010000016.1:0-93218 GCA_964461255.1 uncultured Fibrobacteraceae bacterium | reverse complement strand
CGCTGAACGAGACCTTCACCACGCTGATCCCGGCCCTGATCATGGGCAACACCGTCGTCTTCAAGCCGCCCAAGCTGGGCGTGCTGCTGCTGCGGCCGCTGCTCGAGGCCTTCCGCGACAGCTTCCCTGCCGGCGTCGTCAACACGGTCTACGGCGACGGGCGCGTCATCGTCGGCCCGTTGCTGGCCTCGGGCAAGGTCGACGTGCTGGCCTTCATCGGCACCAGCCGCGTCGCCGACCTGCTCAAGAAGCAGCATCCGGCGCCGCACCGGCTGCGCTGCGTGCTGGGGTTGGACGCCAAGAACCCGGCCATCGTGATGGCGGACGCCGATTTGGAGCTGGCGGTGTCGGAGTGCCTGCTCGGCGCGCTGTCGTTCAACGGGCAGCGCTGCACGGCGCTCAAGATCCTGTTCGTGCACGCGAAGCTGTACGACGCTTTCCTGGCCGCCCTGGCCGACGCCTGCGACCGGCTGCCGCGCGGCATGCCGTGGGACGAGGAGCCGGGGCCGGGCGCGGCCGCGGCGGGCCCGCGCATCACCCCTCTGCCCGAACCGGGCAAGCCCGCCTGGCTGACCGGTCTGCTCGAGGACGCGACCGCCGCAGGCGCGCGGGTCGTCAACCGCGAGGGGGGGCGTGCTCTCGGCACCTTCTTCGCGCCGGTGGTCGTGGCGCCGGTGGGTGCGGGCATGCGGCTGTGGAGCGAGGAGCAGTTCGGCCCCATCGTCCCGGTGGCCCCCTTCCGGGACGCCGCCGAGCCGATCGACTACATCATCCGCTCCAACTTCGGCCAGCAGGCCAGCGTCTTCGGGCGCGATCCGGCGGCGGTCGGGGCGTTGATCGATCCTCTGGTCAACCAGCTGTGCCGCGTCAATCTGAACAGCCAGTGCCAGCGCGGGCCCGACGTCTTCCCCTTCACCGGGCGAAAGGACTCGGCCGAGGGCACGCTGTCCGTCTCCGACGCCCTGCGTGTCTTCTCGATCCGCACCCTGGTCGCCGCCAAGGGCAACGACGCCAACAAGGAGCTGCTGGCCCGCATCCTGCGCGAGCGCCGGTCGAACTTCCTGAGCACCGATTTCATCTTCTGAACGAGCGGCGCTCCGGCCGGCCTCAGACCCCCAGCTCGACGCGCGTGCGCACGTAGTGCAGGATCTGCTCGCGCGACAGGGCGCCGACGATGCGGCCGCCCTCGTCGATGACCGGCACCTGGGCGACGTTGGCGTCGTCCATCGCCTGCAGCGCCGACATCAGGGGAGCGCCGGGCGCGATCTTGACCAACCGCTCCAACGGCACCATCACCTGCTCGAGCGAGGTGCGGTCCCAGCGCTCGCGCGGCACGCCGCTCAGCTCGCGCAGCGTGAGCATGCCGATCAGATCGTCGGCGTAGCCGACGTAGAAGCAGCGCCGCCCGCCGGTGAGGATGCGATTCTCGACCAGGTCGCGCACCGACAGGTCGCCGCGCACCAGCTCGCAGTCCGTGCTCATGACCTGCGCCACGGTCACCCCGCGCAGCGCCTGCTGCAGGCTGGCCTGGGCGTAGCCGGCGGCGGCGGCGTTGAGCAGGAACCAGCCGATGAAGACCAGCCACAGGCCGTTGAAGAAGGCGCCGCCGAACATGATGAAGACGCCCAGACCCATGAAGCCGTAGGCGACGATCTGCCCGCCCACCGAGGCGGCGCGCGTGGCGCGCTGGAAGCTGCCGGTCAGGCGCCAGACGGCCGCGCGCAACACGCGCCCGCCGTCGAGCGGGAAGCCGGGGATCAGGTTGAAGACCGCCAGCATCAGATTGATGCGCGCCAGCCATTCGCTGGGGGCGGCCAGGTACGGCACGCGCCGGTCCAGCACGTAGACGATCCCGAACGCCACGGCGAGCGCGAGACTGACGGCGGGCCCGGCGATGGCGATCTTGAACTCCGCGCCGGGGCTGTCGGGCTCGCGCCCGATCTGGGCCACGCCGCCGAAGATGAACAGGGTGATGCCCTTGACCGGGATGCCGAGGCGCTGCGCGGTGATCGAGTGTCCGAGCTCGTGCAGGAAGACCGAGCCGAAGAACAGCAGCGCGGTGGCGGCCCCCATCAGCCAGTAGGCGCCGAGGGGCAGGTCGGGGTAGGTGGGGGGGAAATAGCCGCGCGCCAGCGACCAGGTCACCAGCGCGAAGATCAAAAACCAGCTGCCATGCAGCCCCACCGGTATGCCCCGGACCGTGCCGAGGCGGACGCTGGCGTGCATCATCGTGGTCTCCTCTCGCCAGGCCCAGGTCCGGCGGCGGCGGCTCCCCGGCCGCCGCGCTCCGCATCCCGACAAGGAATTATCGATTGAGCACGCCGCCATCTTGGCCGAAACTGGCCTGTCGGTCTACATTCGTCCTTTACTCTTCGGCTGGCAAACGGCGAGCACGGGGCAGGTCGGGCATGATGGAGATGCTGGCGCGGGCGCCGCTGGCGGGCACCGCGGTGGAGCAGGGGCAGGGCGCGGTCGAGCGGTCGGCCGTGCCAGAGGCGTTCAAATGGGATTTGGAGCGTGTCTATCCCGATTGGCAGACGTGGGAGAAGGAGTGCGCCGCCATCGAGGCCGCCCTGCCGGGGCTGGCCCGCCGGCGCGGGACCCTGGCGCGCTCGGCGCGCGAGCTGCTGGAGGCCATCGAGGAGATCCTGGATCTGAGGCGCCGGCTGGGGGTCGTGACGGTCTACGCCTCCATGCGCAGCGACGAGGACACGCGGATCGGCGATCATACCGCGCGCGACGGCCGGGGGGGCACGCTGCGCGTGAAGTTCGACGAGGCGGTCAGCTGGCTGGAGCCCGAGCTGCTGGCGCTGCCGCCGCAGCGCCTGGCGTCGTTCCTGGCCGATGAGCCGCGGCTGCGGACGTACGAGCATTTCCTGGACGACATCCAGCGGCTGCGCGACCACACCCTGCCCGCCGAGGGCGAGGCGCTGCTGGCGGCGGCGGCGGAGATGGCGCGCGGCGCTGGACAGGTGTTCAACGCCCTGAACAACGCCGACCTGAAATTCGCGGCCATCCGCGACGAGCAGGGACGCGAGGTCGAGCTGACCAAGGCTCGCTACGCCAAGTACATCAAGTCGGCCGACCGCGGCGTCCGCCGCGCGGCGTTCGAGGTGTTCCACGACACGTACGGCGCGGTGGCGAACACGCTCGCCGCCAACCTCGACGCGAACATCAAGAACCATGTCTTCTACGCCCGCGCGCGCCGGTACGGCGGCACGTTGGAGGCGGCCCTGACGGCGAACGCGGTGCCGGTTGCGGTGTACCACAATCTGCTGGACGCGGTGCGCGTGCGGCTGCCGATCGTGCATCGCTACACCGCGCTCAAGCAGCGCGTGCTGGACGTCGCGCCGCTGCGCGAGTACGACCTGTCCACGCCGCTGTTCCGCGCGGCCGAGTTCAAGTTCGACTACGCGGAGGCGCAGGCGCTGCTGCTGGAGGCTCTGGCGCCGCTGGGCCGAGAGTACCTGGCGATCGTCGGCGCCGCCTTCGGCGAGCGCTGGATCGACGTGCACGAGAACGCGGGCAAGCGCAGCGGCGCATACTCCAGCGGCGCCTACGGCACCTCGCCCTACATCCTGATGAACTGGAGCGACCAGCTGCGCGACACCTTCACGCTGGCGCACGAGCTGGGCCATTCGGGCCACACCTACCTGGCGACGCGCCACCAGCCCTACGTCTACGGCGACTACCCGATCTTCACGGCCGAGGTGGCCTCGACCCTGAACGAGGCGCTGCTCATGCACCACCTGCTGGCGCGGACGACCGACCGCCAGCGCAAGCTGTACCTGCTGGACCATTACCTGGCGCAGATCAACGACACCGTGGTGCGCCAGACGATGTTCGCGGAGTTCGAGCTGGCCATCCACGAGGCGGTCGAGCGGGGCGAGACCTTGACGGCCGATTTCCTCAACGCGCTCTACCTGGATACCATGCGGGCCTACTGGGGGCCCTTGCTGGAGCCCGACCCGCGGCGCAGCGCGCTGACCTGGTGCCGCATCCCTCATTTCTACTACAACTACTACGTCTACCAGTATGCGACCGCGTACGCGGCCGCGACCGCCATCGCGCGGCGCATACTCGCCGGCGAACCCGACGCGCGCGACCGTTACCTCGACCTGCTGCGCTCGGGCAGCAGCCGCTACCCGGTCGAAACGCTGCGCCTGGCGGGGGTCGACATGACCACGGCCCTGCCGATCGAGGACGTCTTCGCGCTGTTCGCGCGCCTGCTGGACGAGGTCGAGGGGCTGATCGGCGCCGCGGCGGAGGGTGGGGCGGGCGCCCGGACGACGGCCGGGGACGATGGCGTCGCCGGCGGCGGCAAGGGGGCTGAGCGATGACATCGCCTCGCTTGGCGGCGGCCTTGCTGCCGCTGATGGCGTCGTTGGTGCTGGCGGCGGCTGTTGCGGGCTGCGGCCGGAAGGAGGCCGCGCCCGCGCCCCGTCCCGCGGCGGGCGAGAACAACCTCCTGGATGACCACGCTCCCATCGCCTTCCGCTCCACGGAAGGAGGGTTCCAGACCGTCTTCCCCTCAGGCTGCCCGCGGGTCAGGACCCGCACCGGGCCCACCGACCGCCCGCAGGGGCCTTTCGATTTCGTCACCTGCTACTGCGACCGCGCGGGACGCCAGAGCGAAGGGGTCATGGTGACCGCCTTCTTCGGTCTGACGGACGACAACGGCGGCCCGCCCAATCCGCGCACCGTGGTCGGCAAGATCAGGGAGGTGCTGCGGCCGTTCAACGTGGAGATCATGGAGCAGCGCATGATCCGCCGCGGGGGGCTGGAAGGCGTTGGAGCGCGCTGCCGCGAGGTGGGAGGCAGCGGCGTGGTCTGGATCGAGGGCCTGCTGTTGCTGGACAAGGTGTATATCCTGTGCGCCTGGGGGCAGGGCGAGGGCCTGCTCACCGACCCCGAGATCGAGGCCTTCTTCCAGGGCTTCCAGGTTCTGGCGGACACGGCGACGGAATGACCGCCGCGCGCCGCTCGTTCCCTTCGCCGCCGGCCGGAGCGTCGCCGTCATGGACATCGAACGGGTCGCGCTGCTGAAGACGTCGCTGGCGGAGCGCGTGCTGGTGCTCGACGGGGCGATGGGCACGGCGATCCAGGCCGCCGGCCTCGGCCCCGACGACTTCGGCGGCGCCGCTCTCGAGGGGTGCAACGAGCTGCTCTCGGCCACCAGGCCCGACCTGATCCGCGCCATCCACGCCGGCTACCTGGAGGCCGGCGCCGACATCCTCGAGACCAACACCTTCGGCGGCACGCCGCTGGTCCTCGGCGAGTACGGCCTGGCCGGCCGCGCGCGCGAGCTGAACCGCCAGTCGGCGCTGCTGGCGCGCGAGATCGCCCGCGATTTCTCGACCGCCGACCGCCCGCGCTTCGTGGCGGGATCGATGGGGCCGACGACCAAGGCCATCTCCCTGACCGGGGGCGCGACCTTCGCCGAGATGACCGCCCATTATCGCGAGCAGGCGCTGGGGCTGGCGGAGGGCGGCGCCGACTATTTGCTGGTCGAGACGGCGCAGGACACGCGCAACGTCAAGGCGGCGCTGCTGGGCATCGAGGAGGCGCTGCGCGCCCTGCGGATGGAGCTGCCGGTGGCGGTGTCGGGCACCATCGAGCGGATGGGCACCATGCTGGCGGGCCAGACGGTCGAGGCGCTCGCGATCAGCCTGCGGCACGCCGACCTGCTCTACGTCGGCCTCAACTGCGCCACCGGCCCGGAGTTCATGACCGACCATCTGCGCGCCCTCGCCGCGCTGTCGCCGTGGCCGGTGGCCTGCGTCCCCAACGCCGGCCTGCCCGACGAGGACGGCCGCTACGGCGAGACGCCGGCCATGCTGGCCGCCGCCGTCGGGCGCTTCCTCGACGAGGGCTGGCTGAACCTGGTGGGCGGCTGCTGCGGCACGACCGCCGCGCACGTCCGCGCGCTGGCGGCGGCGGCGGCGGGACGCGCGCCCCGCACACCGCCACGCCTGACCGGCCGCACCTTCGTCTCGGGCCTGGAGCATCTCGAGCTGACCGACGAGAACCGCCCCGTGCTGGTGGGCGAGCGCACCAACCTGATCGGCAGCCGCAAGTTCAAGGAGCTGGTCCGCGCCGGCCGCTTCGAGGAGGCGAGCGAGATCGCCCGCCGGCAGGTGCAGGGCGGGGCGCAGGTGATCGATGTCTGCCTGGCCGATCCCGACGGTGACGAGGCGGCCGCCATGGAGGCCTTCCTCGAACGGGTCGTGCGCAAGGTCAAGGCGCCGCTGATGATCGATTCGACCTCGGCCGAGGTCTTCGAGCGGGCGCTTCGCTGGTGCCAGGGCAAGGCGATCCTGAACTCGATCAACCTGGAGGACGGCGAGGAGCGCTTCGCGCGCGTCGTGCCGCTGGCGCGGGGGTACGGGGCGGCGCTGGTTGTCGGCTGCATCGACGAGGATCCCGAGCAGGGCATGGCGGTCACGCGGGACCGCAAGCTCGCCGTCGCCGAGCGCGCCCACGATCTGCTGGTCAACAAGTACGGGGTGCCGCCCGAGGACATCATCTTCGATCCCCTGGTCTTTCCCTGCGCCACCGGCGACGCGGCCTACCTCGGCTCGGCCCTGGAGACGGTCGAGGGGGTGAGCCTGATCAAGCGCGCGCTGCCCGACTGCCGGACGATCCTGGGCGTCAGCAACGTCAGCTTCGGCCTGCCGCCGGCCGCGCGCGAGATCGTCAACGCCGTCTTCCTGTACCACGCGACCAGGGCGGGCCTCGATCTCGCCATCGTCAACACGGAACGGCTGGAGCGCTACGCCTCGCTGCCCGAAGAGGAGCGGCGGCTGGCCGAGCGCGTGCTCTTCGCCACCGACGACGCGGCGGTGGCGGCCATCACCGAGCGTTACCGCGGCTCCGGCCCGCGCGCCGGCGCCGCCGCCGCCCGCGCCGCCGCCGCCCGCGGGGCGCTCAGCCTGGACGAGCGTCTGGCGCGCTGCATCGTCGAAGGCAGCCGCGACGGTCTTATCACCGACCTGCAGCTGAAGCTGAAAGAGGCCGATCCGCTGGCGATCATCAACGGCCCGCTCATGGCGGGCATGGACGAGGTCGGCCGCCTCTTCAACGCCAACGAGCTGATCGTGGCCGAGGTGCTGCAGTCGGCCGAGGCGATGAAGGCCGCCGTCGACTACCTGACCCCTTTCATGGAGAAGAGCGACGCCGCCAACAAGGGCACCGTCCTGCTGGCCACGGTCAAGGGCGATGTCCACGACATCGGCAAGAACCTGGTCGACATCATCCTGAGCAACAACGGCTACCGCGTGATCAACCTGGGCATCAAGGTGCCGCCGGGCGAGCTGATCCGCGCGGTGCAGGAGCATGCGCCCGACATCGTCGGCTTGTCCGGCCTGCTGGTCAAGTCGGCCGCGCAGATGGTCGTGACGGCTGAGGAGATGACGCTGGCCGGCCACACCCCGCCGCTGCTGGTCGGCGGCGCCGCCTTGACCAGGACGTTCACGGCGCGGCGCATCGCCGCGGCCTACGGCGGCATCGTGGCCTACGCCCAGGACGCGATGAACGGTCTGGATCTGGCCGGCCGGCTGCTCGATCCGGCACGGCGCGCCGCATACGAAAACGAATGGGCCGCGTACCGGCAGCAGTTGGAGCCCAAGGCCGCGGGCCAAGAGGGCGCGGGAATCGGCGCCGGCGCAAGCACCGGCGCCGGCGCAAGCGCCGCCGCCGCCCCCGCGGCCGTATCCGGCGCCGCCGCCCCCGCCGTCGGGGGAGGGGGCGCGTCGCAGACAGCGCCGGCCTGCAGGCCGCTGTCTCACGTGCGGATCCTCGCCGACATCCCCTCGCCGGCGACTTGGGAGCGGCAGGTCCGCTTGAGTCTAGACCTGGACGAGATCTGGCCCTTCATCAATCCGGCCATGCTGTACAACCGCCACCTGGGCCTGAAGGGCCGCTTCGCCGATCTGATCGAGCGGGGGGACGCCAAGGCGCTGGCGCTGAAGGCCGTGGTCGACGAACTGAAGGCTCTCGCGCGCGGCGGCGCCATGAGCGCGCGTGCCGTCTGGCAAGCCTTCGCGGCCGAAAGCGAGGGCGAGACAATCCGGCTCCACGCCGGGCCAGGAGCTCTCGGCGCCGCCGAGAAGTCTGCCGCCGGAAAGCCCGCAGCCTCATTCACCTTCCCGCGCCAGCACGCGGGGCGCCGGCTGTGTTTGGCCGACTACGTGAGGCCGGCGGCGGACGGCGGACCGCGCGACAACATCATCCTGTTTACCGTCACCGCCGGCCCCGGCATCCGCGAGCTGGCGGCGGACTTCAAGGCTCGCGGCGAATTCCTCAAGAGCCACGCCGTCCAGGCGCTGGCGCTGGAGACGGCCGAGGCGGCGGCCGAGTGGCTGCACGCAAGCCTGCGCGCCGAGTGGGGCTTCGCCGACCCTCCCGAGCTGACGATGATGGACCGCTTCCGCGCCAAGTACCGCGGCAAGCGCTACTCGTTCGGCTATCCCGCCTGTCCCGCCCTCGAGGACCAACGACCACTGTTCGACCTGCTGCGGCCCGAGGAGATCGACCTGCATCTGACCGACGGCTTCATGATGGAGCCCGAGGCTTCTGTTTCGGCGCTGGTTTTCCATCATCCCGAGGCGGTCTACTTCTCGGCGGGGGCCCAGGAAGAAGGCGCTCCCGAGTAGCAAGCCGGCCTTGCCTGGCGCCCCCGGCCGCTGCCCGCCGCCCTGTACGTATTGTAGCCCCGGCCTGCTCTTGATGGCGTCCGCGGCGAATTCAACGCTTGGCATCACAACCTGTGATTCCAAGCGCCATTTCCCGGCGTCACATGGCCGCTATCTTCAGAGGGCGTCCGCGGCGAATTCAGCGCTTGGCATCACAAACTGTGATTCCAAGTGCCCTTTCCCCGCGCCACATGGTCGATGTCCTCGGCGGCGACCGACCGCAGCGCCATGGCTGGCTCGCGGTCGGCGCACGGCCCAGCCGGCGCACGGCCCAGCCGGCGCACGGCCCAGCCGGCTCAGGTCGGCAGCCGGCGCCCGGGCCGTCGCTCGGCGGGCCCGCCGCCATGCAGGCCAGACAAGCGAGGGCGACGCGCCGGCCCCCTGAAGATCGGCGCAGCGGTCCCGCCGGCATGGCGCCGCCGCCGCGCAGCGCAGAGCGGGGCTTCACCGGTCCCGCGCACGGCGAGGCATGAATGTTCCATCCGGCCAGGCATGCCGCCGCCAGACCCGGCAGAGCCAGCTCCGCTCGTGCCCATCAGGCCCCGCATCTTCATGATCCGCGGTCGCGACGTGATGCTCGACCGCGACGTCGCCGCCTTGCACCTGGTCGACGTCCGCACGCTGGTCCAGGCGGTCAAGCGCAACCGCCGGCGTTTTCCGCGCGATTTCGTCTTCGAACTGACGCCCCGCGAATTCCGCATCGTTTGGACGCGCAGCCGCACGAAGAGGACTCACGGCGGCCGGCGGACCCCTCCCCTGGTGTTCACCGAGGCTGGCGTGGCCATGGCGTCGGCGGTCCTGCGAGGCGGACATCCCGAAAGGATGCTGGCCAGCCTGCTGCGCCAGGCCGTGCATAAGAGCGGCGAACCATTTGCGCTGATAGAGCGTGCGGCGCAGATCCCGCTGCAGATGGCGCTTGGCGCCGGCGACGGACGGGTCGACCGATTCCTGCAAGGCGCGGCGAATGCGGGGGATGAGCGGCGCCGCGGACGCGGCGGCGATCCTCCAACCTGGTTGGCGAGGGCGCTGAGCCGGCTGAGCGGTCTGGGCGCGGAGGCCGGCGCGCAGCCGGCGGAAGATCCGGAGGATGATCTCTGGCGCAAGGTCCGACGACTGCTGGCAGACGCCCGACCTGCGCGGGAGGATCCGCTGGAGCTGCAGCGGCGGATCCGGCAGGCGCTGGCCAATCCCGGCGGGCGGAATCGCCAGGTCGGCCTGCCGGTGCGCCTGCCGGACACCCTCGTGCGGTTGCCCCTCGATCCTCCCGATCTAGATTCTAGCAATCGCCTGGGAAATCGGTTAAGAATCTGCCCCCGGAAACGACCGGTTGCAGGTCCGGTCCCCGGGAAGGACGGCGCATGACGGAGCGGCCGCTGAACGCACGCCTGGTGCTCGAGGATGGAAGCGAGCATGCGGGCGTGCTTTTCGGGGCGTCGCACAACGCCGCCGGCGAGGTCGTCTTCGCCACCGGCATGGTGGGCTACACCGAATCGCTGACCGATCCCTCCTACCGCCGGCAGATCCTCGTTCTGACCTACCCGTTGGCCGGCAACTACGGCGTGCCGGCGCGCGTCCCGCCCGGACTGCTGCCGCCGCCGGGCTTCGAATCCGAGCGCATCCAGGTCGCCGGATTGATCGTCGCCACGCTGGCGGCGCGTCCCAGCCACTGGAGCGCCGTCTCCTCGCTGGCTGACTGGCTGGGTGAGGAAGGGGTGCCCGGCATTTGCGGCATCGACACGCGCGCGCTCACGAAGCGCCTGCGCGAGCGGGGCACGATGGCCGGCAAGATCCTGGTCGATGCCGGCGGGCCGGCCCAGGTGGAAGGGGGCGGCGGGGCGGACGCCGTCACGGAGCAGTCGCCGTTCCCGGCGATCGGGGCGCTGAACCTCGCCGCCGAGGTCAGCACGCCCGCGCCGGTGCTGCCCGCGCCGGCGGCCGGCGCGGCCGCTCTGTCCGGCGGGCCGGCGCGGCCGCGGCGGGTCGTCCTGGTCGACTGCGGCGTGAAGGCCGGCATCATCCGCGGCCTGCTGGCGCGCGGCGTGGAAGTGCTGCGCGTCCCTTGGGACGCCGATCCCGAGGCTTTCGACGCCGACGGCGTGGTGGTGTCGAACGGGCCGGGCGACCCGGCGCGCGTCGAGGCCGCCGTGACGAACCTGCGGCGGACGTTATCGGGGACGAGGCCGCTGCTGGGCATCTGCCTCGGCAACCAGCTGGTGGCGCGCGCGGCCGGCGGGTCGACCTACCGGCTGCCGTTCGGGCACCGCGGTCAGAATCAGCCGTGCCTCCAGAAGGGCACCCGGCGTTGCCATCTCACCAGCCAGAATCACGGCTACGCGGTTGATGCCGCCCGCCTGCCGGACGGCTGGATCGAATGGTTCACCAACGCCAACGACGGCAGCAACGAGGGGCTGCGCCATTGCGAGCGGCCGTTCTTCACCGTCCAGTTCCATCCCGAGGCTTCGCCGGGTCCGTGGGACACCGCCCACCTTTTCGACGACTTCGTGCGGCGGCTCGGCGGCGCGGGGAGCGGCGAATGAGCGGCGGCGAGGAGAGCCTGCCCGGCAAGGTGCTGCTGCTGGGAAGCGGGGCGCTGAAGATCGGCGAGGCCGGGGAATTCGACTACTCCGGGACGCAGGCCATCAAGGCGCTGCGCGACGAGGGGATCCGCGTCGTTCTGGTCAATCCCAACGTGGCGACCATCCAGACCTCGGAGGGGCTGGCCGACGAGATCTACTTCCTGCCGGTCGACGCCGATTTCGTGACGCGGGTGATCGAGCGCGAGCGTCCGGACGGCGTGCTGCTGGCGTTCGGCGGGCAGACGGCGTTGAACTGCGGCCTCGAGCTGGAAAAGCGCGGGGTGCTGGCGCGGCACGGCGTGAAGGTGCTGGGGACGCCGCTGGCGACGATACGCCTGACCGAGGACCGCGAGCTGTTCGCGCGCACGCTGCGCGGGATCGGCATCGACACGCCGCGCAGCCGCGCCGTGACGCAGGCGGACGACGCGCTGCGCGCGGCGGAGCAGATCGGCTACCCGGTGATGGCGCGTGTCGCGTACGCGCTGGGAGGGCGGGGCTCGGGCGTGGCGGCCGATCCGCGGGAGCTGCGGGCGCTGGCGGCGCAGGCGCTGGCGGTGGCGCCGCAGCTTCTGATCGAGGAGTGCCTGGAGGGATGGAAGGAGATCGAGTACGAGGTCGTGCGCGACCGGCACGACAACTGCGTCGCGGTCTGCAACATGGAGAACGTCGACGCGCTCGGCATCCACACCGGCGAGAGCACGGTGGTCGCGCCGTCGCAGACGTTGACCGACGGCGAACATCAACGGCTGCGCGCGACGGCGCTGCGACTGGTGCGCCATCTGGGCGTGGTGGGCGAGTGCAACGTGCAGTTCGCGCTGGACCCGGCCCGCGACGACCACCGCGTGATCGAGGTCAACGCGCGGCTTTCGCGCAGTTCGGCGCTGGCCAGCAAGGCCACCGGCTACCCGCTGGCCTTCGTGGCCGCCAAGCTGGCCCTGGGGCGGGCGCTGCACGAGATCCCCAACGCCATCACCGGCGTCACCGGCTGCTGCTTCGAGCCGGCGCTCGACTACGTCGTGGTCAAGATGCCGCGCTGGGATCTCAAGAAGTTTCGGCGCGTGTCGCACGAGCTGGGCAGCGAGATGAAGAGCGTGGGCGAGGTGATGGCGATCGGTCGCTGCTTCGAGGAAGCGCTGCAGAAGGCGTGCCGCATGCTGGGGATCGGCGCGCACGGGGCGGTGGGCAACTCGTTCCGCATCGAGCGGGCGGAGGAGCGGCTGGCGCGACCGACCGACGACCGCCTGTTCGTCATCGCCGAGGCGCTGGCCGGCGGGCTGGCGCAGGAGCGCGTGGCGGTCCTGACCCGCATCGACCCCTGGTTCGTGCAGGGGATCGCCAACGTGGTCGAGACGGCGCGCGTGCTGGGGGGCTGGACGCTGGCGGAGCTGCCGGCCGAGCTGCTGCGGCGCGCCAAGCGGCAGGGGTTCTCGGACAACCAGATCGCCCGGCTGGTGCGGCGGGAGGCGCCGCCCGGCCCGGGCTACGCGGCCAACCTGGAGGTGCGGCGTCGGCGCGAGGCGCTCGGCATCCGGCCCGTGGTCAGGCAGATCGACACGCTCGCGGCGGAGTATCCGGCGCGCACGAACTACCTCTATCTGACCTACGACGGCGTCGAGGACGACGTGGGTCCGCCGCCGGCGCCGCCGGTGCTGGTGCTGGGGGGAGGGCCGTATCGCATCGGCTCGTCGGTGGAGTTCGATTGGTGCTGCGTCAGCGCGGCGAGCGCGCTGCGGCGGCGCGGGCGCCAGGTCGTGATGGTCAACTGCAACCCCGAGACGGTGTCGACCGATTTCGATGTCTGCGACCGGCTGTATTTCGAGGAGCTGTCGCTGGAGCGCGTGCTCGACATCTACGAACGGGAAGGGGCGGCCGGAGTCGTCGTCAGCATGGGGGGGCAGATCCCCAACAACCTGGCGGTGCCGCTGGCGGCGGCCGGCGCGACGATCCTGGGCACCGCGCCCGCCGACATCGACCGCGCCGAGAACCGCGAGCGCTTCTCGGCGCTCTGCGACGAGCTGGGCGTGGACCAGCCGCAGTGGCGCGAGGCGGTGTCTCTGGACGAGGCGCTGGCGTTCGCGCGCCGCGCCGGCTACCCCGTGCTGGTGCGGCCGTCGTACGTGCTGTCGGGCGCGGCGATGAGCGTGGCGCACGGCGACGACGAGCTGGAGGTCTATCTGCACGCGGCGGCCGAGGTGTCGAGGGAGTTCCCCGTCGTCCTGTCGAAGTTCATGCTCAACACGAAGGAGATCGAGCTGGACGGCGTGGCGCGCGAGGGCGAGGTCGTGGCCTACGCCATCAGCGAACACATCGAGAACGCGGGCGTGCACTCGGGCGACGCAACCATCGTCTTCCCCGCTCAGCGCCTGTACCACGAGACGGTGCGGCGCATCAAGCGGACCGCGCGCGACGTGGCGCGCGCGCTGCGCATCAGCGGCCCGTTCAATCTGCAGTTCCTGGCCAAGGACAACCGCCTGAAGGTGATCGAATGCAACCTGCGCGCGTCGCGCAGCTTTCCCTTCGTGTCCAAGGTGCTGCGGGCCGACCTGATCGATCTGGCGGTCGCCTGCATGCTGGGCGAGGATGCCGAGCCGCCGGCGAAATCGGCCTTCGAGCTGGATTTCGTGGGCGTCAAGGCGCCGCAGTTCTCGTTCTCGCGCCTCAAGGGCGCCGACCCCCTGCTGGGGGTGGAGATGGCATCGACCGGCGAGGTGGCCTGCCTGGGCGATCAGGTTCACGAAGCCTATCTCAAGGCGATGCTGGCGGTCGGCGCCCGCGTGCCGCGGGCGGGCGCGCTGCTGTCGACCGGGACGATCGCGGGCAAGGTGGCGTTCCTGGAGAGCGCGCGGCGCCTGCGCGGTTTCGGGCTGCCGCTGTACGCGACCGCGGGCACGCGCGCCTTCCTGGCGCAGAACGGCATCGAAGCGCAGCTGCTGCACTGGCCGCACGAGGATCGGCAGCCCAGCGCGGTCGATTTCATCCGCAGCGGCGCCGTCGACCTGGTGATCAACGTTCCCAAGAGCTTCGAGCCGGACGAGCTGAGCAACGACTATCTCATCCGTCGCGCCGCGGTCGAGCACGACGTCACGCTGTTGACGAACATCCAGGCCGCCACCCTGTTCGTCGCCGCCGTCACGGCGCTGCGTCCCGACCGCGACCTGCAGATCAAGGCGTGGTCGGAATACCGTTGACGCGCCGGGTGGCGGAGCCGGCGGGAAAACGGTTCACCGCCAACTAACCGCATCGACACACCGCACGAACAATCGCCCGCTATGCTGTCCACGTTCGCCGCCGCATCGCACCGCGGCCGCCGCCGGACTGCGGACGGCCGCCCGACGACACGCCGCGCGGACATGGCTCGCCCGCCGAGGTCTTTGGCCCCGGAGGCGCGCGCCGAAACGGCCGGGACCACGAGCAACAGCATGGAATTCCCGGTGACGTCGGCCCGCTCCTGCCCTGGCCGAGGACCTCGGGGCGGCCGCTCCGCTCCCAGCGATGCCGCCTGACCGTTTATCTGCTTTCATGACAGTGCATTAACTTCAACGATCCTATTCCCGTCCCCCTCGTTTGAAACCAGCCTCAAAAAGGCTTGACGCGCGCGCGCGTCAACGCATATTGTCATCCATTGAGTTGTTGAGTGGCGCCGCGGCGCCCGCATGTGCGCGATCCCGCCGGGCTCCGCGGATGCCCGGGCGACGACAGGGGAGGACCCGATGCAGCGAAGAACGGGGCCGGCGGCGGTGCGGACGCCCGCCCGTGGCCGATGGACGGGAACGCTGGCGGCAACCGCCGCCGGCATGGTGTGCGCCGGCGCGTTGCTGGCGGTCGCCGGCTGCGGCGGCGGCGGCGGCGGCAGCGGCGGCAGCGCCAAGGCGCCGCAGGTGGAGGTGACGGCGGCCGACCGCGCCGAGGCGGACGAGCTGTTCGCCAAGCGCTGCGCGGCCTGCCACGGCACGACCGGCATGGGCGACGGCCCGGGCGCCATGGCGCTGACCCCCAAGCCCCGCAACTACCGCGACCGCGCCTGGCAGAAGAGCGTCAAGGACGAGGAGATCGAAAAGGCCATCGTCTACGGCGGGGCGGCGGTCGGCAAGAGCCCGCAGATGGTCGCCAACCCCGACCTGCAGGCCAAGCCCGGCGTCGTCGCCGCGCTGCGCCTGAAGATCCGCGAATTCGCGCAGTAGGCGCACAGATCCGACCCCATCCGGAGGTGAGCATGCGAAACGGCGCCATCTTCAAAGGCCTGGGCCTCGTCATCGCGGCCAGTCTGGCCCTGATCGTCCTGGCGGTCTCCTGCGGCCCTCGCCAGCAAGGCGGCGGCGCCACGGCCGACCTTCGTTCCCTGATGCGCGACCGCAACCTGAGCGAGGCGGACGTCGTGGCCGCGCTGAAGACCTACACGCCCACCGGCGGCCGCGATCCCTATCTGCTGTTCGCCTCGGGCGGGCACGGGGGCAACCTCATCGTCATCGGCGTGCCGAGCATGCGCATCCTGAAGTACGTCGGCGTCTTCACGCCCGAACCGTGGCAGGGGTACGGCTTCGACGACGAGACGCGCGCCATCCTGCGCGAAGGCTCGCCGCCGGGCCTGACGCTCACCTGGGGCGACATGCACCATCCTGCGCTGAGCGAGACGGACGGCGACTACGACGGCCAGTTCATCTTCGTCAACGACAAGGCCAACGCGCGCATCGCCGTCGTGGACCTGCGCGACTTCGCCACCAAGCAGATCGTCATGAGCGATCTGATCCAGGGCGACCACGGCGGCACCTTCGTCACGCCGAACACCGAGTATGTGATCCAGACGGCGCAGTTCCCGGCCCCTCTGGGAGGCGGGT
Organism: uncultured Fibrobacteraceae bacterium; assembly: GCA_964461255.1. Classification (GTDB taxonomy): domain Bacteria; phylum Krumholzibacteriota; class Krumholzibacteriia; order LZORAL124-64-63; family LZORAL124-64-63; genus CAYWTR01. The sequence continues at coordinate 77,114 of CAYWTR010000016.1, read as the reverse complement.
ACGCGCCCTTGTCGGAGTACAACGAGAAGTACCGCGGCGCCCAGATCTTCTGGAAGTTCGACCGGGCGCGCGGCCGCATCGTGCCCGAGCAGTCGTGGGCCGTCGAGCTGCCTCCCTACATGCAGGACCTGGCCGACGCCGGCAAGCTGGTCAGCGAGGGCTGGATCTTCTGCAACTCGTTCAACACCGAGCGCGCCTTCGGCGGCATCCAGCAGGGCAACCCGGCGCTCGAGTCCGGCGCCTCGCAGAACGACATGGACTACCTGCACGTCTTCAACCTGAAGCGCGCCGAGGAGGTCGTGCGGCAGGGGCGGACCACGACCATCGCCGGCATGCGCGTGATCATGCTGCCGGTGGCGATCGAGGAGGGGCTGCTGCACTTCGTGCCCGAGCCGAAGAGCCCGCACGGCGTCGACGTGGCGCCCAACGGCAACGACATCTGCGTCGCGGGCAAGCTGGACACGCACGTGACGGTCTACGACTTCGGCAAGATCAAGGCGCTGATCGAGCAGAAGCGCTACGACGGCGTCGATCCCTACGGCGTGCCGATCCTGCCCTTCCGCGAGGCCATCCGCGGTCAGGTCGAGATCGGTCTGGGCCCGCTGCACACCCAGTTCGACGACCGCGGCCACGCCTACACCTCGGTGTTCATCGAGTCCAAGGTCGCCCGCTGGTCCCTGGCCGACCTGAAGCTGGTCGAGAAGATCTCGGTGCATTACAACATCGGGCACCTCACCGCGGCGGAAGGAGACGCGCGCAATCCCAAGGGACGCTACCTGATCGCCATGAACAAGTGGGCGATCGACCGCTTCAACGACATCGGCCCGCTCCTGCCCCAGAACTTCCAGCTGATCGACATCTCCGGCGACAAGATGGAGGTCCTCTACGACCTGCCGATCCCGCTGGGCGAGCCTCACTACGCCCAGATGATCGCGGCCGACAAGATCGACGCGATCGAGATGTACACGCCGGTGGGCACGAACGCCATCACGGGCGAGATCGACCCGCACGCGGTCGTGGACGAGGCGAACGCCCGCATCGAGCGCCGCAGCGACGGGGTCCATGTCTACATGACGCTCGTGCGCAGCCACCTGAACCCCGACATCGTGGAGGTGCGGCAGGGGGATCGCGTGCATCTGCATCTGACCAGCCTGGAGCAGGCGCTGGACGCCACGCACGGGTTCGCCATCGACAAGCACAACGTCAACCTGAGCATGGAGCCCGGGAAAGCCAGCAACGTCACCTTCACGGCCGACCGCGCCGGCGTATTTCCCTTCTACTGCACGGAATTCTGCTCCGCTCTGCACCTGGAGATGGCCGGCTATCTCCTGGTCAAGCCGTGAGCGGGCGGGGCGATCGGGCATGAGGCGGCGGGCCGGCGGCAGGCTCGGGCGGGCGGACACGGCGAGGCGGACGGCGGCCGCGCCCCTCCTGCTGTTGGGGGCGGCAGTCCTGGTCGCGGGGCCGGCCGCCCCCACGCGGGCCGCGGCGCCGCCCGCCGCCCAGAGGGTCCACGACGATCATGAGCTCGGGCCGGCGGCGGGGTCGCCCGCGGCGGCTCCGGCGATCGGCCGGCGCCTCGGCCCGGCGGCCTGGCCGCGCCCGCAGCCGTCGCGCCCGGCCCGGCCCGACGCCGGCCTCGAGGTGCGCGCCGGCGACGATCTGCAGGCCGCGCTCGAGCGCGTTCCCGCGGGCGGCGCGGTGCTGCTGGCGCCGGGCGTTCACCAGGGGCCGTTGCGCATCGCACGCCCGGTCACGCTGTGGGGGCCGGCGGAGGCGGTCGTCCGCTCCTCCGGCAGCGGCACCACCGTGGAGGTTCTGGCCGGGGGCGTCAGCCTGCTGGGCTTCGCCGTGGAAGGCAGCGGCCGCCGCTTCGACCTGACCGACGCCGCCATCAGCGTGCGCGCGGATGACGTGCGGCTCGAAGGGCTGACCCTGCGCGATGCCCTCTTCGGCATCACCGTGGAACGGGCGCGACGGGTGCGCGTCCGCGGCAATGCGATCTGGGGGACCGGGGAGCCGGACCTCGGCCTGCGCGGGGACGCCATCCGGTTCTGGGAGGTCCGCGACTCCGAGATCGCGGGGAATCTGGTCGGCGCCGGCCGCGACATCGTCGTGTGGTATTCGCCGGGCAACGTGCTGCGCGACAACTTCGTGGAGTCGGGGCGGTACGGCGCCCATCTGATGTACAGCCACGCCAACCGCGTCCTGGGCAACACGTTCACGGGCAACCTGGTCGGCGTCTTCGTCATGTACAGCGACAGCGTCGAGGTGCGCGCCAACCGCATGGCGTTCTCCGATCCGACGGGCGGCATGGGGCTGGGCGTGAAGGAGTCGGGAGAGCTCCTCGTGGTCGACAACCTGTTCCTGGCCAACCAGGACGGCGTCTATCTCGACGCCTCGCCGCTGCGGCGGGGGCACTGGAATCATTTCGAGGGCAACGCCTTCCTTTTCTGCGGCGCCGGGGCTGCCTTCCACCGCAGCGGCGCCAGCAGCCGCTTCGTGGGCAACCAGTTCCGCGACTGCGGGGTCGCGGTGCGCATCGACGGCGGCGGCGACGTCCTGCGCGTGATCTGGGAAGGCAATCACTTCGACGACTACCAGGGCTACGATCTGGACCGCGACGGAGTCGGCGACGTCCCTTACGAGCTGCACAGGCTGTCCGATCAGCTGACGTCCACGCGCGAGGAGCTGCGCTTCTTCCGGGGCACGCCCGCCCTGGCGCTGCTCGATCTGGTCGGGCGGGTCGTGCCGCTGCTGGCGCCCCGCGTGATCCTGCGGGACCCCCGGCCGCGCTTCGGCGCGCCGGGCGCTCCGGCGGCCGGCGCGTCCCTGTCGCGGGAGGACGCGCGTGCGCATTGAGCTGACCGGTCTGACGCGGCACTACGGACGCCTCAAGGCGCTCGACGCGCTCACGTTGAGCGTGCCCTCGGGCAGCCGGACGGCGCTGATCGGCCCCAACGGCTCGGGCAAGTCGACGCTCACGCGGGTGCTGGGCGGCATGCTGAGATACGAGGGGCGGGCCAGCATCGACGGCCTCGATCCGCTGCGCGACCGCCAGCGTCTGGCCGGCCGCCTGGCGTACGTGCCCCAGACCCCTCCTCAGCTGCAGGCGACGGTCGGCGAGATCGTCGACGCCATCGCCACGGTGCGGAGCCTCGACCGTCTCGTGATCGCGGACACCGCCGCCGCGCTGGGACTGGACATCGACGCGGTGTCGCGCCGTCCGATCCGCGCCCTTTCGGGGGGCATGAAGCAGAAGCTGCTGCTGGCGCTGGCCTTCGCCGGCGAGACGGGGCTGCTGCTGCTCGACGAGCCCACCGCCAGCCTCGATCCGGCCACCCGTCTGGCCTTCTACCGCCTGGTGGGCGAGCGCGCCGCGGGTGCCACGCTGCTGCTCTGCTCGCATCGCCTGGAGGAGGTCCGGCATCTCGTCCAGCGCGTCGTGGTGCTGGAGGAGGGCCGTCTGGCCTGGGAGGGGCCGCTCGCGGAGTATCTGCGCGGCGCCGCCCACAGCCTGATCGAGGCGCAGGTCGCCGCGCCATCGGCGGCCGCCTGGCTGCGCGCGCACGGCTTCGTCGCCGGCGGCGCGGGGGACTGGTCGTGCATCCGCCCGCAGGCCGAAGCGCTGGCCATGCTCCGGGAGATGATGGGCGCGCTCAACGGCGGTCTGGAAGCGGTGCGCGTGCGCGATCTGGAGACCATAGAGGGGAACTTCACGCCGGGAGGCGGGCCATGAGCATCGGCGTCGCGAGGCTGCGCCGGGGGCTGGGGGCGCTCGTCGCGCTCGCGGCGGCCGGCGCGGCGGTGGGCTTCTTCATCTCCCGCTCGCAGTCGCTGCCGGCCGGGCCTAGGCCGGTCGTCTGGAACAGGACGCCCTGCGCCGAATGCCGCATGGCGGTCAGCGAGCGGGGCTTCGCGGCGCAGCTGCAGCTGCGGGACGGCCGGGTGCTCGACTTCGACGACCCGGGCTGCCTCTTCCTTCTCCTGGACCGGGAGCCGTTGCCGGTGCACGCGATCTACTTCCACCACGTGCGCCACGAGCGCTGGTTGTCCGATGCCGAGGCCGGCTTCGTGCCCGCGGGGCCGTCGCCGATGGCCTTCGGGCTGGGGGCCGTCGAGCGCGCGGTCGAGGGGGGAATCCCCTTCGCCCAGGCTAGAGCCCAGGTCCTGGAAGGCAGGAAAGGGGGCGGGCATGTCTGCCGGTGAGCGCGCGCGGATCGCGGCGCTGGCGAGGCTGGACCTGGCCGAGGTCCTGCGCTCGCGCTGGCTGGCCTTCACGGCGGTCGTCTATGCCGTGCTGGCGGGGCTGTTCGTGCTCGTGGGGCTGCGCGAGTCGACCGTTCTGGGCTTCACCGGCACCGGCCGGGTGCTGATGTCGCTCAGCCATGCGCTGGTGCTGCTGCTGCCGCTGCTGGCCCTGACGGCGACGGGGCAGGTGGTCAACCGCGCGCGCGAGGACGGTTCGCTGGAGCTGCTGCTGGGCCATCCCTTCGCGCGACGGGAGTACTTCCTGGCGCTGACCGCGGTCCGCTTCGCGGTCCTGCTGCTGCCGCTGGTGGCGCTGATGCTCGTCACGGCGCTGGTCGGCGGCGCGGTCCTGGGCAGCCCGGCCCCCTGGCCGCTGCTGGCCCGCAGCCTCGCCGTCTGCGGGGCGCTGATCTGGGCCTTCACCGGCGTGGGGCTGGCGGTGAGCGTCGCCGTGCGGCAGCCGGCCCGGGCCATCCTGGTGCTGCTGGGTATCTGGGTGCTGGGCGCGGCGCTGCTGGATTTCGGGCTGATCGGGCTGATGCTCCGCTTCCGGCTGCACGCTCCGACGGTCATCGCGCTGGCGGCCCTCAATCCGGTCGAGGCCGCGCGTCTGGGCCTGCTGAGCGCCACGGAGCCGACCCTGTCGATTCTCGGCCCGGTCGGCTTCTATCTGGCGCACCGTCTCGGGCCCGGCTGGGTGACGGCGCTGAGCGTGGGTTCGCCGCTGATCCTGGGGACGGCCGCCTGGCTGGCCGCCTGGCGGCGCTTCGCGCGCGGGGATCTGGTCTAGCTGCAAGGCGCCCGGGAGGTGCCCGATGACGATGAAACTGGGCAGGTGGAACCGCATTCTCGGCCGGCCGGCGCGCTCGGCCACCCGGATCTGGCTGCTGCTGCTCGTGCTGCCGCTGGCCGCCAGCTTCCTCTTTCCCTTGTGGACGATCCGCATGCAGGCGCCCCAGTACCCGCGGGGCCTGCGCATGGACATCTACGCCCACCGGCTGCACGGCGGGAACGACGGGCGCGACATCAGGGAGATCAACAACCTGAACCACTACATCGGGATGATGAAGATCGAGCAGAGCAGCATCCCCGAGCTGGGCTGGATACCTTTCGCGCTGGGCTTCTTGGCGCTGCTGGCACTGCGCGCCGCCGCGCTGGGCACCGTGCGCGACCTGGTGGACCTGAGCGTGCTGATCGGCTACGTCTCCGTCTTCTTCTTCGCCCGCTTCATCCTGATGCTCTACAACTACGGGCACCAGTTGGCGCCGGAGGCCGCCATCAAGGTGCAGCCCTTCATGCCGGCGATCGTGGGCACGAAGCAGATCGCCAATTTCACCACGCACTCGCTGCCGAACCTTGGTACACTCTGCCTCGGCCTTTTCGCGGCCGGCGTGGCCGTCGCGACCGTCCTCGACATCGCTCACGAGTGGAAGCGGGCGGATGCCTAGACGCTGGCGCGCAGCCTCCCCCGCGGGGAGATCCATGCTCAGCCAGACCGCCCGCTACGCGCTGATCATCCTGGGGCATCTGGTCGATGCGGGACAGCAGTGGCGTCCCGTCGGCCAGATCGCGCGCGAGACGTGCGTGCCCGCCAACTACCTGTCCAAGATCCTCAACCGCCTGGCCAAGGAAGAGGTGGTCGAGTCGCTGAAGGGCTGGGGGGGCGGCTACCGCATCCGCCCCGCGTCCCTGAAGCTGCCCCTGCGCGACATCCTGACCATCATCGACGGCAAGGGCGCGGCCGGCCTGAGCGGCTGCGTCTTCGGCTTCGACCGCTGCGACGAGGGGGCTCCCTGCCCCCTGCACAACCAGTGGAGCCGGCTGCGCGAGAGCTACGAGCAGATGCTCGGCGCCACCACCGTAGGCCAGCTGGGGTCGCCCGCCGGCGCCGCCCCGCGCGAACGCCCGTGCGCCAAGCGCGCCGCCGCCGCCGCGCCCGCGCGCAAGAGCCGGAAATAGCAGGGACGCGCGCCCGCCCGCCGGGCCGCTCTCTCCCGCGCCTCCTCCCCGCTCCTACCGCCGCCGCCACGTCCGTGCTACCTTGGGTCCGGCGCCCCGGCCGAGCGGAGGCCGGCGCGCGGTCCGGCGAGGAGGTCCCTTGGCCAGCGTCACCCTGCGCGGCGTCAGCAAGATCTTTCCCGGCGGCGTGCGCGCCGTGGCCGATGTCGATCTGGACATCGCCGATGGCGAGTTCGTGGTGCTGGTCGGACCGTCGGGCTGCGGCAAATCCACCACGCTGCGCATGATCGCCGGCCTGGAGACGGTCTCGACGGGCGAGATCGCCATCGGCGGGCGCGTCGTCAACGACATCGAGCCCAAGGACCGCGACATCGCCATGGTGTTCCAGAGCTACGCGCTCTATCCCCACATGACCGTGCGCGAGAACCTGGCGTTCGGGCTGAAGCTACGGCGGCGCCCGCGCGACGAGATCGCGGCGCGCGTGGAGTCGGCGGCGCGCACGCTCGGGCTGGCCGAGCTGCTCGACCGCAAGCCGGCCGCGCTGTCGGGCGGGCAGCGGCAGCGCGTCGCCCTGGGCCGCGCCCTGGTGCGCGAGCCGGCCGTCTTCCTGTTCGACGAGCCGCTGTCGAACCTGGACGCCAAGCTGCGCGTGCAGATGCGCACCGAGATCAGCCGGCTGCACCGCCGCCTGCGCGCCACCATGGTCTACGTCACCCACGACCAGACCGAGGCGATGACCATGGGCCAGCGCATCGTGGTCATGGACCGCGGCGTCGTGCAGCAGGTGGACACGCCGCTGGCTCTCTACGCCCGCCCGGCCAACCGCTTCGTGGCGGGCTTCATCGGCTCGCCGGCGATGAACTTCCTCGACGGCGTGCTGGCGCGCGCCGGCGGGCTGAGCTTCGTGGCGCGCGGCGAGGACGGCGAGGTCGCCATCCCCCTGCCGTCCGCCTGGAGCCCGCGCGCGGCCGGCGGCCTGGAGGCCCTGCTGGGCCGGCCGCTGACCCTCGGCATCCGCCCCGAACACGTGCGCGTGGCGCCGCCCGGCGCTCCCGGCGCGTTCGCCGCCCCGGTGCAGGTGGTCGAGCCGCTGGGCAGCGAGGCGCTGCTCTACCTCACGGTCGCCGGACGGCTGCTGGTCGTGCGCGCCCCCGGCGACGCGCCGCCGCCCGTGGACGAGCCGATCGGCCTGGTGCTCGATGCGCAGCGCCTGCACCTGTTCGACCAACCCGACGGACGCAGCCTGCTCGTCCCGGAGCCGGCGGACGCATGAACATACTCTTCGCCAGCTCGATCGCCGCCTGGGGCGGCGGCGAGAACTGGATGCTGTCGGCCGCGCTGGGGATGCGCGACCGCGGCCACGCCGTCGACCTGGCCGCCCGCGCCGGCAGCGCGCTGGCCGCGCGTGCCGCCGCCGCCGGCCTGCCGGTCCATGCGATCGCCTTCCACGGCGACTTCGACCCCCCCGCGGCGTGGCGCTTCTACCGCCTCTGCCGCCGCCTGCGCTGCGACGTGCTCTGCCTGAACATGGACCGCGTGCTGCGCGTGGCGGGGCCGGCCGCGCGGCTGGCGGGGGTCAAGGCGGTGGTGCCCCGCCGGGGCAGCGAGTTCGGCATCGGCGGCAAGCTGTCGCATCGCTGGACCTATCGCGCGGTCGCCGACGGCATCATCGCCAACTCCGAGGCCACGCGCCGCACCATGCTGGCCAGCGCGCCGTGGCTGCCGCCCGAGCGCGTGCGGCTGATCTACAACGGCGTCCATCTGGATCAGTGCGATGTGCCCGCGCGGCGCGATGCCGTGCGCGCGGCGCTGGGCGCGCCGCCGGGCGCCCCGGTCATCGGCATGATCGGCGAGCTGACCGGCCGCAAGAACCACGCGCACCTGGTGCGGCAGCTCCCCGCCCTGCGGCGGCGCTTCCCCGACGTGCAGGTGTGGATCGCCGGCGAGGGGCCCGAGCGCGGCGCGCTGCTGGATCTGGCCGCGAAGCTGGACGCCGCGCCGGCGCTGCGGCTGCTCGGCTTCCGCGACGACATCCCCGATCTGATCGCCGGCATGGACCTGTTCGTGCATCTGGCGCGCCAGGAGGGCTTCGGCTACGCCATCGTCGAAGCGATGGCCGCGGGCAAGCCGGTCGTGGCGGCCGCCGCCAGCAACATCCCCGAGATCGTCGCCGACGGCCTGACCGGCCACCTCTGCCCGCTCGACGACGACGCGGCGCTGCAGGACGCCATCGCGCGCGTGCTGTCCGATCCCGCGCACGCCCGCGAGCTGGGCGAGGCGGGCCGCGCCCGCGCCCGCGCCCTGTTCTCCTTCGAGCGCATGATCGCCGAACTGGAAGATTACTTCGCCGAGCTGGCCGCGCGGCGCCGCCGCGCTCCCGAGCGAATAGGGCCGCCGGCTGCTTGACCGCCGCTCAGCCGCCGTTGAGCAGTTCTTGCAGTGCGGTCCGCAAATCCGCGCACATCAACTCGCCCTCGCCCATGGCTTCCGCAGCCCTGCAGACCAGAAACCCCCGCGCGGCGCCGATCATCGGCATGACGGCGGCGAGTCTGCGCATGTCGGCCCGAGTGGGGCTGCTGGTCAGCTTCGTCTCGAGCGCCCAGATGGCCGTCCCGAAATCGAGCACGAGGTCGACTTCGTGGCCGTCGCTGGTGCGAAAGCAGTACGCTTCACAGCTGCGGCCTGTCGCAGCCAGATGTCCCAGAACCTGTTCGATGACGAAGCCCTCCCAGCTCGCGCCCACCCAGGGCTGCGCCAGCAGCGTGTCGCGGTCCGGGACGTTGTGCAGTCCGTGCAACACGCCGGTGTCTCGCCAGTAGAGCTTCGGCGACTTCACCAGGCGCTTGCGCACGTTCGACTGGTACGGCGGCAGGCGACGGATCAGAAACGCGCCCTGCAGGTATTCGAGATACGAATTCACCGTCTGGTAGTTCAGCCCGAGGCTCTTGCCGACCTGGGAAGCGTTCCAGCGCTGGCCGTGCAGGGCGGCCAGCATGCGCATCAGCCTCTGCGTGGTGTCGGGTTTGCTAGGCAACCCCCAGGCCGGCAGGTCGCGGAGGCTGAGCAGGGCCGTGTAATTCCGCTGCCATTGCGGGTACGCGTCGCTGCCGAGCACGCCCCCGTCGGGGTACCCGCCCATCAGCCAAAGGCGGTCGAGGTCGACATCTGCGAGCTCACGCGTCAAGAACGGCGTCAGTTCGACCAGCGACAGACGGCCCGCCAGCGAATCCGAAACCTCGCGCATGAGCGCCGGCGAGACCGAGCCGAGAAGGAGAAAGCGGCCGTTGCGCCTCCGCTCGGCGTCGATGGAGTGGCGCAAGCGCGGGAATACTTCGGGCCAGGCCTGCGCCTCGTCCAGGATCACCAGCGCGTCGCCCCTTGCCAGCTCTTGCCAATCGAGGTCCAGCCGCAGCCTGTCAGGCTCCACCTCAAGGTCGTAGTACCGTCCCTCGCACGCGCGGGCCAGCGTCGTCTTCCCACACTGCCTGGGGCCGACGAGAGCCACTGCCGGGTACCGGGCAAGGTTCCTGCGGATGAGTTCGTTGACCAGGCGCGGTCGCATGTCTGCAGAATAACATCACAATGTTATTCTGCAATAGCAATCTTGGACTGTTGACAATAAATCACTTATCTCGAAATAGCGCTTGTCCCACCCCTCACGGCCGCGCACTCCGCTCCAGCACAGCCGCCCTCTCAGACGTACCCGAACAGCGGCGGGAATACGATCACCACGATGGCTGCCCACACGGCATAGACCGGCAGGTAGTCCGTCTGCCAGCGTTCCAGGGGAGCGAACGCAGCGCGGCCGCGCAGGAATCTCAGGTAGAGCACGGCCGACCAGGCGAGGTTGACGAGCAGGATCACGTTCTCGCCCAGGGCGGCCACGCGGTTGGGGGTCAGGCCGAATTCGGTGATGCGCGCGGCGATGGCCCACAGCGCGACCGCGTCGGCCAGCAGCGCGCTGAGCAGCAGCACGACCTGCAGCACGTCGAAAGCGCCGGGGGGCGCTTGCGGGTCGCGGGCGGAAACGGAATAGAGCAGAAGGCCCAGGACCACCACCAGGAGCAGGTCGAAGGCGATGAGCACGTCGCGCTGGACGTCGATCCCGCGCCCGGTCCACAGCACGGTCGCCAGGAACACCAGCAGCGCGGCGGCGAAGAGCGGCGTGAAGAGCCGCGTCAGCACGGGCGCCATGTTCTCGATCACGCTCTGCTTGGCCTCCACCAGCCAGGCGGCGACCACCACGGCCCCCATGGCGCCGCACGGCAGCAGCCACGACGCGAACAGGGGTTCGACGTCGATCCCGATGGCCTGGTAGATCATCGCCAGGAAGCCGGTCAGAACGCCGCCGCCGAGGGCGATCAGCGCGAAGTAGATCAGCAGCTCGCCCGAGAAGCGGATGAAGTCCATGCGGCCGGCCGTCTGGCCCCATCGGCCTCCCGCGTAGGCGATGCCCACGGCCAGCCAGAGCGCGATCGGCAGGTGCAGGACCGCGAGCACCTCGGTGGAGCCGCCCGGGGCGAAGGGGTGGACGTTGGCCAGCACGCCCGCCGCCGCGAACGCCGCGGCCAGCCAGAGGATGGCGCGGGCGGGCAGACGCCGTTTCCAGACGAAGTAGCCGGTCAGAAAGGGCAGCACGAAGAGGCTCAGATTGCGGCCGTAGAAGCCTTCGTTCTCGCCGAGCCGCACCCCGAAGATCGCCGGCACCTTGATGGCCGCGGCCGCCGCCGCGGCCAGGCAGCAGGCGACGATGGCATCCTTGCGGGCCTGCCCTCGCGGCTCCCCGGGCCCCGCCGGGTCGACGACGAGCTGCTTCCAGAGGCGGTCCGAGTGCTCGCGCGCGAACTCCCGCGAGAGGGCGTCGAGGTTGCCCATGCGCTTGACCGCCACCAGGAACGCTTCGTCGGCGGCGAGCCCGGCATCGACCAGGATCGCGATCTGCTCGCGCAGATGGTCTTCCAGCTCCGCCACGTCGACGGCATGGATCGCCTGGCGGCGGCGGAGGTAGCTACGCCACAGGTCGATCTGCTCCTCGAGCGACAGCGCGGGGGCCGCAGCCGTCATCGCTCACGCTCCTTGGGGAAGGGGAGGGGTCGCGGCCAGACGGCCGGCCTGGTCGTGGCCGGCCAGCGCCGACCGGAGGCTGCGCAGCGTCGCGTCGACCGCCTGCCACTGCCTGAGCTCATCCGCGAGCTGAAGACGGCCGCCGGGCGTGATCCGATAGTACTTGCGCCGGCGGCCGCTCTGCGCGACCTCCCACCTGGCCTCGACGTGGCCCAGGCGCTCGAGCCGGTGCAGAACCGGGTAGAGCATGCCGTCGGTCCACTCCAGGCGCCCGTCCGACAGCTCCCGCACGCGCTTGAGGATGGCGTAGCCGTAGCTGTCGCCTTCGGCCAGGATGGCCAGCACCAGCGGCGTCGAGGAAGCGGCGGTCAGATCCTTGTTGATTTCCATGCTCACGCGCGGCGGGCGGTGCCGGTGGACCCGAATCAACCGTCCGTTGCGGCACTATACATAGATCTGCGAGGTATGTCAAGAATGACGGGCCTCATCGCCTCGACAGCGCGCGGGGCCAGTCGGCGACAAGGATCAGGGGGGTGCGGGCCCGGGAGTCGGCGGCGCGCTGGACCAGCAGGCGGCCGGTTGAGGGATCGACGTCGAGGGTGCTGATGCCCGGCGTGACTCTGACGCTTTCGGCCACCGTCGCGGTCCGTCCCAGGCGCAGGGCGGCGCCGTCGTCCGCCACCTCGGTGGACATGACGACGCCTTCCATGGTGATGTAGAAGAGACGATCGCCGGCGGGCGACCAGCGAGGCCACATGCCGGTACCGGACGAGACGCGCCAGCGCCCACCGCCCGGCGCGACCGCGGCGACGAAGACCTCGATGCTGCCGTTCTCGTCCGACATGTAGGCCAGCCAGCGCCCGTCGGGCGAGAAAGCGCCGCCCGCCTCGTTGAAGCGTGTCACGAAATGGGAGTGCGGCGAGCGATCGCCCTCGACCGACATCAGCCACAGGTCGTACTCCCCGGCGGTGTCGATGCTCGCGTAGCAGAGCGTGCGGCCGTCGGGGGACCAGTCGGTCGGGAAGATGACGTCGCGCGACGAGATCAGCGTGTCGGGCGCGCCGCCGCCGCTGGCCGGCTGGCGCAGGATCGCGCTGACGGCGACCCCGTCGGCCCGATAGGCCAGCCAGCGCCCATCGGGCGACCAGACCGGCCGCATCTCGCTCTCCGGATCGAAGGTGAATCGGGTGCGCAGCCCGCGCGCGACGTCCTGCAGCCAGATGTCGAAGGTGCCCTGCTTCTCGTCGGCCAGACCCAGCGCCACCACGTCGCCGCGCGGTCCGGCCGCGAAGCCCTGCACGAATCCCGGCTCGCCCAGCCGCTCGGCCGCGCCGGTGCGCGGGTCGATCCATTCCAGCACGTCCAGGCCGAAGCGCCCCTCGCCGCGGTGGTAGGCGAGGATGCCGTCGGCCGAGGCCGAGAACACGCCCCAGTGCGCGCCCTCCAGCGTCAGCACGTCCCGCTCCAGTGGCACGGCGGGGCCGGTGAAATCCAGCTTCGCAATCGAGAACGGCCGCGCCATCAGGTTGCTCTCGACGACGTAGAGCAGGTGCCCGTTGGCGAACACGGTGTTGGTCCGGCAGAGCAGCAGCTCCCGGTCGAGCGAGCCGTCGAGAGCGGCCACGTGCAGGTAGCTTTCGCTGCCGCCGGTCTGGCGTCCCTGCTTCCAGACCATGTAGATGAAATGCTTGCCGCCGGGCAGCCAGATCGGGAAGCGGTGCGACCGCTGGCCCGCCCCTTGCGCCAGCGTCGTCACCGGTTCCGGCTCGCCGCCCGAGGCGGGAACGCGGTGGATGGCGCTGACGTGGCTGGGGGCGAACAGGATCGTGCCGTCGGGCGCCCACGAACCGCCCTTGCCGTTGCCGGCGGGACAGAGAGTCACCACCGGCCCGCCGTCGATGTCAACGCGCTGCAGCTTGCCGTTGCTGAAGAAGGCCAGCGTGCGGCTGTCGGGCGACCAGAAGGGGTAGGCCGCGCCGCGCGTGCCGTTGAGGGGACGCGCCTCGAGGCTGTCGAGGGGGCGCACGAAGAGCATCGTCTGGCCCGTGCTGTCGCGGCCGGCGAACGCCAGATGCAGGCCGTCGGGCGAGACCTGCAGCGGTCCGGGCGCGCTCAGGGCCAGCTGCGGCGACACCCCCGGGGGCAGGGCGATCTCGCTGCGCACCAGCCGGCCATCCGGCGCCGGCGTGGCCAGCGGTCCGCGGCCGGCCCACAGTCCGGCCGCGAGCGCGAGCAGGGCCGGCAGCGCCACCGACGCCAGCACCGCCGCGCGCGGCCGGCGCGGCGGCGGCGCCAGGGCGGTCCCGGAAGCCAGGCCGGGCGACGACAGCATCGAGCCGCCGCCACCATCCAGCGCCACGCGCGCCTCGCCGATGTCCCGCAGGCGCAGCTGCGGGTCGCGCTCCAGGCAGCGGCGGCAGAGCTGGGCGAGCAGCGGCGCCTGCGCCGGCAGCTGCCCCCAGTCCGGCTCGTGCCGCAGCACGGCCGCCAGCACGTCGCTGGCCGTGTCGCCCTCGAACAGGCGCTTGCCGGCCAGCATCTCGTACAGGATGACGCCGAAAGCCCAGATGTCGGCGCGCCGGTCGACCGGTCGGCCGCGCGCCTGCTCGGGGCTCATGTAGGCGGCGGTGCCGAGCACCACGCCGGCCCCCGTCAACGCCTGCCCCAGCGTCGGCGAGTTCAGCAGCTCGGTGCCGCCGGCCGGCGCGGACGGCTCGCCGGCCAGCGCCCGGGCCAGTCCGAAGTCCAGGATCTTGACCTTGCCCTCGGGGGTTATCCTGACGTTGGCGGGCTTGAGATCGCGGTGCACGATGCCCTTCTCGTGGGCCGCTTCCAATCCACGAGCGATCTGCAGGGCCAGGCGCCCCGCCTCCTCCGGCGGCAGCGCCCCCCGGCCAAGACGGGCCGCCAGATCCTCGCCCTCGACCAGCTCCATCACCAGCAGCGGGCGCCCTTCGTCCTGCTCGAAGCCGTACACCGCCGCCACGTTGTCGTGTTGCAGCTGCGCCAGCATCCGCGCCTCGCGCTCGAACCGCGACAGACGTTCCCGGTCGCGAACGAACTCCTCGGGCAGGACCTTCAATGCCACGTCCCGACCCAGGCGCGTGTCGCGCGCCCGAAACACCTCGCCCATGCCGCCCTGCCCGACGCGCGCGACGACCTCGTACTGCGCCAACTTCCTGCCGATCATGTCCCGCCCCCGGAAAATATGAAGATGAGAATTGTATTCTATGGTAATGGCGGTGGAATGAAACGGCGAATCGGGGCCCTGGATCGGCGATGCCAACGACACGGCCCCGCCCTCCGGGGAGAGCGGGGCCGTTGCTGCGAGGCAACCTGGCCGTCGGGCCGGGCCGCGTCCGTTACCAGCGGGGCCGATTGCTCGGGCGCGGCTCGCGGGGGCGGGCTTCGTTGACGTTGAGCGCCCGGCCGCCCACCTCCATGCCGTTGGTCTTCTCGATGGCGGTCGTGGCGGCCGCGTCGTCCATCTCCACGAAGCCGAAGCCCCGGGAGCGGCCCGTGTCGCGATCCATCACGACGGCGGCGCTGACCACCTCACCGAACTGCGAGTAGACCTTGCGCAGATCCTGATCGGTGAGATCGAAACTGAGGTTGCCCACGTAGATCTTCTTCACCCTGGTCACTTCCCTTGAACCTGCCGGACCCCATGCTCTGCCGCGACCATTCGTGGCGGCCAGGGCCCCGGCGCAAACAAGGCTGGCCACGGTGGCCAGCCCGATAAGCCAATATCGTCCAGAAACCGTCAGATGGCAAGGCCGATTGCGCCCGGCCGCCCCGGCGCCCTAGGGCAGGAACTCCAGATCCGCCGGCAGGGCGCGCAGCACGACGGCCCCGTCGGGGCGGCGCGCGGCGGGCGCGCCGCCCAGCGTGACGGCGCGGAATGGACCGCCGGGGGGCGGGGGCACGACGATCCCGCCCGGCGGCAGCGACAGGCCGGCCTCCACGCTCACGACGACGCGGCGGTCGGCGCGCCGCATCGTGTAGGCCAACGGCCCGTAGACCGTGCGCAGGCCGCGGACGGCGACGTACGGCTCCTCGGCCAGCCAGGCCGCCTGCACGCCGGCGCCGATCACCAGCGCGGCGGCCTGCTCGTCGGCGTAGGCGAACATGTCCAGGGCGGAGCGCAGGAAGTCGGCGCCGACCCAGGCGTGGGGCAGGTCGCCCAGGAAGCGTGGGGCGCGGACCTCGCGATAGACGACCTCGGGCCACTGGCGCCAGCCGGGGGGGCGCTGGTCGGCCAGGAACCACTCCAGCATCTCGCCGGCGCGTTCGCGCCAGCCCAGCCGCACGAAGGCGCCGATCACCCGCGTTTCGTACGGGGTGTAGGCGTCCCACGGCTCGCCCGCGCGCCGCGCGTGGAAGTTGCGCCAGTACTGCGCGAAGGTGGCCTCGATGGCCTCGCGAGGCAGCACGGCCGCGGCGCCGGTCGGGTCGAAGGCGACGGCGGTGGAGGTGGCGTCGAAGTCGCCCAGGTCGGCGCAGCCCGGCACGTAGTCGACGCCGTGGCGGCGCCGGGCGGCGGCGACCGAGGCGGCCAGATCGCGAGCGAAGACGGCGGCGACGCCGTCCCACCGCGCCCGCTCGGCCGTCAGGCCCAGCGCCCCGGCCAGAAAGGCGGCGTCGCGGAAGCCGCGCAGGGCGAAGAAATCGTCCCAGTACGAGTGCATCGGCTTGGCCGAGTAGCCCTCGTGGCTGATCGAGGGAGGGAGCAGGCCGTAGAATTCGATCCGGTCGGGGGCGCGCCATTCGTCGCCCAGTCGCTCGTGGCGCAGCGAGTCCAGATAGGCGGCGGCGGCGCGCACGCGCGGCCACAGTCTCGCGGCGAACTCGCGGTCACCCGTGTGCCGGAAGTCCTCGGCGATCAGGTAGATGAACTGGCCGCTGCTGTCGTGCTCGGGCACGGGGTCGGCGCCGCGGGCGTCGACCACGCAGGGGATCTTGCCGTTGGCGTACTGATGGGGGGCGTACCACTCGGCGAACGCGCGCGGCGGATCGGGCAGGCCGAGCCGCCACAACGCCGCCGCCGTCAGCGCGCCGTCGCGGATCCAGGAACGGGCGTACGAGCGGACGCCTGGCTGGAAGGCGGGGCCGGCGCGCGTGACCAGGATCCAGCCGATCTGCGCGCGGATGCTCTCGACCAGCGGCGCGGCGGCGCGGGGCAGCTCGAGCTGGAAGGGGCCGAGCGCGCGCCGCCAGTCGTTGCCGGCGCGGCGCAGTTCGCTCGCTGCCCAGAGGCGCGCCGGCTCGCCGGCCGCCGGCAGGCGGTCGCGCAGCGCGGCCAGCGAGCCGGGATGCAGCGGCACCAGCAGCAGCGTTTCGGATTCCTCGCCCGGGGCCAGCGCCAGAGGCCAGGCCAGCGCCGCCGAGGCCGCGCCGAAGTCGTCGCGCACGCTCGCCGCCGGCGGCAGCAGGCCGTGGCGCAGGTAGTCGGCCACCGCGTCGCCGCCCGCGAAGGTCGTCGCTCCGGCCTGCGCCGGCGGCGTCAGGCAGAGCAGAGCCGTGTCGCCGTCCACGCGCACCGCCGCCGCGCCGCGGGCGGGATCGCGGGCGACGTTGCGGGCGACCTCGAGGGCGATCTCGTGGATCGGCGCGCAGCCGCCGCGCAGGTTCAGCTGCTGGGGCGGCGGGTTGACCTGGAAGGGGCGCACCGCCAGCATCAGCACCGGCGTCTGCGGCGCCGGACCGGTGTTGGCCACGCGGTAGCGAGCCACGACCGCGGCGGAGCCCGGCTCGCCGATGGCGAAGGCGGTGACGGTCAAGCGCAGCGCCCCGGCGCGCCAGGTCGTCGAGGGGATCGGCAGTCCGCCCCCCTCCAGCGACGCCGACGGCTCGACGTCGGCCCAGGTCAGCAGGCGGCCGTCGGCGAAGAGGAACGGCTCGAGCGAGAAGCGGCCGGGTCCGGTCTCGAGCGCGCCGTTCTCGGCCAGCAGCGCCTCGCGCGTGTCGCCGTCGGCGCCGACCACGGTCCACCATGGCATCTCGCCGGTCAGACCGCGGGGGTAGAGGCCGCGCGGGGCCTCGGCGGCGATCGCGCTGAAGAAGGATTCGCGCGTCTCGGACCACGCCAGCGGCTGGATCGTCACGGCCGCCAACGCCGGGCCGTCGCGGCCGCCGGGCGCGTCGAGCAGCCGCAGACGCAGCCGCAGCGCCTCGGACTCGGGCAGGTAGAGCCAGTCGCGGGCGCCGTTGCCCCCGCGCACCCGCGCCAGCACGCGCCAGGAGCCGCCGTCGTCGACTTCCAGATCGTAGTCGGCGGCGTGGCGCCCCGGCAGCCAGTCGAGCGTCAGGCCGCCGAACTCGCGCGCCCCGCCCAGGTCGAGCGCCAGCCAGCGCTCGCGGTCGCGCGGCGCCGGCGACCAGAAGGTGGCGGGATCGCCGTCCAGGACCGCGGCGGCCGGCGCTCCCCGGCGCGCCGACGAGGCCGACGCGCGCGGCGGCGCAGGCGCGGCGCCGGGCGGCGGCAACGGGCGCAGCTCGAGCTGGTCGAGCCAGACCGTGCCGGCGCCGCCGGCCGCGGCGGTGACGGCGAACTCGAGCGCCGCCGCGCGCGCCGGCTCGCCGCCGCCGAGGGGTCCCCAGGCGAAGGAGATCTGCCGCTTCTTGATCGTGACCGTCTGCCAGTCGGCCGGGAAATCCAGGTCGCGCCGCACGTGCCACCAGACGTTCTCGCCCGTCTGGTCGACCAGCTTGAACTCGAGGTGCTGGGGCGGTCCCTCGCCGCGCAGCCGGAAGGTGAAGGCGTAGTTCTCCGGCAGCTGGAGCGCCAGGTCTCGGCGCGCGATCGCGTAGCCGCCGCCCGTGAAGCGGTAGTCCAGGCGCAGCGAGCCGCCCCGCCAGCCGTCGTCCGCCGACAGGCGCAGCTCGACGCCGTCGGCGGGGAAGGGACGCCACGGCGCGGGATCGTCGAAGTCGTCGACGACGACCGCGCCTGCTGCGGCCGGCGCGGCCGCGGTGCCGGCCGCAGGGATCGCCGCGGCCGCCCCGGCGCCGGCCGCCCCGGCGCCGGCCGTCAGGATCAACGCCGCCGCCCACATCTCCAGCGTGCCCATGCCGTCATCCTTTCACGCCGCCGGCCATGATGCCGCGGACGTAGTGGCGTTGGATGGCCAGGAAGACCGCCAGCGCGGGGACCACCGTCACCAGGGCGCCCGCCATCATCAGCTCGGTGTCCTGCACGTGCTCGCCGACCAGGCTGGCCAGCGCCACCGGCAGGGTGTGCTTGGACGAGTCGCTCAGGATGATCAGCGGCCAGAGAAAGTCGTTCCAGGCGTTCAGGAAGGTGAAGGCCGACAGCGTGACCAGGATCGGCTTGATCAGGGGCAGGGCGATGACGGCGAAGATGCGCAGCTCGCCGGCGCCGTCGATGCGGGCCGCGTCCAGCAGGTCGTCGGGCAGGCTCAGGGCGTACTGCCGGATCAGAAAGATGGCGTAGATGCTGGCGAAGTACGGCAGCATGGCGCCCAGCAGCGTGTTGACCAGGCCCAGCTGGCGCAGCAGCAGGAACAGCGGCAGCATGCCGACCTGGCCCGGCACCACCAGCGCCAGGGCCAGGCCGCGGAAGACCCGGTCGCGCCCGCCGAAGCGCAGCTTGGCGAAGGCGTAGCCGGCCAGCGAGGTGATCAGCAGCGAGACCAGCGTGGCCGTGACCGCCACCACCGCGCTGTTGAGGAAGTGGCGCGCCAGGTCCAGGCGCGTCAGCAGGGCGCCGTAGTGCTCCAGCGTGGGGCGGCGCGGCAGAAGGCGCAACGGCAGGCTGCTGGCCTCGCCCGCGGCCATCAGCGAGGCCGACGCCATCCAGAGCAGCGGGGCCAGCGTGATCGCCGCGCCGAAGATCAGCGCCGCGTGCCGGACGGCGGCGTCGACATCGCGCGCCCTCACCACCGCCCTCCCTTCAGGCGGGTCTGCAGGAAGGCGCCGGCCAGCGTGATCACGAGCAGCAGCGCCGCCAGGGTCGACGCCACGCCCATCCTCCACCAGCGGAAGCCTTCCTCGTAGGTCAGCAGCATCAGGCTGCGCGTGCTGCCGAGCGGGCCGCCCTGCGTCATGACGTACGGCTCGGCGAAGAGCTGGAAGCAGCCGATCATGGTGGTCACGCCGACGAACAGGAAGACCGGCGCCAGACCGGGCAGGGTGATGTGGAGGAAGCGCTGGCGGCGCGAGGCGCCGTCGATGGCGGCGGCCTCGTGCAGCTCCTCGGGGATGCTCTGCAGGCCGGCCAGGAAGATCAGCATGTTGTAGCCGAAGTTCTTCCACACCGTCAGCAGGATGATGGCCGGCATGGCCCAGCGGGGGTCGCCCAGCCAGTCGATGGGGGCGATGCCGATCGCGTCGAGCCCGTGGTTGAGCAGCCCGTAGCGCGGATGGCAGAGGTAGCGCCAGACGATCGCCACCGCGACCAGCATGGTCACGACCGGCGCGAAGTAGACCGTGCGGAAGAAGCCGCGCAACCGCACCGCGGGCGCGCCCAGCAGCAGCGCCGCCCCCAGCGAGACGACCACCGACAACGGGCCGCCCACGAGCACGAAGTACAGCGTGTTGCGCACGGCGGTCCAGAACACCGGGTTGCGCAGCGCCTCGGCGTAGTTGCGCAGGCCGACGAAACGGGCGGCGGCGGGATCGCCGATGGCGTACAGGTCGAAGTCGGTCAGGCTCAGCAGCAGCCCCGCTCCGACCGGCAGCAGGAAGAACAGTCCGGCCAGCGCCAGGGCCGGCGCCGTGAAGAGCCAGGCGGCGCGGGCCTGGCGCCGTTGCAGCGCCGAGCTCATGGCGCCGCCCCGTCGCCGCGCGCGCGCGCCAGCAGCCAGCGCCGCTTCTCGAGGATGCGCGCGGCGTCGCGGTCGAGCCAGGCCAGCGCCGATTCCGGCGGCGCCGCGCCGCGCACCGCCTGCTCGGACCGCTCCTGCAGGCGCATGGCGATCTGCTCCCATTCGGGAACCTTGGGCGTGGCGGCGACCCGCTGCAGCTGCTCCCAGAAGGCGCGGGCGCGGGGATCGCCGGTCAGGCCGGCCAGCTCCCACGCCTCGCGCCGGGCCGGCAGATCGCCGGTCAGGTGGAAGAAGCGCGCCTGCACCTCGGGCCGCGACAGGTAGGCGATCAGGCGCCACGCCTGCTCCTTGTGCCGCGACCCGCGGAAGATGACCAGGCTCGAGCCGCCGGCCAGCGACACGCCGGAGGCGGGGCCGTCGGGCCCCGGCAGGGGCGCCGTCGCCCAGGCGTCCTGCAGCTCGGGCGGCAGGCGGCGCGCGAACTCGCCCAGGTTCCAGGGCCCGGTGATGTACATGGCGAAGTAGCCGCGCGCGAATTCCTGGTAGACGTTGGCCACGTCGTTGACGCCCACCGGCGGCGCCAGCCCGTCGCGGAACAGCCCCAGGTAGAAATCGAAGGCGCGGCGGAACGGCGCCGCCGCGAACCGGCCGCGCCCGCCCTGGCCGTCCAGCAGGGTCGAACCGGCCTGCAGCCCCAGCGCCGCTTGCGGCGCCCACTCGTTCAGCGGCAGGAAGATGGCGAAGCGGCCGGGCCCTCCCGCGCGCGCCACGGCGGCCATCGCCTCGCGCCACCCCTCCCAGTCGCCCGGCATGGTGTCGTAGCCGGCGCGCGCCAGCAGGTCGCGGCGATAGAACAGCAGGCGCGTGTCGACGTACCACGGCACGCCGTACGCGGCGCCGTCGATCACGTTGGTGTCCCAGATGCCGGGGAAGCAGGAATCGCGCGCGGCGCCGCCCGCGGCCGCCACCCGCGCGTCGAGCGGCTCGAGCGCGCGCAGGGCGGCGAACTCGGCGATCCAGGTGTTGCCCAGCTGCGCCAGATCGGGCGTGGCGCGCCCCACGTAGCCGGTCAGGAGCTTCTCGTGCGCCGCCGACCAGGGGATCTGCTGCACCTGGACCGCGATGTCCGGGTTCTCGCCCATGAAGTCGGCCGCCAGCTCCCGCACGACCTCGCCCTCGCGGCCCATCGCCCAGAAGCGCAGGGTCACGCGCTCGTCGCCTCCGCGCCCGTCGCTGCTGCCGCAGCCGCCTCCGGCCGCCAGCGCGGCCGCCAGCAGCAGCAGGGGCAGCGGGCGCGGCGAGCGCATCATGGCCGTGTCTCGGGCGGCGCCGCGGGCGGCGTCTGGGCGGGGTGAGGGTGCGGGTCGCCGGCCGCGTCGAGCCAGCCGCCGGCGAAACCGGCAGCGCGCAGGCCGCGCACCAGATGGGGATTGCGGCGCATGACGCGCCAGATCAGGCCGCTGCGCCAGTTCTCGATCATCGCCAGGATCGGCCCCTGGTCGATGCCGAGGTAGTCGGTGTCGTACCACCCTGCCTCGGGATCGACGGCGCCGTGCTGCACCGGCACGTCCAGGCGGAAGGTGGGGTTGAGGGCGTCGAGGAAGCCGTAGGTGGAGAACAGGCGCTCGCCGTGGTCGTCGCGCAGCGCCAGCAGCAGCGGCACGACCGCCTCCGGCGCGAAGGCGATCGAGCCGCCGGCGGCCGACGGGCAGACCGTGCCGTCGTCGTCCACCGCCGTGAACGAGGCGCCCCGCGCCCAGTAGGTGTTGAAGAGGCGGCTGCGGCCGTCGATCGTGAACGTGCCGCTGACCGGGCCGTCGCAGGCGGTCAGGCCCCACAGGCGAGGCCCGTAGCCGCGCCAGCCGGCGGGGTTGGCGATGGCGTGGTCGCGCTGCGCCAGCGTGGCCAGGCGGGAATTCTCGAAGTAGTCGCTGCCGCGCGCACGCATGCAGGCGTCCTGGATGCCGCGGAAATCGATCCAGACGTGCGCGTACTGGTGGCCGAACAGCGGCGCGAAGCCCAGGTGCTCGCGGCCGTGGAAGGTCCCCCAGCGATAGCCGGCCGTGTAGGCGTCCCAGGCCTCCGGCCCGACCGCGTGCGTGGGCGAGCCGAGCGCCAGCACGTACAGCAGCGTGGCCTCGTTGTAGCCGCGCCAATCGTAGGGCAGGTGCCCATGCTCGGGGGTCCAGCCGTGCCCGATGGTCGGCGGGCGGGGCGAGGCCCACCGCCAGTCGACGCGCGCGTGGATCGAGTCCGCGAGCGCGCGGATGCTGTCCTCGGCGGCCAGCGGCCGGTCGAAGTACGACTGGCAGAACAGAGCGCCGGCGAGCAGCAGCGCGGTGTCCATCGTCGACAGCTCAACCTGCTCGTGCCGCGCGCCGGTGCTCTGGTCGACGAAGTGGTAGAAGAAGCCGCGATGGCCGATGCGACCGGCGGGCGCCGAGTCCTGAGGCGCCGTCCAGAGGAAGCGCAGCGTGGCCAGGGCGCGGGCGGCCGCCGCGGCGCGCGTGACGTATCCGCGCTCGGCGCCGATCGGGTAGGCGGTCAGGGCGAAACCGGTAGCGGCCAGGCTGGCGAACGAGGGTGTCGGCCAGCGGTCGGCGGCC
Organism: uncultured Fibrobacteraceae bacterium; assembly: GCA_964461255.1. GTDB lineage: Bacteria > Krumholzibacteriota > Krumholzibacteriia > LZORAL124-64-63 > LZORAL124-64-63 > CAYWTR01. The sequence goes on along the minus strand of CAYWTR010000016.1, from coordinate 54,448 downwards.
AGGCCGGTCAGCGGATGGGTCGTTTCCCAGAAGAATCGGAAAGTTCGGGCTTGAAGCGTGTCGATGAAAACGGTTTCATTGACATCGAGAGAATATTCCGCGGATGCGTCCCCCGCCGCCGGTGCGGGCCGCGAGCCCTCCCGGCAGCCGGCGGCCGCGAGCCCGGCCAGCAGCGCCAGCACCGCGGCCGCGGCCGGAGGAGGCTGGCGACGCAGGCCCCGATGGGCCCGGAGGGAGCCGCGGCTGCGGCTGTGGTCGAGGGCACGCGCAACCATGGCGGCAGTATACTTGCCCGCCGCAAGCGCGGGCAACCGGGATCGGAGCGACAGGATCGGAGCGATGAAGGAGAGGCGCCGCAGCCCGGTGCGATTGCAGATCAGGGTGGTCATCTACATCCTGATCATCGCCGCGCTCTTCTTGATCAGGGGCAGACCGGACGTGCGAAACCTGCTGCGCCAGGCGACGGGCGGGGCCGCGGCCGACACCGTGCTGATCGTCTCGGGCGTCGATCAGGCGCCGGCGCTGATGGACCGCCTGCTGGCCGACTACCGGCGAGACTACCCGCGGCTGCGCATCGTGGTCCGGGGCGGGGGCAGCGCGCAGGCGCTGGAGGATCTGATCAACGGGCGGGCCGGCGCGGCGGTGATGAGCCGGCCCCCGCTGGCCGGCGAGCAGAAGCTGTTCGCCGCTGCCCGGGGCGACACCGTGGTGTGGCATCCCATCGCTCTGGGAGCGATCGTCGCGGTGGGATCGGCCGGCGCGCCGGACACGAGCGTGGAGCTGGAAACCCTGCGCCGCCTGGCGGGCGGCGGCAGCGGAGGCGATGCGCCGCGCCTCTACGCTCCCGACCCCAACCACGGTCTCTGGGACTCGCTGCGGCAACGGCTGGAGCTGCCGCCGGACCCGGGGGAGCAGGCCCCGCCGGGCGTGGTGTTCCTGGCCGACGAGCAGGCCGTGGCCGAGGCCGTGCGCGCCGAACCGGGCGCCATCGGCGTGGTCAGCTCGTTCGCGCTGGGGGCCGATCCCGGCGCCGCCGGCCTGCGCGCCCTGGCGGTCGCGGCCGCCGGCGGCGGGGCCCCGGCACGGCCGCTGAGCGAAGAAATCGCCTCCGGCGCCTATCCTTTATGGCACTATCTGCACATCGGGTGCCGCGGGCGGGGAGGCATCCAGGCCTCGAAGTTCGTCACGCACCTGACCAGCCCGCGCGGCCAGCGGCAGATCGAGCGCACGGAGTTCCTGCCGGCGCGCGTGCTGCCGCGCGAGATCCTGCTCGACCGCCGGCCGCCGGGCTAGCGCGCCGCGAGGCGGGAAAGGACGGAGCGATGATCGGCCACCGTCGCGCCGCGGCCGGCCTGTTGGCGGCGCTGCTGCTGGCGATGGCGGCAGGCGCGGCGCCCGCGGCGGCCGCGCCGGCCTACGGCCTGGACGAGGACCCCATCCGCCAGGCGGCCCGGGCCTTCGAGCAGGGGCGTCTGGTCGAAGCGAAGGCGGCGTACGAGCGGGCGCTGGCCCAGGACCACCAGCCGGCGCGGGCCAAGCGCGGACTGGCGGAGATCGCCGCGCGCGAGGGGAGGCTGGCCGAGGCCGAGGCGCTGTACCGCGATGCCATCGTCCTGCGCCGCGAGCGCGACCGGCGCGACGACCCGGAGGCGCGCGCCGGGCTGGGGCTGGTGCTGCTGCGCCTGGAGCGTCCCGACGAGGCGGAGGACGAGTTCCAGCGGGCGCTGGCCGAGCAGCGCGACAACTGGAACGCTCTCTACGGGCGGGCCCGGCTGCTGCTGGAGCGGGAGCGCCCTGACGAGGCGAAGGCGCTGCTGGCCAAGGGGGCGCGGCGGCGCGGCCTGGCCGAGGGCGAGGACAAGTACCACTTCGGCATGGCGCTCTATCACTTCGGCGCCGGTGACCTGGACGAGGCGGAAAAGGAGGCGGCGCGCGCGCTGCGCCTCGACGCGGGCGATCCGGAGCACGCCCTGCTGCTGGGGCGCATCTACGAGCGGCGCGGCACGCCGGCGCTGGCCATCCCGGCCTTCGAGCAGGCGGCGGCGGCGGCCGGCCCGGACGCCGCGGCGTCGCTGCGGCACGCCCTCGGCCGTCTCCACCAGCAGGAGCGGCAGTACAACGAGGCGCGCGACAGCTACCTCGCCGCGCTGGCGGCCGATTCCACGCACGCGCCGGCGCTGCGCGACCTGGCCGCGCTGTTCACCCTGGCCCGGCAGCACGACCGGGCGGCCCGCACCTACCTGCGCCTGGTCGAGGTCGAGCCGGCAGACGCCGCCGCGCACGTCGGTCTGGCCCAGGCGTGCCTGGAGATAGGGCAGAACGACCGGGCGCTCGAAGCGGCGCGCGCGGCGAGGGCGATCGCGCCCGATGATCCCGCGGCCCGTCGCGCCTTCACCCGCGCGGGCTTGCGCGGCGCCGACCCGGCCGTGAGGGCCCAGGCCGCGGCGCTGATGGCGGAATCGGGGGCCGACTCGGCGGCGTACGCGGCGGCCGACTGGCTGGCCGTCGCCGAGCAGCAGCTCCAGACGCGCCAGACCGCCGCCGCGCGCGCCAGCCTGGCGCGGGCCCTCGCGCTGGCGCCCGAGCTGGCCGCGGCGCACTACCAGCTGGGCCTGCTCGAGCTCGGCGCCGGGCAACCTGCCGCGGCGGCCGCCGCGCTGGAGCGCGCCGTCGCGCTGCGCCCCGACGCGCCGGTCTACCATCTCAATCTGGGCGTGGCCCACGCCGGCCTGCGCGACACGCCCGCCGCCGTGGCCGCCATGCGGCGCGCGCTGCGCCTGGACGAGGAGCTGACCGCGGGCCGCCTGCTGCTGGCGCAGACCCTGGCCGCCGCCGACTCGCTGGCGGCGGCCGAGGCGGAGTACCGCCGCGTGCTCGCCGCCGAGGCGCGCCAGCCGAAGGCGCTGCGGGGCCTGGCCTGGTGCCGCCTGCGCCGCGCCGACTACGCGGAGGCGGCGCGGCTGTACCGCGCCGCGGCCGACGTCGAGCCGGACAACGCCGAGGCGTGGGCCGGCTACGGCAACGCCCTGCTGGGCGCGGGAGACCTGGACGGCGCCGAGCGGGCGCTGCGGCGCGCCCGCGGCCTCGATCCCGAGCATGCCGCCATGAAGAAGGGCTTCGAACTGCTGGACCAGGCGCGCCGCGCGGCGGGCCAGGAAGGGAGCGCACGCGAATGAAGAAGTACGTCCTGATCCCGATCGTGATCGCCCAGGTGCTGGTCTCGTATCTGATCTGGTCGTCGTCGCCCGAGTACATCAAGCAGGGCGGCCCCCTGCTGGTGGTCGGCCTGACGCTGCTGTTCCTGTCGCTGACCTTCGGCGCGGAGCGGGCCCTGGTCCTGTGGCGCGCCGGCGGGCGGGGCAGCGTCGCGCTCTTCGTCCGCAACCTCAAGCAGAGCGTGCAGCAGGGCGGCCTGGGCGACGCGGTCGAGTCGTGCAAGCAGCAGGGCGGCTGCCTGGCAAACGTGGTCGGCGCCGGGCTGGAGCATTTCCAGTCGCTGCAGGAAGCGGCCGTGAGCCGCCGCGAGCAGATCGCCGAGGCGCGCCGCGCCATGCAGGAGGCCAACGCCCTCGAAAGCCCCCACCTGGAGCGCAACCTGACGGTGCTGTCCACGATCGCCTCGATCGCCACCCTGGTCGGCCTGCTCGGCACGACCATCGGCATGATCCGGGCCTTCCATGCGATGTCGCACGCCGGCGCTCCCGACGCCACCCAGCTGGCCCTGGGCATCTCCGAAGCGCTGGTCAACACGGCGCTGGGGCTGGTCACGGCGGTCATCGCCACGGTGCTCTACAACTACTTCACCACCAGGGTGGACGCGTTCAACACCATGATGGACGAGACGGCGCACGAGGTGCTGCAGCTGCTGCGCCGCCGGAAGGAGGCGTGAGCCGTGGCGCGCCGCACATCCGTGCGCATCGACATGACGCCGATGGTGGACGTGGCGTTCCTGCTGCTGATCTTCTTCATGTCCACGACGCAGTTCAAGCCGCCCGAGGCGGTGGCGGTCAACCTGCCCGGCTCGACCGCCGAGGTGCGCGTGCCCGACACCGGCACGATCATCGTCACCCTCAACCGCGAGGGGCGCCTGTTCATCTCCACCGAGCGGGTGGGCGACGTCGAGGAGATCGATCGCGCCAAGGCGCTGGAGGCGATCGTGGCCTGGCGCAGCCGCTATCCGACGGCGGTGGTCATCGTCAAGGGGGACCGCGACGCGACGTTCGGCGAGGTGTCCGACCTGATGAACGCCCTGGCCGACGCCAAGACGCTGCGCTTCAACCTGATGACCGACGTCAAGCGCCGGGGCGCGCCGGGCGCGCCGCGGGAAGGAGCGTGACATGGCCGAGGTCCAGGCCGCGCCGCGCCCGCAGCCGCGCCGCGGGGAGCAACCGGGGCTCAGGCCGAAGCCCCAGCGAACCGGCATCCGCATCGACATGACGCCCATGGTCGACGTCGCCTTCCTGCTGCTGATATTCTTCATGGTGACGACCGTTTTCCGGCGTCCCCTGGCCATGGAGATCAACATGCCGGAGCCGGGCGCCAAGGTCACGGTTCCCGAGTCCAATGTCATGACCGTCTACATCGACGGTCAGGAGCGCGTGCTCTACCGCCTCGGCCGCGAGGGCGTCGCTCCGCTGGCGTGGGATGACCTGACCCCGCTGTTGATCGCGCAGGCGGCGGCCAACGACGACCTGATCGTGCTGGTCAAGATCGCCCGCGAGGCGCGCTACGAGCGCATGGTGGACATGATGGATGTCCTCGAGGACGCGCACATGCAGCGGTTCAGCCTGGTCGAGATGACCGACGCGGACCGCGACTTGCTGGAGGCGGCGCCATGAGCCAGCGCAGCCCGCTCCACATCCCCTGGGCCTATTCGGTGGCCGACGCCGCCGCGCTGCCGCTGGCCGGCGAGCAGCATCCGCTGCGCCGCGAGGCGCCCCGCTGGCTGCTGTGGGCCAGCGCCGCCGCCCTGTCCCTGGGCCTGCTGCTGTTCGGCGCCTGGCGCTGGTGGAGCGGCCGCGAGACCGCGCCGCCCCCGCCGCGCGAGATCCGCATCGTCCGCTACACCGACCTGGGCGTGCCGCCGTCGATCGCGCGGCCGAGCGTCCCGCAGATCAACGTGGCGCAGGCGGTGGCCCAGATGGCCGCCCCGCCGTCGATCGCCGTGCCCGAGCCGGTGCCCGACGAGCAGGCGCAGACGCAGACCATCGCCACCCAGGAGGAGATGTCGGAGGCGCTGGCCCCCATCAACCTGGAGGGGCTGGGCGAAGGGGGCGAGGGTCTGGTCGTGGAGCAGGACATCGAGGTCGACACCAGCCCCGCGCCCGACGAGTTCGTGCCGGTCGACCACGAGCCGGTGCGCCTGAGCATCGATCCGCCAGTCTACCCGCCCATGGCCCAGCAGGCCGGGGTCGAGGGCAGTGTTCTCGTGCGCGCCCTCGTGGGCCGGGACGGCAAGGTCAAGCAGGTGATCGTCGTCTCGGGACCCGAGATGCTGCGCGACGCGGCCGTCGCCTCCGCGCAGACGGCGGTCTTCCGCCCGGCGCTGCAGAACAACCGGCCGGTCGAGGTCTGGGTCGCCTTCCCGGTGACCTTCCAGCTGCGCGGGGGGCGGTAGGGGCGCCCGAATGAAAATGCGCTGTTGACATCGTTTGGCGGTTGCGAGAAAGTCTCAGCGGAGAAGAATTCTCAGCAAAGGCCGAACGTGCACGATCACGCCGACATCGCCGCGCGCCTCGTTGATTTCGAGCGCCTGTGCAGGGAGACGGGCACCCCCTGCACGGTTCAGCGGCGGGCCATCCTGGAGGCCGTGCTGGCGAGCGACGATCATCCCACCGCCGACCAGATCTACCACGACGTGAGCGCGCGGCAGCGCGGCATCTCGCGGGCCACGGTCCATCGCACGCTGGAAACGCTGGTGCGCCTGGGGGCGGTCGCCAAGGTCTGCCACCTCGGCCGGGCCGTTCGGTACGACGGACGCCTGCGCCCGCATCATCATCTGGTCTGCCTGCGCTGCGACAAGATCATCGATCTCGTCGACGAGCGGCTGGACCGGCTGCCGCTGCCCGACACTTCGGCCCACGGTTTTCGGACGCTCGACCACCGGGTCGAGCTGCGCGGCATCTGCAAGGATTGCCGCGGCTGACGGCTGGACGCTTCTGTGGAGCGAGGAGATCGACGGCGCGCGCGAGGCGGCGCAGACTGCCGCCGCGCGCGGGAAAGGGAGGTGTCGCGATGATGATCCGGTTGCTGGCCGCGCTCGCGCTGGCGGGGCTGATCGGCGGCGCTGCGCTGGCCGCCGGCGGGCCCGCGGGCGGCGGGAATCCGTCCTACGGGCTGCCCGAGCTGCCCATCCCGGCGGACAATCCGCAATCCGCAGCCAAGATCGAGCTGGGCGACAAGCTGTTTCATGACAAGAGGTTCAGTTCCACCGGCGAGGTCAGCTGCGCCAGCTGCCACGCCCGCGAGAAGGCGTTCACGGACAGCCCGCTGAAGGTGTCCGAGGGAATCAACGGGCTGAAGGGGACGCGCAACGCCCCGACGGTGCTCAACGCCGCCTACATGAAGACGCAGTTCTGGGACGGCCGCTCGCCCGACCTGGAGGACCAGGCGCTGCATCCCTTCGTCAACCCGGTGGAGATGGGGCTGAAGGATCACGAACCGATCCTGGCGATCGTGCGCGCGGATCCCGAGTATGCCCGAGCCTTCCAGGCCGTGTTCGGCAAGAGCGGCGAGGCGGTGACGATGCGCGAGGTCACGCAGGCGATCGCCGCCTTCGAGCGCGCCCAAATCGCCGGCGACTCCCCCTTCGACCGCTGGTACTTCGGCGGCGAGGACGGCGCGCTGACCGCGGCGCAGAAGCGCGGCTTCGACGTCTTCATCAACCAGGGGCGCTGCGTGTCGTGCCACCGCGTGGAGCAGACGCAGGCGCTGTTCACCGACAGCCGGTTCCACAACATCGGCGTGGGCATCAACGACATCCAGGCGGACGTGCCGAAGCTGGCGCGCGAGTTCGTGCGGGCCGAGGCCACGCTGGCGGAGGTCGACGTCAAGGTGTTGACCGACGCCAAGACCTCCGAGCTGGGACGTTTCGCCATCAGCCGCACCTTCGACGATCTGGGCTCCTTCAAGACCCCGACGCTGCGCAACATCGCGCTGACCGCGCCCTACATGCACGACGGCAGCCTGGCCACGCTGCGCGACGTGGTCGTGCACTACAACAACGGCGGCGTGACCGCCGCGGGCGACCCGGTCAACGACTTCCTCAGCGGCGGCATCAGGCCGCTCAACCTGACCGACGAGCAGATCGACGATCTGGTGGCCTTCATGGAAGCGCTCACGAGCGCGCAGCTGGACGTGGCCGCCGCCGCGCCGGCCCAGGAGTGAAAGGAGCGGGCCATGTTTGATTCCGAAAGCCGCATCAAGCGGCGGGATTTCCTGAAGGCCGCCGGCACGCTGGCGGCGGCGAGCGCCCTGCCCATGAGCATGGTCGAGCTGGCCTTCGCCGACAACCGCCGCAATTTCACCTTCGCGTACATCTCCGACGCGCACATCCAGCACATCTCCGGCAACGCCTTCGTGCGCAACTGGGACCGGGGCCTGATCCGCGCCGTGGCGGAGGCCAACCTGCTCGATCCCAAGCCGGATTTCGTGCTCTTCGGGGGCGACCTGGCGCAGCTGGGCACCAAGGCCGAGCTGGACCACGGCGCCGAGATCATGTCGAAACTGCGCCACAAGACCTACTACGTCATGGGCGAGCACGACTATTACCTGGATCTGGGCGAGTACTGGTCCAAGCTGTTCGGCCCCCAATATTACAGCTTCAACCACAAGGGCGTCCATTTCGTCGTCCTCAACAGTGTGCTGACCTACGACGACTGGACGCACGAGCGCTGGCCGACGCCGGCGCAGCGCATGCTGGAGATGGCGGGCCTGGACAACCCGAACGGCTCGCCCTTCATGGTGGGCGAGAAGCAGCGGCAATGGTTGGCGAAGGATCTGGCGAAGGTGTCCAAGGACACGCCGGTGGTGGTCGTCTCCCACTCGCCGATCCAGAAGATCTTCAAGGGCTGGAACTTCTGGACCGAGGACGCCGAGGAAGTGCAGGCGCTGCTGCGCCCCTTCGCCAAGGCGACGGTGCTCTACGGGCATGTCCATCAGATCCAGTACAACCAGATCGGCAACATCGCCTTCCATTCCGTGATGGCGACTGCCTGGCCCTGGCCCTATCCGCAGAGCTACGCCCAGGCCGAGAGCCACCTGCCGAAGCTGACGGTGCCGATGAACCGCGCCGATCCCTTCTTCGAGCGCGACGCCACCGGCTGGCAGGTCATGGACCTGGCGGGAGGCAGGTCGACGGTGCGCTATCAGCTCTACAACAACGCCCGGCGCACGGTCGCTTTCAACGAACAGACCGGCCGGCCCGAGGATTTGGAATACCAGGACGAGGCGAAGCGCATTCCGCCCCAGATCCATTTCTAGGAGGGAGCGACCCATGTGGAAGAAGGCCGTGTGTTTGGGCGTCCTGGCCGCGGCGCTGGCGGCGTGGGCAGGCGGCATTTCGGTGCGCGCGGACGAGTTCGACGCGGAAGACCTGGCGCGCTGGGAGGCTGAATACATGCACGTGGTGGCCAAGGGGCGCGATCTGTGGGTCAGCCCGGATCTGGGGACCAACGGCGTCGCCTGCGCCCAGTGCCATCCCAACGCCGCCAACACGCATCCGGAGACCTATCCCAAGTTCCAGCAGCAGCTGGGCAAGGTCGCGGCGTTGCGCGACATGATCAACTGGTGCATCCTCAACCCGCTGGAGGGCGAGATGCTGGCGCTGGACAGCGCCGAGATGATCGCGCTCGAGGCTTACGTCCATTTCGAGCGCCGGGGCGTGGAGCTGGCGCCGGGGAAGCACTAGCGGGCGACAAGGAACCAGCCGCGGCGGCGACCGGCGCCGGGCCCGGCCGGGTCACGCCAGCGCGGCCGCCCCGCCCGAGGCCGCCACCTCGTGGTAGAAGCGGGCGCTGGCCTTCGGCGTGCGCCGCTGGGTGGCGTGGTCCACGTGCACGATGCCGAACCGCTTGGCGTAGCCGGCGGCCCATTCGTAGTTGTCCAGCAGCGACCAGACGAAGTAGCCGCGCAGATCGACGCCGCGGGCCAGGGCGGCGGCGGCGGCGCGCAGGTGAGCGCGCAGGTACTCCACGCGCAGCGGATCGTCCAGGCCGGCCGCCGGCGCCGTGGGCGGATCGGGGAAGGCGGCGCCGTTCTCGGTGATGTAGAGAGGCAGCGGCGTGCGCGCCTTGACCCACAGCAGCACGTCGGTCAGGCCCTGCGGCCAGACCTCCCAATCCAGCTCGGTGTAGAGGGCGTCCGGCTGGCGGACCTTGGCCGCGCGCGGCGGCAGCGAGCCCGGCGCGTCGCGCACGACCGCGCGCGTGTAGTAGTTGACGCCCAGCCAGTCGATCGGCTCGCGGATGAGCGCGAAATCTTCGTGCGGGAACTCCGGCCAGCCGGCGCCAAACAGGGCGGCCAGCTCGTCGGGGTAGCGCCCCGCGGTCAGCCCCTCCAGGAACCAGCGGTTCATGTAGGCGTCGTCGCGCGCCGCGGCCGCGGCGTCGGCGGGGGCGGGGCCGGCCGCGACCTTGGGCTCGAGGTTGAGCACGATTCCGATCCGGCCGCGCGTCTCGGCCCGGCAGGCGCGCACCGCCGCGCCGTGGGCCCGCAGCAGGTTGTGCGCCACGCGCGGCGCCAGCGCCGGCACGGCCAGTCCCGGCGCGTGCGTGCCGTGCACGTAGCCCGCGTCCATCACCACCCACGGCTCGTTGAGCGTGGCCCACAACGGCACGCGGTCGCCCAGCGCCCGCGCCACCACCGCCGCGTAATCGGCGAACCAGCCGGCGCTGTCGTCCGCCAGCCAGCCGCCCGCCTCGTCCAGCGCCGCCGGCAGGTCCCAGTGGTGCAGCGTCAGGTTCGGGACGATGCCGGCGTCCAGCAGCGCGTCGACCAGGCGCGAGTAGAAGTCCAGGCCCGCCGCGTTGACGCGCCCCCGCCCCTCCGGCAGCACGCGGCTCCACGCCACGCTGAAGCGATAGGCCCGCAGCCCCAGCTCGCGCATCAGGGCCACGTCCTGGCGCCAGCGCCGGTAATGATCGCAGGCCACGTCCCCCGTCTGGCCCTGATGCGTCCGCCCCGGCGTGTGCGCGAAGACATGCCAGTTGCTCGGCCCCGCCCCGTCCGCCAGCGGCGACCCCTCGACCTGGTACGCGGAGGTGGCGGCCCCCCAGAGGAAGGAGGGAGGGAAGGCCGTGGGGCAGTCGTTCATGGGTTCGCACCTCGCGCGCGTCCTGGCAAGCAGATGGCCTCCTGCAGCAGATCGTTCATGGATGGTCCGGGTTCGCGTCACCTGTGTTTCGGCTCGCGCCATACGGCCGGGATGGGCAAGGCGAACAGGCGCTCGCCGAAAGCCAGACGTTGCGGCCCGCGGCTCAGCAGCAGGCCGCGATGGAAGCGCTCGCCCAGGTCGCCGGCGAGCCGCCGCAACGCGGAAAAGGCGGCGGCGCCGGGCGTCGCGGTCGACTTGATCTCGATGGCGACGATCCGCCCCCGGCGGTCCTCGAGCAAAAGGTCCACCTCCTGGCCCGCGGCCGAGCGGTAGTGATGCAGCCTCACGTCCGTCCGCGACCAGCTCGCCTGCTTCCGGATCTCCATGATGACGAAATTCTCAAGGAGGCGCCCCACGAGCTCGGGGGGGGCGCCGCCCTCGGGAGACGCGCCGGTCAGGTGCGCCGCGAGCCCGCTGTCCTGCAGCAGAATCTTGGGGGCGCGCATCAAACGCCTACCGAGGTTGCCCGACCAGGCTGGCAGCAGCTCGTACAGGAAGATCATCTCCAGCAGCGTGAGATAGCGGTCGACTGTCGTCCGCGGCCATCCCAGATCCCGCGCCAGATCTGAGCGGTTCAACAACGAGGTGCTCCGTGCCGCGAGCAGCGCGAGCAGACGCGGCATCTGGTGCAGACCTGCGATGTCGGCGATGTCGCGCACGTCTCGCTGCAGGATCGCCGTGATGTACGAGGCGAACCATCGGTCTCGGCGGGGCCTTTGCGTGCCGGCGACCAGCTCGGGAAAGCCGCCGCGCAGGCAGCGCTCTTCGATGTCCTCCAGGTCTGCGGCGGCGCCGGGCCAGTCGGGAAGCTTGTCGGAGAACACCGCATCGATGAAGCACTCGCGCCGGCCAGCCAGCTCTCCCTGGCTCAGAGGGTGCAAGGTGAAGATCTGCATCCGCCCCGCCAGCGACTCCGAGATCGCCGGCAGCGTGAGCACGTTCGCCGATCCGGTCAGCAGCAGGCGCCCCGGTCGCCGGTCATTGTCGACGGCGGCCTTGACGGCGCGCATCAGTTCGGGCGCCCGCTGGACCTCGTCGATCACGGCGAAGCCATCCAGATCGGCCAGGAATCCGCGGGGATCGACAGCCGCCGCCGCCAGGATGTCGGCCTCGTCCAGGGTCAGGTAGCGCCCTCCGCGCTCCTCGACGATCAGCCTCGCAAGCGTGCTCTTGCCCACCTGCCGGGCGCCGTTGACGAAGACGACCGGGGACTCTCCCAGGGCGTCCAGCAGGTTCTGGGTGATGTTTCTCCTGATCATGGTTAATATATACCCATCTAATGGGTAAAATGCAAGAACGGCTTCGGTGATCTCCCGGTTGCCAGCAACATCCGCCGTCGGATGCCCGGACAAGTTGCCTTAACATGCCGATATGGCTCCCGGGAGACGGCGGCTCGCGGCGCGGGATTCCGGGCCGGCGCCCACAGCCGGAAGGAGCGGCATGGCGGAGCGGGAAATCCTCATCGACGCCTACAACGTGATGTTCGCGCACGGACGGCTCGGGCCGCTGCTGCGGCGCGACCTCGAGCGGGCGCGCGCGGAGTTCCTGGTTCTCGTCGCCGAGCGGGTGCCGGCCGCGGGGACGGTCTGCTTCGTGGTGTTCGACGCGACCCGCGAGCCCGCCGCGCCGGCGGCGCCGGAAGCGGCGCCGCGCGCCGGCCGGCCGAACGTGCGGACAGTCTTCGCGCGCGACAGCGCGGACGCCTGGATCCAACGGCGGATCCGCGAACACGCCCGCCCCGCCAGCGTGGCGGTGGTGACCGCCGATCGCGAGATCCTGGCGACGGCGCGCGCGCACGGCGCGGGGACGATACGGGTCGCCGACTTCCTGCAGCTTCCCCGGCCGCCGCGCCGGCGTCGAGGCGAGCCGCGTCCGCCGGAGAAGCCCGAACGCGAGAGCGCGCGCCAGCTCGAGGAGTGGTTGCGCCTCTTCTCCGGCCGGCGCACAGAGGCGCAGGGGAAGAAGAAGCGCGGCGACGATTGACCGCCCGCCCGGCTCTGCCGCTCAGGCCCCCAGCGTCAGCGTCACCTCGTGGCGTCCGCCGTCGCGCCGCAACGGCACCACCGCGGCGCCGCCCTCGATGAGCAGAGGCTCGCCGTCCAGGAAGGCGGCGACGACGCGCGCGGCGCGGCCGCCGGGATTGGCCGCGCGCAGAGCGTAAAGGGTCGTCTCGCCCGGCAGGCGGTAGTCCACGGCGAAGCCGGGCCAGTCGTCCGGAACGCGCGGCCGCACGCGCAGGCGCGCTCCTTCCTCGATCCGCAGGCCGAGCAGGTCTTCCAAGGTCACGCGGAACATCCACCCGGACGAGCCCGTGTACCAGGTCCAGCCGCCGCGGCCGACGTGCGGGGCGGCGCCGTAGACATCGGCGCAGACGACGTACGGTTCGACGCGGTAGCGCGCCACCTGCTCCGGCGTGCGCGCGTGGTTGACGGGGTTGATCATCGCCAGCAGGGCGGCCGCGCGGTCGCGCCGGCCGGCGTGGGCCATCGCCTTGACCACCCACAGCGCGGCGTGCGTGTACTGCCCGCCGTTCTCGCGCACGCCCGGCACGTAGCCCTTGATGTAGCCGGGGTCGTGCGGCGTGCGGTCGAAGGGAGGGGCCAGCAGGCGGATCAGGCGGTCGGGCGCGGAGATCAGCTCGCGCTCGACCGCGTCCAGCGCCGCGGCGGCGCGGTCGGCGGGCGCGGCGCCCGAGATCACGGCCCAGGCCTGGGCCAGCGCGTCGATGCGGCACTCGTCGCCGGCGGCCGAGCCCAGCGCGGCGCCGCCGTCGTACCAGCCGCGGCGGTACCAGCCTCCGTCCCAGGCGTGCTCGTGCAGCGCGGCGCGGTACCTCTCGCGCCAGGCGCGGTAGCGGGCGGCGCGCTCGGCGTCGCCCCGCCGCTCGCACAGCGGCGCGAAGGCATCCAGCACCGCGTGCAGGAAGAAGCCCATCCAGACGCTCTCGCCGCGCCCCTCGCGCCCCACGCGGTTCATGCCGTCGTTCCAGTCGCCGCCGCCGAACAGCGGCAGACCGTGCGCGCCGGCCGTCAGGCCGCGATCCAGGGCCAGGCAGCAGTGCTCGTACACGGAGACCGAGCGGCCCGCGGGCCGAGGCGCCAGCAGCGCCTCGTCCTCGCCGGGCGCCAGAGCGCGCGCCTGCAGCAGCGGCGCCGGCTCGTCCAGCAGGCCGGCGTCGCCGGTCGCGGCCACGTACTCGGCGGCCACCAGCGGCAGCCACAGCAGGTCGTCGGCGAAGCGGGTGCGCAGGCCGCGCCCGCCGGGAGGATGCCACCAGTGCAGCACGTCCCCCTCGGTGAACTGGTGCCCCGCGTGCAGCACGATCTGGGCGCGCGCCAGCTCGGGGCGCAGGGGGAGCAGCGCCGCCGCGTCCTGCAGCTGGTCGCGGTAGCCGAAGGCCCCGCCCGACTGGTAGAACGCCGACCGCGCCCACAGGCGGCAGGCCAGCGTCTGATAGGGCAGCCAGCCGTTGACCATCAGGTCCAGCTCGGGCGCCGGCGTCGCGATGCGCACGCCCCCCAGCAGGTCGCGCCACCCTTCGCGCGCCTGCACGAAGGCGCGCGCCACCGCGGCCGGCCGCCGCAGCCGCGCGATCAGCGTCTCCGCCGCCTCGTCGCCGCTTTCCTCGCCCAGCAGGAAGACGACCTCGGCCGTTGCGCCCGGAGCCAGGATCAGCGGCGCCCGCTGCGCGAAACAGGGGTCGAGGCCGGCGCCGGCGCGCCCGTCGAGGTCGCCGCCGCGGGCCACGGCCGCGGGCCTCTCCGGCGCGCCGCCCGGGCCCAGGAACGCCGCCCGATCGCAGGTGGCCGAGACCGCGCCGGCTTCCGGCGGCGCGATCACGGCCGCGAAGGCCGCGCCGCCGGCGAACTCTCCGCCGCCGGCGTTGCGCGCCAGCAGCGTGCCCGGCGCGCCGCCGCCGCGGGTGACGACCAGCCGCCCGCTCTGGTCGGGCGCGTCCCCCAGCACCAGACGCCAGTACGCGTAGAGCGCCAGCGCTCGCGGCCGGCTGCCGCGGTTGGTCAGCCGCACCACCGTGCAGCGCACCGGATCGCACGGGGCGGCGAACAGCAGCGTCTCCAGCGCGAGGCCTGCGCTCTCGTGAAGGCAGAGGCTGTAGCCGAAGCCGTGCCGCATCTCGTACGCTTCGCCGCCCGGGATCGGCCCCGGCAGCGGCGACCACATCGCGCCGTCGTCCTCGTCGCGCAGGTAGAGCGCCTCGCCGTGCGGGTCGCGCAGAGGGTCGTTCGACCACGGCGTGAGCCGGTGCTCGCGGCTGTTGCCGCACCAGGTGCAGCCGGCTCCCGTCTCGCTCAGCAGAAAGCCGAAACGCTCGTTGGCTATGACGTTGATCCACGGCTGCGGCGGCACGTCCAGCCCGCCGTCCGGCCGCGGACGCAGGCGGATGACGTATTCGTCGCCGGCCTCGTTGAAGCCGCCGTGCCCGTTGTCGAAGCGCAGCGCCTCGGGGGCGGCCGCGGGTGGACCCGCGGCGGCGGCGGCGGGCGCGGGGCCGCGCGGCGGCAGGGCGGATGGCGCGGCGGCGGCGCCGCCCGGCACGGGCAGCCGGTCGACGACGACCAGACGGGCCGAGGCGTCGAGCAGGTCGCGGGCGTCCGGCGCCAGGTCGCTGGCGCGCAGCTGCAGAGGCCCGCCGGCGCCGCTCTCTGCGCCGCCGTCGGGCTCGTCGATCACGATCGCCAGATCGAGGGGCAGGCCGAGACGCCGCCAGTAGGCGTGCGCCCGGGTCATGGCCGCGCGCAGGGCGGCGCCGCCGGGACGATCGGCGTGCAGGACGGCATAGGCGCGGCGCGGCGACAGGCCGAGCGCCGCCAGCGCGGCGGCCGGCTCGCCCCGCGCCCGCGCGATGACCTCGGGCGCCGCGCGCAGCGCCGGATCGCCGCAGAGCATGGCCGCGCCCAGCGCCTGCCAGAGGTCGGCCTCGTCTTCCGACAGCGCCAGCGCCGCCAGCTCGGCCCACGCGGCGGCCTGCGCGGCGTCGAAGGCCGCCGCCACCGCCGCCTCGCCTCCGAAGCGGTCGGCCAGCGCCAGCGCGCCGTCCCGCTCCGGCGCCGCGCCGAGCAGGAAGGTCAGCCGCGCCCGGCCGCCGGCCGGCAGCTCCAGGCGGCGGCGCAGGCAGAGCGCCGGATCGATCACGGCGCCGGTTGCGCCCGGCAACGGCGCATCCGTCGCCAGCGCCCTGGGCGCACCCCCCGCCGGCCGCCGGCCGACCAGCCGCGCGCGGTCGGTCTCGAACTCCAGCTCGCCGCCGGCGCTGTCATCGACCAGTGCGTGCGCCAGCCACGGGTGATGCTCGCCGGCCGCGCGCGGGCGGCGCCGCACGAGCAGGGCCCGCCGCCTCGCATCGTGCTCGGTCTCGAGGAACAGCTTGGCGAAGACCGGATGCGCGGCGTGCGCTGCGGGGTCGCCGAGCACGACCTCGACGCAGGTGCCGACTTCCAGCGAGCGTGGCCGGCCCGAGCGGTTCGTCACCGTCAGCCGCCGCAGCTCGCAGTCGGCGTCCGGCGGCACGCAGATTTCGAGGCGGGTTTCGATGCCGCTCTGCCGCCGCTCCAGAATCATCGTCCCCGGGCGCCAGGACGCGCCGACCCGTTCGGCCCCGTCCGGCAATGGCCGCCTTCCGGCCGACCAGATCTCTCCGCCATCCCGATCGCGCAGATAGACGAAGAAGCCGTCGGCGTCCTCGACGGGATCCGCCCGCCACAGGGTCAGGGCCAGGCCGCCGTGCCACGAGCCGCCGGTCCCGGCCGACGAAATCAGCACGCGGTGCCGTCCGTTGGCAAGGATCCGGGCGGGCGGCGGCCAGGCGTCGGCCTCAAGCGGCGGCGCGGGGGGGAGATGGGGAGCGGGATCGGGCATCGGAACCTCGCGACGTTGCGCGGGCGCCGGCGGCGCCGCGGGCCGGGCGGCCAGGCGAGGAATACTAGTACGGCAGCCGAGCCGCGCAAGAAGCAACCGTGGCGACACCTGCGCGCCTAATCGATTTCTATTGACAAGCATACCCGATCTGTGCAAACGTTTACATCGCTTGCACGCGGTCGCGCTCCCGGCACGGATGGCCAGCGGGTAACAGGGCAGGACACCGGCGCCCCGGGTTCGATCAATTGCTTCGGGGGCAACGAGTTGGCGACCATCCGCGATGTGGCAGGCCAGGTGGGGGTGTCCATCGCGACCGTCTCGCGGGTCTTCAACGGCAGCCCGCGGGTCAGCGAGGCGACCGCCCAGCGGGTCTGGCAGGCCGCCCTGGATCTGGACTACTGGCCCAACAGCGCGGCCCGCACCCTGACCACCAGCCGCACCAACGCCCTGGGCGTCCTGCTCCCCGACCTCTACGGGGAGTTTTTTTCGGAAGTGATCCGCGGCATCGACGGCGCGGCCCGCCAGCGGTCGCTGCAGGTGCTGATCTCGAGCTCGCACGCCAGCCCGTTGGAGCTGGTGACGGCCGCGGGGGCGATGTTCGGGCGGGTCGACGGGTTGATCGTCATGGCCTCCGACCGCGCGACCGCCGAGGCGATCGAGCGCGTGGCGCGCCATTTCCCGGTCGTGCTCATGAACCCGCCGGGCGATTTCCCCGCCTACCGCAGGGTCGCCATCGACAACCACGCCGGGGCGCGCGCGGCGGTGGAGCACCTGCTCGGGCTGGGGCACCGACGGATCGCGCTGCTGCGGGGGCCGCTGGGCAACAGCGACGCCGAGGAGCGGGCGCGCGGCAGCCGCGAGGCGTTGCTGGCGGCGGGGATCGCCCCGTCGTCCGAGCTGGAATTCGACGGCGATTTCACCGAGGCGTCGGGCTACGCGGCGGCGCGCCCGCTGCTCACGCGCCAGCCGCGCCCGACCGCCGTCTTCGCCGCCAACGACGCCATGGCTGTCGGCCTGCTCGGCGCGCTCAGCGACGCGGGCGTGCCGGTGCCGGGCGGCATGGCGGTGGTGGGTTTCGACGACATCGCCATCGCGCGCTACCTCAGCCCGGCGCTGACGACCGTCAGCGTCGACATGTGCGGGCTGGGACGGCGGGCGGTGGAGCTGTTGCTCGAGCCGCAGGAGCAGGACAACGGCGGGGGCGGCGGCAGGGAGCTGCTGCCGGCGCGCCTGGTCGTGCGCGCGTCATGCGGCGCAGGGCGGCACGCCGTGCGCCCGGGCGGCGGCGGCGGCTCGCCGCGCGCCGAGGGCAGGGAATGAACAGACAGCGGACGGCTTCGCGCCGTCCCGGGGATCGCAGCGGGAGGTCGACCATGAACAGGGGACGGTTCACACTGCTGCTGGCCGCGCTGGCGCTGGCCAACGTCGCGCCCGCCTTTGGGATCGACTTGCCCGGCCTGCCGCGGCAGGACGCCATCTGGGCGCGGGTCTCGCCGGGGCCGATCACGCTCGACGGCGTGCTCGACGAGCCGGGCTGGGC
Organism: uncultured Fibrobacteraceae bacterium; assembly: GCA_964461255.1. Taxonomy (GTDB): domain Bacteria; phylum Krumholzibacteriota; class Krumholzibacteriia; order LZORAL124-64-63; family LZORAL124-64-63; genus CAYWTR01. Next base: position 36,659 of record CAYWTR010000016.1, on the reverse strand, counting down.
CAAGGCGGAATCGACGATCATCAAATTCGGCCGCATCAACGGCATACCGGGCAGCGGGTGGAAGATCGAGGCGGGAGGCCTGCCGACCGACACCACCTACGCCGTGCTGAAGCTGCTGTCGCGGGACAACCAGATCTACCTGGGCGCGCGCGTGCGGGACAAGAGCATCGGCGGGTCCAGCGAGTTCAACCGCTTCGACGGCTTCCTGATGGCGGTCAAGGACCATCTCAGCGCCGGGGCGCCCAAACCGCCGGCGGAGTACTTCTACGCCTGGTGGTTCCCGCATCTGACCGACCCGCAGCCGGTCGGCCAGATGCCGCGCTTCATCGGCCGCTTCGGCGAACCGGAGCCGGGCGAGCCGCGCACGCCGGAAGCGATCGCGGCCTGGGACGCGGCCACGGTCGTCAACGGCGTGACCAACAGCGACGCCGCGCCCGACGTGAGCTACACCGTCGAGATGCGCTTCGACGGCGCCGCGGTGGGCTACGATTTCACGCGGCCGGAGGGCGATGTCTTCGAGTGGAACATCTCGATCTACGACTGCGACTACTGGTGGCCGCTGAACCTGTCGCTCTTCTCGTCCACGCGGACCTGGTGGCAGGGGCCTTGGGGCAATGCCTCGGGCTACAACGAGGTGCGGGTCCACGCGCGGCCGGACGTGACCACCGAGTCGGGGCCGGTCCCGCCGCTGCCGCCCGAGATCGTCTATCCGCGGCTCACGCAGACCGCGACCATCGACGGCAATCTCAACGACGCCGTCTGGAGCGATGCCCGGGTCTACAGCTTCGACATCCGCTACGGCGACGAGGCCCTGCGGCAGACCTACCCCTCGGTGGGCCCCTACCGCGCGGGGCAGTGGCAGCCCACGGTCAACGGCGGGCAGGCTTTCGTCGTCGACCCCGGCGACGCCACGGTCAAGATGTTCGTCTCGGGCGACCGGCTCTACATGGGCTTCGACGTGCGCGACCAGGTGGTGCAGTACCATCCCAGCGAATTCCGCTGGGACGGCTTCTTCGTGCACGTCACCGAGATCGACTCGACCGACCTGGTCGACCACACGCTGCGCGGGCGGCGCCTGGGCTTCCAGGTCGGGCCCACGGGCGCCGCGCGCACGCAGGGATACCTGTCGAACCTGATCAGCCGGGGCAAGGCGCAGGTCGCCTTGCAGCTGAAGGCCGGCTCGACGCTCGACACGCTGGGACTGGACATCGACACCGGCTACCAGGCGGAGATGTGGGTCGACCTGACCGATATCGGCTACACGCCCGGCAACGTGCAGGGGCCGCTGTTCCTGGGCGTCGTGCTGCTGGACGGCGATTCCTACCTGCCGATCGAGGACAGCTACGGCACCAAGACCTGGTGGTTCCGCGAGTACGACAACACCTGCTGCCCGCCGTGGGGTTACGTCTCCTCCGTGGGCACGGGCGTCGAACCGCCCCCGTCCGGCGGCGAATCTCCCGCGGCCTACGGGCGCGCGGAGAGCTACCCCAACCCCTCGCTGCAGCCGCGCCTCCGCTATTACCTGCCCGAGCGCAACCGGGTGACCCTGGAGGTGTACGACCTGCGCGGGCGCCTGGTGGAGCGGCGGGCGCTCGGCGCGCAGGACGAGGGCGAGCGCGAGCTGCTGCTGTTCGGCGCGCGGGCGCCGGGCGCGGGCGTGTACCTGTACCGTTTGCAGCTGGAGGATCCCGCGACCGGCCGGCTGCGCGGCACGTTGACCGGCAAGTCGATCGTGCTGGACTGAGACCGCGGCGCGCGCCCTCGCGGCCGTGGCGGCAGGATGCGCTCCCGACCGCCACGGCCGCGGCGGAGCGGCCCAACCTGGAGGATGCCGCGTCGTGAGCGGTCGCTTCTCCATACCGTCCTGGCGGCGGCTTGCCGTCTCCGCGGTCCTGTGCGCCCTGCTGGCGCCGGCCCCTGCCCCGGCCGGCACCACCGGCAAGCTGACCGGGCGCGTGCTGGACGGCCGGCAGCGCCCGGTCGAGGTCGTCACCGTCATGGTGACCGGCACGCGTCTGGGAGCCTACACCGACGCCGGGGGACGCTACACGATCCTCAACATCCCCGCCGGCACGTACGAGGTCTCCTTCAGCCGCATGGGCTTCGCGGGCAAGCGGATCCAGAACGTCGTCATCTCCGCCGACCAGACCACCACCCTGGACGCCGCGCTGGCCGAGACCGAAGTGGCGGCGGAAGAGGTCGTCGTGGTGGCCGAGCGGCCGCCGGTCGAGCTGGGCGTCACCAGCACGCGCACGACGCTGACCACCGAGCAGATCGAATCGCTGCCGGTGCAGAACCTGGACGACGTCGTCAACCTGCAGGCGGGAGTCGTGCAGGGGCACTTCCGCGGTGGACGCCTGGGCGAGGTGCAGTACCAGGTCGACGGCGTGAGCGTCAACAACGCCTTCAACAACGCCCCGATGCTGAACCTGGACCGCTCGATCCTGCAGGAGGTGCAGGTGATCAGCGGCACCTTCGACGCGGAGTACGGCCAGGCGATGAGCGGGGTCGTCAACGCCGTGCTCAAGCAGGGCAGCGAGGATTTCCGCTGGAGCGGCGAGGTGTTCACCGGCGGCTTCGTCTTCCCCGGCAACGAGGGGCGGCTGACCGACGACGCCATCAGGCCCTTCGGCACTCAGAACTACCAGCTGACCCTCAGCGGTCCCCTGCCGGCGCCGCAGACGGTCTTTCTGCTCAGCGGCCGCCGCTACGTCTTCGACGATTTCATCTACGGCGAGCGGCGCTTCCGGCCCACCGACTCGTCCGACTTCGAGCGCGGTTTCTGGAACGCCACCGGCGACAGCGCACAGGTGCCTCTGGGCTACACGCGGGAGTGGTCGGGCGTGGTCAAGGTGACCAACAGCAGCCTGGCCAACGCCAAGCTGAACTACCAGGCCACCGCCAGCTACGCCGAGGGACGCCGCGCCAACTTCGCCTTCCGCTTCAATCCCGACGGGATGACCAAGCAGGAGACCTTCACCATCTCCCACGGCGTGGACTGGACCCAGACGCTGAGCCAGAAGACGTACTTCAACTTCAGCGTGCGGCAGAACGTCCTGGACTACAAGGACCTGGCCTTCGAGGACGTCAATGACCCGCGCTACGACGCCGCCGGACGGGCCCAGGGCAGCGTGAACTACCAGCGGGGGGCCATCATCCAGGGCGTGGATCTTTCCCGCTACATCCAGAAGACCAACGCCTGGGTGTTCAAGAGCTCGCTGACAAGCCAGGTCACGCCGCAGCACCTGGTCAAGGTCGGCGGCGAGCTCGAGCTGCCGCGCGTCGAGTTCGGCACGCCCGGCCACCTGACCTTCCGCACCGGCACGGGCGGCGTGGAGGAGTTGACGCGGCGCATCGACGAGCCGCCCGACTACCCGGGGCCGCGCGCCTACCACCCCCTGATGGCCGCCGCCTTCGTGCAGGACCAGATCGAGCGCGAGGACCTGACCGTGCGCGCCGGCTTCCGCTTCGACTTCCTGGACGCGCGCGCGCTGGTGCCCAGCGACCTGGCCAACCCCGCCAACGCGATCGCCGGCGCGCCGCCGTCGCCGCCGCGGGCCACCACGGCCAAGACCGCCCTGTCGCCGCGGCTGGGCGTCGCCTACCCGATCGAGGACAAGGCCGCCGTCCACGTCGCCTACGGCCATTTCCGGCAGTTCCCGCCGGTGGGGCAGATGTTCTCGAACGCCGACTACGGCATCCTGTACAACCTGCAGGCCGGCGTCATCCCGGCGGCGCTGGGCAACCCCGACGTCAAGCCGGAGAAGACCATCCAGTACGAGATCGGCTACAAGCACGTGCTGACCAGCGACTTCGGGGCCGACCTGACCGTGTTCTACAAGGACATCCGCGACCTGCTGGGCATCGAGTTCATCAACACCTACAACGACGCTGAGTACGCGCGGCTGACGAACATCGACTTCGGCGATGTCTTCGGCCTGACCCTGGCCCTGGACCACCGCCGGCTGGGCCCGGTCGCGGTGTCGCTGGACTACACCTGGCAGCAGGCGATGGGCAACGCCAGCGATCCGCGCGAGACGCAGGTGCGCGCCTCGGCGGGCGAGGATCCGCGCCCGCGGCTGGTGCCGTTCAACTGGGATCAGAAGCACACGCTGAACCTTACCGCGGCCCTCGACCATCCCGGCGATTACGCCGTCAGCGCCGTGCTGCGGGTGGCCAGCGGCCAGCCGTACACGCCGCAGCTCGAATCGGCGTTCGGCTTCGGCCTGGAGGCCAATTCGGGGCGCAAGCCGAGCGGCGTGCTGCTGGACCTGCGCGCCCAGAAGGAGCTGCCGCAGGTGACGGACCGGCTGGCGGTCTTCGCGCGCGTGCTCAACGCGCTGGACGCGCGCTACTTCAACGGACCGGTGTTCGGCAGCACGGGCAGCCCCTACTACTCGCGCTTCCCCGAGGCGGACTGGCTGGCGCTGCGCGATCCCGGCCGCTTCTATCCGCCGCGCCGGGTGGAGATCGGCGTGCGGGTCGGCTTGTGAGCGGCGCGGCCGCAGCGGCCGCGCGCGGCAGGAAGGAAGACCAGACGTGAAGACCGTTCGCGGCCTACCGTCATCGGCCATGTTCGGCGTCGCGCTCGCGCTGCTGGCGGCGGCCCTGGGCGCCGCCGTGGCGGGGGTGCCGACCCCGGTGCCGCCCGAGCAGCGCGGTCGCATCGACGCCGAGCGCTCGGGGCAGCACGACGCCAGCAACATCCGCACGGTCTTTTGGAACTACGGCATGGTCGGCGACTACCCGCCCGACCCCGGCAACGTCGACCTCAGCACGTTCCATTCGGTCGAGGTGCCCAAGGGCAGCGGCATGAACTACAGCGACGGCATCACGCCGTTCGTGCTCGCGCGCATCGTCCAGCGCAACGGCACCCCGGCCTGGATCATGGAGACCGGCTTCCGCGAGCGGCAGGCGATCAGCGCCTACTACAACCGCCAGATGCGCTTCGAGCCGCGGCCGGGATACTTCCAGCCCGATCCGGCGCTCAACCCCGGACGATCGCCGGCGATCAGCAGCGATCCGCGCACCTGGCCCGATTCCTGGCCCGACCGCCTGGACGATCCCGACGACCCGGGCTGGGCCGGCAGCTGGAACGGCTACTTCGGCAAGCAGATCGTCGCCGACCAGGAGAGCTACATGGTCATGGACGACCAGTTCTACGACTCCTGGGACTTCCGGCCCGACAGCCGCGACTCGACGCGGCTGGGGCTGGGGCTGCGCATCGAGGTGCGCGGCTTCCAGTGGGCCAATCCGCAGGCCCGCAACGTCATCTTCTGGCACTACGACATCACCAACGAGGGCACCACCGACTACGAGGACAACATCGTCTTCGGGCTGTACATGGACTCGGGCGTGGGCGGATCGGCGCTGTCGTGCGACGGCATCTACGAATCCGACGACGACAACGCCTTCTTCGATCGCACCTTCAACGAGCAGATCATCAATCTGGTCTACACCTGGGACCTGTACGGGCACGGGCGCGACCTGTCCAGCAGCTGCGGCCGCACCGGCTACCTGGGCTACGCCTATCTCGAGACCCCCGGCAATCCTCTCGACGGCATCGACAACGACGAGGACGGCATCACCGACGAGCGGCGCGACAGCGGTCCCGGCCTGCTGATCGAAGGGCAGGACGAGATTCGGGCCTATGCGACGGCCAACTACAATCTGGCGCGTTTCGAGGCGACCTACGGCCCGCTGGAGGAGCGGCCGGCCTACGTCGCGGGGCGCTGGTGGACGGGCGACGAGGACATGGACTGGGTGGCAGAGGCGCACGATCACGGCGCCGACGGCCTGCCGGGAACCGGCGACACCGGCGAGGGCGACGGCATCCCCACCGACGGCGAGCCCAGCTTCGACCGCACGGACCTGAACGAGTCGGACCAGATCGGCCTGACCGGTTTCAAGATCAACCGCATCCGGCCGGGGCAGGGCAACCCCAGCGAAGAGGTCGACGGCATCGTCTTCTTCACCGACGCCAACAACTGGCCGCAGAGGCTGTACGAGCAGTTCTCGCACCCCGATCCGGCGGTGCGCTTCGATCCGCCGCTGGCCTCGAACTACAACATCGCCTTCCTGTTCGCATCCGGCCCGTTCACGCTGCGCGCCGGCCAGACCGAGCGCTTCAGCCTGGCGCTGGCCTACGGCGCCGACCTGACCGAGCTGCGGCGCAACGTGCAGACGGTGCAGACGATCTACAACGCCAACTACCGCTTCGCGGTGCCGCCGCCCGCGCCGACGGTGACGGCCGAGGTCGGCGACGGCTTCGTGCGCCTGTCGTGGGACGACCTGGCCGAGCGCTCCATCGACCCGGTGACCGGCGTCAACGATTTCGAGGGCTACCGCATCTACCGTTCGACCGACCCCGATTTCCGCGATCCGCAGGTGATCGTCACCGGCACCGGCACCGGACCGATCTACAACGGGCGGCCGATCGCCCAGTTCGACCTGATCAACGGCATCAGCGGCTTCTCCACGCAGGCGGTCGAAGGGGTGCAGTTCTACCTGGGCTCCGAGACCGGCCTGACGCACACCTGGACCGACTACAGCGTGGTCAACGGACAGGAATACTACTACGGCGTGTGCTCCTACGATTTCGGCGCCGAGTACCCGCAGAACTTCCCCCCTTCGGAGAACTCGCTCGCGGTCAGCCGCACCCCGCGCGGCGGCGTGATCGTGCCGCCGAACGTCGTCGTCGTGCGGCCCAATCCGCGCACCGCCGGCTACCGCCCCGCGGCCGCCGGCGCGGCGCAGCAGGTGGCGGGCCGGGGCGTCGGCAGCGTCGAGGTGCAGGTCGTCAATTCGGGCTTCGTGCCCGACGGCCACGTCTTCAAGCTCACCTTCGCGGCGCCGCATCCGGACAGCCTGCGCGCCGCCACCTACGCCCTGACCGACACCACCAGCGGGCGCGTGCTGTTCGAGACCGGACGCGATCTGCTGGGGCAGGGGATCGGCGCCGTCGGCGGCGGCCTGTTGCCGGTGGTGGCGACTCCGGACTCGGTCAGCATCGACCGCGAGCGCACCGGGCTGCGGCCCGGCAGCCAGACCGACGCGGTCCTGACCGTCGGCTACCGCTACGATCTGCGCTCGAACCGCCTGCGGCCGGGCTACCCGGACGACATCAGCATCGTGTTCGCCGACGATTTCCAGGACACCTCGGTGGCCTACGGCGGGCAGTTCCCGGACGCGCTGCCGGCGAAGTTCCAGGTGATCGCGCACACGCCGGCGGGCGATCAGCGCCTGCGCTTCCGCTTCCGCGACAGCGACCGCGACGGCACGCTCAGCGTCACCGGCGACGCCATCGACATCGTCACCTACGTCGACTACGACCCCGGCGTGCCCAAGTCCACCTGGCGCGTGGCGCTGAGCACGGCGGGCGGCGCGCCGTCCCGGCCGCCGCGCGCGGGAGATGTCTTCGACCTGTACCTGACGCGGCCGTTCAGCGCCGAGGACGTGTTCACCTTCACCACCAGCGGGGAGATGATCGACGCCAAGGACGCCAAGGCGGCCTTCGAGCCCTACGTCGTGCCCAACCCGTACGTCGCCTCCGCCAGCTTCGAGCCCGAGCGCTTCGCCGTCTCGGGTCGCGGCGAACGGCGGTTGGAGTTCCGCGGGCTGCCGGCCGAGTGCACGATCCGCGTCTACACCGTGCGCGGCGACCTGGTGCAGACGCTGCGGCACGACGGCTCGCACGACGGCTATGTGGCCTGGGACCTGCGCACACGGGACAATCTCGATCTGGCTCCGGGCCTGTACATCTTCCACGTGGACGGCGGCTCGCTGGGCTCGCGCACCGGCAAGTTCGCCGTGATCAAATGAACGTGGGGGGCGGCATGAAGCGGATGATGGCGGCGGCGCTGGCGGCGGCAGCCCTGCTCTGGGGCGGCGCGGCCGCGGCGCAGAACAAGGTCGGCACGACCATCGGCCAGTTCCTGGGCATCGAGCCGAGCGCGCGCCACGCGGCGCTGGGCAACGCCGGGGTGGCGCTGGCCGACGGCGTCGAGTCGATCTGGTTCAACCCCGGGGCGATCGGCACGCTGGACCGCCCGGCCCTGACCTTCACCCACAGCTCCTGGTTCGCCGACATCAGCTTCGATTACGCCGCGGGCGCGTTCAGCCTGGGGCGGCTGGGGTCGCTGTTCGCCAGCGTCACCGCGCTGAACTCGGGCGAGATCGACGTGCGCACCGTGGAGCGGCCGCTCGGCACCGGCGAACGCTACGACGTCGCCAACACCGCGCTCAGCCTGGGCTACGGCCGCCAGATCACCAGCCGCTTCGCCGCCGGGCTGCAGGCCAACTACGTGCACGAGCGCATCTGGAACAGCTCGCTCAACGCCTTCACAGCCAGCGTCGGCACGGTGTATCGCCTGAGCGAAGGCGGCGCGCGGCTGGGATTCAGCCTGAGCAATCTCGGCACGCGCGCGGGCTTCAGCGGCCGCGACCTGGCCATCCAGTTCGATGCCGATCCGGATCAGTACGGCGACAACAGCGCTCTGCCGGCCGAGCAGATGACCGGGGACTTCCCGGTGCCGATCATGTTCCGGCTCGGCCTGAGCGTGCCGCGCCGTTTCAGCGACAACAGCGAGCTGCTACTGCTGATCGACGCGCTGCACCCCAACGACAACGCCGAGTGCATCAACACCGGGGTCGAATGGACCCTGCAGCGGAGCCTGGCCTTGCGCGCCGGCTACCAGACGCTGTTCCAGGCTGATTCGCCGCACGGGCTGACGCTCGGCTTCGGCGTGCACCTGGGCGGCGGGCGCTACCGCCTCGGCTACGGCTGGGCCGATCACGAATACCTGGGGGCGACGCACCGCATGACGCTGGTGGTCGGACTCTAGGCTTGACCGCGGGCCGCGCCGGCCGCGCCGGCGGCCGCTGCCCCGCGGAAGGGAGACGGGCGATGGCATCGCGCACGACATCAGGGACGCCCCCACGGACAGCCCCCGGCCGCGCCACCCCTTGGATCCCCCGCTCGCTGCCGGCGGCATGCCGGCGGTTGGCGCTGGCGGCGGCGCTGCTGGCCGGGCTGGCCGGGCTGGCCGGGCTGGCCGCGGCGCCGGCGCAGGCCTTGACCACGCCGGCCCTGCTGGACACACTGCAATACTCGGCCTTCAAGTACTTCTGGCTAGAGGCCAACCCGGTCAACGGCCTGATCAAGGACCGCAGCGCCACCTGGTCGCCCTGCAGCATCGCGTCCACCGGCTTCGGCCTGACCGCGATCTGCATCGGCATCGACCGCGGCTGGGTGACCCGCGAGGCCGGCCGGGCCCGCGTCCTGGCGACCCTGAACACCTTCTGGAACGGGCCGCAGGGAACGGACGCCGCCGGCACGATCGGCTATCAGGGCTTCTTCTACCATTTCCTGGACATGAACACGGCCACGCGCGTCTGGGACAGCGAGCTGTCGAGCATCGACACGGCGCTGCTGCTGGCGGGGATGCTCGACGCCCGCCAGTATTTCGACACGGCCGATCCGCTGGATGTCGAGGTGCGCACGCTGGTCGACAACATCTACCGGCGCGTCAATTGGGAGTTCATGCGCAACTCGGGATCGGCGCTGCGCATGGGCTGGAAGCCCGGCACCGGCTTCGCCGGCTTCGGCAACTGGATCGGGTACAACGAGGCGATGATCATGTACATCCTCGCCCTCGGTTCGCCGACCTATCCCGTGCCGACCACCTGCTGGAACGTGTGGGTCAGCGGCTACAACTGGGCCACCTACTACGGGCAGAGCTACGTCGTCTTCCCGCCCCTGTTCGGGCACCAGTATTCCCACTGCTGGATCGACTTCCGCTACATCCAGGATCCCTACATGGCCTTCCGCGGGATCACCTACTTCGAGAACTCGCGCCGCGCCACCTACGCGGCTCGCTCCTACTGCATCGACAACCCCTTCGGCTGGGTCGGCTACGGCGAGAACGAATGGGGCCTGACCGCGTCCGACGACCCGTGGGGCTACCTGGCGCACGGGGCCCCGCCCGCACAGAACGACAACGGCACCATCACCCCCACGGCGGCGGCCAGCTCGATCGTGTTCGCGCCCGAGATCGTCATCCCGACCCTGCACCATTTCTTCGACGCCTACGGGCCGCAGCTCTGGGGGCCCTACGGCTTCAAGGACGCCTTCAACCGCACCCAAAACTGGTGGGCGACCGACGTGATCGGCATCGACCAGGGCCCGATCATCATCATGATCGAGAACTATCTGACCCGATCGGTATGGAATCGCTTCATGCAGAACGCCGACATCCAGGCCGGCCTGGCCAGGGCCGGTTTTGCGCGCATCGTCGACGTGGCCGATCGCAGCGACGGCGCGCAGGAGCCGCTGGCGCTGGGGCGCAGCTCGCCCAACCCGGTCCAGGGGGCGGCCACGATAGGCTTCCGCCTGGATCAGCCGGGCCACGTGCGGCTGCGGCTGTATGACTTGCGCGGGCGGCTGGTGCGCACGCTGGTGGACGGCTCGCGCGCGGCCGGCGAACACACGGCGGTTTTGGACGGAAACGACCTGGCGAGTGGAGTATACTTGTACAGTCTCGAAGCCAATGGCCGGCAGGTCCGGCGGACATGTCTCGTCGTCGACTGAGCGGCGGCGGCGCGCCGCCGACATGAGGGAGGTGTTGGAAATCAAGGGTTATGGTGTTCTAAGTTCGAAAGTGAAGATCCCCAAGACCGTCAACGGTAACAAAGGAGATGCAGCCATGAGTAACCGCAACTGGAAAGTCAGCCTGATGGCGGCGCTGGCTCTCGCGCTGTGCGCGGGCGCGGCCGCCGCGACTCCCAACCCGGACGGCGCGGTCATCATCGAGCGTGTCTTCAACGACTGCCCGGGCACGACCCTGACGACCACCAACATGTATCCCTTCGAGATCGGCATCGAAGAGGTCGGCAGCAACTGCTTCGGCTGGGCCAACCTGCACGTCTGGCGCTTCGCCGTCGGCGGCGCGGAGGCTCTGTTTCCGAACAACAGCGCCTTCCGCTTCAGCGCGAACCTGACCATCGGCGGCAACGGCCAGAGCGAAGCCGGCTTGCAGGTCGCTCCGTGGTGGTCCCAGGCCGACGGCCGCCTCAACGTGCGCACGACCGACGGCGAGGTCGCCTGCTTCGGCGGCCGCCTGCCGTTCTACAGCTTCACCGGATCGCACGGCGTGGTCTACGCCAAGGGCAACACGATCAACCTCTGCATCACCTATCTGCCCAACGGCCTGAGCGAGACCAACCCGGCCACCATCCAGTACGCCCTCTTCTACGACGGCGCCATGTACAACAGCGGCGCGCTGCCGTTCGACCAGGGCAACCCGGCCGAGGATCCTCCCTACGGCCTGTGGGGCATGCTGAACGACGGCAAGGTCGGCGGCCACTTCCAGCCGCTGTGGGCCCTGGGCGGAGATCCCGGCGCGACCGTCACCGCCGTCTGGGACGACATCTGCTTCCAGAACCTCGACCTGGTGCCGGCCGTGGAGTCCACCTGGGGCGGGGTCAAGAACCTGTACCGCGACTGATTCCGCACGACGCGCCGTCCGGCCCCCGCCTTGGCGGGAGGCCGGACGCGCGGACGCCTAGAGCGATGCCGCGGCCGCGCGCCGCCTCAGGCGGTCGCGGCCGCGCGTCGCCTGGGGAAGACGTGAAGCAAGAGCCGGGCGCGCGAGGCGGCAACGTAGAAAAACGTGCGCTCGTCCGGGTCGATCGACGCGGCCGCCGATGCGGCCTCCCGCCCGGCCGTCACGCCGGTCAGCAGCACGATGTCTGCCTCCAGCCCCTTGAAGCGGTAGATGGTCGCGTAGCGGATCTGGTGGGGCGCCCCCGGCTCCAGGGTGTCGATGATCTGGAAGCCGCCCAGACGCGGCTGCGCCGCGAACGCCGAATGCTCGAAGCGGTGTCGGCCCAGAATCACGATCCGCTCCGGTCGAACACCCTGCTCGTTCACCAGTCCGTGCAGCGTCCTGCGGACCGCCTCGCGCTCCTCACCCTCCCCCGCGACCTGCGTGAACCGCGGCTCCACCCCCTCCGGCGCGAATGCCGACGCGCGCCCCGCCAGACAGCCGTAGGGCTGCACCAGGTCGGCGATGCGTCGCGTGTTGCGACAATTCGTGGTCAGCGCGAAGCGCGGCTGCTCGAACGGCAGCCGCGCTCCCCGTGCGAACAGGTCCTGCCCGCGATCGATGAAGATGTAGAAGACCCCGCGCTCGCGATCGGCCAGCAGCTCCTCCAGCGACAGCCACCAGTCCGTCAGAAAGTCCTGGGCCTCGTCGACGATCACCGCATCGTAGCGGACGGGGTGTCGCGGCAGCGCCTCGAGCAGCAGCTCGTTGGCGGAGTGGTCGTAGAACCGCTGCCGATCTTCCAGGGGGGCCTCGTAGACGCCGCCGGTGCTGGTGACCACGTGGGCGGCGAGGTCGTGGAAGCACCAGACATCCACCGCAGCCGCGCCTCGTTCGGCCGCCAACGTCGCCAGCCGCTGCGCCAGCGGAATGTTGAAGCAGCACAGCAGCACGCGGGCCCCGTCGGCCGCCAGCCTCACCGCCTTTTCCACCGCCAGCATCGTTTTGCCCGAGCCGGCGACCCCATCGATCACCGCCCGCCGCTGCTCCGCCAGGAGGTCCAGCACCCCCGTCTGCTCCGCCGACAGGCGCACCAGCGCGTTGTCCTGCGCGTCCAGGCGCGCCGACAGCGGCGTGCCCACCTGAAAGACCGGCAGCAGAGCGGCGATCGCCCGCTCGAACGCCTCGGGCATCAGGCAGCCGGAAGGAGGACGATACCGGCCCATTATGGTTTCGATCCTGGCCTGAAGGCGTGCCAGGTCGGGCCGCAACACGAGGATGTCGGGGCTGGCGTGCGGCGGCAGGTTGCCGGGCAGGTGATCCGCCTCGGGGAAGGCCACCGCGTGCCCATATGGCGGCTCCAGGCGGCGCCATTCCTCCGCGCGCCTGACCAGCAGCGCATTGAGATGGTGGGCGCTGCTGGCCGCCTGCCGGAACGGGTCCTTGATCGTATGCGCCGCCGCCCCCTCGCCGCGCCGCCAGGCCCGCGCCGGACCGTCATAGCGGATCCCGCCCGCCTTGGCCTCGATCGCCAGCAGCCCTCGCTCGGGGTGCAGAACCAGGAAGTCGCACTCGCCCTCGCCCAGCCGCCGTCCGCTGTCATCCAACCAGGGCAGCGAGTGGATGACCGCATAGCTGCGGTCCAGGCCGTCGCGCAGCGTCTCGTACAGCCGCCACTCCGCCGAGTTGCCGCAATCCGCCGGCCACCCCTGGGGATACATGCGCGCCATGTGCGAATACTACCATGAACACCCCGCCAGCAGGTGGTTGGTCTGGCCTTGCGATCTGTGGTGGGGGCGTGGAGGCGTCACGCGACGGCATATCCCCAGGTTCATCCCGGATGATGCTCATGGCGCTCAGCGCACCCTCGCAGATTACGTCCCGAACCATCAATCTGACGATCGCGGCCCTCAGGGCTACATGCCCCCGCAAGGCCATCAAGCTCGTTCCCCGGCCCAATCGCGCGCAGAGGCTACGCCGGTTCCCGCTGGCGCGTCGCTTGCCATACCGGCCGCGCAGCGGCGCGCCCGTGATCCATTCCATCCCTGCGCCACGGCGATCCGCAGACGGGAGACGGCCGGCATGTGTGCCACACCGGAGACCCTGCGCCGCGGCGGCCCGGCGCGAACGCTGGGGCCGCGTTCGGCTGCGCTGGTGGACACCCTGCGGGCGCGAGGACGCTGCGTGTTCACGCCGGCCGATGTCAGCGCGCTCGCCGGTCTTGGGCCGGCGGCGGCCCGCAATCTGGCCGCCGCCATGGCCGGTCGCGGAGTCGCGGCGCGCCTCGACCACGGGCTCTTTGGGCTGGCGCCCCCCTTCGCAGAACTGCCTGCGCACGGCTCGCCCGGGCTAGCCGCGCGCTTTCAGATTGGCCTGGCGCTGGCGCGGCGGCCGGGCGCGTGCATCGCGTTCGATTCGGCCATGACCTGGCACGATGGGCTGCCCGACGCCGACACGATCACGGTGGTCTGTTGTCCCCGGTTCGCGACGCGGTCGATCCTGGGCCGCCGATATCGCGCCGTGCGGGGGGGGCACGATGATGGGCGCGGCATCGTGACGGCGGCCGGGCGGGACGGCCTTCATCTGCGGATCAGCGGCCTGGAGCGGACAGTGCTGGATGCTCTGAACCGTCCGGATCTTTGCGGTGGCCTGACCGTCGCGGCGGCGTTTCTGCGCAGGCATCTGGCGGGGATCGACGGCGTTTCGCTGGTGAATCAGGCCTTGGACGGCGGGCGTGGCGGCGTCATCCGCCGGTTGGGCTACCTGCTGGAGCGGCTGGACGGCGCGCCGGCGCCGGGCGACACCGGAGCATTGCCGTCGGGTTGGAGTGAACAGCTGCGCGCGGGACTGACCCCGGCCTACGGCCGCCTCGATCCCACACTGCCCGCCCGCGGCCGATACTGCGCGCGCTGGCGCCTGCGCCTGAACGTCGATCCGGCCGCGCTCGCGGCAGCCCTCGGCGCTGCGGAAGAACGAATTCGGGCCGTGCCCGCTGGGGACGCAGCGCGGGCGTCCGCGGTCCCGTCCCGACGGCGGCTGGCGGGCTTCTGCCTGCGGCATCGCATCCATCATCTGACCTGGATGGCGCTGCCGCCGGATTCGCCGCCATCTGCGGAGGGCCCGCTGGTGTTCCACATCGTGTTCGAGGCGGACGCTGGCAATCGGCCTCCGCTGACCCTGCTCGAGGCTGAATTGTGCCGGCTCCTGGACCGCGCGGTTCGCCTGCTGGACCATCGAGGCCTGATTCGGTGGCTTCGGGACGCCATCAGGCGCAATGGCATGACCCTTTTCCACAATGTGCGCAGCCGTCCCTCGCGCGCGGGGGCGGTGGGAGAGATTGGCTCGGGGGAGGTGGGAGAGCTTGGCTCGGATGCAGCGGGAGAGATTGGCGCGGAGGCGTGGCCCCGCGAACCTGCCAAGTGATTCCGCGCGCTGCCGTCACGCCATGCGGAAGTGTATCTGGAGCCATCAAGCTCATTCTTCCAGGCTTGGGGGATACGGGCTCGGGCGCACCACCTCGCATCCACTCCTCCTGCCCGAGCCGGGTCGAACGTTTCTGGACCGGGGCGCCGCCGCGTATCACATTTTGGGCGTGGCGGGCGGCGCGGACGGGCCCGGCGAAGGGCACAGCCGAGCGCGGGGGATGTCGATGGCCGACGGCCAGGAAACCCAGGGGCAGGATCCAGGGACGCGCCAGCGCCAGCCGCCGGCTG
The DNA here is from genome assembly GCA_964461255.1 of uncultured Fibrobacteraceae bacterium. Classification (GTDB taxonomy): domain Bacteria; phylum Krumholzibacteriota; class Krumholzibacteriia; order LZORAL124-64-63; family LZORAL124-64-63; genus CAYWTR01. The sequence goes on along the minus strand of CAYWTR010000016.1, from coordinate 21,403 downwards.
CCCAGACGATGGGGACTCAGGCGCGGGACGGACGGGGAGACGGCGCCGCGGCCACCTGGGCCGATCTGACGGCGCTTTGCCCGCAGGCGCCTCACTGGCAACTCGACTGGAATGCCATCAACACCGCCTTGCCCCTGATCGGCGAGCTGCAGGGCTGCCCCCAGGATCCGGTCTGGCACAACGAAGGAGACGCCTGGACCCACACCTGCATGGTGTTGGAAGACTTGGTCAGGATGCCGGCCTGGCGTGAGCTGGAGCGCTCCCATCAGCTCACGCTGTTCGCGGCGGCGCTGCTGCATGACGTGGCGAAGCCGGGCTGCCTGCAGCGCGACGCCGCCGGCAGGGTGAGCACCCGCGGCCACCCGGCTCGCGGCGAGGTGATGGCGCGGACGTTGCTTTGGCGCCTGGGAGCGCCGCGCCTCCTGCGCGAAGAGGTCGCCGCCCTGGTGTTGCACCATCAGCTGCCGTTCTTCCTGCACCGGCGGCCCGACCGGCAGCGCCTCGCCATCCGCGCGAGCTGGATGCTGCGCTGCGACCGGCTCGCGTTGCTGGCCGAGGCCGACGCACGCGGCCATATCTGTGCGGGGCAGCGCGAGTTGAGCGACGGCGTCGCCGGCTTCATCGCCTACTGCCGTGAATTGGGCTGCTTCGACCGCCCGCGGCCGTTCGCTTCGAACCACGCCCGATTCCTCTATTTCCAGGGCGACAACGGCGATCCGGAAGCCGACCCGCCTTGCCGGCACCGCTGCGGCATCGTGCTGATGTCCGGACTGCCAGGCGCGGGCAAGGCGACCTGGATGCGCGAGCAGCTGGCGGGGTGGCCGGTCTGCGTCCAGGAAGATCCCCTGCTGCCGCGGGAAACGAATCACGCCCAGCACGCCGGCGGTGTGGGCGGCGCGGCCGGCGGCGACCGTTCCCTCGACATGCCGCGGGGTTACCTGCGCGAGGGGCTGCATTTCGTCTGGTACGGCACCAATCTTGGCCGCGCGCAGCGGGCGCGCGCGCTGGCCGAGGCCGCGGCCGCCGGGGCGCATGTCCGCATCGTCCACCTGGAGGCGCCGGAAAGCGACCTGCTGGAGCGCAACCGGCGCAAGCTCCGACCCGTGCCGGGTCTAGACCTGCAGCGGCTGTTGGACTTGTGGGAAATGCCGCATCTGACCGAGGCGCACTGCGTCGACTGGCTCCCCGGCGAGTGATCGAGTAGACTTCCCAGCCTGACGGCGAGGGAGAACCCAGCAGCTCGGGCGAGGATCTCGCCCGGCCAGGCAACGTTGAACCGGTGGAGGCGGGCAGGAATGCGCTGCGGGCGCGTTTCGACGGCAGCGGCTGCGCTGACCTCGGCAGCCGCCATTGTCGCCGCCATGGCGATCGGCACGACAGGCACGCCGCCGGAGGTCGCACGCGCCGCGGCCATGCCGGCGCCGGCGCCGTGGCGGACGCTTGGGCCGGGCCTGGAGTTCGCCGTTTTCGCCGCGCCGAGCACGGCGCCAAGCGGCGACGCGCGCATCCGGGTGCTGCGGGTCGACCCCGATCAATGGGAGCTACGGCTGCTCTGCGCCACCGCTCCGGACCAGGGGCGGTCGCTGACGCCGCGCGAGTGGTGCCGGCGCAACGGCCTGGCGGCGGCCGTCAACGCCAGCATGTACGCGCAGGATTATCGCACCAGCGTCTCGCTCCTGCGCAGCCGTGGCCATGTCAACAACCCCAGGGTCACCCGGCACAAGGCCGTCCTGGCGTTCGACCCGCTGGACGGCGGCGTGCCGCCGGTGCAGATCATCGACCGCGAGCAGCAGGACTTCGAGGGGCTCAGCCTCCGCTACGGCTCGCTGGTGCAGAGCATCCGCATGGTGTCGCTGGACGGTCGCAACGTCTGGGAGCGGCAGCCCGAGTCCTGGAGCGCCTTGGCGGCGGGGATGGCGCGCGACGGGCGGGTCCTCTTCATCCACGTCCAGATCCCGCTGCCGATGCACGAGCTGATCGAGATCCTGCTCGCGCTGCCGCTCGATCTGCGCAACCTGATGTACCTTGAGGGAGGCCCGCCGGCGCAGATGTTCGTCCAGGCGGGCGGCGAGACGATCGAGCTGGCTGGAGTGCTGCGCGGGGGGGGGCGGATGGCCGGGCACGAGAGCATCCCCAGCCCGGTGCCCAACGTCATCGGCGTGGTCCGCCGGGCGGCTCACCAAGATGCAGAGGGTCGGTAGGAACAGGAGACAGGCGATGAGCGGCTGCGAAAGCAGGCGGACGGCGGCGGGCAAGCGGACGATGGCGGCGTGGCGGCGAGCCGGCGCGGCGCCGCTGCTGCCGGCGATGGCGGCGGTTGCGCTGGCGGCGGCGGCGCTGGCCGACTCCGGCGCCAAGCCCGGCATCGGTCCCGGCGCGGGCGCGGAGGTCGCACCCGCCGGCAAAGCCAGTCTGGCCGCGGACGCCGAGCTGGCACGCCTTTGCGCCTGGATGAGCGGTTCGTTCAGCAGCGAGGCGCAGGCGGCCGCCGACAGCTCCTACTTCGACATCCGCCTGCAGATGACGCCGATCTGGCGCGAGCGCGGCGATGCTCTCTGGCTGTACGTCGAGCAGGCGGCGGCGGAGCGGCGGGAGCGGCCGTATCGGCAGCGCGTCTATCGGCTGTCGCGGCGCGATGACGGCGCCTTGATCAGCGAGGTCTACCTGCTGCCCGCGCCGCTGCGCTTCGCCGGGGCCTGGCGCGAGGAACGGCCGCTGGCGTCGCTGGCGCCCGACTCGCTGGTGCGGCGCGAAGGTTGCGCCATCGAGCTGCGGCCGCGGCAGGACGGCACGTTCGCCGGCGCCACAAGCGGCCGCGATTGCCCCAGCGATCTGCGCGGGGCAGCCTACGCGACCAGCGAGGTCGTCATCGGCCCCGACGGCATGATCAGCTGGGACCGCGGCTTCGACGAGTCGGGGGCGCAGGTGTGGGGAGCGGTCGCCGGCGGTTACATCTTCCGCAAGATCGAGCCGGGGCGCTGAGCAGGGGGTGGTCGTGTCGTTCTTCGGCCTGTTCGCCGCCCAGTACGAGGCGCTCTTTCCCTATCGCGAGGCGGTGGGGGCGTTTCTGCTGCGCCAGGCGGGCGAGGGAGGACGCGCGCTCGACATCGGCTGCGGTACGGGTCACTACGCGGGGCGGCTGGCTGCGGCGGGGCTGGCGGCGGTGGGGATCGATGTCGAACCGGAGATGACGGCGGCGGCGGCGGCGCGCTACCCGCAGGCGCGGTTCCGGACGCTGGACATGCGACGGATCGACGAGCTGGCGACGGGGCCGCAGGCCGAGGCGCCGTTCGATATGGCCTTCTGCATCGGCAACACCGCGGCGCACCTGGCCCAGACCGACTGGCCCGACTTGCTGGCGCGGCTGCGGCGCGTGCTCAGGCCCGGTGGCCGCTGGATCGTGCAGGTCGTCAACTGGGACTTCGTGCTGTCCCATCCCGAGTATCGCTTCCCGCCGCGCCGCATGCCCGCGCCGGAGGGGGGCGAGTACGTCTTCCATCGCGCCTATGTCGAGGTCACTCCCGAGCGGCTGCGGTTTCGGACTCGGCTCGAGCTCGACGGGCGGTTGCTGTTCGCGGGGGAGGAGACGCTGCACCCGGTCACGGCCGAGGCGTCGCGCCGGCTGCACGCGCAGGCCGGCTTCGCGCTGGAGGCGGAGATGGCCGACTACGACGGCCGGCCTCTGGATCCCGCGCGCGAGGGTGGCCGGATCTCGGTGTTCACGCTGGCGTGAGGGGCGCCGGCGCGGGAGGCGGCGATGCAGGGCGATCCCGCTGTGCTGGGCATCTTCCTCTTCGTCTACCTGGGGATGCTGCTGGGGCGCGTGCCGGGGTTGGCCGTCGACCGCACCGGCGTCGCGCTGCTGGGCGCCATCGCGCTGGTGGCGCTGGGCAAGGTGACGCCGCAGGAGGCGTGGAACGCGATCGACGTGCCGACCATGGCTCTCTTGCTGGGGCTGATGGTGGTGTCGGCGCAGTTCCGCCAGGCGGGCTTCTATTCGCGCCTGACCCGCGCCATCGCCGGCCGCGACCTGAGCCCGGGCGCCCTGCTGGCCGTGCTGATCGTCGCCGCGGGCGGGCTTTCGGCCGTGCTGGCCAACGATATCATCTGCCTGGCCATGGCCCCGGTGCTGGCCGAGGGCTGCGCGCGGCGTGGGCTCGACCCGGTGCCGTTTCTGATCGCCTTGGCTTGCGCCGCCAACGTCGGCTCGGCGGCGACACTGATCGGCAACCCGCAGAACATGCTGATCGGGCAGGCGCTGAGGCTGGACTTCGCCGGCTATCTGCTCGACGCGGCGGCTCCGGCCGCGCTTGGCCTCGGGGTCGTCTGGCTGGTTGTGCGTTGGCAGGTCGGCGGGCGCTGGCGGCGGCCGGTCGCCTTGCCGGAGGTTCCCACGCCGCCGCACAACCGATGGCAGGTGATCAAGGGCTTTCTCGTGCTGAGCGGCGTGCTGCTAGCCTTCCTGCTGCTGCCGTGGCCGCGGGAGGCGGTCGCCCTGGGGGCGGCCGGCGTGCTGCTGGCCAGCCGACGCATGGCGTCGCGCGAGATCCTGGGACTGGTCGACTGGCAGCTGCTGGTGCTGTTCGCGGGGCTGTTCGTGGTCAACCACGCCTTCGCCAAGGCCGGCCTGCTGGACGGCGCGCTGGACGCGGCGCGGGTGGCGGGCCTGGACCCGGCCGCCCCGGCCACGCTCTTTGTCGGCTCGGCCGTGCTGTCGAACCTGGTGTCGAACGTGCCGGCCACGATGCTGCTGCTGCCGGCCGCGACGCATCCCCTGGCCGGGCCGATCCTGGCCCTGTCGAGCACCCTGGCCGGCAACCTGCTGATCGTCGGCTCGATCGCCAACATCATCGTGGTCGACCAGGCGTCGCGCCTGGGCATCGCCATCGACTGGCGCGCGCACGTCCGCTACGGCGCGCCGGTCACGATGCTGACGCTCGCGCTGGCGGCGGGCTGGCTGGTGCTGCGGGCGGGGTGAGCGGCGGCGGGCGGTTTGCCCGGCGCCGCGCGGTCAGAGACGCCAGGAATAGATGAAAGCAACGCTGGGGGCTGTATTCTCAGCCGCGGCCAGGACACCTCCCTCCAAGGCAATCTTCCACTGAGGGCGGACGAATTCGAGTCCGCAGCCGCCCCAGAGGCCGATGAAACTCGTGTCGTCGTCGTCGGTCATGGTGATGATGGCCAGCAGTGCGCTGCCCGCGAAAATGTACGGACGCCACCCTTCGCCGGGTGCATGCCAGCGCAGCCGACCCCCTGCCGAAGCCAGCCAGATCAGACCTCCCGCGTGCAGCGACAGGTCGAGCGTCGAAGAGATCGGATGGTCCCATTGCGCGGCAACCAGCTGGGGAAACCCGATGGCGATGCCGACGGCGTCGCGCCCGGGGGGCGGGTCGGCTCCGGCCATGCCTCCGATCTCGCCGGAAACGCAGTCGCCGGGCGCCGCGGTCGCCAACAGCGCCGCGCACAAGAGGGGGCGGAGCACATGCCGCACACGGGCAGTCAAGTCACATCTCCCTATCGGAACGGCTGCAGCAACGGGACCAACACCACCATCAGGATCAGCAGGATCAGGGTCAGTGGCGTGCCGACGCGCACGAAGTCCATGGCGCGGTAGCCGCCCGCGCTCATGACCAGCAGGTTGGCTTTGTGGCTGAAGGGGGTCATGAAGGCGGCCGAGGCGGCCAGGGCGATCCCCATCATCAGGGGGTGGGGGTCGAGCCCCATCTGGGCGGCGATCTGGAAGCCGACCGGGGCCAGCAGCACCACGGCCGGCGCGCCGTCCAGCGCCTGGCTCAACAGACTCGACAGCACGACCAGCGCGGCCATCAGCGCGTAGGGGCCGTACGGCCCGGCCAGCTGGGTCACGGTGGTGGCCAGCAGCAGGGCGGCGCCGGTGCGTTCCATCGCCAGACCGATCGGCAGGATGGCGGCGACCAGGAAGATGGCGCGCCACTCGATGGCGCGGTAGGCCTCTTCCATGGTCAGCGCGCCGCCCAGGATGACGGCGATGGCGGCCGCGAAGGCGGCCACGTGGATCGGCTGGCTGCCGGTGACGACCAGCCCGATCATCAACAAGAGGCCGGCCAGCGCGACCGGCGCCTTGCGCGTGCGCCGCGGCGGCTGGTCGGTCTTGGACAGCACCAGGAAATCGGGATCGGCGGCGAGCAGCCGGATCTTCTCGCGGGGCCCTTGCAGCAGCAGCGCGTCGCCGAAGCGCAGGGGGCGGTCGGCCAGCGCCGCGCGCAGCGGCCTGCCCTCGCGCCAGATCGCCAGCACCTGCACCCCGTAGCGTTCGCGGAACGACAGCCGGCGCAAGGTGCGACCGGCCAGCTCGGAGCGGGGGGCCACCGCGGCCTCCACCAGGCCGATGTCGGCCGACTCGAGGTCGGCCTCCTCGATACGCGCCTCCAGGCGAACACGTCCCAGGTCGAGCAGGCTCTGCAGCGCCGCGGCGTCCCCGGCGACCAGCAGGCGATCGTCCTCGCGCAGCCTCTGGTCCGGCGGCAGCCCCAGCACTGTCTCGCCGTCGCGGATCACGCCGCTGACGGTCAGTCCCGCCAGGCTGCCCAGGCGGCTCTCGGCCAGGCTCAGCCCCGCCAGGGGCGAGCCGCCCGGGATGCGCACCGCGAAGAAGAGGGCTTCGAGGCGTTCCAGTTCGGCCAGCCCGACCGCGCGCACCTCGAAATCGGGCTGCTGCGCCAGCCGCTCGATGCCCTCGCGCGCGCCGAAGGCGATGATGCGATCCTCGTCCTGCAGCACTTCGTCGGCCAGCCGCTGCTGCCGCAGACTGCCGTCCCGCTCGATGCCCACCACGACGGCGCCATGGGTCTCGCGGAAGCGCATTTCGCGCAGGCTGCGCCCGACCGGCGGCGCGCCCGGCGGGACGCGCAGCCGGATGCCGCGGACGTCGGCCCGCACCGGCGGCAGGGCGCCGGCGCGCACCTTCTCCACCTCGACGCCCTGGACTCGCAGCAGCTCCTGCACGTCGTCCAGGCGTCCCGCCGCCAGCAGCAGATCCCCCCCGCGCAAGACCGTGTCCGCGCCCGGCGCCAGCACCGGCCCGCCGTCTCGCAGAACCGCCAGAACCTGAGCGCGCAGCGCCCGCCCCAGCTGCGCCGCGCCAAGCGTGGCGCCGTCCAGCCGCGAGTCGCGCGGCAGACGGATGGAGAAGAGCCGCTCCTCCAGCCGGTACAGGCGCGCCAGCTCGCGCCCGCCGGCGGCGGCGTGTCCGGGTCCGCGGTCGGGCAGCAGCCGCCGTCCGATCGTGACCATGTAGATCGTGCCCACCAGCAGCAGGCAGACGCCGATCGGCGTGAAGTCGAACAGACCGAACGGCTCGGCGCCCCGTTCGCGCAGCATGGCGGCGGCCAGGATGTTGGGCGGCGTGCCCACCAGGGTCGTGGTCCCGCCGAGGATGGCCCCGAACGACAGCGGCATGAACAGCCGCGCGGGGGAGATGCCCGCGCGCTGAGCCAGGCTGGCCACGGCGGGCATCAGCACGGCGGTGGCGGCGATGTTGTTCATGAAGGCCGACAGCGCGCCGGCGACCAGCATCACGGCCGCGATCAGGGTCGTCTCGCGGCCGCCCGCCAGGCGGTGCGCCCGTTCGCCGATGCCGTCGGCGACGCCGGTGTGCAGCAGCGCCGCGCCGACGACGAAGATGAACAGCATGGTGATGACGGCGGGCGAGGCGAAGCCGACGAAGGCTTCGGCCGGCTCGAGGTAGCCGGCGAAGATCAGCGCCGCCAGGCCCAGGAACGCCGTGAGGTCGACCGGCAGCTTCTCGGTCAGGAACAGGTAGACCAGCGCGGCTATGATCAGGAAGAGGAAGGCGATCTCCAGGGTCATCGCGCCCTCATCCCCGCCGCGCCGCCGCCCCCGGCCCGCGCCGCCGCCGTGCCGCTCAACGGCGCCGCAGGCTGATCGCCAGGCCGCCGCCGCCGAGGACGAGCATGATCACCGCCTGCACCAGCGTCTTGTACGCCACCGGGTCCTTGCCCAGCGCGATCGCCACGAACCAGCCGCCCAGCACCACGATCAGCGCGTAGACGCCGGTCATGATCCGCCGCGCGCGGGCGTTGGTCTGCGGCGTGTCCAGGGCGAAGAAGCGGTTGTACAGGATCATGCCGCCCGCGGTCACGACTCCCAGCACCGCGAAGGTCAGCCAGAAGTTCCGCAGCCGGTCTTCGACGCCGCTCTGGCCGATCAGCGGCTTGAGAAGCGCCTCGTACATCTCGCCGCCGACGTTAGAGCCCACCAGGCTGCCGATCACGCCGTACAGGAAGGCGTAGCCCATGTAGACCGCCTTGCGGTCCGACGGCGCGACCAGGCCGATGTAGCTGTAGTACTTCGGATGCGCCGTCATCTCCCCGATCGAGAAGACGGCGATGCCGAGGATGAACACCCAGACGCTGGTCGACAACGACAGGCAGAGGAACCCCAGCGAGCCGATGACGATGCCGGCGACCATGGTCGGCAGCGGCTTGATGTCTCGCACCGCGCGGCTGACCAGCACCTGCAGCAGGATGATGGTGCCGGCGTTGATCACGGTCACGTGCTCGGCGTCGAACTTGAACTTGATGCCCAGCCCGGCGAAGAGGCGGTCGACCGGCCCGCCGTCGATGAAGTCGCGCAGGTACCACAGCACCGAGCCGAAGTTCTGGAAGTAGAGGATCCAGAAGCAGGAGTAGACCAGGATCATCAGCATGAAGCGGGCGTCGCCCAGCACCATGGCGGCGCCGCCCAGCACCTCGCGCAGCGACTTGGTGCTGGCGGGGCGCGGCGGGTCGCGGTAGAAGAACACCGTCGGCACCAGCATCAACGCGGTGTACGCCGACGAGGCGATGAAGACGTACGACCACGAGAAACCCTTCAGCCAGCTCACCACCAGCGGCGCCAGAAACGCCCCCAGGTTGATCATCCAGTAGTAGATGCCGAAGCCGAAGCCGCTGTTCTTCTCGTTGGTGGTGCGCGCGATCGTGCCCGAGATGATCGGCTTGAACAGCCCGGCGCCGGTGGCCATCAGGCCCAGGCTGACGAAAACGACGCCGTACGAGCTGACGTTGCCGGTGATGAAGTAGCCGGCCGAAAGCATCGCGAAGGCGAACATCAGCATGCGCCGGTAGCCGTAGCGGTCGGCCAGCGCCCCGCCCAGGATCGGCACGATGTAGGTGAGCGCGTAGACGATGCTCTGGAGGAAGCCGACGGCCTGCTCCGAAAAACCCAGCCCGCCGTCGGCTACCTTGTTGCTCAGGTAGACGGCCAGGACCGAGTTCATGCCGTAGTAGGCCGCCCGCTCGAACAGCTCCATGACGTTGGCGACCCAGAAGGCGCGGGGGAACGAGCGCAGCAGTCCCGGCGGTTGGCTCTCGACCATGACGCTCCTCGCCTAGTCGGGGGATGGCGCACGCCGGCGGCCGGCGGGCCGGCGGCGGGCGCGCCGCCGGAAGCGGCATTCTAGCCGAAGCCGACCCGCCGCTCAACGAAAGCCGGCGGCCGAGGCCGCCTGCCGGCTGGCCGGCAAAGGAGCGGGGCGCCCGCCGGGGCGCCCCGTTCGCGCAGCTTGCTGGCGCGGGCCGGGCCTACCGGACCAGCACCATCTTCTTCATCTCGCTGGTCTGGCCGGCCTCGAGGCGGCACAGGTAGGTGCCGCTGCCGGTGTCGCGCCCGGACTCGTCGCGGCCGTCCCACAGCACCGCGTGCGGGCCGGCGGGCAGCGCGCCGTCGTGCAGCGTCCGAACCAGGCGGCCTCGCAGGTCGTGGACGGTCAGGCGGGCCGGACCGGCGGCGGCCAGCTCGAAGCGGATCTCGGTCAGCGGGTTGAACGGGTTGGGAACGTTGCCGAGCAGCCGCGTGCGCGGCGGCACGCCGCCTCCCGCGACGTCGGTCGGCGCGGCGGTCAGGCCCCAGATCTCGATGTCGTCGATGTTCCAGCCGCAGTACTGCCAGCTGCTGTCGGTCGTTCCCATCGTCCAGCGCAGGTAGACGGTCGGCTGGTTGTCCGCCACCGCCGAGATGTCCAGCACCATCTGCGTCCAGGCGTTGTCGGCGATCTGGCTGCCGTTCTCCCAGACGGTGACGAAGTTCACGCCGTCGTTGCTCACGCGCACGTAGGCGTGGTCGTAGGCCGGCTGTTCCACGCCCAGCCAACGCCAGAACTTGAGCTGCGCGCCGCTGAGGCCGCTGCAATCGATGGCGGTCGAGGTCAGATGGTACTGGGGGATGCTGTTGGCGTAGTCGCCGTTGAGGTTGTAGCCGTACACGTTGGGCCCGGTGTAGCCGGAGGTCGGGTCGGGGCCGCCGTACTGGCCGCCCTGGCCCGTTGGCTGGCCCCAGGCCCACTGGCCCTGCGTGGACCAGCCGGGGTTGGTGCTCAGGTCCCAGCGATGGACCAGCTCGGGGAAGCCCACCTGCAACCGCACCTGGCGGCTGGTGTCGCCCGTGCCGTCGGTCGTGTTCACGAAGGTGACCGTGCCGGTGTGAACGCCCTTGGGCAGCGCGTTGGCGGCGGCGTTGAACGACACCGTGGCCGTGATCGTGCCGCCGCCCGCGATCGTCCCGGCCGCGTTGCTCACCGACAGCCACGCCACGTCGGCCGTGATGTTGTAGTCGAGGGGGGTCGCGCTGCGGTTCTCCAGCGTGTAGTCCTGCTGGCCGGGCGTGAAGGGGCCGCCGCGCTCGCCCGCCGCGGCGAAGGTGCCGCCCGGCAGCACGCGCAGGCCGGCGGCGTGCGGGTTGAGCGTGTTGATCGCCGTCGCGCCGGTGCCCAGCGCGTCGAGCCAGTTGCTCAGCCGCGTGCTGTTGGTGCCGCCGCCGGTCCAGGAGACGGAGAAGCGCCCGTACCAGTCGGATTCGTCGTTGCCGCAGGCGGCGTAGCCGCCGTGGAGCTGCCCCACCACGCGGTGGTTCTGGTCGAACAGCGGCGAGCCGGACGAGCCGGGCTCGGTCGTGCCCAGATCCCAGTCGATCACGCGGATGTGCGACCCGTTGCCGGGCGAGGTGGTGCCCAGGTAGCTGGTGGTCGTGCAGGGGTCGTACTCGAAGCTGATGCTCTTCTCGTCGGTCTGCGGGTGGTGGATGGCGACGGCGCTGGTGGGGTTGGCGGCGCTGCGGTCCCAGCCGGCGTAGGCCACCTCCCAGGCGGGGTCGGGCAACTCGTCCAGCTCGACCAGCGTGAAGTCCGACGTCGAATACGAGGCGCGATAGAAGGCGCCGGTCTGGAACTGGTTGAGCAGCCCGCCTCCCTGCTGCCCGCAGGTCGGGCTCTGGTAGTTCCAGTACACCACCAGCGAAGCCGCGTTCAGGTTGGTGATGCCGCAGTGGTTGGCGGTCATGAAGTACGGGCGCTGGTCCTCGGCGGTGTTGTTGACCATGAAGCCGGTGCAGAATGTGCTGCCGCCGGTCGAGATCACGCCGACGGCGGCGATCTCGTCCCGCCAGGCGTCGCCCTCGGGGCAGACCACGTCGATGTTGCAGGCGCCCGCCTTGTCGGCCGTCGGCGCGCCGAAACCGCGGTAGCCGACGTTGACCGACGTCAACTCGAGCAGGACCTGCTCGCGCGCCTTCAGCGGCAGTGTCAGCTCGACCACGATCTCATCGGCCAGCAGCACCGGCGTCCACAGCTCGCCGTGCGCGGCGTTGTCGCGCTCGCCGAACCGCAGCGGCGTCAGCTTGCCGGCGGCGTCGTGGACGAACAGGCTGCCGCCGGCCGGCATGAAGTAGCGGGTGAAACCCAGGTTGAGCGACTGCGCCCCCGGGGAAAAGACGCGCAGCCGCCATAGCAGCGTGTCTTCCCCGATCTGCTCCCAGGTGCCGTGAGTCGCCGGCGTGATCTGCGTCTGGCGCGGCACGGCGAAGCGCGGCGCCATGCCGAGAAGCTCGCGCTCCTCGTCCTGTGCGGCCACCGCCGCCAGATCGAGCGGCGGCTCTTCGTGGCGCGCCACCGCGGCCAGGGGCTGCACGTCGCGGCTCCAGGCCGTCGGTCGCGCCGCGCCGCCGGCGCCGTCTCCCGGCTGATCTGACGCCGCTGCCGCGGGCCCGGCGGCCAGCAGCCACGCCAGGGCCAGGACCAGCAGCAGAGATGCAGCGAGAATCGCCGCCCAGGCTGACCGGTGCGACGATGCGCCGGCCGCGGCGGCAGAAAGACGAGCGAGGGGTTTCCGGATCTTCATCGCGTGTCCTTCGTGGGTGAGAGGCAAGGAAAAGCGCGGCGCAGGCCCCGCCGGTGACGGCGCGCTCCAAGAGCGGACTCCCATAATGATAGCAGGTTTGCCGATAATAGTCCATTTGACTCTATAATCCAGACCTATTTTGATTATTTAACATCTCAAATGACTTAATCACACAATACACCAGAAATCGTCAAGGTTGATTGCTTCCCGGCGGGATTCTGTGGACCGAGGAGTCGGACGACGGTCCTGCGCCGCTTGACTGCACCGGTCGCGGCGTCAAGAATCGAGCCGGCACATCGGGCGCCGATGCGCCGGGGAAGGGGGAGCCAGATGAATCTCGAGCAGGAGAGATACCTCAACACCCTCCGGACGATCAACGAGCGCGAAGGTGCTCGGACGAGGCCTCTCGAGGAGCGGCTCAACAAGCTCAAGGAGCAGGCGGAATCCGTGAGCCTGCAGAAGGCCATCGAGGCCGCCAGGGCCCGGCAGCCGGGCAAGCCCGTGCTGACGCCGCCGCTGGCCGACCTGCTCGCGGCCGGCTCCAGCCGCGAGGTCCAGGCCATCGAGAAACAGATGGCGGATGTGGCCCGGCAGCTCAACGCCCTCTACCAGAACTGGATCCTGAGCCTGCGTCTGGTCACGCCCCCGCCCGGACTGGAGAAGGCCAAGGACGGCTGGGCCGCCAAGATCCCATTTCCGACCTTCGTGCCCAAGGGCGTGCGCGACTACATCCTGCGGTGCATAGCCCAGAAAGGGTTGGCCGTCACCGATCGCATCACCCTCAAGAAGGGCCCGGGCACGGTGGGGATTGCCATCGAGTACAAGTGGTAGCCCGGCGCCGCGTGGCAGGGATGCAGTGGCCTTGGGCGCCGACACAACTTCTCATCGCCCATGCGGCTGCATTGTGCCGGAGCGTCATTATCTGATATTGTCTCACGAAAAATGCGCACGCGTGTGATTCGAATTGAAAATCAGTGCGGATTGTGATATAACCAGCGCATCGTCATTCACATTCTCGCCCGTGCCGACACTGACGGCTCTTCTCTCGCCCGGAGCGCCGCGATAGCGGGGGCGCGCACGCGCTGCCGGAAGAAGTCCGCGACATCGCCAGGCGGCGTTCCTGAGCGCCGCGACGTCTGCATTTCCGCCTCGCCGCCGGGCGCGGCGGCCCCGCACCGCTTCACGAGGGGGTGATACCGCCGAGCAGCAAAGGCGCATGACAGTGAAAGTGGCGCGGCGCCGCCCGTCAGGCGCCCGCCAGGGGGCAGCAGGTCCAACCATGGGGGGAGCATTCATGAAACGCATTGTTGTCCTGGCGTGTCTGGTCTCGCTGGCGCTGGCCGGCGGGGCGGGCGCGGCGATCACCAATCTGAACACATCCGCAACGTACGCGACCATCCAGGCCGCCATCGATGCGGCCTCTCCCGGCGATGTCATCCACCTCGACGACGCGACGTACGTCGAATCGCTCAACATCTACATCGACCTCACGCTGCGCGGCCAGAGCCAGGCCGGCGTGATCATCGACACCAGCCCCTTCAGCGACTACGGGCTGGACATCAGCGGCGACCTGACGGTGACGCTGGAGAACTTCACGGTGATCGGGCCGACGCCCGCGGCCTACGGCTACGGCGTGAAGGTGTCGGGCGACAACGCGCAGATCACGATCACCGGCGTCACCGTCCAGAGCAGCGGGCGCTCCGGGTTCGACATCAACGGCGCCTCGTACGGGCTGCTCAGCGGTCTGACCGCCACCGGCAACGGCGGCGTCGGCCTGGCGCTGACCGACTGCAGCAACGTGACGGTCGACGGCATCACCACCAGCGGCAACGCCTGGGCCGGCATGGCGGTCTACACCATGGGCGCCTCCCACACCGGCGGCAGCGACAACGTGGTGTTGACCGGCGGCAACAGCTTCGGCGAACCGGTGGGCCTCTACACCGAGACCGGGGGCGGGTACCCCATCACCAACCTGTCGGTCCCGACCTCGGACTTCTCGCACCTGACCGGCAACACGGTCTACACCAACGTGCAAGGGTACTTCCCCAGCCTGGCCGCCGCGGTCGCGGCCGTTCTGGGCAGCGGAGATCCGGCCCACGGCTACGTGCTGGACCGGGTCACGGGCGCCTGCGCGGTCGCCCCGGGCATGAGCATCCAGGCGGCGATCGACGCCGCGGCGGCCGGCGGCGTGGTCGAGGTCGGGGCCGGCACCTATGCCGAGCGCCTGACGATCGGCAAGCCGCTGACTTTGCTGGGTGCCCAGGTGGGAGTCGACCCGACCGCGCCCGGCGCGCGCTTGAACCCCGCGCTGGAGGCGGTGATCACGGAGGCGGGATTGTCCGATCCCAACCCCAGCGTCCTGATCGAGATCCCCAACGGCGTTCACGGCGTGACGGTCGCCGGCTTCACCCTGAGCGGACAGCCGACGCCGCTGCACGCCGACGACAGCACCATCCGCTGCGGCGGCTCGGCGGGCGCCTGCAACGACATCTCCATACGGGACAACATCATCGAGGGTCTGTACGGGGTGCTCTACAAGGGCGGCGCCAACCTGGCCGTGGAGCGGAACCGGTTCGCCGTCAACAAGTCCGGCGTGACCGTCCAGAACGGTCCGGCCACCGCCGGCCTGATCGCCGGCAACGCGATCGCCTTCGGCGCCGCTCCCCAGACGGACCCGTCCGGCGTCTACCTCACCGCCACGACGGGCTTCCATCTCGAGGACAACACGATCGCCGGCGCCTGGAACCGCGGCATCGGCGGCAGCAACAACACCGGCGTCGTGATCGCCCGCAACCTGCTGAGCGGCAACAACGACGGCGTCTCGCTGTGGGGCGGCCTCTACGGCGCCGCCTGCGCCGACAACACCATCCAGGGCTCGCTGCGGTACGGCCTGAATCTCAAGGGGCGTGACATCGACGTCACGGGCAACCTGATCCAGGGCAGCGGCACCGCGGCGATCAACATCGACCGGCACGTCATAGACACCGAGCGCGTGGCCATCGCCGGCAACGATCTGAGCGGCAATCCAAGTCCGGCGCTGCTGGTGAGCGGGTTGGTGACCGCGACCGTCGACGCCTCGGGCAACTGGTGGGGGTCGGCGCTGCCGGGCACCGTCCGCGCGGCGGCTGCCAACGGCGCGGCCGATTACACCCCCTGGCTCGCCAGCGGTCTGGATACCGGCGCCGCCCCCGGCTTCCAGGGCGACTTCGGCACGCTCTGGGTCGATGACGACAGCCCGCAGGTCGGCGCGACCGGCCGCATCCAGGAGGCTATCGGCCTGGTCAGCGGCAGCACGGTGCACGTCGCGCCGGGCCTGTACGAGGAGCGCGTGGTGATCAGCGCCCCGCTCACCCTGCTGGGCGCCACGCACGCGGTGAGCAAGAAGGGCTACGCCGTGCCCGCGGCCTACGCGTGGGACACGAGCGTCGAGTCGGTGATCAGCTATCCCGACCCCACCGGCCTGCCGCAGGCCGATGCGCAGCTGATCGACATCCGCAGCGACGACGTCGTCTTCAAGGGCTTCGTCGTCCAGGTGCTCAATGCGCGCTGCGGTTACAACGGCGACAACCTCTTCCGCCTCGACGCGCAGATCGCCGGCGGCCCGGGCACCACGCTGGACGGCATCGTGGTCGAGAACAACGTGCTGGGTCCGGCCACGAACGTGGCCTCCCAGGACGGGACGTGCGGCCGCATGGGGCTGTACCTGGCCTCGCCCACGTATCCGGCGCAGCGGCAGGGCATCACCAACACGCTGATCAAGGGCAACAAGATCTTCGACGCGCTGGGCAACGGGAACAACGTGTTCATCTGGGGCGCCGCCGAAGCCTACGGCTCGCTGCAGGACGCCGATTACACCGGCACCGTCATCGAGGGCAACGAGATCGTCGGCTCGCACCGCAGCGGCATCGAGATAGCCGGCGGCGTCAGCGGCCTGACCATCCGCGACAACATCATCGCCGGCAACAGCAGCAGCAACGGCGGCTCGTCCGATCCCGATCTCAAATATGGCAACGGCATCCTGGCGGTTCGAATGGGAGCGGACAAGGCGTCGCCCACCGCTCGCGGCGTCAGCGATCTGACCGTCACCGGCAACCAGATCACGGGCAACGAGAAGAACGGCATCTACCTGGGGCCGTTCAACCAGGGGCATCTGATCGCGAACAACATCGTCGAGGGCAACGGCTGGGACGGCATCCGCATCGACCTGACCGAGCAGTACTACGGCGGCTCCTGGCCGGAGTACGGCCGCGCCGACGACATCACCGTCAGCGACGGCGTGGTCGCCGGCAACGGCCAGTACGGGGCGCGGGTGGTGGGCGATCCCACCAACGGCTTCGCTCTGGACGCGCGCGACAACTGGTGGGGCGACGCGACCGGGCCCCAGCATCCGACCTTGAACCCCGGCGGCCTGGGCAACGACGTCAGCGACCACGTGCTGTTCGAGCCTTACCACAGCGGCAACGTGATCTGCGAACCGGATCCGCGGCTGATCAATCCGGGCAGCAACCCGGCCCAGATCGTCGTGCGCTACCTGGGCGGGATGTCGGCGCCGCTCTACGGCTACAGCATCGACCTGGCCTGGGATCACACGCTGTACACCCTGGTGCCGGCCAAGCCCGACCAGGGCGCCTTCAGCGCGGCCGCGCTGTTCGCCTCCTACACGATCGCGCCCGGGCGCATCAACGTCGGCGCGGCTCTGGGCGGCAGCACGCCCGGCATCGCCAGCGGCGAGCTGATGAAGCTGACCTTGACCGCGGTCGGCACGCCCGCGTACGCGGCCGACACGCTGGATCTGACCATCAATTACTGCCGCGGTTATGACGGCAGCAGCCAGTTCAATCTAACCGGCTACGCCGCGGACGACGGCGCCGTCATCCTGGACTTCGGCGCGCCTTCGGTCAGCGGCGTGGCGATCGAGAACGACACGCTGCATCCGCTGACCGGGTCGCACGACTACGTCAAGGACACTGACGCGGTGACGGTCTGGGCGGCGGTGACCGATGGCGATCCGCTGTTCGGCGCCGGCAACATCACGGCCGATCTGACGGGGCTGGGCGGCGGCGGCGCAGTGGTGCCGAGCGGCTACGACAGCGGGCGCGGGCAGTGGTACTGGTCCGTGCCGGCGGCTACCACCACGCCCGGCGACGGCGTCGTGACCGTGACCGTCACGGCCGTCGACGCCGGCGGCAACAGCGCTGGAGGCAGCGACACCATCATCGCCGACAACACGCCGCCTGCGCCGCTGGCCGGCCTGACGGCGGCTCCGGGCTACCACAAGGTCGCGCTCAGCTGGACCGATGCCTCCGGCAACGACACGCACTACCTGGGCGTGCTGGTCCGCTACGCCAGGTGGACCGGCTATCCCGTCTACGGCGGGCCGGCGCCGGCCTATCCCGCCGATCCGACGGCCGGTGACGGCGCGGCCCACGAGGGCGCCGGCGTTTCGGCGGTGCACGACTTCGGCGCCGACACCACGGCCGACCGCGGCATCTATGTCTACGGCGGTTTCGTCTACGACCGGGCGCTGAACTTCAGCACCGCGAACAACCCGCCTTACGGCTCGTACGCCGCCATGGCCACCAACTACTGGCTCGGCGACGTCTACACGCCGGAGGGAACGGGCGGCAACCAGTACAACGGCCGGGTCGACGTGTCCGACGTGTCCGTGCTCGGCGCCGCGTACGGCGCGGGGGCGGGCAGCTCGTCCGACGTCGGTCCGACGCACGACTGGAGCCGCCTAGGCATCCCCCTGCCCGACGGCGTGGTCAACTTCGAGGACCTGATGATCTTCGCCATGAACTTCGGCGTGGTCGGTCCGGCCAAGCAGCGTCCGGCCGGCTCGCAGCATCTGCTGCTGGCGTGGCGGCAGGTCGAGGGGTCCACCTGGAGCCTGTTCTTGGATTCGCCCTGCCCGGCGCTGCAGGGGGTCAATCTGGCGGCCGCGCTGCCCGCGGGGGCGGTCGTGCAGGTCGTCCCCGGCGCATTGCTGGCCGAGCAGGCCGCGCCGGTCTTCGTGCGCAACATCGACCGCAACGGGCTGGATGCCGGTGCCGCGCTGTTGGGCACCGGCGCCGGGATCGCGGGCGCGGGCGAGTTGCTGCGCGTCACGTTCCCAGAGGGCGTCGTGCCGGCCGAGGTGGCGGTCGCGGCGCGCTCGATCGACAACGAGGACCTGCTGGCCGCGGTCGACCAGTCGGAGACGCCGTCCATCCCGGCCGCCTTCCGCCTCGAGCGCAACGCGCCCAACCCCTTCAACCCCGCCACTCGCATCGTGTACGCGCTGCCGAGCGCCGAGCGGGTCAGCTTGATCGTCTACACGCTGGATGGGCGTAAGGTCGCGACGCTGGTCGACGGCGAGATGCCGGCCGGCCGGCATGAGGTGGTGTGGAACGGGCGCGACGACGCGGGACGGCAGGCCGCTTCCGGGACCTACGTCTACCGCATCGTCGCGGGCCGCCACACGCAGACGAACAAGATGACGTTGACCAAATAACCGCTGGCGGCAGCGCCTGCGGCCTGACGCACGCCCGGCCGTTTCCACCGCGGAGACGGCCGGGCGGCATTCTGGTCGCAGTCCTCAATCTGCTCGGGCAACCGGCTTGACCTGCCGAGGCGAGTCAAGAATGCCGCAAAGCGGCAAAGCTGTCGCCCACACCCCCCACGAGCGACGAGGTGCGCGGCGCCAGGAGCATCGCACTGTGGCGGCCGGCCGTCAGTCCGTGAGCATCAGCTTTCGTGTCTCCCACCCGGGAGACGCCGGCGTCAGGCGCGCCAGATAGACCCCCTTGGCCACCGGCCGGCCGGTCTCGTCCCGTCCGTCCCAGGAGATGGGGTGCTGTCCGGGCGCCAGGCTGCCCTGCCAGAGCGTGCGGACAAGGCGCCCCCGCAGGTCGAAGACCCGCAGGGTCAGGTGATCGGTTCGCGGGACGTCAAGCCACAGCGTCGTCCCGAGGTTGAATGGATTAGGGGTCACGCGCGCGATGCCCAGCGCGAGCGGCGGAGCGTCGGACGCGCCCGGATCGACCGCGGTCACACCGTCCCAGGCCTGCAAGGCGCAGTTCCAGACGCCGCCGGCGGCGATTTCGAAGTAGCCCGCATTCGGCTCCGGGATATCCAGGATGCCGGCCTGGTTCTGACCCCATGCCGCGATGGAGCCATCGGACCGCAGCGCCAGACTCCAAGCCAAGCCCGCTGCGATGGCGACGAACCCGTTGTTGGGCTCGGGGACATTGCACTGCCCATGCACGTTGGAGCCCCAGGCGGCGATGCTGCCGTTCTCCCGCAGCGCGAGGCTGTGATGGCCGCCGGCCGCGATGGCGACGAACCCGCTGTTGGGCGCGGAGACATTGCACTGCCCGTACGAGTTGGATCCCCAGGCGACGACCTGACCGCTACTACCTTGCACCAATGCCAGGCTGTGGCTCAATCCTGCAGCCACGGCGCGGAGGGGCAAAGGTGTGCTCGGATTGCATTGACCATCGGAATTGTCGCCCCAACAGGCGACCAGCGCGTTGCTTCTCAGCGCAAGGACATGTCTCCCGCCGCAGCTCACCTGGCTGAACCCCGAATTGGGTTCGGGAATGTCGCACTGGCCAAACTGGTCTTGTCCCCAGGCGGCCAGGGAACCGTCGGCGCGCAGCGCGGCGCTGAAGTCATGCCCGGCCGAGACCTGCACGAAGCCGCTGTTGGGCGCGGGCACTTCGAACAGTTCTGGCAGCAGAGTCCCGAAGGTCACGATCTGGCCTTCTGGCCCGATCATCAGCGCATGGGAGTTGCCCGCGGCCAGGCCCTTGACATCGTGATTCGGGTACGGAATGGCAACAACGGTGTGGTGGAGTAGCTCCGGATCGCCGAACACGCGCGCGCGCGCAGGCCCACCCGCCACGCTGAAGGTGCCGGCGTAGCCCGGCAGGCTCCAGTTCTGGCAGGAGTCGTGGAAAGACGCGATCCGCCAGTGATAGGTCGCCCCGGGCGTGAGCGCTGGCAAGACAGCCAAGGGATTGTCGACGGTCAGGGAGACGAGCGGCGAGGCGAATCCGGGGTCATCAGCGATCTGCACCCGGTAGGAGCTGCTGCTCGGGCATTCCAGCCAGCGCGCGAGGACGGGCTGCAGCAGAGGCGGCGCGGGCTCGCGGGGAGCGAGCGGCGGCAAAGGCGGCGTCTCGGGGTAGAAGTCGAAGCGGAAGGACTTGGTCGATTCCGTGTTGCCGGCGCGGTCCACGGCATGGAACTCCAACCAGAGGTCGCCGAGCTGGAAGAAGTCCCGTCCGTCGTAGACGGACCAAGAACCGAGCGGAGCATAACGCCAGTAGATCTTATCGACCCCATAGCCGCCGGCGTTATCCGTGGCCGTGAGATAGCCGGCCACCGGTGGATTGCAGGGATTGAGCGTGAAGGCCGGAGTGAAGACCGTCGTGGGCGGGATAAGGTCCGGATTCTCGTCCGCGAGCGTCAGGGCGTTGAGCAGCACCGCGCCATTGATGAAATACTGGCCGCCGTCCAGCAGGTTGAGCTGATGGGGCGAGAACACGCAGGCCGCATGACCGCCGGCCGTGAGTCCGTTGCAACCGACGGAAGAGTTGAGCTTCAGGTGGAGGCTTGCGCGGTAGGTCTTCCCGGCCACCAGCGCGATTCCGGTCGAGGTGCGGGTGAGCGGCTGGCTGTTGAACCAGTGGATGACTGGATTTCCCGTGTGGTCATCGTCGAGCTGCACCACATTGAACTCTTGGTTGCAGATGAATACGTTTGGATATGCCTCCTCGGCCACCCGCAGCCGGAAGGCAAGCCTGGCGTGGGCCTCCGAGCCCCCCAACCAGTCCGCAGGGTCAGGAACGCTGATGGCGACCATGCCGTTGAGCAGCATGCTGGCTGTCAGACTGTACCAGCCCGACTTGATGCATTCGAATCCGGTGGCGCCTATCTCGGCTTCGATGACAACGTTGCCATAATTCACCTGCAGCAGCCCGCTGTAGGCGTAGACCTCGCTCGTGCACAAGAAGTATCCCCCCGCCCAGGAGAGCTCGTCGTTGTAGGCGGCATGGCCGCGGCCCATGGGCGGGGTGACAAGATGCTCGGCCCAGCCGTAATCATACGGGACGGTTCTGGTCAGCGTGTTGCGGATGGGATCCGCGCCGGAAGGGCGCGGCGACAGGGTTGCGGCGAGGGTCAAGAGCGCGATGGGGAGTGTATTTCTAACTGTGTAAGCGGCCATGGGGTAGAGTCTCCGACGAGGA